>NZ_LQOL01000001.1 GCF_002101555.1 Mycolicibacterium canariasense
GGCCAGCGTCGGCAGCAGGCGCGGCAGTAGGAGCCGATCGTCGGCGTGGGTGTGAGCATCCACGGTTCGCACTGGTGCGCGTTGGGGCCGGTGATTCTGGCTCGGTGTAGGCCCTCGTAGTCGCCTGGGTCGCGGTCGACGATCAGAGAAAAGACTTCCGGCGGAAACACGTAGGTCGCTGGTTGACGGTGATGGGCGCTCATGGTGCTGGTTCCTCGGGTGTCCAGCCGCTCACCCACCGCTCGACCAGGCTGGGATTACTGGCCCAGTCCGGCGCGGCGTTGTGGTCACGTTCCCAGCGCGTGTTGTTGCTCCGGATGACGGCGAGTTCGAGTTCGACGCGGGCTTTGTCGCTGCTGGCGGTTCCGACGTAGCCGACGGTGCCCATCGTGACTGCCCATTCGCGGGTGAGTCCGCCGAGTGCCGCCACCACAGCAGCGGCGGAGTGCGCTTCGTGCGCGGCAGCAGCCTGCCAACTGGTTGCGGCGTGGAAGTCCTGACCGCAGCGACACAGGACCGCATACGTCGCGACGTCGTCTTCCAGGGGGCCGTTGTCGATGACCCGAAACCCTCGGTGTCGATGAGCCGCAAGTACGTCGGCGATCAGGGCTGCGGCGTCGGCGGTCATGACTGCGCCCAATCCGGGTGGTGGATCAGCAGCGCCGGGAATCCGTAGGGCGGCACGATGGCCGCCCGCTGAGAACCGAACCACCAGATCCCGTCCTGCTTGTAGACCGGAGAGTGGTGGCAGTCCGCGACGATCGCACCGTCCGGCAAGGCGTTGAGTTGCTCGGCGGTGCGGATGGTGCACGCCTCACGCCACGCGTCACCCTGGTGCGCCTCGTGGGCATCCAGCACGCCCGCCATGAATCCCATCGGTTGGTCTGTGGTCCACGCGCACCCAGTGCACTGGCCTACCCAGTACCGGCCGTGTCGCACCTTCACTCGGTGCTGGCGAAGCACCTCGGCCAGCGTGGGGAACTCGGCGCTCATCGGCTCCACCTGACGACGGTGAATTTGGTGTCAGGCGAGTCGGATGGCCTGAGCGCGTGCCAGTGTCGGTGCCAGTCACCGTTCATGCCGCAGGGGTCGCCATGGCGTTCGCACCACTTGACGCGTGGCTGCTCCCATAGGTGGTGTTCGACGGC
>NZ_LQOL01000002.1 GCF_002101555.1 Mycolicibacterium canariasense
CCCGCCAAGCCGCGTCGTCGGGGTCGCGTCCGCCGCGCAGCCGCCCTGCTCACGGTGCTGCTGCTGATCGTGCTGGCCGCCGGTGTCGCCGGTGCGGCCTGGTTCGACACCACCCTGCAGCGGGTGCCGGCGCTGGCCAACTACCCCGACCGCCCGGCGCCGGGCAAAGGTGTCACGTGGCTGCTCGTCGGCTCGGACAGCAGGCAGCACCTCTCGCCCGAACAGCAGGCTGAGCTGGCCACCGGCGGTGACGTGGGCAACGGCCGGACCGACACCATCCTGCTGGTCCACATCGGCGGATTCGGCTCGGGCGTGCCGACCACGATGGTGTCGCTGCCGCGCGACTCCTACGTCGACATTCCCGGGCACGGCCAGGACAAGATCAACGCCGCCTTCGCCATCGGCGGCGCACCACTGCTCGCGCAGACGGTGGAACAGGCCACCGGCCTGCGGCTGGACCACTACGCCGAGGTCGGCTTCGACGGTTTCGCCGAACTCGTCGACGCCATCGGGGGCGTCACCATGTGCCCGGCCGAACCGATCACCGACCCCCTGGCCGGTATCGACCTCCCGGCCGGCTGCCAGGAACTCGACGGCCGCAACGCCCTGGGCTTCGTGCGCTCGCGCGCCACGCCGCGCGCGGACCTGGACCGGATGCTCAACCAGCGGGCCTTCATGTCGGCGCTGCTGCACCGGGCCGCCGGCCCGGAGGTGCTGCTGAATCCGCTGCGGTGGTACCCGATGGTCCACGCCGTCGGCAGCGCACTCACGGTGGATCAGGGTGGGCATGTCTGGGACCTGGCCAGATTGGGGTGGGCGCTGCACGGTGACACCGTGACGACGACGGTGCCCATCGGGGAATTCACCAGCAGTGACTCCGGCGCGGTGGTGGTCTGGGACAGCGATGCCGCCGGCCGGTTGTTCGCCGCACTCGCCGCCGACACTGCGGTTCCCGCGGATGTACTGAACCTGGGATCCTGACCGCACAGCAAACTTTTTGATGCGCCAGTAGAGAGGTGTAACTGGAGTCACTCCAGTTAGGAAACGCTAACCTCCGTAAGGGTCACCTTCGCTGACAGGGCCTCTGACCTGCGTTATTGTCATGACCATGACCGACGCGACCGCTCTCGACACCAAATTCAACACCCTCCTGCGTGAGCAGATCCGGGCCGAATTCACCGCGTCGCAGCAATACATCGCCATTGCCGTGTACTGCGATGGATCCGATCTGCCGCAGCTGGCCGCGCACTTCTACGCCCAGTCGGTGGAGGAGCGCAACCACGCCATGATGCTGGTCCAGTACCTGCTCGATCGTGACCTGGACATCGAGATCCCCGGCATCGATGCCGTGCACAACTCCTTCGAAAGCCCCGCGCAGGCGCTGCGGCTGGCGCTGGAGCAGGAGCGCACCGTCACCGAGCAGATCACCCGGCTGGCCAGCGTCGCCCGGGAAGAGGGCGACTATCTCGGCGAGCAGTACATGCAGTGGTTCCTCAAGGAGCAGGTCGAGGAGGTGGCGACCATGACGTCTCTGGTGCGGATCGCCGAGCGCGCCGGAGCCAACCTGTTCCACCTGGAGGACTTCGTCGCCCGTGAACTCGCGCGCGGCGCCGCCGACCCGAGCGCGCCCAAGGCCGCCGGCGGCAACCTCTAGTCCCGGCCCACCCCGGTCAGACCGTTCTGCAGCCAGTCCTTGGTGCGGCCGGGGTGATTGGTGGCGACCCAGCCCACCCCGACGTCCCGGCAGTACCGCACGTCCTCGTAGTGGTCGACGGTCCAGCAGTACAGGGCGCGGCCCTGGGCGGCGGCACGGTCGACGAGTTCGGGGTGCTCCCGCAAGGTGGCGATCGACGGCCCGACGGCGGTGGCGCCCACCGTCGTGGCGGCGCTGCCGCCGAGGTAGCGCGATGTCTCCCCCAGCAGCACGGTGGGCAGCATCGGCGCCGCCCGCCGGATCCGCCACACCGCCGCGGCGGAGAACGACATCACCACTGCTCTGGCCAGGTCGGCCGAGGCCGGTGCCGCAATGCCGTACCGGTGCAGCACCGCCAGCACCTTGCTCTCCACCAGCGCGCCGTAGCGCACCGGGTGTTTGGTCTCGATGAACAGCTTGACCGGCCGTTTCCAGTCGAGCACCAACGTGATCAACGCGTCCAGCGTCAGCAGTCCGGTATCGCCGGTACCGCCGCTCTCACGCCAGCCGGTGTGCCAGGACCCGAAGTCGAGTTCGCGTAGCTGGGCCAAGGTCATCTCGCTGACCAGACCGGTGCCGTTCGAGGTGCGGTCGACGCGGCGATCGTGCACGCACACCAGGTGGCCGTCCCTGGTCAGCCGCACATCGCACTCGACGCCGTCGGTACCCTCCTGCAGCGCGAGCTCGTAGGCGGCCAGGGTGTGCTCGGGGCGCTCGGCCGACGCGCCGCGGTGCGCGACGACGAAGGGGTGACGTTCGGCCGCCGGTCCCGCTGTCGGTTCCGATCTGGCCGGCCCAGTGGCGCCGGCGTCGCCCGCGGTCATATGGCTATGCTGCCGGGTTTTGGTCTTCGGTCTCAACCGCTGGCGCGGAATCGGTCTCGTGGACCGCGGATTCCCCGTCCTGCGGGCCGGTGGCCACCATCACCCAGCGTTTGACGGGCCGGTCGACCGGCCTGCTCTCGAAGCCCTGGAAGACCTGCAGCACCAGCACGACGGCGGCCAGCGCAAGCAGATAGGCGATCGTGGTGGTCACCGTGTTGTTGGCGATGCCCTGCGCGTCGCTGACAAAGCTCGTCGCGATGGACATCACCGAGACCGCCGTGCTGAAAACCCAGGTGATCCACCACGCCGTGATCCGCAGCCCCGTGCGGCCCTCCGCGCGGGCCAGCTCGATGAGAAACACCGGCGCCCAGAACAGGTTGACCAGCGGCACCAGGCAGCCCGCCCACAACTGCCATTTCGACCGCGGATCGTCTCGACCGTTGTGCGCGAACACGCCGGCCCGGCGGGCGATCAGCCAATTGGTCAGCACCACGGCGGTCACGATCACGCCGAACAGCGCCAGCGCGCTGGCAGCCACTCCGACCCAGGTCACCACCCCGGCCAGCACGGGGTTCAGCAGCACGGACCGATTGATCAGCAGCAGGGCATAACGCAGGATGTGCATCACCGCGGCGAAGCCCAACAAGGCCATCGTGGTGACCAGCGTGGCCCGGACCATGGTCGCCGACGGACCGCGACGCGCCTCGGCGTCGACGGCGGCGCCCGGGGCGTAGTCACCGGGCGGGCCGTACAGGCTCCAGCGCGGGATGCTCGCGTAGCGCGGCGTGGGCCCCAGCGGGCGACGCTGACGCCGGGGCGGGGGCGCCGCACCGGGGCGCACGGCGATCCATTTGAACCCTTGTGGCAGCGGGCCGGGCTGTGGACGGGCGGGCGGCCGGCTCGGCGCGCCGGCCGGTGGTCGCCACCTCGGATCAGGGCCACCCGGCTGCGGCGGGACAGGCGGCAACACGCCGGGGGCCAGCAGCGTGCCCCGGCACCGCGGGCACCAGACCCGCTGGCGATCGCGGACGTTCCACCGCGTCCCGCACTGGGCGCAGACCTGAATCACCGGTCCAGCCTACGGCGTGTTCAGACCGTGCCCGCGGCGCCGCCGTCGGTGGTCACCGGCCGTCCGGCCTGCACCCACGCCAGCATGCCGCCGGTCACGTTGATGGGTTCGAAACCTTCCCTGGCCAGGTACTGGGCCACCCGCAGGGACCGCCCGCCGGCATGGCAGACAACGTAGAGCGTCGCGTCGCGGTCGATCTCGTCGATCCGCGCGGGCACGTCACCCATCGGAATGTGCTGCGCACCGGCGGCGTGGCCGCGCTGCCATTCGTCGTCCTCGCGGACGTCCAGCAGCACCACCGCGTCGCCGAAATCCACGGGGACGTCCTTCACATCGGCATGGGCCACGTCACTGTCAGACATGAGCAGACATTGTGGTCGGTCCCGCTGGGTGGGCAAGGCGTCGGGTCATGGACTCCATGCTGGCACGGGTCCGGGGGCCGCGGCGTCGGTTCGACGGTCGCACGGACGGTCATCGAACGTGACAGCAATGATTCGGCTATCCACAGTTTCCACAGGTTCATCCACAGGCACCGGGTGCCACCGCACCGCCGCACGCACGCCTCTCCGCGGTCTGGCTGTGGATAACCTGAGCCCGCAGCGGCGCTGTCATCAACAAGTCCGGGCCGCGCCGAGCGAAAAAGGTTGCTCAGCTAACTTTCGCCGAAAATCGGGCGGGCCGGGGTGGTTCCCGCCGCCGCCCACTTTCAAACGTGCCGGGCCGGTGCGACGGCCGGATTTCCCGCCGGACAGCTAAGGGTTTATGATCACCGTCACTACAGCCGTGTGACAGATCTCACTGGGGGATGTTTCGAATCGTGCAGGTCAGGAGCTTGTGATGGCAGCGCACTCAATGGGCCACGGATCGGCCGTGCCGCAGTCGGACTGGCAGGGTACGTCGCGGATGTACGGCAACCAGGCCATGGCGTGCCTGCGCGCCGGCGTCATCGCCCTCGTCCTGCTCGCCGTACTCGCACTCATCGTCTTGACCTGAGTTATCGACCTGACCCGAACGAGTTTTATTCCCCGTGTGCGCTAACGGCACACGTCCTTGCGGTGTCAGCTGTGATCGGGCAAGGATGGTGTCGAGCTTGTTGTCGAGATTTCCGACGCCGAACTCCGCCGCGATCCACCCGACGCGGCCCGCATGACCGCGGATCACATGACTAGGAAGGAAGCCAGTGGCTGAATACACCCTCCCGGAGCTTGATTACGACTACAGCGCCCTGGAACCCCACATTTCCGGACAGATCAACGAGATCCACCACACCAAGCATCACGCCACCTACGTCAAGGGCCTGAACGACGCGCTGGCCAAGCTTGAGGAAGCCCGCGCCAACGGCGACCAGTCGGCCATCTTCCTGAACGAGAAGAACCTGGCGTTCCACCTCGGCGGGCACGTCAACCACAGCATCTGGTGGAAGAACCTCTCCCCCAACGGTGGCGACAAGCCCACCGGTGAGCTCGCGCAGGCGATCGACGACCAGTTCGGTTCGTTCGACAAGTTCCGCGCGCAGTTCACCGCCGCGGCCAACGGCTTGCAGGGCTCCGGCTGGGCGGTGCTCGGCTACGACAGCCTCGGGGATCGGCTGCTGACCTTCCAGCTGTACGACCAGCAGGCCAACGTGCCGCTGGGCATCATCCCGCTGCTGCAGGTCGACATGTGGGAGCACGCCTACTACCTGCAGTACAAGAACGTGAAGGCCGACTACGTCACCGCGTTCTGGAACGTCGTCAACTGGGCCGACGTCCAGGACCGGTTCGCCAAGGCCACCGCCAAGACCGCTGGCCTGATCTTCGGCTGAGCCGGCCGGCTCGCAGCACGGGCCCCGCACGTCATCGCCTTTCCTGGCGACGTGCGGGGCCCGTTGCATTTGGCACTCGTGTCCTCTTGCGTGCTAGCCACTTCCTGCCTCATCCTTGGCAAATCGACCCACAGCAGTGTCGTCAGCATTCCAACACTGTCGGGAGGCCAGATGGAGACCGGACCCCAACGTGCGGTGGAGATCGCCCCGTTCCATGCTCGTGGTTCTTTGAAGGGGTTTGTGGTTTCCGGCCGTTGGCCGGATTCGACCAAGGAGTGGGCCCAGTTGTTGATGGTGGCCGTGCGGGTGGCCTCCATGCCCGGATTGCTTTCCACCACAACCATATTCGGAGTCCGCGAGGAACTCCCCGAGCAACCCGCTCCCGGCACGGTCGGTCTGGTACTGGCAGAAGGCACCGTGGTAGGTGAATCCGCCATTCCCCCAGGCTTTTTCGCCGATCACCAACCGCCGGCCCTGATGATGCTGCATCCGCCTTCGGAGACGACGCCGTCGCTGCCCGAATGCACCGGCGCCGCTTCGGGTTGCGTGCTGTTGCCCGGGCTTCCGCATCTGGGCCTGGAACACCGGGCGGCCTGGGTGGAAGCCGAGTCCGACGGGACGGTCACGTCGATGGTCAGCCGCGTCGGCGTGGACCCCATCAGCCATCCGGACACCGCGATCCTTGCGATGCTGCTTGCCGCATAACGCTTTTCGCATCGGGTAGCAAGAAAGTACGGGTACCCGAATCCGCCGGCAGGGGTGGCGCCGTTGCCGCGCAACGGTTATCGTCGGTGGCATCAGCGAAGGGGAGTAGCCCCCAATCGTCGTGTCGACATACTGGCAGCGCGCATCCGATGTGCGCAGGCCCGGCCGGCGAACCGCTCCTCGATCCTGGGGTGGTGGGCGAGACCTTCGACCGAACGTCCGGAGACCATCAGCGCATGGTCGGCCGGCGCCGCGTCGAAAGGTCGCCCTCGTGCTCAGTGCCGCACTCGTCAGTCTCGGAGTGGTGTTCGTCGCCGAGTTGGGCGACAAGTCCCAGCTGATCACCATGACCTACGCCCTGCGGCATCGGTGGTGGGTGGTGCTCTCCGGCGTCGGTATCGCCGCCTTCCTGGTGCACGGACTGTCCGTCACCATCGGGCACTTCCTGGGCCTGTCACTGCCCGAGCGTCCCATCGCCTTCGCCGCGGCCATCGCCTTCCTGCTCTTCGCGGTGTGGACCTGGCGCGACAGCCGCGCCGCGGATGACGACACCGAGGATGTCCGGGTGGCCGAACCGCGGTTCATCGTGTTCGCGGTGGTGTCTTCGTTCGTGCTGGCCGAGCTCGGGGACAAGACGATGCTCGCCACGGTGGCGCTCGCCAGTGACCACAATTGGGCGGGCGTCTGGATCGGCGCGACGATCGGCATGGTGGCCGCCGACGGGGTGGCCATCGCCGCGGGAACGCTGCTGCATCGCCGGCTGCCCGAGCGCTTCCTGCACAGCATGGCCGCGGTGCTGTTCGCGCTGTTCGGCCTGTGGATCCTCTTCGACAACGCCCTGCATCTGCCATGGGTGGCCGCAGTGGTGACGGGCACGCTCGCGCTGAGTGCGCTGGGGACCGCGCTGGTCCGGTATCGGCGGTCCAAGGGCGGGTCCGCGGCGAGCGGTCCATCGACGGCACTGGATTCGTCGCCGGAATATCGCTGAATCGCCGCTGGCTACTGTCATCCGATCGGACGACACTAGTCCGTCGACTGCCCTGCCCTCCTGGTTACGTGGCCCGACGGAATCTGGTGTCGACGACGACCCATATTTCGCCAGTGCCAGCAGCAAATCCACCATTCCGCTTTGCTGCGGGCAGCGTCCGCAGCTGGGCGGAACCCCTGGGCAGCTGTGACAATGCGCCCCGGCGGGCCGCTTCGGGCAAAACAACGGATACGTCATTTTTTTGTTCGCCGGACCGGCGGTCCCGGGTTTCTGAAAGTGCCTGCCGTGCTGCTGGGGGGCCTAGCGGCGTATGCTGAATCTGCATGGTCCGACTTTTCAGTGGTTTGCACTTGGTTGTGGCGACAACACTCGCTACGATGATCAGCAAATACGAGACTGATGTACAACACTCGTGAGTTATGTGGAGGAAAGTTAGATGAGCAAGACGTTCGCCGCCCGGCTGAACAGGTTGTTCGAGACGGTTTACCCGCCGGGGCGCGGCCCGCATACATCTGCTGAGGTCATCGGTGCGCTGAAGGCCGAAGGTGTGACGATGTCTGCTCCGTATCTCTCGCAGCTGCGGTCGGGCAACCGCACCAATCCTTCGGTTGCCACGATGGCGGCCCTGGCCAACTTCTTCCGCATCAAGCCGGCGTACTTCACCGATGACGAGTACTACGAGAAGCTCGACAAGGAGCTGACCTGGCTGGCCAACATGCGGGACGAGGGTGTGCGCCGCATCGCCGCCCGCACCGTCGGACTGTCGCCCGAGTCCCAGCAGGACTTGGCACTCAAGGCCGACGAGTTGCGCCGCAAGGAGAATCTCGACAGCTGACCGGAGCCCGTCTGGTCGCCGTAAACGGTGTCACCGCGCGTTCAGCGCTCGGTGGCACCGTTTGTGCGTTTCGGCCCCGTGCGTTCGAGTTCGCAATACTGCTCGGCGATGGCCAGGATCCACTCGCGGTCAGAGAAGGTCGCCGGCTGGCGGAGCCAGTTGAGCCCGGGGAACTCGGCGTTGGCCGCATCGCGGCCCGCGCCGCGGCCGTCGTAGATCCACTGGGCGATCCCCTTGGCCTGCTCCTCCGCCGGGACCGGGGGCCCGTCCAGCTCGGCGATGTCGGCGAAGTCCACCACGTCGTCGGCGGCGTCGTCGTCGCGTGCCGCGGATCCGTTGGACTTGACCCGCCTGCGCATCGCCTCGGCGGCAGTGGCCTCCAGGTACAGCGAGTCCGAGATGAGCGACATCTGTTCGGCCACCCGGAACAGCAGCGGCCCGCGGGGCCGCACACCGATACCCACGTCCGGGTGCCGCAGGCTCAGCTCGGCCAGTAGCGGCGACACCGTGCGCAGTTCCCGGCGCGCACCGAACCAGTCTTCGACGCTGGGCAGTAGTGAGCCCCCCGCCACCACCAACATGGCGCAGCCCAGCAGCGTCGCGGCCGAGCCCACACCCAGCAGCTCGGTGGTCCCTACCGCCCGCAACAGGAAGAACGCGCTGGCGAGCACGATCAGCACGATCCCGATGCTGAACACGAACAACGCCCGCCCGCGACGGGTGCGGTTGGAATGGCGCATGCCGGCCCAGGCCACCAGCGTCAGTGCGAGCAACACGTACAGCAGGGGCAGCAGCCACGCCGACCATCCGCCGGCGGAGCCCAGGTTGCGTCGCAGGTACTCCTCCGGGGCCATCTCGGGTTCCTGGCCGGAGACGAAGAACGCCACCATGGTGACGACCGCGATGACGGCGGCCACCACGTACTGGGCGATGGCGATACGCCGGATGGTGGCCGGTTTACGGTCGGAGGCGACGGTGGTGATCATGACGCAGCTGCCCGCCGCGCACGAGATGAGCGCCACCTGACTGAGTCCCACGGCGATATTGGGCCAGTGCAGCGCGGTGTCGATCAGCAGGGTCAGCGGCTGCCAGTTCAAGGCCGCGACCGTGCCGAGGCTGCCCAGCGCCAGGATCATCGCGGTGCTGACCAGCGATTGCTTGTTGACCAGGGCCCATCCGATGCGCAACCCGGTTGCCAGTCCCAGCAGTCCGGCGAGCACCCAGACGATCAACCAAACGCCTCTCCGAGCCGCACCTGGACCATCGACGAACGATCCGACGGCAGCCGGCCGAGCCGATAGATCAGCAACGCGGCGAAATCCTCCGCCTCCTGCTCGGCATCCTCACCGGCCGGACCCATGCACCCGGTCCGTTGATTCAGCATGTAGCCGATGAGGTCGGAACCGGCCAATTCCATGGCTCCGCGGGCCGCCTCCACCACCGGGATGCCGTCATGTCCGAGCACCAGATGACCGAGCTCGTGGGCCAGCGTGCGGTCCCACGCCGGCAATCCCTTCTGGATCAGGAAGACGTCGTGGTCAGCGTACTGTCGCCATTGTCCGCACACCCCGGCCGGAAGTTCGGCCATCTTGAGTTCGATCGGCCGGCCGCGGTCGGCGCTGACGGCTTCCACCAATCGGGGCACGGACACCTCGCCCTTGCGCGGGGCAAGGTCCAGGACGGCACTGACAGCTTTGGTCACGCGGCGACTAGCAGGCATTTCGACCTCCTTCCGATACTTCCACTATGGTGCCGTAACGCGGCGCAGGCCAGCGATTGCGGTCAACTGGTGAATCTGGCCGACCGCCGGGCGCTCAAAGCGAGCGCCGAGCGGGCCTGTCGGTATCCAATGATCCCACCCGCAGCCGTCAGCAACATCATTCCGGTGACGCCCGGGACCGCCACGGCAACCACGTGGGGGATGTCGGCCGTGCGCAGGTAGTCGCCGTACCCGGCGCGGTAGGACACCGGCACGACGGCCCTGTCGACCGCCTGAACCGGTGTGTGCGGTGGCTCCGGCGCGACGGCGCCCGGCGGTCCCGGGGGTGGCGGCGGCACCGACGGTCCCGGCGTCCCGCTGGATCCATCGGATCCCCCGCCCGCAGCGGGCAGAGGTGGCAGGTCGATCACCGGCAACACGGGCAACGGGCTGGTGATCGCGGGCGGGGCCGGCAGGCCCGACAGAGCGCCGTTCGGGGTCGGCTTGGGCAACTGCATGACCGGCGGACGTACGGGCTTGACCGTCGGTGGCTTGGGCGCGGCACTGCCGAGTCCGCCGTTGCCGTTACCGGACTTCTGCACCCCTGGCTTGGGCCACCACCACGGTAGGCAGTGCTGTCCCTTCTGGTCGCAGTCGTCGGGGTCGTCGGGGTCGTCGGGGTCGTCGGGGTCGGTCGGGTCGTCGACTCTGCCCGGATCTGCGGGCGTCGACGGTTCGCCGGCGGGCGTCCCCGTCGCCGTGGACGTCCCGCTTCCCGCGCCCTCGGAGTGTTTGCTGGAGCCGCCTGCGGCGGCACCGGTACCGGACTTCGGCGCCGTGCTGTCGCGTCCGTTCCCCACGGTCACCCGGGGCGGGTGCGTAAGCCCGCCCGGCCGACCGGGATGGGTGCCGCCGGCACTGCCCGTATCGGGTTCCGCAGCACCGGAGGATGCGTCACCCGTGCTGTCGCCGATCGTGCCGGTACCGCCTGCACCATCACTTTCGTCCGGGCCGGCAAACGCGACCGCACCGCAGGAACCACCGACGAACAGGCCGGAAGCGACCAAACAGGCTGCCGCCGCGACTCGCCCCCGTGACTTCACGTCGTCACCCCCTCACGGCGCCACACGCTCCGCCGGCAGAAATTTACCCGATTGTCGCATATTGCGACCGAAATGTTTGCTGCAGAGGGGATCCCGGTAGCGCGGGAGGACACCGGCGGCCGACGCGTGGTACGGGCGATAGTGTTGGCCACACTGCCGTCCGGTGACCGCGGCAGGCGACGAGATTCCGGGAGGCAACGCCGATGGGCCTGTTCACGCGACGCAAGAGCCGGGCGACCCGCCGAGCCGAGGCCCGCGCCATCAAGAGCGCCGCCACGAAGAAGGCCAAGCTGGAGGCCAAACTCGCGGCCAAGAACGACGCCCGACGCTACAAGGCCGACCGCAAGGACCAGTCCCGTGCGCTCAAGGCTCAGCTGCGGGCGCAGCGGGACAGCGACCGGGCCGCCCTGAAGGTTGCTGAGACCCAGCTGAAGGCCGCCCGTGAGGGCAAACTGCTCTCACCCACCCGGATTCGCCGAACGCTGACGGTATCGCGGCTGCTCGCGCCGATTCTGGTGCCGCTGGCCTACCGCGCCGCGGTGGCCGCGCGCGGACTCCTCGATCAACGCCGCGCCGACCGGCTCGGGGTTCCGCTGAGCCAGCTCGGCCAGTTCTCCGGGCACGGGGCGGCGCTGGCTGCGCGTATCGCCGGTGCCGAGCAGACGCTGCAGCAGGTGGCGGCCAAGAAACCCAAGGATGCGGAGACCAAGCAGTTCGTCACCGCGATCACCGATCGGCTGACCGACCTGTCGGCAGCGGTCACGGCCGCCGAGAACATGCCCACCCAGCGCCGCGCGTCCGCCCATGACGCGATCAGAGCGCAACTCGACGGTATCGACGCCGACCTGCTCGCCCGGCTCGGAATCGGCTGAGCCACCGCATCATGACCGCCGCCACGCCTCGCCGGCCCGCGCTGCTGCGCGGTGCCGCCGTCGGGGCGCTGACGGCCGCTTTGGCATTCGCCGCGCACGGAACCGCCGCCGGAGCGTTCCCGTCGGGCGGCGCCATCACCGCGCTGCTGGTTCTGGCGGGCGCCGTCGCGGCGGTGGCCGCCGTCGCCCGCGGCGGCCTGGCCACCCTGGCGGCGGTGCTGGCGGCCGGCCAGGCGATCGGCCACCAATTGCTCGGTGTCGACGGCCATTCCCATCTGCAGGTGAACCCGGCGGCGATGCTGGCCGCGCACACCGTCGCCGTGGGCGCCGGTGCACTGCTGATCGCCGCCGGGGAACGGCTGGGCGCGGCACTGTCGCGCACCGTCGCGGTCATCACCGGACCGCGGTCACCGCGGGTGCCGTCCGTCGCGCGGGCCTGTCGCAGCGGCGGTCAGCCGCTGCAGTCCGCCCTGCTGGTTCGGGCATCCATATCGCATCGGGGTCCACCGGTTGCGGCCTGACCGCCCAACCGACCCTCGACCCAGAAAGCCCATAACCGAATGCACTACACCCATCGGGCGCCCGCGCGCGCCCTTCTCACGCTGGCCGCGGCCGGCGCCGCCCTGCTCACTGCCGCACCGGCATCTGCGCATGTCCACGTCGACGCCGACGACGCCCACCCCGGCAGCACCGCCGTGCTGACCTTCAAGGTGCCTGGCGAGTCCGAAAAGGGAGCGCTGACAACACAATTCAGCGTAACCCTGCCCAATGTCGCCTCCGCCCGCACCGAGCTGATGCCGGGTTGGACCGCCCGGCTGGACCGCGACAGCGCCGCGGGCACCGTCCGGTCGGTCACCTGGACCGCCGCACCGCAGGTCGGCATCTCCCCGGAGCAGTTCGGGTTGTTCAGGATCTCGGTGACCCTGCCGAACCAGGACAACGTCAGCTTCCCGGCCACCCAGACCTATTCCGACGGCACCGTCGTGCGCTGGGATCAGCCACCGCTGCCCGGCGGGGGCGAGCCCGAGTATCCGGCTCCGGAGCTGTCCCTGACCGGTACACCCGAAGCTGCACACGCCCCGGCACCGGCACCGGCGGCCGCACCCACGGCGGCGCCACCGGCCGAGCCGGCGCGCCGAGCGGACAACGGTGCCCGCTGGCTGGCCGGCGGGGCGCTCGCGCTGGCCGCGGTCGCCGTGGCGGTCGCCCTGATCGGACGCCGGCGCGCATGAGGTGGCGCGCCCTCGGGCTGATCAGCGCCGTGCTGGCCGTCGCCGCGTTGCTGGGTGCCGGGGTCGCCTCGGCGCACGCGGTGCGGGTGTCCAGTGACCCCGCCCCCGACGCGGTGCTGACGGCGGGACCGGCCCGGATCACCGCCACCTTCAACGAACAACTCCAGACGGCGTTTGCCTCGATGACGCTGGTCGGTCCGGACGGCAACCTGTGGTCGACGGGCGAGGCCCGGGTGCAGGGACCGGCGGTCGAGGTGGATCTGCGTCCGCTCGGCCCGGTCGGCACGTACACCGCCAACTACCGGGTGACCTCCGCCGACGGTCATGTGGTGAGCGGGTCGTGGTCGTTCCGGCTGTCGGTCGCCGGCACCGGGACGCCGGGGCCGCCGGTGGCCGCTCCGCGGGCCGGTGACGACGAGTTCCCGATCTGGCCGTTCGTGGTCCTCGCGGTGGCGATCGTGGGGGCGGGCGCCTGGTGGAGCCGGCGCCGACGGACGTGAGGAAAGCGCTCGCCGCCGCCGCCGCGCTGGGGGTGGGTCTCGCGCTGGCATGGGCGCTGACCTACCCCCAGCCGGCGGTCGCCGCGACGGTGACGCGGGCCGCGGCCGATATCAGTGCGGTGCTGGTGCTCGGCCTGGCGCTGATACCGGCGTTGGAGGCCGCGCGCTACCGCGACGAACTGGCCCGGCGCAGCTCGTCGGCCCTGGTGGTCGCGGCGGCGGTGTGGCTGACCGCGGAGCTGACCCGGTTGGTCGTCGCCGCCGCCGATACCGCGGCGGTACCGCTGGGCGCCCTCGGCGCCCGGACCACCGTCGAATATGCGATGTCGACGGTGGCGGGCCGGGCCGACCTGATCTGCGTGCTGGCCGCGGCGCTGGTGGGCCTGCTCGCCGTCACGGTGCGGACACCGGCCGCGGGCGTGGCGGTGGCCGGCGTCGCCGCGATCGGCACCACGGCACGCACCCTTGCCGGCCATCTCTCCGAGAATGCGTTCGGCGGCGTTGCGGTCACCCTGCACGCACTGGCGGCCGCGGTGTGGTGCGGCCTGCTGGCGGCGCTCGTGCTCACCGTGGGCCATCGGGGCCGGTGGGCCCGCATGCTGCCGCGATTCTCGGCGCTGTCACTGTGGTGCGTGGTGGTGCTGCTGGTCGCCGGCGTCGGCAGCGCGGTGGTGACGCTCGAGCGGCCCGAACAGCTGTGGAGCACCGGATACGGTCGGTTGATCCTGGCCAAGGTGCTGCTCACTGCCGCGCTCATGGTGCTGGCCTGGCGAAATCGGACCGGCTGGCTGCCCTCGGCGCGCGGACATCGAGTCACGGCGCAGGGCTCCAGCCGGCGCTCCTACCCGGAGTTGGCCCTGATGATGGTGGCGTTGACGCTGGCGGCGGCGCTGGCGGTCTCCGGATAGAAATCCACCGGCTGGCATGATGGAACCACTGCCTGTGCGAAACAGCGAAGGAGCGCCCCACATGGCCGACGAGCCGGACCGGCCCGACGAGACACCGACCGAGCAGCCGCCGGTTCCGCCCGCCAAGAAGGTTCCCGCAAAGAAGGCGCCGGCGAAGAAGGCTCCCGTGAAGAAGGCCACACCGGCCAAGAAAGCCGCACCCGCCAAGAAAGCAGCGCCCGCGAAGAAGACGGCACCCGCCAAGAAAGCCGTACCGGCGAAGAAGGCCGCCCCGCCCGCCCCCGAGCAGCCGTCGCCGGTCAAAGAGGTTGCCGCGCAAGCGAAATCGACCGTCGCCTCGGTCCCGTCACCGTTGACCGCAGTGCCGTCGACCGCTCCCGAGCAGTCCCGCCTGCCGCTGGCGGCGGCCCTGGTGGCCGGGCTGCTCGCCGTGCTGGTGGTCTATCTGGCGCGCCGCGGCGCCGGAGAGGACTGAGCTGCCTCGCTAGCATCGACGGCGTGAGCATCGAACCCCGCGCGACCGCCGATCTGGTCGACGAGATCTATCCCGACGTCCGCAGCTGCGATCTGCAGTTGCAGAACTACGGGGCCCGCACCGCTTTCGCCGGCCGGATCACCACCGTGCGCTGCTTCCAGGACAACGCCCTGCTGAAGTCCATCCTGTCGACGCCGGGCGAAGGCGGTGTGCTCGTCGTCGACGGTGCCGGCTCGCTGCACACCGCGCTGGTGGGCGACATCATCGCCGGGTTGGCCGGCGACAACGGCTGGGCCGGAATCATCGTGCACGGCGCAGTCCGCGACGCCTCGACGCTGCGCACCATCGACGTCGGGATCAAGGCGCTGGGTACCAATCCCCGCAAGGGCACCAAAACCGGTGCGGGAGAGCGCGATATCGAGGTCACCTTCGGCGGCGTGACATTCGTCCCCGGCGATATCGCCTACAGCGACGAGGACGGCATCGTGGTGGTCGCACCGTCCTGAGCCCATCAGACGCAAAGTCCCGCACTTCCCTCAGGAAATGCGGGACTCGGTGTCTGGCAGGCGGTTAGACCTTCACCGGCGCGCGGTGTTTGGTGAAGTGCAGCGACTCCTCGTCGACCTTGCCGTACCGGATGGTGCGCAGGTCGATGAAGTAGTTCTGCTTGAGCCGCCACGGTGCCTGGGAACCGGACTTGGGCAGGGTATCCATGGCGCGGCGGAAATATCCGGGGCTGAAGTCCATGAACGGTTCCTCGCCCACCGATGCCCCGGGATGCTGCGGTTCGACGCGGTCGAAACCGTGCTCGTCCATGTAGTTCAGCACGCGGCAGATGAACTCGGACACCAGGTCCGCCTTCAGCGTCCAGGACGCGTTGGTGTACCCGAAGGTGATGGCCATGTTCGGCACACCGGAGAGCATCAGGCCCTTGTAGCACATGGTACTGGGAAGGTCGATGGGCTCGCCGTTGCGCAGCGCCTTCGCGCCGCCGAACAACTGCATGTTCAAACCCGTTGCGGTGATGATGATGTCGGCCGTCAACTCCTCGCCGGAGTTCAGCTTGATGCCCGTCTCGGTGAACCGTTCGATGGTGTCGGTGACGACGTCGGCCTTGCCCGAGCGGATGGCCTTGAACAGATCGCCGTTGGGCGCCAAGCAGACTCGCTCATCCCACGGGTTGTATCGCGGGCTGAAGTGCTTGTCGTAGTCGAAGCCCTCGGGCAGTCGGCGGGTCGCCATCTCGCGCAGCGCCTTCTTGAAGACGCCCGGGAACTTGCGCGCGATCTGGTACTGGCCGGTGCTGTAGGCGATGGCCTTCCACCGGTTCACCCAGTGCGCCAGGTTCTTCGGCAGGTACTTGTTCGCTTGCGCCGCCACCGGATCCTCCAAGGGCAGCGACCCGATGTAGGTGGGCGACCGCTGGAGCATGGTGACGTGGCCGGCACCGCCGTCGACCAACGACGGGATCAGCGTCACCGCCGTGGCCCCGGAACCGATGACGACGATCTTCCTGCCGGCGTAGTCAAGGTCCTCGGGCCAATGCTGCGGATGGATGATCTGGCCCTTGAAGTCCTCAGCCCCGGCGAACGTCGGCGAGTAGCCTTGGTCGTAGTTGTAGTAACCGCTGCACACCGACAGGAACGACGCGGTGATCTGCTTTTCCTGCCCGTCGCTCTCGATGGTCACGGTCCACCTGTTGTCGGCGTCGGACCAGTCCGCGGCCGTCACCTTCTGGCCGGTGCGGATGTGCTTGTCGATGCCGTTCTCCACGGCTGCCTCGTTGATGTAGTTCCAGATCGACGGGCCGTCGGCGATGGAGCGGGCCGAGGTCCACGGCTTGAACCGGAAGCCGAGGGTGAACATGTCCGAGTCGGACCGGATACCGGGATATTTGAAGAGGTCCCACGTGCCGCCGATGTTCTCGCGGCGCTCCAGGATGACGTAACTCTTGGACGGACAGCGCCGCTGCAGGTGCCAGGCGGTGCTGATGCCGGAGATGCCGGCACCCACGATCACGACATCGAAGTGTTCGTTCATGGGACCGACGGTATCAACAATGCGTCGAGCGGGTCAACAGTGTGTCGAAATATTCGACATGGCGTAAAGTCGGCTGCGTGACCACCGCCAGCCAGACCCGTGCCCCCCGCGGCCGCCGCTCCGCCCGGCCCTCCGGGGACGACCGTGAGCAGGCGATTCTGGCAACCGCGACGCGACTGCTGGAGAGTCGGTCGTTCGCCGACATCTCGGTCGACGACCTGGCCAAGGGTGCGGGCATCTCACGGCCGACCTTCTACTTCTACTTCGCCTCGAAGGAAGCGGTGCTGCTCACGCTCATCGAGCCCCTGATCAAGCTGGCCGACACCGGGTTCGACCACGCGATGGACAGCATGCCCGCCGAACCGCATCAGGCCATCCGGCGCGGGATCGAGATCTTCTTCAGCTCGTTCGGATCGCACCCCGCCACCGCGCGCGCGGGCGTCGAAGCGGTGACCACCAGCCCCGAGTTCCGTGCCGTCTGGCAGGGTTTGATGCAGAAGTGGATCGCGATGACCGCGGCGCTCATCAAGGTCGAGCGTGAGCGTGGTGCTGCCCCGGAGACCATCCCTGCGCTGGATCTCGCGACGTCGCTGAACCTGATGAACGAGCGCACCATGATGGCGACGCTGGCCGGCGAGCAGCCGGCCGTCGAGAACGACAAGGTCGTCGACACCCTCACCCACATCTGGCTGACCAGTATCTACGGCGCCCAACCCTGACCTGTCGGACCCCGGTGCGAGCATATGTTCGTGTCAGGGCCCGTTCCCACCGCGAGCATTCTGCACGCGGACCTCGACTCGTTCTACGCCTCGGTGGAGCAACGAGACGACCCGGCGCTGCGTGGGCGCCCCGTCATCGTGGGAGCCGGCGTGGTGCTCGCGGCCAGCTACGAGGCGAAGGCCTACGGGGTGCGCACCGCCATGGGCGGCCACCTTGCCCGCCGGCTGTGTCCCCACGCCATCGTGGTGCCGCCCCGGATGTCGGCCTACTCCGACGCCAGCCGCGCCGTCTTCGACGTCTTTCACGACACCACACCCGTGGTCGAGCCGCTGCCGGTGGACGAGGCGTTCCTCGACGTGTCCGGGCTGGGCCGGGTGGCGGGCACCCCGGTACACATCGGGGCGACGCTGCGCGATCGGGTCCGGGACCGGGTCGGGCTGCCCATCAC
Organism: Mycolicibacterium canariasense; assembly: GCF_002101555.1. Lineage (GTDB taxonomy): Bacteria > Actinomycetota > Actinomycetes > Mycobacteriales > Mycobacteriaceae > Mycobacterium > Mycobacterium canariasense. The sequence continues at coordinate 17,916 of NZ_LQOL01000002.1, forward strand.
CGTCGGCATCGCGCGCACCAAGTTCCTCGCCAAGGTCGCCAGCCAGCAGGCCAAACCCGATGGCCTGCTGCTGGTTCCGCCCGACCGCGAGCTGGCGTTCCTGCACCCCTTACCGGTGCGCAGCCTGTGGGGCGTGGGCGCCAAGACGGCCGAGAAACTCCAGGCGCACGGCATCCACACCGTCGCCGACGTAGCCGAACTGAGCGAGACCTCGCTGGCCGCGATGGTGGGCGGAGCCATGGGACGGCAATTGTTCTGCCTGTCGCGCAACATCGATCGTCGCCGGGTGGTCACCGGGGTGCGACGCCGGTCGGTGGGTGCTCAGCGGGCGCTGGGGCGGGCTGGGAACACCATGTCGGGCACCGAGATCGACGCGGTGGTCGTCAACTTGGTGGACCGGATCACCCGGCGGATGCGGTCCGGCGGGCGCACCGGGCGCACGGTGGTGCTGCGGTTGCGTTTCGACGACTTCGGCAGGGTCACCCGCTCACACACCCTGCCCAGGGCCACCGCGTCGACAGAGGTGGTGTTGGCGGCCGCTCGGCAGCTGGTGGCCGCGGCGGGCCCGTTGATCGCCGAGCGGGGCCTGACGCTCATCGGGTTCGCGGTGTCGAACATCGACCGCGACGGCGCCGCCCAGTTGGAACTACCTTTCGACGGCGGCGGTGATCCCGTGGCGATCGACGCCGCCGTGGACCGGGTGCGGGAACGATTCGGGAACGCGATGTTGACCCGTGGGGTGCTGGTCGGGCGTGATCCGGGACTGGAGATGCCGATGCTGCCCGATTGACCGAGTGGTGCCGCGCCGAGTCTAGGAAGCCGCCCACGCCAGGAGTCGTTCGGCCGGCCAGGTGTTCACGATCCGGTCCTGTGGCAGGCCGGCGTCGAGCGCCCGCTGCGCGCCGTAACCCAGGAAGTCGAGCTGGCCGGGGGCGTGTGCATCGGTGTCGATGCTGAACACACACCCGATGTCGATCGCCAGGGTCAGCAGTCGGTCCGGCGGGTCGCGGCGTTCGGGACGCGAGTTGATCTCCACGGCAACGCCGTTGTCTTGGCACGCGGTGAACACGGCCTCGGCGTCGAACTTGGATTCGGGCCGGATGCCGCGGCTGCCCTCGACCAGCCGGCCGGTGCAGTGCCCGAGCACATTGGCCCGTCCACCGGAAACCGCACGGACCATTCGCCGGGTCATGGCATCGGCATCCATCGCCAGTTTGGAGTGCACACTGGCCACCACGATGTCCAGGCGCTCCAGCAGTTCGGGCTCCTGGTCCAGGCTGCCGTCGTCGAGAATGTCCACCTCGATTCCGGTGAGGATGCGCATAGGCGAAAAGCGTTCGCGCAGTTCGTCGATCACGTCGAGTTGGTGTCGCAGCCGCTCGGGGGACAGCCCGTTGGCGATGGTCAGCCGCGGCGAATGATCGGTCAGCGCACAGTACTCGTGGCCCAGACGTTGCGCGGTGGCCATCATCTCGGCGATCGGCGCCGAGCCGTCGGACCAGTTCGAGTGCAGGTGCAGATCACCCTTGAGCGCGGCCCGCACGTCGCCGCCACCGAGATCCGTTGCCTTCGAACGTAATTCGGTCAGCGTATCGGGTTCGCGGCCGGCCCAGGCCTGCGCGATGACCTTGGCGGTTTTGGGACCGACACCGGGCAGCGACTGCCAGCCGTTGGTCTGCCCCAGTCGTTCGCGCTGCTCATCGGTCAACGCCTCGACCACATCGGCGGCCTTGCGGTAGGCCATCACCCGCCGGGATTCCTCGCGCGCCCGGTCCTTGTAGTAGGCGATCTCGCGTAGGGCGGTTACCGGATCCATGAATTCAGTGTGCCGCGAAAAGGTGTCCGAGCACACGGGGACGAGTTGCTAGGCTGCTCGGCGGGGGTGATGTCGGATGGGTGACGGCGGCGGGGATCTGCTCAAGGATCTGTTCGACCTGGGCAACGGCATCCGCGGCGGCCTGCAGGATGTCCCCCAACTGTTCCAGGACGTGATCAACCTGGACGCACACGGTGTCCTGACCGACGGCCGCAAGGTGATCGGTGACGTCGGCGATGTGCTCAACGGCCTCGGTGGTCTGGGCATGGGATTGACGAAGGTCCCTCAGCAGATCGCGGAGAAGTACGCCGGGTCGTGGCTCGGCAAGCTCGCGGATTCCCAGATCCTTTCGGCCGCGCAGCTGGCGATCGAGGCCGAGCGCGCCACGACGGGGTCGGGCGACCCGGAGGACGGCAACGGTTACCGGGAGTCGGCCACACGGATGCAGAAGGTGGTTCAGACCCTGGCGGACGCTGATCCTCGGGATGACCGGTGGAGTGGTGCTGCTTCCGACAGTTATGAGCGCACCAACAGCCGACACCGTAGACACGCTTCGGATGTCCAGGTCGCCGACGAAGAGATCGGCACGATCATCAGTACCGAAGCCGGGCAGGTCAGCCGCACCCGCAAGACCCTCGACGACACCAACCAGTACCTGTCGGACTTCGGCGCCGCGACGGCATGGATGAATTTCGTGCCGGGCCTGAGGCAAGCAAAGATGGCTGCCGACCTCGCCGCTGCTTCGGCGGCGCTCGCGACGACGAACGCCACGATGGCCGTCCTCGTCAAGAATGCGGCCGAGAACGCCGCCCGAATCAGCAGCCATCTCGACAAGTACACCGCCGCTGCTGACGCCACTTCCAAGCCAGATCTGCCGCCCGGAGAACAGCCGACCATAGGCGAAGCATTCGTACCTCAAGCAACAGACATCGCCGCGGGTTCAGCACCAGGGCGGTTGAACAATGACCGTTCCTTCGACGTCCCCACGCCGGACGAACCACCGAACACGCCCGGGATCCCGTACGGGTCGACCACACCAGGAGGATGACCCGTGACCGTCGAAGCCGACAACCTGCGGGTGTTGACCGAGCATGTGCGCAAGCTTGCGGACCAGCAACACACCGCTGCCGATCAGATCACCGGCGCCAACCGGGCGACCAGCGGGGTCGCCGATCGGGTATCGGACTCGCATGGGCTTGTGTGCTTTCTCACCAGCAATGCACTTTCGGCCGCTGACGAGGCTCGACAGTCGGCCGGCTCCGCGCTGCACACAGTGTCCAACGAACTCTCCGACAAGCTCACCACGGCCGCAAGCAACTACGACAACGCCGATTACCGCGCGGGGAATCGGATCAGCCAAGCCGGCAGGATGTGAGCGATTCTTGGGAAGGGCCGTGGGACGACGACGACCACGAGCAGTATGAGGAACCGTCGGTGTTCGACGCGTTTTCGGCGTACGTCGCCACGGCCTCGGACACCGCCGCGCATGCCGATCTGCCGGATCCAGACAGCGACGACGACCTCCTCACCGTCGTTTTCACCGCGAGCAATCCGTCGGCCACGGTGTCGGTGACCGCCCTGATGGACGGCAGAGTGCTGCGCATCGAGTTGGACCCGAAGGTGACCGCGATGACCGAAGCCGAAATGGCAGAGGAAATCATCACCGTTTCCCGCCTTGCCACCCGCCAGGCCCTCGCCGGCCAGCACCTCGTCATCGCCGCACTCATGCGACGGCTCGGACAGGATCCGGCCGAGACCCGCAGCTTCTTGGAGCGCGAATTGCGGCTCCCGGCACCCGATGTGGTGTTGGCCGAACGCACCCGGCTTTTCGCGGGCCGATATGCAGAGCTCGAGGAGATGCCCCCGCAATGAGAACGCTTGCGCAGCCCTATAGACGGATCTGGCTCATCATCATTGTGGCACTCTTTGTCGTCCCGGCAATCATCGCTGCGATCGTGATCGTCGCCGGCTATGGGGCGAGCTGGTGGAAATCGAAGGAGGACATCAGCTTCGCGCACGGTACTTGGCACACGCCGGCGCAGACGCTGCTGTCGTCCTCGATGTTGATGCAGCCTACGGTCGGGTGGCGCCTGACGCTGGCCGATGCCGGGGTGCCCGATCCCGCGCCTTCTGCTCCCTACCTCTTGGCCAGTGACACCAACCCATTCCTATCCGACCCGTACATCGGCAATCTCGGCGATCGGGCATATTTCATGGTGGGCAACATCGGCGCACCTGCGCCGCAATGGTGGCTGGTCGCCGTGGACGTGAATGACGGCACCCGGGCATTCGCGCCAGTTCCCCTCGTCGCCAGTCAATCTCGTCCCAAGTGCTACCTCAACGGACCGGACGCCCTGCTCTGCCTGACCGATGGCGCCGGTGATACCACGGCTTGGGTCATCGACAGCCATAGCGGTCACGTCACGTACACAGGGCCGACACCGCTGACCGCGTACTCCTCGAAATTCATCATGGAACAGGTCGGCATCTACGCCGTCGCCACCAAGCAAGACCAAGGTGTCTACGGCATCGGACCGACCGCAAATACCAGTTGGTTCGTACCAGGAAACGGCACGCTTCCCACGGCGACCGGCACCCCGGTGGATTTCGCGCCATCGACGTTGGCCACCCAACAGGCGGGGCACGGCTCCGACCGGACGATCACCTTCTCCTTGCGGGACGGGACCGTCATTCGGCCGGCGATTGCGGACGATGAGCAGCAGGGACACACCGTGATCTACCCGGGCGGATTCGCTGCCGAAGTCGCCGCTGGACGCGAGGTGGGCGACGTTGCGTTCTTCGACGACTCCGGTCAGCGCGCCGGAAGCAACCGCGTTCCCGGCGACCTCGGCGGATCCTCCGGACTGCCGCTGGTGAACCTCACCGCGGGAGGATGGGCGTTGTTCAATGCTCAAGGTGAGCTGCTCATGCAGCAGTCCGCGCCGAAGCAGGCGCGCGCGGTAGTCATCGGCGACTTCTTGGTGATCCGCGGTGACCAACCGGCCGAAAAACGCCAATTTGACATGACGACCGGCGCGGAGATGAACGCGTGTGACCTGCCGAGAGGCTATTTCGCAAGCGACGGCAGGGTCGCGCTCGGTTACGACGGCTACGCCGATACCGGCCGGACCCTCAAGGCCGTCGACCTGTCCACCTGCGACACCAGGTGGACAATGCAGACGCCACCAGGCTCGTTTCGGAACCTGTGGCGCATCAACACCACCCTCGTCCAATTATCCGACGACGGAACGGAATTGATGTCTCTCGTGGCTCCCGGGTAGCCCCCGAGCAACTATTCACATCAACTTGCCAACAACAATCCGGAATGAATCGCGCGACAGGACTAGTTTTGGGTCGTGTGAGATTCGCTTTCAAGACATCCCCGCAGAACACGACATGGGCCGACATGCTGGCCATCTGGGAAGCTGCCGACGACATCGACGTCTTCGAATCCGGCTGGACCTTCGACCACTTCTATCCGATCTTCTCCGACTCCTCGGGCCCCTGCCTGGAGGGCTGGACCACCCTGACCGCACTCGCCCAGGCCACCAAGCGGCTGCGCGTGGGCGTGCTGGTCACCGGTATCCACTACCGGCACCCCGCGGTGCTGGCCAACATGGCCGCCGCGCTGGACATCATCTCCAACGGCCGTCTCGAGCTCGGCATCGGCGCCGGCTGGAACGAGGAGGAGTCCGGCGCGTACGGGATCGAACTGGGCAGCATCAAGGAGCGCTTCGACCGCTTCGAGGAGGCCTGCGAGGTTCTCAAGGGCCTGCTCACCCAGGAGACCACCACCTTCGACGGCAAGTTCTACCAGCTCAAAGACGCACGCAACGAACCCAAGGGCCCGCAGCAGCCGCACCCGCCGTTCTGTATCGGCGGTAGCGGCGAGAAGCGCACCCTGCGCATCACGGCCAAGTACGCCGACCACTGGAACTTCGTCGGCGGTCCGCCGGAGGAGTTCGCCCGCAAACGCGACGTGCTCGCCGCGCACTGCGCCGATATCGGACGCGACCCCAAGGAGATCGCCCTGTCCGCACACGTGCGGCTCGGGGAGGATCGCGATTACGCCAAGGTGGTCGCCGAGGCCGCCGCGCTCGGCGAGGAGGGCCTGGACCTGGCCATCATCTACCTGCCGCCGCCGTATGACACCGCGGTGCTCGAACCATTGGCCGAGGCGATCCGGGACGCCAAACTCTGACCAGGGGCGGTTCCCGCAGGGGGCAGGTCACCCTGCGGGAACCGCCGGTCCGGCGAGGGGCCCGGGTCCTCCTGAATACATCCTGTGCAGTCAGTGGCGATTCCGTACGGTGAAACGCCAGTTTGGTGGTCACCGATTTTCGCACTGCCACCGAAACCTGGCGAATATCGGTGGGCGCGCCGGCACCACCAGCAGCTGATCGCAGAGCCGGGTCCCGGTTACGCCATCCTTATCTCATGGATCTTCGCAGCCTGGAGTACTTCGTCGCGGTCGCCGACGAGCGATCGTTCACCCGTGCGGCGCAGCGGTGCCACGTCACGCAGCCGACGATCAGCGGCCAGATCACCGCGCTGGAACGGGAGCTCGGCGAACCCTTGTTCGACCGTGCCGCGCGGACCATGTCGCTCACCGACGGAGGTGAGATTCTCCTGCCGTACGCCCGCCAGTGCTTGGCTGCCGCCGAGAACGCCAAGGCTGAGTTCTCGGCCCGGGCCGGCCTGCTGCGGGGCGAGTTTCGGTTCGGCACCGGCGGCGGCGTGGAGAACACCTCGATTCCGATGCTGCTGGGCGCGCTGAGGAAGGCCCATCCCGGCATCGACGTGCACCTGACGGAGGCAACGAGTGCACCACTGTTGGAGATGGTGGCCGAAGGGCGCCTGCACGCCGCCGTGATCGCCCGCCCACATGCAGCCCTACCGACGGCGATCGCAAGTGCGCCGATGTTCTCGGGTCGGCTGGTGGCGGTGTTCGATCCGTCCGCGTTCACTTTCGACGGACCCATCGGGATCACTGCACTGGCCGGCCGGCCGGTGATCACCTACCCGAGTTCGAGCGCGCTGCGATCACGTCTGGACGCGGTGATCGCCGAAAGCGGAGCCGACATCACCGTCAACTACGTCGCCAACGACGTTCGGCTCCAGCTCGCGTTCGCCCGTCAGGCGGTCGGCATCGCGATCTGCGCCGATTCGGATCCTGCCTTACAAGATTGCCCCGACCTGGCGGTCCGAGCGCTGGCACCACCGGTGACCTTCGACAAAATCCTGGTGTGGCGCAACGACATCGCGCCCAGCGCGGCCACCCGGGCATTCTTCGCTATCTGGAAGGAAGTCAGTGCCGCGGCCCGCGAATCGGCTTGAGCTGCCCCTCAGGACCGGATGAAGGCCAACAGGTCGGCGTTGATCGTCTCGGCGTGGGTCGTGGGCATTCCGTGCGGAAATCCCGGGTAGGTCTTCAGGGTTCCGTTGGGCAGCAACGCGGCCGACAGCGGTCCCGCATCGGCGTAGGGCACGATCTGGTCGTCGTCGCCATGCATCACCAGGACCGGGATCTGGATCCGCTTGAGGTCTTCGGTGAAGTCGGTCTGCGAAAACGCCACCACACCGTCGTAGTGGGCTTTCGCCCCGCCCATCATGCCTTGGCGCCACCAGTTCGCGACGACGGCTTCGGAGAACTGCGCTCCCTCGCGGTTGAATCCGTAGAACGGGCCGGCCGCGACCTCCCGGTAGAACTCGGAACGACGGGTCGCGACCTGCACCTGAAAGTCGTCGAACACCGACTTGGGCAGGCCGCCGGGATTGTCATCGGTCTGCACCATCAGGGGCGGCACAGCGGCGATCAGCGCGGCTTTGGCGGCGCGGCTCTCGCCGTGGCGCGCCAGATACCGGACCACTTCCCCGCCCCCGGTGGAGTGCCCGACATGCACCGCATCACGCAGATCGAGGTGAGCGACCACCGCGGCAAGGTCGTCGGCGTAGTGATCCATATCGTGACCGTCGGCCACTTGCGCCGAGCGGCCGTGCCCGCGTCGGTCATGGGCCACCACCCGGTAGCCGTGATCGACGAAGAACATCAGCTGGGCGTCCCAGTCGTCGGCGGACAGCGGCCAGCCGTGGCTGAAGACGATGGGCTGTCCCGAACCCCAGTCCTTGTAGTAGATCTCAACGCCGTCATCGGTGGTGATCGTCGGCATGGCGCCCTTCCTCGTTGGCTCGGTCATCAGGTCTGGTCATGTTAAACATCGCCTCGGGAGTGACGGCGGCGTAGGCGGCCGGCCCACCGGCGCGCAAGATCGGTGCGGCCGCGGCGGTGTCATAGACCCCGTTCACCAGTAGCCTGCGCTCGATATGGACCGCGACCACCTGTCCGACCACCAGCCAGCTCGCCGAGTCCTGCCCGTCGATATCGGTCAGGCGGATCAGCTGGGTCAGTCTGCATTCGAAATTGACCGGGCTCTCGCCCACCCGGGGAGCCCCGATGAGTCGGCTGGGCTCGGGTGTCAAACCACTGCAGGCGAATTCGTCCTCGACGGTCGGCAGCGAAGCCGATGTCAGGTTCATCGCCTCGGCCAGCGGGCGAGTCGCCAGGTTCCAGACGAACTCACCGGTTGCCGCGACATTGGCCACCGTGTCCTTCCACCCGATCGAGGAGAACCCGACGAGCGGCGGGGTGTAGCTGAAGGCGTTGAAGAAGCTGTAGGGGGCCAGGTTGGCGACGCCTTCGATACTGCGGGTGGAGATCCAGCCGATCGGGCGCGGCCCGACGATGGCGTTGAACGGATCGTGCGCAAGGCCGTGTCCGTCCGCGGTTCGGTAGAAATGGCTGTCACCGGAAACCATCAGACGGTGACCGCTACGAGCGCCCCACCGATGAACGCGGCGATCTCCTCGGGGTGGGACAGCATGACCAGGTGCGACGAATCGATCTCGGTTATGGTCGCCCCGGCTCGTTGATAGCCGAAGCGTTGCACCTCGGGGTTGATCGCGTGGTCGTCGGCGGCGACGACCGCCCAGGCTGGCTTGGATTGCCACGCGGCGACCGGTGCGGCCTCGACGAATGCGGCGGCGGCCAACGGTCGCTGCGAAACAGCAAGTGTTGCAATGACATCGGCGTCGACATCGGCACCGATCACCGGCCCGAAGCGCTCCGGCACCACCGTGACGTCGACACGGGCTTCGCCGGCCACCGATGCGGGCACGTCGGTCTGCACCAACGCGGCGGGCAGCTCTGAATCCGGGAACCCGCCCTGCAGTTCGGCCAGGCTCTCGCCTTCGTCTAGGGCGTAGCCGGCCAGGTACACCAGTCCCACGACGTTGTCGGCGGCACCGGCCACCGTGATGACGGCACCGCCGTAGGAATGACCCACCAGCAGGACGGGACCGTCGATCCGCTCGACGACGAATCGGATCTCACGCGCGTCGCCCAGCAGGCTGCGATTCGGCACCGCGGGTGCCAGCACCGGAATGCCCTCGTCCAGCAGCAGTTTGGTGACCGGCGCGTAGGTGGACGCGTCGGCGAACGCGCCGTGGACCAGGACGACAGTGGGTCGGGACATGGATGTTGCGCTCCTCGGTCGGAAGATGATGTGCGTCAGCGCCGCAGCAAGTAGGTGTGCTGACCGTCGAGCACCAGTTCCCCGCGCTGGTTGTGCACGGTCGCTGCGGTGGTCACGCGGCCGAGTTCGCCGGCATCGGACAACGCGACGATCTCCAACTGCGGGTACAGCGTGTCACCGGCGTGCACTTCACCCAGGAAGCGGCAGGACACGCTTTCGAAGCTGACGAACACCTCACCGATGACGTGCGGGAAGAGGGTGGCCCCGGGCGCCGTGCACGCCAGCACCTGCAGACCGTGCACCACCGGGGCGACGTGACCGTGTGCCCGCGCCCACTCGACGTCGTAGTGCACGGGATGGTTGTCGGCCGAGACGGCCTGAAAGGCCGAGGCATGCGCGTCCGTGACGGTCCTGCTCGGCGCACGAAAGATCTCGCCGACCTCGAGCTGGTCGAATGTCCTGGGCGTGACCAGGGTGAAGTCATCGGCCGAGAATCCGGATTGCGGCACCCAATGTCTCCCTTGGACGACTCTTCGAGCCGGTCCGCGCTGACCCGCTGTCGATGACGCGATCAACGCTGCCCAACCCCGCCGGAGTTGTCCAATCGGAAAAAGTGCAGGGCACCATAGGGATTGCCGATCACCGATTGGTGATCAACAGCCGGTCAGCGGCTCTCGATCCTCGGCCGACCGCTCGAAGTTCGCTGTGTCCATAGCACGGATCCGGTGCGTCACTGGTCCAGGTCGAACCCCGCCGCGCGGGCTTCTTCGACAAGAATCGGCCCGGCGGTCGTCGCCGCATGGATGCCGATGACGCTGGCGATCTCCATCACCTCGAGGATCTCGCCCGCAGTGGCGCCGTACCCGACGGCGTTTTCGATGTGCAGTTTGAGACCCGGCACGTAGAGATGGGTGGCGGCGGTGTCGAAAGCGATGTAGACCAGTTCCTTGACCTTCGGCGACAGTGTGCCGGTTTTCCAGGGAACGCTCGAGAAGTTCGTGTACGCCTCGAACAGGTCGGGGTCGAGTTCGAGCATCTCGTCCCAGAAGGCATGCCAGTACCCACGATTCTCGGTGAACTCCGCCTTGATCCGCTCCTGGTTCGCGTCCAAGGGCGCTGGGCCGGTACGCAGTCCCTTCTCGACGAGCACCTGTACCAAGATCGGCACCCCGATGTTCATCGCGTGGATGCCGAGCGTGGAGGTCAGTTCCAGCACCTCCATGATCTCGCTCGGCGTCGCGCCGGCGGCGAATGCCGCCTTGATGTGCTGGCGTACACCGGGTGCGTACATGTGGGTGGCCGCGGCGTCGACCGCGATGAACATGAATTCTTTGGTCTTGTCGTCGAGGTGGTTGTGCCCATCGCGCCAGGGCACCGACGAGAAGGCCGCGTAGGCCTCCAGGAAGTCCGGGTCGAGCTGCAGGATCGCGTCCCACGATTCACCCCATGTGCCGCGCACACGGACGAAGTCGTCCTTGACCTGCTGCTGGCGTGTCGTCATCGTCATGCCGTCTCTCCTTCTGTCCGTGCGGTATTCGCGTCGCTCGGTGGTAGCGCCGTCGAAGCGATCCATCGCGCCACCTCGGTGTGGTCAGCGGTCGCCGCCAGATCGTCGGCCGCGTGACTCCACAGTTCGACGGCCTCGTCCCCGAGGACCGGCTCGACGCCGACCGCGCGAGCCAGCGCGGTCGCGATCTTCATGTCCTTGAGCATCAATCGCAGTCCGAAACCGGAGTCATAGCTGCCCGGCAGGATGAAGTTGGGCCACTTGTTGTCGGTGGAACCGCTGCGTCCGCTGGACCCGTTGAATACCGACAGCATCACCTCGGGGTCCAGCCCGAACCGCTGGCCGGCGACCATGGCCTCGCTCGTCACCCAGAGATGGGTCGCCGACATCAGGTTGTTGAGCGCCTTGACTGCGTGGCCGGCACCGACGTCGCCGGCCCGGACCGGCCTGCCGAGCAGCTTGAGTACCGGTTCGACGCGGTCGACGATCTCGGTGTCGCCGCCCACCATGATCGTCAGCTTGCCGGTCTGTGCACCCCGCACACCGCCCGAGACGGGGGCGTCGACGAGGTGCACACCGCGCTGTGCCAACTCGGCGGCGAGTTGTCGTGTCCGCACCGGTTCCGACGAGCTCATGTCGATCACGATGCGCCCGGGCGTCAGTGCGCTGACCACGGCGTCGTCGCGCAGCACGGCGGTGACGACGGTGGAGTCCGGCAGCATCAGCACGACGACGTCGGCGGCCGCGGCCTCACCGGCCGACCGCACGGCGGTGCCCCCGGCGCCGGCCAACTGGGCGAGCGCCTCTGGCGAGAGGTCGTAGCCGAGCACCCGGTGCCCGCCCTCGGCCAACAGGCGCGCCATCGGACTGCCCATCCGCCCGAGCCCGATGAACCCTATGGTCGGCGTCGGCGCGGCGGCCACCTCAGACATCGATGTCCATCTCCTTGAGCACCCGCTCGGCCACCCGGAAGGATTCCAGCGCCGCCGGCACGCCGACGTAGATGGCGGACTGGATGAGCACCTCCTGGATCTGGGCGGGTGTCACCCCGTTGTTGATCGCTCCCCTGACGTGCACGCCGAGTTCGTGCATCCGATTGAGCGCAGTCAACATCGCGAGGTTGAGCATGGACCGTGTCTTGCGGTCGATGCCGTCACGCGACCAGACCTCGCCCCAGCAGTACTCGGTGACCAATTCCTGGATGGGCCGGGAGAATTCGCTGACCGCGTCGAGTGACTTCTGCACGTGGGCGTGCCCTAGTACGTTCTTGCGGATCTCAATGCCGCGTTCGTAGCTCTGGCCGTGTGTGCCGTCGGTGGTCATGGCGCGTTCTCCTCGCTGGTGGGTGCTGCGTATTCCTCCTCGGTGACCGGGACCTCCCAGGCCGTGACGCCCAGCGAGATCGCGGTGTGCACCATGAAGCTGTCCGGGGCCGCGCCGTGCCAGTGCCGCTCGCCGGGCGCCGCCCAGACGGTGTCGCCGGCCCTCAGCACGTGCACCGGGCCGCCGTCGGCCTGGATGAGGCCGCGGCCGGCGAGCACCTGCAGGATCTGGCCCCGTTCATGGGAGTGCCAGTGGGTCCGGGCACCGGGCGTGAAGTCGACGGTGTTGATGGTCACGCCGTCGGTGGCGGGCATGGTGACGTACGGGTATGCCGCACCGGTGAATTGGGAGCCGGGTTTGCCGGCGGTGCCGGCCTGGGCTCGTGGCGAGGTGATGATCATGACGCGTCTCCCTTCGGGTCGTGGAGGCGGATGCCGCCGGAGATGTCGCCGATCGCGTCGACGACGGTGTTGCTGATCGCATCGGCGTAGCCGAGTTGGCGGGCGAGGCCGAACGCGGCCACCGGCCCGGGAGCGTTGAGACTGGCCACCCCGAGTGCCGCGACGAGGTCGAGATACAGCGCGACGTCCTTGAGCATCAACGTGTTGGTCAGCCCGCCCTTGAGATAGTCGCCCTCGATGATCTTGGGGAAGCGGTTGAGGCTGGCGAAGCTCACCCCAGAACTGGCGTTGATGACGTCGAGCACCGTCGCCAGGTCGAGGTCGGCCTTCTTCGCCGCCACCATGACCTCCGCGGTGGCCGAGAGGGTTACGGCGTTGAGGAAGTTGTTGAGCAGCTTCACCGTGTGGCCGGCGCCGCTGGCACCGCAGTGGAAGATCTTCGCGGCGAAGTGGTCGAGCACCGGCCGGGCGCGCTCGGCCGCGGCGGCATCTCCGCCCACCATCAGCGTGAGCGTGCCCTTCTCGGCGGCTGCCGCGCCCCCGGAGATGCCCGCGTCGAGGTATTCCGCGCCACGCGAGGCGATGTCGGCCGCGATGCGCCGCGTCGATGCCGGCGCCGAGGTGGACAGGTCGACGATCACCTGCCCGGGCCGCACCGCGGCGAGGAAGGCGGGGTCTGCGTACACGACGGCCTCGACGACGGTGCTGTCCGGCAGCGACAGCAGTACCACGTCACATGCCTCGACCACCGACGCCGCCGTGGGTGCAGCGGTGGCGCCGACCTCTTCGGCCGCGCCCTGCCGCATGTCGAAGCCGAGCACCTGCACGCCGGCGCGGACGATGCACGCCGTCATGCGACCGCCCATGTTGCCCAGCCCGATGAAACCGACCGTTGGTGGCTTCGCCGTCATCGGCGCCACTCCTTCCCGTAGAGGGCGTCGTCGACCGCGCCCGTGTCCCACGCTCCGGCGCCGCCGGAGGGCCGCACCGTGTTCACGATCGACGCGCCGCCGTCGACGGCGAGGATCTCCCCCGTCATGTACGCCGCGTCGTCGCTGAGCACGAAGGCGACGGCCCCGGCGATCTCGGCCGCGGTGCCCGCCCGGCGCAACGGCGTCGTCGAGGCGCGCCGCACCATGTCGTTCTTGCCACCCGACGCGGACGCGGCCGCCGCGAACAACTCGGTCGGCACGATGCCGGGTGCGACGCCGTTGACGCGGATGCCCAGGGGCCCGCCGTAGACGGCCGCCGCGTGCACCAGTCCCACGACCGCATGTTTGGACGTCTGGTACGGCAGCAGATCCGCCGCACCGGTGTGTCCGGCGATGGAGGCGGTGACCGCGATCGACCCGCGCGTGCCTTGCCGGCGGTAGCAGCGGAATGCGGCGCGCAGGCCGAGGAACTGGCCGCGCACGTTGACCGCCATCACCCGTTCGAAGTCGTCGACCGTCAGGTCGGGGAGCTCGGCGAAGCTGCCGAAGATGCCGGCGTTGAGGTGGTGCAGGTCGATCCGGCCGAACGCGTCGACCCCCGCGGCGACATAGGCCTCCACGTTCGCCTCCTCGGCGATGTCCGCGCGCACGCCGATGGACTCGGTGGGCAGCGTCGCGGCCAGTGCTTCGACGGCATCGCCGTTGATGTCGACGGCGATGACATGGGCGCCGTCCTCGGCCAATCGTTGCGCCGAAGCGCGCCCGAGGCCGGACGCCGCCCCGGTGACCACGGCTACGAGTCCGGCGAACCGGCCCGTCATGCCAACGATCCGATCGTGGCGGCGATGCCGGCGAGCTCACCTTCGGTGACCGGGGTGAACCGGGACAGCGTGCCGGGGTCGTGACCGGAGACGAGGTGGGTGACTCGGCCGGACGAGACCATGTCGGTGATCGTGTCGAAACCCGCGTACATGGCCGGCAGGTCGGCGACGAACGCGAACGGCATGTCCGCATCCAGCTCCTCGTAGTAGTGCACCGCGTCGGAGGCCAGCAGGACGGTGCCCTCCTCGGTCGACACGAAGACGACACTCAGACCCGGTGTATGCCCGCCCAATTCGACCAGGGTCACCCCTGGGGCGAGCTCGAGCGACCGCTCGAAGGTGTGCAGCCGGCCGTCCTGTGCCGCAGCAACGAGTGTCGCGATCTCCTCGTCCTCTATCGAGTAGTGGAATTGCCTGCGCTGTCCGAGTGGTCCGGTCCAGAAGTCGTATTCACGTTGTGCGATAACCAGTCTCGATCGGGGGAAGAGGCCCAGGTTGCCGATGTGGTCGTAGTGCGCATGGGTGACGACGACATCCGGCGCCGCCTCCGGGTCGACACCGAGGGCCGCGTATGCGCGGGCCGGGTCGATCCCGAACGTGCGCTTGCGCACCTCGCCGCCGCGCCGGGAGAAACCCGTGTCGACGACGATGGTGCGGTCGGCATTCTGCAGCACCCAGAAGAAGTAGTCCATGCCGATCGGGGCGTCGTCCTCACCGTAGATGTGGTGGTTGAGGTAGACATCCGACTTGCGGGTCGACCGCTCGCCGTACTTGACGATGGTGACCCGGTAGTTCTCGGAGCTCATCGCTTTCCTTTCGATCCGATCGCGTCGGCGGGTACGCCCGCCGCGCCGCCCTCCCCCGCATGCTCCTCGTCCTCGGCGTGGTCGGCGGCGATGTTGCGCCCCGCCGTCTCGGGCAACCACCGGACGATGACCACCAGCGCGATCGCCGCGACGAGCACCTGGTAGCCGGCCGGGGCCACCGCGCTGCCCGTCACGCCGGCGATCCAGGCCGCGATGAACGGGCCGGGGCCGGCGATGAAGGCCAGCGCGAAGTTGAAGCCGAGTGCACTGCTCGAGGCTCGGGTGGAGGCGGGGAACAGCTCGACGAGCATGACCACGGTGGTCACACTGACCAGACACTGGGCCAGGCTCAAGATGCTGATTCCTGCGACGATCGCGATGCTGTCGCCGCCGGACATCATGAGGAAGACGGGGAACGGCAGCACCACGTAGCCGATGGTGCCGATGATGTTGAGCCGACGGCGGCCGAACCGGTCGGACAGCGCCCCGGCGACCGGGCACAAGATCATGTAGACGAACAGGCCGATCGCGGCCAGTCCCAGGGCCGTGCCGCGGTCGAGCTTCACCGTCGAGATGAGGTAGTTCACCACGTAGGTGGCGAGGTAGTAGAACCCCAGCCCCTGCACGGCGGCGATCGCGAGCGTGAGCAGGATGGGCTTGATGTTGCGGCGGAAGCCGCGGAAGACCGCGAGCCGATCCGGCTCCTGAATCGCTTGCTGCGCTTTGACTTTCTCGAACACCGGCGTCTCGGACAGGCGCGAACGGATGTAGAGACCGATCAGGGCCAGCGGGGCGGCCATCAGGAACGGCACCCGCCATCCCCAGCTGAGGATCTGCTCCTCGGTGAGAACCGAGTTGAGGAAGAGCGCGAACAGGCTGCCGGCGATCGTCGCCAGCGCGGCGGTACCGGAGATGACGCTGGCGAAGATGCCGCGACGGTGGGTCGGGGTCGACTCCACGAGGAACGCCGCCGAACCGGTCCACTCGCCGCCCGCCGACAGGCCCTGTACGCAGCGCAGCAGGACGAGCAGGCAGGGTGCCGCGACGCCGATGGCCGCGTAGTCCGGGAGCACCCCGATCAGCGTGGTCGCGGTTCCCATGGCGACGACCGAGACCGCGAGTTGCATCCGACGCCCGAAGCGGTCACCGATCGGGCCGAGCACGAATCCGCCCAGGGGGCGCATCACGAAGCCGACCGCGAACACCGCCAGCGATGACAGCAGCGCGACAAACGGCGAAGTGCCCGGCGGGAAGAACAACTCACCGATGATCGCGGCGAAGAACCCGTACACCGCAAAGTCGAACCACTCCATGAAGTTCCCGATGCCGACGGCGACCGCGATGCGGGCCCGACTCGGCGCCCGGGCCGTTGTGGTGTGCACGTGAGCGACCTCCAATGCGATGTCTTCGATGACGCGCTGTGGTTGATCGCAACGTACCGCAGTTTTGTATGACAGTCATTCAATCCGGCGAAATTCCGGCCGGCGCTCGCCCGGCGCCGACGTACGTCACCCCGCGAGGTGGATCAAGAGTGGAGTTAGAGATGCCGCGCCGCCGTCAGGCGACGCCGTCCTTGAGGCTGGACAGTGCGGTCCGCGCTGCCGCGCGGACGTGCCCGGCCATCAGCTCCGAAGCCCGCGCAGCGTCCCTGGCTGCGATGGCGCCGACGATGCCCTGCAGTTCACCGATGACGTCGTGGGCACGACCCGGTTCGGACAGCGATGTCGCGCGCAGCACCTGCACCCTTGCCTGGATGGCCTCGAGGAGTTGCTGGACGGCGTTGCTGGAGGCGCCCGCGGTGAGCACGACGTAGAACCGGTTCTTCGCCGCCAGGATGTCGCGCACCTCGGCACCCGATTCGACCACCTTGGCGAAATGCTCGACGGTGCGCCCGAGTTGGCCCACCTGATCGTCGCTGGCCCGCTCGACGAACCGCTGCACCATGAGCGATTCGAGCGAGGCGCGCACCTCGTAAAGGTCCATGGCGTCGTCGAGTGACGGCACGGTGACGATTGCTCCACGCTGTGGGACGACCGTCACCAGCCCCTCGGAGGCAAGTTCACGCAAGGCCTCCCGGATGGTGGTCCGCGAGACTCCGAGACTCTCGATCAGTTCCCGCTCGACCAGGCGCTGCCCGGGCACGAGATGGAAATCGAGGATCGCCTGGCGCAGCGCCGCGATCACCTGCTCGCGCAGGGGCGCGGCGGTGCGACCGACGGGCGCGGCCGGCCACGAAGCGGCGAGCGAATTGCCAGGCATGGCTCCAGCCTAAGGGGCGGCGGTGGTCCGTGGACCGCAGTCAAGGACTCAGGCCAGGACGTTGGCGACTTCGGCGGCCCGGCCGGGTGCGGCGCGATAGCGGTCACGCACCCGGGCGTCGTGCCCAGGGATGACCGCGGCACCGGTCTGGGCGGCCAACCGATTGATGAAGGCCAGCCCGGCCTTCATCTCGTCGAGGTCGGTGAACGCGAAGAACGGCCACTCGTTCTCGATCTGCTCGTAGAAGTGCGCCGCGTCCACGGCGAGGATCAGGCCGCCGTCGGCGCCGTCGATGCGCACCAGCAGCTCGCCGGGGCAGTGCCCCCCGATGGGATACACGGTGATACCGGGAAACACCTCGGTCTCCTCCGAGATCAGCCGCAACCGGCCCTCGTCACGCGCCTTGCGGACGGGTTCGAGGTTCTCAGCGGTGGTGAACTCGCCGTCCAGCGTGCCCGCTTCCCATTTGCCGAACCAGTAGTCATATTCAGCCTGGCCTGACACCACCTGCGCATTGGTGAACAGACGGAGTTCGCCGATGTGGTCGTAGTGGAAGTGCGAGGTGATGACCATGTCGACGGCCTCGGGGTCGACGCCGACGAGATCGAGCCCGACCCGCGGCGGTGTCACGCTGATCTCACCGAGCCAGTCGCGGGCGGGTATGTCGTAGCCGGTGTCGATCAGGATGGTCTTGCCACCCGCCCGGGCGACCCAGAAGTTGTAGTCCATGTCGAGGGTGCCGTCGGGCAGGCCGTATTGGGCGTAGTCGTTGAGCACGTCGCTGCGGCGCACCACCCGCTCGCCGTACTTGACCTGCCAGACGCTGATCGGAACCGAGTGTTCGGCCATGAGAACTCCCTTGTCTCGAATGGTCCCACCGAGGGTGTGATTGCGGTCACGTGATGCCCTAGAGTGTGACCGGCGAGGCGACTATATGACCGTCATACAAAAATTCGCAAGAGTCGCGGCGCCGTCATCGGAAAGGACACCAGCATGGGACGACTGGACGACAAGGTCGCGCTGATCACCGGCGCCGCACGCGGTCAGGGCCGCGAGATGGCCGAACTCTTCATGCGCGAGAACGCGTCGGCCGTGTACTCGGCCGACGTGCTCGAGGCCGCCGATACGCAGGACAGCGCCGTCAACTTCCTGCAGATGGACGTGACCAGAGCCGACCAGTGGACATCCGTCGTCGACCGGATCGTCGCCGACCACGGCCACATCGACATCTTGATCAACAACGCGGCGATCTGCCTGTACGAACCCATCCTCGAGACCACCGACGACATCTACGATCGGGTGCTCGACGTCGACCTCAAGAGCATCTTCTACGGCATGAAAACTGTTCTGCCGCACATGATCCGGGCGAAGAAGGGGTCGATCGTCAACGTTTCGTCGATCTGGGGGCTGGCCGGTGTGCCCAGCTCGTATGCCTACCAGGCCGCCAAGGGCGCCATCCTCAACGTCAGCAAGAACGTCGCCGCGACGCATGGCAAGGACGGCGTGCGCTGCAACTCGCTACACCCTGGCTACATCCTCTCGCCGATGAATGAGCATCAGGACCCCGAGATCAACGCCGCCCTGATCGCCGGCACCGTCCTGGGGCGCCCGGGCGTGCCGATCGAGACCGCCTACGCCGCGCTCTTCCTTGCCAGCGACGAGGCCAGCTACGTCACCGGAACGTCGCTCGTGGTCGACGGCGGATACCTCGCTCCCTGAGCGTGTGCCGGCGGGCGGGAACTCCGGCCGTCTCCGCGGCCGGGTAATCGTCACCCGCACCCGCCACGGCATGCTGGTAACGGTTCGATAACAACTGGCAAAATAGCGCGTCCGTCAGCGACGGGCCGCTCGACGAGCCGGATCAGACGCCGTAGCGCAGCAACTCGGCTTGGGTGATCAGGCGTTCGTGCTTAGCTGGAAACTCGCGGCTCTTGACTGGATGGCGGAGCCATGACCAGGCAATTCGACTCAATCGGGACCGTGAATACGGGTTGATGTACACGGTAGGAACTCCTGCGGTCGGGCGTATAGCTGCACCGTGGGGTCACTTTACCGCACGACCCCTGCCCACTCATTAGATACCGCTCCCCGAGCAAACACAGCAAGGCGCGCCGACGATAAATCGGATGTTTTTGCTGTGGCAGGAGTTGCTGGAGTGGCGTCGCGCGATCGTTCCGAGACCGCCCCGTATCGCGAAATTGCCGTTGTTGCGGTGTTCTGCGAGTGCAGACCGCAACAACAACAATCTCGCGACGGTTTGGTTAAGCGCTCATCGCTGAGACCGGAGGCTCTTCGCGCACGCGCTCATCGCTGGGGCGCGGCGGTGGGCTTGATCGGTGCCGGCAGCGCCGACTCCCCCATCAGGAAACGGTCCACGGCGGCGGCCGCAGCCCGGCCCTCGGCAATGGCCCACACGATGAGCGACTGCCCGCGGCCCATGTCACCGGCCACGAACACGCCGGGCACCGTCGTCTGGAAGTCGTCGTCACGCGCCACGTTGCCGCGCTCGGTGAACTCCACCCCCAGGTCGGTCAGCAAGCCCTCACGCTCGGGACCCACGAAGCCCATCGCCAGGAACACGATGTCGGCATCCAGGTCGAAATCGGAGCCGGGCACCTTCTCGAACTTGCCGGCCTTCATCTCGACTTCGTGCACCTTGAGCGAGGACACCTTGCCGTCGGTCCCGACGAACTGCTCGGTGTTCACCGAGAACACCCGCTCGCCGCCCTCTTCGTGCGCCGAGGACACCCGGAACATCAGCGGATAGGTCGGCCACGGCGTCGAGTCGGCCCGGGTCTCCGGCGGGCGCGGCATGATCTCGAACTGGTGCACGCTGGCCGCGCCCTGGCGGTGCGCGGTGCCCAGGCAGTCCGCCCCGGTGTCGCCGCCGCCGATGATGACGACCTTCTTGCCCTTGGCCGTGATCGGCGGCTGCCCGTCGGGTCCGGCCACATCGTCGCCCTGCTGCAGCCGGTTGGCCCACGGCAGGTATTCCATGGCCTGGTGAATGCCGTCCAGTTCGCGGCCCGGGATCGGCAGGTCGCGCCAGGCGGTCGCCCCGCCTGCCAGCACCACTGCGTCGAAGTCCTCCTGCAGCTGCTCGACCGTGAGGTCGACACCGACGTTCACCCCGGTGCGGAACTGGGTGCCCTCGGCCGCCATCTGCTCCAGGCGGCGGTCGATGTGGCGCTTCTCCATCTTGAACTCGGGGATGCCGTAGCGCAGCAGGCCGCCGATGCGGTCGGCGCGCTCGAACACCGTCACCTCGTGCCCGGCGCGGGTCAGCTGCTGGGCGGCGGCCAGGCCGGCGGGCCCGGATCCGACCACGGCGACCTTCTTACCGGTCAGCACGTCCGGCGGCAGCGGTTTGACCCAGCCCTGCTCCCAGGCGTTGTCGATGATCTCGACCTCGACCTGCTTGATGGTCACCGGATCCTGGTTGATGCCCAGCACGCACGATGCCTCGCACGGCGCGGGGCACAGCCGGCCGGTGAACTCCGGGAAGTTGTTGGTCGCGTGCAGCCGCTCGATACCGTCACGCCAACGACCCCGGAACACCAGGTCGTTCCACTCGGGAATCAGGTTCCCCAGCGGGCAACCGTTGTGGCAGAACGGGATACCGCAGTCCATGCACCGCGAGGCCTGAACCTGCAGGGTGTCCTTGGAGAAGTCCTGGTAGACCTCTTTCCAGTCCCGCAGGCGCAGGTCCACCGGACGACGGGCGGGCGTCTCCCGCTTGGTGTGCTTGAGGAAACCGTTCGGATCAGCCACGAGCCGCCGCCATGATCGCCTCGTCGACGTCGGCCCCGGCCGATTCGGCCTCCGCGATCGCCGTCAGCACGCGCTTGAAATCGCGTGGCATCACCTTCACGAACTTCGACTGATGCGCCGGCCAGTCCGCCAGGATCCGGTGTCCCACAGCCGAATCGGTGGCATCCACATGCGCGGTGATCATGCCGTGCAGCCATTCGAGGTCGGCGTCATCGAGCACGTCAAGATCCACCATCTCCTGATTCACGTTGTCCGGCAAGGCCTTGTCCGGGTCGTACACGTACGCCACACCACCGGACATACCGGCGGCGAAGTTGCGCCCGGTGCTTCCGAGGATGACCACCTTGCCGCCGGTCATGTACTCGCAACCGTGGTCACCGACGCCCTCGACGACGGCGTGCGCACCGGAGTTGCGGACGGCGAACCGCTCGCCCACCACCCCGCGCAGGAAGGCCTGGCCGCTGGTGGCGCCGAACAGGATCACGTTGCCGCCGATGATGTTGTCCTCGGCGACGTAGTCCGACGGAGCACCGGCCGACGGGCGCACCACGATGCGCCCACCCGAAAGGCCCTTGCCCACATAGTCATTGGCGTCGCCGCGAACCCGCAGCGTGATACCCCGCGGGACGAACGCGCCGAAGCTGTTACCCGCCGAACCGTCGAACGTGATGTCGATCGTGCCGTCCGGGAGACCTTCGCCGCCGTAGACTTTCGTCACCTCGTGGCCGAGCATGGTGCCGACCGTTCGGTTCACGTTCGCGATCTTGGTGGTGAAGCTCACCGCGGTGCCATTGTCGATGGCCTCCCGGCACTGGGCGATCAGCTGCTGATCCAGCGCCTTGTCCAACGCATGATCCTGGGTGGACGTGCAGTACAGGTCCTGGTTCATGAACGCCGACTCGGGCTCATGCAACACCGGAGCCAAGTCGAGCTTGTGCGCCTTCCAGTGCTCGGCGGCACGCTGGGTGTCCAGTGCGCCCACCTGACCGACCATCTCGTTGACGGTCCGGAAGCCGAGCTTGGCCATGTGCTCGCGAACTTCCTCGGCGATGAACAGGAAGAAGTTCTCCACGAATTCCGGTTTGCCGTTGAACCGCTGTCGCAGCACCGGGTTCTGGGTGGCCACGCCCACCGGGCAGGTGTCGAGGTGGCAGACCCGCATCATGATGCAGCCCGAGACCACGAGCGGAGCGGTGGCGAAACCGAACTCCTCGGCGCCGAGCAGCGCGGCGATCACCACGTCGCGGCCGGTCTTGAGCTGGCCGTCGACCTGCACCACGATGCGGTCGCGCAGGCCGTTGAGCAGCAGCGTCTGCTGCGTCTCGGCCAGACCCAGCTCCCACGGGGCACCGGCATGCTTCTGCGAGGTCAGCGGGGTCGCACCGGTGCCGCCGTCATGCCCCGAGATGAGCACCACGTCCGCGTGCGCCTTGGAGACGCCGGCCGCAACCGTTCCGACGCCGTTCTCGGACACCAGTTTCACGTGAATCCGCGCGGACGGGTTGGCGTTCTTCAGGTCGTGGATCAGCTGCGCCAGATCCTCGATCGAGTAGATGTCATGGTGCGGCGGCGGTGAGATCAGCCCGACGCCCGGCGTCGAGTGCCGCACCTCGGCCACCCACGGGTACACCTTGTGCCCCGGAAGCTGGCCGCCCTCACCGGGTTTGGCGCCCTGAGCCATCTTGATCTGGATGTCGGTGCAGTTGGTCAGGTAGTGGCTGGTGACGCCGAATCGGGCCGAGGCCACCTGCTTGATGGCGCTGCGGCGCCAGTCGCCGTTGGCGTCGGGCTCGAAGCGGTCGACGCTCTCGCCGCCCTCTCCGGAGTTGGACCGGCCGCCCAGCCGGTTCATCGCGATGGCCAGCGTCTCGTGCGCCTCGGCCGAGATGGATCCGTAGCTCATCGCGCCGGTGGAGAAGCGCTTGACGATCTCGCTCGCCGGCTCCACCTCGTCCAGCGGAACAGGCTCGCGGACACCCTCTTTGAACTTCAGCAGGCCACGCAGCGAAGCCATCCGCTCGCTCTGGTCGTCGACCAGCTTGGTGTACTCCTTGAACACCGAGTACTGCCCGGTGCGGGTGGAATGCTGGAGTTTGAACACCGTGTCCGGGTTGAACAGGTGGTACTCACCCTCGCGGCGCCACTGGTATTCGCCACCGACCTCGAGCTCGCGGTGTGCCCACTCGTCCGGCCGGTCCAGGTAGGCCAGCGAGTGCCGGGTGGCCACGTCGGCGGCGATGTCGTCCAGATCGATACCGCCTGTGGGGCAATGCAATCCGGTGAAGTACTCGTCCAGGACCCGCTGGCTGATACCGACCGCCTGGAACAACTGGGCGCCGGTGTAGGACGCCAGCGTGGAGATGCCCATCTTGGACATCACCTTGAGCACACCCTTGCCGGCCGCCTTGACGTAGTTCGCCTTGGCCTGGTCACTGGTCAGACCCGTGATGATGCCGCGGTCGACCATGTCCTCGATCGACTCGAAGGCCATGTACGGGTTGATCGCGGCCGCGCCGAACCCACACAGCATGGCCATGTGGTGCACCTCGCGGGCGTCACCGGACTCGACGACCAGGCCCACCTGGGTGCGGGTGCGCTCCCGGACCAGGTGGTGGTGCACAGCCGCCACCGCCAGCAGCGACGGGATGGGCGCCAGCCATTCGTTGGACTCCCGGTCGGAGAGCACGATGATGCGCGCCCCGTTGCGGATGGCCTGCGACACCTTCGCCCGGACCTCTTCCAGGGCGCGGCGCAGTCCGGGGCCACCGTCGGCGACCGGGTACAGGCAGCCCACCACCGCGGCCCGCATGCCGTGCTTGCGGCCGCGGATCTCATGGTCGGGGTCGACGTGGATCAGCTTGGACAGTTCGGCGTTGCGCAGGATCGGCTGCGGCAGCACGATCTGGCGGCACGAGTTCTCGTCCGGGTTCAGCAGGTCGCCCTCGGGGCCGATGACGCCCTCCAGGCTGGTGACCACTTCTTCGCGGATGGCATCCAGCGGCGGGTTGGTGACCTGCGCGAACAGCTGCTGGAAGTAGTCGTAGAGCATGCGGGGACGCTGCGAGAGCACGGCGATGGGCGTGTCGGTGCCCATCGAGCCCAGCGCCTCGGCGCCGGTCCGCGCCATCGGCGCCACCAGCAGGTTGAGCTCCTCGTAGGTGTAGCCGAAGGCCTGCTGACGCAACACGACGCGGTGATGCGGCATCTTGACGTAGTCGCCGGGCGGCAGATCGTCGAGGTGGAACTGCCCGGCATCCAGCCACTCCTGGTACGGGTGCTCGGCGGCCAGGTCGGCCTTGATCTCCTCGTCGGAGACGATGCGGCCCTGGGCGGTGTCCACCAGGAACATCCGACCGGGCTGCAGGCGCAGCCGCTGCACCACCGTCGACGGGTCGAGGTCGAGCACGCCGGCCTCCGACGCCATCACGACCAAGCCGTCCTTGGTGACCCAGATCCGCGACGGGCGCAGCCCGTTGCGGTCCAGCACCGCGCCGACGACGGTGCCGTCGGTGAAGCACACCGAGGCCGGACCGTCCCAGGGCTCCATCAGCGAGCCGTGGTAGCGGTAGAACGCCCGGCGGGCCGGGTCCATGTCCTCGTTGCGCTCCCACGCCTCGGGGATCATCATCAGCACCGCGTGCGCGATGCTGCGTCCGCCCAGGTGCAGCAGCTCCAGGACCTCGTCGAACCGCGCGGTGTCGGAGGCCCCCGGGGTACAGACCGGGAAGATCTTGTTCAGGTCGTTGTGGTATCCGAACACGTCGGTGTGGATCAGGGCTTCGCGCGCCCGCATCCAGTTCTCGTTACCGGTGACGGTGTTGATCTCACCGTTGTGCGCCACCCGGCGGAACGGGTGGGCCAGCGGCCAGGACGGGAACGTGTTCGTGGAGAACCGCGAGTGCACGATGCCCAGCGCGCTGGTCAGCCGCTCGTCCTGCAGATCCAGGTAGAACGCCCGCAGCTGCGGAGTCGTGAGCATGCCCTTGTACACCAGGGTCTGCCCGGAAAGGCTTGGGAAGTAGACGGTTTCGCGACCCGGACCGTCCTGCCCCGGACCCTTGGTGCCCAACTCGTGCTCGGAGCGCTTGCGGATCACGTAGGCGCGACGCTCCAGGTCCATCCCGGAGGCCCCGCCGATGAACACCTGACGCAGCGTGGGCATGGCGTCGCGGGCCAGCGCGCCCAGCGAGGAGTCGTCGGTGGGGACGTCGCGCCAGCCGAGCGTCGTCAGGCCCTCGGCCTCGACGATCTTCTCGACGGCCTCGCAGGCCAGCTTGGCGTCCCGGGCGGACTGGGGCAGGAACGCGATGCCGGTGACGTAGCTGCCCTCCTCGGGCAGGTCGAAGTCCACCACGGCGCGCAAAAAGGCGTCGGGCACCTGCAGCAGGATGCCCGCGCCGTCGCCGGTGTTGGGCTCCGCTCCGGCGGCACCGCGGTGTTCCAGGTTCAGCAGGGCCGTGATGGCCTTGTCGACGATGTCGCGGCTACGCCGGCCGTGCATGTCGGCGACCATGGCCACACCGCATGAATCGTGCTCGTAGGCGGGGTTGTACATACCCCGCGGACGTGAGGAGCCCTGAAAACTCCCGGGCACTGGTCCCATCCGGATACCACCTGACCCTTTACTCTCTTACCCTGCTTGCGCGAAGCCGGGTGTGTTGCTGCCTGCTGTGACCAGCGGCATCCGCCGGCGTTCCGGCCAGGCGATCGCGGTGCCTTTCGTGCAGCATTGAACGACGGCCAGTCCCGCTCGCCTTGAGTTGGGAAAAACGATATGACAAGCACCGCCTGACATGCCAACTTAGCCAGACCTAACTAAGCTGGTCGGCGACCCGCTCGGCGGGGACGAGTCGCCGCCGGCGCCGGCTCGTAACCTGTTGCGGCACTTGGGGTCTCACCCCGCACGGGGATGGCGGCAGTATCCGAGCCTCTGACCGCCCTACCGCACTGTGCTTTGCTAAGATTTCTTTGTCGACGCCGCAAGCTGCAGCAATGCTGTGGATGCCATTTGCTCAAAGCCTGTTCAGATTCTTAGGCACCGGCACACCCGCGCCGATCACTGACCCCACCTGCCACATCAGGCACATCGGTCTCAGCGGTACTCCCTCCCTCCACCGCCCGCGCACACGCCGTGCCAAGCTGACTGCAATGTCTGGTACTGCAATGTCTGGTTCAGCGGGTCACCCGGTGACGGGAGCCTTCCCGCCGCACACCGCCCCGGGCCGGTTCGGCATCGTCAACCTGGCCGCCACGGCGCAGCGCTGCGCCGCCACCATGCCGGTGGCCGGATTGTGCAATCCGTTCACCGGCGCCGCGAGCCTGGCACCCCTGGCGGTGCTCGTCGACCACATCGCCGGCTTCGCCAATCATCTGCGCCGCCCGGACGGGCACTGGACCGTGTCCAGCGAGCTGACCATGGAGTTCACCCCCGACGCGCACGCCGTCCTGGCCGCCGACCCGGCCACCCCGGTGCTCGCCGAGAGTCGGACCGTGGGTGCCGCCACCGCCACCTCGCTGTCGGCCTGCGAGCTCAGCCACCGCGGCATCGGCATCGGGGTGGGGACGGTCCGGACGTTCTACATCGCCGTGTCCGCACCGCCACTGCCGGACGACGCCGGCCCCGACGCGCCGGCACCGGTCCCCGACGCCCTCGATGAGCTGATGGCCGTCGAGGTGGCCGAGGCCGGCGGCCCCGGCCCGCTGCTGGTCCAGCACGCCGGTCCGGCGGTGAACAACAGCATGGGCGCGGTGCACGGCGGCGTGGCCGCGGCCGGCCTGGAACTGGTGGCTGCCGCCGCACTCAACACGACCCGGGCCGACGGGCCGTTGCACACCGCGTCGCTGCGGGTGAACTACCTGCGCCGGCTCATTTCCGGTGGCCGCGCGCACTACACCGCAACGGCGTTGCACAGCGGACGCAGCAGCGGCGTGGCCGACGCCCAGGCGTTCGACGCCGACGGTCGGCCGGCTCTGGTGGGCAGGCTCACGGCGTATCTCTGACGCCACCGCCCAATCCGGGCCGGCATCCGCCGGGTGCCGGCCTCCACCGCTGCGCGTCTTCTTCGGCACCGTCGCGCTGACCGGTCGACTGCCCGGAATCCCTTACGGTCCGGGCATTTCGTCGTGCTGGCGATGATGGCCTGCGAACTCGTTCTCGGTGCTACCCGGTGCGATGATCGCCGTCGGCGTCGCGTATCTTCTGATGAGCCAGACCCGCGTGTCGATCTGCAAGTCGCAGCGTTTCGATCGCGACAGCGACATCCGAGTCTAGAAACCGTCTCTAATCAGCCAATATTCGGACACAATGTCCTTTGCTGGGTCCTGCGTCGGCCATCGGCTGTGCGACTCTCACGGTACGGCATATCCAGCAAAGGAGCTCGTCATGTCAAGACCGACAATGCAACACAGGCTGGCCGCAGAATTCATCGGAACGTTCTGGCTGGTCCTCGGTGGTTGCGGAAGTGCGGTGTTCGCCGCCAAGTTCGTCTCCGGCGACGGAACCTCATTGGGCATCGGATTCCTCGGCGTCGCATTGGCATTCGGCCTCACCGTGCTCACCGGTGTGTACGCCTTCGGCACCATCTCCGGTGGCCACTTCAACCCTGCGGTGACGCTCGGCGCGGCACTGGCACGCCGTGTGGAATGGGCGGCGCTGCCGTTGTATTGGGTGGCGCAGGTGCTCGGCGGCCTGGTGGCAGGCGGTGTCATCTATTTCGTGGCCAGCGGCCAGGACGGCTGGAGCGCGGCGGGCAACATGGCGGCCAACGGCTACGGCGCACACTCACCCGGCGGGTTCTCCTTGGTGGCCGTGCTGGTCACCGAGATCGTCCTGACGGCGGTCTTCCTGCTGGTGATCCTCGGGTCCACCGATGACCGGGCGCCGAAAGGCTTTGCCGGCCTTTCCATCGGCCTGACGCTGACCCTCATCCACCTGATCTCCATCCCCATCTCGAACACCTCGGTCAACCCGGCACGTTCCACCGCGGTGGCCTTCTTCAACGGCGACGGCGCACCGGCCCAATTGTGGGCGTTCTGGGTGGCTCCACTGGTCGGGGCCGCCATCGCCGGCGTGGCCTATCCGTTCCTGTTCGGTGTCGCCGAACAGCTCGCGGACCGGCCGGACCGCGACGACGCCCTGGAGCAGGCCCGCTAGCTACAGCGCCTTCAGATCCGGAATGGCCTGGCGCGCACCGAACCTCGGGTTGCGCGCCAGGCCGCTGACCTCGAGCAGCCGCACCGCGCGCTGCCGGTGCGGGCGCAGTGGTTCCAGCAGCTCGACCATGGCGGCATCGTCGATGCGATAACCCAGCAACGTCATCCCCACCATGTTGGACAGGTGGTAGTCCCCCACCGAGATGGCATCGGCATCACCGAACGCGCGTTGCATCGTCTCGGCCGCGGTCCACTCACCCACCCCGGGCATCGACTGGAAACCCGCCGCGGTGCGACACCGTTCCAGGGCGTCGGCCCGCTGCGCGCAGCCGACGATGGTGCGGGCCCGGCCCGGATCGATGTTGGCGCGGTGGAACTCCCAGGACGGGATGCGCCGCCACACCTCCGCCGCGGGCGGAACCCGCATCCCCGCGGGGGCCGGTCCCGGCGCCGGCGCACCGTACTTCGTCACCAGCCGGCGCCAGCCACGGAAGGCGTCCTTACCGGACACCCGCTGTTCGATGATCGCGGGGATTAGCGCCTCCAGTACCCGGCCGGTCCGGCCCAGCCGCAGATGCGGCACCCGCTCATGGGCTCTGGCGATCGTCGGTTCGACGGGATGGAAATCCGAGGCATCGTCGTCGGCGCCGAGCAGCGCGGGCAACCCGTCCAGGAACTCGTCGGCACCGGCGCCCCACGCCTCGCATTCGGCGACGGTGCGGGTGCTGCCGATCCGGGCCGTCACCGGGCCGGTGCGCATCAGGCTGGTACGCCAGATGACGCCGTCCACGACGCGGAAGCACGGATCCCCGCAGCCACGGCGCAGCGGCGACAGCGTCAGCAACGGGCTGACGGGTCCGGGGAAGGCCACACTGCCGGTGGGCACCGCACCAGATTACGGCTCCGGCCGGTCAGCCCACGACGATGTCGGCCTTGTCCGGGTAGAACGCGACCCGGCCGGCGATGGCGGCCACCGCCGGGTACGGGTCCTCGTAGGTCCAGATTGCATCCGGCACCCCGGCCACGTCGTAATAGCTGGCCTCACCCTTGTACGGGCAGTAGGTGGCGGTGTCGCTGCGGGTCAGCACCGCGGCGTCGACGTCGGCCAGCGGCAGGTACTGCACGGCCGGATAGCTCGCCTCCTGCAAGGTCAGGGCGTTCTCGGTATCGGCGACGACGGCACCGTTCACCCGGACCGTGACGCGCAGCCCGGTCGGCGTGATGGTGATGGGGTGCTGCGGACCGGGCTGGAGCACGGGACGTTCACTCATACGGTCAACAACGTGTCGCGCCGGGCAGGTGATTCCCGCCACCCGCCGGGTTTAGCATCATCGGCATGGTTACCACCGGACCGGCCACCGCGGGCGCCGACGTCAGCATCGCCGCCTCACCCGAGGCCGTCTACGCGCTGATCACCGATCTCGCCACGCTGGCCACCCTGGCCGAGGAAACCCACGCGATGGAGTGGCTCAGCGGAGATGCGGCGGTCGCGGGGGCGGTGTTCAAGGGGCACAACCGCAATGGCGCCAAGAAGTGGACCACCAAGTGTACGGTCACCACGGCCGAGCCGGGCCGGACCTTCGCCTTCGACGTCAAGTCCACCGGTCTGCCGATCGCGCACTGGCGGTACGACATCACCGCCGCCGACGACGGCGGGTGCACCGTCACCGAGCGAACCTGGGATCGCAGGCCGGGCTGGTTCAAACCGCTGGCCGGGCTGGCCACCGGGGTCTCGGATCGGGATGCGGCCAACGCCGAGCACATCAAGGCCACCCTGGCGCGGCTGAAGGCCAAAGCCGAGGCCGCCGGCTAGCGCCGAGTCACCGGACCACTTCCCACTCCCGGCTGGCCGACCGCTGGAAGAAGAAGACCGTGAACGAGTTGGTGAACCACTGCCACAGCAGGCTGGGCCAACCGATCTCGTGGGCCCGCCGGCCGGTGTGGAACACGGCGAGTCGACCGTCGAAGCGGGTCCGCCCGATTCGGGACAGCCGGCGGAACAGGTCCATATCCTCGGCGGCGACCAACGATTCGTCGAAGCCGTCGACGGCGTGGAAGGCCTGCGCGGAGATCATCTGGAACTCCCCGCCGGACCCGCCGATACCCAGGATGTTGTTCTGGAATCGGAATTGCAGCCCCAGCATCGTGAAAACCCAGGTGTCGAACCATGTACTGGCCTCGGGCAACACCCGGTACTTGACGGTCAGGGCCACCAACTCCGGATTCGCGCGGAACCGCTGCAGTGCCGTGCCGAAGAATTCGTCGATATCGGGGATCACCACGTCGGCGTCGAGGAAGACGTAGAAATCGCCACGGGCCACCGCGGCCCCCATGTTTCTGGCCTGGCCGATGGTCTGGCGGGCCGGCAGGTCGTGCACCACGACCCGGTCGGCGTACCGATGACCGATCGCGGTGGTGGCATCGGCACTGTTGCCGTCGGACACGATGACCGGCTCTTCACAGATGAGGGTGTAGAGGTGGTTGGCGCGTCGTTGCCGGGATAGAGGTCGAGGTCTCTCGAAAATGAG
>NZ_LQOL01000003.1 GCF_002101555.1 Mycolicibacterium canariasense
GGTCGAAGAACGTTCCGATCGGCTGGGGGCGGGGGACGGCACGCTGCCACGGGTAGTGGTGGGCACGCTCGAAGCCGGCGTGGCCGGCTCTTGGGGCGAGCCGGAACTACACCCAGCCCCACCAATCACGACAGCAACGGCCACAACAGCGGTGAGAAGTATGTTCGTCTGCACAGTTGCCTCAGCGAGTCGTGTAGCCGCCGTTGGCGAGGATGGTCTGCCCGGTGATCCACCATCCGTCACTGACGAGGAATCGGACCAAGGGCACGATGTCGCGCGGATCGGTCAGGCCGGTCTCGGTGTACTTGGACAGGTCGGCCGCGTTCTGGTTGAACTCGGCGGACTCCTTGGTTTCTTGGCCGTAGAAGAACGGTGTCTCCATGGGACCGGGCGCAACCGCATTGACCGAGATCCCGCGGCTGCCAAACTCTTTGGACGCTGCGCGGGTGAAGTGCTCCACAGGGGCTTTCGACCCGGCGTAGATCGAATACAGGCCGGTGTAGGCCGACAACAGGGAGGTGACGAGCGTGACGAGTTTTCCTCGCTCGCCGAGATGCTCACCAGCCTGCTGGATGAAGAACAACGCCGTCTTGGCGTTGATCGCGAAGATCTTGTCGAAATCCTCCTCGGTGATCTCCGGCAGGGGCTTCTTGATGACCATGCCGGTGGTGTTGATCGCGATGTCAATCGACCCCATCGCACCCCTGGCGTCCTGGAACAACGTCGTCACCGCCGCCGCGCCGGTCAGATCGGCCTGCACCAGGTGGGCCTGAGCCCCTGCCGCATTGATTGCCTCGGCAGTCTCCTCGGCGGCACCGCGGGTGGATTCGCTGTTGAAGTGCACCGTGACCGCTCGGGCGCCCTGGGAGGCCAGGTCGCGCGAGATCAACCCGCCCAGATTCTTGGCGCCCCCCGCGACCAGGACGTTCTTGCCGGCAATGCTGTTGACGGTGTCGGGCATCGCTTCCTCTCGTCGATATGCGCACAGGACGCTATCGTGGGGCGAAAGGGGGGACCTCCGAAAAATCGTCGACCTTCGAGAAACTTGGAGCGGGTCAGGGGCGGTCGGATTGCAAGTGTGGGATGGCCATCGGCAACGTAGCGAACGCGTTGTCGTGGCCGAGCGTGGCCTGCGGGTTCACGGCCTGGACTTCCGCTTCGTCGCCGAAACGATCACCTCCCCGACCGACTGGTGCTTTCAAGAGCCGCATCACGTGTTCGTCGTCCATCGGCGCGGCCATCTCACCTCCATGGAGATCGAGTTCGAAGGCGGCCCGTCAGGTCACTGCCTTCCCCGTGTCGGTGACGTGTGGGTCATTCCTGCCGAGCACCGCTACGCGGCCCTCGTCCAAGGAGCCACGGTCGGCTTCTGTGAGATCACCGTGCCGGCGGCGACTTTCGGTGATCGAGAACTCGCACCGCGTGTCGGGTATCCCGACACGTTGCTGCATCGGCTGGTGGAGCGCCTTGCCGGCCAAGCCCATCGCGACGGTGCCGCGGCGACGCTGTTCCGTCAGTCGCTGGTCCAGACGATGCAACTGCACATCTCCGAGCACTACCCCGCCCAGCCACCGCCCGCGCGCGCCGACAACGTGGCACGTCACCTGGATGGACGGGCCCAGCAGATCGTCGTCGACTACCTGCAATCGGAGTTGGATTCCCGCATCGATCTGGACGAACTGGCCGCTTTGGTCGGCATGACGGCGAGTGTGTTTCTGCCTGCGTTCTCGACTGCGTTCGGCACGACCCCTCACCAGTACCTGATCGAGCAGCGAATCGAACGGGCCAAGGCGCTGCTTTGGAGCAGTCGGGCCAGCATCACCGAGATCAGCGCCGGCGTGGGATTCGCCAACCCGAGCCACTTCGCCACGACCTTCAAACAACGCGTCGGCGTCACCCCGACCGCATACCGCCGCAACAGGTAACAGGCTGCTGCCCACCGCACCGAAGTGGTGGTGAGTGACGGGAAGGATCGACGCCGAGGCGCGCGTGAGGGGTAGAAACCCGACGATCCAAGCCCTGGGAGCCCATCGAGATCCCCTACGAGGGCACGACGCTTCCGGGGTACTTCTACAAGGTCGACGATTCCGGGGAACCGCGACCGACGCTCATCTTCCACGGCGGTTTCGATTCGAGCATCGAGGAGCTGTACTACTTCGGCGCCGCAGCGGCCAACCGACGCGGATACAACTGCCTCACCTTCGACGGACCCGGTCAGGGCATGCCGCTTCGGGAGCAGAAGCTGCCCTTCCGGTACGACTGGGAAGCGGTGGTGACTCCTGTCGTCGACTATGCGCTGTCGCGTTCCGACGTGGACGGCGATCGACTCGCAGTACAAGGCATGAGCCTCGGCGGATACCTCGCCGCGCGCGCCGCTGCCTACGAACCGCGGTTCCAGGCGGCCATACTCTACGACGGCGTGTGGAGCCTCTACGACAGCATCCGCGGCGTCCTGTCACTCGAGGCGCTTCGGGCGCTCGACGCCGGGGATTCCGCTGGATTCGACGAGATCGTCACCCAGCAGATGCAGACCAACACACAGCTGCGGTGGACGTTCACCCAGGGCACCTTCTGCTTCGGGTCCGGGTCGCTCTACGAGTTCGTCGATGCGAGCCGGGCGATGACCTTGGATCACACTGTTGTGGAACGCATTACGGCACCGACTCTGGTGATGGAAGCCGACGGTGATCAATTCTTCCGCGGCCAGCCCGAGCAGGTCTTCGACACTCTGCGGTCGCCGAAGACCTTCGTACGCTTCACCGCCGAGGATGGCGCCGAGAACCACTGCCAATCAGGGGCTTTGGCGCACAAGGACGAAGTGGTCTTCAACTGGCTCGACGACATTCTGCTCAAGGCAAACTAGGAGGAGAGCACATGACCGACACGGGAGCCGATCTCGGCGGGCGCCTGCCGCTGATCGATCCGCACACGTTGAGCGGAGAACGCGAGGACCTGCGACTCGCCCATGCCGACGACATCCAGATGTTCTGCAACCACGACCAGAGTGAGTACCTCAGTTGGACCGACGATCGCGGACAACCCGACGTGCTCATTCGGTATCAGGAGTGACGGCGATAACGAGCCATGAACAGCGCCACCGCTTCACGCGCCACGTAATCGCACCGGTCGTCGTCGAGTGCGGAGCTCGAGGAGGCCACCAGCCGACCCAACAGGACCTCGCCGAGGATGACGTCGATGAACTGCGCCGTCGCGAGATCAGGATCGGGGATCTCGAATTCGGGCTCTTCGCTGAGCCGGCACACGTAATCGTGAACGGCGCGTCGAGCAGGCTCCCGCCCGGAGTCCATGAAGCTTTGACCGATTTCGGGGAATCGTGCGCTCTCCCAGATCACCAGCCGCATGAACGCCACCGCCTCTGGCGGTGCCCAAAAGCCGGCGATCGTGCGCCCTATCGTGAACAGGACCTCATCCGCGGGGCGAACCTGCGCAGTCGATTCGATGATCGCGTCGAGCGGCATGCTGGCCCACAGTCGCGCCATCGTCGCGTCGAACAGCGCCTTCTTGTTGGCGAACTGGTTGTACAACGTTCTACGCGCCACCCCGGCCTGCAACGCGATCGCGTCCATGCTGGACTGCTCGTAACCGTGGGCGAGAAAGACTCGGACGGCGGTCTGCAGTATTGCCTCTGTCGTCGACACCGCCTGCGACGGACGAACGGGTGCACCCGCGGCCCTTCGATCCATGGGTCCACGGTACTGCGGGCAGCCCGCCAGGCGATAGAAGCCGGCTCATCTCACACGCTCATCGCTCACCGGTGGTGTTCACCAAGCCGGCGGGTAACGGTCTCGCACGCGAGCCTGGCCGTGGATTGCAGCTCTTGGGCGGACATTCCGCCGCGGCTGAGCACGGCAAGGGACTGCGTGATGCCCACGACGTAGGCCGCGAGATCGTCGAGCAGTTGCTTGTCGGGGTGGGTGTGGTCGAGGGCTGATCTGACTCGAGCGTGTTGCGCGCGCAGCATTTCCCGAACGTGATCCGCCGTCTCCGCCTCCAACGTCGGTGACGAGATGGTCGCCTGTGCGACGAGGCACCCGTCGGGGACGGTGGGGTCGGCGATGCGGTCGAGGACCACGGCGAAGAATGCCTCGACGGCGCCTACCGGGTCGGTGTCGGCGCGCGCGAGTGCGGCGTCGAAGCGCGCCCCGTAGAGCAGCGAATACCGCTGCAGCGCTTGCCGGAACAGTCCATCCTTGCTGACGAAGGTCCCATAGAGCGACCCACGTCCCAGACCGGTCGCCGACGTCAAGTCTTCGAGCGATGCTCCGACGTACCCCTTCTCCCAGAACACCCGCATTGCCTGGTCCAAAACATGATCGACGTCGAACTGCTTACGCCCCGCCACGCGCGCTCACACCCCCTTTCGGGCGTCGAAATTCGCGGCCGCGGACACGATTGCCGCCCATCGCCGTGTACCAGCCTCACGATAACCAAACTTGGACCGATCGGTCAAAGATGTGTTAGCGTTCGAGATCATGGCCGACATTCGTCGATACCTTCTCCGGCCACGTGATCGACGTCGACGGGTTCCACCACCATGCGGTCACCCATCACCTCATTCAGGCCGCCTTCTACCACAGGGAGAAGCATCGATGACGAGCCCGGATCTACGGCCGGCGTCCGCGGCACTGGCGGTCAACCATGTCGGCGTGACCGTGCCCGATGTGTTCGGCGCGATCGACTGGTACGGAGACGTCTTCGGCTTCCGATGCATCATGGGACCGCGGCTGCTCGAACCCGACCATCGTGAAGCCGCCGCGTCCCTCGGCCCTCGGTTCCGCCGCGCCTGGCAGGCGCACCTGTTGTGCGGCAACGGTGTCGGCATCGAACTCTTCCAATTCATCGACCCTCCGGTGCAGCACCGCGACGCCGACGATCCGATCGACTTCACCCGCCGCGGACCGTGGCACCTCTGCCTGACCTATCTCGATGTGGCGCAGGCTGTTGCGCTCATCACCGATGAGGGCGGCACCATGCTCTCGGAACCCACGGCCTTCGTGCCCGGACGTCCTTGGGTGCTCGCCTATTGTGCCGATCCGTGGGGGACGGTGCTCGAGATCATGAGCCACAGCTACGCCGAGGTCTTCTCCAACTGGCCACAGCCCGGCCAAGCCGAACCCCCCATCCTCATCGAACGTCCCTAGCACCAGCTCGAAGGAGCCCACCGATGGCCGCTTCGCCGAACCGAATCGACGTGCACACCCACTTCGTCCCGCCGTTCTGGGGCGAGTCGCTGCCCGAGCATGGTGGCGATCCCTCTGGCTGGACCCTGCCATCGTGGGATCCTGACGGTCACCAGAGATTCATGGCAGACAACGGGATCGCCACCAGCATCCTGTCGCTGACGGCGCCGAGCGTGGTGGGGTGGCCCACCGACGCGCGTCGTGCGATGGCGCGCCGGGTCAACGAGTACAGCACCACGCTCATGACCGAGCAGCCCAAGGTATTCGGCTACTTCGCGACGCTGCCGCTGCCCGACGTCGACGGCGCCGTCGCGGAGGCGTGTTTCGCCCTCGACGAACTCCACGCCGACGGGGTCGTCCTGCTCAGCAGTTACGACAACATGTATCTCGGCGATGCGCGGCTTGCGCCGCTGTGGAGCGCCCTCGACCAGCGGGCCGCAGTGGTGTTCGTCCACCCCGGGCATCCTGTGATCGCAACGCTGCCCGGCGTGCCGGGCCCGCTGGTGGATTATCCCTTCGAGTCGACCCGCACCGCGGTGCACATGGTGTTCAACGGGATTCACGACAAGTACCCGGCCGTGAAGATCGTCCTCTCGCATGCCGGCGGCTTCCTCCCGTATGCCGTGACGCGATTCTGTCTGCTGCAATCGGAACTCGACCCGGACGGCCCTTCGGCGGACGACCTCGAAGCCACATTCAAGCGTTGCTACTTCGATACCGCGCTCTCGTCCAGCGCGTATGCCCTGCCCTGTTTCCTGGCCTTCGCCGATCCGGCACGGATCTTGTACGGCAGCGACTTCCCTTATGCCCCAGCGGCTGTGGGGACACGGTTCACCGAGCTACTCGATGCCGGAGTCGGCGATCGAGCCGCGGCGATCAATCGCGAGAATGCGGTGGCGCTGTTCCCGCGGCTCGCCTGACAATCGGCTCATCCGCCGCCGTCTCAGGCGACGGTCAGCACCAGCTTGCCGCGGAGGTGCCCCTGCTCGGCCCGTTGGTGTGCCGCGGCGGCGTCCTGAAGCGGGAACGACCCGTCGATCGCGATACCCACCGTGCCGTCGTCGAGCAGGCGTCCCAGGTCGCTGAGTTGGGATCCATTGGACCGAACCTGAGTTTGGGACACGGCGACGCCCAGTTCGTGCGCCCGCTCGGCATCGTCGAACCCCAGGAAGCAGGGGAACAGCGCGCCGCCCGGCTTGATCGTTTGAAGGAACCGACTGGTTTCGGGCCCACCGATGGTGTCGAGCACGAGATCGGCGTTTCGCACCATTTCTTCGGGCCGGCTGGTGGTGTAGTCGATGACGTCGTCGGCGCCCAGGCCACGTAGGAACGACTCGTGTCGACCCGAAGCGACGGCGATCACGCGGGCGCCTCTCCATTTCGCGAGTTGCACGGCGATGTGCCCCACTCCGCCGGCGGCGCCGTTGACCATCACCGTCGCGCCGTCGAGGGGTACCGGCTGGTGCGCGTGAGGTTGTAAGGGGTTCTGTTCGGTGTGGCCCAGTTCGATCAGGAACTGCCATGCCGTGAGTCCGGACATGGCCGCGGCGGCGGCGTGTTCGTGACCGATTCCGGCGGGCTTGTGCGCCCAGTGCGCCGCCGGCGCCGATACGTACTCGGCATAGGTCGCGCTCTGGCCGAAGCTGGGGAAGCGCACCATGCCGAACACTTCATCGCCGGGGGAGAAGTCGCCAACATCCTCCGCGACGGATTCGACGACACCCGAGGCGTCCGATCCGGGGATGGCCGGCAGCGGGATCGGTGGGATCAACCCGTCGGGCAGTTGCTTGTGCC
The DNA here is from genome assembly GCF_002101555.1 of Mycolicibacterium canariasense. GTDB lineage: Bacteria > Actinomycetota > Actinomycetes > Mycobacteriales > Mycobacteriaceae > Mycobacterium > Mycobacterium canariasense. Next base: position 6,996 of record NZ_LQOL01000003.1, read on the forward strand.
GGTAACCGTCGCGCAGATACCAGTCCGGGGGATTGAGGCCGACGGCGTGCACGCGCACGCGCACTTCCCCCGGTTGTAGGTCCGGGATCGGTACGTCCTCGTAGCGAAGGACCTCCGGCCCGCCGAACTGATGAAACCGAACAGCTTTCATCGTCGTGGCCATCTCATCGACTCCTATCAGCCGCCATGCCTCTATCTGTACTGTACAGTGCAGTGCAATGGCGCGAGCTGGTATCGAGTTGACGACGCCCGGCCGGTGGCGCGGTGCGCGGCCGTCATTCGGCAGTCGCCGCACCCCGAAAGGTCGTCAGCCGTCACCCCAGGGGTTCGCTCCGGCATCCCAACGCTGCTGCACATCGGGGTACAGGGTCTGGAGGTGCTGGGGGATTGTCTGCTTGATCGTCCGGGTGAACGCGTCGGTCAGGACCTCTGGTCGCCCCGCTTGTACGGCGTCGAGGGTTTGGGCCGCCACCTCGCCAGGAGGGATCTTGTCGTCACTGACCGTGGCCGTCATGTCCGTATCGATGAATCCTGGATGAACTCCGACGACAAGGGTTCCCGCCCCGCGCATTTCGAGGCGAAGAGCGTTGGTCAATGACCATTCAGCTGCCTTCGATGCACAGTAGGACGCGTTGAAGGGCAAGGAGTAGAAGCTCACCACCGACAGAACATTGACCAAAGCTCCACCGCCGTTGGCTGCCAGTACCGGCGCGAACGCGCGGGCCATCGCCAACGTGCCGAAGTAGTTGGTGTCCATTTCCTTGCGTGCTGCGTCTGGATCCGAGGCTGACAGGAACGGCGACGTGAGCATCAGCCCGGCGTTGTTGATGACGATGGTGGCATCGGTGGCCGTCGACGCAGCCGCGGATACAGCGGCCGCATCGGTGATATCGAGGGCCACGGCGGTGATCCGGCCGTCGTCGACGACGACCGAGTCGGGATTGCGGGCCCCGGCATACACCCGGGCGGCGCCACGTTCCAGCAATGCCGCGACGTAAGCCCGACCCAGACCGCGGTTGGCTCCGGTAACCACCGCCACCGCACCGGTTATCGACACCCCAGCGCCCAATTGCGTTGTGTTCATTTCGTATTCTCCATCTCAATCAACGTTGCTTCGCCCCCGAGGACGGCTCGGATGGTGACCGTGGACGTCATGCGCGACGCGCTGCGGTCATGAAGCGTTCGAGTTCACGCGGTATGTCGGGCCCGGAGGGCTGGAAGTGGACTTCGGTGGCGCCGTCGTCGACGAGTGTGCGGATCGCCGCGGACACTTCGTCGAGGGAGCCGGTCATCGTGTTGCCCGGTAGCAACGCATGGCTGCCTGCTCGCCAAGCCGCGGCGTCGGCGTCGCTCATCTTCAGCAGGTGTCCCTGGTGCACGGCCAAATGGCGTTCCCGCTGGGGGTGTTGGTTGACGACGTCGAGCCACTCCTTGCCACCGGGCATCTGCCGTACCGCCTCCGGGCCCTGCAGGGTCCAGGCGAAATGCAGCTGCACACCCGCCACGACGCCTACCGCATCGCGGACACGGTCATCGGAGACCTTTTCGCCCTCGTCGAGAACCGTGCCCATCACCACCACCACGCGCCGGCCGTATGCCGCTTGCTGCGGTGTGACCGCGAACAGCGACATCATTCCGTCCGCACCGAGCCGACGGGAGATGGCGTCTCCCTTGGGTCCGGTACCGCTCATGATGAGCGGGACACGAAGTGGAACAACACTTTCCCATTCAGTGCCACGGAGCAGCATCCTGATGGGCGCACCTTCCCATTCGGCCGTTTCGCCGGCAAGGAGTTGTTGGTAGGCGGTGATGTAATCCTCCATGTAGGACCACCTCACCGGCGGCTGACCGATGGCGGCTCGGCTGGAGAACCCGGTGCCGAAGGACGTGGTGACCCGGCCCGGGGCCAGCGCGTGCAACGAGACGGTTTGCGCGGCGTTGACGAGGGGGTGGCGTTGAGAGGGGATCAATACACCGGGGCCGAGCCGCAAGGTGGTGGTGGCTTCGGCCGCGCGATGCAACTGGTACCAGACGTCGTCGCCTTGGAACGCGGTGTCGAAGACGTAACCTTGCGCGTAGCCGAGGCTTTCGGCGTACGTGAACAGTTCGGGCACCTTGGATGTCGGGGGCAGCCCGACGCTGAACTCGACTTCGGCCATGATGATCTGCGCGTTTCTGCTGTGCCGTGGCGACCACGGCGGGGATGGTGGGTGTTGTCTGGTTCCGCCGGTCGTTGACAGTGCATTCGGCGTCGAGACGCCGGCGGGTGTGGAACTTCGGGTCGGTTACGCGGCTCCGATCGAACCGCCGCCATCGACGCGCAGAACCTGCCCGGTGATGAAGGCGGCGTCCTCGGAGAGCAGAAAGGCCACTGCCGCCGAGATTTCCCGTGGGGATCCGAATCTCCGCATCGCCACGGCATCGAGGTAGCGCGCCTCACCCTCGGAACCGGGCGGATTGTTGGCGCGGAACAGTTCGGTCTCGGTGGGTCCCGGAGCTACCGCATTGACCGTCACGCCGCTGCGTGCAAGCTCGACGGCCCACGCTCGTGTGCAGAACTCCAACGCCGCCTTGGCCGATCCGTAGGCAGTGCGCTCGGCCATTCCCACGGTGACCAGACTGGTGATGTTGACGATCCGCCCCCAACCCCGGTCCAGCATGCCGGGCATCACCGCTTGGGTGGCCTGAACGGCCAGTCGGACGTTCACGTCGAACACCGCGGCCAGGTCGTCGAGGTCGACTGCTCCCAGGAGCGCCGGGCGCACCAGCCCGACGTTGTTCACCAGGGCGTCGACCGGGCCGGCCGCGAGTATGTCGGTGAATGCGTCAGCGGTCTGGCCACGATCGGCCAAGTCGGCGGTGATGAATGAGCCCGGGAACTCGACCGGGGCGGTGCGTGCGATCCCGACCGGTTGGTGCCCGCGGTCTGCCAGCACCCTGGCAAGTTCCCAACCGATTCCCTTGGAGGCGCCGGTGATGACGACTCTTCGGGATCTGCCGCCGTTGGCGGTGCCGAGTTGCTCGCTCACTGGCGGTAGGCGAGGTCGGCTGCGGTCAGGCCTTCCAGGGCCATGCCATGAGGCACTCCTTCGACGATGCGGCGCAGCAGCTTCTGGTTCAGAGTCTGCTTCTGCAGCGAACGGTACAACCGCGGTTTGGCGGCCAGCATGCGGGCGAGCTCCAATCCGCGTGCGTAGACCCGGTCGTGCTCCACCACTTCGTTGACCACACCCCACTTTTCGGCGGTGATGGCGTCGATCGTCTCACCCGTCCACAGCAGCCACTTCGCCCGCGCAGTACCGGCGATCTCCTCCCACACCACCTGCAGACCGTCGCCTGCGGTGATCCCGAAGGCCGGATGCGGGAAGTCGCCGTAGGTGGCGCGGTCGGAGGCGATGTGCACATCGGTGAGCAGGAGGTATTCCGAATGCACCGTCGCGGGTCCGTTGGCGACGCCGACCACCGGAATGGGCAGGCTGAGCAACCGTTGCAGAACGGCGAGTCCTTCTCGGCGGATCTTTTCCCAGACCAGGGGTTTGAAGATCTCGCCAAGGCTGTCGCCGTCGATGACGTCCATGAACGTGTCGCCGGTGCCGGTCAGGATCATTGCCTGGTTGTCGGTGTCGAGGGCGATCTCTTCCAGGGCCGCGGGCAGGTCTTGGTGAGTCTGGCCGGTGAAGGTGATCGGTTCGCCGTTGGTGTGGAATCGCAATGTGAGGATGCCGTCCTCGGTGCGATCGAAGGACAGGTTCTCGTAGCGGGTGAAGTAAGCGGGATCGGACATGGCAATGCTCCTGTTTCTGAGTTCTGCTGATATGAAGAGGATTTCGACGGCATAGGACCCGGTCAGTAACCGGGAAACAGTGCCAGCATGTCGGCGAGGGTCACGGCGCCCTCGACCGCGATGTCATCGCTGTCGCGGTGCCGCCCGTAGACCAGCCGCAGCACGGCCTCCGCGCTACCACGCACCGCGGCCGAGGGATCGGCAGCGTCGCAGGGCAGCAGGTGCAGCTCGGCGCCGAGGGTCATGCAGTACGTCCGGTCGGGTGAATTCGTGTGCACCGCGAGCTGGTGCGGGGACAGGCGCGCCAGAACGTCGGGTGCGCGGAACCGAGTGGCGACAAGGTCCAGCCGCTGCCACAACAAATCCACCTCGGCCGGCGCAATGGCCGCGGAGGGCTCGAGCGCTACCGCGACGTCCCATCCATGCAGTGACTGCTCGGAGAGCCGGTACCCGGCATACTCCTGCACGGTGAGCAGACCAGCGAAGTAGGGGACGCGAACCGGCTTGTCGACGACATCTCGCAGCAGGTCGCGGTGGGTGGTGTCGGCTTGAATCCACTGGGCGCGCTGCTGGTCGGCCGCCAGGGCATTCCACCGCTCCCACACCGGCCCGGTGTCCCGCGAGGTGGGTGCGGAATCGTCACCGGCCAGCCCTCGCTGCAGCAGAACCGTCCCGATCTCCGCGGCACTGCCCAGATGCGACAGCACCTGCGCGACACTCCAATCGCCGGCGTAGGACGGCGCGTGCAGTTGCGCGTCCGACAAACCGACGACCAGCTCGCGCAAAGTGCGTGAACTGTCGTCGACGGCTGCCAACCAATCCGCCACCGTGGCAGTAGATGCATTCCGGCTCATGACGTTTCCCTTCGACATGCTCCACTCAACAGCGCGACGCGCCGCAATGCCCACGTCGTCGCATTCCGGTTACGTCAGTCGCCATTGGGTGCGCTTATGGCTGCAGGTGGTGTGATGGTCGGGTGGAGATCCGAGAGATGCGCATGTTCATCGCCGTGGTCGAGGAAGGCAGCGTCACCGCGGCTGCGCGCCGCCTGCACATCAGCCAGCCGGCCCTATCGCAGGCAATGGTCGCCCTCGAACGCAGGCTCGGGTTGGAGCTGCTGGTCCGCCACCGCACAGGCGTTGCGCTCACCGACGCCGGCCGCACCCTGCTCACCGAATCACGGGCCGTGCTGGCCCGCCACGACCAAGCCCTGGCCGCGTTGACCCGCCATGACAGCCCCGGCGACGTGCTGCGACTGGGCATACCTCTGGAACTGCCACCTGACCTGCTTCCTGCGGCCCTGGCCAGGCTTGGCGCTGCGCATCCAGAGACACGCGTCCAGGCGCGGCACGCGACGACAGCCGTGCAACTCGACGCGCTGCGCAACGGAGAGCTCGACGTCGGATTGGTACGGGAGCGCCCGACGGGACCCGATCTGGATGCAACGCTGGCCGTCGAGGAACGCTTGGGCGTGTTGTTGGCCCGGACGCGGGCTGAAGCACTGTTGACCGATCGCGGCGTTCGCTTGGAGGCTCTCGCCGGACTGGACTGGGTCGGGTTCCCGCGGTCCGGCAGCCCCGCCTGGTTCGACGAACTCACCGCCATCCTGCGCAGCCACGGGGTAAGCCATGGTTCCGAGGCACCCGCCGGGGAGCCGCTCATCGCCGAGGTCAAGCTGGCATCGGTGACCTCGGGGCGCGCCTTCGCGTTGGCTCCGCCGCACTGGTCGCAACCCATGCCCGACGACGTGAGCTGGTATCCCCTGGTCGGCAGTCCGCTGGTCCGGCGCACCTGGGCGGTGTGGGCTGCCGACTCCAGGCGCCTCGACATCGCCCACTTCGTCGACGCCCTCCAGAACGAGCCAGCTGCCGAGGCTTGACGTCAGCAGGGCCGCGTCGTCTTGCGCCGCGGCGGACCATCTGCAACTATTTTGTTGATCGATCGATAAAATAGATTGGCGATGGGGCATGGTGGCTGCGATTCAGGTGCTCGTCACCCTTGCGGTGCTCTCCTTCGCGGTGGTGGCGGTGGCGGCTGACCTGAACCGAACGCACGCGACCAATCCGCGCTGGGTGGGGCACGCGAGGTTTCATGTGGTGTGGCAGGCCGCCACCCATGTCGGGATCGGTGTGTTGGCGGTGGTGCTGACATGGGCGCCGTTGGGGCCGAGAGGACTCCGGGTCGGCGTGGCGGTGGTGATCGCGGCCGTAGTGCTGGCGGGGTTTTTCGTGGCAATGGCCGCGATGCGGTCCTACGGTGGACAGCTCGCCGACCCGAACGGGTACCGCCCGGTGCTGATCAGCATCGCGGGTCGCCGCAGAGTGCTGGACAAGAACGTTGCCTTGTTCGTGGGAGCCGCGCTGATGCTCTCGGCGGCAGTGGTGTTGATCGTGATCAATGGGGGTGTGTGAAGGGTGAGACTGGCCACCGTGCGGCGCAGCGGCGCTGACCGACTCATCGCCGATGCCGTTGACGGGCAACCCTTTATCGATGTGGGAGCAGCCTTGGGCGATGACGCGGTCACGATGGGGACCTTGATCGACCTGCAGCAGACGGCTCGCGGCGACCTGATGAGGCGCGTACGTGCCGCGCCACCGCAGTGCCGGGTCGGCGATGGTGAGCGGCTGGAATGGCTGCCGCCGGTGCCGCAGCCTTCCAAGATCGTGGGGGTGGCGCTGAACAACGAGGTGTTCAACCATCTGGCGGCGCGTCCCATGACCGCGCCGATGTATTTTCTGGCGCCATCGACCTCGATGGTGGGTCACGGCGGGGCGATCGAGCTGTGCACCGACTGGGGGGTGGTGCATCCCGAGCCCGAGCTGGCTGCGGTGATCGGTGCGCGGGTGCGGCGGGCATCCCCCGAGGAGGCGTTGGCGGCGGTGTTCGGGTACACGATCGTCAACGACCTCACCTCCCCGGGTATCAAATCGCAGGACAGTGTGGAACTGGTGATGCCACCGGGCGTCCCGGTCGACGAGCCGTGGCGTATCCGGCGCGGTGACGACGATCGTTCGTTGTATCTGACCTATCACGCCCGATCCAAGGGCAGCGACACGTTCACCCCGATCGGGCCGTGGGTCACATTGCGTGACGATGTCGATGATCCCAACGCGTTGGAGGTGCGCGGCTACCTCGACGACGAGCTGGTGTTGCAGGATTCCACGGCCAATCTGACGTTTCCGGTGCAGGAGGTGCTGGCGCATCTTTCGGAGTCGATGACGTTGCTACCCGGCGATATCGTGCATTTCGGAACGGCGGCACGGCCGGCGGCACCGGAGCGGTTTCCGACCATCCGCAGCATCGACTTGAACCGTTACGGTGCGCGGGTCTCGGTGGAGATCGATGGTATCGGCCGGCTGGACAACGTGATTGAGCGCCACGGCCAGCGGTCGACGGGGGAGGGATTGTGATGGCCGATGGGCGGTCAGCGGTCGCCGACGGCCGCCGAGCGCGTGGCGCGGCGTCGCGCGCGGTGATCTTGCAGGCCGCGACCACGTTGTTCTGCACCCGCGGCTACGCCGGCACCGGGATGTCGGCGATCGCCACTGCCGCAGGGGTGCACACCGGCTCGATCTATCACGCCTTCGGCAGCAAACAGGGTTTGCTCGACGCGGTCATCGACGGTGTCGCCGACGCCACGTTCGGCGCCATCGAGAGCGTCGCGTTCGATCCCGCCGCGTCGGTGCGCACCCGCCTGGAGACCACCGCACGGGTGCTGGTCGGCCATCCCGACTTTCTGCGGTTGTTCTTGCTGTTGGCGTTGGAGAAAGGCGACGACGACGGGGTCCGGGCAACGGTGGAACGCATCCGCGCCCGCGCCCGTCACGTGGTAGCCGATGCCCTTGCACCGGTGCTGGAGACGCTCGCGCCTGACGTGCGGGTGGTCGCTACCGAGCTGGCCGGCCGTATCGCGTTGATCTTGCTCGACGGGGTGTTCGTGTCCTACCAACTCGACAGTGAGAACGCCGATCTCGACCAGACGTTGTCGCTGGTGTCCGCGATGGCGGAGTTGGCATTGGCTGCTTTGCCCGACCTCGTGACCGCAATCTGAGCGCGAGAGCGCACTGAAAGGTACCGCCATGATCGACCCCGCCACCCGTACGGCAATCGAGGAGCTGATCGTGGACTTCGCCTGGCGTATCGATCACCAGCAGGGCCACGGCGTGGAGGAGCTGTTCCACGATGACGGTGAGTACGTCCTGTTCGGGTATCCGGTGCAGGGCCGTGCGGCGATCAAAGCGCTGTACGCGCATCGCCGCAGCAGTGGTGCACGGACGTCGCGGCACTTGTTCAGCAATGTGCACATCACCGCCGCCGACGACGCCACGATCCACGCTGTCAGCGTGCTGACGTTGCATGCCGCCGACGGTCTCCCGCCGCTGCCGCTGCCAGCGCTGATGATCGCCGACTACGACGACGTGATCAGCCGCGGTCCGGATGGCCGCTGGCGCTTTGCGCGCAGAACCACCACGGTGCTGTTTCAGGCCACCGACAGCTGACGTCTGCGGCACGGGCCTCACGGCTCCCGACGTCCAACATTGCGATGCTTATCGCCGTACCTCGCCAAGAGTGCGGCCGCCGCCGCGGCGGGTGCGTGCGGTCTGGATCGCGGCGGCGATCCCTCCGACGGTGAACACACCGGCGACCGCGACTCCGGCACGGCGCATCCCGTCCGGCAAATCAGCGGTCGTGGCGAACGCCGCGGTGTCCCATGCATCGATGACGACACCCGCGACCAGAAGCGGGACGACCGCGCGCGGTGACCATGCCTGTGCCGCGACGACACTGCCGCCGACGTAGATCTCGCGGATCCCGAACGTACGACTGGCCGCCCGGGTGGTGGGCAGTGCAGCATCGCGACCGGCAAGGGTCGTGTGCGCGCGGGTGGGAGCGATCATGTAAGCCACCCCGATCGCGGCACGGGCGATACCGATCAAGGTGGACATACGGACGGAGTTGATCATCGGGGGCTCCTGGGACGAGTTGATGGCGGTGCCGCTAACCAGCTGATCGGTCGAGTGTGCGAACGGGGGCGCCTGTCGCGTGTTCGGACTGGGCGAACATCGGCGCGCCGATTTCGTGGCCGTATGTGGTTGCGGCGTAGACGTATCGGTCGGGCCGCACCACGAGGTAATTGACGTCGTGGGCGACCATGGCATCCCACAGTTGTCCGGTTGGGTCACCGAGTTCGTCACCCTGTACCACCGAGGTCCCGGGACGGATCGTCAGAAATCGCGCACCGAGGCGTTCCCATGCCCGCGCTGAGCTTTCATGCATCGTGTCTCGGGGATCGGCGTCCAGACCGAGGATCGTCCACCCTTGTCCGAGAGCGTCGTCGATGTATGTCGATGCGGCACCGGGCAATGCAACGCGCGCCGGCGTGACGAGGTATCCGACCATGCCGTTGGCGCGGTGCGCAGGCAGACATCCCGGCCCCAGTGGTGTCGGTGCGCCGATGCGGCGCACCAACGCGGCCATCACGCCAGGAATCCGGGTAGCTGTCCGCAGGACCTTGTCGCGTAGCCAGGCAATCGACGGGCGTTGGGTCATCACGATCTTGCCGAATGTCACAGCCCGCTGCGTCATTGCGTCATGGTGGGGTTCACGTTCTGATTGATACGTATCGAGCAGGGCATCGCTGGCCCGGCCGCGGACAACGGCGTCGAGCTTCCACACCACGTTGGCGGCGTCACGGAATGCACCCGAAATGCCCTGGCCGGCAAAGGGAGGCATGACATGTGCGGCGTCGCCCAGGAGTAGGACTCGTCCCACCCGCCACCGTTGTGCCTTGCGCACATGGAAGGTGTAACACCACGTCCGAGCGATCTCGATGTGGTCGGGGGTAACCCCTTCGACGGCCAGCATGCGCCAGATGTTGTCTTCGCTGAGCATGGCGTCGGCGTCTTCGCCGGGATTGATGCGCCATTCCCACCGGTAGTACCCGCCCGGGCAGGGACACCTGACGCCGGGGCGCTCCGGGGAGCAGACGAAATCGAAGTGGGGCGGACGGTGCAGCGGGCGTTTGACCCGCGCTTGCACATCCATCCACTGTTCGGCGTACGAGGTACCCGCGAAAGCAATGCCGAGTTGTTTGCGCAGTGAGCTGCTGCCGCCGTCGCAGGCGAGGACGTAACGGCCGCTGACGTGTACCGACTGCTCTTGTTCGTCGGTCAACTCCAACGTCACGACGTGTGCGCCCTGCCCGACCAGGGACGCGGTCCACCCCGCCCGGACTTCCACACAGGGGAAGCGCTTCAGGCCCTCGCGCAGCGCGTGTTCGAGCGCGGGCTGATGAAAGAAATTGGCCAGCGAGTATCCGGTGTACGTGGTCGGCGCGGAGGGGGTGGAGAGAAAGGGCTTTCCGTCCATGCCCACGAACCGAGCAGTGATGCCGAGGTGCATGTGCGCAGTGACCTCGTCGATCAGCCCGAGTCCCCGAATCACCCGCAACGCTTCATCATCGAGAGCGATGGCTCGCTGGCGATCGAAGATCGCCAAGTCACGTTCGACGACGAGGGTGCGCAAACCCAGCGCGCCGGCGGCGTTGGCTGCGGCGGCTCCGGCAGGACCGAATCCGACGATGATGACGTCGTAGACCTCCGACTCAGGCATGGCTGCAATCCTTTCCGTTCCGCTGTTGGTAGCGCCGCACCTCGTCGGTCACCTTGACCTTCATGCCGCGATGAGCCGGATCGGCAACCGGTCGTGGCGGTGGATGATGTTGTTGATTCCCCATGTCGGCTCGGAGGCCACCTCGATGCGGTCGACGCGCTCGATCAGCGCCTTGAGCATCGCCGTGGTCTCCAGCCGGGCCAGGCCTTGACCGGCACAGGCGTGCGCACCGCTACCGAACCCGACATGGCGGCCGGCGTCGTTGCGGATATCGAAGACGTCGGGAGCGTCCCATTCGCGTTCGTCGCGGTTGGCCGAGGCGTAGAGCACCAACACCCGGGAGCCCGCAGGCAGGGCCACATCGGAGATGACGCCCGCTCGCGCAGTCTTGCGGGTGAAGGCCCGTAGTGGTGATTCATAGCGCACGACCTCGTTGATGGCGTTGGGGAGGAGCGAGGGGTCGCCTTTGAGCAGCTGCCACTGTTCGGGGTGGGTGGCGAACAGATACATCGCACTGGAAATGGCGCTGATCGTGGTGTCCAGTGATGGGGCGATGTAATCGATGAGTAGCGGCGGAACTTCGTCGACGGCGAGGGTGCCCTCGTCGACGGCGGTCAGCAGTTCGTGGGCCATGCTGCCGGGCAGCACATTGCGTTCCCGCACGACGCGGCGGGCGAAGCGCAGCATGTGCAGGCTGCGCGGCAGAGCTCTGATCGACTGCAGGTTCGCTGGTCCGAGGATGTCGAATGTGGCTGCAGCCCAGTCGAGTAGGTGGGTGCGTTGATCGCTGGGCCACCCGACCAGATCGGGCACGATAGCCAACGGCAGGGCCGTGGCGATATCGGCGACCGCATCCACCGTCGTGCGCGAGACGGCATCTTCGACGATGGAACGCGCCTGAGCGTCGACCACGTCACCCAGGCTGCGTAGGGCTCGTGGCATCAACCGGTGAGCGACGAGTTTGCGGCGACGGTCGTGCTCGGCACCGTCGCTGTTGAGCGTGGTGCCGCGCGAGAGTCGATTGATCAGTGGGTTGGCCGCAACACCGTGGCCGGAGAGGAATAGGTCATCATCGCGCAAGGTGGCTTTGCACTCGCTGTATCGCGGCAGGGCGTAGAGACGGTGGCGGGCCAGCCACACGACGGGCCCGAGCTCGCGCATCGCACGGTAGTGGGGGTAGGGGTCGAGAATGGCTGACCGACTGTAGATGTCGGGCCGGTACACCGGCACGGCCGACGGGCGACGAAGCACGCGGATGATTCCTAATCGTGGTGAACGACGCCGGCGGACGGCGAGGTTGGTGGGCTGATCGGCCGGGTGTGGCCGTTGGACGAGACCGTTGGGCGGTGGTCGAGTAGGAAGAGCGGGACGCCGTGGCACACTGCGGTGAGGTCACGGTCGGCGACCATCACGGTGCGGTCGGGTCTGACCACTGCGGCCTTGACGTAATGACGGCGCAGCCAGCGATCCAGCTCAGATCCGGCGGTGGCGTGGACGGTGCGAGCGCCGCGCGCGGTGACGATCTCCTGCTGCGCGACGGTCAGCGCAACGCGAGTGATGACGCCGAACCGGGCGCCGAGCTGATCGTCGAGACGAACACCATTGTCCAGCAGTGTATTCGGACACAAGTGTCCGGCGATCCCGCGTGTGCGCGGGGAGCGCCGGAGCACGGCCGACGATCGAAGGGGCGGGGTGCGCGAGTCGGTGACCTTCGCACGCAGTCCCGGCACCGCATGCAGGTGGGGCAACACCACGGAGCGCGCGGTTGCGCCGATCCGGCCCCCGGCGGTCATCGCACGTCCGACGTTGAGCGCCAGCGAGATCATGTGGCGTGAGTGCGGTCGGCGCTCGGCTTGGTAACTATCGAGCACGCTGGGTGGGAGATCCCGGTGGTGGACGCCGGCGATCTTCCAGGCCAGGTTCATCGCGTCGCGTAACCCGGCGCCCATGCCCTGCCCGATGAACGGCGGGGTGAGGTGGGCGGCATCGCCCAGCAGGAAGACGTTGCCGTGCCGCCAGCGGTCGGCGAGCTGGGCGCGGAAGGTGTACTCGGCGACGCGGATCACCCGAAGGTCGGCGTCGTCGACGTCCCGCGTCCACGGGGCGATCAGCGGGCGCAGGTCGGTCAGGGTGGCATAGTCGTCGACCGTTTCACGGTCCAGGAGCCGGAATTCCCACCGGTAGCGGGTGGGTCCGATACGCATGTAGGTGCCCGCGCGGTGGGAGTCGCAGAGCTGGTGCACGCCTTCCCACTGCTGCAGATCGGCGTCGGTCGCGATGTCGATCACCAGCCAGCGCTGGTCGAACTTCAGGTTGCGCATCGATGCACCGATTGCGCTGCGGACCATGCTGTTCGCACCGTCGCAGCCGAGCACGAAATCGGCGGTGATCTCCGAGTGTTCCCCGGTCGAGCGATCACGCAAGGTCAGGCGCAACGGCCGGGCATCCGACGGCACGGCGAGGTGGAGCACCTCGGTGTCACCGCGCAGGCGCGCACGCGGGTACCGGGTCAGGTTGGCGCGCAACAGCTCCTCGAGTTGGGGTTGATCGAACATGCTGGCCGCCGGAAAACCGTTGCGGGTCAAGCCGGTATCGCGGTCGAACTGGGCCAGTACCGCCATGTCGCGATCGATGAGCCGCAGGCCGTGGGCCGGACGGGAAATCTGGGCGAACTCGCCGGCGATCCCCAGTCGGGCCAGGATGCGGTAGACCTCGTCGTCGAGGTGAACAGCGCGCGGCTGCGGATACACCTGCGGCCAGCGATCCAGCACCAGGGTGTCCACACCGTACTGAGCCAGCAGGGTGGCCGCTGTGATGCCGGTGGGCCCGCCGCCGACGATGGCGACCGGAACATGTTCGGTCCGTGAGGTATTCGATCGAGTCATGTCTGGTTGATCTCGTGGTTCACCGAGAACGACTTCACCACCCGTTCCACGGCGGCGCGGTCGGCGTCCGGCCCGAGGGTGAGTACGACGGTGGGCAGCCCGGCACTGACCTGGCCCACGATCTGCACCACCCCGGGCTCGTCCGCAAGGGCTTCGGTGAGCGCGTGTTCGGCGGCGGTGGCGCGCAGCGGAACCTTGTAGGGCTTGCCCACGTCGGTGACCGGTATCGCGTCGATGACGGTGACCGTCTTGGGTGCCGCGGCGCGTTCGCTGATCCGGTCGCCGGCGAATGCGGTCAATTCGTCACCGGTCACGGTCGCACCCGGTCGCAGCGTGACGAATCCGACAGGGACTTCGCCGGAATGGGCGTCGGGTCGTGCCACTGCTGCTGCGGCGGTGACGTCGGGATGAGCGAGCAACGCGTCCTCGATCACCGCGGGGTCGATGTTGTGCCCACCGCGGATGATGAGGTCTTTGGCCCGTCCTGCCAGGTAGACGAAACCGTCGTCGTCGATGCTGGCCAGGTCGCCGGTGTCGAGCCACCCGTCGCGCAGGGCGCCACGACCGTCGAGCACGTAGCCGTCATCGTCGCGCCCGGTGACGTAGCCGGGAAAGACAGTCGGTCCACTGATGGCCAGTGTGCCGATCTGACCGGTCGAAACCTCCTGCCAGGTGCCGTCGTCGCCAACCTCGACGACCTTGAGCCGTTGGTAGGGCATGCGTTGACCGACCGAACCGGGCCGAGGGTGATCGGGGAAACTGCGCGCGCTGGCGCAGGTCGCCTCGGTGAGCCCGTACCCTTCGACCAAGTCCACCCCGGTGGCGTTGCGGAAGTCCAGGCGCACGGTGTCCGGCAAGGCCGAGGCACCCGACACCGCGGAAGTCAGTGTGGAGATGTCGGCGTCGACGGGGATGCTGGCCAACACTGCATACACGGTGGGCACGGCGCTCATCGCCGCCAGTCGGTAGTGCGCCACGATGCGCCAAAAGTTCTGGTACAGGCCCATATCGCGGTAGCCCAGCGGCCCCGCCCACACCACGGGCTGGCCGCGCAGCAATGGGGCCAGCAGGGTGACGATCAGAGCGTTGACGTGAAACAGCGGCAGCGCGGCGAAGACCACCGCGTCCTCGTCGAGGTCGGCGCTGACGGCGACCATCCAGGCGTCGGCGACCTCGTTACCGTGGGTGTGTGCGGCCAGCTTCGGTGTGCCGGTGGTGCCGCCGGTGTGGAACAGCGCGGCCAACTGGGCCGGATCGGCCTGCCCACCGTCGAGCGGTCGCGGGTCCTGTTCGGCGGCCAGCGCCGACAGATAGGCCACCGTGACGCCGGGCAGAGCCGGAAGCGGACCAGGCGCATCGTCTGCCAGCGTGGGACGCAGCAGCAACACGGTATCCACCAGGCCGGCCTCGGCCAGCGCGGCGGCCCGCTCCACACCAGCGGGGTCGAGTTCGGGCGCGGCGGTGATCAGTACCCGGGCTCCTGAGAGTCGAGCCAATTCGGCGACGTGCCCGCCGGACAACGATCCGTTGATGGGTACCGCGATACCGGCGGCCTGAGCCGCCAGGGTGGCGGTGATCAATTCATCGCAGTTCGGACTGATCAGCAACACTGCGTCGGATCGGCCGATACCACACTGCTGCAATGCTTTTGCCGCTCGTGTCACGTCGTCCGCAAGTTCACCGAACGTCCGACGCACGTTTCTCTCGTAGTTGGTCCCGTCCGGCAGGACGGTGATCGCGGTGCGGTCCGGCCACAATCGTGCGGCGCGCAGGACGACGCCGTAAGTGGACGCCGGCAGTCCGCGACTTTCCAGTGGAACCTGTTCGATGGCAGGCAGATCTCGCGGTGATCGGGCGACAGGCCACAGCGTGTCGATGCTCATGCGTGCCGCACCGTCAGCCGCTGCGTGCCCAGGTCCAGGACACCGTCATCGGTGGCGATCGAGGCCTCGACGATGTCGCCGTGCTGCAGGTACTTCGGGTTCTTGGCCTGCCGGGAGAAGAATGCCTTCCACTTGACCGCAGGGGGCAGCAGGTTGCCGATCATCTCGATCGGTTTGGGCGGGGCGGTCAATGCGGTGCCGGCCGGGGTTCCGGTGAGGATGAGATCGCCGGCCGCCAGGTCCTGGAACCTCGTCAGCGACTGCAGAGCCTGCAGCGGGCGGTACAGCATGTCCCCCTCGACAACCGCGTTCTGGCGCTCGTCGCCGCCGACGCTCAGCCGTAGCCGCAAGTCGCCGAACCGGGCCAGTTCGGCGCTGTCCAGCAGCACCAGCGCAGGCCCCACCGGGGTGAAGGTCGGGTAGGACTTGGCCTCGTAGAACTGGGTCTGCGGCAACTGGATGTCGCGGGCCGAGACATCGTTGGTGATCGTCAGACCGGCGATGACATCGGCAAGGTTCGCATCGGTGATCGCGGTGCCGACCGGGACGTCCCGCCCGATGACCAGGCCGATCTCGATCTCGTAATCCAGCAGGCCGACGTGTGCGGGTCGCACGATGTCATCGAAGGGGCCGCTGATCGAGGCCGACGACTTGCGGAAGAACGTCAGCGGAACGGTTTTCGGATCCATGCCGGAATCGCGGACGTGGGATTCGAAGTTGGTCATCTGGGCGATCACCCGGCACGGGGCAGTGACCGGCGACAGCAGCGCCAACTCGTCGACGGCGACGGAACCCTCGGCAGCCGCGGCGTCCTCGATGGCCGCACGGTCAGCGAGCAGCTCGCTGGTGGTGGTGGCAGTTGTGGAGATTCTGGCAGCGCCGGTGGGTGTCTGCGCCCACCAAGCGTCTTTCGTGCGTAGGACGGAAATGGTCACGAAGCAGCAACTTTCAGTAGGCCGATGAGGCGGTTGAGGTCGAACTCGTTGTCGCCGCGCAGCGCGGTCAGCATCGAGGACACTTGATGTCGCGCGGCGCGCGGGCTGGCGTCGAGGAAGTCCTTCGTGGCCGGCGGCCCCCACTGCGCCAGCCCAGATGCGGTGAACGGGGCCCAGCCGGGTTCGAGGGTGTTGTCGAACACGTCACCGTCGGCGAAATGCTCGACCAGAAACCCGTCGGGGTCGCGCCAGTAGTCGAACAGTTGGCTGCCCTGAATGTGCCTGCCGATTCCCCACGAGCGGAAATACCCGCGCTCGCGTAGGTATTCGCCCCCGGCCGCCAGGGCGTCGAGGTCGCTGACCTCGTAGGCCGAGTGAATGTAGCGGTTGGCCGGTCCGAGCGCCAACGCGAGGGTGTGATGGTCGGCCGGTTCGCTGCCACGGTCGCAGCGGATGAAGCTCATCGCCGGTCCCCGGTCACGCTGGCCGGGAAAGAACAGGAAATCGCTGACGATCATCCCGAACATGTCCAGATACCAGTTCAGTGTTCTCAGGTACGTCGTGGACTGCAACACCACATGACCCAGCCGCTGCACGCGGGCGGGTACTCGTGGCGGCCGCACCGTCGCATTGATCCGGGTGTCGGCGTTTCCCGTGTTACGCACCTGAGGTTCCTGCGCGGGCTGGGCGGGCAGGGTGTGTAGCCCGGCGACGACGGTGACCGCCGTGCCGCTGGGTTCGGTCAGTTGAACCCCCACTCCGCCAACGGATTCGGGAAGCGGCTGCAAGCGCGCGCCCGTCTTGTCGGCCAGGCGGAGCACGTCGACCTCGTCGGCGGCGCGCAACGCCAGCCCGGAGAAGCGGGTGCGCTGACCACGCCGCAGGATCACGCACGGCGCTCCGGCCGCGGTGCCGCGCAGATGTAGCTCTTGGGGGTCACGCAATGCGATACCGAACCCGAAGGCGCGGGCGAATGCCTCGGCGCGGACGAGGTCGGGCTTGTCGAACTCCAGCCAGGCGATGTCGGCGACGCGGATGATCGGATCCCGCGAGCGGCCGGGATGTTCACCGCGCAGCGCCCCCTGCTCACTGTGCAGGCCGCTGTGCCTGTCGGTCTGCCGTGTCACCGTCCGTGCCACATCGCACCCCTCAACCAGTAGTTGATGAAATCGTCACATGCGACTAGACGCTCAGTCAAGCATCTTGACGAAATCCTCAAGATTGACTCGAACTGGTAATATCGCCGCATGGATCTGCCTGAGCGCAGTGTCGCCGATTCGGCGAAACCGCCGGTAAACCGCCTTGAGCGGCGCAAGCTGCGTACCCGCAACGCATTGGTGCGTGCGGCGCAAGGCTTCATCGCCCAGGGCAAACTGGGTGTGCCGATCCTGGAGATCACCCAAGCGGCCGATGTCGGTATGGGGTCCTTCTACAACCACTTCTCGACCAAGGAGGAGTTGTTCGAGGCCGCCGTGACCGATGCACTCGACGATCTCGGCGCCATACTCGACAGCCTCACTGGATCCATTTCGGACCCGGCCGAGGCCTTTGCCGCCAACTATCGCTTGAGCGGGCGACTGTTCCGCTACCGCCCGCAAGAGGCGGCCTTGCTGCTCGCGCATGGCGATTCGTTGATCTTGTCGAATCGCGGCTTGTCGCCGAGGGCGCTGCGCGATATCACCGCGGCGATCGGTCAAAAGCGGTTCACGATCGCCGACCCCGAACTGGGCTTGGCCATCGCCGGGGGCATGTTCGTCGGCTTGGTCACCCTCCTGCGGGAGCGGCCCGAACGTGACACCGAAGCCACCGTCGACCTGGTGACCGAACGTCTACTGAGGACGCTGGGCATGACTCCGAAGCAGGCCGAAATAATCTGCCGCAAGCCGCTACCCGACATCTCGTCGCTGCGCGACTCGCCGAACGATTGGCCGGTCCCGATGGCGCCCGGCGTGGTTGCACACAAGCCCGACTGATGGTCGCTGGGCACAGTCACACCACCGCCGCAGGGCTAGGTGAGTTTTTCCGCATTTATGAGGAAATCGTCAGAATTCGTTGACGTGGCGGCACGGGGCATGTGATCGTCGAAGCACAGTCCCGTTCCCCGCTGTGAGGTGAGCAGTCACATGAAGATCCAGATCAACCGCGACCGATGCGAAGGTCATGGTCAATGCATCGCCGTCGCCCCGGATATCTTCGATCTCGATGATGAGGGCATCGCCATTCTGCTGACATCCGAATCCGTTTCCGAAGGCCTGGCCGGCCAAGCCGCGGCGGCAGCGGAAGTCTGTCCTGTCGCGGCCCTGATGCTGGATGCGGATTGAGGGGGGAGGGCCCTGGAACCGGGCAGGTGATCCACTCGGTGTCGTTGGCAGTTCCGTGGCGGCGGACCTACCGGACCTACTTCGCCACCGCCGCCCGCCCGCGCTGGGTGCGCCGGTTCGCCGGGGACGAGGGGATGGTGACGGTCTGCAGTGCTTCGAATGCCGTTCGCAATGTGATGGTTTCGCCGTCGAAGCGACGATGGATGTTGAGACCTAGAGTCAGCGCCCGCAGGGCGGTGGCGGCGTCAACGGGGCTCACGCCTTCCGATACCAGCCTGTGGCGGGCGAGGTAGTCGGCGTAGAGATCGCGGATTCGCCGGTGGCCCTCTGCGAACGCCACAGCTACAGGCCCTGCTTCGGTCACGGCTTCGAGCGCGAGTGTGCCGAAGATGCGGAACCGCTCGTCGCTGAGCACCACTGATTGTGCATTGAGCACCGCATCCCAACCGTGCGGTCCCGGCGAGTCGAAAACAGCGGAGATGTTGTCCGTCAGCAGATCGAACGCACTGTTCACGACGGCGACGATCAGCCCCTCCTTGGATCCGAAGTGCCAACTGATGGAGCCGCGGCTGATACCGGCGCGTTCGGCGACCGCCTGCACCGTGGTTGCTCGTGATCCCCCTTCGGCGAGCAACTCCCATGCGGCAGCCAACAGCCGTGCGCGGCTTTCGGCGCTGATCTCGGCTTGACGGCTCATCGGACAACCATAACTGAGGCAATACCGTTGTCCGATCGTTGGACGATCATCCAACTCCAATACCTCCGTGGCATGCGGCGCAGTGATGTGACGGCCGAAGCGGCAAGCAAGCTCGCTCTATGCCGTACGTCCAATGTTATGCTGTGCGTGCTGGGCCGCCTTTCGGTTACGCCCAGCTTCGCCCCGGCACCTCTTGTCCATGAGCGCGGAAGCGGGCGTAAACGAAACGCCCAGCGAGGAGTTCGATGTGGTTCGACCCCCTTCGGAGAGCACGACGATCAGGAGGTGGCAGAAGTTGGCACTGTCGGGCGGGGCGGCGCTCGGTGCCGCTGCCCTGCTGGCAGGGGTTATCGTGTATCTGAACCGAGAGTGGTTGATCGAGCGCGCCATTCGTGAGCAGCTGACCGAGCAGTCGGGTCATGGGTTTGTCAGCGATCCCGGGCTGCTGCGGGTCCTGTTGTGTGGAACGGGTTCTCCCGAGCTCAGCGCGGCGAAGGCGCAGGCGTGCACGCTCGTATCGGTCGGCGGCAGGATGTTCGTATTCGATGCCGGGGAGGGTGCGGCCAAGTCTCTTGCCGACTCCGGTGTCGCACTCGACGAGATCGAGAGGGTGTTTCTCACCCACTTCCATTCCGATCATTTCAACGGTCTCGGTGCGCTGATCAATCAGGGCTGGATCTGGGGACGATCGCAGCCCCTTGACGTGATGGGGCCGGCGGGCACCGTCGAAGTGGTCAGAGCGATCAACGACGCATACGCGATCGACAATGCGTTCCGAATCGCAAACATGCCCGAACTGGAGTCGAATAGAAGTGCAGCCCAAGCACATCCCATGGAGATTGCGGTTCCACAGAATGTTCGCTCGGCTCGGGTCTATGACGAGGGCGGCATCACCATCGACGCCCACCTGGTCGTGCACGATCCGGTCAAACCGGCGTTCGGCTACGTAATCCAGTACCAGGGCAAGAAGGTATTCGTCAGCGGGGACACAGAGGTCAGTCCGCTGAACATGCCGGCGATGCAGAACGCCGATCTCGTTGTGCACGAGGCATACGCGTCCCATCTGGTTCGCCGGGCAATTCCGATCATGCGCGAGATGGGCATGGACTATGACGCCGAGGTTGCGGAGCGGACCATTGCCTACCACGCTGACACGATTGCGTTGGCCAAGCAGGCTCAGCAGGCCGGTGTCAAGCATGTGGTGCTCACGCATTTGACTCCGTACCCAGATAGCGCGATCAAACGCTACCTGTTCACCCACGGGATGGCCGACTACTACTCGGGCACCGTGACGGTGGGCAAAGACGGGATGGTCATCGCCGTCTGACGTCAAAGTACCGGCTTGCAGCTCAGTGGTTTTCAGGGCATGCGGAAGCCCACCGATCCAGCCGAGCAGTGTCACCTGGTCACCGGATATCCGATCATCGGGGGAGCGCAGAGCCACTGAGCCTGGGAAACAGCGATGCGCCCGCCGCGCCCGGGTTGAGCGCCAGCTCAGCAGAGCGCAGCATCGGCGCCTGCGCGAGTGCCTGTGCCAGGGCGACGACCGCGGGGGCCGGCGTGAACGGGAAGTCGCTACCGTAGAGCAAGCGATCCGGTCCGACGACCGTGGTCAACGCGTCGAAGGCTACGGGCAGCGGTAGCCCGGCCAGATCGTAGTAGAGCGTAGCGAGCGCACCGGGGACGTCCGCGCTCGAACCGGTCACCGCGGCCACGGCCGCGACCCGGTGCGCAACGACCGGCAGCACCGCCCCCGCGTGCGGCACGATCCAGCGGATCGAGGGATAACGGGTCAGTGCCTGTGAGAGAACGAGATCGATGACGCAGCGGGTGGTGTCGAACAGAAACTCCAACATAGGCCGCGGCCGGCCGAGAGCAGTCGTCTGCCAACCCGGTGGAGATGTCGGGTGCAACAGCACGACGGCGGCATCCGCATCCAGTGCGGCCAGCACCGGGGCGAACTCTCGGTCGCTCAGGTAGCGGCCGTGGTAGTTGGTCTGCAACGTCACCGCATCGGCACCCAGACCATCCCGGGCACGGCGCAGTTCCATGAGTGCTCCGTCAACGTCGGGCAACGGAAGCGTGGCCGCGAGACCGAAGATCGCCGGCCGAGCGGTGACCAGTTGAGCACCAACATCATTGACATGGGCGGCCAGTGCGCGCGCTGCCGCATTGGCACCAATCGAATCATCGCCGAAATGAACCCCGGGCGAGGACACCGACAACACCGCAGCGGCAATACCGCTGCGGCCCATCACATCAAGTGCCGCCTCCACGCTCCAGTCGGGCATCCCGGGCATCCCGTCCGGGTGAGCGTGGCCGGCGGCCACGCATTCGTCGCGGTACCTGGCAGTTACATAGTGGGCGTGCACGTCCAGCCATCCCGCCATACCGATTCCTCCCGTGCTGGGTTGTCTGCAAACTCACGTCCTGACGGCATCGGGGTGGTGACGCCGTTCAGGTCGGGACAACGGCAATCATGGCAGGCCGCGCGAGCTCAACCCACGAGCTGATCGATCAGCGATCGAATCTCGTCCCGCGCGATGAAGTGACCGGCCCGGATCACCGCCGCGATCTGCGAGAGGTTGTCGGCGGATGCCAGCGGGTCAGCGTCAAGCAACAGGAAGTTCGCCTTGAACCCGACGTCGACCGCACCCAGGTCGTGCGTTCGGTTCAGGTAAGCCGCAGGTACTGTCGTCGCTGAACGAAGCACGTCGAGCGGCCGCAGCCCAGCGGCCGCGAGCTCCCGGAATTCTGAGGCCAAGTCCTGCCCTGGCGATGCGCTCGGACCGTCCGTGCCCGCCATGATGGGCACCCCGGCGGTGTGCATCATCCCGACCAATCGCACCGACATGTCGTAGCAGTCGTGATACGTCGCCCGAGTATCAGCGGGCAGATCGAGAAACCGGTCGCGTGTGGCGTGAAAGTCACGGCGGTCCTCGTCGGACAGTAGCGAAAGCCATGGATGGTCGGCATATGCCGGGTCATCTGCTCGATACTGGGTACGCAGTCGGACGAGTGTGGGTGTATGCCAGGTCTTGTGGCGCGCGAACGCGTCGACGAGGTGCTGCGCGGCATCTTCGTCGAATGAATCCAGTGCTCGGCGCAGCAGCGCGACCGTCTCAGCCGAATCCAACAGCGCCGGGTTGAGGAGCATCTTCTTCACGCGTTGCTGCACAAAGTCGGTCGAGAAGAGATGGTCGGCGAATGGCAGGCCGCTGAGCCACCCCGGGATCCGCCCGGATTCGGCGTGATCAGCTTCGGTGCGCAATGCAGCACCATCCGAGGACGTCTGAAACCACACGTTGCCCCCGGTGCCGAGATGCTCGATACAGTCCATCCCTGCCGCGGCCGCCTCCGCCGCTGTCACTGACGGAGGAAGATGTCCGGCGATCCGCATTCCGTTGCTGTGCGCAGCGTCGACAGCGGCGAAGAACACCTCACGATCGGCGTCGATGATCTTGATGAAATCAGCACCTTGTCGCCGTTGCTCCGCGATCAAACGTTCGACGTCTGCAATGCTTTTCGCATTGAACGGCATCAGCAGCGCTCCCGGCATGGCGAGCAGGCCCGGCGCGTAGCCGGTCGGCTCCAGACGCGACTGGCGACGAGCGTCGAGCAGTTTGTCGCTTCCGGCCATTTGTCGCATTCCCGTCGTGCCCTCGGCAAGCATGGTGGCAAGGAACAGTTCGGGGCGTTCATTCTGAAGTACGTGCGTGTGCATGTTGGCGTATCCCGGTACGACGAACCGGCCTTCGCCATCTATCGCCCACTCGCCACCGACGGGATCTTCAGCGCCGAGGGCGGAAACAGCGATGACCACCCCATTGCGTACGCGGATGGACACATCGACCCGCCGACTGCCATCCCGCGGGTCGACCACAGTGACGTGATCGATCCGCAGGGGTGCCGCCATCGGCACCGGCTGGGGGAGTCGCGGTGGCTGCTTCCCGATCGAATGTCCCACAACGGCCGCGCCACCGAGTGCCGTCAGTCCGGCAACGCCGACGCCGGCACCCCGTAAGATCGAGCGTCTCGTCATCGCGGAGCGCGATCGCGGAGGCTCTGCGACAGCGTGTTCCGCACCCGGCGTCCGTTCGTCCATAGGCGCACCTCACGCACAGATCTGATAGCTGAAGACAATTCGGCCCGCGCACCAAGCGACCACTCGATCTCCTGACCTAGGCTGTCCACGATTCGTGCGGCCCCGCTTCCATTCCGAGAAGGTCCCCGAGACCCGGACGCCGCAGTATCAATCGGACCCACGCTCGCGAATCCCCACGAGGGTTAGTGCGAAAACGCCGCATGGCGACAGGAGCTGTAGCGCAATGGATTACATGCCGGCCGCAGTCGCCACACCTCCGCCTACTCAGCAACCGCAGTGCCCGGGTACGACGGGCAACAAGTACGCTACCAAATCCTATGTCGGGCGTCCAACCTTATGTTGAGCGCCACCGGGGCTCGGATGTGCCCGCGTCGGTAGGTGGGTCTTCGGCGGGGAGAAGCGCTCGGCGCAGCCGGCTGCCGCCGGCCCGACTATTCGGTGATCACCAGGAGCGCGTGGGCGGGTTGGTTGTCGACGAGCAGCCACCGGTGCCGCAGCGGCGACGGATGGGTGATCAGGTCGCCGGCTCCGATGCGGTAGGTGCCCGCGCCCTCGACGTCGATGTCCAGTTGTCCCGACACCATGTAGAGGGCCAGGACGCCGGGCGTTTGGAACCATTCCCCGATGTACTGATCGGGCTCGATCTTGTACTCGATGATCTGCAGTTTCTCGTCGCGGCTGAGCACCAGTACCCGCCCGAGCGCAGCGTCGGGACGGTCGGCGACCGGCAGCAGCCGGCCCTCGTCACTGCGGATCACGGCTACCTTGGATTCGGTACTGGTCGGCAACAGTTCCCCCGGGGTGACGTCGAGAGTTTCGGCCAGCCGGTAGACGGTGATCATCGACGGCATGCTCTGGCCGCGTTCTATTTGGCTCAGGAACGGCTGGCTGATACCTGCGCGTGCCGCGACTTCGCGCATTGATAGCTGACGCTTCTCACGAATCGCGCGGATGGCTGCGCCGGCGCGCAGGGCGAGTGCCCGTTCATCCAGGCCGACCTCGGCTGTCATTTACACCTTCGCAACACTCGGTTGATAGATCAGACATATCGGATGGCGACTCTGATTGCTGTCAATTATCAGCACTTCGCGCTCACCACACGACGACGGGACCATCCAGTGACCACGATAGAGCAGGATCCGCCCGACGAGCGGATAAGCCGCAGCGATCAACAGCGGCTCGGTGTCGAGCGGCGTGGCATCGAGTACATCCCCGACGATGAACGGCACGGTAGGCCGTGGCAGCTCGGCGCCATGTGGTCGGGGCTCGTGATGAACGTCCTGACCGTGGTCTACGGCACCCTGCTGGTGGCCATGGGCCTGAACTGGTGGCAGGCACTGCTCGCGATCGTGCTCGGCAACCTCACCTGGCTGATTGCCGGAGTGGTGTCCATTGCGGGACCTACCGCGGGCACCACCACCTTCGGCGTCTCGCAGATGATCTTCGGCCGTATCGGCGTTCGGCCGGTGGCCTTCTTCAACTGGATCATGATGTTGGGCTACGAGGTGCTCGATCTGGTGGTCATGGTGCTGGCCACGGGTGCGCTGCTGGACATGGCCGGGGTGAAGGTCTCCATCGCCGGTCATGTGCTCATCGTCGTCATCCTGTCGGTCCTGCAAGCGGTACTGCCGCTGCTCGGGCACGCGGCGATCACGAAAGTACTTCGCCTGCTGGCTATTCCGTTCGCAGCGATCTTCCTCGTCATGGCCTGTCTGGTTGCCGACGACCTCCATGTCGACGATGGTGCCCCAGCTTCGTGGGCGTTGTTCCTCGGCGGCGTCGCGCTGGCCGCGAGCGGCTCCGGGCTCGGCTGGTCGTCATCGGCCGCCGACTACTCGCGCTACCTTCCTGCCGGCACCAGCCGGTATCGCATCATCGCCGCGGTGACGGCCGGCGGCGGCATTCCACAGGCCCTGCTCATGGCGCTGGGCGCGGCCATCGCCATCGCCCTCCCCGATGCGGGAGATCCGATCGCCGGCCTGTCGACGGTCTTCCCCGGCTGGCTGGTAGTGATCTACCTGGTGCTGGTGATCGTCCAGATGCTCTCACTCAACGGCGTCGACCTGTACTCCTCGGGTGTCACGCTGCAGGCCCTGGGCGTACGGATCTCCCGGTGGCAGGCCGTACTGGTGGACGGGGTGTTGTGCGGGTTCGTCGGCGCCGCAGTGGTGTTGTCCGGCAGCTTCTATCAGTTCGTCAGCACCTTCCTGCTGTTCATGATCATCTGGTTCGCCCCGTGGGCCGGAGTGTTCCTGGTGGACCTCGCACGCCGGCGGGGTCGTTATCCGCACGCTTCCGCAGCGGTGTACCAGAGCTTTTCGCGCGCCGGCGTGGGTGCACAGGTACTCGGCATGATCGCGGCGGCGCTGTGCATCAACACCACCGTCTTCGTCGGCCCGGTCGCCGCGGCGTTCGGCGGCGCCGACCTGAGCATCGCCGCCGGCCTGCTGGCCGGCGCACTCACTTACCCGATCCTGTTACGTCTCACCTCCAGAGGAGAAGCCGCATGACCGCATCCATACCACTGGTCGATCTCTCGTTGTGGCGCAACGGCTCTCACGCCGAACGGGCAGCACTGGCGGCGACGGTGGACCGGGCACTGATCGACAGCGGCTTCCTGATGGTCAGTGGGCACGGGGTCGCTTCCGAGCTGCGAGCCGGTATCCGCGACGCCGTTCGGGAGTTCTTCGCCCTCGATCCTGCCGTCAAGGAACGCTATGCCACCGCCGTCGGCGGGCGCGGTTGGATACCGCCGGGCAAGGAGGCCAACGGCTACCTGCTCGATGTCGAGCTGCCACCCGATCTGAAGGAGAGCTTCGTATCGGGCCACGACTACTGCAGCGGTGACGCCGATGTCGACACCGAATGGTTCCCGCCCAATGTCTGGCCCACGGAGGTGGCGGGACTACAAGGCTTGTGTGTCTCCTACGCAGCGGCCATGCGTGAGCTGGCGGCTGAACTGCTGACACTTCTGGCTGTCGCGGCGGGGCTGCCGGACAGCTGGTTCGTCGACCGCTGCATACGTTCGCCGCACTCGTTCAACATCAACCGGTATCCCGCCTTGAACCGTATCGGTCCCGTCGAGGAGGGGCAGTTTCGCATTGCGCCGCACACCGACTTCGGCACCATCACCATCCTGGATCGAGAAGCCGGTTACGGCGGCCTGCAGGTGCGCACCCGGGAGGGGCGCTGGATCGACGCCCCTGTGATCCCGGACGCCTACACCATCAACATCGGTGATCTGATGGCCCGCTGGACCGGTGACCGGTGGACCTCGACCATGCATCGGGTACTGCCGCCCAGCACCGACGCCCCTGATGAGGAACTGATCTCGTTGATCTTCTTCTTCGAGGCCAACCTCGATCAGGTCATCGAATCGTTCCCGCCGCCACTGGGGCGGGCCAACGATTACCAACCGGTGACGACATCGGACTACCTGCGGTCGAAGTACGCCGCCATCGCGGTGCCATGATCTCTCGTGATGTCGCACAACGTATTCCGAAAGTGAGCCTGCACTGTCACCTGCTCGGGTCGGTACCGGCGGCCACCGCTGTCGAACTCACCGCCCGCAACGGTGTACGGATCCCCGGGAATCCCGGCGCCGACAGCGTGTACGACAGCGCGGCGTACGAGGACCTCGGCGAGTTCCTGTCCGTCTACGATCTGATCGGTGCGGCGCTGCACGATCGGGACGACTACCGTCGCATCACCTACGAGTCACTCACCACGTTCGGTGCAGACCACAACGTGTGGTACCGCGAGATCTTCGTGTCACCCCAACCCAGCCCCCTGCCGTATCCCACCGCGTTGGCGGGCATCCTGGACGGCATCCGCGATGCCCGCACCGATACGGGAATCGAGAGCCGGATCATCATCGCGATCAATCGGCAACACACCGTTGCCGAGGCGTTGTCGCTGGTCGAGCAGGTGATCGAACATCGTGTGGACGAAGTGCTCGGCATCGGTCTGGATTACGAAGAGGTACTGGGCCCGCCCGCTCCCTTCGCGCCGGTGTATGCACTGGCCCAGAAGGCGGGGCTGAGTCGGACCGCCCATTCGGAGAGCGGGCCACCCGCGCAGATCGAAGTTTTGCTCGACGAACTGCACTGCACCAGAATCGATCACGGCTACCACGTGGTGACCGACGAGCGGGTGACCCAGCGGTGCGTCGAGGAACAGGTGCCCTTCACCTGCACCCCGGTGAGTTCCGACATCGGCCGTTACAGCGGATCGGGTGACGGCAGCCACCGCCGGATACGGCAGATGGTCGACGCCGGGCTGCGGGTGTGCATCGACTCCGACGACCCGCCGATGTTCGGCACCGATCCCTCCAATGACTACTACGCGGTGGGCAACGCCCTGGGATACGACGTGGCGCAAATGGTCACGTTCACCGCCAATGCGATCGACGCGTGCTGGCTGGATTCCAGTGACAAGGACGCTCTGCGCGCACGGCTGGCATCCTGGACTGACCATGGAATGGAGATGAACCGATGAGCTCGTTCGAAGTACCCGCGATCGACATCACGCCGTGGGTTGTCGGCGGCGACGATACCGCGAAACAGGCGGTGGCCGACGCTGTCGACGACGCCTGCCGTCGGGTCGGTTTCATGCAGATCCTCGGCCACGGTATTTCCGCACAGACGCTCGACGGGCTGGCCACAGCCATGGACCAGTTCTTCGGGTTGACCGTCGAGACCAAGAACCGTTACCGGGTGCCCGCCAACCGCGGGTACAGCCCGCCGAAAAGCGAATCGCTGAGCTTGTCGCTCGGCGTCGAGTCCGCCAGCCGGATGAACGATTTCTTCGAGGCGTTCAACATCGGTGTCGAGGCGCGGTCCTTCACGGGTCTCGATCTCGACGAGGCGGACTACGGCATCAACGTCTGGCCCGCCGAGGCGCCGTCCTTCCAGCCTGCCGTCCTCGACTACTTCGCCGAAGCGGGTCGGGTCGCCCGAACTCTGACGGGAATCTTCTGCGTTGCACTGGGTCTGGAGCCCGGGTATTTCGAGCGCATCACCGACCACTCCGTCGACGTGCTCCGGATGAACAACTACGCTCTGCCCGAGGGCACCGTCTCCCTCGACGGCGATCTGACCGGTATGGGAGAGCACACCGACTTCGGGATCGTCACCGTCCTGTGGGCCGATCAGGTGGCCGGCCTGCAGGTGCTGGGCACGGATCAACAGTGGCACGACGTGGCGCCCGCCGACGGCGCGCTGCTGGTGAACCTGGGCGATCTCACGGCACGCATCACCAACGACCAGTGGATGTCGACGCTGCACCGGGTGAAACCGCCGATCGTCGACGGCACCATCAAGCGGCGGCGGTCGGCCGCGTTCTTCCATGACGGCAACGTCGATGCGGTGATTTGCACTGCCCCCGGATATCTGGACGCCGATGCCGGGATGGCGTACGAACCGATCACCGTCGGCGCGCACATCGCCGCCAAACTGGCCGGTTCACGGCAGGGGAAGGCCAACGTGGCCGCGGTCCGCGAGGCTGCACGGGTGCTGGCCGCGGCCCAATCGGGTTAGGCCCAGCGTGGCCACCGGAGATTTTCAGCCGAGAGCTGTCCAAAGAAGTCGAGTAGTCGACTACTCAAGCTGACCCGGCGCCACCGACCCTAGTCTCAACATGCCGAAAGCACAGACACTTTCGATTGATAGCGGACGCACAGGGTGACAGTCGCGTTCGCAGGCGCAGGCGCTCGTCTGCGTGCATCGCGAGGGAGGACCCATGACGACACCGACGACCGTTCCAGCACCCGGGCTGACGCTGGAAGAGATGCGTGCAGCCGCCCCAATTCCCGCCACAACGGCGATGCCATCCGATATCGCCGAGCTGATCAAGCCAGACAGCGGCATCTACATTCGGTCGAATTACACCCCGAACACCGCATTCCAGGTCGGTAAACCACCCGGGGCGACCGCTGATTGGCGTGTGCTCGAGTCGGATGGGCAGATCAGGTCCACGATTCCAGGACTCGAGCAGACCGAACTCAGATTCGACCCCGACGTGGAGTCGCGGGAGCGCGATGTACACATCGAGGGGCACCGTCCGCCGTGGGTCGAGCAGCGATACCTGCCGGAGCTGGCTCCGTATCCGCTTGCCGCTCAGCAGACCGGCCTCGCCGAGGACCGGATGTTCCTGGAAGCGTTCGCGGCAGAGGCGGAGCGCTTCCCGTACCCATGGCGCACGATCGGCAAGGTGTACACCCCGACAGCGGGCGGCACCGGATACCTCGTTGGGCCCAACCTCGTCCTGACGGCCGGACACGTCAGGTTGCGTCCAGCAGAGTGGTGTACGAGTCGGACCTGATCAGCGGTACCGGCGTGTCGTAGCCGAGTGATTGAAGGTCATCGCGTGATTCTTCGAGGGACCGTCCAAAGTCACTCGAGCAAAGGAACCACGCGATGACCGCTGCCCAGAATATCGACCTACCCTCCGTGCTGGCCGAACGACTCACCACCACCCACCCCGACGTCCTGCGCGAGTTGCTCGCCACGTTCATCCACACCCTGATGGGCGCCGAGGCCGACGCCCTGTGCGGCGCCGGTTACGGTGAGCGTTCGGCGCAGCGCACCAACTCCCGCAACGGCTACCGACACCGCGAATTCGACACCCGCGCAGGCACATTGGATCTCGCGATCCCGAAGCTGCGGCACGGATCCTACTTCCCGGACTGGCTGCTGGAACGCCGCAAACGCGCCGAGCGGGCCCTGACCACCGTGGTCGCGACCTGCTACCTGCTCGGGGTCTCGACACGGCGGATGGACAAGCTCGTTGAAACGTTGGGCATCACCAGCCTGTCGAAGTCGCAGGTGTCGGTGATGGCCAAGGAACTCGACACCGCCGTCGAGGCTTTCCGGACCCGGCCGCTGAATGCCGGACCGTACACATTCGTGGCCGCCGACGCCCTGGTGCTCAAGGTCCGCGAGGGTGGCCGGGTGGTCAACGTGCACGCCCTGATCGCGGTCGGGGTGAACGCCGACGGGTACCGGGAGATTCTCGGTATCGACGTCACCACCGCCGAGGACGGGGCCGGCTGGCTGACGTTCTGGCGGTCGCTGACCGCCCGAGGCCTGTCCGGGGTCAAGCTCGTCACCAGTGACGCCCACGCCGGGTTGGTGGCCGCGATCGGGGCCACCCTGCCCGGCGCAACGTGGCAGCGCTGCAGAACGCATTACACGACCAATCTGATGGCGCTGACCCCGAAGGCGTCGTGGCCGTGGGTGCGCACCCTGCTGCATTCGGTGTTCGATCAACCCGACACGGAATCCGTTGCCGCCCAATATGACCGGATCATCGACGCACTCGTTGACAAACTTCCGAAGGTCGCCGATCACCTGGAAGCCGCCCGACCCGACCTGCTGGCGTTCACCGCGTTCCCCAAACAGATCTGGCGCCAGATCTGGTCCAACAACCCCCAGGAACGGCTCAACAAGGAGATCCGGCGACGCACCGACGTCGTAGGCATCTTCCCCGACCGCGACGCCCTGATCCGCCTCGTCGGCGCCGTGCTCGCCGAACAACATGACGAATGGGCCGAGTCCCGGCGTTACCTGGGCCTGGACGTACTGAGCAAATCACGCACCGTCAATGACACCCCGACCGAACAGGAGGCCACCCCCGCAGCCCTGACCGCCTGAACCACCACATCGAAGAATCACACGACGACGTCGTACACCACGCCCCTGGACTTGACCACACGTCATGCCGTGGGACCAAGCGAACTGGTGGGTACAGTTCATCCCCGCGTATCGAGCCGGCGATCCGAATCCGACACCGTTCGGCTCGTCGTACGTGTCCGAGTTTCGCGGTTATCGGCCGCAGGGCACCTCACCCTTCGGCTACGACTACGCGCTGTGCAGGCTATATCAACCGCTCGGCAACGCGCTCGGATGGATGGGTACGCGCAGCGCGGGGGACAGCGACATTGAGAGTCGTAGCTACACATCGTCGGGCTACCCTGATTCCTTCGGGGGCCGCCCTGCGGTCAATTTCGCCCTCGGTATCCGCGATATCGACAACGACTCTCCCGGCAGGGAGTACGAAACAGTGCATCACGTCTCGCCAGGGTGGTCTGGTGGACCGCTTTGGTACTTCGCCGGCACCGACCCCTACGCCATCGGTGTCACGAGCGGGTACGAGAAGGACGGATTGGATCCGACGCGAGACGTCTACGCAGGTTCCTCTGCAATGACCGACCTCGTCAGGTTCGGATTGGACAACTGGCGACCATGAGGTCGATATGCGGATGTGTCCCTCGATTCGGGCTCACCGGCCGCAGCAGTCGGCGACGAAAGATGTTGGCGTGCAATCGGTACAGCGGCTCACGATACGAGCAGTAGTGCGGTGGTGACGAGCATGACCACCGCGGTGCCCCCGTGCACTCCGTAGGCGACGGACTTGGCGCCACCGTTGCGCAGCACGATGACGGCATCGGCGATCGGAATGAGGGTGGCGGCCAACATAACCCAGCCGGCCAGATGCGTTGCGCGGGCGAGCAGCAGGATGATGACGAACAGTCCGGTGGTGATATCGCGGATGCCCTTGACGCCGAGGTAGGCCCGGACCCCGGGTTGGTCGAGATCGGGCAGCACGCCGTAACCGGCGGCGGCCGTACGCGGCGCCAGGAGGAAGCGTGCGCCGATGGCGATGATGGCGGCGGCCAGGACGCCGGCCAGGCCGTATCCGGCGGTGGTGGCGATGGTCATGTCGGTGCTCCTGGTTGGGGTCAGTGGATGGGGGAGAAGGTGGTGGGGGCAAGCAGTGTGGTTTGGACGTCGACGATGTCGGCGCCATCGAAACCGGCCATGTCGGTGGCGAACTCGGTGCTGGCCATCACGCGGCGGGCGGTCTCGTCGGGGTCCGCGTCCGGTGGGAAGGAGACCAAGGCGATGAGCCGATTCCTCCCGCCGTCGCATTCGGTCCATACTCCGTGGGTGGTGACGCCGAACGCGCCGAAGGTGGCCAGGTGCCGCGCCCAGTGCACGTCGGCGTACTGCCGCAACGCTTCCGGTGATCGCAAGGTATAGATCCTGAGCTGGAACATGCTGATGCGCTCCTTTTGTCGATGGTTGGTGGCGTCGGACAGAGACGGTCAGGTCAGCAGGACCACGCACGCGGCGGTCACCGCCAGGCCCTGGAGGACGGCGCGGGCGTTGATGATCGAGTCCCACCTGGCCTGCAGCGCGCGGCCGTTCGGCAGTGGTTGGCCGGTGTCGGCGGCGGTGGTGAGCCGACGGTTGATGGGTGCGCTGATCCGGGTGTAGAGCAGCAGCCAGATCGACAGCGCCGCCAGGGCGATACCCGCCGCGACTGTCTGGGCCCAGTGCGCTGCCGCCGCCGCGCCGACCGTGCACACCGCGGCGGCAACCACGCCGAGCACGCCGGGTATGACCATGCGCCGATCCCCGTAACGGTGCACGTGGCCCATCACCGTCACCAATGCCGCGTCGTCGATCCGCGCCAGCGCCGGCCGCATGACCATCGCGCAGAACACGTCGGTGCCGTACACCACGCCCGCGCCCAGCACGGTGACCAGTGCTGCGGCGCGAACAAGCAGTTCCACATCCATTTCTGTCCCCTGCCCGAGAAGTGGTAGCAATGCTAACCCTCACCCAAGACGTCGTCAATAGCACTGCTATTCCTGCTAGCGTCGATAACAACAATGAGCACCGCCGCCGAGCTCGTAATCCCGATAGCCGTTCGGTGTCCCGCGACGCTCGATGAGGTCGCCAGTCGGCCCAGGTCGCAGTACTGTGTCACAGTCCACTGCGTGCCGATGGACATCAGCGATCACGGTGCCGATTCGCTTCTGGTCGAACAAGCTCGCCGCGGACGCCATCGAAATCGAGATCCTGGTCAACAGCGCCGGGTGCTACGTGCGAGGGCCCGTCACCGATAGCGACCCAGCCCAGCCGAGGGCGGTCGTGGATCTCAATGCTGCGGCGTTGACCGAACTGACGAGAGCCCTGCTATCGACGGCGGGGTGCACGCGCTGAGCGGCCACGTGTTTCGGCCTCTCCCCGGCCGGATCTCGGCGACCCGCGCCGGCGCACTCGCCGAAAGGATGCAGTTCTAGCCCCTATCACCCCTCGGTGCCGAGCCTGCCCTCGCTGAGAAGGAGGCCGCCGTCGGCGGCCGCGCGCGGATATACGCCAGCCCAGGAGCGTTCGATAAAGCGGTGCAGGCTGTCGAGCGCGTGCGGGCCGGTATCGGTACGCCACACCACGTGGCCGTCGGGCCGCACCACGACGGCACCATGGTCGCCGACCTCGAACAGATCGATGGCAGGGTGGTTCGCGTCGCCGGCCCCGCCCAGCGCGACCACGGTGAGGGGCACGGATGTGGTTGAGCCCGAAATGATGTCGATCCAGCCTTGCGGATCGGCCGTGAACACCGTGAGTCCTTTTCGTGCGATCGCACCATGGGTCGACAGCTGCGCGCCGTCGGGCCCGCTGATGATCACGTGGGGTAGGCGTGCGCCCGGATGCGTCGTCGGGTGATACAGCGCGACATCGCCCTCCGGGCACCGTCCCTCGGCGGTGTCGATCAACGGGCTGGCGTAGGCATAGCCGAATTCCAGGCCGCTGGCCACGAAGTGTTCCTCTTGTCCCGGAATGGCAGCGGCCATGCGCTGCCGTAATTTGCTGCTGCGGTCGGTCTTTCGGAGCAAGCGTTTGGTCCGTGAGGTCTGGGCGGTGGTCAGGGCGTCCGCGATGCGGGCGATCGCGGGAGCGGGCACCCTGCCCAGCGGAAGCCTGCCGATGAGTTCGGTGGCTTTGTGCAGCGAGCGATTGGTGATGCCCAATGACGCGGTGACTTCGTCGAGTTTGAAGTGGTTGTTGGTGCTCTGCTCGGCGAACCGGGTGACGACGGGCCGCCGTTCGGTCTCGTAGGTGTCCAGCAGCGAGTCGGACGCCCCGTCCTGCAGGATCGCGGCGAGCTTCCAGGCGAGGTTGTGGGCGTCCTGCACACCGCTGTTGAGCCCGAATCCACCGGTGTGGGGGAATCGGTGGGCGGCGTCTCCGATGAGCAGAAGCGGTCCGCTACGGAACCGGTCGGCGATCTGCTTGGTCATCGTCCACGTTCCGGTTGAGCGGATCTGGTATTCGGTGGATCCGATCACGTTGGGCAGTATGGCGTTCCAGTAAGTCCGGCTGTCGCTCGCGATCGATTGAGCAGCGTGCAGGTACGGAGTCATCAACACGTAGTCGTCATCGGCGTGGGCGATCATCACCCCGCTGAACCGTGGGTGGTAGATCCAGCTGAGCAGGGGCCGGCTGGCGCCGTCCGGATACAGTTCGGGCGCGTGGAAGAAGACGCTACCCATGTTGGCCAGCACCGGACCGGTCATGGCGATACCGGCGGCATCGCGCAGCGTGCTGTTCGCCCCGTCTGCGGCGACGACGAATCGCGGTGCGATGACGGCCGAATCGCTGCCCTGCGACCGCAAGGTCAGCCGCTCGCCATTGAGATCAGCGCGCCAGCCGCGGCGAAAGTCGACGAGGGGTTCGCTCTCCAGGGCCTTCCACAGCTCCGGCATCAACAGGTGCTGACCGATGTGAGAGATGAGAAACGAGCTGTGCGTGCGCACTTCGGCGAGTCGGTCAGGTTGGGAGAGCAGATCGATCTCACCGATCGGGTCGGATCGCACATCGGTGCACCAGCGGATGATGTTCACGGTGTCGATCGGCGGGGTGATCGCCTCCAGGGCGCGTCCCAGTTCGGGGGAGGCCTGGTTCCAGATCTCCAGAGTGCGGGCGTTGATGACGTGGGCGGCTGGATGCAGTCGGGTTTCCCGGCGCTCGTCGACGACGGTGCTCTCGATGCCGTATCGGGCCAGCAGTAAGGCGAGGGTGGAGCCCGCGGCCCCGGCGCCGACGATGACGATCGCTTCAGTGGCCATGTCTCACAGTGTCTTCCAGTTGATGGCGCGCTTGTTCGACCGAGGTTTGGTGCCGGGGCGGGTGCCGGCGCCCGGCTTGAGCAGATCCTCTCGGGCCACGCCAGCGCGAAGCTTTTCGAGCAGGTAGTCCGGGTCGATGTTGGTGCCGATCGGGTTCTCCTCGAACGTGTGACTGTTGAAGTATTCGGCGGTCTGCTGCGCGGTGGGGAAGTTCTCGGTCTGGAACTCCAGCCGGATTCCCTCCGGATCCTCGTAGTACAGGCTGGTCGTGGGTCCGTGGTTGATGGACCAGACCGGGGTGATCCCCACGTTCTTGAGCCGTTCGTAGGTCAGCAGCAGCCTCTCCACGGAGGTGAAGGTGAAGGCGAGATGGTCGATGCCGTAGGTCTTTCGGCGCCAACGCGACAGGGGAAAGACGTGCCGCAGTGGCGGCGGGAGCTTCACCAGCGCCAGTCGGTGGCTCTCGTGATCCCAGGTGAGGAACGCGATCTGGTTGTCCTCGTGGACGACACGGGCACCGAAGACGTGTCCGTACCAGTCGATCATCTCGCTGCTACGCGCGGTCTTGACCACCCAATGGGCGATGAAGTCCGGGACCAGGCGGTCGGGAAGTCGATCGAGATCCGGTGTTGGAGTGGTGCCGTTCTTCGGATCAGACGGATGCAGTGGGCTCGGCGTGGCACTCATGGCGGTCCTCCTCTCAGGAGTGCGGAGCGATGATGGTGGTCCGCTGGGTGCCCAGGTCGAGTGTCCCGGCGGCGTTACGGATGGAGGCGGTGACGACGTCACCGGGCTTCAGGTAGGGCTTGCGCTGGTTGAGCTTGACGAACGCCGCCCACAGCTTGTCCTCGGGGAGCAGAGCCGTTGCCAGGCGGCGGACGAAGGGCGGCGGCGAGCCCGCCACGATGCCATGGGGGGTTCCGGTCAGCAGTACGTCGCCCGGGTCCCAGTTGCAGAATTCGCTGAGTTCGGTGAGCGTCTCGGCGGGCCGGTACAGCATGTTGCCGGTGTTGTCGGACTGCCGCAACGATCCGTTGACCTCCAGGCGCAGCTCGAGGTCGTCGATGAGTCGGAGATCTTCGGGCTCGAGCACCGCCAGGACCGGCCCCAGCGGACAGAAGCCCCGATAGCTCTTGCCCTTCAGGAACTGGCCCTGGGGCAGCTGGATGTCGCGGGCGGACAGGTCGTTGCCGATGGTGACGCCGAAGACGTACTCGTGCAGGTTCTCGGCGGTCACGGTGGTCGGCGCGTGCACCGTTCCGTGCAGAACCAGCGTCAGCTCGATCTCGTAGTCGAGCAGGGTGACGTGAGCCGGACGGGTGACCGGGTCGCATGGACCGGTGACGGCGGCGTCGGTCTTGTCGAAGAACAGGTTGAAGTCGCGTTTGTCGGGGTTCATCCCCGACTCGATCGCGTGCTCTCGGTAGTTCACGCCCTGGCACATCACCCGGCAGGGTGTGGTCACCGGTGAGAGCAGTGCGACATCGGTCAACTTCACCGAGCCCTGTTCGGCCGCCGCCGCCGTCCAGTCGGGCCTGCCGTGTTCGATGAGGTCGGCGGTGCGGGGATAGTCGCCGGTGAGCGGCGCGATGACCGCACCGCTGAGCACCCCCCACGTGGGTCGCTCGTTGTGCTCGTATCGGACGAGGTGTACGACCATCGACAAACTCCCGCGTCTGCCCGTCGTTCGACCGGCTCCGTACCAGTCAACTGAGCAGCACTGCCGTGACGCCTGGTCTCAAGTACGAATTTGCCAAGCTTTGACTGGGTTTCAGTCCAACTCGTGCTTCGCGGGCCGCAGCACCGTCTCGCCGAGCTCCTCGACCAAGGTCAGTGCGGCGTGCAGCTGCAAGCGCCGAACCGTCGCCGGTCGGCCTCGAAGTTGTTCGGCCCGCTGCACGCGGTAGGCGACAGTGTTGCGGGCGATGTGGAGGTCGGCCGCGGTGCCGGCCAGACTCCTGTCGCGGTCGAGATAGCACTTGAGGGTGCGACGCATCGTGACGACGGATTCGATGTCGTCGACCAAGCCGCCGAGTTCGCGGGCGACGAACCCGCGGGCCGCGGGCAGGTCGGCGCTGAGCATCGCGACGAGGTCGAGATCCTCGTAGCAGAACCACCCCGCGTCGCGCGTGGACAGTGCGCCCACTCGTGCCGCCTCGGTCGCCTGCTCGTGGCTGCGACGGAATCCCTCGACGCCGGCACCCGGCGCCCCGATCGCGATGCGAACGCCCGGGGGCGGAGGCGTCGAGGGCGCAACCGCCTCCGGCGGATGCGATATTCGCGAGCCCCAGGCCCAAACCCGTTGGGCGCCAACCGGAAGTACGAGTGTCGAGACGCACCCCGCCGCGGCGAGGATATCGGACGCCGTGGCTCTGAGCTGAGTCGATTCGGCGGGCACGCTCGAATCCGGCCAAACGATCATCGCCAGGTGCCAGCGGCTCAGGTCGTAACCCAGGATCCGGGTGGCTCTGTCCATCGGCACGGCGGTGCCCTGGAGTAGGTCTTCCACGATTCCCGCGCGAAGGGCGATCGAACTGGTCAACCACGCCTCGTGGGCACGGGCGTATTCGTCGGCCATCCGTTTGGTCAGCACATCGACAATGCCGAACAGCACTTCATTGATGCGCCGCATCTCGACGAATCGCTGCGCCTCGGGCACCACACGTTCGGCAGCGTCGAGCAGCACGCTCGTGGCGGTGGAATGCGCAACGTGGATGCTGCGCAGCATGTGCTCCATGCCGATGCCCCGGGAGACCACTTCCATCGGTCCCGCGAAGATCTCCGGCATGGCGGCCAGCGACACCTGGTCGCCTCGCTCGAGGGCGATCAGCGTGCCCAGTGCGACGGCCTCGCAGCCCTTGGCGATCTCGGTGGCGATGGCGTCGACGGCCAGTTCCGGGATCGCGGCGGTGATATCGGCCGTCATCTGCGCGCCGAGTTCCACCGCCCAGGCGGCCGGCCCCGGCCCCAGCACCTCGGCGACAAGTGTGGCCCGGTCGGGAAGCACCGACTCCCTGGGAAATGCTTCAGGCGAACGCGGTTCGAGGTCGGCGAACCAGGGACGGTTCATCGACTGCGCCGGTGGACGACGGCGACCGCGCCGGCCGCAGGGGCATTGGCGATGCCCCGCGATCGCGATCGTTCGTCGGCCTCCGACGTGGGTTCGAGTGTGTAAGTGCGCAGAAGCTCCCGCAAGGTGATGAGCATTTCGGTGTTGGCGAACGCGGCACCGACGCAACGGCGCAGACCGCCCCCGTACGGGATCCACGCGCTGGTGTCCGGTTTGGTGTGCAGGAACCGGGTGGGGTCGAAGCGGGCCGGGTCGGCGTAGTTGGCGGGGGAGCTGTGCGAGAGCGCAATGCTCGCGATGACGGTATGGCCCGCGGGCAGGACCCAGTCACCCAGACGAGTTCGACCTGTCGTCACGCGCAGCACGCCGGGGATCACCGGCCGACTGCGCTGCACCTCCCAGACCGTGGCTTGCAGCAGATCCGAGCCGCCGGTATCGACCTCCTCGAACAGCTGCGACAGCACCTCCGGGTGGCGCCGCAACCGCTCCACGGCCCAGGCCAGCGTGGTGGCCGTGGTCTCGTGTCCGGCAGCGAGCAGCGTTTGCAGTTCGTCAATGATGTGGTCGTCGGGAATCGGCCGGCCATCCTCGTCTCTGGCGGCCACCAGCATGGAGAGCACGTCTGTGCGCTCGTGCAGATCCGGTGCCGCCCTGGCATCGCGGATCAGGGAGCCGATGAGATCGTCGCACTGACGCCGCATACGCTCCAGGCGTCCCCACGGGCTCCATCGCCCGACGTCGCGACGTAAACCCGGGGGCAGCACGGTGAGCCGGGATGCCAGCAACACCGCGGGCGGAAGCAGCTCCCGCAGAGCCGCCAGCTCGGGCCCTTCGGCGCCGAACACCGCACGCAGAATGGCATTCAAGGTGATGCGCATCATCGACGGCAGTGTGGCGAACGGTGTCGCGGTCGGCCAGGTGGACAGCTCGCGCGCCACTTCCTCTTCGATGATCTGCTGATAAATCGGCATCCGTTTGCCGTGAAGCGGCGGCATCAGCAGCTTCCGCCGAGCCAGATGTGGTGCACCGTTGAGGCTGAAGGTGGAACCCGGGCCGATGACGTCGCCCAGATTGGTGATCGTCTGCACGAGATCTCCCGCGGTGAACAACTCCTTGATCAGATCGGGGTCACTGAGCACGACGGTGTCGCCGAACAGTGGAAGCGACGCGCTGAACGCCGCGCCGTGGCGCTGGCGGGCGTATTCGAGCGCCCGTGGCCGGGCGACGAGCATGGCCGCGCCCTGAACGATCCGCGGAAGGCCGACGCCGGGTGGCAACCGCACCGGGTCGCAGGTGAGCTGAGCCAAGGTTTCCCCCTCGGTACGTTCGTGTACTAACCCACAGTAGTACACGTATGTACCGGGGAGGGATCGTGTGGATCTACGATCGGACCGGCAGAAGGGACGGGACGTGGAGGCAGTGGCGGTACCTGGACACGCGCGCCTGCCCGGCGGTGATCCGGCGTTCTATCGCCGCCGGATCTTGGAAGCGATGGCAGAGTGCATCGCCGAGGTGGGCTACGCGAACACCATGGTGGCCGATGTCGTGCGCCGGGCCCGCACGTCGAAGTCGAAGTTCTACGCCGAGTTCTCCGACCGGGAGGCGTGTCTGGTCGCCCTGCTCTCGGAGACCAATGACGCCAATCTCGCCGAGGTGGCGGCCGCCGTGGATCCGGCCGCACCGTGGCAGACCCAAGTACGCCAGGCGGTGGAAACCTGGTTCGACTGGGCCGAACGGCGGCGCCCGCTCACACTCACCTGGATCCGCGACGTGCCGGCACTGGGTCCGTCGGCGCGTTCCCTGCAACGCGTGGCGATGGAACGTTTCGTCGAACTGGTTCGCACACTCAGTGACACCGACGAATTGAAGGCCATCGGCATCCAACCCGTGCCCCACGCGCGCGCGGTGCTGCTGATCGGGGGCCTTCGGGAATTGGCGGCGCACACCGTCGAACACGACCGGCCCCTGGCCGCGGTGACCGAAGAGGCCGTCCGCAGCGCCATCGCACTGATCAACCCTGCTGATTGAGACGTGGCTGGGCGCACTTGGCCCAGAAGGGTTTCGGTCGCTATTGTCGGCAACGTGAACATCCGAGTCGAGGAGGTCGTCGGCGCTCGCGCCGACATCAGATGACCGCGCCCCGTCGCCGACCCGTTGGGCCGGCGGCGCAGTCGTCCCTTTACTCATGGACCGCACCCGTGTGCGCTCCCTCTTTCCAGGATGGATTCACCAATGAACTCCTACACGCGTTCCCAGATCCTCGGTGCCTTCCGCGGTGCCACCCGCAGCGAGGTCAAAAAGGTCACCTTCGCCGTGGATTTCGATGCCGTCGAGTTCGGCACATTGGAGTACTACGGCTGGGCCGACCCCAAGATCCCGCGCCGTGCCTACCTCGTGGTCGAGCGGCCCGACGGGCCGATTGCGCTGCTGCTGAGCCGGGCCGCCGTCAAGCCCCGGGGACGCGCCATGTGCACGTGGTGCAACGACGTGAACCTCACCGACGAAGCGGTGCTCTACACCGTCCGTCGAGGCGGCGCAGCGGGCCGTAAGGGGGACACCATCGGCACGTTGATCTGTGCGAATTTCGGCTGCTCCCGGCATGTACGGCAGCTACCGCCCGCCTATCACAAGGACACCGATCTCGAACGGCTACGCGAAGAGCGGACCGAGGAGTTGCGGCGCAAGGTGCACGGTTTCGTCGACAAGGTCCTCTCGACCGAGGACTGACTGCGGAGCTCAGATCCTGCCGCTCGGGAACATCGTCCTGACGGCTTGGGTGATGGTGGCGCGGGCCGCGGCCGCGTCACCGGGCTCCAGCGAGCTGATCGCCATCACATAGCGGCGATCGGGTCCGATCACGCCGGTCGACACGTGCAACTGATTGCTGCCGTTCCAGCAGCAGAACCAGCCCTGCTTCACCGCAACCGGCTCGGCGGCGAGCCCCTCGGGGATCCCGAACCGCTGCGGGTACCCGTCGAGTCCCGTGGGTGTGGACTGTGCGAGGTCGTTGATGATGACATCGGCCTGCTCGGGCGGCAGCCCACCGGTGCCGTCCAGGAGCATGTCGTAGTAGCGGACGAGATCGCTTGCGGTGCTTTGCGTGACGTCCCAGTGCCCGTTGTAGGGCGCCGTCGTCGCGGCCAAACCGTACCGGGCGACCACGCGCGCGATGACGGCGTTGCGGCCGCTGCGATCCCAGAACATCTGGGCCGCACCGTCGTCGGAGGAGCGCAGCATGGTGTCCAGTGAGCTGCGGTCGGCGGGCGTCAGTTTCGTCTTGCCCTGCGACTCCTGCAGCAGCAGGTCGTCGGCGATGAACAGCTTCACCACCGAGGCGATCGGGAACGGCTTGTTGCTCCCGTTCGAGACGATCTGACCGGTGTTGCGGTCCAGCACAACGGCTTCGATGTCAGCTCCGGACGCTGCCGCGTCCGCGGTCGCCTTGCGAATTCGGGCATCGAGCCCGTCGAGCGCGACCGTCGGCTCGTCGGGTGGGGCCTCGGCGACGACGGCGGGCCCCTGCGGTGCCGGTGACGCATTCCCCGCCGCTGCATCGCACGCGTTCACCAGCAGTGCCGCGCAGGCGATGGCGAGTGTGGTCATCGCCCAGTTCGGCCGCTGACGCATAGCTGTCCTCCCAGTGCTGATCCGGCGAAGCAGGGCCCACGCCGCCCCTACTCGGTTTTCCCCAACTTAGCCGGTTTAACCAGATCGCACCGAGGTCGGCTCCGTGCTCGCCGGCCCGGCCGAAATCCGTCCCGACAATTTCGCGCAAGCGCATGCG
Source organism: Mycolicibacterium canariasense (assembly GCF_002101555.1). Lineage (GTDB taxonomy): Bacteria > Actinomycetota > Actinomycetes > Mycobacteriales > Mycobacteriaceae > Mycobacterium > Mycobacterium canariasense. Next base: position 48,989 of record NZ_LQOL01000003.1, read on the forward strand.
CAAGCGCTTGCCTACGTCCTAAGCTCCTGCAGAACACGCGGCGCGGTCAGCGTTGCACCAGGGACAAAGGAGTCCAGATGCTCGGAATGCGCATGAAAAGCACCCAGCTGGTCGGGGCGGCGCTGGCCGCGGGGTCGCTGGTCCTCGGCCTGACCGCGTGCAGCGGTTCGGGGTCCGACGGCATCAAGGTCGGGCTGATCACCAAGACCGATTCGAACCCGTACTTCGTCAAGTTGCGTGAGGCCGCCAAGGCCCAGGCCGACAAGGACGGCGCCGAGCTGATCGCCGTCGCGGGTGCCTTCGACGGTGACAACGAGGGCCAGGTGGCGGCCATCGAGAACATGGTCGGCAAGGGCGTCAAGGGCATCCTGATCACCCCGAACTCGTCGACCGGTGTGCTCGACGCGATCAAGAAGGCGCGCGACGCCGGCGTCGTGGTGATCGCGCTGGACACCGCCACCGATCCCGAGGACGCCGTCGACGCCACCTTCGCCACCGACAACAAGGCCGCCGGCGTCACCCAGGGCAAGTGGGTGCGCGCCGCGCTGGGCAACAAGCCACCCCAAGTCGTCATGCTGGACGGCACCCCGGGCGGCACCGTCGACACCTTCCGGCACGACGGATTCCTGGAGGGCTTCGGCATCACGAACAACTCGCCGGAGATCGTCGGCCAGGAGAACACCAACGGCGACCAGACCAAGGCCCAGACCGCCATGGAGAACATCCTCCAACGCGCCCCGGGCATCAATGCGCTCTACACCATCAACGAACCCGCGGCCGCCGGCGCCTACCAGGCGATCCAATCCGCCAACCGGGCAAGCCAGATCACCATCGGGTCGATCGACGGCAGTTGCACGGGCGTCGCCGACGTGAAGTCCGGAAAGATCGGCGCCACCGTGATGCAGTTCCCCGCCAAGATGGCCGAATTGGGTGTGCAGGCCGTGGTGAAGTTCGCCAAGGACGGCACCAAGCCCAGCGGGTTCAACGACACCGGTTCGCAGTTGATCACGGACAAGCCGGTTGCCGGGCTGGACTCCAAGGACACCGCCTGGGGCGAACAGAACTGCTGGGGCTGAGGGCGACCGTGAGCACCGGGGCACCGGCAACTGCGCTGACGACCAAGCCACCGGCGGCCGGCCGGTTCACCGTGGGAACCCTCCTGCGTGAACCGCTGGCCGGCCCGTTGGCGGCGCTCGTCATCGCGATCGTCATCTTCAGCGCGATCTCGGATTCGTTCCTCAACCCGCAGAACGTGTCCCTGATCCTGCAGCAGTCGGTGGTGGTCGGCATCCTGGCCGTCGGGCAGACGCTGATCATCCTGACCTCGGGAATCGACCTGTCGATCGGTGCGGTGGCCGTGTTCGGGACCATCGTGATGGCCCAGAGCGCGGGCGCCTACGGGCCGGTGGTGGCGCTGGGCTCGACGCTGTTGGTGTGCGTGGTGTTCGGTGCCGTCAACGGCGGACTGGTCACCATGCTGCGCCTGCCGCCGTTCATCGTCACGCTGGGCACCTTCACCGCGATCCTGGCCGGCACCCGGCTGCTGGCGGGCTCGGAGACCTACCGGGTGGAGAAGGGGCCGCTCACCTTCCTGGGCACGTCCTTCCGCATCGGCTCGTTCTCGACCACCTTCGGTGTCGTCACCATGCTGCTGGTGTACCTCGGTATGTGGTACGCCCTGTCGCAAACCGCTTGGGGGAAGCACATATACGCGGTCGGCGGCAATCCGCAGGCGGCGGACCTGCTGGGTATCAAATCCGGGCGGGTATTGCTGTCGGTCTACATCGTGACGGGCGTGATCGCCGCCATCGCCGCGTGGGCGGCGCTCGGGCGGATCCCGAACGCCGATCCGAACGCCTATCAGAACGCCAACCTCGAGACCATCACCGCCGTCGTCATCGGCGGGACGAGCCTGTTCGGCGGCCGCGGTGGCGTTGTGGGCACCTTGGTGGGCACGTTGATCGTCGGCGTGCTGCGCAACGGTCTCACCCAGGCCGGTGTCGACAGTCTCTACCAGAACATCGCCACCGGAATCCTGGTGATCGTCGCGGTGGCGGTCGATCAGTTCGCGCGCAGGAGATCACAATGACCGCACCGGTTCTGGAAGCACGCGGCCTGGTCAAGAGGTACGGCCACGTGACGGCGATCAACGGGGCCGACTTCGAACTCCGCGAGGGCGAGGTGCTCGCGGTCATCGGGGACAACGGTGCCGGAAAGTCCAGCCTGATCAAGGCGCTGGCCGGCGCCGTGGTCCCCGACGCCGGCCAGATCCTGATGAACGGTACGCCGGTGTCGTTCAAGAACACCCGGGATGCGCGGGCCGCCGGTATCGAGACGGTGTACCAGGACCTCGCCGTGGTGCCGGCCCTGGACATCGCGTCCAACCTCTACCTGGGGCGGGAGATCCGGCGTAAAGGCCTCGCGGGCAGCCTGTTCCGACGGCTGGATACCGGCAGGATGCGGCAGGAGGCCGCACAACACCTGGCGGATCTGCGGATCGGGATCAAGTCGGTCGCCCAAGCCGTGGAGACGCTGTCCGGCGGTCAACGTCAGGGCGTGGCGGTGGCGCGGGCCGCCGCATTCGGCCGCGGGGTGATCATCATGGACGAGCCGACCGCCGCCCTCGGTGTCCGCGAGTCGGGACAGGTCATCGACCTGATCAGGTCGATCCGTGACCGCGGCATTCCCGTGGTGCTCATCAGCCACGACATGCCGCACGTCTTCGAGGTCGCCGACCGCATCCACATCCACCGACTGGGGCAGCGGGCCGGTGTCGTCGATCCCAAGAAGCGCTCGATGTCCGAAGTCGTGGCGCTCATGACCGGTGCGGAGGAGCCGACCGATGAGGAACGCGCCGGCCTCTGAGGGGGCCCCGGTCGGGGTCTTCGTCGGATTGGCCACCTTGGATGTGATCCACCGCATCGCGCAGGCACCCGCGGTGAACGAGAAGATCACAGCGGGAGCCCAGTTCGTCGCCGCCGGTGGGCCGGCCGCCAACGCGGCGGTCACGTTCGCGGCATTGGGCGGCGCCGCGATCCTGGTCACCGCCCTCGGTGCCGACCCGGTGGCCGACCTGATCCGGGCCGATCTCGCGGCGTACGGTGTCGACGTCGTCGACGCCGCGGCCGGCACCGCCCGAGCGGTGCCGGTGTCGGCGGTGTCGGTGGTGGAGTCGACGGGCGACCGATCGGTGATCTCGCTCGACGCCGTGACCTCCGATGCGGCGCCGCCGGACCACCTCGATGACCTGGTCGCCGCCGCCGACGTCGTGCTGGTCGACGGGCACCACCCCCGCATCGCGGTCGCCGCGGCACGGTCGGCCGCCGCGGTGCGCACGGCGCTCGTCGTCGACGCCGGCCGATGGAAACCGGTGATGGCCGACGTCATCCCGTACGCAACGGATATGGTGTGCTCCAACGATTTTCGGACCCCGGGTGCCGACGGCCCGGCCGCCACCGCCGCGGCACTGGTCGGCGGCGGGGCCGGCACCGTCGTGACGACGCACGGCGGGGCTCCCGTGCGGTGGTGGTCCGGCGGCGACTCGGGGTCCGTCCCGGTGCAACCGGTGACGGTGGTCGATACGCTGGGCGCCGGCGATGCCTTCCACGGTGCATACTGCTACTTCGCCACCCGGTTCGATGGCAGCGTCGCCGACCGCATCGATCGCTCCGCTCGGGTGGCGGCACTGCGGTGTTCGGTGGCCGGGCCGCGGGCATGGTTGCGCGCATTGCAACCCGAACAGACTCGAAAGCGAGAACGGTGACCATCGAGCAGGGCCTGCACATCCAGGACGCCACCCTGGACGAGTTGATCGAGGCGGCAAGGGCGCTCGCCGTTCCCGGCGAACGCCGCATCCTCGGTCTCACCGGTGCGCCGGGGGCCGGGAAGTCCACCGTCGCCGAACGACTCGTCGAAGCCTTGGGCCCGGACGTCGCCGTGCTGGTCCCGATGGACGGGTTTCACCTGGCCAACGAAGTGCTGATCGACCTGGGCAGGCGCGACCGTAAAGGCGCGCATGACACGTTCGACGACGGCGGGTACGCCCGGTTGATCGCGAGCTTGCGGGCGCAGCGGGCGGGCGACCCGGTGGTGTACGCGCCCCGGTTCCACCGAGACCTCGAGGAATCGATCGGATCGGCCATCCCGGTACCGTCCACCGTGCCGCTGGTGGTCACCGAGGGCAATTACCTTCTGCTGGAAGACAGTGCGTGGCCGGCGGCGCGATCCCACATCGATGAGGTGTGGTTCTTGGCGCCCGACACCGAGGTGCGCCACGCGCGGCTGCTGCGCCGTCACGAGGCGTACGGCAAGTCGCCGGAGGAAGCCGAGTTCTGGGCCCTCGGTTCCGACGAGCGCAACGCCCAGCTGATCGAGTCGACCGCCGGTCGCGCCGACCGTATCGTGCGCGTGCCATGACCACCATGGGAGATGTCGCCCGCATCGCTGGCGTCTCCGCGTCCACCGTGTCGCACGTGCTCAACGGCACGCGCAAGGTCAACACCGCCACCCGTTTACGCGTCGAGGCGGCCATCGAGCAGAGCGGCTACCGGCGCAACGGTGTTGCGCGATCGCTGGCCGCCGGGCGCACGCACACGGTCGGACTGTCCATCTCCGCGTTGACCAATCCGTACTTCAACAGCCTCGTGCACGCGGTGGAGCGGGCCCTGTCCGCCGCCGGGTACGTGCTGATCGTCGGTGACTCGCATGACGAGCTGCAGTCGGAGAAGCGGGTGACCGACTCGTTGCTGGACCGTCAGGTGGACGGCATGATAGTGGCGCCCGCCGCCGGATCGGAGCGGCTCACCCTGCCCGATATCACCCGCACCGGAACGCCTTTGGTGCTGATCGACCGCGGCGTGGACATCGGGTGCGACCAGGTCGGCCCGGAGAACGTCGCCTCGGCCCGCGCACTCACCGAACACCTGATCGAGCTCGGGCACCGCCGCATCGCGGTGTTGCGTGGGTTGTCCGGAATCTCCTCCACCACAGAGCGTTTCGACGGCTACCGCGCGGCGCTCGCGGGCCATGGCATCGCGTTCGACGACGCCCTGGTGCTCGACGGTGCCTCCAGCACGGAGGCCGCCGAACGCCAGGTGCACGCACTGATGTCGGCGGGAGACCGGCCGAACGCGCTGGTGTCCCTGAACAACGCCATGACGATCGGGGCTCTCAAAGCCCTTCGCGCTCTGGGCTTGTCGATCCCGGATGACGTGGCCTTCGTCTGCTACGACGACTTCGAATGGGCCGATCTCTTCGAACCGCGGCTCACCGCGGCGGCGCAGGACGTCGACACCATCGGCGCCACCGCGGTCGAACTGCTGTTGCGCCGCATGCGCGGTGATGACGCTGTCCCGCAACATATCCGGGTTCCGACCGCGATGCGTCACCGCAATTCCTGCGGATGCGCCTGATACGCACCGACAGAACGCCGTCTCGCCACGAAACGATTCTCGTCCCTACTCGGTCGGTCTCGCGCTCAGCTCGTCGACGAACCGACAGAACAGTGAGGCGAACATCGCCAGATCGCGCTTTGGCCAATCGCCGACCACGGCCTCGAGCAATTCGACGCCAGCCGAGTCCATTCGCCGGCACGTCCGCAGGCCCTGGGTGGTCGCCCTCAGCAGCATTGCCCGGCGATCGGTCGGATCTGTTTGCCGTGAGACCAAGTCGCGCTGCAAGAGTCGACGAACTTGCAGGGCGATGGTTGATTTGTCCACGGACTGCCAATCGGAGAGCTCCGACGCGCGGAGGGGGCCATGGGCGACGATGGTCCGCAACAACTCGACATCGATGGGCGTCAGGTCGCGCCCGGACTCGCCCAACAGCTCGGCGCGCGTCTCGGCGCGAGTCATGAAGCGAGCCAACTTCAGCATCGCGATGTGAATGCGCTCGGTGGGCTGTTCCTCGGTCGGCATTGTTCTCATCCCCGCGTCACAGTTGGTTGGCATGATCCAACTTATCAGACTATAGTTTGATGATACCAACTAAATCTGGCTCCGACCGGGAGACGCGCCTATGACGCCGAAGGTAGTACTCGGCTCAACGCTCAATTGCGTTGTCGGTAGCCAGGGATGCCAAACATCGCACCTAGTGATCGAGGAGTAATCAATGACCGGCGGTTCGATGAAAGCTGTCAGGATCCACCGTCATGGGCCGCCCGAGTGCCTGGTCTACGAGGACGTCCCCATCCCGCACGTGGGTCCCGGCCAGGTGCTGGTCCGCAATGAGGCGGCCGGAGTCAACTTCGCCGACATCGACCAGCGCCGCAACAACTACCCATTTCAGCCGGCATTGCCCCATCTCTTGGGTGCGGAGTTCGCCGGTGTTGTCGAGGCCGTGGGTGACGGTGTCACAAGCGCAGCAGTGGGCGACCGGGTATTCGGCTTCCTCTCGGGAGCGGAGCCGGCAGCATACGCACAGTACGTCGTCGCGGCGGCAGAAACGGTGCGTCCACTGCCCCCGGGGCTCGGGTACGCCGAGAGTACTGCGCTACTGGTTCAAGGGCTGACCGCCTATTTCTTGCTTCGTGACGGAGTTCGGCTCGCCTCCGGTGAGTCGGTGTTGATCCTTGCCGCGGCAGGTGGCTTGGGTTCGATGGCCGTGCAGCTCGCCAAGATTCGGGGCGCGCATCCGGTGATCGGTGCGGCCAGCTCGGCGGAGAAGCGAAAGATTGCGTGCGAAATCGGCGCCGACGCATGTGTCGACTACACGCAATCCAACTGGAGTAAAAAGGTGTTGGATGCCACCGGTGGCCGCGGCGTCGACGCCGCGCTGGTGAACGTCGGCGGAAGTGCGTTCACCCAGGCGGTCGCCTCGCTGGCGCCCTTCGGTCGGCTGAGCGCATACGGCGGCGCAGACAAAAGCACTCCGATCATCGATTTCACGGCCGAGTTCGCCGCTGGACGATTGTTCGGTAACCAAACACTGGGATTCTTCAGTCTCTATCCCTACCTGCACGGCGATCAGCACGAGGTCACGGCCGCGCTGGCCGAACTAGCCGACCATGTCGCCTCCGGACGACTCAGAATCCAGCTCGGAGTGCAACTACCCCTATCCCAGGCTGCGAAGGCACACCGGCTCGTCGAGGACCGGCGAACAACGGGCAAGTGCGTGCTGTTGCCGTGGGGCGAAGAGTAGTCCAACTGCGGACGCGGCCGAGCCGACGGACCTCGCCGAGTGTGCCAGCGATGGTCACGTGGCGGGTGACGTCAATCGTCGGTCACCGCTCTGCTCGACCGCAGGCCGGTAATAGCCGGCCGGGTCGGCGAGCAGAGCGGCGAACGCGGCCTCGGCGGCGCCGATCATCAGCGTGTCCGTGCCCAGCGTGCCTGGCACGATGCGGACCTGCTCGTTGGGCACCCGCATGGAATGCCGGGTGATCGCGGTCGCCAGCGCCGCGTCCGCCTGCGCCGGGAAGGACCCCAGGAACCCGCCGAGCACGATGAGGTTCGGATTGAGCAGGTTGATCGCGTTGCCGAGCGCAATGCCGAGGTATTGGGCCTGGTGTGCAGGTGTCTTGGGGCTCGATTCGCTGACCTCGGTTTCCAGGCAGCCGATGCGTCCGCAATGACACGGCCCGGCACCGCCGACGTAGGTGTGGCCCAGCTCGCCGGCGTAGCCCGCCGCGCCCTCGAGCAGTTCACCGGCCACCACGAACCCGGCGCCGATCCCGCTCTTGCCGCCGTTGACGTAGATCATGTGCTGGGCGGCGGGGTGGCCTCCGAAGATGTGCTCGGCGATGGCACCGAGGTTGGCGTCGTTCGCCGCGAAGACAGGTAACCCCGTTGCGGTGCTGAGCATCTGGCCCAGCGCCTCGTCGTGCCAATCGAGGTTGGGGGCCAGCCGCACCACCGAGGTCGGGGCGTGCACCAGGCCGGGCACCGCCACGCCGATCGCGGTGACGCGCTGGGTCCGGTCCAGGCCGCGTTCGATTCGGGTCACCGCCTTGGCGGTGATGGCCACGGTGTCGCGCACGCTGGGCACGCCGTGCGTCGGGTATCTGGTGACGTCGAGAACGGTGCCACCCAGGGCCACCAAACCGACTGTGACCGCGTCGGTTTCGGGGTTCACTGCGATCGCCAGCGTGCCGCTCTGCGGGCGCACCATGGGGCTGGGCCTGCCGACCTGGCTGGCCGGCGCCGCTTGCGACTCCTCGATCAGGCCGGCAGCGGCCAGTTCCTCCACCAGGTCCTTGACCGTCGAGCGGGACAAGCCGGTCCGGCGGGTCAACTCCGACCGGCTCAGGGCGCGAGCGCGGTGCACCAGCGTGAGGACCGCCGACAGGTTCCGGCGCCGGACGTCGTCGGTGTTGGTGCCGATCCCCATCCGAGAACCCTCCCTTGACAGTGGTCTGCGCCACATCTTATGTTCGGCGAAGCAACAAATCCAGTTTCAGGAGCATGCCATGTCGATCCTCGAATCCGCCGCCACCGCAACGCCCGATCTCATGCCCAAACGCTCGGACAAGTTCTCCTTCGGCCTGTGGACCGTCGGCTGGACCGCCAACGACCCGTTCGGGGTGGCCACCCGGCCCGCCCTGGATGTGGTCGAGGCCGTGGAGCGGCTCGCCGAACTGGGTGCATACGGCCTCACCTTCCACGACGACGATCTGTTCCCGTTCGGCAGCAGCGACGACGAGCGCCGGCGCGCCATCACCAGGCTGACCACGGCCCTGCAGGCCAACGACATGGTCGTGCCCATGGTGACCACCAATCTGTTCACCCACCCCGTCTTCAAGGATGGCGGATTCACCAGCAATGATCGCGACGTCCGGCGGTTCGCGCTGCGCAAGGTGCTGCGCAACATCGATCTCGCCGCCGAACTCGGCGCCGAGACGTTCGTCATGTGGGGCGGCCGCGAAGGCAGCGAATACGACAGTGCCAAAGACGTGCAGGCGGCGCTCGAGCGCTACCGCGAAGCGCTGAACCTGTTGTCCGACTACGTCATCGACCAGAAGTACCCGCTCCGGTTCGCCATCGAACCGAAGCCGAACGAGCCACGCGGTGACATCCTGCTGCCGACCGTCGGGCATGCGCTGGCATTCATCAATTCCCTCGCCCACCCGGAACTGGTCGGCGTCAACCCGGAGACCGGTCACGAGCAGATGGCCGGGCTCAACTTCATGCACGGCATCAGCCAGGCGCTGTACGCCGACAAGCTGTTCCACATCGACCTCAACGGCCAGCGCGGTATCAAATTCGACCAAGACCTGGTCTTCGGCCACGGCGACCTGGCCAACGCCTTCGCGCTGGTGGACCTGCTGGAGCACGGCGGCGTGGACGGCGGGCCGAGCTACACCGGACCCCGGCATTTCGACTACAAGCCCAGCCGCACCGAGGACAGTGCGGGGGTGTGGGCCTCGGCGGCGGCCAACATGCGGATGTACCTGCTGCTGAAGCAGCGTGCCGCAGCGTTCCGGGCCGACCCTGAAGTTGCCGAGGCCCGCCGGGCCGCCCGCGTCGACGAGCTGCGGCGCAGCACCCTGGGCGCCGGCGAGACCTATCGGGAGTTGCTGGCCGACCGCTCGGCGTATGAGGACTTCGACGCCGATTCCTATTTCGGGGCCAAAGGTTTCGGTTTCGTCCGGTTGAACCAGTTGGCCATCGAGCACCTGATGGGCGCACGTTGAACACCAATGGCACCAAGCCGCTGGACGTGACGCACGTCACGCTATAAGTTGTCCGGAACAACAAAAGGCCGAGCGATCGGCGGATATGGATGAGGGGCGGTTCATGAAGCGGATCAGCGGGCTGATGTTCGCCGTCGTCGTCGGTGCGGGCCTCACGCTCACCGCGTGCGGCAGCAACGGCGGTGGCGGCGGCAGCGCCGGGGGAGGCGGCGACGCCCAGGGGCAGAAGATCGGCGTCATCCTGCCGGACACCAAGTCGTCGGTCCGCTGGGAGTCGAAGGACCGACCGGCACTGGAGGCCGCCTTCAAGGCCGCCGGCGTGCCGTACTCGATCCAGAACGCCGAGGGATCCGCCGACAACATGGCCACCATCGCCGACGGCATGATCGCCGACGGCGTCACGGTACTCGCCCTGGTCAACCTCGACTCCGACAGCGGCGCCTCCATCCAGCAGAAGGCGGCCAGCCAGGGCGTCAAGACGATCGACTACGACCGGCTGACCCTCGGCGGCTCGGCCGACGTGTACGTCTCGTTCGACAACAACAAGGTGGGGCAGCTGCAGGGCCAGGGCTTGGTCGACTGCCTCGCCGGAAAACCCTCGAATGTGTTGTTCCTCAACGGATCTCCCACTGACAACAACGCCACCCTGTTCACCGGTGGGGCCCACTCGGTGGTCGACAAGGTGCCGTCGATCAAGGTGGTGGCCGAGCAGGCGGTGCCGGATTGGGACAACGACAAGGCGGTCACCATCTTCGAGCAGATGTACACGGCCGCCGACGGCAAGGTCGACGGCGTGTACGCGGCCAATGACGGACTCGCCGGATCGGTGATCTCGATCCTGGAGAAGAACGGCCGGGCCGGGCAGGTGCCGGTCACCGGCCAGGACGCGACCGTCGAAGGACTGCAGAACATCCTCGCGGGAACCCAGTGCATGAGCGTCTACAAATCCGCGAAGGAAGAGGCCGGCGCACTCGCGGAGGCGGCGATCGCCCTGGCCAAGGGCGAACAACCCAAGACCAACAGCACATCCCGTGACGACAAGGGCAACCGCGACGTGCCGGCGGTGTTGTTGACCCCGAAATCCATCACCAAGGACACCGTGAAGGTGGTCTTCGACGACGGTGGCCAGGCCAAGACCGATGTCTGCACCGGGCAGTTCGCGGCGGCGTGCAGCGCCGCGGGGCTGTAGGGACATCCGGAAAGGGCGGGGAAGAAATCGTGTCGGCCACGAATCCACCCATCCTCGAGTTGCGGGGCGTCAACAAGAGTTTCGGCGTCGTGCATGTGCTGCATGACGTGGACTTCGGCGTGTATCCCGGTGAGGTCACGGCACTGGTCGGGGACAACGGCGCCGGCAAGTCCACGCTGGTGAAGGCCATCGCGGGGATCTACCCGCTGGACACCGGAACCTATGTGTTCCAGGGAGATCCGGTCACGGTGCACGGACCCAACGATGTGTCGGCGCTCGGTGTCGAGGTGGTCTACCAGGATCTGGCGCTGTGCGACAACCTCGATATCGTGTCGAACATGTTCCTCGGGCGTGAGCTCAAGCGCCACGGTGCACTCGACGAAGCGAAGATGGAATCCCTTGCCCGCGAAGCGCTCGCGTCACTTTCGGTGCGCACGGTCAAGTCGGTGCGCCAGCCGGTGTCCAGCCTGTCCGGCGGCCAGCGGCAAACGGTGGCCATCGCGAAGTCGGTGTTGTGGAACGCCAAGGTGGTGTTGCTCGACGAGCCCACCGCCGCGCTCGGCGTGGCACAGACCCGGCAGGTGCTCGACCTGGTGCGCCGGCTTGCCGATCAGGGGGTGGGCGTGGTGTTCATCTCGCACAACTTGAACGACGTATTCGAGGTGGCCGACCGGATCTGCGCGCTGTACCTCGGGCGGGTGGCCGCCGAGGTCAAAGCCGCCGAGGTCAGCCACAGCCAGGTGGTCGAGCTGATCACCGCGGGTCGTTCCGGCAGCCTGGGCCTGGCCCCGGCCGAGGCCGCTCAGTCGATATGAGGACCGCCGTATGACAACTCTCAATCCGAAACTGGCCGACGCCGACTTCGCCGCCGACGCCCGCGCCGACGAAACGTTCGGCGACGCCGTACGCAGTTACCTGCGCCGGGTCCGCGGCGGCGACATGGGATCGCTGCCCGCGGTGCTCGGCCTGATCGTGCTGTTCGTCGTGTTCGGGATCGCCAACGAGCGCTTCACCTCGGCACTGAACCTGGCCAACCTGGTCACCCAGGCCGGGTCGATCTGTGTGCTGGCCATGGGCCTGGTGTTCGTCCTGCTGCTCGGTGATATCGACCTGTCCGCCGGCGTGGCGGGCGGCGTGTCGGCGTGTGCGATGGGTCTGACCATCGTCAACCATGGCTGGCCGTGGTGGGCCGGGGTGCTCGTGGGCCTGCTGTGCGGCGCGGTGATCGGCCTCGCGATCGGCCTGCTACGCGCCAAGCTCGGCATCCCGTCGTTCGTCGTGACGCTGGCCTTCTTCCTCGGCCTGCAGGGGGTGACCCTCAAGCTCATCGGGGAGGGCGGCTCGATCCGGGTGGACGACCCCGTCATCCGCGGTATCACCATCGACAACATGTCGGTCACCGCCGGATGGCTGTTCGCGTTGCTCATCGTCGCCGGGTTCACCGGCCTGGAGTTGTACCGGCACCGCACCAAGGTCACCCTCGGCCTGGTGCACCCCCCGATCGGTGTGGTGATCGCCCGCATCGCCGGGGTGGCGGCGGTGTCGCTCGGGGTGGCCTATGTGCTCAACCTCAACCGCAGCGTGAACCCGAATGTGGAGATCCGCGGTATCCCGTACGTCCTGCCGATCGTCGGGGCACTGCTGATTGCGCTCAGCGTGATCCTCAACCGGACCTCCTACGGAAGGCACATCTACGCGGTGGGTGGCAACGCCGAGGCGGCGCGCCGAGCCGGGATCAACGTCGCCCGCATCAGGATGTCGGTGTTCGTGGTGTGCTCCTCGCTCGCGGCGCTCAGCGGCATCATCGCCGCGTCCTACGGCGGTAAGGTCTCGGCCTCTTCGGGCGCGGGGAACGTGCTGTTGTACGCCGTGGGCGCGGCCGTGATCGGCGGGACCAGCCTGTTCGGTGGCAGGGGGCGGGCGCTGGATGCCGTCATCGGCGGGGTGGTGGTGGCCACCATCGCCAATGGGTTGGGCCTGCTCAACCAGTCGTCGTACATCAACTTCTTGGTCACCGGCGGGGTGCTGCTCCTGGCGGCCAGTGTCGACGCGATCTCGCGGCGGCGACGGTCGGCGACGGGCCTGGCCTGATGCCCGGACAGCGCGCGACGGGTCGCCGTCGGCCCGTCCGTTCGGATAGCTGCGGCTTGTTCGGCCTGCATTCGCCGGCGATCCCAACTACTCTGCCCGCCATGAGGTCGGTCCTTGCGTCCTGTGCAGCGGCGGCCGTGGCGGCGATGTGTACGGCATGCGGCGTGTACGGTACCGCCGGTTCCGCCGCGCCCAGCCTCGCTGCCTATCCCGCCGAAACCGCGGGCGGCGCCTCGGTCACGCTCGGCGCGGCCACCGTTGCCGCCCAGAGCATCGTCGACAGCTTCACTGCCGGTGACTTCGGGACGGTGTGGGAGCGGATGACCGCGGACGTCCGCGCCGGCATCTCGCAGGACGACTTCGTGACCTTCTACGAGACCTGCAAGAAGCCCGGTCCACGCCTCAACGTGTCGGGCCTGCAGATGGAGGACGACGGGCAGGCCGTCGTCCGGATGAACGGCCAGGGTGTGCAGGGCGTGCGCTTCATGGTCTACGAGCAGGGCGTGTGGAACATGCGAGCCACCAAAGATTTCGCCGCGCACCTGGGCCAGCCACTGCATCAGATCATCGCCGAGGAGAAGGCCGCCGGGCTCTGCGACACGTGAGGTTCCCGTGACAAGACACCCCGCAGTCCTGGTGACCGGGATGTCGGGAGTGGGGAAGACGACGGCGCTCGACGAATTGCGCCGCCGCGGGTTCACCGCCGTTGACACCGACGATGACGATTGGATTCACGTCGTGGCCGGCGAGCCGCTCTGGCGTGAACCCTTGATCGACGGGCTGCTGGCACGGGACCGCGATGCCCCGCTGTTCGTCCAGGGCACGGTCGCCAACCAGGTCGACTTCTACCACCGATTCGACGCGATCGTGTTGCTCAGCGCGCCGACCGCGGTGATCTTCGACCGACTTTCCGAACGCACCAACAACCCGTTCGGCAAGACCGAAGCGGAACGTCGCCGCATCGCCGCGGACATCGCCGAGATCGAGCCGCTGCTGCGGCAGTCGGCCACGCACGTTGTCGACACCGACCGGCCGCGCGGTGCGGTGGCCGACCTCCTGGCGGCGATCGCGGCGGAGGTGACGCGTCGACGCTCAGCTGCCGTGCGCGATGGCGAACAGGCCGGCGACGCCGATGGCGTACACGACGAGGACGGTCAGCGAGTCGACGCCCATCCGGGCGATGCGCCGGTTCGGGCGGAACAGTAGCCCCGTCGCGTAGATCAGCGTGAGCACCATGGCCAGCGCCGTCAGGTAGATGTCGGTGTGCTGGGCTTGCGGTAGCACCGCGTGCCCCGAGATCACGGTGGCCATCAAGAAGAGCACGGGCAGAAAGGCGTTGCCGCCGAAGATGTCCGAGACGGCCAGCTGGTAGTCACCGATGCGCACCGACGCCAGGCCGGTCGACAACTCCGGGAGGGAGGTTGCGGCCGCCAGCACGGTGGCGCCGAACAGCACACCGGACAGGCCGATATGGTCGGCGATCGCGTCACCGCTGCGTTCCAGCACGACACCGGCCACCAGGGTGACCGCGGCGGCGACCGCGAAGATTCCCGCCGACTTCGCCGTGCTGATGTTCTGCTTGCGCACGCGCTCGGTGGTGCTCTGACCGCGCGGATGTTCCTGGCCGTCGGGCGGTTGCCCGGACTCGTGCCACGGCAACGACCGCCCGGCGCGCCGCAACAGCAGCAGGCCCACCACCCAGGTCAGGGCGATCAGTAGCGGGGCCGGGGTGACCCGCAGCGCGATCAGGGATGGCGGCAGTTGGGTGCCCGCGATCACGATGGCCAGCACCGCCACCACCAGCACCGCCTCCAACACCAGCACCAGCGACGCGGCGCGATAGGTCAGGGGTCGCTTCCCGCGAACCCCGAAGGCATCCAGCGCGACCAGCACCACGGTTTGAATGGCTATGCCGCCCAGGATGTTTCCCACCGCCACGCCCAGATTGCCGGACAGTGACGCGCTGGCCACGATGGCGATCTCGGGCAGGTTGGTCGCGATCGCCAGCAGGATCAGCCCGCCCAGTGCGGATCCGAGGTCGAAGCGCGCCGACAGCACGTCGGTCTGATTCGACAGTGAGAATCCGGCCGCCCACACCGCCGCTGCGGCGGCGGCGAAGGCGAGCACAAGCCCCCACATCGGCCATCCAGACACCCCGACCTCCCTCCGCGCCGTGGCAGGGCCCGGCGAACCACCGGTGGCTACCCGGGCGCGCGGCCGGCTACACGCGGTGGCCGCGACCTACCCGACGATCGGCACGAGCGCGGATATCGCTGCGCCAGTGCCCGCAGATTCGGACATTCGCCGCCCTGCGACGATAGGGCCATGACCGCAACGCTCGTCGCGAAGGGCTTGGCCGGTGGGTTCGCGCATCGCACCCTGTTCGAGGATCTGGACCTGACCGTGGCGCCGGGCGATGTGATCGGGGTGGTCGGCGCGAACGGCGCCGGCAAGAGCACCCTGCTGCGGATCCTGGCCGGTGATCTCCAGCCGCTGGCCGGCACCGTCAGCGTCGCGCCGACCGACGCCTTCGTCGGCTGGCTGCCTCAGCAGCACGAGCGGGTCCTTGGCGAAACCGTTGCCGGATATATCGGGCGCCGGACGGGGTGCACCGCCGCGACGGCGGCGATGGAGGCGACGGCGGCGGTGCTCGACGAATCTGCCGCGAGCGCGGATGCATACGCAGCCGCCCTGGAGCACTGGCTGGCTACCGGTGCGGCCGACCTGGACGACCGGATACCCGCGGTATTGGCCGACTTGGGACTCGATTCGGCTGTGCTGCAACCAGACTCGACGCCGATGACGGCGCTGTCCGGCGGACAGGCTGCCCGCGTCGGACTGGCCGCACTGTTGTTGTCCAGGTTCGACATCGTGCTGCTCGACGAGCCGACGAATGATCTGGATCTCGACGGCCTGGCCCGGCTGGAGCGTTTCGTCGGGGATCTGCGGGCCGGTGTGGTACTCGTCAGCCACGACCGAGAGTTCTTGGCCCGCACCGTAACCCGGGTTGCGGAACTGGATCTGGCCCAGCACACCACCACCGTCTACGGTGGTGGCTACCAGAGTTATCTGGAAGAGCGCGAGGTGAACCGGCGGCACCGGCGCGAGGAGTACGAGGAATTCGCCGAGCGTAAAGCGGACCTGGTGAGCCGCGCGCGGATCCAGCGGGAATGGTCGAGCCAGGGTGTCCGCAATGCCATGCGCAAGGCACCCGACAACGACAAGAACCGGCGCCGGGCGCAAACCGAGTCCAGTGAGAAACAGGCGCAGAAGGTCCGCCAGATGGAGAGCCGGATCGCCCGCCTCGAGGAGGTCGAGGAGCCGCGCAAGGAGTGGACGCTGCAGTTCACCATCGGATCCGCACCGAGGTCCAGTTCGGTGGTGGCGACCCTCGACAATGCGGTTGTGCGGCAAGGGGATTTCGTGCTGGGCCCGGTGTCGCTGCACGTCGGTGCCGGTGACCGGATCGGCATCACCGGCCCGAACGGGGCCGGCAAGTCGACGCTGTTGAGCGTCTTGCTGGGCCGGCGGCAGCCCGACGGGGGCCGCGCGAGTCTGGGCGCCAGCGTGGCCATCGGGCAGATCGACCAGGCGCGGGCGGAGTTCGCCGGCGCGCAGCGGCTGGTGGACAGTTTCGAACAACGGATGCCGGCCTGGTCCACCGCCGACGTGCGGACCCTGCTGGCGAAATTCGGGCTCGTGGCCGACCACGTGGAGCGGCCGGCCGCGGACCTGTCACCGGGGGAACGGACCCGGGCGGGTCTGGCGCTGCTGCAGGCCCGCGGGACCAATGTGCTGGTGCTCGACGAGCCGACCAACCATCTCGACCTGCCCGCCATCGAACAACTCGAGCAGGCACTGGAAAGCTACGACGGCACCCTGCTGTTGGTGACCCATGATCGGCGGATGTTGCAGAACATCCGCCTGGATCGGTCCTGGCATGTCGACGGGGGCCGGGTCACCGAACTCAGCTAGATCGCGCGCTGGTGTTGTGATGCCCGGCACGGTGTCGTACCGTCAACCTAGTTGATTAGCCGTCCTAAAAGCCGCCACCGTCAGTCCCTGACACTGCACATGAAAGGGTCACGGATGCAACGGGTTTCGTTCAGCAGAAAGCTGGGAAAACGCTGGATGTATCTGGTGGCGGTGCTGGTGGTCGCGGTGGCCGGTTTCGCCGTGTTCCGCCTGCACGGCATCTTCGCCTCGCACGACGTCACGTCCACGCCGAGCGGCTCGGACAACGACATCGTGCCGTTCAACCCCAAACACGTGGTCATCGAGGTGTTCGGCCCGCCGGGCACCGTCGCCACCATCACCTACCTGGACGTGAACGCCCAACCGCAGCGCGCCGACAACGTCACCCTGCCCTGGGCCTACGACACGACAACCACGCAGCCGGCCGTCTTCGTCAACGTCACCGCCCAGGGTGACAGCGACTCCATCGGCTGCCGCATCAAGATCGATGACGCCGTGAAGGACGAGAGAACGGTCAACACCCTGAACGCCCTCACCTACTGCCTGGACAAATCCGGATGACCCCCCGTAACCGCGTTCCCGACTTCATCCGGCGGTACTCGGTGCTGATCGCCTTCTTCTGGCTCGGTCTGGCCGTCGTCACCAACGTCTTCGTGCCGCAGCTGGAGACGGTCGCCGAAGCGCACAACGTGTCCCTGAGCCCGCAGGACGCGCCGTCGCTGCAAGCCAGCAAGCAGATCGGCAAGGTGTTCCAGGAGTTCGACTCCGACAGCTCGGCGATGATCGTGCTGGAGGGTGACCAGCCGCTGGGCGCCGACGCCCATCACTACTACGACGGCCTGGTGCAGAAGCTGTCGCAGGACACCAAGCACGTCGAACACATCGACAACTTCTGGGGCGACCCGCTGACGGCGGCCGGCTCGCAGAGTTCCGACGGCAAGGCCGCGCTGGTGCAGGTGTACCTGGCCGGCAACCAGGGCGAGTCGCTGGCCAACGAGTCGGTGGACGCGGTCCGCGACATCGTCGACCACACGCCGCCCCCGCCCGGCCTCAAGGTCTATGTCACCGGTGCGGCGCCGCTGGTCACCGACCAGTTCGAGGTCGGCAGGCAGGGCACCCTGAAGACCACCCTGATCACCATCGGGGTGATCGCGGTGATGCTCTTCGCGCTGTACCGCCGCCTGAGCACGGTGTTCTTCGTGATCTTCACGGTGATGATCGAGTTGACCGCCTCCCGTGGGGTGGTTGCGGTGCTGGCCAACGCCGGCATCATCGAGCTGTCCACGTACTCCACCAACCTGTTGACCCTGCTGGTGATCGCCGCCGGCACCGACTATGCGATCTTCCTGCTCGGCCGGTTCCACGAAGCCCGTTATGCCGGCGAGGATCGGGTGGCCGCGTTCGCCACGATGTACCACGGCACCGCGCACATCATCCTCGGCTCCGGACTGACCATCGCCGGTGCGGTGATGTGCCTGACCTTCACCCGGCTGCCGTACTTCCAGAGCCTGGGCATTCCCGCCGGCACCGGCGTGCTGGTGGCCGTGGTGGCCGCACTGACCCTGGCCCCGGCGCTGATCTGCATCGGCAGGCATTTCGGTCTCTTCGAGCCCGCGCGCCGGCTGCAGACCCAGGGCTGGCGGCGGATCGGCACGGCGATCGTGCGCTGGCCCGGTCCCATCCTGGTGGCCACCGTGGCCATCGCCCTCATCGGCCTGATCGCCCTGCCCAACTACAAGACCAGCTATGACGCCAGGGGCTACATGCCGGCCGGCGCCCCGGCCAATGTCGGCTACGCCGCCGCGGAACGACACTTCTCGCAGGCAAGGCTCAACCCGGAACTGCTGATGGTCCAGGCCGACCACGACCTGCGCAATTCCACCGACATGATCCTGCTGGAGCGCGTCGCCAAGGCCGTCTTCCACACCGACGGCATCGCGCAGGTGCAGTCGATCACCCGGCCGCTGGGCACCCCACTGGACCACACCTCCATCCCGTTCCAGATCAGTGCGAGCAGCGCCTCTCAGATCAACAACCTGCCGTTCCAGCAGGCGCGGGGGTCGGATCTGCTCAAACAGGTTGACGTGATCAACAATTCGATCGACGTGCTGCGCCAGCAGTATGCGCTGCAACAACAATCGGGCGCCGTCACCGACGAGCAGGCCAAGGCGTTCGCACAGACCGTCGCGACGGCCAATGATCTGCGCGACAAGATCGCCAACTTCGACGACTTCTTCCGCCCACTGCGCAACTACTTCTACTGGGAACCGCACTGCTTCGACATCCCGGCCTGTGCGGCCATCCGGTCGGTGTTCGACGCTCTCGACGGTATCGACGCACTGACCGACCAACTGGGCAATGTCGCCGGCAGTATCGCGAAACTGGATGCGTTGCAACCGAAGTTGCTGGCGCTGATCCCGCCGCAGATCCAGAGTCAGGAGACCAACCGCGATCTCACGCTGACCAACTACGCGACGACCTCGGGGATCAACGACCAGACCCAGGCGGCCTTGCAGAACTCCACCGCGCTGGGCCAGGCCTACGACGCGTCCAAGACCGATGACTCCTTCTATCTGCCGCCCGAGGCGTTCTCCAATCCCGAATTCGTGCGGGGCATGAAACTGTTCATGTCTCCGGACGGCAAGGCGGCCCGGATGATCATCACCCACGAGGGCGATCCCGCGACACCGGAAGGCATTTCGCATATCGACGCGATCCGGCACGCCGCCCAGGAAGCGGTGAAGGGTACGCCGCTGGCCGGGTCCAAGATCTTCATCGCGGGCACCGCGGCCACCTACAAGGACATCGCCGACGGCGCCAAGTACGACCTGATGATCGCCGGGATCGCGGCGCTGTCGCTGATCCTGCTGGTGATGATGTTCATCACCCGGAGCATCATCGCGGCGTTCGTCATCGTGGGCACGGTGGCACTGTCGCTGGGCGCCTCGTTCGGGTTGTCGGTGCTGATCTGGCAGGACATCTTCGGGGTCGAACTGTTCTGGATCGTGTTGGCGCTGGCGGTGATCCTGCTACTGGCGGTGGGATCGGACTACAACCTGCTGCTGATCTCCCGCTTCAAGGAGGAGATCGGGGCCGGCCTGAACACCGGCATCGTCCGGGCCATGGCCGGGTCGGGTGCGGTGGTGACGGCCGCCGGCCTGGTCTTCGCGGCGACCATGGCCTCGTTCATCTTCGCCGATCTGCGGATCCTCGGTCAGATCGGCACGACCATCGCCTTGGGGCTGCTGTTCGACACCCTGATCGTGCGGTCGTTCATGACGCCGGCCATCGCGGCGCTGCTCGGTCGGTGGTTCTGGTGGCCGCTGCGGGTGCGGCCCCGGCCCGCCAGCCAGATGCTGCAGCCCTACGGTTCACGGGCATCGGTGCGCCAGCTGTTGCTGTGGGAGGACGGGGACGCGGCAGCGCCGCAGCACGTCAGGCCGTCTGCGGACTGAGTCGATGGGTGGCGGTGTCGGCGTCGTCCACGATCTCGATATCGGCCAGCTTGCTTTGGTGCCGCGCCACCCGGCGCAGTTGCCCGACGATGTTCATCGAGCTGAGCATCGGGATGCCGCCGATGAACGTCCGGAACGACGGGTTGCCGCCGTGCACGTGCAGCTCATAGAGGCAACCGACCACGTAGAAGAACCCGCAGCTGAACAGGACGGCGGGAATGGCGTACGCCAGCGGTGAGCGAGCGTCTTCGACCAGTTCGGTCGCATACTCGAACTCGGCCGGCGTCATCGGCTCGCGGCGGCGCAGTTTGGCCAGGATCGCCTTGTGGGCACCCACCTGCTCGCCGAGTGCGGCCGGCGTGCGGTTCTCCAACCGGCGGACGTAGACGTATACGCAGCCGACCAGACCCAGCGCCAGCAGTCCGTCGAGGATCGTCAGATCACCCCAGAGATTCACGGTCGCCCCTCGCACTCACCGAACCATTATCTGATCTAAGTATCTGCGTCGGTGCCGCGTGACACAAGGCCGGCGGCGGGGCTCAGCTGAACCGGATGTTCATGGTGGCCAGCCCGAAGATCTTGCGGCCCTGTGACTTGGCGCCCACCAGCACGACGCCGGTGCGGGTCTGGGGATCCAGCGACTTGATCTTGCCGCTGTACTCGATATCGGCGCCGCCGTCGGCCGGAACCACCGCGGGCTGGGACAGCCGCACGGCGTAGCGGCTCACCGAGCCGGGGTCGTCCGTCCACGAGGACGCGAACGACGCGCCCAGCCCCATGGTCAGCATGCCGTGGGCGATCACGTCGGGCTGGCCGGCCAGCTTGGCGATGTTCTCGTCCCAGTGCAGCGGGTTCGCGTCGCCGGCCACACCGGCGTAGTTCACCAGGTCCCCGCGGGAGAGGCGGGTGTGGTGCACCGGCAATTCGTCGCCGACCGTCAGATCGTCGAACGACGGTGACGTGGGCGCGGCGGTGGGTTCGGCGATCCGGGTTTCGACCGCCGGGCGCAGGGTCTTCTCGTAGGCGCCCGATTCCTCGGCGCCGAGCATGTTGATGCCGTGCATCATCACGCCCTGTACGGCGGGCCGGATCGCCGGATCGACCTCTTCGCCGGTCACCCCGACGACGGTGGTGTGCAGGGTGTGCACCACCTCGCCGGCGGTGTCGGTGAAGGTGTTGGTGACGGTGATCAGATCGCGTCCGGCGACGCGGCGCACGGAGGTGAGTTCGATGTCGATACGCAGCTCGTCACCCTCCACGATCGGACGGTGCTGCTCGAAGACCTCCTCGGTCTGCAGATACATGTCGTAACCCACCACGACCTGCTCGAACATGCGCTGATTGCACGCCATGGCCGGACCCGACGTGAAGGTCAGCGGCGCGATCAGGCCCGGGTAGCCCAGCTTCTTGGCGGCGTCGACGTTCCAGTGCGCGGGGTGGTGATCCTGCACCGCACGGGCGAACTCGCGGATCTTCTCGCGGCCCACCAGATAGGTGTCTTCCATCTGGTAGTAGTGGCCCACCCGGGAATCGAGGGTCGACGTATCTGCTGCTGCGGTCATGGCTGGGCTCAACTTCTCTATCTGCGCGTTCGCTGAGGCTGTCCACAGCACACTAACGCGCGCACACCGCAGCAATCCAAACCGAGGATCGCGCGGTCAGGCCCGAATCGCCTGCCACACCAGATCGGCGACCTGCCGGCAGTACGGATCGTCGATCGCTTCGCCCGTGAAAAGGGCGCGCATGTTGATCGGGGCCAGCAGCATTTCCAGGGCTACCGCGGCGTCGACCCCGGCGCGCAACTCGCCACGCTCGCGGGCCCGGCTGAACACCACACTCAACCGCTGGGCCCGCACCCGCCACAGGGTGCGCCGAATCTCGATGCCGTCGAGGAACGGTTCGCCGATCAGGTGTGAACCCTGAATCTGATGACCCTGGTCGGACGAGACATAGGCGGCCATGCCCGCGGCGAGGGCGTACAGGTCCTCTCGCAGGGACCCGGTGTCCGGTGCAACGGCTTGCCGCCCGGCACCGTCCAGCAGGACATCGATGATGAGGGTGGCTTCATCGGCCCAGAACTGCAGGATGTCGTGCACCGGCAACCCATTCCGGTCCGCCAGGGCCACGATGCTGAACCGGTCGATACCCCACTGCGTCAACTCTTCACGGGCTGCGGCATGCACACGGTCACGGAACTCCGGCGTGGGTCCCGCCTTGTCGATCGTGCTCAAAAACAACCTCCCCCGAGAATTCCACCCAGTCTAGCGTTCAAGATCGGTGGTCCTCGGCGCTCCGCGAGTCGGTGCCCGCAGCAACGCCCCGGCAGGGGTTCCACAGCCCGGAGCCTGCGCCTGACGCCGCACAGCTCCGACTCAGCGAGTGGTCGCCGGCCGCAAAAGCGTTGCCCCGATGCGGTATCGGGCCGATCCTTGAAGCCGTTCGCGGAGGGTGGGTCGAAAGCGGGCGCCGGCGCTGGCGGCCGGCGGTGAACCTGCGCAGGGCAGCGGCATCCGGTGCGCCGGTGCTGTCACCGACGTTCGGCGCTGCGCAGGATGGCGCGGGCCGCCTCGAAGGACCGGGCAGCCCCCTTGACCTCGGCGCCGAACTGGATGAATTCGCCGGTGCTGGAGCGGAAACTCAAGGTCGGGCAGCGGGTGGTCAACTCGTTGAGTTGGCCGGTCATCTGACGCAGCGCGGTGGTCAACGCCTGATCCGGGGTGGGCAGGCTGGTGCGGATCTGCTGATTGGCGATCGTCAGGTCCCGGCAGATGGTGTGGATACCGTCGAAGTCGGCCCGGTTGATCGCCATCGCGAGCCGGCCCGACGCGGTGCCCAGCGTCTTGAACGCCTCGTAATGCTGCTTGCGCCAGGCGTTGATGCGTTCGGCGCTGCCGAGGCCCAGCACGGCCGGCGCCGGAGCATCCAGGGTGGCCGGTGCGGGCGCAGCCGGACCCGGGCCACACCCCGGGGCGCCGAGGGCCAGCAGCACGATCAGCGCGACCCGGTGGAAGCGTTTCAACGGACGAGCTCGCATACCTTCAGGTGAGGGGCAGGGAGGGGTTAGCCCGGGACTCTAGCGCACACCCGCCTCCGCTCGGGTGTTCATCGGGTGTTCGGTTGTGGTTCGCCCGCCCCGGTAGCCACGGGGCGCGGATGTGGGTGACCATCCAGTGATGGACCCCTTGATGGACAAAGCCAAGGATGTCCCGGACACCGGCATACCGCCGGCCGCGGCGGCCCGCATGACGATGGCCGAGCGTTACGACTGGCACCGGGATTATCTGCGCAGGCGGCCGGTGTCCCGGCGCGCCTTCCTCGGCGGTGCGGCCGCCGCCACGGCGGTTGCCGCGCTCGGGGCTTCGCCGTTCGGGCAGCGGGCCTACGCGCTGGACGCACCGTTGACGGTCGCCAACCGGCGGGTCGGCTACGGCGCCGACGCGGCCACCCAGCTGCGCATGTCGGCGCAGCTGTCCCGAAATCCCAAGGGTGGCAAGGTATTCCTGGACCACGGTCCGACGCCGGACCTGGGTGCGACGGTGCAAGCCGAGGTGCGCAACCTGGTGACGCAGATCCCGGACGGGCGCGGCGGCGTACTGGCCGCCGAGCAGTTCTATGTGCACGTACCGGTCGACGGACTACCGCCGGCGGCGGCGCACCACTACCGCTGGCGAACCGATGACGGCTTCGCCAGCGATGTGCGGATCGCGACGACGGCGATGCCGCGCTCGCGGGCGGCCACAGATCCGTTCCGGTTCACCATGATCGGGGATCAGGGCACCGACCAGACCCCGGCGCTGCCGCCGGGGCTGGCCAGGGGTGACTACGACGACAGCTACTACAAGCCGGACAACGATCCCGACGTCCCGCACACCGCCAACGTGCTGAACCAGATCATCGCCGCGCGACCGGATTTCCACGTACTGGCAGGCGATATCGCCTACGCCGACCCGTCCGGGATGGGCAAGCCGGCGGCCTTTGTCGGTCCCGGCGGCACGCCGCCCACCGGCTTCGACAAGTTCAATCCCTTCGTGTGGGACGTCTACCTGGGGTCCATCGAACCGAGCGCGTCGAGCACACCGTGGATGTTCGCCACCGGTAACCACGACATGGAGGCCGCCTACGGTACTCACGGCTACGGCGGCCATCTGGCCCGCCTCGACTTCCCCGGCAACGGCCCGGCGAACTGCCCATCGGTGTATTCGTTCAGCTACGGCAACGTCGCGGTGCTCTCCCTGGACGCCAACGACGTGACCTACGAGATCACCGCCAACACCGGATACTCCGGCGGCGCGCAGACCGGCTGGGCCGAGCGGACGTTGGCCGGCTACCGCGCCGATCCGGCGATCGACTTCATCGTGTGCTTCTTCCACCACTGCGCCTACTCGACCACCGACGCGCACGCCAGCGACGGCGGAGTCCGGGCGGCGTGGTGCGCCCTGTTCGACCGGTACCGGGTCGACCTGGTGCTGCAGGGCCACAACCACGTCTTCGAACGCACCGACCCCATCCGGGCCGGCGCCCCGACCAGGGCGGCCCTGGACAACGATGTGGTCTACCCGGAAACCGACGGGACGGTGTACTACACCGTCGGCTGCGGGGGCCGGCCACGCTATGGATTCCAGCCGGGTGAACTGGAGAGTTACCGAGGCAACGTACTGGCCGACACCAGCGTGCCCAACAGCTACGTCTGGACCGCCGGCGGCGCGAAACAGCCAGAAGCCGTGGGCTGGTCGCGGGTACGGTTCCGCAACTATGCCTTCCTGCGCGTCGACGTCCGACCCGGCGTGCTGGTGAGCGAAATGGACGTGACGGCCGTCGACGAGTACGGCCGCGAGTTCGACAGGCTCACGTACCGGCGACCGGTTCGAGCGTGACGGTGTCCGTCGGCCGCGGTGGTGTCCGGGGCAGGAAGTTCTCGGTCCAGCGCCGACGCGCGGCGTCGTTTGCCGGCGAACGGGTCCGCAGTTCCGGCATCGCTGTTCGTCTCCCGGCACGTCGGCGTGTCGTCCGCGGCAGGGCCGTCCGGACCAAGTGTTGCTGTGTCGAGTGCGTCGGCATCGAACCGCCATGCAGTGCCGGTGTGCGGTGACCGCGGGTGGTTTGCAGCTCCGCTGGGCAGCTCCATCGCGGTTGGCGCGAAGTGACCAGCCACACTATTTTTCTGGCGTGAAGTCCTCAGCTGCCGGCGCCGTCGCGCGGTGGATCTCCCCGTTCGTGGCGGCCGCGGTGGTCGCCGGTGTCGGTTGCTCGGTCATCCCGACCGCACCGGAGCCGGCCCCGGCGATCCGGTTGGCCGATGACTCGAACCCGCTCGCCGGCCGGCCGTTCTATGTCGACCCGATCTCCAAGGCGATGCGGGCCGCGCAGGCCGCCAACCCGCCGAGTGCCGAACTGACGGCCATCGCCAACACCCCGCAGGCGTACTGGCTCGATCAGGCGTTCTCCGCCGCGACGGTCGGTGGCACGGTGGCCAAGCTCGCCGGCGACGCCCAGGCGGCCGGTGCCACGCCGGTGCTGGCGCTGTACGCCATCCCGCACCGGGACTGTGGGAGCTACGCCGCGGGCGGTTTCTCGTCCGGTGCCGACTACCGGCAGTGGATCGACGGGATCGCCGCCGGGCTGGGTGCCATGCCGGCCGCGATCATCCTGGAGCCCGATGCGCTGGCGATGGCCGACTGCCTGTCTGCCGACCAGCGCCAGGAACGCTTCGACCTGATCAGCTATGCCGTGGACACGCTGACCCGTGACCCGGCCGCCGCCGTCTACATCGACGCGGGCCACTCCCGGTGGGTGAGTGCGGACACCATGGCGGCCCGGCTCAACCAGGTGGGCGTGGCCAAGGCTCGGGGTTTCAGCCTGAACACGACCAACTACTTCACCACCGACGAAGAGATCGGTTACGGCGAAGCGATTTCCGGTCAGACGGGCGGCGCGCACTACGTGATCGACACGTCGCGCAACGGTGCGGGGCCGGCGGCCGGCGAGTATTACTGGTGCAATCCCGACGGCCGGGCGCTGGGTACCCCGCCGACCACCGACACCGCCGGACCGCACGCCGACGCCTACCTGTGGGTGAAACGCGTCGGCGAATCCGACGGGTCGTGTGGCCGTGGTGAACCGTCGGCGGGCACGTTCGTCAGCCAGTACGCCATCGACCTTGCGCGTGCGACGGTCCGTTAGCCGCTGGTTTTCGAGATGACGGCGCCGCCGACCGGGTGTGCGGCAATCCAATTGGCGATGGCCGTGGCCGCCGGCTTGGCAGTCCAAGCCTGGTTGAACACGCCCCACGGGGTTTCGTTGGGCCGGTCCACCAGGCAGTAGATGAACATCGGCCCGACACCGGGCAACGTCGACCAGGTGGTCGCGAAATCCGTTATCCAGGCGGCCTGGGTCTGCGCGTTCACCGCCGATGTCGGGACGCCGTATTCCGTGGTCCAGATCAGCTTGGTGGTGTCACCGGCGGCATTCATCAACGCCCGCAACGACTTCAACTGTTGGTAGGGCGTATTCGCGTACGGCGCACCGGCCGAGAAACTGCTGGAGAAGTTGTACGGGTGGAAAGACAGCGCGTCGAAGTAACCCTGCGCGCCTGCCGAATACATCTGGGTCAGGTAGTTGACCGGGTTGATCGTCCAGGTGCCGAAGGTCAGGCCGGCCCCCAGGACGCCGCCGATCACCGGGGCGGACGGCTCGACCTGCTTGACGGCGGTATAGGCGGCCTTGAGCAACGCGGTGTAGCCCGCGACGTTCGGCTGCGGCGACCATCCGGTGTTGCCGTTGGGCTCATTCCAGATCTCGTAGGCGGCGATCCGGGGCGCACTGCTGCGCGAGCCGTACCGCTGGGCCACCTGCGTCATGAACCTGGCGTAGTCGTTGGGGTCGTCCGGTGCCGCGTTGGGCAGCCAGAAGCCATAGGCCCTGGACGCCCAGGTCGGGGTGCTGGTCACCGCGCCGACCACCGCCAGCCCTTGTGCCGCAGCGGCATCCAGAATCCTGTCGGCGTCCACCCAGTTGTACCGGCCCTTCTGCGGTTCCATCGCCCGCCAGGGCAGGAACACCCTGATCTGCTTGACGCCCATGGCCGTGAAGTTCTGCATGGCGGTGGCCAGATCGGTGGCATTCATGAAGTACAGGTTGGATTCGGCCATGCCCATCGCCGAGGCCGAGGTGTCGATGGTCAGCGGGGCCAGGGCTGCGGCGCGGGGTTGCGGTGCGATGCCGTTGAGCGCCGCCGCCACCAGGGCAACGGCCATCAGTAATCGGTTGACGGGGCGGACATTGACGGGGCGGACACGGATGGCGGGCATGACAGCCTTTCTGGCAGGCCAAGCGGTTGCGCATCATTAATGCAGATCAACCGCGCTCTTGCACAGCGCTGTTCGACCTGCGTTCCGGGTGCCGCGCGGCGCCCCGCGGCGTGGGCGGCGGGCGGGTAGGGATGTCCTGGCCGCTCGCCGGACGGGATGCCAGCAACGACGGGCGACGTCGCCGCTCGTGGCGCCCGGACGATGCCGTCTCGGTCGTCGGGCCGCGCATAAGCTCCATACGCTGGTCTTTTTGTTTGCAAATGGGTGCGTCGCACCGAAATTTGCTGTGAGGTCAAAATGCGCTCACCGGCTGCCAGGTAACACCCAGGGTGAGAAGCGATTATTGCCAGCATTCGGGCGTCGGGCCTGGCCCGCCGGTGATGTGCTGCGCCGGTGCCGCAATACCGTCACCAAATCGAAACGCCGCCGAGCGTAATCCGAGATGTGCCGGCCATGGATGGCGTTGCGGGACAGCTGGTGTCGCGGACCCGATCTCGGACTCGGGCTCAGTCCAGGGGTGACTCGACGCGCGAACTGTCCAAGCTGTCCATGGCGAAGCACACCAGGCTGGCGATGAACCCACCCAACCCGGCGACGGCGAGTAGCACCGCAGTGCCGGTCCGCCCGTCGAGGCCGAGCGCGAACGCGGCGGTGATCGTGATGAGTGCCGCGAAGTTCAGCAGGAGCCCGACGGTGGCGGGCGCTTCCTGCGGCGTGTCGGTGGTGATGGGGCTGGGCATGGCAGTCCACGTACCCCGACCGCGGTTGAGACAAACGTGGTCACGTCGCGATCACCTGGCCGACCGCAGTTGGTACAGCCGTTCGGCGTAGGCGAGGTCATCACGCCACAGCCGAGCGGCGGCCATCCGCATGAGCGGGCGGAGCAGCGGGGCGACGGCCTTCGACCTGCCGAAGTGCTTGCGATCCGAGTGGGCGATCACCGCTTCCAGCACCGCGGTCCTGGGCCGGCCGTCCAGGCCAATGCCCAGCGGGGTGGCGTGGGTTTCCACGACACTGCCGACCCCCTCGCCGTCGACGATGTGCATCACCACGGTGCGCGGCTCCGGGGTGGTGAACTCCGCGACCACGGGCACCCCCAGCCGACCGACCTTGAAAGTGACGTCGACGACGAAGCGGTCATCCTCGGGGCGCAGATCGTCGGTGGCTGCGGGAGCGTGGCGCACCCGCAGCGCGGTGAACGAGTAGGGGTGAAACCAGGCGCCGTGCCAGGGATCCAGTCGGTTGGCCACGATGTCATCCGGTTCGCAGACACCTTCCACGGCGGCCACCGCCGCCAACCGGGGCTCCGGCGGGCGCACCGGCAGAATGGGTGCCTCGGTCGGGGTCTCGCCGCCGACCGCGTCCAGGCGCACCCAACTCAGCACGCCGTCGTCGAAGGTCGGTAGTGGCCGCCAGGTCCCGTGCCGACGACCGTCCAGGCGCAGCCCGTGCCACGGGCAGATCAAGGCCCCGCACTCGACCGGTGACCGGGCGAGGTCGGCGCCGAGATGAGGGCAGGCGCGCGGACCTGCCAGCAGCGCACCGTCCTGACCGCGCCATGCCACGATCGGCACCCCCGCCACGCGGGTGCCCAGCGGCGTGGTGCCGATGCGTGAGCTGTCGGCGAACGCGAACCAGTTGCCGCTGGGTCGGCTCACGGTCCGGCGCAGTGCCGCCTGGATCACCGCCGGGTTGGCGTCGCCGTAGGTGGGCCGCTGTGCCGACCATGCGGTGGGGGCAAGCGTGGTGAACGGCGAGATGTGTCCGGCCCAGCGCCGCAGCGCCCCGGTCATCGGTGCCGCTCCTGGGTACGGGCGGCCAACAGCCGCAGTCCGCGCGAGCGCCCGCGGGTGGGCACCGTGTACAGATCGTGGCCGGCCAATCCGAAGCCGGCCAGCAGGCCGTTGGCGGCCAGCCATCCGGTGGTGGCGGCGCGTTCCATCAGCGCTACCGGCACATCGGCCCGAATACCGTCGCCGGCCAGCATGATTCGTGGATCGGGGGTGGTCACGGTGGGCCGCCCGGCGAAATCACCGGGTGCGAACCGGGGACAATCCTGGCGGCGCAGCAGGCGTTCGTCGACGATGCCGGCATGCATCGTTTCCGGGTAGAGCTGGTGCATCCGCGCCAGCAGCGCGGCCCGAACCTGGGCGTCGGATTCGGTCACCGAGTACGCGTGCAATTCGACCACTGATCCTCCCGTACGCCTGGCCCACTGCGCGGCTTCGCGTTCGTAGCGCTCCAGAACGCTGATGTTGTCCAGCGGTGGCCGGCCGCCGGTTCCCACGAAGGCGGCGCGGTCGCGACGTACCGGTCGATCGAGCCACAACCGCAGCACGACGAATGCCGGTGCGGTGCCGAGGGCGGCGACCTGCCCGCGCCAACCCTCGTCGCCGAGCGTCGGCGACGACGCGATGAGGCGTTGCAAGCCGGTGACATCGGTTGCCAGCACTGCCGCGTCGGCCTCGATGTCCGGCGCGCCGGCGGCCCGTACCCGAACACCGGTGTCGGTGCGGTCCACCGCTTCGACCGCGGCGCCCAGGTGAAAGCGCACTCCGAGGTCGGAAAGATAGTCGTGCAGCGGATTCCACAGCGCGACATCGAAATTGGCATTAGCCACGTCGAAGACCAGGCCTTCGGACGAGCCGAGGAAGTAGATGTGGAACATGGTCACCAGTTCGGCGGCGGACAGCGCGTCGGGCCGGGCGAAGAAACTGCGGGCGAACACCTCGAAGGCCAGATGGCGTGCGGCGTCCGGAAAATTGATATCCCGCAGGAAGGTGGCCGCGTCGAGATGGTCCAACCGGTCATAGGTGGACGGCACCCCGACCGTCACCAGCGGCGCGGCCGCCTTGGCATCCAGTCGCATCAGATCGCGCATCCGGAACGTCGGACTGCGCAGCGCGAACGCCAGCGCGTTGAACGGCGGCGTGCGCGGCAACCCGCGGAAGGTGTCCCGGCGCCCGTCACCGTCGACCAGGGGATAGTCCGCAATCGGCGAGAGCGCTCGCAGGTGCGGGTCGGCGCGGCGCAACAGGGCCCGCAGGTTGTAGTACTGCCGGAAGAAGGCGTGGAAACCCCGGTTCATCCCGGCGCGGCTACCGTCGGCCAGGGACTCCGGCCAGCCGGCCACCCGGCCGCCCAGCCGGTCGGCAGCCTCGACGAGGTGGACACCGACACCGCGCTCGGCCAGGCCCGTCGCCGCCGCAAGTCCGGCGATACCGCCGCCGACGACGGCGACGGTCGGAACCCGGGACAGGCCGGCGGTGTCGGGCAACCCGGCACCGCCCGGCAGTCGTTCCCGCCGTGGATCCGGCGCCGTCACCGGGACTCCTCGGCGCGGGCCCGTTGCCGCTCCCACAACAGCAGTACGCCGGTCACCAGCGCATAACCGAACAGGAAGTCCTCGACCGGGATGTCGACGGGGAACCGGACACCGCTGGTGTGCCGGTCGTCGTAGATCACGATGGGCGCCGAGAGCTTGGTCAGCCAGCCGTCCACCGGAATCTGGAAGCCCAGCACGATCACCATCGATATCCAGTAGCTGGCACGGCGGAACAGCCCGGTGCGCAACACCTTCCATTCGAGCACCACCACGATGGCGACGGCCAGCACCGCGGGTAGCGTGTAGCCGAGGCCGGTCATCGGTCGGACTCCACCCGCCGCCTGCTCAGCCACGACAGGATGGTGTCCACCGCCGAGTAGGTCAGCAGCCCGCACATCGGGATGACCACGAAGAACAACACCTCCTCCAGCGGAAGGGCGCCGGGCAGCACCACACCGAGCAGGTAGCGCGGGTTGTAGTGCCACACGCCGGCGGCCACCGCGACCGCGTCCCAGATCAAGAAGACCGCCGCGACCGGCAGGATCGCCGTGAGCAGCCGGCGGGGCTGCCGGTACACCCCGCGGCCGAACAGCTCCAGGGGCGCGGTGATGAGCACACACGCGGCCAACACCAGCAGGTACTGCCAGTGGTCGAGTGCGGTGCTCATCGGCGCCGTACCGCGGTTCGCGCCCACCAGGCGCCGGCCAGACCACGCAATGCGACCACCGCCCGTCGGGGTTTGCCGACGCTCGCCCGGGTGCCGAAGATCTCGAAGTCGAGTTCTTCGATGCGGGACAAGATTTCGGAATACAGCGTGAGTGCGGCCTGCACACACGGACGGGATATCGGCCCCAGCATGGCGATACCGGGCTCCGCCTCGCGGTACACCCGGCGGGCCCGCGCATGCTGGTCCACCAAGGCCCGCCGCACGCGGGGGTCGCTGCGTCCGTTGCGGTGGCACCACAGCAGCAGATCACGGTCGACACCGTGGACGGCCAGTTCGTCGGCAGGCAGGTACACCCTGCCCCTGGCCAGATCTTCGTCCACGTCGCGGAGAAAGTTGGTGAGCTGGAACGCTTTTCCCAACGCCGCGGCATGCGGTGCGGCCTCCTCGCGGGCCACCGTGGTGCCGAGGATGGGCAACATCTGCAGCCCGATCACCTCCGCCGAGCCGTGCATGTACCGCTCCAACGCGGCGCGGTCCGGATAACCGGTGACCGTCAGGTCCATCCGCATGGAGGCCAGGAAGTCGTCGAACAGATCCCAGCCGATGCCGTATCGGTGTGCGGTGTGTACGACGGCCGTCAGGACCGGGTCACCGAGGGGGGAGGCGCCACCGGTCAGGCAGTCGAACAACCGGTCCGACAACGACCGCAGCTGCTCGGCCCGCAGGTCACCGTCGCGTCCGTCGAAGGCGTCGAGGATGTCGTCGGC
The DNA here is from genome assembly GCF_002101555.1 of Mycolicibacterium canariasense. Taxonomy (GTDB): domain Bacteria; phylum Actinomycetota; class Actinomycetes; order Mycobacteriales; family Mycobacteriaceae; genus Mycobacterium; species Mycobacterium canariasense. Next base: position 81,393 of record NZ_LQOL01000003.1, read on the forward strand.
GTAGCGGGCGAACCCGTACAAGGCGTGAACCGCGGGTCGCTGCTGCGGCGCGAGCAGCCGAGTGGCCAGGAAGAAGGTCTTTCCGTCTCTGGCATTGACGGCCCGGCAGTGGGCGTAGGCGGCGCGGAGGTCCGTTCCCTCGAGGCCGGCTGCATCGAGTTCGCCGTTGATCATCATCGAACCCCGCTCATCATCGAATCCCGCTCATCGTGCTGTCGTCCCTCGGCGCGGACGACGCGGTCACGCCGGTGATCCGGTCGGCGGCCAGTCGGCCGGAGATCACCGCGGTGGGGACACCGACCCCGGGAACGGTCGACGAGCCGGCGAGTACGACGTTCTCTATCCCGCGCACCGTGTTGGCCGGTCGGAACGGTCCGGTCTGGCCGAAGGTGTGTGCCAGCGCGAACGGTGTGCCCGCGAGCATGCCGCGCCGCGCCCAGTCGGCGGGGCTGACGACATCCAGGATCTCGGCGTCCGCACCGAGCCCGGGCACCCGAGACCGAACGGTGTCGAGCATGTGCTCGACGTACGCCGACGACGTGGCATCCCAATCGATCCGTCCCACTTGGGTATTCGGCGCCGGCGCCAACACGTACAGCAGGTCTCGGCCCGGCGGTGCCAGGGTGGGGTCGCTCGCCGTCGGACGGGTGACCAACAGTGAGGGATCGCCCATCACCCGGCCCTGGTTGATGATCTCGTCGAACGTCCGCTGCCATGCGTCGCCGAACACGATCGTGTGATGGCCCGCGACGGCTGTCCCGGCGCGGCACCCGACGTGGGCGACCACCGCCGACGGCGCGGGCCGCAATGCCGTCAGTCGCCGCGGACTGCGGCCCAGCAGGTGGTAGGTGGTGGGTAGTTCGGTGGTCAGCACCACGGCATCGGCGGGCACCCGGGTGCCGTCTTCGGTGAGCACCGCGGTGACGCGGGACCCGCTGCGTTCCAGGCGATCGACCTCGGCGCCGTAACGGAATTCGACACCGGCGGCCGCCGCGGCTGCCGCCATCGCGTCGGGGATCGCCCGCATTCCGCCACGGGGGAAGTAGACCCCGGCCACGGTGTCCATGTAGGCGATCACCGCGTAGGCGGCCAGCGCGCTGTGTGGCGGCACGCCGGCGTAGAGCGCCTGGAAGGTGAAGACCCGCAGCAGCCGCTCGTCCTTCAGATAACGGCGGATCATGCGCTCCCACCGCCGGAAACCGCCGAGTGCGGCGAGCCGGGCCAACTGCGGTGTCAACAGGGACAGCGGGGAGTCGAAGTTGGCCGAGATGAAGCCGTCGAACTCCGCCTTGTACAACGCCGTCAGCCAGGCCCGCATCCGCACATAGCCCGCGGCTTCGGTCGGCCCGGCGAACCGCTCGATCTCGGCGGCCATCGCCTCCGGTTCGGTGTGCACCGCCAGCTCGCTGCCGTCGGCGAAGCGCGCCTGGTAGGCCGGATGCAAGGGCGCGAGGTCCACCCGCGCCGGCAGCGAATCACCTACCGCCCCAAGGGCTTCATCGATGATCTCGGGCATCGTCAAGACGGTCGGCCCGGTGTCGAGCGAATACCCGGCGATATCCCCACGGCCCATCCGTCCGCCCGGCGCCGGGTCCCGCTCCAGCACCGTGACCCGTCGGCCGCGGCCGGCCAGGTGCAGCGCCGCCGACAACCCGGACAATCCGGCGCCGACGATGACGACGTGATCGGTGCGACCCTTCACAGAACGCATCAGGCAAGCCTTTCCGTGCAGAACGTGGCCATGTCGATGAGGGCGGAACGTGAGTCATGCGGGATGTCCGGACGGTCCAGGCGGCTCAGCGCGTCCTCCAGCCGTTCGGCGATGAGGTTCTCGATCCAGGCCAGCGCGCCGCTGGCGTGGATGAGCGTGCGCCACCGGTCGATGTCACCGGGCTCCAGCCGGCCAGTGGTCATCAGTTCGGTCAGTTCCCGGCGCACCGCCGGCTCGGCGAGCAGGTGGGCAGCCACCACCACACTGGTGGCCTTGCGGTCGGCCAGGTCGGTATGCGTCGGCTTGCCGGTCTCGGTGACGCTGCCCGCCACCCCGAGCACGTCGTCGCGTAGCTGGAAGGCCTCGCCGATGGCGCCGCCGTAGGCGCCGAGGGCCTCGACGACGGCGGGCCCGCAGCCGGCCATCGCCGCGCCGAGCTCGAGCGGTCTGCGCACGGTGTAGTTGCCGGACTTGCGCCGGAGCACGTCGAGCACATCGTCCAGCGACGGCAAGGTGCAGGAGTCGTTGACCAGGTCGGCGAACTGCCCGACCGCCAGTTCGGTGCGCATCATGTCGTAACGCGGCCAGACTCGGGCCAGCACGCCGTGGTCGAGACCGCTGGTCCGCAACATCTGCTCGGCCCACACCAGACACAGATCACCGAGCAGCACCGCGGCCGATTCGCCGAACCGGTCGGACTCACCACCCAGTCCGCGCTCGCGGTGCCAACGACCGAATGCCACGTGGGCGGCGGGGTGCCCGCGGCGCAGCTGCGCCGAATCCATGACGTCGTCCTGCAGCAGGGCGAAGGCGTGCAGCAGCTCAAGACTGGCGCAGGCCCGAACCGCGGGAGCCGATGGTGCCCAGCCGGCGGTCCCGCAGGTCCAGCCCAGATACATGAAGGTGCTCCGAACGAACTTGCCACCGTGGGTCAGGGTGCGCAGGACATCGCCGGCGATGTCGACATGCGCGCCCCGCAGCTGGTCGGTGCAATGCCCGGACAGGAAGTCCGACAGTTCGTCGCGCAGCTGCGCGCACAACGGCGCGCGCCAAGCACATGACGAATCTCCGGCCGTGGGCCCGGGCCGGGTGTCGACCATGGTGGGGTGCCTGTACTCAGCCAATGAGCTCCTCGTATCCGTGGTGCGTCCAGGGATTCGGCGCGCATCCCCGCAAGGACGGGTGAACGCACGCCGATGTGTCCGGGATCACAACGTCGCCGGATGAGCGATTCATGTCTGGCCCCCTGCCCCTGCGGTCGACATCCGGGATCGCACGGCGTCGCCTCGTGTGGAGTACCCGCTCGGGGTCAGCGAAACGCCACCAGATGCAGGGAGTCCAGGAGGGGGATCTGGGCGGCCGCCCACGGGCTGATGGCCCACGGCAGCCGGGCGGCGGCGCGCAGCTCGTCCCACTGGACCCAGACGTGCTCCATGACCTCGGCGGGGTCCGGTCGTACCGGACCGGCCACCCGGCCGAAGTAGACCGGACATATCTCGTTCTCCACGACACCGTCCGCGGCGGTGGCTCGGTACCGGAAATCGGGTAGTACACAACTCAATTCGTCGATATCCAGGCGCAACTCCTCGCGCACCCGGCGCCGCACCGCCGCCTCGGTGCCCTCGCCGGGTGCCGGATGCCCGCAACACGAGTTGGTCCAGACGCCGGGGAAGGTCTTCTTGTGCAGCGCACGCCTGGTCAGCAGCACCGCTCCGGCGTCGTCGAACAGATAACAGGAGAAGGCCAGGTGCAGGGGCGTGTTGGTGTGGTGTACCTGCTCTTTGGGAGCGGTGCCGATCGGATGGCCGTCCTCACCGAGAAGCACCACCAGTTCTTGCACGTGATCGCCCTCCGCCGTGTCCTTGCCGTTGCGCACCGAGGGATTCGTCACCGGCGCTCCGGTGGATGGGTCGGCCCGGTGAGACCGAGTCGTGCGTGGCCGAGCAGGAACAGCGCCGCACCGACCGCCAACAGCATCCCGGCGAACAGCCACACCTGGGCGCTCTGCCGGCACATCAACAACACACAGGAGGCCACCCCGAGCACGGGAACCGGCGTCCACACCCGGAAGTGCTCGTGTGCCACGGTGTCCCGCCGCAGCACCAGCACCGCGACGTTGGTGCTGATGAAGACGAACAACAACAGCAGGACCACCGTTTCGGCCAGGGTGGACAGCGTTCCGATGATGGTGAGCAGGATGGCCACCGCGGTGGTGGACAGGATCGCCACCCACGGCGTGCGGCGTTCGGGCAGCACCCGGGTCAGGACGGCCGGCAGCAGGCCGTGCTCGCCCATCCCAAAGGCCAGCCTGCTGGCCATGATCATGGTCAACAGGGCGCCGTTGGCGACGGCCACCAGGGCGATCGCGCTGAACACCCGGTCCGGGACACCCAGCCCGGACGCCGCCACGACGTCGAGCAGCGGGCCGGTCGATCCGGCCAGCCGGTCGGGGGCGAGCACGGCCGCGGCGGCGATACCCACCAGCACATACACCACCCCGGCGGTGATCAGCGCGCCGAAGAGTGCCGACGGATACACCTTGGCCGGATTACGGATCTCCTCGGCGACATTCGCCGACGTCTCGAACCCGACGAAGGAGTAGTAGGCGATGATCGCCCCGCTGAGGATGGCCAGCGCCGGCGTGGTTCCTTCGGGGAACTGGGTCAGCCGGCCGGGGTCGCCGCGACCGCCGCCGAGTACCACCGCCCCGGCGACGACCACGATGAGCAGACCACTGAGTTCCACCACCGTCATTGCGACGTTGCTCTTGACCGATTCGCTGATGCCACGGGCGTTGAGCGCGGCGATCAGCAGCAGGAACATGATGGCGGCCGGCACGCTCGGCACGTCGATGAAGGTGCGCAGGTAATCCCCGGCGAAGGCCAGCGCCAGGCCGGCGGCACTGGTCACCCCGGCCGCGAGCATGCAGAAGCCGACGAGGAACGACACCAGCGGCCGCCCGAAGGCCCGTTCGGCGAACACGGCGGCGCCGCCGGCCTTCGGATACTTGGTGACCAGTTCGGCATAGGAGCCGGCGGTCAGCAAGGCCAGCACGAGTGCGCCCAGCAGCGGGGCCCACAGCGCCCCGCCGACCTTCTCCGACAGCACGCCCATCAACGCGTACACCCCGGCACCCAGCACATCACCGAGGATGAACAGGAACAGCAGCGGGCCGGTGATGCTGCGCCGCAGCTTGGTGGCGGGCAGTGCCTGCCCGGGTTCCTCGGCGGTCTCGGGTGTCATCCGGCATCGTCGGGTGTGCGGCGTTCGGCGAGGGCGGCCAGGCGCCGGATGCATTCCCGGTTGCGCGGGACGACGGCCAGCAGCGCCAACCGGTGCGGCACCCATCCCATGGGTGCCCCCACCGGGGTCTCGGCCATCTCGATGCGACAACCGTCGTCGATATCGAAGAGTCGCAGCGTGATTCGTGCCTTGCCCAGGGGGCGGCCCTTGGCCAGCAAGACCAGTTCCTCCAGCGGCCGGCACTCCTGCACCACCGTGATGTCGTCGAGCAACAGCGGCCACACCCCGATGGAGTGCTCGATGGTGCTGCCGACGGCCGGCCAACTCGGGTCGACCGCCCGCATCCGGCTGTTGCCCACCACCCACTGCGAATAGGTCCAGCCGTCGGCGACGACCTCCCACACCCGACTGCGGGTGGCCGAGGTATCGCGCTTGACGGTCAGCACGCTGTCAACTTCCTCTGCAGGCATGGCAGGCACCCTTTCTCGAGCGAGCACCGAAGGGCTCGACGTTCGGCCGGTCGGCGACCGCACCGCATCATCGGCCACCACCAGGGCATAGCCGTCACCACCGCCGGCCAAACGCCTCGTTTCGTTCCGCGTGCCCCGGGGCACCCTTTGGGACATGTCCGACTTGCACGGCCGAGCGCTGGCTGCCCGTATGGGTGAGCTGGCTCGCGCCGTCGCGGTCCCGACCAGCACCGACGAGATCCTTTCCCACGTCACCAGCGCGGCGGTGGAGTTGATCCCGGGTGTGGACACCGCCGGCATCTTGTTGATAGCGCCGGGCGGAAAGTTCGAATCGCATGCCACCACCTCGGACCTGCCGCACGAACTGGATCAGCTGCAGCGGTTGTTCGACGAAGGACCATGCCTGGCCGCGGCGGTGGAGGACATCATGGTGCGCACCGATGATTTCCGCACCGAGACCCGCTGGCCGGCGTACTCGGCGGCCGCCGTGAAGATCGGGGTGCTCAGCGGGATGTCGTTTCGGCTCTACACCGCCGATCGCACCGCCGGTGCGCTCAACCTGTTCGGGTTCGAGCCTCAGGCGTGGGACGAAGATGCCCGCACGACCGGTAGTGTGCTGGCCGCGCACGCCGCCGCGGCGATCCTGGCGCACCGTCAAGGCGAGCAGTTGCAGTCGGCGTTGGCCAGCAGAGACCGCATCGGTCAGGCCAAGGGCATCATCATGGAGCGCTACAACGTCGACGATGTGCGGGCTTTCGACATGATCCGGCGGCTGTCGCAGGAGAGCAACGCTCGGGTGGTGGACATTGCCGAACGCGTGATCGCCAGTCGCGGTTGATGTTCAGCCCCGGGCGCGGAACGGCCGGGTGGGCGGCTCTGCCGGGGCGTTCCGGGCAGACCTCGTCGGAGCCCCAGGCGGGCGGTGGCCGGCGCCGAGCTTGAGCGGGCGGGTTTCGTCTGCCGCGGCGTCGCGCTCCAGCAGCACGCCGCGGGCGATCCGGTCCAGTGCCCCCTGTACCTGCATCCGATCCGGCCGGCCCTGGAATTCCGATGAGCGAGCCAGGGTTTCGGTGATCCAACCGGATATCAGGTCGCGGGCGGTGTTGATCTCTGCGGCGCCCGCCGGGGTGAGGGTGAACGCATCCCCGGCACGGGTGGCGTAACCGGTGGCGACCAGACGGCCGAAGGTGGGTTCAAGGATCTGGCGCGGCACCCGTCGCTCGTCGGCGATGTCGAGCAGATTCGCGGTCCCGGTCACCGCGGCGTGCCGGTAGATCTGGATCAGCGCCCACAGCGCCGCGGTGTCCACGTGACTGCGCGGCGAATGCGCCAGGGCCTCCAGGTCGACACCCTGGCTGCGGTGCAGTAACCGGCCGATGGCGACTTCGAGAAGTTTTTCGGGCGGTTCGATGGTCGGCATGCCGAACCCCTCCCCCAGGTCGGTGCTGCCGCTGGCAGCCGTATCGCGTAGTGGCACCTGTTTGAGGAACAGCGCCAGGACGAACCCGACGAGGGCGACCGGCGCCGCGTACAGGAACACCCGGCTGAGCGAATCGGCGTAGGCGTCGATGATCGGTGCGGCGAGATCGTGCGGAAGCTGGTGCAGCACTTGGGGTGCGGTGGCGGCCTGCGGCGGTGCGCCACTGCGGGCCATGGCCGCCGGCAGCTTGTCGTCCAGGAAGTTGGCGAACATGGAGCCGAAGATCGCGGCTCCGAACGAGCTGCCGATGGTCCGGAAGAAGGTGACGCCCGAGGTCGCCACGCCGAGATCGGTGAAGTCGACGGTGTTCTGCACGACCAGGATGAGCACCTGCATGCTCAGCCCGATCCCGATGCCCAGCACCAGTAGGTACAGCGATTGCACCGGCGCCGAGGTGTCGGGGCCCATCCGGGACAGCAAGACGAATCCCAGTGCCATGATCGCGGTTCCGGCGATGGGGAAGATCTTGTACCGCCCGGTCCGGCCGACGATCACGCCGCTGCCCAGCGACGTCACGAGCAGGCCGGCGACCATGGGAAGTGTCCGCAAGCCGGACATGGTGGCTGACACACCGTCGACGAACTGCATGTAGGTCGGCAGGAAGGTGAGGGCCCCCAGCATCGCGAACCCGACCACGAAGGAGAGCACACAGCACACCGTGAAGACCGGATTGGCGAAGAGCCGGATGGGCAGAATCGGCTCGGCGGCCCGGCGTTCGGCGGCGACGAACGCGACCAGCGCCGCCGTCGAGCCGACGAAGAGAGCGATGACGGTCGGCGACCCCCAGGCGTAGGTGGTGCCACCCCAACTGGTCGCCAACGTCAACCCGGCCGCACCGATACCGATGAGCACGATGCCCGCGTAGTCCAAGACCGGCCGCGCGGTGCGGTTCAGTTCGGGAATCGCCACGGCGGCGATCGCGATGACCACGACGGCGACCGGGACGTTCACCCAGAACGCCCAGCGCCACGTCAGATGATCGGTGAACAGGCCGCCGAGCAGCGGCCCGACGACGGTGGTGACACCGAACACCGCGCCCAGGGCGCCCTGATAGCGACCGCGATCGCGCAGCGGGATGACCTCGCCGATGACCGCGACCGCCGTCACCGTGATGGCGCCACCGCCGAGGCCCTGCAGCGCCCGGGACGCGACCAGCATTCCCATCGACTGCGCCAGACTGCAGAGCACCGAGCCGGCCAGGAACAGCAGCACGGCGACCTGGAACACCTTCTTGCGGCCGAAGATGTCGCCCAGTTTGCCGACCACCGCGGTGACGATGGTGGAGGCCAGCAGGTAACTGGTGACGACCCAGGCCTGGTGGCCGGCACCACCGAGGTCGGCGACGACGGTGGGCAGCGCCGTGGCGACGATGGTCTGGTCGAGGGCGGCCAGCAGCATCCCCAGCACGACCGCTAGGAAGATGAGGTTGCGCTGCCTGCCGTCAGCCGCCGCGGTGGCCGACGGCTGATCGGCGGCCGGCCGGGGCGCGGTGGTAACGGACATGGCGGTGGCTCCCTCTGCCGGGCGGATCGGTGGTTCTCGCTTGCGTCCCCCGATCCATACCCGGGGGCGTGCCCACTGATACCGGCCGCGCGCGGGTTACGCCTCGCCGATCACCCGGCGTGACTGGAGGTGGCCTGCGGCGCGGGCGTGCGGGGGGCCTGGTCGGCTGTGCTGGAGCGGCGCAGGCGACGTCGGTCGCGCGCGATGCGGCGGCTCAGGATGCGCTGGTCCCTGGCGCTCACATTGCGGTTCTTGTGGGCCAGCAGCTCAAGCTGCGCCCAGCTCAGACCGTCGAGGTCGCCGTCGGCGTCGTGGGTGGCCACCACGATGCACCCGCGCAACAGGGGGACCGTCTTCGCGTCGAAAGATGTTGTTGCCAAGAGTAATTCGGTAGCACGGCGGTTGACGCTGCGCTGGCACCGGCGCGACGTCGGGCTGAACCAGAAGTCGAATTGCCGATCGGCGCTGGTCAGACTCTGCAGGCCCTGGTCATGGACGAGTTGGGTGATATCGGCCTGGGTGTAGGCACGGGTTTCATATACGGCGCCATTGACGCTGAAGTACAGGACGGTGTTCATTGTGATGACCCATTCGGCTCTTTCTCGTGGACGGGTGCACCGATCTCCGGTGCTGTTACCAAAGATACCCGTGTGACAATTGAGGTAAACGACGATAACGATCCGGATAATTCCCGGTGCCACTGCGCCGTTTGCTGACAGTGCGGCCGCCACTGGGCTCCGAGCATCGTTTCCTGCCAACCGGCGGTCAATTGCTGCCATCGGAATTACCGGGCTGACCAGTGCGTTATGGGTGTCAGAAGTCAGCAGAGCACCAGCCAGAAGGGCACTCAAATGAAGAAGTTCGGTTTTGCCAGCATCATCGCCTCCGGATTCGCCGCCGCCGTCGTGGCCTTGGCCGCCCCCGCACAGGCCGATATCACCCACCACGAGTGGGTGCACGATATCCAGCAGCACGCCACCACCGGTCAGGTGACGTCGGTCTTCGGCAACGGCCGTTGATCGGATCAGACCTGGCGCACAGGGGCACCCCTACCGGGTGCCCCTGTGCGCATGTGTGGCCTTGTATAACGGCATCGTGAAACAAGCCGGGACCGTCGAATTCATCGCCGTGGCGCAGAGCGACCCACTGGCGCAGCCCTTGCTGGACGAGCTCGCCCGCGAGTACACCGCGCGCTACGGGGACCTCAGCGGTACCGAATACGCCGATATGCGGGCCTACCCGGCGCAGGAGTTCGACCCACCCAACGGTGTGCTCATCGTCGGGGTGTCCGACGGGATCCCGGTTGCCGGGGGAGCGTTTCGACGCCACGACGCCCACACGGCAGAACTCAAACGGATCTGGACCTCGTCGGCGCACCGCGGACGCGGCTACGGCAAGCTGGTGGTCGCCGAGCTGGAGCGCATCGCCCGCGAGCGCGGCTATCGGAAGGTGTGCCTGACCACCGGACCGCGCCAGCCGGAAGCCGTGGGCCTCTACCTGTCCACCGGATACCGGCCGCTTTACGATCCGTCGCTACCGGCCGAGGAAATCGGCGCCCACGTCTTCGAGAAGGTGCTCTAGGTGTGTGCCTTCACCGCGGCGAACTGATCGGTGATCGCCTGGCAGAACGCCGGCAGGTCCTCCGGTGAGCGGCTGGTGATCAGGTTGCCGTCGATGCAGACCGACTGATCGACGACGGTCGCCCCGGCATTGCGCAGGTCGGTGCGGATGCTCGGGTACGAGGTCAGGGTCCGATCCCGGACGACGCCGGCTTCCACCAACGTCCACGGTCCGTGGCAGATCGCTGCGACCGGCTTGCCCGACCGCACGAAATCCCTGACGAAGGCCACGGCCGCCGAATCCAGGCGCAACTTGTCCGGGTTGACGGTGCCGCCGGGCAGGATCAGCGCGTCGTAGTCGTCGACGGCCGCGTCGGCCACGGTGCCGTCCACCGGGAATGTCCCGGCCGGCTCCAGATCGTGGTTGCGGGCTTGGATCTCACCGGGTTTCACCGACAACAGGTCGGCTCGGCCGCCGGCATCCGTGACAGCGGCGCGTGGCACCTCCAGTTCCACCTTCTCGACACCGTCGGCGGCGAGGATGGCGATCTTGCGGCCTTGCAGTTCGTTGGGCATCACATACTCCATATCAGTGGGTGTACCGGTTGGCGCTCTCCTGCCGGACGCGCTGTTGTGCACACGCCCCATCGGTTTCCCGTTCCAGGGCCGAGATAATCCGACCTTCGGTAGCCTTCGGCAGCTGCGGCGGCAACATCGGAGTCGACGCGTCGACCACCGCCTCCAACACGAAGGGCCGGTCGGCGGCGAATGCCTGCTGCCATGCCGAGGACACCTGGGCCGATTCGGTGACCCGTGCACTGGCCAGGCCCAGCAGTTCGGCGTAACCGGCATACGGAAACGACGGAACACGTTGGGAGGCTGGGAATCTCGGATTGCCCTCCATCTCGCGCTGTTCCCAGGACACTTCGGCCAGGTCGCCGTTGTGCAACACCAGGATCACGAAGCGCGGATCCATCCAATCGCGCCAGCGGTCGGCCACGGAGATCAGGTCGAGAAGTCCGCTCATCTGCATGGCGCCATCACCGACCAGCGCTGCCACCGGACGGTCCGGTGCGTCGAGCTTGGCTGCCAGTCCGTAGGGCATGGCACACCCCATCGACGCGAGATAACCCGACACATGCGCCGGAACGCCGGGCGGCAGGCGCAGATGCCGCGCGTACCAATACGTCACCGACCCGACGTCCACCGCGAGTCTGGCGTTGCGCGGCAGATGCCGAGACAAGGTGCGGATCACCAACTCCGGGTTGGCATGCGGTGTCGGTGCGCTGGCGCGTTGCCACGCCGTGTCCTGCCAGGCGCGTTTCCACCGCACCACCGCGTCATGCCAGCCGCGGTCGGGCTTGCGGGTGAGTCGCGGCGTCAGGGCCGCCAGCGTGTCCCGAGCGCTCCCCACCACCGGCACCTCGACCGGATACTTCGATCCGATCACGCGGGGCTGGATGTCGATCTGCACCGCGCGGGCTTGATCCGGCGCGGGATAGAACTCGGTCCACGGGTCGTTGGATCCGATGACGACGAGAGTGTCGCAGTTCGCCATCAGCTGGGCACTGGCATCGGTGCCCAGATGCCCCATCACGCCGGTGTGCCACGGGGCGTCCTCGTCCAGCACGGGTTTTCCGAGCAGGGAGCACGCAACGCCGGCTCCCGCAGTGTCCACCAGCGCGGCGATCTCGGCTTCCGCCCCGGCCGCACCCCGGCCGACCAGCACGGCCACCCTCTCGCCCGCGTCGATGACTTCGGCGGCCCGGCGCAACTCGTCGTCGGTGGGGCGGGCGAGCCGGGCGTGTCCGGTGACGGGTGCCGACGCCACGATGCCGTGACTGTGCTGCGGCTCCTCGGGCATCTGTGCCTGCTGCACGTCGTGCGGCACGATGAGACAGGTCGGGGTGGAGGTGGCGGCCGCGGTACGCAGAGCGTTGTCCACCGCCATCAGGGCTTGCTCGGGCGCGAACACGGTCTGCACGTACTGGCCGCAGACATCCTTGAACAGCACGTGCAGGTCCACCTCCTGCAGGTAGCCGCTGCCCAGTGCAGTGGAGATCACTTGCCCGACGATTGCTACCACGGGCCTGCGGTCCAGCTTGGCGTCGTACAGGCCGGCCAGCAGGTGGATGGCGCCGGGGCCTTGGGTGGCGATGCAAACACCCACTCCGCCACTGAATTTCGCATGTCCGCATGCCGCGAACGCGGCGAGTTCTTCGTGCCTGGTGGAGACGAACTCGGGATCGCTCCTGCGTTGCAGCGCCCCGAGGATCGGGTTGACGCCGTCGCCGGCGTAGCCGTAGATCCGTTTCACTCCCCACTCGCGCAGACGCCCGACGATCGCGTCGCATACCAGCTCGGCCATCGGTGCAGCCTGGCCGTCAGCCGGTGGAGCCGCCGAGCGCGCCCTCGTCGCCCAGGGCCTGCATCACCGCGCTCGGTCCGTCGAAACTGTCCTTCGCCAATCCCTTGAGGCTTTGCACCAATTCGTCGCCGGCGCCGTGCTGTTCGGCGTGCCGGGCCAGGTCCTCCGCCGAGCCGGGATAGTCGAAGCCGGACAGGCATTTCTGTACTTCGGTCACTTGTAGTCCCATGCCGCCCGGACTACCCGGCACGGTGCGGTCGAAACCTGGGGCACTCACCCCGGGTGCGGGTGTCGATGAGGCACAGCAGCCCGAACAGCGGAGGCTAGCCGGGGTCAGACAGTCCGCCGGCGGGGTGACCCGTGCCGAAAGACGTCCACGACCGTCGACAGCGCTCGTGTAAGCACGATCACCACCTGTTGCCCGCGCAGGTAGACGAGCGTGTACCCGGGCGATGAGCAGCCAAACGCAGCGCACCGATCGGCGCCGGCGCCGGCGGTGTGATAGACAGCGGCTGTGCGCGACGATCCCGTCCTCGTGCCGGGCCGGACCTGCTGGCAGACCGAACACGCCGACCATGTCGCCTTCGTCGTCGACGGCGCGGACTACCTTCGGCACGTCAAGGCCTCGATGCTGCGTGCGCGGCATCGGATCATCTTGGTCGGCTGGGATTTCGACGGCCGGACCACACTCGAACCCGCGGCGCCCACCCTGCCCGGGCCGAACCAGCTGGCGGCGCTTCTGTATTGGCTGCTGTGGAAACGGCCCGGTCTGCAGATCTACGTGCTGAAATCCAACCTCCGGCTGCTGCCGGTCTTCGACGACCTGTGGTACGGGTTGACGCCGGTCACGGTGCTGAACAGGCTCAGCGGCAGGCGAATTCGCTTCGCCGTCGACGGCGCGCACCCCACCGGCGCCGTGCACCATCAGAAGATCGTGGTGATCGACGACGCGGTAGCCTTCTGTGGCGGCATCGATCTGACGCTGGGCCGATGGGACACGCCGGAACATTTGGACGACAACAGGTTTCGTAGCGACTATGGACCCCGGCACGAGGTGGCCGCCGCCGTGGACGGTCACGCCGCCCGTGCTCTCGGCGAGGTCGCTCGAGACCGGTGGGCGGCCGCCACCGGTCAGACGCTGCCCGCGCTGGACGTGGCGCACGTGGCCTGGCCACGGGGGCTGGAGCCCGACGTGCGCGACGTCGAAGTGGGTATCGCGCGCACCAGCCCCGACCTGCCCGGTCGCGAGGAGGTGCGCGAGGTGGAGGCCCTGAATCTGGCCGCGATCGCCGCCGCACGGCACACCATCTACCTGGAGAACCAGTATCTGGCGTCGCGCACCGTGGCCGAGGCGCTGGCCGGACGCCTGCGCGAACCGGACGGTCCGGAAGTCGTCATCGTGCTACCGCGCCGGTCCGAGAGTCGACTGGAGCAACAGGCGATGGACAGCGCGCGCAAGCTGCTGCTCGACGAACTGTGGGCGGCCGACGAACACGGTCGGTTCGGGGTGTACTGGCCGGTGACCGCGGGCGGGCAGCCGGTGTACATCCACTCGAAAGTCATGGTCATCGACGACCGGTTGCTGCGTATCGGGTCCTCCAATCTGAACAACCGGTCGATGGGTTTCGACAGTGAGTGCGACGTGGCCGTCGAGGCCGCCGGCCCCGGCGACCCGCTCCGGCGGACCATCACGGCTTTCCGGGACCGGCTGATCGCCGAACACCTGGGCGTCGACGTCGCCGATTTCGGCAGGGCCCTGCACGGCGCGACGTTTCTCGAAGCGGTCGAGGCGCTCATCGGCGCGGGCCGGACGTTGCGCCGGTTCACCGCCGAGACCGTCGCCGACGAGGCCAGCCCGTTGGCGGAGAACGAGCTGATGGATCCCGACCACGTACCGCGGTCGCTGGCCGCCAGCCTGCGCCGGTTCCTGACCGGCCTGGGTAACTGACCGCGGCCGATCAGCCGGCCGGATCCGGTATCCGGTCACCGAACAGGCGCACGGCGTTCTCGTACCCGACCTTGCGGCGGTCGGCTGCGCTCATCGGATACGCCGACAGGAACTCGGCGCCGGCGCGATTGTCGTCCATCGGATAGTCCACCGAGAACATCACCCGGTCGGCACCCAGCACCGCGAGCGTGCAGGCCAGCGCCGGTGGTGAGAAGTTGCCGCTCGTGGTGACGAAGAAATTGTCGCGCAGGTACTCCGACGGCAGCTTGGCCAGCGTACCGCCCGAACCGCCCAGGCCGTAATAGCGGTCGGTGCGAAAAGCTGTGAAGGGCAACATCTCTCCGAGATGGCCGAGGATCATCTGCAACCCGGGGTGTCGGTCGAACAACCCGGAGTAGATCAGCCGCAACGCGTGGGTGCCTGCCTCGACGGCGAACCCCCACGACGCCAGGTGCAGGCCCTGATCGGTGTACGGGGCGAACCAGGCGTCCATCACAGCCGGGTGTGGGGTGGTCGGGTGCAGGTAGATCGGTGCCCGCAACGCCTCGGCCTCGGCGAACAGCGGCTCGTAGGCGGGGTCGTCGAGATAGCGGCCGTGGGTGTGGCCGTTGATCAGGGCGCCCACGAAGCCGAGGTCGACGACCGCGCGCCGCAGCTCGGCGGCGGCCGCCGCCGGATCCTGGGTGGCCAGCGTCGCGAAGGCACCGAACCGGCGCGGGTATCGGCGCACCGTCTCGGCCAGGTCGTCGTTCGAGCGCCGGGCATGGTCCACCGCCAGGGCGCTGTCCTGGTACTCCTGCACGCCCGGGTCGAACAGCGACAGGATCTGAAAGTCGATACCCGCGGCGTCCATCTGCTCCAGCCGCAACGCCCCCCGGTCGTAGAGCCGGTCATAGCCGAGCCGGTTGTGTGACCGTAACCACGTCGCCACCACATTGCCGTCGCTGGCGGGTTCCCAGGCGAAGTGTTCCTCCAGTGCGATCAGGTGCATACCGGCGACGATACGTCCGGAACTGCCAATCGACGGTCAATTTCTGCCACCGGAATTAACCGGGGTCCAGGCAGCGTTATGCAGGCCAGGAACCGTAAGAGGCTCGTATGAAAGGGCTTGGAAATGAAGAAGTTTGGATTCACCGGAGTCATCGCCACCGCGTTCGCCGCGATGGTTGTCGCGCTCGCCGCTCCCGCGCAGGCCGACATCGCCCATCACGAGTGGGTGCACGACAACCAGCAGCGTGCCACCACCGGTGCGGTGACCTCGATAGTGGGCAACGGTCGGTAGGGCCGCCGTCGATCGAGCGGACGAAAGAGAAAAGGGGCACCCCGTTGCGGGTGCCCCTTTGTCGTCAGCGGATCGACGCCGCTCACCGCCACCCCCTACCGGGAATAGCACCGGATGGGCCATAGTTGGGCCAAATGGTCGGGTACCGGGCCGCGACGACAACGACGACAGCTGGGGGACGGCGCATGAAATTCGGCATCTCGACGTTCGTGAACGACGACACCATCGACACGGTGACACTGGCACGGGCGATCGAGGAGCGCGGTTTCGAGGCGCTGGCGATCGCCGAGCACACGCACATCCCGGTCAGCCGGGAATCCGCCTACCCGCTCGGCGGTGACTTGCCGCGCATCTACTACCGCACCCTGGACCCGTTCGTCACGCTCGCCGCCGCCGCGGCCGTGACCTCCAAGATCGAGCTGATCACCGGCATCGCCCTGCTCATCCAGCGCGATCCGATCATCACCGCGAAGGAAGCCGCCAGCATCGACCTGATCTCCGGAGGCCGCTTCGTCCTCGGTGTCGGCGCCGGCTGGAACATCGAAGAATTGCGCCACCACGGCACCGATCCGAAAACCCGCGGAGCGCTGCTCGACGAGCGGATCGAGGCGATCAAGGCGCTGTGGACCGACGAACCGGCCGAATACCACGGCAAGTACGTCGACTTCGACGCGTCGTATCTGCGGCCCAAGCCGGTGCAGACCCCGTACCCGCCCGTCCTCATCGGCGGCGACTCCGACGCGACGGTCAAGCGAGTGATCAGACACCGCGCAGGCTGGATCTCGAACCCACTGCCCGTCGAGCGGCTGACCCGGCGCGTCGAGCAGCTCCGCGCGGGTGCCGACCACGATGTGCCGTTGAGCACCTTCGGTGTGCCGATGGACCTCGACTACTGGGGCGCCCTACAGGACCTCGGCTTCGGTCAGGCCAACCTGCTGCTGCCCACCAAATCCCGCGACGACTCACTGCGCCTGCTCGACGACTACGCCGCCCGGGTGGCGCAGTTCCGGGCCTGACCGAGGCCGCCATGGCGCGCCACATCTGAGGAACTGACGGGGGACAGTCGTGAGCATTCGGTTGGGCGCGGTGGCCCTCGACTGCCCCGACCCGGCGGCACTCGGCGACTTCTATCGTGCAGTGCTGGGCTTGAAGGTGGTGCTGTCCACGCCCGATCTCGTTGCCCTGGAAGGGCCGGGAGTGCTGCTGAGCTTCGAACGGGTCGATGACCATCGACCCCCCACCTGGCCCGCCGGTCCGGTGCCCAAACAGCTGCACCTGGACCTGGCGGTGGACAACCTCGATCTCGAGGAGAGCCGGATCCTGGCGCTGGGTGCCACGAGGGCCGAGGTGCAGCCCAACCCGGACAAATGGCGAGTGCTGATCGACCCGGCGGGGCACCCGTTCTGCATCACGGTGATGTTCCGGCCGGCGGCGGTCTGATTTCTTTTCCGCATGATGTCGAAACCCGCGTGATGGCGCCGTCCCCGTAGTGAGCGACCGCTAGGGTCGCACACCTGAAGGGAGACACTCATGGCCAAGTACCTGCTGCTGAAGCACTACCGCGGGGCACCGACGGCGGTCAACGACGTGCCGATGGATCGGTGGGAGCCGGCCGAGGTCGAGGCCCGGCGCCGGTGGGCAGCCGATCCGTGAATGGCTGGAGCTGCGACCGCTGCTGAACCACAGCCCGTGCGTCGCGGAGTAGCCGTCGCGCATGGTGGACGCCGCCCAACTGCGTGAGCTGATCCCCGGCGTGCTGGCCGCGCTGGTGCGCCGAGGAGCGGATTTCGGCACCGCCGAGGACGCGGTGCAGGAAGCACCGATCCGGGCCCTGCAGACCTGGCCGGCGCAACCTCCGGCCGACCCGGAAGGCCTGGCTGATCACCACCGTGTGGCGCCGATTCGTCGACCTCGCCCGCTCCGACACCGCCCGGGTTCGGCGTTAACTACTTGTCGCAGAACAACCTTCGCCCGGACCGGTCATCGACGTGGATGACACCCTGGCGCTGTATTTTCTGTGCGCGCATCCGCGGCTGTCGGCCGCTTCGGCGGTCGCGCTCACCCTGCGGGCGGTGGGCGGACTGACCACCCGGCAGATCGCCCAGGCCTACCTGGTCCCGGAACCGACCATGGCACAACGCATCAGCCGCGCCAAGCGCAGCGTCAGCGCTACCCGGCTGGACCGGCCCGGCGACCTGCACACGGTACTCAAGGTGGTCTACCTGGTATTCAACGAGGGCTACAGCGGGGAGGTGGATCTGGCCGATGAGGCCATCCGGCTGGCCAGGCAGTTGGTCGCCGCGGCACCCGACGAGGAGGCCGTCGGGTTGCTGGCCCTGTTCCTGCTGCATCACGCCAGACGTCCGGCGCGCACCCGGCCCGACGGCGTCCTGGTGCCGCTGGCCGAACAGGACCGCACGCTGTGGCGGCGGGACCTGATCACCGAAGGCATCGATCTCCTGCAGGTCGCCCTGGCGCGGGATCGCTTGGGCGAGTACCAGGCTCAGGCCGCCATCGCCGCCCTGCACGCCGACGCCGAGACCGCCGAGGAGACCGATTGGGTGCAGATCGTCGAGTGGTACGACGAATTGGTGCACCTCACCGACAGCCCGGTGGTGCGGCTGAATCGGGCCGTGGCATTGGGCGAGGCCGACGGGCCGCGTGCCGGGCTGGCGGCACTGGCGGTGTTGGATCCCACGCTGCCGAGGCGCACCGCGGCGGCGGCGCATCTGCACGATCGGGCCGGTGAAACGGCAACGGCCGCCGCCCTTTACGTGCAAGCGGACAACGTGGCCGAACGTGATCACCTCACGATCCGGGCGGCCGCGCTGCGCCGGCAGGGCTGAACCCGCGCATGATGGTGTCGAGGTGGCGTTGCCATCGCTGCCGCCCGCGGTGGGCCGGGTCGATTCGTTCCGATTGGATGACGCCGCGCAGCGCCCACACCGCGATGGTGATGTCGTCGGGGGTCAGGTCGGCGCGGACCGCACCGGCGCGCTGAGCTCGGACGAGCAGATCCGTCGACCGTCGTCGCAGCTCTTCCACGAGTGCACGCGGGGCGAGATCACCCCACACCGGCGCGGACAATCCGGCCTTCTCGGCCAGTTCGACGCCGACGGTGCGCAGAAACAACTCCACGCCCTGCTCCGGTGCGGCTGCGGCTGCGGTGTCGGCGGCCTCGATGAGCCGCTGGAAAAATCCGGCCAGCACCTCCTGGACCAGCCCCTCCTTGTTGGCGAACCGGCGGTAGAGGGTCGCCGGACCCACCCCGGCGGCGCGGGCGATGTCGTCGAGGGTGGCGGTGGGTCCGTGTTCGGCGAATACCTGCTCGGCCGCCTTGACGAGCTTGTCACGGTTGTCGGTGGCGTCGCGTCGCACGTGACCTCCTGAAACCCCAGCCGGGAATACTTCCCGGGCCAACATGTTCCATACTATGTGATAGTCAAACTCTCATTTAGGTGGTGGTGATGGACCACTCGGCACGCGTGCGGCTGGGGCATTCGGATCTGACGGTGCGGCCTGTCGGGCTGGGCTGTATGGGTATGTCGCAGTTCTACGGTGACTCCGACGACCAGGAATCGGTGGAGACCATCCGTGCGGCGATCGACCTAGGGGTCGACTTCCTGGACACCTCGGACGTGTACGGCGGCTCCGATATCGGCACCGCCTCGAACAGCCGCGGCTTCGGTCACAACGAGCGGCTCATCGGATCCGCGTTACGGGGCAGGCGGGACCGCGTGGTGCTGGCCACCAAATTCGGCGCCAAGATCAACGACACCCGGGACGGGATCGTCATCGACGGTCGGCCGGAGTACGTCGCCGCGGCGTGTGAGGCCAGTCTGCGCAGACTGGACACCGACGTGATCGACCTGTACTACTGCCACCGGTGGGACCACAACGTGCCCATCGAGGACACCGTCGGCGCGATGGCCGAACTGGTGCGGGCCGGCAAGGTCCGTGCGCTCGGCCTCAGCGAGGTCGGCCCCGAACTGATCCGGCGGGCACACGCCGTACATCCGATCACCGCGCTGCAGAGCGAGTATTCGCTGTGGGAACGCGATCTGGAGACCGCGATCACGGCCACACTGCGCGAACTCGGGATCACCCTGGTGCCGTACTGCCCACTGGGCAGGTCTGCGCTGACCGGAGCGCTCAAGCCGGGAACGAATTTTCATCCCGACGACTTCCGTCACTCGAACCCGCGGTTCTCGGCCGACAACCTGGCTGCCAATCTCGAGCCGGTTGGGGCGCTGGCCCGGATGGCCGATGAGAAGGGCTGCACCCCTGGCCAATTGGCGCTGGCCTGGTTGCTGGCCCAACCTCTGGATGTGGTGCCGATTCCCGGCAGCCGGCGCATCGCCCACGTGCGGGAGAACTTCGCTGCCACGTCGGTGGCGCTCAGCACTGACGAGATTGCCTATCTGAGTGCGGTTTTCGCGCCCGGTCGGGTGGTGGGAGAGCGGTACTCACCCGCCCACGCGGCCACCGTCGCCCGCTGATAAAGCACCGAGAACAGGAGAGAAACATGAGCAAGGTCTGGTTCATCACGGGATCGTCGCGCGGCTTCGGCCGTGAGCTCGCGCGCGCCGCACTGGAAGCCGGCGACAGTGTCGCCGCAACGGCGCGCCGGCCCGATCAACTCGACGAGTTGTCCCACGCGTACGGCGACCGCATCGCGGCGCTGCCGCTGGACGTCACCGACGCGGACGGTGTGCGTGCCGCGATCGCCGCTGCCAGGCAGCGGTTCGGCCGCATCGACGTGGTGGTCAACAACGCGGGCTACGCCAACGTCGCTCCCATCGAGACCGGCGACGAAGCGGATTTCCGCACCCAGTTCGAAACCAACTTCTGGGGTGTCTACCACGTGTCCAGGGCTGCCATCCCGGTGTTACGCGCCCAGGGCGGCGGGCTGATCATCCAGTTCTCCTCGATGGGCGGTCGCGTCGGGGGATCGGCGGGTATCGCCTCCTACCAAGCCGCGAAATTCGCCATCGACGGTTTTTCCCGGGTGTTGCAGACCGAGACCGCGCCGTTCGGGATCCGGGTGCTCGTGGTCGAGCCGAGCGGATTCGCCACGGACTGGGCCGGGGCGTCGATGGAGATCGGCGACATCCCCGCGGACTATGTCGAGACCGTCGGGGCGATGAACACGGTCCGCAAGAGCCCCGCCGTCACCGCCGGCGATCCGGCCCGCGCCGCGGCGATCCTGGTGCAGCTGTCCCGGCGGGACGACCTGCCCTACCACCTGCCGTTGGGAGTGAACGCCGTGGAGGGCTCGATCCGCCACGATGAGACGCTGCTCGCCGAGGATCGTAAGTGGGCGGCGGTGGGCCGCTCCGCGGATTTTGCCGAACCGTATCCGGTCGACTTCCCCGCGTGACAGAGAAGGTGATATGTGTAAAACGCCGGAATGCATATATCGTCCAACTATGAGCGCGGTGACAATCATCACGGGCGGTGCCGGGGGCATGGGTCTGGCCACGGCCAGGATTGTGGGCAAGGGCCACGCCGTGGTCCTTGCCGACAACAGGCCCGACCGGCTCGCCGCCGCCGTCGACGTGCTGTCCGGTAGCGGGGTGGCGGCCACCGCGGTCAACTGCGATGTGACCGACCGAGCCGCGGTCGAGACACTGTTCGCGACCGCGGCCGGTATCGGCCCCGTCGCCGCGGTGATCCACGCGGCCGGGGTCAGCCCGAGCATGGGCGACGCGGACTACGTCATGCGGACCAATGTGCTGGGCACCGTCAACGTCAACGAGACCTTCTTCGGCACCGCGACCAACGGCGCGGCGATCGTGAACGTGGCCTCGATGGCCGCGCATCTGCTGCCCGACGAGGTCATCCCCACCGACAAGTTTCCCCTGGCACTGACCGACCGGGCCGCCTTCACCACCGGCATGCGTGCCGCGTACGGCGCCCTGCCCGAGCAGGCCCGCCCCGGGATGTCGTATGGGATCAGCAAGAGCTTCGTGAAGTGGTACAGCTGGGCGCAGGCCGAGCGATTCACCGGCCGGGGACTGCGCATCGTCTCGGTATCACCCGGCGCGGTGGACACCGAGATGGGCCGGCTGGAGGAGCAGGCCGGAGCCGGCGCGCTGATGGCGGATGCTGCCGTACCGCGGTGGGGCACACCGGAGGAGATGGCCGAACTGTTCGCATTCTGCGTCAGTGACCGGGCCGGTTACCTGACCGGAACCGACATCCTCAACGACGGCGGCGTGGTCGCCTCGATGCGGGAGCGGGGCCGGCTGGCGACCGCGACGGCGTGACTCACCAGACCTTGACGTAGTCCACCAGCATGTCCGCCGGGTAACTGCCCGGGCCGGGGTCGCCGCCGCCGGATCCGGCCACGGCCAGATCCAGGACCGGAAATAGTTGGTAGCCGGGCTGATTGAACTGCCAATCCGGCAGGGCGTGGGCCGGCACGTTGAAATAGGGCTGCGCGCCGTCGGTGTAGTCCTTCCAGAACCGCATGCCCGCGTCGTCCCACTGCACTCGCCAGGTGTGCCACCCGCTGTCCACCGTGATGCCCTGGCTGACGTGCTCGCCCCCGTTGAGCTTGGCGTGCACCGCGGTACCCGCGGCCCACTTGCCGTTGCCGTACCACTCCATGATGTCGACCTCGCCACCGATGGTGGGGTCGTTGTTGGCGAGATACCAGGCCGGCCAGCAGCCCGGGGTCAGGCAATTAAGTTTGATCCGGGCTTCCCAGTTGTGCCCGATACCGCCGCGCCACTTGCCGAACAGCTTGCCGCTGTAGAAGGTGTCGCCATCCTTCGCTGCGCGGAAGACCAGATTCGACTTGCCGTCGATGAAGACGTTGCGGCGGTCGTCGCGGTATTGACCCACGTTGCCGGGCAGTTCCCAGAACGTCGGATCTTCCATCGACTCACGGGCAAGGGCCACTTCCCATTTGGACGCGTCCGGTGCCGAACCGGCGGGTCCGTCGAAATCGTCGACGAACAGGTAGCCACCGGCGGGCGGTGCCGCCGGCGGCGGTGCCGACGGCGCGGCATGGGCTGTCGGCACGGCGGTCGACAGCGCACCGATGCCGGTCAGTACCAACATGTCTCGCCGGTTCAACATCGCGGTTCGCCTCTCAGTTGTTCGCGGACGCCAACGCGGCGGGCTGCGTCACCTGCGGCACGATCAACACCGGCGTGTCGGTGTGTGCCACCACGGCCGCCGCGACACTGCCCTGCAGGTGGCCCAGCAGCCCGTTGCGACGGTGCGGCCCGAGCACGATGAGGCTGGCCCGCGTTTCGGTGGCCGTCGTGACGATGCCCTGCCAGGTGGGCGACGCCTCGACGGCCTTACTGCACACCGCAAATCCTGCCTCGGCGGCCAGCTGCGCGCCATAGGCCGCGGTTTGTTCGGCGGATCGGCGCACGTCGGCGGCGTTGTCGGCGTCCAGAGCCCGGCCGTCGGCGGGGGTGAATCCCACCTCGACCGGCTGCCACACGCAGACGACCAGTGCCCGTCGGCCCGGCGGTACCTGCGCGGCCGCCGCCGATATCGCGGCGGCAGCACGCTGCGATCCGTCGTAGGCGATGAGGATCGGGCCGGGCGTGCCCGGATCGGCCGGCGCCTGCGCACCCCCGGTCGTGGGAACCGGTGCCTGGGCGGGTTCCGGTGCGGACAGTCCCGGACGCAGGCGGGCCAGCAGCGGTGGGGAGTACCAGGCGGGGGACTCGCCATCGAGGAACAGATCGAGGTCGGGTTGTTGTGGGCGGGCGCCGCTGAGCGCGTAGACCGCCACCCCGAAGACGGCGCCGGCGATGGCGAGCCCGAATCCGATCCACAACGCGATACCGGTACCGGTCACCAGGTCACCCGCGGTGGTGGCGGCGAAGTGCGCGAAGATCGGCGCCACCATGAACGCCGCCACCGCACGCAGCAGCTCGATGATGGCGAAGACCCGTTGCAAGCTGTTGGACTGCAAGGAGAAACCGGCGACGAACAGGGCCGGTGCCACCGTGGCGCCGAGGGCCAGGCCGGTCAGCGCCGCGCCGAGGAGAGCCAGCGGCTGGTTGGCGGGCAGGGCCAGACGGAACACCAGGATGCCGGCGGCGAGCAGCGCCATGCCGATCAGCGGCAGGTAGTGCATCGCGCGCCGGGAGATCACCGCGCCGAACACCACCGCCATCACCACCGCGCCGCCCAGCTCGGGCAGATACAACAGGCCGACCTGGACGGGGTTGTAGCTCAACAGGAAGACATTCGCCGTCAGCGCGGTCGCGGCCACCGACGCCGCGGCGGCGAACAGGGCGACCCCGACGCCGGCAACCGGGATCGCGCTGGTGAGCATGGTGCGGATGGTCAGTAGCGGCCGCCGTGCCCGGAACTGGTAGACGATCAGCACGACGATGAGCGCCAGGCCACCGAGCATCGGGCCGGTCACCGCGAGGTCGCCGAAACCGTGGCTGGTGAGCTGCGCGGCCCCGACGAAGGCCGCGGTGCAGCCCGCGGCGGCCAGCACGATTGCCCACCCGTCGCGGGGCGCCTCCCGGTCGGCGGGCGGCGCGTCGTCGAAGGTGAGAGCGGCCAGGATGAGCGCCGTCAGCGCGATGGCCGCGACGACCCAGAACAGCGGCCGCCACCGGTGGGATTCGGCCTGTAGACCACCGACGAAGGGGCCGAGTGCGACGGCCCCGAACACGCACATGTTCATGATGACGGCCGTGATGCGCAGCTTCTCCCTGGGGAAACCGATGGTCAACGGCGGTGCGGCGGCGATGAGCAGCATGCTCGTGGCCAGGCCTTGCAGCACGTGGCCGCCGATGAACATGCCGGCGTTCTGGGCGGCCGCGGCCAGTACCGATCCGATGACCAGCAACACGGCGTAGGCGAGCAGCATCCGGCGTTGCGGAAGGTGCTGGGCGAACTGGACGGCCAGCACGGTGCCGACGGCGTACGCCGCATTGCCGAGCCCGGCGGACAGGCTCATCTGCTGGGCCGTCATGTGCAGCTGCTCGGAGATGATCGGCACCAGCGGGTCGAGGGCCGCCGACAGTGCGAGGTAAGGGATCAGTGCGAGGGTGACCATGGCGGCCACGGCCGGATACCGTCCGGCCAGCGGTCCCTGCCGCATCAGCGCAGCCCGATCCTGTGAGTTTGCTGGCAATTTTGCACGACAAACCGCCGGCTGGTCATCCGGATTGGGTCGGCCACGTGTTGCTGCAACTCCTTCGAAAGGGTATTTGTTCCCACAGCGGTGACCGGATCGCCGCAACGCGCAAGCGCGCGTTCTATTGCATACGACGAGAGCCGAATTCACCGGGAAGGCGGTCGCGGCGACGTCTTCGTCAGCCGCGCAGACGTTCCAATGCTATCCGGATACGCGCCCGCCGGCCGACTCAGGGCGCCCCGCGGGTGCCGAGCAAACGGGTTGTTCGTTCACAAACACTAATTAGCTGCGGTTATCGCTGTCGTCCCACCAGCTGAGCACCCTGGTTCCGATGAGCGTCAGCCATTTCGAGGGTTCACCGGCGGGCACGTCGATGTCGAACCACACCCGCCCCGGCAGTCGGGTGCCTTGCAACCAGGTGCCGTCGGACCGTCGGGCACTACGGATGAGCGCCATCGCATCGGCCAGGCGTCGGTCGGGCGGCACCCCGTCGTGCGCGGCCGCCTCACGAAAATAATCGGCCGCGTTGAGCACGCTGTAGCGCCAGCGGAACGGATAGGCGAACTGATTCACCCATGGGGCGACCGGTTGCCCGGTCGACAGCCGGCGGAACAGGGCCCGGCGCAGCAGGTACTCCTGTCCTGCCACGCGGGCGGCTCGGACGGTGTCATCGGTGCCCACCGACATCTCGAACGCGAGCAGACCCTTGAGCGCGTTCAGCGTGGAGTGCAGCGACGAGCGGGTCGAACCCTCCACCCAGTCACAGTTCCAGCCGCCGTCGGGTAGGCGGTGCTCCAGGAACCAGTCGACGAGGCCGGAAACGTCGGCACCGAGCCACACCCCGTTGGCCAGCGTCCACGCGTTGATGCAGCAGTCCACCTCGCCACCCCAGTAGGGCAGGTCGTCGTACTCCCAACGGCAGTTCGCGGCCAGCAATTCGGCGGTGCGTCGGGCCCGCAGCACCGCCGGGTCCAGGCCCCATTCACGCAGTGCATTCAGCGACCAGGTGGTGGCGGTCCACGGCTGGCCCTCGGTGTTTTCCTCCCCGTCGCTTCGCTCGCCGTCGGTATTTTCCCCGTCGCTTCGCTCGCGCTCGGTATTAAAACCAGCCGGAAAGAACGCCCCGCCGGCCCACTGCCCGTCCGGGTCCTGCAACGCCAGCAGGCGGGCGCCGAAGCCTTCGGTCGCGACGCGGCTCCTGGTCGCCTCCCAGGTGGTCGGCGGCTGCCCGCCCAGGTCTCGTTCGACCTGCCAACGCAGCGCGGGATCGGAGTCGGCCAGCCAGGTGATCAGCGCATTCGCCCCCATGCGGCAACGGTAGCCACTCACCGCGTGCCGCACGTCACGTAACGGCACAACCGCTGGTGACGATCAAATGATCGTGATTCGTCGGGTGGTGACAGTGATTGCGGGCGTGCTCCTCGCATCGGGTATCAGCGGTCTGTCCGCCGGTGCGGCTTCGGCAGCACCGGGATGCGCGGACTATCACTGGATCGGCGCGGCCGGCTCCGGTCAGCGCGACGGTGCCGGATTGACCGCCAACGGCGGCATGGGCGACGTGGTCTACCAGTCCTATCTACAGATGCGTGCCGCTCTGGCCGACAGCGGGCACACCATCACCGCCGAGGCCGTGCAATACCCGGCCGCGCCCGTGCCCGCCGACGGCGGCATTCGCGGCTGGATGAACTTCATGGACAGTGTGCACGACGGCACCGATGCCGCCGCCGACCAACTCCAGGCATTCAGCGCACAGTGTCCAGCCACCAAGGTGATCCTCGCCGGATATTCGCAGGGCGCCATGGTGATTCACCGCAATTTGCACGACCTGGCCGACGACCCGCAGGTGGTGGCCGCGCTGCTCGTTGCCGACGGCGACCGGTTGCCGGTGGACACCACCATCAACATGGGGTCGACGGCGCTGGCGCCGGGTGTCGGAAAGGGTGTGGCGCAGGAACATTCGTTCCTGGCCGGAACCGACACCTCGATGCTGCCCGCGGCCATCGGTGCGCGGACCGTCAGTGTCTGCGATATCGGTGACCCGGTGTGTGACTCCGTTCCCGACCAGGACCCGATGTCCCCTGCGGGTATCGCCATTCACACCGGTTATGCACCGGCCGGCAGCGGCCCGCACGCGTGGGGTGCTCCGCTGTACAACCTGGTGCTGGCCTCAGCCGCCGACGCCGGCTACCAGCCCGCGCAGAGCCTGCGGTAGCTCCCCGGTGTGCAGCACACCGAGGCGCTGGGTGGCCCGGGTCAGCGCGACGTAGAGATCGGCCGCGCCACGGTCGCCCGCGGTAGCTGCTCCCGTCGCTTCGCTCGCCCCGGTGTTTGTTCCCGTCGCTTCGCTCGCCCCGGTGTCTACTCCCGTCGCTTCGCTCGCCCCGGTGAGAATCCTCGCCGGCTCGACCACCAACACCGCGTCGAACTCCAGCCCCTTGGTCTCCGCCGCGGTCACGGTGCCCGGCATCCCAGGCGGCCCGATCACCACGCTGGTACCCGGCAGTCGATCCTCTTCGGCCACGAATTGTGCGATTGCCGATGATAGTTCGTCTTCTGTGACTCGCCGCGCCCAGGGCAGGAAGCCCGACGCCCGCACCGACTCCGGTGGGGTCGCCTCGGGCGCGAACTCCGCCAGCAGGTCGGCGGCCACGGTCATGATCTCCGAGGGGGTTCGGTAGTTGACCGACAGGGCGCGGTACAACCAGCGGTCCGGGACGTACGGCGTCAGCATCTGCTCCCAGGAGCGGGCTCCGGCCGCCGAACGGCGTTGTGCCAGGTCGCCGACGATGGTGAAAGAGCGCGAGGGGCAGCGTCGCATCAGCACCCGCCAATCCATCTCAGACAGTTCCTGCGCCTCGTCGACCACCACGTGGCGGTAGGTCCAATCCCGGTCGGCGGCAGCTCGTTCCACGAGATCGCGGGTGTCGCGTTCGGCGAAGCGGTCGGCCAGGTCCTCCGCGCGCAGGACGTCCTGGGCCAGCAGGCGGTCCTCGTCGTCCATCAGCTCCTCGCGGGCGACCATCAGGTCGAGCACGCCCTTGGCGTAGGCCTCCTGCTTCTTGCGCTCACGTTCGGCGGCGCGGTCGGCGGCCTTGTCCCGGCCGAGCAGGTCGACCAGTTCGTCGAGCAAGGGTACGTCCGATACCGTCCACGCCGCGCCGTCGGCACGCCACAGCGATGGGTCCGCGCCGGCCGTCTGCAACCGCTCATGTGACGAATAGAGCTGCGCCAGCACCGTTTCCGGGGTGAGCCGGGGCCACAGTTGCTCGATGGCGGCATGGAACGCGGCGTTTTCGGACAGCTCCTCGAGCAGGTCGGAGCGCATCTGTTCCCAGGCGTTCTTGTCCGACCGGGACAGCCAGCCGCGGCCGATGCGCCCGATCGCCCGCTCGGTGAGAACGTAGGTGACGATGTCGACGAACACCGCCCGGGCCTGATTGTGTGGCTGCCCGCTGCCGCGGGCCTCCTCGCGAGCCCACTGCGCGGTCTCGGCATCGATGCGCACCGTGACATCGGCGAGCTCGATGGTCAGCGGATCGTCGGGCAACCGCTGATGGTCGGCTACCGCCGCCGCCAGCACGTCGAGCATGCCCAGTGAGCCCTTGGCCCGGGCGACCGCGGGCGCGTCCTCGGCCGTCACCCGCAGCCCCGGCACCAGCTCACCGGTGGTCGCGAAGACGACATCGGTCTCCCCCAGGGAGGGCAGCACCCGGCCGATGTGGTTGAGGAACGCCGGGCTGGGGCCCACCACCAGGGCGCCGTGCCGCTCGATCTGCTGGCGCCGGGTGTAGAGCAGGTAGGCCACCCGGTGCAGTGCCACCACCGTCTTACCGGTGCCGGGGCCGCCTTCGATCACCAGCACACCGGGGTGATCCAGCCGGATGATCTCGTCCTGCTCGGCCTGGATCGTCGCGACGATGTCGCGCATACCCTCCCCGCGCGGGGCGTTGACCGCGGCCAGCAGGGCGGCGTCCTCGCCGGTGGCCGCGTCGGGCCTGCCGAGGCTCTCGTCGGTGAAGCCGGCCAACCGGCGGCCCAGGGTGCGGAACTGGCGCCGTCGGCGCATGCCTTCCGGATTGGCGGCGGTCGCGGTGTAGAAGGCGCGGGACGCCGGAGCCCGCCAGTCCAGCAGCACGGGTTCGTACCCGTTGTCCGGGTCGAACAGGCCCAGGCGCCCGATGTACAGCGCCTCGCCGTCCTCGGCATCCAACCGGCCGAAGCACAGGCCGCCGTCGGCGACGTCCAGCCGGTTCATCTCCTTGGCCAGGGCGCGCACCTCGACATCGCGTTGCAGCAGGGTGGCGCCGTCCTGGGCATCGATATCCCCGCGCAGCGCGGCGTCATAGCGCCGTTTGGCGGCCGCGCGCTCGTCGTCCAACCGGGTGTACAGGCGGTCCACATAGCGCCGTTCGGACCGCAGTTCGTCCTCGTAGCCGCCTTGTGTCGTGGTCACACTTCCGGTAGTCACAGTTCACCCCAACGCATTCGACCCCTCGGGAGTTCCGCTTTCGGAGGTGCCGTCCACGCCATCATCGAACAGGTCGCGATGCCGCGCGAGATGTATCGGCTATGACCCCAACCGCCGGTCGAGTACCGACAGCGTGCGGTGTGCCCAGCGGATGTTCTCCTCCTCGAACGCGATACCGCGTAGCAAGGTGAGATACGGGCCCACCCGGTTGCCGGTGGCCAGGTAATCGTCCTCGTCCTGCCCGCCCAGCAACCGCACCCGCATCCGTTCGTAGCGTTCGAGTTTGGTCTCCGACCACCGCAGCTGTTCGGCCACCAGGCCGCGGACGGCTTCCGGATCGCCACCGTCGACGGCGTTGACCTTGATCAGCAACTCGTCGCGGATGGTCGACGGTTTGGGCGGAGCGGCGGTGAAGGCCGCAATGGCGGCATGGCCGGCGGCGGTCAGCGAGAAGAGCCGCTTGTTCGGCCGGCGCTCCTGCTGTACCACCCGGGCCTCGATGAGCCCATCGGCGGCGAGTCTGTCCAGTTCGCGGTACAGCTGCTGCGGTGTGGCCGTCCAGAAGTTGGCTACCGAGGCGTCGAAGGATTTGGCCAGGTCGTAGCCCGACGATTCACCGTCGAGTAGGGCGGCCAGCACCGCGTCGCGTAGCGCCACGGCATGTACTGTACTGTCATCGACACCTATTCAACAAAGTGACTATGCGAGGTGTCGGATGCATCCCTTCCGCCAGGCCGTCGAGGCTCGCGATCCCGAGGCAATGGCCGCCCAGCTGGCCGATGACGTCGTGTTCACCAGCCCGGTGGCGTTCAAGCCGTACCCGGGCAAGCCGATCACCGCCGCCATCCTGCGCGGGGTGCTGCGGGTGTTCGAGGACTTCCGCTACATCCGCGAGATCAACGACGGCGCCGACCACGCGCTGGTCTTCGAGGCCACCGTCTCCGGCAAGCGCATCACCGGATGCGATTTCATCCACACCAATGCCGACGGGCTGATCGACGACTTCATGGTGATGGTGCGTCCGCTGTCGGGTGCCCAGGCCCTGTCCGAGGCGATGGCCGCCCAGTTCGAGCAGATCCAGCGCGAGGCGCTGGAGGAGGTGCAGAACCGGTGAAGATCGGACTGGGCATCAACTACGCAGGCGGTTTCAAAGAGGTCGCGGCCGAGGTTGCCGATCTCGAGCGCGCCGGCCTGGACATCGTCTTCGTGCCCGAGGCGTATTCGTTCGACGCGGTGAGCGCGCTCGGATACCTGGCGGCCAGCACCGAGCGCGTGCAACTGGCCTCGGGCATCCTGCAGCTCTACACCCGCACCCCCACGTTGACCGCGATGACGGCCGCCGGCTTGGACTACGTGTCCGGCGGCCGGTTCATCCTGGGGCTGGGCGCGTCGGGGCCGCAGGTCATCGAAGGTTTCCACGGGGTGCCCTATGACGCGCCGATCGCCCGGACCCGCGAGGCGGTGCAGATCTGCCGGCAGGTATGGCGCCGTGAACGGGTGCAGTTCGAGGGCGAGCATTACACCATCCCGCTGCCCAAGGATCGCGGCACCGGCCTCGGTAAACCGCTGAAGCTCATCAATACGCCTGTCCGCGAAAGGATTCCGGTCCTGCTGGCGGCGCTGGGCCCGAAGAACGTGGAGCTGACCGCCGAGATCGCCGAGGGCTGGCAGCCCATCTTCTTCCTGCCCGAGAAGGCCGGCGACGTCTGGGGCGCGGCGCTGCAGGCCGGCAAGGCCAAGCGCGACCCCGCCCTCGGCGAACTCGACATCTATGCCGGGCCGCCGCTGGCCATCGGCGACGATGTCGAGCCGTTACGCGAGTTCATCAAACCGCACCTGGCGCTGTACATCGGCGGGATGGGCGCCAAGGGCAAGAACTTCTATCACGCGCTGGCCACCAGCTACGGCTACGGACCGCAGGCCGACCGCATCCAGGAGCTCTACCTCGCCGGTGACAAGGAGGCCGCCGCCAAGGCGGTGCCCGACGAGCTGGTTCGCGACGTATCCCTCATCGGTTCGGCCGGATTCGTCAAGGAACGGATCGCGGCCTTCCGGGAGGCCGGGGTGACGGCACTGAACGTGGTTCCGTTCGCCGAGACCCCGGCGGCCCGGGTGAAACTGATCGAAAAGCTGCGTGACCTGACCTAACGGTGCGCGGCGGCCTGATCCACCGGCTGCCCGGACCGCTGGGTGCCCAGCCGGGCGACCACATAGTCGGCCGCCTGATCGGTCAGCCCATTGCTCACGTACGCGTTGTGGGCGCCCTGGTCATGACCGGTCGGCGAGCACACCGGGTCTTCCGGGATGCACAGGTCGTCGGTCTTGGCGACGTACCGGGAGCCGACCGTGATCGGCGGCGCGCCGGTGTAGATCATCTGCAGGAAGCCGCTCGAGGGCTTGCCGAACAGCGCCACCGCCGCCACATGGTCGGCGACCTCGGCCGGCATCGGTCCGGTCAGGCCCGGCGGCAACGCGAAGCCCTGGGGCACCGCGTCGGCGGTGATGTACGCGGCCACCGCCGCGCCCTGCGAGTACCCGCCCAGAACCACCTTGGTGTTCGGGCAGGCCGCGGCGGTGGCACGGACCTTGTTGCTGGCGTCGATGACACCGTCGGCGGCGGTCGCGAAGTCCAGCGACGCCGGATAGTTCACGGCGTACTCCTCGACCGATTTGCCCGGTGCCTTGGCCCGCACCGAATCCAGGAATGCCTGCCCGACGCTGCCGACGCCAGCGGGCTCGAAGGTTCCCCGCGCGAACACCACCTGCACGTCCGGACACGGATCGGCGGCGGCCGGACTCGCGGCGGCCACCGACCCCGCTCCCACGAAAACCGCCGATGCCACGGCACCCATCCAACGATCAATCCGGCTCATTGCCACCGCCCCAACCAAGTTCGTCCCGACCCGCGGAGGCCTCGCTGCCCCGCGGCAAGCACGGTGGGAATACCCAGGGTCTGCACAACTGAATCAAAGACGAATGTGACACGCGGCACACTCAGTCGAGGCGGCCGGCCCCGGTCATCCGCACCACGGGAGATCCTTCCTCATCGGAGGCGGCCAGGTCCACCTCCATTTCGAAACCCCAGTCGTGGTCGCCGGCCGGATCGTCGAGGATCTGGCGGACCCGCCACACGTCGGGGTGCCGGTCGAAGATCAGCAGCGCCGGCCCGCGGGCGTCCGGGCCGGTGCCCACCTCGTCGTGTTCGGCGTAGTACGCCGAGCCGAGCTCTTCCCACCGCGGCGCGGACCAGCCGTCATCGAGTGCGCCCAGCTCGGCCCACCGGCGCCGTGCGAACAACTCGACCCGGCGGAACAGGGCGTTGCGCACCATCGCGGTGAATGCGCGGTCATTGGCCGTCAGCGCACGCACCGGAACCGTCACCGGCGCCGTCTCCGACAGCTCACCGCTGGTGAGTTTCTCCCACTCGTCCAGCAGGCTCGAATCAACTTGGCGCACAAGCTCGCCCAACCATTCGACGATATCGGCCAGCTCGTCGGTGCGAGCAGCGGCGGGCACCCCGGACCGCAGCGCCTTGAACACATCGGACAGGTAGCGCAGCACCGCACCCTCCGACCGCGTCAGCCCGTACTCGCTGACGAACTCGCGGAACGTGTGCGCCCGCTCCCACATCTCGCGCACCACCGATTTCGGGGAGAGTTTCCCGTCGGCCGCCCACGGATTGCTGCGCAGATACACCTCGAAGGTGTGCTCCAGCAGTTCCTGCAGGGGTTTGGGGTAGGTCACCTCGTCGAGCAGTTCGATGCGCTCGTCGTACTCGATGCCATCGGCCTTCATCTGCGCGACGGCCTCGCCGCGGGCCTTGTTCAACTGCGCGGCCAGGATCTGGCGGGGATCCTCCAACGTCGCCTCGATAATCGAAACCACATCCAGGGCATACGTTTCCGACTCCGGGTCCAACACGTCGACGGCGGCGAGCGCGAACGTCGACAGCGGCTGGTTGAGTGCAAAATCGGGCGGCAGGTCGACCGTCAACCGGTACTGCCTGCCGTCGGGCTCCGGTTCGGGCAGCCGCTCCAGGATGCCGGCCTGCAGCAGCGACCGCGCGATGCCGACGGCTTCCAGGATGAGCTTGAGCTGGCGTTTGCGTGGCTCGTGATTGTCGGTGAGCAGCCGGCGCATCGCCTCGAACGGATTGCCGGGCCGGTCGACGACATCCAGGATCATCGCCGTCGACACCCGCATATGGCTCTGCAGTGGCTCCGGTGTCGCTTCCACGAGCCGCGTCATGGTCGCCTCGCTCCACGGCACCATGCCTTCAGGTACCTTGCGGCGCACCAGTTTCCGACGCTTCTTCGGGTCATCGGCGACCTTGGCGAACTGTTTGAGGTTCTCCACCTCGTGTTCGGGTGCCTGCACGACGACGGTGCCCGCGGTGTCGAAACCGGCGCGGCCGGCGCGGCCGGCGATCTGATGGAACTCGCGGGCATTGAGCAGCCGGGTGCGGGTGCCGTCGTACTTGGACAGTGCGGTGAACACCACGGTCCGGATCGGCACGTTGATACCGACGCCCAAGGTGTCGGTGCCGCAGATGATCTTCAACAGGCCGGCCTGAGCCAGTTGCTCGACCAGTCGACGGTACTTGGGCAGCATGCCGGCGTGGTGCACCCCGATACCGTGGCGCACCAACCGCGACAGGGTGGTGCCGAATGCCGAGGAGAAGCGGAAGGCACCGATGTGCGCGGCGATGGCGGCCTTCTCCTCCTTGGTGCTCACGTTGACACTCATCAGTGCCTGGGCGCGTTCCAGCGCCGCGGCCTGGGTGAAATGCACGACGTAGATGGGCACCTGCTTGGTGTCGAGCAGGTCGCCGATGGTCTCGTGCATCGGCGTGGTGGCATACGAATAGAACAGCGGCACCGGGCGCTGCGCCCCGGCCACCAGTGCGGTCGGCCGGCCGGTGCGCCGGGTGAGATCTTCGCGCAGGAAGGTGACATCGCCGAGCGTCGCCGACATCAGCAGGAACTGGGCGCGGGGCAGTTCCAGCAGCGGCACCTGCCAGGCCCAGCCGCGGTCGGGGTCGCCGTAGAAGTGGAACTCGTCCATCACCACCAAGCCGATATCGGCGCCCGCTCCCTCGCGCAGCGCAACGTTGGCCAGGATCTCCGCGGTGCACGCGATGATCGGCGCGTCGGCATTCACGGAGGCATCCCCGGTCAGCATCCCGACGTTGTCGGCTCCGAACACGTCGCACAGCGCGAAGAACTTCTCGCTGACCAGCGCCTTGATCGGTGCGGTGTAGAAGCTGACGCGGCCTCTGCCTGAATTGGTCGTCGCGTGCGCGGTCGACAGCGCCGCGTAGATCGCCCCGGTCGCCACCAACGACTTACCCGAACCCGTGGGCGTCGCCAGCACCACGTTCGCCCCGCTGACCAATTCGATCAGCGCCTCTTCCTGGGCGGGGTACAGCGCAGTGCCGCGTGCCTCGGCCCAGGCCGCGAACGAGGTGAACAGTTCGTCGGGATCGGTGCCCGACGCAGGCAATAGGGTCGTCATGTCCCGTCCAGCCTGCCTGATCCGACCCGCCGCGCTCACACGACGGGTCGCATACCATTTGCCCGTGTCGCTGACCGAAGGCCAGGTCTTCGCCGGATATACCATCCGGCGGTTGCTCGGTGCCGGCGGAATGGGCAGCGTCTATCTCGCCGACCATCCACGGTTGCCGCGCCAGGATGCGCTGAAGGTGCTGGCGGCCGATCTCACCACCGACCCGGAGTACGGCCCGCGGTTCCGGCGCGAGGCGGATCTGGTGTCCACCCTGTCGCATCCCAACATCCTGGGCGTCTACGACCGCGGCGAAGTGGACGGCCGGCTGTGGATCTCCATGGTCTACGTGGCGGGTACCGATGCCGCCCGGTTACTGCGCGACCACTACCCGAACGGCATGCCCGCCCACGTCGCACTGCCGATCATCGCCGCGGTCGCGTCCGCGCTCGACTACGCGCATCAGCGGGGTCTGCTGCACCGGGACATCAAGCCGGCCAACATCCTGCTGGAATCCGAGACCTCACGGATCTACCTGGCCGACTTCGGGATTGCGCGGCCGATCGACGACTCGACGAAGCTGACCGCAACCAACATGGCGGTCGGCACCGTGGCGTACGCCGCACCCGAACAGCTGCGCGGCGAGCCGATGGACGGGCGCACCGACCAATATGCGTTGGCGTGCACGGCCTTTCATCTGTTGACCGGCAGCACGCCGTACGCCGACACCAACCCGGCGGTGGTGATCACCAAACACGTCACCGCGCCGGCACCGTCACTGGGGGAGCGCCGCCCGGAGTTGCGCGGGTTGGATCCGGTGCTGGCCCGGGCGATGGCCAAGTCCCGCGAGGGCCGCTATCCCACCTGCCAGGAGTTCGCGCAGGCCCTGCAGTACCAGTTGGCGGCGCCCAGCGTGCAGTTCGGGTCCGCCAAGGACGTCGACGGTCATCCCACGGTGGCCGCTGCGCCCGCCGCGGAACCGAAGTCGCGATCCAAGGCGCTGCTCGCGATCCTGGCGGCGCTGGCCGTGCTGGTGGTCGCCGGCGGTGTGGTCGCGGCCGTGCGGCTGCTGTCGAAGGACGACACGCCCACGGCTACGCCGGCCGCACCGCAAACCCCCGCCGCGTTGGCGACCGGGGACGGTTTCACCGGGCTGTACCGCGCCGACTACGGCCCCGGCACCGACCTGGAAGGCAACCCCATCCCGGGTGCCCCGGAGATGACGGGCACCTGGGACGTGCGCTCGGCGTGCGGCACGAACGGCTGCATCGCCAACGCGAGATACGTGGGCAACAGCGGCATCGTGCTGGTGTCCGATCTGACCTTCGATCAGATCGCCGGCGACTGGGTCGCGGTGGCGACGGGGTCGGTGCAGTGCAACGACATGACCACCGAGGCGTGGGTGGTGTTCACGCTGACTCCGCAACCCGACGGTTCCCTCACCGGTGAGACCACCCGGGCGGCGGCCAACGGCTGCAGCAGCAACAAGCGGACCGTGACGTTCACCCACACCGGTGACGACGACCGCAGCCGGGTCCCGGATCCGTCGACGCTGCCGGCACGCACCACCTCGCCCGCCACCGCCCTGCACGGGCGCTATCACGAATCGATCGTGTACACCAACGGCGGTTTCGCGCCCGGTGCGCCCGATCTGCAGGTGCGGACGCATTGCCTGCGTACCGGCGACCGGTGCATCAGCCTGTTCCACGCCATCGACGGGGTGGTCACCTTGGTGTTCGCCGACAACAAGTGGACCCGCAACGAGGTGGGTGTGGTCCCGTGCGCGCAGGGCGGCACCACCAACGTCACGATCACCGCCGAGTATCCATTGCCCACCGATCTGGCGGACCCGATCCCGGTGCTCAACGGGCGCGGGCAGAACATCTCGACAGGCAGCCAATGCCAGGGCGGCGAATTCACCGACAAGTTCGTCCGCACCGGCGACTAGCACGCTAGGGTCGGAACGCAATGACGACATCAGATGCGTTGGGCCGCAGTGTGAAATCCCTTTTGGCGCTTGCTGGCGCGATGGCCGTTGCCGCATGTGCCCACGCCAACGACACTCCAGCGGCCTCCAGTTCGGTTGCGGCGCCCACCGCTTCGGCCCCGCCGATCGTCAGCCCCGCCCAGCTGGACGTCGGAAGCTACCCGACGGCTCCGCAACCGCCGCTGGGCAATGCCGGCTCGATCGAAACCGGTGTGGCGGTGGACGCGCGCCGAATGTCCGAATTCGTGATCGGGCCATGGGACGTCGATCCGACCCTGATCAACCCGTACCTGGACACCTATTACATCCTGGCCAACCCGCTGCTGCTCGCCCAGTTGGGCCCGGAATCCATCGCCGCGGCTGCCCAAGGGCACGGATTCGTCAACGGTTTCGCCTCCGCGCGCAACTCCGACAAGGCCGTGCTGGTCAATGCGGTGCTGCGGTTCCCCGATCCGGCCGCGGCCGCCGCCGCGGCCACGGCAATGGGCGATGCGGCGTCGGCCAGCCCGATCGGGGGCGCCCAGCCGGTCCGCACCCCGATCGCCGGCCACCCGGAGGCCGTTGCCGTCACCTATCCGTTCACCCCGCACGGTTCGGACCACCCCTGGGCGGTGGTCCGCTCGTTCAGCCCACACGGCACCTACGTGTTCATGCAGCTGGCGCAATCCTCGGACGGTCTGGACGCCGCGGCAGGGCTGGTGGCCAAGGCGATCGCGGCTCAGGGGCCCGTCATCGACGGATTCAGCCCGACGGATCTGAAAGCCTTTGCCGACGTCCCGCTGGACCCGACCGGTCTGCTGGCCCGCACCGTGCCGCAAACCGGTGACATCGCACCGACCAAGAACGCCGTCTACCCCGCCAGGGCCGCCATGCATTTCCAAACCGATCCGGTGGCGTCCAAGACCTTGTTCTCCGACACCGGGGTGACGGAGGTGGCGATGGGCAAGGCGAATGTGTACCAGGCCCGCGAACCGCTGACGGCGCTTATGATCACCAACGGGTTCAATACCGAGGTGCTGTCGGAGGCCGGTGCGAAACCGGCTGACCCGGTGCCGGCGCTGCCGGAAAGCCATTGTGTGGCAAGACCGAAGAGCTTCTACTGTGTGGCGCCCGCCGGCCGTTACGCGATCGAGGCCAGTGGCGCGCCGCTGCGGGACGTGCAGCAGTTGGTGGCCGCGCAGTACGTGCTGCTCACGGCGAAGTGAGCGGTCGGGTCAGCATGATCGGCGCTTGCGCCATGAACCGCGGCGTGTGACCGCAATGCCGGTCGGCGGCATGCACGGTGAACGGGTGCAGCAGGTACATGTCACCCGGCCGGCCAGTGGCATGTGCGACGGGCCGCTGGGCACTGGCGGCCTCGGCCCGTCGGCCCGCCGTCACGGCATCCAACGGTTCGTTCCCGAGTACCCTCGGCACATCGCGGTGTGAGCCCACCCGGATTCGGGTGGGCGCGTCGTCCGGGCCCACCTCGGACAGCAGGGTCAGTAACAGCACCGTGTGTGGTTGTCGCGATACCGCCCATGAGCCGTCGGGCAGCGGGGTGTTCAGGTCGATATGCCAGCCACGGTCGTCGATATCCGAGGGAAGCGGGAACCGGATGACGATGTTGCCCAGCGATCCCCGCGGAACCCAGCGGCCGGCGCCCAGCACCGCATCCAGCGCTGCCGACAGGCCCGGGTGTCCGGTCAGTTCGCGGAATGGCCCGGCACCGGAGTAATCCGAGGTCCACACCACCGGTTGGGTCCACTGCTCGGGCCGGTCCGGGGGCAGCCCGATGCGCTGCCACAGCAGGGACTGTGCGGCGCGCGCGGCCTCGCGCACCGCGCCGCCGTCGATTCGTAGGTATCCGTCGCGGCCGAACGCGTCGACGTCGATCACACCCGCCAGAGTGCCCTGACGGGTGCGTTCGGCGCCAATGGTTTTCGGGTCAGCGAATGGCCAGTCCAGTGATGGCCCGCGAAATCACCAGGCGCTGAATCTCACTGGTGCCCTCGAAGATGGTGAAGATCTTGGCGTCGCGGTGCATACGCTCCACCGGGTAGTCGCGGGTGTAGCCGTTGCCACCGAGGATCTGGATGGCCTCGTCGGTGACGTAGACGGCAGTCTCGCTGGCCACCAGTTTGGCCATCGACCCCTCGGCGTTGTCGAAGGGCTGGTTGTTGCGGGCCATCCAGCCGGCCCGCCAGACCAGCATCCGGGCCGCGTCGATCCGGCACTTCATATCCGCCAGCTTGAACGCGACGGCCTGGAACTCGCCGATCTTGCGACCGAATTGCTCGCGCTGGCTGGCGTACTCGAGCGCGTACTCGTACGCGGCCCGTGCCACGCCGACGGCCATCGCGCCGACGGTGGGGCGGGTGCGTTCGAAGGTCTTCATGGCGGCCTGGCCGCCGGCGGAGGCACCGGACTTCACCCGGGCGACCCGCTCCTCGAACTTCTCCCGGCCACCGAGGATCATGTCCTCGGACAGGCGGACGTTGTCGAGCACCACCTCGGCGGTGTGCGACGCGCGGATCCCGTGCTTCTTGAACTTCTGGCCCTGGCTCAGCCCGTGCGTGTCGGGCGGGATGATGAACGTGGCCTGCCCGCGTGAACCCAGCTCTGGGTACACCGACGCCACCACGATGTGCACGTTGGCGATGCCGCCGTTGGTGGCCCAGGTCTTGGTGCCGTTGAGCACCCACTCGCGGGTGGCCTCGTCGAAGCGCGCCCGGGTGCGGATGGCGCCGACGTCGGAGCCGGCGTCGGGTTCCGACGAGCAGAACGCGGCCAACTGCGGCTCGCCCGGTGTGCCGAACATGGCGGGCAGCCACTGGCCGATCTGTTCGGGAGTTCCGTTGCCGGCCAAGGCCGCCGCGGCCAGCCCGGTGCCCAGGATGGACAGCGCGATACCGGCGTCACCCCAGAACAGTTCCTCGAAGACGGTGATGAAGCCCAGCCCGCTCGGCTCGGCTGCCTGGGTGCCGAAGAACTCGGGGGAGTACAGGCCGATCTTGGCGGCCTCGGCGATGATCGGCCACGGCGTCTCTTCGCGCTCGTCCCATTCCGAGGCGGCGGGGCGTACGACGTCGGCGGCGAACTGGTGCACCCAGTCGCGCACCTCGATGACATCGTCGGACAGTTGCAGCGAGAAGGTCATGATGGACTCCTGAAATGACTTGGTGCTCAGGGTTTCTTGGGAATGGTGTGGCGTTCCAGAACGGCGGTGATCTGGTCCACCCAGGCTTCGAAGTAGCGGTCGTCGCCGACGTTGCCCGGAGTGCGGTTGGTCAGGGCGCGCAGCGTGGCGAAGTAACTCAGTGAGGCGATGGCGACGGCCGCGGCGGCTTCCGGGTCGGGGATCTGCGTGCGGCCCGACTCGTTGGACCGGGTGAGCTCGTCGGCGAACCGTTGATAGGCGTTGTCGGTGATGATCTGCCACGTCTTCTCGTCGAGGTCGCCGAGTTCGTCGGGCTCGCGCAGCATCACCCGCAGCAGCTCTTCGCCTTCGGTCAGATTGCTCCAGATCAGCTGACCCGCGGTGCGGACCGCGTTCTCCACACCCTTGGGTTCGCCCGAGTCGTACTGCTCGCGGGCGGTCACGATCTTCTCGATCCGATTGGCAACGGCCTCTTCGAGGAGCGCACGTTTGGAGCTGAAGTGCTTGTACAACGCCCCGGAACCGGGCGCCAGCCCGGCCGCCTGCTGGATGTCGGCCACCGACGTGGCGGCATAGCCCTTGGCCGCGAACAGCTGCAGCGCGGTGGCCATCAGTTGGTCGCGACGGGAGGCGGTCACAAGGTGAGAGAGTACTCACTCACCACGCACGCAGCAAATTATGCGCAGCGTGCGCTGTTGGCCTCCACGTACCCTCGGTGGGTATGACGAACATGCAGTCGCCGGCGGCCGCACTGCTGGCCAGGGCCGGCGGCGTGCGCGGCCTCGTCCACACGGCGCTGCCGGCCACCGTTTTCGCGTTCACCTCTACGGTGGCGGGGCTGGTGCCGGCTGTTGCGGCCGCGGTCGGCATCGCCGTGGTGATGCTGGTCTGGCAACTGCTGCGCCGGGAATCGGCCCGGCCGGCGCTGTTCGGATTCGCCGGGGTGCTGGTCTGCGCGGCGCTGGCTTTCATCACCGGCCAGGCCAAGGACTTCTACCTCCCGGGCATCTGGATGTACCTGGGGATGGCCATCGCCTTCACCGTCTCGGTGCTCATCCGCAGGCCGCTGGTCGGGGTGGTGTGGGCCCGGGTCACCGGCCGCGACGACAGCTGGCGTGCCGTCCGCCGGGCGCGGATGGCCTTCGACACGGTCACCGTGGTGATGGCACTGGTGTCCTGGACGCGCTTTCTGGTCCAGTACCACCTGTATGACACCGATCAGGCCGAGTTGCTCGCCGTCGCCCGCGTCGCCATGGGGTGGCCGGTGTTCGTGGTCACCTCATCCCTGATCTACCTGGCCATCCGGACCGCTATCAGGGCGGTACCGCACCCGGCCGATTGACGGCAGCGAACTCCGGTGGGCATGGATTGCCCACTGGCGGGGTACCCGGCCGGGATGACGACGGCGGGTGTGCGGCTCAACGATCGCGACGTGGCCGAGGCCCAGCACATCGTGGGTGCGGTGGCCACGGCGTTCTCGGCCAAGGTGGTCGGCCAGGAACACCTACGCGAATCGATGCTGCTCGGGCTGCTGGCCGGTGGTCACCTGCTGATCGAAAGCGTGCCGGGACTGGCGAAGACGACGGCGGCCCGGGTGATCGCCGAATCGATCCACGGCGGCTTCCGGCGCATCCAGTGCACACCGGACCTGCTGCCCAGTGACATCATCGGCACTCAGATCTATGACGCAGCGGCGAACACCTTCGTCACCCAGCTCGGCCCC
The DNA here is from genome assembly GCF_002101555.1 of Mycolicibacterium canariasense. Lineage (GTDB taxonomy): Bacteria > Actinomycetota > Actinomycetes > Mycobacteriales > Mycobacteriaceae > Mycobacterium > Mycobacterium canariasense. Next base: position 122,903 of record NZ_LQOL01000003.1, read on the forward strand.
GTGCACACCAATATCGTGCTGCTCGACGAGATCAACCGATCCAGCGCCAAGACGCAGAGCGCCATGCTGGAGGCGATGGAGGAACGCCAGACCACCATCGCCGGTGTCGAATACCCCATTCCCGAACCGTTTCTGGTCATCGCCACCCAGAACCCCGTCGACCAGGAGGGCACCTACCCGCTCTCCGAGGCGCAGACCGACCGGTTCATGCTCAAGGACATCGTCCGGTACCCGTCGGTCGACGACGAGGTCGAGATCATCGCCAGGATGGACACCGGCCTGTACGACAAGGACCATCACAGCGCCCCGGTGGTCGGTGTCGACGACATCCGCCGGGTCCAGCGGCTGGCCGGTGCCGTACACCTGGACCGCGCGCTGATCCGGTACGCCAGCGCCCTGGTGGCCGTCACACGGGCACCCGAAGGGCAGCTGCCCGCCACGATGGCCCGGCTGATCGAATACGGGGCCAGCCCACGCGCCACCATCGCCTTCTGCCGCACGGCCCGCGCGCTGGCCGTGCTGCGCGGCCGGGGCCACGTGGTACCCGAGGACATCGCCCACGTCGCCCACCGGGTGTTGAGACACCGGCTCATCCTCGGCTTCGAAGCGGCCAGCGCTAGGATCACCCCGGATGCGGTGGTCGATGCGGTGCTGCGGGCCGTCCGGGTGCCCTGACCCGCCATGGGCAAGCATCTGGACCGCGCCAGAGCGCATTTCGGCCGGGATGCCGGCGCACTGCTCGACGGTGGTCGGTACGCGCTGGTGCACACCCGCAGCCTGGAACTCGACGACCTGCGACCCTATGTGCCCGGTGACGACGTCCGCGATATCGACTGGAAGGCCACCGCCCGGTCCGGTCACACCCTGATCAAACGGTTCGTCTCGGAGAAACACCACAAGGTGCTGGTGGTGGCCGACACCGGGCGCAACGCCACCGCCCTGGCCCCCTCCGGTGAGCTCAAGCGTGACGTGGCGGCCAATCTGATCGGCGCGGTCGGCCTCATCACGCTGCCCCGATCCGACCAGATCGGCATGGTGGCCGGTGATGCTCGCGGCTGCGTGGACATCCGGCTGCGCCGCGGTGAGCCGCACGTCGAGTACCTGCTGCACCGCTACCACCAGCACAGCAGCAGCCGTCCCGGGCCGAGCGACATTGCCGTGCAACTCGATTGGGTAGCGCACCATTATCGGCACCGACTGCTGATCGTGGTGGTGGCCGACGAACCCGAACCCGGTCCGGCGCTCGGTGATGTGCTGGATCGGCTGACCGCCCGGCACGATGTGCTGTGGACGATGATCACCGACATGCCCGCGGTGTCCGCCGTCGACGACGAACGGGCGGGTTTCGACGTGGCCGGTGGCGGGTTCGTGTTCGGCGGCGCCGACCTGGGCGAGACGGTGATCCAGGCGTATCGAAAGTCCGAACAGCGCCGGCGGCAGGATGTTTCGGAGTTCCTCACGATGCGCGGCGTCGTGCACGGCGCCTTCGGTAGCAGCGCGGGCATCAGGACGGGACTGACCGGCATGACGGAGGTGTATGCCCGTGCCCGTTGACCTGCTGCGCTACGTCACCGGGCCGGAACCGTACTCCCGTACCTGGTTGTGGGTGGCGGCGCTGGCCCTGATCGTCCTGGTGCTTTGGTACGCAGGGGTTTTCGTCTACACCGCACCCGGGCGGCGGCCGACCGTGCCGCTGCTGTCCACCGCGCGCGACCAGCTGATCAGGCGGCGCGCCGCCCGCGCCATCGGTGCGATCGCGCAGCGCTACCGGCGTGGTGAACTCGCCGCGGCGCCCGCCGGCGCGGCCGTCAGCAGCGAGCTGCGGAGATTCTTGCACCGCAGCACCGGGCTGCGCGCCGAGTACATGCACCTGAGTGCCATCGCCAACAGCGAACTCGCACCGGCCGCGCCGGTTCTCGCTGATCTGGTCGATGCGCAGTTCAACGCTTCGTCGACGGTGGACGTCGCCGCGGCCAGCGACCGAGCCGAGGAGCTGGTCCGCACGTGGACCTGAACTGGTGGGTGGTGGCGATCGCCGGCTGCGTGGCACTGGCGGCGGTGATCGCCGCAGCGGCGCTGTGGCCGACCGCCGACGAACACCGCCGGCTACGCCCGCTGGCGAATACCACGCGGCTGACCCGGTTGCCGGAATATCGTCGCGCGGTGCGGCTGCGCACGTTGTGGCTGGCGGTGACGGCGCTGCTGCTCGTCACCGGATTCGCCGCGGCGACGCTTGCGGCGGCCCGACCTTCCGGCCTGCCGTCGGCGGCGAACGGCCACCTGGCACAACGGGCCGAGGACATCATGGTGTGCGCGGGTGCCCCGGCCTCGGACCCGGCGGTGGCAGCGGTACTGCAGTACTTCGCCGAGAGCACACCCGGATTCGGAGCGGAGCGGATCGGACTGACATCGGCGAACCGCCGGGTCATCCCGCTGACCCGTGACTATCAGTATGCAGCAGCACAATTCGCCGCCGCCGCGCGTCCGGGCGCGGGGCTGATCGCGAATGTCTCCTACACCGACTACGCCGGGGATGTGGACGACGTGCTGGCCATGTGCCTCACCGGATTCCCGGATTTCGGTGCACCACCGGGCAATCCGCGATCGCTCATCTACGTCGGGCCCGCGGCGTTGCGCCGGCCCGGGGATCAGCGAGCCCAGCTGTTCACTGCCGACCGGCTCCGCGAGCTCGCCGAGACCGCCGGGGTGCAGGTGAACGCCGTGGTCGTGGGTCCGGACAACGGCACCCTCGACGGACTGGTCCGGGCGACCGGCGGCTCGGCCGTGCCGGCCGAGCCGAACACCGCCGCGCGGCTGGCCGAGATCAGGTCCCACCCGCCCGCGGCATCCGCCGCCGGGGACGTGGCCACCCGCACCGTGGAATCGCCAGACATCCCACTGGTCCTGGCGATGCTCGCGGTGACGGGCCTGCTGTTCTGGCATACGGTGGTGCGCCGATGAGATTCCTGCCCGTCCTGCACCCCCTGCTGTTGCTGGTGTTGACCGCGGCGATCCTGTGGTGTGTCGGGGTGGCGCTGGTGCGTATCAGATCCACCGGGTGGTCGCGGAAGGCGTTGTGGCGCTGGGCCGGTCTCTCCGGCGCCGCGGTGCTGCTGGTGCTGGCCGGTGCACGCCCGGTGTTCGGCGACGACGTACAGAAGCGCCCGGTCGGCGAGTCCGCGCCGAGTGTGTTCGTGGTGCTCGACCGGTCCTCCGATATGGCCGCGGCGATGGATGCCGCGCGCGCCGATATCGGGGCGTTGATCGACCGCTACCCGCGGGCCCGTTTCGCGCTCATCTCGTTCGCCGCCGAGCCCACGCTGGACTGGCCGTTGTCCGCGGATACGTGGAGCCTGCGCCCGGTGGTGGCCGCGCTCCACCCGGATCCCCAACCCGTCGACGGCATCGGCGCACCGAACGCGGGGGCGGCCGCCACCGTGCTGCGCTATCAGCTCATCAGCGCCCGTCAACAGTATCCCCGCGCCGGCAACCTGGTGTTCTATCTCGGGGCCGGTACGTCCGGAAGTGGTGCACCGGCAAGGGAATTCGACCTGACCGCCGGAGCCGTGACCGGCGGCGGGGTGCTCGGCTACGCCGACGCCGACGTCGGCACCCTACGGCGGATCGCCGGCCAGATCGGGGTGCCGTACCTGCCGCGCGCCGATGCGGCGCCGTTGGACACGGTGCTACCCGACGACCGGCAGAACGGGCGCCAAGCTCCTGCCGAGACCGCCGCGCGGCTCACCGAGATCTATTGGGCCGCAGCGGCCGTCGCGGCGGCGCTACTGTTGGCCGAACTGTTCGCGATCCTGCGTGAGTTCCGGCGCACCCGTTCCGTCGACGTCGAGGCCTCGTGATGACTGGGACCACGATGACGGGGACCAGGAGGAAGCTGCTGCTGTGGTCGGCGCCGGTGGCGGTGGCCCTCGCTCTGTTCATGGTGAAGGCGCTGTCGGTGGTGATCGTCGGCGATTCGGCAGCCCGCGATTTCGCCGCGGGACGGCCCGATGCCCTGCGCGCCGATGCCGCGGTGCTCGGTGCGCTCAACATCGTGGAGCCGGCGCGGGCGCATGTCGCCGACGGTGCCCTGGCCGTGCTGGAGGACCGGCTCGACGATGCGGATGCCGGCTTTGCGGCGGCATTGGTGCGCACCACGACCGAGTCCTCGTGCCCGGTGCGGGTGGACCTCGAGCTGGTGCGCGAAACGCTCGGTGACCGAGCGGCCGGCAGGTTCGATGCCGAATCCGCCGCGCGGTACTACCGCGGCGCCCTTGAGGTGGTGCGCCAGGCGCCGCAGCGCTGCTTCGCCGGCAACGCCGATCCCGATGCCGACCGCCGGGCGATCCGGGACACCGCGGCCACCCGATTGGAGGACAAGTTGCGTGCGGTGGCCGCCGTGCCGCCACCACCCCCTCCGGC
>NZ_LQOL01000004.1 GCF_002101555.1 Mycolicibacterium canariasense
ACACTCACCCCAAGCCCACCAGCTCAGATGAGGACATTTAGAACCCCGAACTGGTTAGTTATCTCAGAAACGGCGCGCATCCCGATATCGCTACCGGTTCGCCACCGCCCAGGGGAGGTCTGCGCTCAGCGCGAGTTTTATTGCTCGCGATGATCAAGCCGGGCGGCGACGGCCGTGTCGACGCGATCCAGCACCGTCTCGGCTTCGTTACGCAGATGGGCTGGGCCGGACGTCCTTTACGAGGAGCATCAGTGTTAGGTCGTCGACAGGAGAAGGCTCAAAACCGTAGCGCAAGTAGAAGCGCCGGGCGGTGTCGTTGTTTGCGTGGACCAGCAGCAGCCGAACCCCCGTCAGCTCCGCGACCTCAAGTGACTTGAGGATGAAATGTTTGAGAAGTGCTGCAGCGAGACCACGCCCTTGATGGTTCGCGTCGACGGCCAGCCGGCCGAGCAGGACCGCAGGTAACGGGTCCGGCTGATTGCGAGCAGCGCGTTTCGTCGCCCGGCTGCGCATGAGCACCGCCGTGCTGGAGGCATAGAAGGCCACCACCCGTCGCCCGTCCAGCACCACCCAGGTGCGGCTGCCTCCTTCGCGCTGATTGTGCAGAGCCTTCGTCCGCAGCCACTCGTTGAGCACGTCGTTGCCGCAGTCGAAGTCGTCGACGATGTGATCGGCACCGAAGAGGACGGGCCCCTCGTAGCTCACCGTTCCAAAATCGACGGATTCGCCAGCAGGCGCGCCAACTCGGGCTTGGGGCTTGGCGGACGGTCGAGCAGCGCCTGAAGATCGGTCCAGGCGGCGTCATCGAGGACGAACACTCTCCGATCAGCGAGGTCGGCCTCGGCGGCCTGAACGGCGTGACGCACCACATAGTCGTTGAGCGACTCGCCCGTGACGTCGAGCACACGTCGCACCACCGCATCTTGCGCCGCGGTCACGCGCAGGTGCCAGCGACCACTCTTCGTCTCCACACCAGAAGTGTACGCCGAATTGGTGTACATACCGTCGGCAAGCGCGGAACGATGCAGTTCGGCGCGCGGCGGCGTTCCCAAATCCGCGGCAGCGCGTTCTCGGCCATCGGACGTCACCATAAGAGACCAGGCCTCAACCAATTTTCGTCAGGTCCCGTCGTGGAACTTCGACCGAGTCCAGGGATGAAGCGTCCCACCCGGCTGGTGTATTCCGCGTAATGCAAGCCGTGCGTCCGCCGTAGATAGGGCTCTTCAACTATCCGCACCTGTAGCTCAATGGACGTGGCCAAGGTGGCGAAGGCGAGCAACGCCAACCCATTCGGAGCGAGGAGCGCTACACCGGCTCCGAAGATCAGCATGGCGGTAAAGATGGGGTTTCGAACCAGTTTGAAGACCCCATTGTCGATCAGTCGGGTAGTTTCGCTGGCGTCGACGCCGATGCGCCATGACTCGCCCATCGACTCCTGCGCTAACAGTGTCCCGGCGATGCCCAGGATCGCTGCGAAAGCTCCTAGCGTGTGCACCGCCCAATGATCAAGCCAGGCCACTGGCGACAGCACACCCAACCATTGCAGCAGGGGGGCCAGAGCGCCCAGCAAGATCGCCACCACGAATCCGGCGCCGGCGAGCCACTCCAACGATCCGGGGCGGCCGTGAAAACCCCGCATGCCTGTCGAACCCGTGAGGCGCCATTGGCGATAACTACGCCATCCGAAGCCCGAGACGATGAATATCCCGTAAAGAGCAAGTGCTGCGGTTGCCATATCGCGAGTTCCTCAGTGGTCGAGGCGGCGGTTCTGGAAGCCTGCGCCGGTCGCTGTGGTTCATCAGGCTTTCCGTGCTTCTTTCGTGGCTCCGCGGCCACGCTAAGGATACATAGCGATATGCGCATATGTCTATACTAATATGGGAATGCGCCCGGGCATCGGACTGAGTGGCCTGCAAACGCCAGACCGACGGCGGGCCCACGACTGGCACCACCGTACCGTTCCGACTTTTGCCACTTAGATGGCTCTTCATGATTGAGGGTGTAGAACGGTCAGCTGCTGTCGGCCTGTGATTGGGGTGTCTGGTTGGCTGGGTGTGT
>NZ_LQOL01000005.1 GCF_002101555.1 Mycolicibacterium canariasense
GCGCCGCCGCCCCCCACCACGACGGCACCGCCGCCGCCCCCGACGAGCACCACGCCCGCCGGTCCGCGCCAGGTGACCTACTCGGTGACCGGCACCAAGGCACCCGGTGACATCATCACCGTCACCTATATCGACGCGTCCGGCCGCAGCCGCACCCAGCGCAACGTGTACATCCCGTGGTCGCTGACGGTCACGCCGATCTCGCAGTCCGAGGTCGGGTCGGTGCAAGCCTCCAGCCTCTTCCTGGTGAGCCGGCTGAACTGTTCCATCACGACCAGTGACGGCACGGTGTTGTCCTCCAACACCGGCAATGCCGCCCAGACGAGCTGCTGATGCGCGACGAGAGACGATTGTCCGGCCCGGAGAACCTGGACCGCATCCTGCTGGGCGTGTGCGCCGGTGTCTGGCTGCTCGCACTCGGCGCCGGGGTGGCGGCCACCGTCGCGCTGGTCGACCTGAGCAACGGGCGCGGTTCGGTGCGTGCCGAGCTGTCCGGCTCGGATACGCCGTGGGTGCTCTACACCGTGATCGGGGTGTCGGCGGCCGTCATCGCCGCGGCCATCCCGTTGCTCATCCGGGCCCGCCGGGACAGCAACCAGCGCCCCCTGCGCGGGGTGGCCGGTAGCAGCGGCTCGGCCGCCGACGACATCGCCGCCATCACCGCCAAGCCGGGCGGCCGGCGTCGTGCCGGTACGGTTTCGGCCGCCTCTGCCGCTGCGGAGGGGCGGCGGCCGGCGCTGCCCGCGATCGTCGACGAGGTGTACGTGCGATGCACCACCGGCATCGGATGTGCGGTGGGCGCCGGGGTGCTGGCCGTCGGTGTCGGCACCTATCTGATGGCCACCGGTAGCGACACCGGAGCGTGGGCGGCGTATATCGTCGCCGGCCTGATCACGGTCGGGATGGCCGCGATCCCGTGGTTCTACCTGCGCGAGCTGCACGCCGTCACCGGTAGCGCTGCTTAGTTCGCCCGGCAGGCGTCCAACCCGTTCGGTTCACGAGTGTGGGCCCTGTGCACGCCAAGACCCGTAAAGGCGTGCACAGGGCCCACACTCGTCTGAACCTCGGTGCCGGGGCCGGCGGGGGAGGGGAGTGACGTAGTTCGCCAAAGCGGAAGGGCCCGCACAGCTTTCGCTGTGCGGGCCCTTCCGATTGTCGAACTAGTGGTGCCCGTTGGAACCGTTGGTGCTGTCCTGGCGCTCCCGCAGTGCCGTCAGCGCCTTGTGCTCGGCGGCGTGGGCCGCCTCGGTCAGCGCCTCGTGCTGCTCGATCGGGTCGGGCTTGAGGAAGCTGCCGCTCCCCGGTGCACCGCCGGAACCCAACTTGTTCATCCGCTTGGGCAGGGCCGCGCCCTGGTACTCCAGCGGAATCGGGTGACCGTGCTCGTCCACCGGGCCGAGCGGCTGGTGCAGCTCGATGTAGGCACCCTGCGGCAGGCGCTTGATGATGCCCGTCTCGATGCCGTGCTCCAGCACCGCCCGGTCGCTGCGCTGCAAGCTGATCGCCCACCGGTAGGTGATGTAGTAGACGATCGCGGGCAGCACCACCATGCCGATGCGGCCGATCCACGTCGTCGCGTTCAGCGAGATGTGGAACTTCAGCGCGATGATGTCGTTCATGCAGGCAAACGTCAGCAGAATGTAGAACGACACCGCCATCGCGCCGATGGCCGTCCGAACCGGTGCGTCACGCGGCCGCTGCAGCAGGTTGTGGTGCGCGTCGTCGCCGGTGAACTTCTTCTCCAGGAACGGCCACGCGATCAGCAGACCGAACACCAGACCCATGCCCATGGCGATCCAGAAGGGCTGCGGGATGGTGTGGTTGCCGATGTAGATCTCCCACGGCGGGAACAGACGGATCAGGCCGTCGGTCCACATCATGTAGAAGTCGGGCTGACTACCGGCCGACACCTGCGAGGGCTTGTAGGGCCCCAGCTGCCAGATCGGGTTGATCTGCAGCAGGCCGCCCATCAGGCCCAGGATGCCGGTGATGATGGCGAAGAACGCACCCGACTTCACCGCGAACACCGGCATGACGCGCACGCCCACCACATTGTTCTCGGTGCGGCCGGGGCCGGGGAACTGGGTGTGCTTCTGGAACCACAGGATCATCATGTGTGCCGCGATGAGCGCCAGGATGACACCCGGGATGAGCAGGATGTGCAGGGAGTAGATGCGCGGGATGAAGATGTCGCCGGGGAAGTCGCCGCCGAACAGCGCCCAGTGCATCCAGGTGCCGACGACCGGGATACCCATCGTGATGCCGGACAGGGCGGCGCGGACGCCGGTCCCGGACAGCAGATCGTCGGGCAGCGAGTAACCGAAGAACCCCTCGAACATGGCCAGGATCAACAGCAGCGAGCCGATCACCCAGTTCGCCTCGCGCGGCCGCCGGAAGGCGCCGGTGAAGAAGATGCGCGCCAGGTGGACCATGATCGACGCCGCGAACAGCAGGGCCGCCCAGTGGTGCACCTGGCGGACGAAGAGGCCACCGCGCACCTCGAAGCTGATGTCCAGGGCCGTCTCATAGGCCCGCGACATCTGCACACCGCGCAGCGGCTGGTACACGCCGTTGTAGGTGACCTCGGCCATCGACGGGTCGAAGAACAGCGTCAGGTACACGCCGGTGATCAGCAGCACGATGAAGCTGTACAGCGCGATCTCACCCAACAGGAAGGACCAGTGGGTGGGGAACACCTTGTTCAGCTGACGGCGAGCCGCTGCCGACGGGTGGAACCGTGAATCGATCGCGTCGCCTTGGTGGGCGGCGAGCTTGGCAAGGTCAGGGCTCATGATTTGCGCTCCCAGAATGCCGGTCCGACGGGCTCGATGAAGTCACCGTTGGCGACCAGGTACCCGTCCTTGTCGATGGTAATGGGCAGCTGCGCCAACGCACGTGCTGCCGGGCCGAAGATCGGGCGCGCGAAGTGCAGCGCGTCGAACTGCGACTGGTGGCACGGGCACAGGATGCGGTAGGTCTGCTGCTCGTAGAGCGACGAGGGGCAGCCCAGGTGCGAGCACACCTTGGTGTAGGCGAACAGCTCACCGAAGTTGAAGCTCTCCTGGCCCTGACGCTTGACCACCCGACCCATGTCGTTGGGCTTGATGCGGATGAGCATCACCGGGTTGCGCACACCGAGGGCGATCTCGGCGAGGTGATGCGCCGACTCCACCGTGGTGCCGTCACCGTCGGACTCCCGCCACGGGAACACCGTCTCCATACCGCCGGCGTCGATGTCCTCCGGACGCATCTTGACGAAGGGGGACTCGCCGGGCAGGCCGGTCGCCCGCGCCAGGTAGATGGTCTCGCCCTGGAAGCGCGGCGTCCAGCCCGAGGTCCACAGCACGGCCTTCTTGCCCTCGGCGGTCTGCACCACCGGCTTCCACGGGTTCTTGATCAGACCGCCGAGGAAGGCGACCAGCGTGCCGAGCCCGAAAGCGCCGAGACCGATACCCAGCGACAGCCCGATCAGCTTGCGCCGCTTGATGGTCGAGGAGTCCAGCGCGTCACCCAGCTGGGCCGCGATGGTCTTGCGGTGCAGTTCCGGGGACCGGCCGTCGTGGCGGTCCTGGATGGCGATCTCCTCGGGGATGAACTTCTTCTGGTACAGCACCGCGCCGACGCCGATGGACAGGATGGACAACCCGAACGTCAGACCGTACAGCGGGGTGGCCAGCGAGTAGAGCCATTCACCTTCGGACCCGTAGGGCTTGTACTCCCACGGCCACAACAGGAAGATCACCAGCAGAGCCAGTCCGGCGACACCGCCGAACAGCAGCCAGTACGCGACGGTGCGCGAGGCCCGCTTCTCGGCGTTGGTGCCCTCGATGGGCCAGCGCGGCTCCTTGTAGACGATCTCGACGCCGTCGAGCTTGCCGCCGAGTTCCAGCAGTTCCTCGCGCGACATGGTCGCCAGTTCGGCGTCGGTGGGCTGGCCGGGGACGCCGGTCTGCCCGGGGGTATCGGTGCCCTTGATGTCACCGCTCATGCACGTGCTCCGATCCACATCGCGATACCGATCGCGGCAACCATCCCGATGATCCAGACAGCCATGCCCTCGGGCGCGGGGCCGAACCCGCCGAGGCCGTAGCCGCCGGGGCTGGGGGTGGCCGCCGCTTCCCGCACATAGCTGACGATGTCGACCTTCTCCTGCGGGGAGAGCTGGCGGTCGGAGAACTTCGGCATGTTCTGCGGGCCGGTGAGCATCGCGGTGTACACCTGCGCGGGCACCTTGGACGCCTCACCGAGATCGGGCGCGAACTTACCGGAGGACAGCGCGCCGCCCTTGCCGGTGAAGTTGTGGCAGGACGCGCAGTTCAGCCGGAACAGGTCGCCGCCGCGGGCCACGTCGCCGGACAGCAGCGACTCATCGGCGATGTGCCCGTTGGCATCTCGCGGGACGACAGGGCCGCCGCCGTTGGCCTGTACGTAGGCGCCGAGCGCGTCGATCTGGTGCTCGTCGAAGACCGGATCCTTGCGCGGGGCCTGGGCCTCGCCGCGCATCGCCGGCATACGTCCGGTCGACACCTGGAAGTAGACGGCCGCCTCGCCCGCGCCGATGAGGCTCGGTCCACGGTCGGGCACACCTTGCAGGTTGGCGCCGTGGCAGCTGACACACGAGGTGTCGAACAGCTGCTTGCCGGTGCGCAGCAGCGCCGAGGACGACTCGTCGGCGACCGCCACCTGGGGGGTGGGTGTCAGCGTGGCCGCGACGGCGCCCGCCGCACCGAGCCCGATCAGCAGCAGCACCGCCGCTGACAGGCGCCGGTGCAACCGACGGCGAGACTTGGTGGTCATCGAACCCCTTCTCATCGACTGGATCACCGGACTGAACGGACGCATCGGCGAGCCGATCATCGGACGAAGTAGATGACGGCGAACAGGGCGATCCACACGATGTCGACGAAGTGCCAGTAATAGGAGACGACGATCGCTGCGGTGGCCTGGGCCGGCGTGAACTTGCTCATGCGGGTACGCGCGAGCAGGAAGAGGAAGGCGACGAGACCACCGATGACGTGCAACCCGTGGAAGCCGGTCGCCAGGTAGAAGACCGAGCCGTAGGCGCTACCCGGGATGGTGGTGCCGTGCTCGACGAGGTGGATGTACTCGTAGCCCTGGCCGCCGACGAAGAACGCGCCCATCAAGAACGTGATGACGTACCACCGGCGCAGGCCGAAGACATCACCGCGCTCCGCGGCGAACACGCCCATCTGGCAGGTGAACGAGGAGGCGATCAGCACGGCGGTCACCGGCACGGCCAGCCACAGGTTGAGCTCGGTGGGGGGCGGCGGCCAGACGCCGTGTGCTTGGGCTCGCGCGGTGAAGTACATCGCGAACAGCCCAGCGAAGAACATCAGTTCACTGGAAAGCCACACGATGGTGCCGACACTGACCATATTCGGCCTGTTCAGCGAATGTACGCGAGACGTGATCGCGGTTCCGGAAGTCCCTACAGCGCTCGTCACAGGTGCAAGTATGACGCTTTGTAGTTGATTAACTCCACCCGGGTTCCGATTTGATCGAGGTTGTGTCGCGATCGGGCGGCGATCCGGCCGTGGTCGACCCGCCGGGGCGTCCCCGGCCAGGCGATAGCATCACTTGGTGCCTCTCGCTGAACCCCACTCCGACGTATCCACCTGGCCGCAGATTCTCGGCCTGCTGACGACACACCAGGATCTGCTGCGGGGGCAGGCGAGCTGGGCGATGGACCAGATCATGACCGGCGCGGCGACGCCCGCCCAGATCTCCGGTTTCGCGGTGGCGATGAAGATGAAGCGCCCCAACTCCGCCGAGGTGCGAGAGCTGGCCGACGCGATGCTCAAGCATGCCCGCCGGCTGCCCGCCGAGGCGGTCGGCAACGCCGCCGTCGACATCGTGGGTACCGGCGGCGACGGCTCCAACACGGTGAACCTGTCCACCATGGCCTCGATCGTGGTGGCCGCCGCCGGTGTGCCCGTGATCAAGCACGGCAACCGGGCGGCGTCGTCACTGTCGGGCGGTGCCGACACCCTGGAAGCCCTCGGTGTGCGCATCGACCTGGGCCCCGAGGATGTGGCCCGCAGCCTCGGCGAAGTCGGCATCGGCTTCGCGTTCGCCCCGCAGTTCCATCCGTCCTACCGACACGCGTCGGTGGTGCGCCGCGAGATCGGCGTGCCGACCGTCTTCAATCTGCTCGGGCCGCTGACCAATCCGGCCGCACCGCGGGCCGGCTTGATCGGTTGCGCTTGGGGCGACCTGGCCGAGGTGATGGCCGGTGTGTTCGCCGCGCGGGGATCCAGTGTGCTGGTGGTACACGGCGACGACGGACTCGACGAACTGACCACGACCACCACCAGCACCATCTGGCGGGTACAGGCCGGCACCGTGGAGCGGCTCACGCTGGACCCGGCGGCATTCGGGTTCAAGCGTGCCGACCTGAGCGAGCTGATCGGCGGCGACGCCGAGGCCAATGCCGCGTCGGTGCGCTCGGTGCTCGGCGGGGCCAAGGGCCCGGTGCGCGACGCGGTCGTGCTCAACGCGGCCGGTGCGATGGTGGCCCACGCCGGATTGTCCGGCGATGCCCAGTGGGTGCCGGCGTGGGAGTCCGGGCTGCGCCGTGCCGCCGATGCGATCGACTCCGGTGCCGCCGAGCAACTGCTGGCCAAGTGGGTTCAGTTCACCCAGAAAGCCTAGGCGGGTAGGCCGTTCGCGCCGGCGGGTCGATGCCGAAACGGTCGTCGGTGAGGTCGGCGCCGTCGTGCTGCTGGGCAGCCAGCCGGGCCGAGCGGGCGTGCGCGGCCCAGCCGGCCCACCGCGCGGCCGACCCGATCGGACTGGAGTAGCCCGGTTCGGCATGCACGATGCGCACCCCGGGCCCCGCCAGCCACCGCGCGATCAACCCGGTCTCTTCGACCAGCGCCCCGCCCAGCGGTGCGGGCTCCGGCAGGATCGTCTGCGCCGCAGCGCAAATGGCGTCCACCACGGGCATGGGCGGCACCCCACGGCGCGCACAGCCGGCCGAGGCCAGCTGCCCGTGCCGGATGACCGCCAGCTCCCACCCGGCC
>NZ_LQOL01000006.1 GCF_002101555.1 Mycolicibacterium canariasense
TGTCGTCTGCCAGGAGGATGGGACCAGTGTGAGCTGATTTTGCCAGGGTGATGGGACCACCTGGATTGCCAGTTATGGGACCACCGGCGCGTCGCGTCGGTGGTCTCTTCATCTGTTCGTTTGATCGCCGTGATGGTCCAAGTCACGGAGGCGGCGGGCATGGCTTTTCGGGAGGTCAGTGTGAACGAGATCAGGGAAGTGCTGCGGGTGTGGCTGGGGGTCGCGGGGCTACCGGCACCGGGGTACCGCACGATCGCCGCGCATTGCGGCGTGGACCGCAAAACGGTGCGCCGCTACGTCGAGGCCGCGCAAGCGGCTGGTCTGCGCCGTAGCGACGGCGTCGAGGCTGTCGATGACGGGTTGATCGGGGCTGTCGCCGACGCGGTGCGCCCAGTACGCCCCGATGGCCACGGCGCAGCGTGGGAACAGCTGCTGGGGTTTGAGGACCAGATCACCGCGTGGGTGGCCGGCGATGGTCAGGCGCGGCCGTTGACGATCACCAAGATCCAGACGTTGCTGGCCCGTCAGGGGTGCGTGGTGCCGTATCGAACGTTGAACCGATTCGCCGGTGAGCGTTGCGGTTTCGGCCGCAAGGACACCACGGTGCGGGTCGCTGACGGGGATCCCGGGGTGGAATGCCAGATCGATTTCGGCTACCTGGGGATGCTGACCGACGCCACCGATGGGCGGCGTCGCAAGGTGCACGCGTTGATCTTCACTGCCGTCTACTCCCGGCACATGTTCGTGTGGCTGTCCTACTCACAGACCCTGGCGGCGGTGATCGCCGGCTGCCAGGCGGCGTGGGAGTTCTTTGGCGGGGTGTTCACGGTGCTGATCCCAGACAACCTCAAGCCGGTGATCGCCGCTGCTGATGCGGTCAACCCCCGATTCACCGCGGGCTGGCTCGACTACGCCGGCCATGTCGGGTTCCTTACCGACCCGGCCCGGGTGCGTTCCCCGAAAGACAAACCGCGGGTGGAACGTGCGGTGCAGTACGTGCGCCGAAACTTCTGGGACGGTGAAACATTCACCAGTATTGAGCAGGCACAGCAGGCTGTCACCGCGTGGTGTCTTCGTACTGCCGGGACCCGTATCCACGGCAGCACGTGTGCACGGCCAGTGGAGGTGTTCACCACCGAAGAACAGGCCCTACTGCTTCCGGTGCCGGGCGCTTACGACGTGCCGATGTTCAAGACCGTAAAGGTGCACCGCGACTTCCACGCCGAAGTCGCCAAAGCCCTCTACTCGCTGCCCGAGCAGTGGATCGGCACCGCGTTGGACGTGCGCGCCGATAGTGAGCTGGTGAAGTTCTATCACCGCGGTGTGCTGGTCAAAGTCCATCCCCGCCAGTCTGCAGGTGGCCGCAGCACCGACCGCGCCGATCTGCCCGAACACAAGGCCGTTTACGCGATGCGGGACTTGACGACACTGATCGCCACCTGCGCCGCGCACGGCCCCAACGTCGGGATCTACGCCGAACGCATCCTCGACGATCCGCTGCCATGGACGCGGATGCGCACCGTCTACCGACTCCAGGGCCTGGTGCGCCGATACGGCGCGCAACGCGTCGAGCAGGCCTGTTCGATGGCGCTGGACCTCGATGTCGTCTCGGTCAACAAGATCGCCTCGATGCTCGAACGCGCCACCGAGAACACGATTCCGGCGCTGCCGCTGGCCGTCGGCCACACCGCTACCCGGTTCTCCCGAGATCCCTCTGAATTCAACACCACCTCAACATCATTGAGTGTCGTTGCTAGTGCCGACTCCGAGGGGACCTGCTGACATGACCACCACAAACCGCGTGGCCGCAGACCCGGTCGGCGCAGACCTGCTCCGACTGCTCAAAGCGCTCAAACTCGGCGCCCTGGCCGACACCCTGCCCGAACGGGCCGCACTGGCCCGCCAGCACAAGCTCAGCCACATTGGATTCCTGGAAACACTGCTCGCCGACGAGGTCTCCCGGCGCGAATCCCGTTCAGCTGCCCTGCGGGCGGCCAAAGCCGGCCTCGACCCCACGATGCGTTTCGACTCCTGGACCGCACAACAGGACCTGCGCTATGACCGCACCCTGCTCGGCGACCTGACCGCGTTGCGATTCCTCGACGCCGGCCAGTCCGCGATCATCCTCGGACCCGTCGGAGTAGGCAAGACGCATCTGGCAACAGCGCTGGGGCACTTGGCTATTCGCCGCCGCCATAGTGTCCTGTTCGCCCGATCCGACAAACTGTTCACCCGGCTGCGTGCCGCTCGACTCGACCACACCGTCGACGCCGAGATCCGACGGCTGGCAGCCGTGGACGTCCTGATCATCGACGACTTCGCGCTGCGGCCCCTCGACGCCACCGAAACCAGCGACTTCTACGAAATCGTCGTCGAACGCCACCAAACCAAGACCACCATCGTGACGTCCAACCGCGAACCCGCCGAATGGTTGACCATGACCGCCGACACCCTGCTCGCCCAATCAGCCATCGACAGACTGACCGCTGCAGCCCACACCCTGGTCATCGAAGGACCGTCCTACCGCCAACGCACTCGACCCGGCCAGCTTGACCCAGAAGGGCCCGACGAGCATCCTCGATAACGCGCCACGGTGGTCCCATCCCCCTGGCAATCAGGTGGTCCCATCACCCTGGCAAGCGACA
>NZ_LQOL01000007.1 GCF_002101555.1 Mycolicibacterium canariasense
TTATCTGTAACGGGAATCGCTGTGTGTAAGACAGTGACCGCCCTTGGTTTGAGGGTGCGGAATCAACGAGGAACACAGTGTTATCTGTAACGGTGCAACCGGCGTGGGGGCGCTGTGGCGGGCCGCTGTGCGAGTGGATGGTGTGGCTCGATCAGCTGTTGTTGGCGTTGCCAGTGCCGCGTAGGCGGTGGATCTCGCCGTGGGCGGCCGCGAGCTGCTGGTTGAGTTCTTTGATTTCGGCTTTGAGAGCGGCGATGTCGTTGTCGTATTGGCGCTTCTGGGTCCTCAGTTGTTGACGCAGAGCTGCATCCACCGAGGATCCGCGGGTGGGCGCCTCGGATTCGCTGGCGGCGATCTTTGGTCGTGGTGTGGCGGAGGCGGCGCGGATTTGGTCGTAGAGGTCACGGTGGTTGTAGATCGTTTTGCGGGCGACCCCTGCGTGGCGGGCGACTGCATTGGGGTTGATGTCCATTCCGGCGACCTGCATTTCGCGCAGCGCCTTCTTGATCTTTCGTCGGGCGTCGTTGCGGCTTTTGGCGCTGGCTTTCCTGAGGCCGGCGGTGGAGCGGGCAGCAGTCATTGATCCGGGGTGCGGGGTCGCTGAGCTTTATCGAGGGCGGACTGGTGGGCGCCGCGGGTCTGGATTTGCAGCAGCGGCAGCCGTTTTCCTATCCCTGTGCCGGCGCCGGATACCGCCTCTTGGTCTGCGGTGGCCGACAGGCGTTCGATGATCGCTTCGAGCGAGCGCAGCTCGCGGCGGCGTTCGATCACCCAGATGTTGTCCTCGCCGAGTTCGCGTCCACTTCGTCGGCGATACTGGTCGCGGCGGGCGGCCAGCAGCGCTTCGGTGGCGGCGTGTTGCTGGCGTAGCTCATCGAGGTGGGTGGCGTCGGTGGCGAAGTGACCGCAGCCCAGACAGGCATTGCCCTTGTCGCACTGTTTGAGCGGCGGCAGCAGGCAGACCCCGTTGGGCAGGATCCGGTCGGTGCGGGCGCCGAGCTGCGTCATCTCATAAATGTCGCTGGGGCTGATGGAGATATCGGTGCCGTGGGCCCCGATTTTCTTGTGTTTGAGGAACTCTGACTCGGCGGTGGCCGCCAGGGTGGCCGCGTAGCGGGCGGTCATCTCGGGGCTCTTGTGTCCGAGGTAGCGCTGCACGACGTGGAACGGAACGCCATCGTTGAGCAGTTCGGTGGCCCGGGTGTGGCGCAACCGGTGGGTTTGGGTGAAGCGCAGTGGTCGGCCGGCGCTGTCGGTGAGATCGTGGCAGTCGTCGAGCTTGGCCAGCGATGTGCGGTAGGTGTTGTAGGAGCGGGGTTGCTGGCCGCGGTGCTGATTCTTCACGCCGAGGAACAGGTATCGGGGCGCCAGGTCGGGGTATGTCGCCTTCAGCCAGCTCTGCTGCTCGGTGATGATGTCAACGATGGCCTGCTCGACGAGGATGGTGGGAATGACGTCGTCGACTTTGGTCTGCTGGTAGCGCAGCCGGGCCACGAACGTGTCGGGATCGGCGTCGGTGGGGCGTTCCTGGCCCGGGATGGCCTGCAGCGGATCATGGTCGAGCATCAAGATCTCCGAGGCTCGGCGTCCGGTCAGGGCCTGCAGCAGCCAGATCCGGGCGGCCTGGGGGTCACCGAGGCCGGCGGCGACGGTGATCGTGCCGTCGGCTTTGGTCAGCACCACCTTGTGCCCGGCGGGGGCGGCCAGGACGTCGAGGTAGGTGAGCATGCGCTGTAGGTCTGCGGTGGCATACCAGGTGAGTTCGCGTTCGCGGCGGCGCTGTTTGGGCGCGTGTAGCGGTGACCACAGCACGGTGTGGGTCAGCGTGATGTCGCGCCAGCGCGGGTTGGCCGTCGCGGTCGCCGCGTCGGCGGCGTTGTCGTGCATGAACGTGTAGAACGCCTGGGTTTGGGCTTGCAGGGTGGCCACGGTGTCGGCGGTAAGGCGGTCGGACTGGGTGGCTGCGGCCGGGGAGCGCAGATACTCGAGATAGTCGAGGAACACGGTGCGCAGCTGGTCGGGATCGGTGCTGATCAGCGGATCACTGTGGTGGCCGTAGTCGTGGGCGAACCGGCCCAGCTGCGAGCCCAGGTTGCGGGCCCGGTCGGCGGCCGAGGACCAGACCAGCAGGTCGTAGGTCAACGCGCTGCGCAGCCAGAACCGCAGCCCTTCGCGCAGCCAGGCCGGTTCGATATCGCGCAGCCGCACGGCGGTGTCGTGGCGGGGTTCGTGGTCGCGGCGTGGGATCCGAGGGTCGGTGCGCAGATCCCAGATGTCGTGTTCCCACCACGGGGTGTCGGTGCAGCGCACCGATACCCACAGGTGCAGGTGTTCGATGAGGTGGCGGATGTTGCGCCGCGATCCCGCCGAGGGGAGTCGCATGTTGCGGCGCTGAAAGGTCAGGACCGCTTGGCGGAGCACGGCATTGGGGTCCAGGTCGGCGATGCTGGCGGGGGTCTTTCCGGTGCGGGTGCGGTGTTCGGCGATCGCGGCCGGCAGGGTGCGGGTCAGCCAGGCCAGCAGGGATGGTTCGATCTTGCGTAGCTGCTGGTCCCAGCAGGTCCAGACCCACCAGGCGATCTCGTCGCCGAATCGGGCGGGGGCGTCGGGGGTGAAATCGTGTGTGGCTCCGGCGCGGTGTGCTTGCAGGTAGAACTGGTTGCGCAGAAACACCTGATCACACGGGGCGCTGTAGATCGCATAGATCGGCCGGCGCCACGCTTCAGGGACTTGGGCCCACTGGGTCGCCCATGATCCCGCAGCGGGTGCGGGGGCCAGGGTGGGTGCGGGCGGGTCAGTCGGTGTGGTCATGGTGCAGCCCTTTCCAGCCAGCGACGTAGCTGCGCCATTGCGCCAGGGTGCGCATCTCGGCGTCCTCGGTGACCCATCCGTAGGTCGAGAGCGTGGTCTGGATATCGGCGTGGCCCAGGCGGCGCATGACCACGTGCGGCGGGGTTCCGGAGAGCAGCAGTGCGGTGGCGTGGGTGTGGCGCAGCCAGTGCGGTGACCACCGATCGGGCAGCACCCCGCCGGCGCGGTTAGTCACCGAATCGATTTTGGCGTAGACCGTTTCGGCACGCATGGCCCGGAAACGCTGCCCGTGGGTGAGATTGACGAACACGAAGTGAGTGTCCAGGTCGGGCACGTCCAGATCGGCGCCCTGGTCGACCAGATGCCACACGTAGGCCGAATACAGCGCCTCCAGATCATCACCGATGTAGATGCGTCGGGCCAGTAGCGTCTTGCCGCGGGCCCCGCGCGGATGGTCTTGTCGGGAGGCCACGTCGATGAACGGTGTCCCGCCGGCGCCGATATGAAAATCGTGGTGGCGCAGCGACAACGCTTCACCCAGTCGCATCCCGGTCTCGGCGAGCACCGCGAACAACAGCCGGTCCCGCAGCCCTGAGGGCGGCCCCGACCAGTCCTGTCCGGCCTGGGTGGCGCAGCCGTCGAGAATCGCGGCCACTTGGGCGGGTAGTAGCACCGGAGTGGCGGACTTGTTGCCGCTGCGCACCGTGTAGATGGGCCGGTCCTTGGAGCGTCGTGCGCCTACTCCGGCCAGCATCGGGATATATCGTGACCGCGATCGCTTGCCGCGGCTGGTGAACAGCCGCTGATACGGGCCGGCCAGCCCATGGGCGTCCGCGTGGTAGCGGTAGAACGCCAGCACCGCCGCGGCCCGCAGCTGGGTGCTCGCCGGGCCCAGCCAAACCTCTGGTGCGCCGATCCGGGCGGTGCCCGGCAGGTCCCCGGTGCGCAGGTAGGCCAGAAACTGCCCGAACAGGCTCGTACTGATGTCCTGCCAGTCGGTGCCGGTGTGTTCTAGCACCGTCCACCACGCCGCCAGGCCGGCCGCATACGCCTTCACCGTGTTCGGTGAGGCCCCGTCATCGCGCAGGAACTGCAGGTATTGCTCGGCTGCCTCGATCGGCAGGTGATCGGGGCCCAGCACGGTGTAGGTGTCGGGGGCGCCGGTCAGCGCGATCCGTTGTGTCCGTGCCATCCCCGATCCGCCCCCGCAATTCCCTGTTAGGCCTGCCGGCGGGGCCGGCGCAGCGCCACCACCGTGTCCCCGCGGTCCAGGATCGCCTCCTCGTCGAGCACCGTCGAGACGGTGTCCGGGGCCGCGGCAACTTTCGCGGGGGCGCCGCGCTGGCCGGCGAGGATGTCGGCCAACAAGTCTGTGGGGTAGATCAGGTCGTGGGCGGCCAAGGCCTCCACGCTGACCGAGCCGTAGCATTCCTCCATCCACCGGCGCAGCAGCCGGGGCCGCTCCGGTGTGCGGGCATTCCAGCCCGGTTCGGTCTTGCCCCAGGTGTGCCCGGTCTCGGAGTTGATCCGCGTGTAGAGCTGGCGCTGCAACGTATCGGCGCGGACCTCATCGATCAGCTTCGACTCGCGAAGGTGAATGATCAACGCCCCCAACGAAATCCGCCACTTCACCTTCGCGTCGACCAGATCGCTGAGCGTGGGAACCGGCGGCACCTCTTTGGCGAGCACTTCGGTCGGGGCCAACAACTCCGAGGCGAACCGGGAGGCTTCGCGCTCCTGGTCATCGCTGACATCGCCATAGCGGTGCAACAACAAGTGCCCGATCTCGTGGGCGACTGTCCAGCGGGTGCGCTCCCAAGAATCCAACGCCCGCAACAACACCAACGGACGTTCTCGATACTCCCCGGTCCGCGCCGAGCACCCCAGATGCTTCTCGGTCAACAACCCGGCCGGCCCGTCCTCATCGGTGTCCCAGTCCACCACTCCGGTGGAACGTGAGTGCTTCATCCGCATCACCACCGGCACCCCGGCAGCTTCCAGCTCGTAGGTCAGCGACTTGATCGGCACCCCGGGCGCCACCCCCAGCCAGCGCCGGGCCTGGGCGGCCGCGGTCACCACATCGGTGCCCGCCGGCAACGGCTCCAGCAGCACCGGGGGCAGCTTGGCCACCGCATTGAGCTGCCCGAGCAGATCACCGACGACGTTGGCGAACACCGCCAGGTACTCCTTCTCGGTGACCGTGGTGGACTTGGGCGCCCGGAACAACAGATCCCGCGCCGTCACCCGCGATGCCGGTGCGGTCGTGAAAAATGCTGGCGGGAAACGCAACAACGCTGTCAGCCGATCGAAATCGGTGGACTCCAGTACCGCGGTCTCGGACTGCTCCAACCGCGTCTGGCGCGGAGAGCGCCACCCCAGATGCTCCATCACCGCGGTGCCTGACAGTCGTCGCAACACCCGGGCCTGGCGGACCCGTGTGCCGAACACCTCTACCGACGCCATCACCGACCACCTCGTCCCCACACGCGCCCGGCCGGTACCAGCTCATCGTCTACGCCTCGGCGTCCCCGGTCTCGGAAGCATTCCTGGGCAAGAACTGCTCGAAGTCCTCGCGCACGTCCTCGTCGTCCTCGGCCACGATCTGCCGCTCGGCAACGGTCTTCGGCCGAATCGCCAGCGGCAACGGCTCGAACCCCAAAATCCGCTCCTCGCTGGTATCCAGATCGGCGACCACCGCCAAGATGCCACCACCCACCGACAACCGGCCCGGGGTCTCCCACCAGTACACAACCAGCTCGTAATCGTCGCCGATCCCCGCCGGCCCGAACACCCGCTGATCCTCGGGCTCGCCGGCGTCGAGCGCCATCTGCTTGCCCGGCTTGGACTTCGGCATCGACTGCGGGGGTAGCGCACCGATATCGGCGGCCCGCTGCGGGCTGATGTGACGCACCCGCGCCCACGCCATCCCCGCATCCCCGATACGCACCGACGAACTCGGGCCCGTCGACATCCGCAACGTCGACCCCGGCCCGCACGAGGCGCCCTCTGGCGCCGCTGGCGGGGTCGGGGCCTTCGCGCTCTGCGCGTCGATGCCGTTCATCGCCAGCACATGACTGCGCACGTCCTGGCACAACGTCCCGCCCTGAATCTGCATCGGGTCGGGAAACACGCCGAACCACCGCGCCAGCGAGGCGTCGAATGCCACACCGATCTCGCCGAGCAGCCTCGCCAACGCGAGACGATGCAAGGCCACCAGCTGTCTCGCCAGTTCCACCGGAACCACCATGGCGGAAATACTGCACGGTTTTTCCTACACCCTTTCGGAGGCGCGCCGTGTGTCGGGTCAGCAATTCTGCGTTGCTTAGCATCCTGCAAGTATACATGTATAAATGGTTGTGAGCTGCACAAATCATGCGTGTCGCGCTGCTTTCTGGCCATGAAGAGCGTTGCGCGCATGCCGCTCCGCGTCCCGGCGGCTCGAATGGCCGCAGTCGGCCTGTGTGGGTCGAACGGTGTGTTCCTTCACTGTGGCCACAGTGAAGATAGTGACGCATGAGGTCTCGTCGCCCGGGGAGCTGGTGCACGTGTGTCGCGTTGGATGGCACGGCAGATGCGATCACCCGTGCGCCGAGGCCGACCTGCCACGTTCTCGATCCCGCTGGCGGCCCAGTGAATGGTACGGAAAGTGAATGGCAGGCAAACAGATCGGCGTTGCCGGATGTGGTGTGCCTGGTCGGCGCGGTAGCCGGGTCGAACACTGCGCGGCAGGCCTGCCCACCCTCTACCGTAGGCACCGGACAAGACCAGACCATCGGAAAAGGGGGGCCGGGTGTCCACGTCGCGCAAACCGCCGGTGCGTAAGGCGCCCGATGATGCCGCCCTGGCCTGGGAGCTGGCCGCCACCGCGCGCCCGTATCTCAGCAGAATCGACGCCGACCGCATCTACATCACCCTGGGCATCGGCGAGACGTTCGCCGCGATCGAGGCCCTGATCACCGCCATCGCATGTAACGACATTCCTCTCGACGACGAACTGATGGCCGCCACCGCCAGCTGGCTGGACTGCTACCACGGACAGAGCGCCGAACCACGCCTGCGACACCTTCTCACCAAGGTCATCGCGTCTGCGTCGCCACAAAACACGCCCGCCGCCCGCGAGCGAACCGGTCCTGGGCCGCACGCAGCGCCAGAC
>NZ_LQOL01000008.1 GCF_002101555.1 Mycolicibacterium canariasense
GCCGCACCCACCACCTGCTCAAGACCTTCGGCGGCTGGACCGACCGACAACACCCCGACGGCACCCACACCTGGACCAGCCCCACCGGTCACGCCTACACCACCGTGCCGCTGACTCGAATCCTGTTCCCCGACAGAGTCATCCCTACTCTTGCACCACCTGCGCAAGCGGTCACCACCACCAGCGACCGCCACCTGGCGATGCCACGGCGCCGACGCACACGCACCGAAACCCGCACCGCCCGCATCATCGCCATGCGCCGACTCAACCAAGACACCTATGCCGAACCGCCGCCCTTTTGAGGTGATTTGCGCTCCCGCGTCGGGTCCACCGGCCGGCCCGTCCACCTGGGTGGCCGCTGATCCAGGTGGGCCCGCACTCCCTGGCGGGCATCGTCGTGCGCCATCAGGTGGAGATGGATCTCGGTCTCGCGGGCACCGACCTGTTCACGCGTCAGCCCGAACGAATCCCACAGCAGCCGCTTGCTGGCGGCGACCGACATCGGTGCGGTGTTGTCCGCGATATCGCGGGCGAGCTCGAGTGCGGCGGGCAGCACCTGCGCCGCGTCCAGTGCTTGGCTGCCCAGTCCTAGTTCGACCGCCCGCCGGCCGTCGAACGTCCGTCCGGTGAGCAGGATTTCGGCGGCGGCCGAAATCCCCACCAAGCGCGGTAACACCCAGTGCGAGTACGCGTCCCCCACCACACCGCGGCGCACCTGCACCACGCCGTAACGCGCGTCCGCGGCGAAGATCCGGATGTCACACTGCAGGGCCAACGTCAGCCCGAGGCCGATGGCGTGCCCGTTCACCGCGGCGATCACCGGCTTGTCGAGGGCCCAGGCCGGCACCTCGATCCCGGCGGCGCTGAAGCCCGCGCCCGGTTCGGTGAAGGTGCGCTCCCCGGCGCCCAGGTCGGCGCCCGCGCAGAATGCCGGCGGAGCTCCGGTGAGCACCACCGCTCGGATGTCGTCGGCGTCGGCGCAGCGGCGGTAGGCGTCGGCGAGCTCCTCGCGCATACCGTCGCCGATGGCATTGCGCCGCTCGGGCCGATTCAGGGTGACCACGGCGACGCCGCCGTCGACGTCGAACAGCAGGGTCCGGTACGGGTCCACCACCTCATCTTGGAGTACCCGTCGGCACTCGCGGGTGTCCGCGTGGCTGACACCCTGCGCCACAACAGCGCGTGCGGGTTCAGATAGCTCTGTAACAGAGGTAATGTGGCGTCATGGACGTGCGCGCCGACCTGGTCACCGAGCTGTTCGGCGTGGTCGGGCGGTTCCGCCGCCAACTGCGCCGTTCGACCGGGGGCCGTGGCTTCGACCGGACCGGGCTCACCCAATCCCAGGCTGAGCTGCTGCGCCTGGTCGGCCGCAACCCGGACATCTCCGTGCGGGAGGCCGCCGCCGAACTCAGCCTGGCACCCAACACCGCCTCCACCCTGGTGTCCAGGCTGGCGGCCGACGGTCTGCTCATCCGCGGGGTGGACGACACCGATCGCCGGGTCGGGCGGCTGCGGCTGGCCGCATCCGCGCAACGCATCGCCGACGAATCCCGGCTCGCCCGCCGCGCCGCGCTGACCGACGCCCTGGACGAACTCGCCCCATCGCAAATCGACGACTTGGCAAAGGGATTGCACGTCATCGCCGAACTGACCCGAATACTGCAGGAGAGGCAGCCATGACCCCGCCACCCCCGGCCATCGCATGCCGCCGGCTCACGCACCGCTACGGCCAGTTCACCGCCGTGGATGATCTGGACCTACAGGTGCGCACCGGCGAGACCATGGGGCTGCTCGGCCCCAACGGCGCCGGCAAGACCACCGTCATCCGGGTGCTCACCACCCTCACCCCGGTGCAACACGGCGCGGTCGAAATCTTCGGGTTGGACTCCCGGCGCAACACCATGGACATCCGGTTCAACATCGGCTATGTGCCACAACAGCTTTCCATCGAGGCGGCCCTGACCGGCCGGCAGAACGTCGAGTTGTTCGCCCGGCTCTACGATGTACCCCGGCGCGAGCGGGCCGACCGGGTTGCCGACGCATTGGCCGCCATGCAGCTCTCCGATGTCGCCGACAACGTGGCCGGAACCTATTCCGGCGGTATGGTGCGCCGGCTGGAGCTCGCGCAGGCGCTGGTGAATCGACCGTCGCTGCTGCTGCTCGACGAACCGACGGTGGGTCTGGATCCCATCGCGCGCGACAGCGTCTGGGAACAGGTGGAACGGATGAAAGCCGACTTCGGCATGACCGTGCTGTTGACCACGCACTACATGGGTGAGGCGGATGCGCTCTGTGACCGGGTGGCACTGATGCACCACGGCCGCCTGCAGGCCGTCGGCACCCCCGCCGAGCTGAAGGCCACCGTCAGCGACACCGCCACATTGGAAGACGTCTTCCGGCACTACGCGGGTTCGGACCTCGACGAGCCCGGCCAGGCGGGTCTGCGCGAGGTCCAGGCGGCCAGGAGGACGGCGCGCCGTGTCGGCTGAAACCCTC
The DNA here is from genome assembly GCF_002101555.1 of Mycolicibacterium canariasense. Lineage (GTDB taxonomy): Bacteria > Actinomycetota > Actinomycetes > Mycobacteriales > Mycobacteriaceae > Mycobacterium > Mycobacterium canariasense. The sequence continues at coordinate 2,497 of NZ_LQOL01000008.1, forward strand.
ACCCTGGTCCGCGCCCCGCGCGGCTGGCGTCGGGTGCGCGGGTTGGTCGTGCGCATCGGCGCCTTCGCCCTCGTCGAACTGCAGAAGCTCCGGCACGACCGCACCGAGTTGTTCACCCGCATGGTCCAGCCGGCGCTGTGGCTGCTGATCTTCGGGCAGACGTTCAGCCGGCTGCACGTCATCGACACCGGCCATGTCGACTACCTGGCCTTCCTGGCGCCGGGCATCATCGCCCAGTCCGCGCTGTTCATCTCGATCTTCTACGGCATCCAGATCATCTGGGACCGCGACGCCGGCATCCTGGCCAAGCTGATGGTCACCCCCGCGCCCGCATCGGCATTGGTGACCGGTAAGGCGTTCGCCGCCGGTGTGCGCTCGGTGGTGCAGGTCATCGGGGTGGTGGCGTTGGCCTATCTGCTCGGCGTGCACATGACCGTCAACCCGCTGCGCATCCTGGGCGCCATGGTCGTGGTGGTGCTCGGATCGGCGTTCTTCGCCTGCCTGTCCATGACGCTCGCCGGTCTGGTGCAGCACCGGGATCGCCTGATGGGTATCGGTCAGGCCATCACCATGCCGCTGTTCTTCGCCTCCAACGCGCTCTACCCGGTCGACGTGATGCCGCAGTGGCTGCGCTGGCTCTCGGCGGTGAACCCGTTGAGTTACGAGGTGAACGCGCTGCGCGGCTTGCTGATCGGCACACCCTCCAGCGGCTGGGTGGATATCGCGGTGCTGGTGGCCGCCGCGGTGCTCGGGATTGCCAGCGCCTCGGCGCTGCTGCGCCGCCTGGTGCGCTAAGACACATCCGCGGCATATCGGGCACCAAGCTTGCCGGCGTTGACTCGAGGCATGGAAATCGACAGGCGCAGCATGGAATCCGTGGTCATCGTGTCGAATGCCGGGACGCCCGAGGGCTGTTGCACCGTCCGTGCGTTGCTGGCCGCCGGGCACCGGGTGGTGGCCACCGACCGGCACGCCACCGCGTTGGTGCCATTGCTGAACGAGAGAGACGCCGATCGGCTGTTGCTGTTGGCGGCCGATACCAGCGATCCTGAACAGTGGAGCCGGGTGCTGGACAGGGCGACAATGCGATTCGGGTCCGCATCGCTGCCGATGTCAGCGTGACGGCGTCGTCAGGTCGTACACCGTCGTCGACCCGATCACCGTGGCCGGGAAGTGCGCGGCCACCCACTGCGCGATGTCCCCGTGGGCGCGGGTGTTCAGTGACGGCCCGTGCCCGGGCGCCTTCTCCATCAGGTAGTAGCCGACCTGATGGCGGGCCACGTCTTGCTGGAACTGGCCGAGGGTGGGCACCGGATCGGTGCCGGAGAACCCACCGATCGCCATCACCGCGGTGTGGGTGGACAGCTCCAAACCAGCTGCGGTATTGGATCGTTCGACGGCCGCCGACCACCGGGCCCGGCTAGCCGACAGCAGCGCATCGAGGGCCGGGGTGTCCGCGTCGCGGCCCCACGTGCCGGTGTCCTTACCGAATCGATGCGGGCCGACGGTCGGCCCGCCGCCCTGGTGTGGGCTGGCGGCGGTGGCCACCGCGTAGGCCGCCGAACCGAGCAGGGCCGCGCAGACACCGAGCACCAGCGCCGCCCGCGCGGCGACCGGCCGGCCGATCCACACTGCCAGGACCGCCACCGCCAGGACCACGACCATTACACGAATCCAGGACTGCCAGTGCGGATTCCGGTGCAACAGCCACCATCCCCAGGACCCGGTGCCGGCCAGTAGCGCCGTCAAGCCCAACCGGCCGAACCAGCCGTCGCGGCGCACCCACATCCGCTGCACACCGATGGCGTACGTGGCGGCGACGGCCGGCGCCAGGGAGAGGCAGTAGTACGCGTGCACGGTGCCGTGCATCAGGCTGAGCACGATACCGTCGACCACCATCCAGCCGCCGAACAGCATGGCGCCCGCCCGCACCCGGTCGGTGCGCGGTGCCCGCCCGCGTTCCACCAGCACCAGAACGGTGGCCAGCAGCGCTCCCGGCAGCAGCCAGCCGATCTCGAAGCCGAACTCGCCGTTGAACAGTCGGGTCAGGCCGTGAGATTGCCCGCCCCAGCCGCCGAGGTCACCACCTCCGCTGCCCATCGACCCGAACATCGTGGTGTTGTGCCGGCCCAGGATTCGGGCAATACCGTTGTAGCCGAGGACCAGGTTCATGAAATTGTTGTCGGTGGAACCGGCCAGATACGGCCGCGACGACGCCGGCC
>NZ_LQOL01000009.1 GCF_002101555.1 Mycolicibacterium canariasense
GTTGTTGATTCTTCCTTGCCCGCAGACCGGGCAACAGAGTCGCACAACGACTGGACCACTACGAAGGGCTCACCTCAGCAGGCCCAGCCTGGCGCCGGCTGGCCCGTTGACCCAGGAGCAGAGTCGTCTAACGAGGTCCTGGTAACTGAACCGGCCGAACAGGTGATCGAGGTCGCTGCGAACCCCGTGCACGTCGAAACCGATGAGCTTCTCGGCGACCGCCGCTGCGCGGTGCGCCTCGGGGATGACCACCCACTCTTCGGGTTCGCCGCCCAGAGCACGCCCCTTGATCACTTTCCCCTTTAGTCGATAACGCTTGAGCCCCGGCGCGATTTCCTCTTCGGTCAGGCAGCCCCGCTGTAGTTCCATCAGCTCACCACTCCGCATGCCGGTCAGGATTGCCACCACCAATAGGCACGCGGTGCGCAGCAGGCTGGGCAGGTCATCGGCGACCGCGTAGTGCAGGGGTTCTGTCCAGGGCACTTCGGTGTCGTCATCAGCTCGGAGAACTAGAGCAGCGTTGCGGCACAGCGGTTTTTCGGTCCCCACGACAGCGAGCACGTTCTCGATCGTGTTACGCAGCGCTGGCTGTTCGTCAAGCCAACGACCGTAGAACTGGCGAGAGCCGACCGCATGAGCCAGTGGCGTGAAGTTGATGGCATCGAGAGGTCCGCCATAGGCGCTGCTCTTGACGGCGCTGAACGAGCCGAGCCGCTCGTAGAAGGGATCGCCCTCGCGCAACTGCCGGTCGAGCACCGCAAGCAGCTTGTCAGTCGGGCACGCGCGCATCCCGCGCAGGTTTGCCTTCCGTTCAGTTCGCTCCACTAGCTCGTCACGAAGCGCCAGGATGTGCGGGCCGAGGGTGTCCACGATGTATAAGGCCGCCGAGAGCAGCGGCCGCAGCGTCTCCATCGGCAGCGGAGGCGTCTTGTTCTCCCCGGTGTTGGTCTTCACCCCGGCAGCCTCGGCGGCGGACTTGCCTGGCCACGGTCGAAATCCAGTACGGCATCGATCGGCGGTGAATAATTCGCTGTACTCGGCGATGTCGATCATGACCATCGCAGCCTGATAGTGAACGATTAGCGCTTGACGAATCGGCTCGTCCTTCTCGCTCCGTATCTCGCGGCGCCAATTCAAGTACCCGTCGCAAAGGCCCTGATCGAGCTGGGTCAGTTCGTCGACTCCTTGCTCGGTCAGCCAGCGGAAGAATCGTGCCAGCTCCGCCAGCCGCATAGCGCAGGTTTGCAGACCGAATGCAACGCGGTAGGCGTGCGGCAGTACGCGTACGTGCTCATGATGGGGGACCAGCAGGGCGAACACGTACTCCTTCGCGACCTGGCGCCAGCGCGGATTGGTTAGCGGCCGAAAGTCCAACTGCTGCTGACATTTAGCGAGTGCGACGGCTGTGCCGACCACCTCGTCCAAATTCCACACGTCGTCATCAAACAGCGGCCGTCGGGCCCCCTCGGTCAGTGGAAGCGAGGCGGCTCTGCAGACATCGATTCCTGCGAAGGCCGATCGCGGCAACGCGGTGCTGTCGGCGGCGGTCGAGCTTTGTCGGTTCACTGAGTGCCTTCCTCTGGCCGCAGCGGGATGTCTTGGTCGGTTTCGCTGACGTGGGTGGCGGACCGAGTGAGCACGTCAGGGGGAAACAGTGCCAACACTTCGTCGAGGCGAGCTGAATATGGACCGAAAACGGCCATGTACTGCGGTGCAGCCATGAGCAGCCATTGCCGGGCGAAGTACGCCTTGAGTCGCAGGAGGTTCGTCGCATGGCGAGGGGTGAATAATGCCAGCGGGCACAACAGACATACCCATGGCCGCGCCGGGCACGGTTTGCCCACGGGGCCGTGGACGCCGGCTAATTGGTCAGCGCAACTGGCGACGAACACGTCGCGTTCGCCGCCGACCAGCTCGGCCAACGCGGGCCCGTCCAGGTTCAGCGTGTCCACCAGCTGCGGGAAGCGTTCGGCGATCTCAGCGGCATCTGCCTCGCCAAGCAGCACTTGCGGAACGCAGGCCTGACGCACCAGGTCGCCCTGAGCCTCCTCGATCACACCCTCGATGGCGCGTTGCTGGCCGGGCGTGGTGACACTGAGGTAGTGATCACCCTCAACCGCCGGTGTGTGGTTGGGGTCGATGGTGGCCCTCGCGCTGCCGAACCAGGTGCGGCGGTCCCGCGTGGACTCGAACGTGGTGCGGATACGGTGGCGATGCACCTTTAACGGGCTGCCGTTGTCGTCGACCAGGCCACGGTTCTTCACCCACTTGCGCAGGGATGCGTAATCAGTTGCACCGGTGAGGAACTGGTGACCGAATTGTCCTTGCTGGTACCGAATCCAAAGGGCCCCGCGCTTGTCGGCGGGTGCGAACTGCCGCAGCGACGCCGAGTGGCGCAACCACTGCTCGAGCAGTTTCACCGCGTCCTTGTTCAATACCAGACTTTCGGCGGCGGTCCGACCCTTGAAGTACGACAGCAGGACCTCGCTGTCCCCGGTCCAGTCCAAGTCCTTTACGCCCAGGTTAGCGATGCCATCTGGCACGATTCCGGTGTAGCTGCCGAACAGCAGCATGTAAGCGATGACTGTCGAAGTCTGAGGAAAGAGAGCTCTGCGAGCGGGTACCACTCCGCCGCTTCGGCTCGCGATCGTGGCCGCGCACACACCATAGAGACGGCTCACCGATGCGTTGGTGATGGTCGGCCCCAGGTCGGCGAGTAACCAGCAGACGTCTTGATAGGTCCAGTTATCAAGCGAGGGCCGCTGGCCCCGTTGCGCTGCGGTCGCAGCGCGGCGATTCTCGGCGTAGGAGTCGTTGATGACCTCCAGGCATGCATGCTGTAGACGGCCCCACTCTGCCTCGGAGTAGGGGGCGAGTGGCTTTTCGTTGCGGCGGCGTTTCGGGTGAAAGGTTTTGCCGGTCACGAACTCCATGACACCGGGCGATAGGGGCTCGATCTCGTTGCCGAATGCGGTCAACAGCTGCCGGCAATTGCGTTCGACGGCAGTCTTGCGGCTCATCAGGAACTCGGCCACTTGGCTTCGGGTCAGGTCTTTCACCCCACCGGTGAATCCCCGATCATCGAACCACGACACCATGCCGGCAATGGAGCGCATGTGATGCCGGACAGTGCCAGCCGCATCAACCCCGCCCCGTGGGTGAATCAGTTCGATCAGCGCTGTCACCAGGTTCGTCGCCAAGGTCTCGTTGCGGAAGCCGGCTGGCACCGCGATCCGGGAACGCTGGCCATTGGTGAACAGGCAGTCCAGTCCCAACGGGTCCGTCGTCATCTCAGCTGGCATTAGTCGGCCTCTTCGGCGAACTCGGAGGCGGCCTCGTCGGCAGCCGAATCGGCTATCAGTCCGTGATGGGATCCCGCCGCGGCGTAGGACTCTCGGAAGATTCGAGTGGTGTCCAGACGCCGCAAGTATTTCTCCGTGGTCAGTACCGACGAGTGGCCCAATAGGTCACGCAGCACCATCATCGGGTCTGCTTTCGACAGGTAGAACGCCAGCGCGTTGTCGGCGTTGGTGTCCTTCACCGCCTGGGCAAGCTGGGCGTAGTAGCCGCCTACCAAACGCTCCATCGTTTTCATGGCGAAGGTGTGGCGCAGCCGGTGTGGAGACACATGCGGGAATCGCGGCTCCCACTGTTGTCGGATGCGATCCGCAGTGCGGGCGAACACTGTCGACCACGCTGTGAACGGTCGTCCGTCACTACACACCGACAACAGACACGAACCACCGCCCGGCGCGACCAGCCGGCGCCGCTCAACGGGACGAAGCGAAGCCCACGCGACCCTGGTGCCGTTAACGCGGCCGCCCCGGTGATCCGGCTCGGTCACCATCAACGGCTCGCTTATGCACCGGTTTCCACAACGAGCCCTCCACGTTGACCGCCCGGTCCAGCTCGATGTAGCGATGCACTTCCACCAACGCGTCATACTCGATCCAGGTCGTGCGGAACTTGGTGCCCTTGGTCACCCCCGCGGGAACAGGGAACGGAATCGGAAACCGTTGTGGCCGTTGCGGTAGAGCGGGAATTTCCCACACCAGCAATGATGAGAACTCGGCGGCCCGCAACCCCGTCGACAACGCAAGTCGGCCAACAGCACCATTGCGGGCCAAATGGTGGCCACGAAATTTTGACGGACCGCCGTCACGGTCAAGTCCTGCCAATCCGCGGATGAGCAAGTCAGCGAAATCCACAGCCAAGTACTTGATCGACACGTGCGGTTTGGGGACGCGCCGAGTGGCAGAATTTTTCTGGCGCAACAACAATTTGTCCGCATACGAATTGAGTGCCACGCCGTAGGAGAACGGTTCGCTAGCCGCGTAGCCCTCCGCCGTCGCCCACCGATAGAACGACGCCAACACGCTCACGTGCTGATTCCACGTCGTCGCCTCGAAGCGGGCTTTAACAGGACCCACCGCTCGATACGCAGCGTAGCCACTCAGCCCAGTGCGCAACCGCTCCCGGTTATCGAAGACACCGATTCCGTGCTCGGTCAAGAAGCGCGCCCAGTCTCGCAGAATCCGTCCGTACCGAAGCCACGTGGCCGGTGAGGTCGCCCCGCTCGAAGGTAGCTCTCTCAACCACCTGTTCATCGCAACAGACGCACGGGGACGGCCCGGCGCATCCCCGTCGGCGCCACCGGGCGCCGTTCGACATCCCATGTTTCCCAGCCGTCCCCGGTGAACGCCACCATCTCCACACCGACACCTAAGTCCTATTAATCCGACAACGAGTCCCGACACGCGCAAGGCGTAAAGGAGACCGTCAAAACAAGACACGGAACTTATGCGGAGAGAACCCAATACAGTCCGGCACGGTCCAGTGCCGCCACCTCGGTGCGCATCTCGTCCAGCGACGCGCCCAGATCGCGAGCACGATTGTTGCGGCGCCGCAACTCGGCTGGGTCGCGCACACTTCTCAGGTCGGGATCATCGGTCAAAGCAACGGAGAAGCGCTCGATCAGCTCGACAAACCCGCGGCGCAACCCGGCACGAATATCGGGCACCGCGGGCGCTGCCCATGGCGATCCGCGTTTCATCGAGTGACCTCCTGGTAGGACCGGTACCGAATCGGGGTGAGCCATCACCTGAGCCCCGCTCCGGCGGCCACTGTATGGATCCTGTCGCCTCTCGTTTCTACTCGATCTGAGCGCAGAACACGTCGTAGGCCTCCTGAATGACCGGGGCCACCGCGTCGTAGGTCGCCCACGTGTCCGGCGCGGCGTAGGTCACCGGGTGGCGGGCAATCTCCGGGATGTACTCGTACATGCCAAGGTATGCGCGGTAGGCGGCCTTGCTGAATGCCCAGCCCCGCGGGGTGAGCATGAACCGTGGATCTCGCCGCAACAGTGCTGGAATACAAACGCACCCGGGTTGGCCGAACGATCCCGAAGCGATGCGACGTCGACCCGGTCTTCGTTGACCAGATCGTGGTGGGACAACCAGGCGAAGAACATCCCGATGTGGGTCGCTGCGCACGTTTCGTCCAGGTCGTGTTCGCGGCAGGTGTCGAAATGCCATCCGGCATCATCTATCGGCATGGTGTGACTCCCTTTCTTGTCCGAATCCGTTGTTGTGGCGGGTTTCCGTGGGTGCGCGCCTCCCCGGAGGTCCGTCTTCGGCGAACCGCGCAGCCGGCGCGCCTACTTCACGCAGGGTCCGTACTCGTCGCGGATCCGCTGCTGGAATTGGCGGGCGGCGGGCACCAGGTCGGGATCGGAGCCGGTGTTCGCGTCGGGGTCAGCGCAGTTGCCGATGTCGACGCCGCCCGACCAGCGCAGATCGCCGTGGCGGGCCGGATCATCTGCCCAGGACCAGCCCAGCTCCAGCGGGTGCTGCGAGCCGGCGCCGAGCGCGGCGATGACCCGCACAATGTCGGCGTGTGCGGTCTCGGGGCTGGGGATGGCGACGTTGAGGCGTTCGACCTCGCCATCACGGATGATCAGCAGCCGCGGGGTCGCGGGTGCGGCGGCCGCCAGCTGCATGTCGATGTGGTGTTTCTGCTCCGGGCCCAGCTGTGTGCGGATCCACCAAGAGGCCTGGGTGCCGGGCCCTGCCGGGGGATTGACCTCGACCTGGTCGAACGGGCGGTTGGCGAACACCTGCAGGACGGTGTCAACCACAGTTGCCGTTTCCTCGGCGCCGTTGATCGTGATCCTGGTGGCGCCGGCGGAGGTGCGGAGCATATCGATCGTCTGCGCGGCGACACGCCCATCCAAGTCCCGCAGCCGGGTCGCCACGTCTGCGGAATCGTCGGGTAGCGATGCGCTGGCGCCCAGAGTGACGAAATCGGCGATATCGATCTCGATGCGCTGATCGAACTCCTCGAACCTGTCGCCACGTGCGGTGTTGATCTCGGCTGCGACGGCGCCGATCTGCTCATCGGTGGCCTGCGCCATGTCGATGCGCAGCTCAAAGCGTGTGCCCTCCAGAATCCCGTTGTCATAGACGAGATCGACATCGCTGACCCCCGGCATCGCCGAGATCCGTTGCTCGATGTCGAGGGCTTCACTCCCGCGGTCCGGTACACCGGTGCAACCCGCCACCGCAGCGGCGGCAACGAGCAGGATGCCGGCTTTCACGCGCAATCGCATATCCCCGAGCCTAAGTGGGGCCAGCACCCCCACCGCACACCAGAATCCCGCTTCCGGGTCGCCCAGAAACTGGTGCGCGGTACTGCATGGACAGCGGCGAGAATAGAGGACATGACACCCGAGCCCCGGCGGCTGGCGACGCTGCGACGTCAACGCAGCCGCGCGACCGCCGCAGCCATCATGGCCTCCGCGGTGATCGCCGGGTGCACGACGGCGGATCCGGCCGCGCAGCACGACACCGGGCCCGCCACGGTCAGCACACCAGTGCCGGTGGGCGAGTGCGCCGCGTTGCACGGCGACGGTCACGACGACGCGTTGAGTGCCGCTGTGGCGCGCTGCGGCGACGGCATGACCTACACTGTGGCCGCGCACACCGACGTAGCAGGTAACTGCCCGTCACCCGCCGACGCGACCGTGTTCGTCGAACCGTTCGCCGACCGACTCACCGCGCGGCTGTGCATGGTCCCCAACTTGATGACAGGCCAGTGCTATGCGTTCGGAATCCCCACCGGCATATACGCACAGACGCCCTGCGCGAGCGCAGGTGCCGCGACCATCCGCATCGAGGAACGGTTCGAAGTCAGCGACGCGCACGCTTGCACAGACGCGCCCCCTTCACGCACGATGGTCTACCGGTCGGTGCCGCGCACCTACTGCCTGTCCTACCCGGGAATCGGAGAAAGATGAGCCGGGAAACACGCTGCGCTGCAGCAGCATTCGCGCTGGCCGCTGGGATCCTCAGCGGATGCACCGTAGCGGTGAGCGGATCGGCGGCGATCGAGGGCACACCGGATGTGCGGATCGGACGCAACGTCGCCGACGTGCTGCCCACCCACCACGAACTGTCCGCCGCACTCGATATCGCTTTCGAGGCCGAGGACTTTCCTCCGAGAGTCGGCGGTGCACGAGTGCTGGGCGTCGGGGCCGACTACAGCGGCGACATTGCCTGTGCCGGGGTAGCCGAAGAGGCCACATTCAGTGTCTACAAGGCGCTGCCGATCTGGGCGGCGGCGGAGGACAGCTGGGACAGCGAAGGTTTCATGCCGCCCCACGTTTTCGTCGATGTCGCGGCGATCGCGCTGCGCTCGGAGGCCGCAGCACGTGATGCGGTGACCGCGTTCGGCGACCAATGGCGGCAGTGCCAGGATGCGGACGTGCGTGTCGCCGACGCCGCGGGATCCGGTCACGATCTGGCCTACCGGGTGAGCGCCGTGCACACCGAACCGGCACAGCTGAGCGCCGAGGTGGTGTTCAGTACGTTCGCCGGTGAGGCCACCATCAAGCGCGCAGTAGTGGTGGCCGCCAACTGCATCGTCGATATCAGCGTGACCTACTACCGCGATGACGGGCCCGCCGTGCCAGACGATCTTGCCGAGAAGGTCGCCCAGGTGTCGCTGGAGCGCATCGACGCGGCCTAGATCGGCGGCGCGGGATCTGCTTCAATCCGTGACGGGGACGGGTCAGAACGGGGATGAAGTGCGCGGCGTCGCAATGGTCGAACCGGATAAGCGGGATCTGATCGTCAGATCCGCGCTGACACTGGCCGCTGCCGGGGGCGCCTCGCGCATGACACTGAGAGCAGTTGCTGCCGGGTGCGGCGTCAGTCTGGGCTTGGTGCAGCATTACTTCGGCACCAAGGCGGCGCTGATCGCTGCGGTCGACGAGCACGTTCTCGGTATCGTCTCCCACACCCTCACCGCGCGCCCCGCCCACGGGGGTTCACAACCCACGCCGGCAGAGCTGCACCGCCGGTTCGCGCAACTGTTGGTCGGCAACCCCGAGGCCACGGCCTACATGGCGCGCGCCTTGTGCGACGGCGACCCGATCGGGGCGGCCCTCTTCGACCGGATCCTGCAGGTCAGCGCCGCCCAGGCGCCGGCGGCCAGCGCATCAGCTACGGGCCCGGACCCGCTGTGGGCGGCGCTCAACCCGTTGATCCTGGGCCTGGGGACGATCATGTTCCGCCACCACATCGAGCGTCATCTGCCACAACCGCTGGACGCCCCGGCGCAGCTGGCGCGCTGGCACGCCGCGGCCACGTCACTGATCCGCGAGGGCTATTTCCGCCACGCCGACGACCGGCAGCCGCCGCAAAATAGGTGATCGCACCCGGGCCGATAGCCTAGAGAAATGCGTGGCGTCGATACAGATACGGCGACCGGTGACGTGCGCACCGCGCCGCGGCCGAAGCGTCGGACGGCCTCCACCGCAGGGGCCGACGGGGGCGGGCAGTGGTGGGCCGCGACGAAAGACCAGACCGAAACACCGATCGACGAGCTGGTCGACGGGTTCGCCGAGATCAGCAACCAACGCATTCCCTACGGCTGGCTCCCCGTGCGTGCCCACAGCGCCTACGCCGCTGAGTTCACGGTCTGGTCGGATCTGGGCGCCGAAACGATCGCCACTCTGCTGGGACGCCCCTATGCGGGCGAGGCCACCGTGCGCGCGGTTCTGCTCACCGCGTGCGATGCCGTCGCGCGCCACCTATCCGCGCCGAAGACGACCAAGGCGCAGATGAGCACGTCGTCACTGGCCGCGGTGCTTCGCCGGTTCATCGGGCGCTTCGACGACTATGACCGCACGGTGCTCTCCGCGCGCGGATGGGCGCTGCGCCCGCGGTCGATCGATGAGATCGCGACCCATCTGGGAGTCGCCAATGTCAACGTGCATCGCAACGAACCGCGTAGCCGCCTGCGCTTCCAGGATCTGCTCACCGAGCCGTGGCACAGCCCCATCGCACACGCAGCAGAGCAGCTGCGCACATGTCTGGGTGCGCTCACCCGAGAGGCCACCGCCGCGGCTGCGCTGCAGGAGTTCGGACTGGATCTGGGCTCCGACGCCGGGCAGATCGTGTTGTATCTGGCCGGCCCCTACCAGTGCACCGGGCCGTGGCTGGAGGTCGCCGGCGCACTGACCGCAGCCGATGCCGCGCTGGATCGTGCCCTCGTATTGCGCCGTGCCCCGACCCGATCCCAGCTGACGAACTACTTCGCGAGCGTGGGCATCACTGCGTCGGCGGCGATGGCGTTCATCGAGCAGCAGCCGGACCTGCGCCGGGTCGGCGACCGGTGGGTGCGGTGGGGCGCGGGTGTGGGAGACCGTGCCGAGGCGGCGTTGCACCTTGCCGGTAGTCCCTGCGACCTGGAGCAGATCGCCGCGACGGCCGGATTGCCTGTTGCCGGCCAGCGGCGCGTGTACCTGCGCGCAGTTCTCAACGGCGACGCGCGCTTCATCCGGACCACGCGAACAACCTGGGGGCTGGCTCGGTGGGGTCTTCGCGAATACGCCGGCATCTATGGCGAGATCGGCGCGCGCATCGACGCCGCCGGCGGAGCAGTCAGCACCGCACAGGTGGTGGCCGAGGTGACCGCAGCTGCACCCGATATCACCGAAAGTTCGGTGCGCAAGTTCATGGGCACACCGGGCTACATCATCGAAAAGGGGATCATCCGGCGGCGCACCGGCGACGATCCCTGGCCCAAACCCGAATCTGCGGCAACCGCCCGTGGCGTGTACCGCAACGGCCGCCAGATCCGTGTCGCCATCTCCGTCGACGCGAACCTGCTACGCGGTTCCGAGATGCCGTTGCCGGCGCAGGCAGCAGCGGCGCTCGACATAACACCAGGGATCACCAGACTGTTCACGTCCACCGTCGGGCAGGTGCCCATCCGGTGGCGGCTGTCCTCGAACCGCGGACCCACCATCGGATTCCTGCGCGCGGTCGCGGCCGCCGTCGGCGGCGCCGACGGCGACACCCTCGTATTGGCTTTCGACAAGACGGACTCGACTGTGCAGTCGACGTGCATCCCCGCCGATGCGCCACCAGCACGACGGCTCGCGGGCCTGCTGGGCCGCCGCGTTCGGGACCCGCTCGCCGGCATGGCCCGCGCGCTGCGCTGCCCACCCGAGGAGGTGATGGAGCGGCTGCACGCCCGCAGGGATGCAGAAGTGGCCGCACTGCTGGAGTAGATCCGGCGGCCGGTGAGGATGGTCACCGATCTGATTGCCGCGGTACCACGTGAGGGGCCGAGGGCTTCAAGAACTCCGAGGACGTTGCGGTGGCCGGCATGCCTGTGTCGCGCGTCCTTGATCGACGCGAATGTCGTTTATTCGCGGACGCTGCTCGACTGGGTCAGCATGCTGAGCCTCCGCAGCAACATGTTCGAGGTCTTCTGGACCGAGTGAGTTACCCCGGTTGGCGCGATCGTGTCACGTAGCGACGCGAGCAGTCGGCGAACTACCGCACCGGGGCTCTGGACCTACCTGGCCAGACCTGGCGAGATCGGCCCGCGATCACCCGAGGCGACGACCGCTACCTCGTCGGTGACATGGTCGCCGCACCGGGCCTACTCGCCGAGGTATCCATTAGCAGCGCCCTTACCGCAAGCCGCCTCGCGACCGCGAGGTGAGTCCGGCAAGGTGCATGGGCATCTTTACAGGCGTTGTGGCTGATTAGGTAGCGGCCCGTGCAGCGCGGGCGTGGGCCAGGCGGTAAGAATCGGTCCCGGTCTCAATGATGTTGCCGCCGAATGTGAGTCGATCAACGATCGCCGCGCACAGTCTGGGGTCGGTGAAGGCGGTCGCAGCAGCGGCGCGGCGCGGGGACATCGACATCAGGGCTGTCGGTGAGGCGATTCGCGGGGAGCGTTCGCCGGCGGCCAGGGACAGCTACGCCCGGCTGGTGTCAGAGGTCTCGGTGTCAGGCGCACCGTCAATGACGTGACAGGCTCGCTGATCTGCGGCGCGACTCGATCTGCCTCGATGCCAGTCCCGTCATCCAGCCGGATTCGCCATCCGTGTGAGGAAGGCGTACACACCGGCGGGGTCGTCAGCGGCGCGAATCCTTCGGTGATCAGCGCCGACGCGACGCAGTGCGACCCGCATGGCGCGGCTGTCGTCGGGCCGAAGCTGGCTCAGCACAGCGCGTGGGTCACCTAGCGCCAGGCCGGCCAGCGAGATGAGGTCTTGCAGATGGCGCTCCGGATCGCGGCTATCCACGGTCCATGCGTGGGCCTTGGCGACCAGGCCACCCAGCAGCGTGGGTCGCCGAACGTATCCTCGCCGACCGTCGGACTCAATCGGCACGCGCTGCGCACGCGTCAGCGCCTGGTTTCCACCTTCAGCGCCGAGTCCGGGCCTACCCGACCCGGTCCTGGCGGGTCGCCTCTGGCGTTCCATCCCCTCGGGGACCATCACGTCGATGACCGTCTTCCCGCGAGCGAAGCGATACCCCAACCCGTCACTGGTTTTCACCTCGGTGAATCCGTTGCCGGTCAGGTAGAGCGTCGTGTCGCGCAGCGCGTCGCGGCGGGTCCACACACCCACGACCATGTCGCCGTCGTCGGTGGGCCGGTGAATGGTGACTCCATGCTCAAGCAGGTGCAGCATGGTCATCTGCCCGCCGACCAGAACCCACGGCGGCGGATCAGTCTCTTCGAAGTCCAGCAGTGTGTGCCACATGCGCATCTGATGCTCGGGCATGTCGGGCAGAACGACGGCATCCTGTTCCAAGGTCCGGACGAAATCCGGTGTGGTGCGCAGAATCTGATTCCACCGATCCAGGTCGGCGCGCGAGACCTGCTGCGCCGTCTGTCCCAGTGCGCGCAGATCGGTGTTCAGCCGCTCGCGTTCGTTCTGCGTCAGTGCCGGTGCCAGCCCGACCCGGGTGCAGAGACGGTCCACGGCCGCAGCGAGGTCCGCGGTGTCGGCAATCGCCGAGGCACCAGGCTGCCGTCCTGCCAGAAACATTTCGGTGGCGCTGTCGATGGTCTGGCCCGTGATCGCCGCGATCGCTTCCAGCGCCACCGAATGGGGACATTCAAGAGCGCCCACCGTTCAGGTCCGCCTGGTCGCGCGCAGCGCGTCGTTGATCAATGTGCAGCCCGCGGAACGCGTCCGTGCGTCGGTGTCGTCGGCCAGGTCGGCACCGACAATCAACCGCGGCGATGCGCGCACTGCGAAGGTGTCACCGTGTGCGCCGCTGTCGACGATCTCGGTCGCCGCCACCATGTCGAGGTCGAGCACCCGCAGTGTGAGGTTCCCCTGTGGGCTGTCGATCAGAAAGAAATCCGCGACTAGTCGGCGCGCGGTCCCGGCGCTGACGTACGCGTCGGCCGCGCCGCCGGATGCCAGCCCGAGACCGTAGACGTCAGCCGCGCTGATCCCGGTGGGGAGAACGTCGCCGGTGCCCAGGAGGTCTTGTACGTCGCGCGCGCCGATCCGGTAGCGGCGCACCGTCTGCATGCGCAGGGACAGCCAGCGTTGCACCGTCTCACAGGGCGCGGAGGCCTCCCGGGCATGGGCGAGTCGGTTGCGCAGGCGATAGCGCTCGGTGGCGTTGAGTCCGCTGGCAAGCCCGTCGCACATCGCAGCTGCGGCCCAGGCGGTGCGGGCCGCGAACGGCCGCCCTGTGGCCCCCGCGGTCATCAGGTCGGCGTGCCGGTCGACGCTGTCGGCGTCGATGAGCCACTGGTCGCCTGCGCGTGTGGCGGTCAGACGCCCTGCGGCGATCAGCGCGCGCACCCGGGAGGTGTGCACACCGAGGCGGTGCGCAACCTGCGCGGTGGTAAGGACGCCGGACATATACACAACTATAGCGGGATCGCGATAGTTGTGTATATCGTTGCTGTTGGACCGCCTAGAATGGGGACGTGACAGGCCGCCGTTCAGTCCCGGTAGCTGTCTTTCTCGGCCCCGATTCTGGCCATCCTCCCGCGCAGTGCACGGTCACCCTCGATTTATCGGCGCTAACCCCTGAGAATTCTCATTCCCGCAGCAGGTCCAGTGAAGTGCCTGGTGAGCGCGTTTTCTCAGTGCGGATGTGTATCCCTGACGAAGTAACTCGGGGTGACACCGAAGATGTCGGCCACTGCACACACTTCGTTGAGGCGCGGCGACGCGACCCCGTTGCAGTATCGGTACCACTGCGTCTGTGAAAGCTTGAGGTCAGGGTGCTCGACTTGCAGCATCCTGTGGACGCTCAGCGGCGTCACACGCCGCTGCCGGCCGGTACGGGGCTGCACCGCGAGGTGGCCGCCCATCAGTGTCCGTAGGCGGTCTGCGAAATAGGCCGCGGCTTCATCGACTCTCGTGTTCTCCATGTGCCGACATTAAGGCTGCAAACGGGCCATTCAGGCTGCCGCGCACTAGGAATTTTCATCGCCCTGTCACCGGTCGGAACTAGTCGAGCCCACCAGGCAAAACACCTGTAGCCGACACCCGAATCGTTGACCGGAACCGCATTGAAAAGCCACCGGACGGATCGCTGAACTGGGCAGATGGCATAGCCCCCGCAAGGCACATGACACCAGTGAGCACGCACGGCTCCGGCAGCCAAAAGACGTGACAGTCCCAGCTCAGCCGATGCACGCATTTATGCACGTGCAAACATCAGCGGCATCGAAAGTACCTGGACGGCGATAGGCTGCCACCATGCCGTCACTCGCCGTACCAGCGGACGGTCCGGACACCGCCTTGGACCGGCGCACACAGGAGGCGATCCTGCGTGCTGCCGCGGCTGCCCAATCGCCGGGCACCCGGCGCGCTTACGACAGCGCCTGGGCCCGATTCGAACGCTGGTGTGCCACCCACCAGCACCGTCCGCTACCGGCACGTCCAGATGTCGTCGCGGCCTACCTCGTCGAAGCCGCCGAGACCGTCGACAGCGACGGCCGCCGTTCCTATGCCGCCGCGACGCTGGCCAAGTGGGTCGCGGCGATCAGCGACCGACATCGCCGCGCGAGCTGCGACAGCGACCCCACGCAGCATGCACTGGTGCGCGCAACCGCCGCTGGTCTGCGCCGCGAATACGCGATCGCCGGTGACCGTCCCCGAACGCCGCGCGACCCGCTGCTGACCGAGGACATCATGGCTCTGGTCGAGACGGCCCGCGCCCAGGTGACCGGGTGGGCCAGTGGGGTCCGTGAAAGGCGTGACACGGCGCTGTTGCTGATGGGATTCGCCGGAGCGTTCCGCCGCAGCGAGCTGGTCGCACTCACCGGTGCTGATCTGGCACTGCACCCGCTCGACGGGATGCATATTCACGTGCGCCGATCCAAGACAGACCAGGGTGGCGAGGGCCGCGTACATGCACTTCCGCGCACTGAGGACCCCCGCCGTTGCCCGCCGTGCGCCTACACCCGCTGGGCCCTCGCAGTCTCCGCGTTCGACCGCGGCGGTCGCGCCGCACTCATCGCTGCGGTTTGCGGTGTCGACGATGACTTCGAGGATCACCTGTGCCGGCGGATGCGCCCAGCGATCACTGGGGGACGGGCGGTGTTTCGCTCCATCGCACAGAACGGCAATCTCTCGACTGATGCACTGTCCGGGGCCGCAGTGCACTCCGCGGTGCGCCGGCGTGCCGAGCGAGCCGGGTTCTCCGAGGACGAGGTCGCCAGACTCGGCGCGCACAGCCTGAGAGCCGGATTCGTCACCCAGGCCATACGCAACGGCGCCGACACCGTGGCGATCATGCGCCAGACAGCCCACCAGACCCCGGCGATGGTGGCGCGCTACGCCCGAGAGAAAGCACCCCTGGTCGGCAACGCGGTCACCCAACTCGGGCTCTGACCGTGGCTGTCAACCGTCGGGAGCAGGCGGTGTGGGGCTTGTTCGCCGACTGGTGCGCGGCGCATGAGCAGCCGCCGTTGCCGGCCGCGCCGCTGACGCTGGCGCGGTTCCTGGCCGAGAATCCCGCCACGGTGGCCAGCCAGCGCCGCCGTGTAGGTGTCGTCAACGCGGTGCACCGGCGTCGCGGACACCGACCGCCCGGGCACGTCGAGACGGTGCGCGAACTCATCGACAGTCGCCGGCGCGGCACCGTCGCTGCCCGGGCTGATGCCGCAGCAGCTGCGCTGGCCAGGCTCCCCAGACGCGGCTGGCCAACAGCGCTGTTCGCCCGCCGAGACGCAATGCTGCTGACGCTGGCCGCAGCCGCGGTGCCCTACACCCGGATCGCGTCGCTGCGCCTGGGCGACATCGACAGCGACCAGCGCGGTGACACCGTGTCGGTGACCTGCCCCGACGGGACGGCGTACACCGCCACAACGCCCGCAATCGACGCGTCCCCGGTCAGTGTGTGGGAGGAATGGCGGGAGATCCGCGGTCTCCAGCACCAGTTCCCGAGCCCACGCATTGTCGCGGCTCATCTTCGGGGGCAGCAGGTGCGCAACGCCGCTGCGGCGCCTGTGCATCTACCGCTGTTCACGCCGATCGACCGCTGGGGCGACTGCGGCCTAGCGCCGACCGCGCTCACACCCGCCGCGGTCTCGGCAATCCTCGCCCCGCACCTGGAAGGCACGGCTCTTCCACATGCGCCGCTTCCGGCACCCGAAGCGCACCGCGCGAGACGTCCCGCGCCCCGAGCAGAGCCTGCGCCGGTACCGGAGACCGTCATGACACTGGACCCGGAAACCTTCGGCCGCGGCCTGGCCGCACGTCGCCGCGCGGCCACGGATCTGGCCGGAGTCACCGATGTGCTCGACGATGTTGAGGACCGCGCCAGCCGCCTACTCGATGACCTGCTGCGGCTGCTCGACGACCCAGACCCGGGCGCACAGCGGTGACGCGCCCGGTGGCAGTTCGGCCACGGCGCTGTGATCCCCTCCAGACAGCCGGGTGCACCGTGTTCCCAGCACACGCAGGAGGATTCGCCGATGTCTGTCTTCTACGAGTTGCCGGCCACCGAACTAGTGGAGGGACTGTCCACTGACGATGCCCAGCGCATCCTCGACGTGATGCGCGTGGGGGACAAGATCCAGGTCACGGTCTACACACCACGCACTGACGATGACGCGCAGGATAGACAGAACCAGCACGAGTCTGAGACCCGCCTATACGGCGCCGGCAGCTACGTGTCACTCGGCGCGTTCCCCGGCACGCCGGTCGACCTGTCGCGGCACCCGCAGGCGCGGAACCGCCGCGAATCCTCCAGGTAGAGAACCCATCGTGTGTGATGCGCAGCGGAGACGGCGGGACTCGAACCCGCGGCCGGTTACACCGACTACGCCTTAGCAAGGCGCTGCATTCGCCACTCTGCCACGTCTCCAATTTGGCTGCACCGCCGCCATTGCGAGCCCCCAGCCGGAATTGAACCGACGCCTGCGCATTACGAGTGCGCCGCTCTGGCCGACTGAGCTATGGGGGCATGCGCGCCTTGCACGCAGCAGCCGACGATCCGGTGCTTGTCTACGTGCATGGCACAAAACAGGTTGTACTCCGTGGTCCAGTCACACGCTCCGTACGACACCCACGTGCTGGTCGGTCACCATCTCGAATACACAGCGGCTAAAGCGCTGTCGGACCAGCTTAGTGCCGGGACCGTGAGCGTGGTGCCATCGAGCGATTTTCCGGACGACGCGAAAGTCGGTGACACCGTCGAGGTTTGAACGCACGTCCCGCGGAGTCACCGCGGTACCGATACGCGTTGTTGGAGTCTCCGACCGGAATCGAACCGGTGTGCGCGGCTTTGCAGACCGCTGCCTCGCCATTCGGCCACGGAGACACGTTCGCCGTACCGCTCACGATCGCTGGGCTACTGTCGACGCCTAGCGGCAGACGTCGCCGAGCCGGCGCGGCTGAGCGATCAGTTCGCGCGCCGGGCCACGTCTTCGAGAATGCGCCAGTCCTGCCCATCAATCGCCCAGCGATCGTGGGCGGTGCGGAACTTGTTCTTGCTCGCATGTTGTGCGGTGCAATCCGGACACAGACACCACGCCTGCAACCCATTGCTCGAGCGGTACACGATCTCGCTCGCAGCGCGGGCCTGCGCTTCCGTCACGTGAGACATCAACTCACGGCGTTTCGCTCATCGCAATCATCGCCCGTCGTCTTGGCTGACCATGTGCACATCCCTAGCGGGTTCCCAGTGCCGTGCGGCGGCGTCGAATCAGATCCATCGACTCGCGGCTCAGGTACCCGATCGGTATCGCTCCCAGCCGAAGCGCGAGTTGCCGTTTCGACTCTGTCACGTCGTAGTGCGCGATCGGTGTGCCGGGCTTTTGGAACCAGGCGCGTCGGAGACCCAGCTGCGCAGCGAAGGCGTGCAGCTCCTCATCGGTGTCGGCAAGCAGGTGCGACCACACCGCGTTGAGCCGCCCCACCTGAGCAGGACGTTGCATGTCGTCGACGTAGACCGGCATCGCCCTATCTCTCCACCGGTGTCAGTTCATCTGCGCGGTACCAGCGGAACGCATCGGGCTGGCGCTTGGCCGCGTCAGGGTGATCGGCGTCAGCTTCCAGGTAATGCATGCCGTCGCCGCCGGGACGCGGAGCCACTTGCACGCGATACACCTTGCGGTTCTTGCCGATTCGCACCAGGTCGTTCTTCTTGAACACAGCGTCCACCTGTCAACCTCCCCGGTTCATCGCGGCTGCATTGGCAATGCGGTCGCGGCAGTTTTCGTCTTTCGGGTTGCCGTTACAGAAGTAGAAGCACCCGCATAGTGGGCACTGCGATTCACCGGCCACGGGCTGTGGTCCTCTCGGTCTCAAGGTGCCGACGCGGGGAAGGCCGCACCGGTGTCGATGTCGTAGGCCCGCAGGACAGCAGCGGCCGCCACTGGCACCGTGACCACAGCTTCGAACGCGGCGGTGGGGTCGATGCGTACCACCTGCGCGGACACATCGACGACGAGCACCACCAGGGACTCCTCGACGTCTTCGAACGCTTCGGACAGCCAGTTGTCACTGGCCGCTTTGAGCGCGGATTCGCTGGTGAAGAAGTAGATCGCGGGAACTGTTTCACCCAGTTGCGCGGAACGGGGCCCGATCGAGGGGCGCAGACCATGGCTCCGGATCGACGCAGCTGCCGATGCGGTGGTGACGTGGAGGAGCTGCATTGGCTAGCTCCAGAGTGCGCGGATGCTGGGGGCGTCGCGCAGGGAGATGGATGGGCCGCTGGCCGGCGCGCGGTCCGCGGAGCTGGAGCAGTCGCAAGACAGCCCGTGATGCAGGAATTCACCGCAGGCGGCACACCACACGTCGTAGTCGGTCTCACCGGCCGGCAGTACCGAGATCCGCGTAGCGCCACCGACATCCTCACTGTCAATGTCAGCCGGACGCCGGCCAGAGACATTGACGCCGAGGGCTTCCAGAATGGCTACGCTGCACCGCGGCGATCCACACGACTCGTGCAGATCTTCGGTTTGGCCGCCGCGGCTGATGGTGATGCTCTCTGCTGACACTGGGGAAAGCTCCGCTCTGGCCGGGGACAACCGCGCTCAGTCGTCCATGCATCGGTGAGCATGCGTCCCATGACCTGAATTCACCGTGCCGGACACGCAACACGCGGAAGGGCCGGATTCGGGTTCCCGTGTCGTAGGGCTGGTGACGCGCCGGAAACTTGCACACTGCGCGTAACCAGCGGTCGAACAGGTGGCCGGTCCCAGCGCAGGAGTCACACCGAAGATGCAGAGCACCACCGAGAAACTGGCCGAGGCACGGTCTTCGCTACACACCGCAGTAGCCGCCGCCGATGATCGCCACTACCGCCGCCAGCACGCACACCATGCCGCAACTCTCGCTGCGGACGTGACACTGTCGGCGGACGCTGATGTTGACCAGAGGCGCACAGCGAGTGTGTATCTGGATCAGGCGGTCGGAATGTGCCGCCAGGCCGGACAGTGCGCTGACCAGTGATGCACACCCCGATGCCGTGCGTTCGTGTCGCGCATTGCACGGTGCCGAGTTCCGTGTAGCTTTCCCGGCAATCGCCCCGGCCGTGGGGCGGGATCCTCGAAGCGAGACGGGCCGCGACCCCGCACCGCAACGTGGAGGTCAGCCCCCGCAGGGGCACATGGCGAACCCGCCCTGTTCACCGCGGTGTGGCTGGTGGTCGCGGCGCCGGATCCACTCCGCGGACTGCACAGGAGAGGTTTCTTCAACCATGGTTTCTCACCGACTCAAGGCCGACGCTCGCGCGTACATGGAACAGCACCCCGGGGTCAGCTACCAGGCAGCGTTGCGTGCTGTCACTGCACACACGCCGACGGGGGACGGTTCCGGCGGCAGGCCAGCACAGGAACCGTCCCTCGTCGGCGTGTGCGCAGTAGACCTCTTCGAAGCTCTGGGCATCGAAGACATCGCCACCCACGATTTCACCGAGGTGTGGGCACGCAACACGGCAACCGCTTCGCTGCGGGTGCCCTACTGCTATCGGCTCGAAAGCGGCGCAATGAACGCCGCGCTGGAACACCTCGATCTCACCGACGAGAGTCTGGGCGGAAGTGGTCCGCACCCCGTGCTCCAAGGACGCATCGAGAGTGGCGCAACGCACGCCGAGCTGGAATACCTCGATCTCACCGACGAGAGTCTGGGCGGAAACGGTCCGCACGTCGCGATTGAGGGGCGCACCGGAAGCGGGAAGTCACATTTTCTGAGCTCTCTCGTTTTGGGCCTTGCCGCCACCTATGCGCCCGACACCGTGAGCTTCGTCCTGGCCGACGGTAAGGGCGGCAGCACATTCGAGGGGCTCGACAAGCTGCCACACGTGGTTGCGGCGGTTTCTCACCTGGAGCACTTCCCGCCGCGTGTCCAGCGCCTCATCGACTTTATCGCGAGCGAGATGGATCGGCGGGCGCAGCTGATCTACACGCATTCAAAATGCGAGGACTTTGTCAGCTACACCGAACGGTCCATGCAGCGCGCGGGGTCGGAGTATCCGCGGTTGCCGCACTTGTTCATCGTGGTCGACGAGTTGCACGCAGCTGCGCGCAGCCACCCGCGCTTGGTGTCAGCACTTGGCCACCTGGCGCGCACCGGGCGGGCGTTGGGGATGCACCTGGTGGTCGGCGACCAGCCGTCTGACAGGAGGCTGGGCGATGAACTGTCCGAACAGCTGCGCACTCGGATCACGCTGCCGCTTGATGAACCACTACACCGCATACATGCAGAGACCGGCGGGACCGGACAGCCGAACAGCATGCTCACGCAGATTTCCTCACGGCTGTCCGCGCTCAGTGACTTCCGCGCGATGGACCAGTACCCGTTGTCTGACGAGGCCGCGCAACGCGGACGCATCGGTTTCGTCCGCGCCGAGATTGACTCCCTGATCGGCCAGGACGAGGTCAAAGAGCAGCTGCACGGCATCCTGACCGATGCGTCGGCAACCGCGGAACGCGTCCGCCGCGGGTTGCGTGTCTCACCGGTGCGCCCCAACTTCGTCTTCACTGGCGCTCCCGGCACGGGGAAGACCCATGCTGCCGAAATCCTGGCAGACACCTTGCACGCCGCCGGGGTCACAGAAACCTCGAAGGTGGTGTTCGCGTACCGCAACACGCTCGTTGGCAGATTCGAGGGTGAGACTTCGTCGAGAACATCCGCGGTGTTCGACAGTGCGCGCGGGGGTGTTCTCTTCGTCGACAGCGCTTACGAACTGGTCCAGGACCGCGGCGGCAGCGGCGACCCGTTCGGGCGCGAGGCGGTGGACACGCTCAGTCAGCGGATGCGAGACGGCGGGAACGACCCGGTGGTGGTCCTGTGCGGATACCCCGAGGAGATGCGGCGTTTCCTGGCACGCGAACAGAGCCTGGCCGGCCTGTTCAGCCGCCATGTCACGTTCACCTCGCCTTCGCCGGCTGAGCTGTGGAAGCACCTGGTGAAGTTCGCCGAGGATGGCGGCCACGTTCTCAGTAACTCCACCGAGGGTGCGTTCCAGCACATTGTCGAGGAGCTGGGCAAGGACAACGGTTACGGCGTGCGCCACATCGACCGGCTCGGCAATATCCGTTTCGCTCGCGGTGTGGTCGATGCGGCCGCCGGAATCGCGGCACAGCGGTTCGGACAAGTAGCGGATCTGTCTGAGCTGACCGACAGCGAACTGTTCACACTCACACGCGACGACATTGTGTGCGCGGCTGAACGCATCGTGGGATCGGCAGGAGTGGCCGTCGAGTGACACCGCCCGCGGTGGGTCGGTGCCCGGAACGAAAGCCGGCGCCGACCCGCAGCGGCCTCACGTCCACCACCAGTCGACATCGCGTCGAGCACGCAGGTCGGGGGTTCCCCGGGGTCGCCGACGGTCCGCCAGCGGGCCCTGCACGGTGCTCGGGAGCGACCGTTTTGAGGCCCCCGCTGGGCGTCTTGTCGGTGCGCGCCATCAGTCCCACCACCCGCCGGTGTACTCGCAGTAGCGGTGGGTCTGGCGGTTGTCGACGCGGTCCTCGTTGATCTCGCCGCGGCTGTTGGCCTGGCGCGTGAGGTCGCGCAGGATGGTCCGCTGCGCCGCCCGCTCGGCAGAGAACCAGGCGCGGCGAGCAGTCTGCCGATAGCCGGTGTCAGAGAACATTTTCCAGTGCGGAACAGGCTCACGCGCAGGTTCCCAGCGGCACACGGTGTCCGCGTATGTCCACGGGTCAGTAGGAAGGTCACACGCAGCGGTGACGTGCAGCCGCCGGATGCCGGTACACATGTGCGCCGCTCGCATGCCCGGGGCATCGTTGATCTGGACCCGCCAGGGACGGGTCTTGTCGGTCTTGGACAACGGATCTGTCCGCCTTTCGGCGGGCTACCGGCGACCTCCGTCCGGCCGCAGGGGAGGCAGCCGCACCTACAACGGGAGACCCATGACCGTGTCCTTCCATGCGTGTGCGCGAAGCCGCGCGGCGGCGGTGGCGAGCCGGACAGCGTAACCCGCGGTGCTAGAGATCCGGAAGGGGGTCCTCGCGAACTCCCGCGCCGAATTCGTAGGCGTGGGCGAGCAACAGGATGTACAGCTCATCGAGATGCCTGGCGCGGTCGTATGCCCGGTTGGTTACCTGCACGTACAGGGTGTAGATGTCGAACGGTTGGCCCTCGTCGAGATCGACTTTGGCCCCGCGAGCCCGGGCTTCTCCGCCGAGACGAGAGGCGGTCGCAAGCTCGGACCGCAGCCCGTCGACCCCACCGAGCAATACCTCGGCTCCCGCCTCCGCGAATAGGGCTTGGTAGTTCTGGTGCATCGTGCCTCAGCGTCCCGGGAACAGTTTCGCGGCGGCGGCATCGGCATCGGCCTGCGCAGCGGTCAATCCACCCTCATCGGTGAAACCGCTGTCGAGCACCTTGCCGCACGAGCCGTCCTGCACCGACCAGCGGTAGTGCGTCGGCTGCTCCTCGTCGTCCCACTGGTCGTAGTCGACGTAGGCGTAGATGCGGTCGAGACCGGACAACTCACGGGCATAGGTGGTCTGAGTGCCCGATGTGTGCTGCAGCTTCCACTCGTTCACAGGGCACCGCCGGCCAAAGTGGAAGCGGCATTCTCGGCGATGATCCGGTGCGCATTGCCGGTGGTGTCGAACCGGTGATACACCGGATGCCCGCCCACAGGCTGAACACGCAGCACCCAGGCTTCGGCGACGCCTACCAACTGTGCCTCCCGCAGGGGGTCACGTCCCCTAGACACCATCGTCTCGAGCTGCCCGCACAGCGGGGAACGCGGGTCCAGAGTCGTGATGATCTGCTCGATCGCTTGGTGGTCGCGCAGCGCGTTGAGCGAAATGACGGTTGTCGGCATGGCACCGATAGTGGCCACGACCGGTCCGATTTCCGTTGCGCGGCGCGGCAGCTGGGTTGGGGCGACGAGGGGGAATCGAACCCACCGACCTCCCGGACCACAACCGGGTGCTCTGCCGTCTGAGCTATCGCCGCCATGACGGTCCCCGAACAGGGGGACCGTCCGCTGAACGCGCGCCGCCTGTCCGCGACTGCGCGAGCGGAGCCACCCGCACCCAGCATCTCAGCTGAGCAGTTCCGCCAGCGGCCGTGAGCCGTGGCGATATGCGCGGAGGGCAGGGGGATCGAACCCCTACATGTCTATGCACCAACTGTTTTCAAGACAGCGCCCGTCGCCAGCCGTCGGGTGGGCCCTCCAATGTGACCGGCCCCCGCGGACCGATCCTCGTTGCTCCGGCGGGACTCGAACCCGCGACTTCCGCGTTATGAGCGCGGGGCTCTGCCAACTGAGCTACGGAGCGTTGCGGACACCCTCTGCAGAGTGGCCGAAAGTGGTTGCGGAGACAGGATTCGAACCTGCGACCTCTGGGTTATGGGCCCAGCGAGCTACCAAACTGCTCTACTCCGCGAAGCTGTTGCTTGCGCGCGTTGTACGCGCTCGGTGGCTACTCCGATCCAGTTGATCCACCGGCACGCGGTGATTCGCTTCCGCCACCTCCGGCCGGCGACCCGGCGGTGCCTTTCGCACCAGCAGAGTCACCGCGATGGCGCCCACCCGCAACTGCCGGTGAATCCGCAGCGGTCTTTCCGGACGCGTGCCGGCCCTGCGGTTTCGGCCGAGATTCGTCCTCGCCGGTATCGGTCGAGGACGAGGTGGAATCAGTGACGTCGAGCCTCGTCCGGGTGTCGTTGCTGCGCGAAGATTCAGTGGCCGAGCGTTTGCGTCCGGGGACGGCGACGGTGGATTCGTCACCGGGATCGGCGGCTTCGTCGGTTGACTCAAGGCCGCCGGTCGAAGTCTCGGGATCTGCTGCGGTGCTGTTCGCGGATTCGGGCTCAGCTTTGGTCACGTCGTCGCCGGTTTCATCATCTGTGACTGGCACGTCGTCTTCGTGGGGTTCCGCGACAACCGCGGTGTCCTCGACCGGATCGGCTTCGGTTACGTCGCCCGCGGATCCGACCACCGCCGGTGCGGAGACAGCGGACGCGGCTGAATTGCTGGCAGTGAGCGGTCCCGCATCGGCCACATCGACACCGTCCCGTGCCTGGTTAACAGACATGGGAGCTGACAGCTGAACGTCGGCGGTGACGAACGTGGACGCAGCTGCCTGGCGCAGCTGCGGTGCGGCAGCGGAGACGGCCGATCGGTGCGTCAACGAGCCCGGGTCCAGCACGGCGGCAACCGTATTGAAGCCGGCGGCAACGGCTGCGCCCACGGCGCGGACCGCCATATTGACTGCCCCGGCCACCGTGTGCGGCAGGTTCGCCACCAGCGACGGCAACCCTGCGGCGCGCATCAGCCCAGAAGCCAACGTTGCCGCGCCACCGTTGAATTTCGCGACCATCTCCGCGGCGGTCACAGACAGGTCGGCACCAGCGGTGAACGGAACCGACAGGAGCCCGGTACCGATGTCGGTGATGGCCCCCACGGTGCGCACGCCGGCGGCCACAACAGCTCCCAGTGCCTGGGTGTAGCTCGCAACGCTGAGCGGTTCGGAGCCGATGGCGCGAATGCTGCGCTGCAACGCGCCATCGCCGGTACCGTCTCCGAGCCACGCGTCTGCGATCTCACCCACACCATGGGTGATGTTGCCCAGCGTCCGCCCCGCGGCGTCGACCAGCGTTCCGGTCAACCCGTTGACGCCGGCGAGCGCAGCGCTGACCGGGGCCGTCACGATTCCCTGTATCGCTGTCAGGACACCATCAAGCAGCGCCACACCCGGCACGAGGCCCTTCGCGGCGCTGAGCGCCTCGTTGACGCCCCGCAGCAGGTTGTCGATCTGGGAGGTGACTCCCGTGGCGAGTGTCCCCACCGTGGAAAGTGCACCGCGGCCGACGCTGTTGACCAGACCCGCCCCATCGTGAAGGACCAGGCCGGCGACATCGAGCGGAACGTTGAGAAGACCTGTGTAGCTGGACAACGAGAGCGGGTTGTTGATGATGCTCGCGACGGCATGCAACGCCGTGCTCAAAGATCCTGTCAATGTCGATGCCAAGAGGGTGGTGACCTCACCGGTGGTGAGCACGATGGTGCCGCTGACATCAGCCACCGTGTCCGATAGGCGCGTCAGGCCACCCGAGGAGGTCGCGCGCAGTGCGCGCAGAAGATCGACGAGCGCGCGGTTATCGGTGGACCTGATCATGTTGTTCCACAGGTCGTTGTTCACCGCCACGGCGGAGTCGAGCACGGAGCTGAGGCTGTTCCCCGGCATCGCGACAACGGAGGTGACCGTAGAGGACACGGACGCGAGTGCCGAATTCAACCGCTCGACAAGGTCATCAATGTCTCGGGGGCTGACCAGCGCCGCGAGCTGAATCCGTGGTGCCGACAACGACGGCAACGTCGGGGCGGCGGTCGAGTGCAGCACGGCTGGGCTGACCAACAGCGGAGCAGCGGTGATCGCGGCTGCCGTGAGTGCAGTCGCAGCGGGCAGGTACGAACCGATCGAACGTTGCATGGGTGACTTCCTTGCCTGGGCGGGTGGGCAGTCTGTACCACGCAGTGAAAGAACATCGATGTGTGCGGCGCGACCTCCGTCACGCGCGGTCGCCAGTGCCAGTGGGCGATCTATTGAACGTGAGAACAGTTGTAGCGCTGCGAACGTCGCCGGTCGGGTGACGGGTGTGCACCGCATTTTCACGGCGGTTTGTCTACGCTTGCACGTCCCCCACCGGACGGTCGCTGCCCGCCATACCCGCACTTCGACAATCTGCGCGAGCAGAATATGGCGCTGCTGGAACCGCCGTACATCGTGTGTGTCGGCACCGGCGGTGATCGGAGGAAGCGACGTACACGCGCCGGGGACCAGGCGCTCGACCTTATCCGCGGCTTTTCTACTCATCGATCCGCGTGGGGCAGTTACCGTCGCGATGCACGCATAGTTCGCCGAACACGTTGTGCAGGCGATTTGCTCATTCTGATCCCCGGCGGCTTACTGGCTCTTGACCGTGTCGGTGGCCCTGACGACTAGGGTGGTTTTCTTCTCCAAAACGCGACGCTGCGGGCGCCGAAGTGGGCGCGCTATGCCACCTTCATGTAGAACGGCATCTCGATGACAGGCCACTGGTTGCGCCCGCAGGATCCGCTCGGTCCGATCGTCTTGTCGAACCCGGTGTACTCCCGGGCATCCGCGTCGTAGTGCCCGTTAGCGCCGACCGGGTAGATCATGTAGGTCTGCAGGCCCTCGACCGGGACGCCGTCGGCACAGTATCGCCAGTTGGGCACCTTGCGTTTGACGTACCAGAGACCGTTGGTCGTGTAGATCGGCGCACTCCAGCCGGCGTCGCTGTTCACTGTGCCGGTGCAGTCTGACGGGGAGACGCATTGCGTTGAGATGGTCCAGGTGCTGCGGGTGGGTGGCTGATCCTCGTAGCGCTGGTTGATCTTGGCCCAGTCACCGTTTGACGATGTGAGGAACGTTCCGTTGATCCCCCACAGCTGTTCGGCGCGCGCGGGCGGGGCACCGCCGAGCACAACGAGCATCGCGGACGCGACCACCGCCAACACCCTACCGGATGACATTGCTCCGCTCCCATTACTGATAGTGGCATTCTCGCTTTCGGAGAATATCACTGGCGGGCGATCCGGCTGGGCGTTTCGGCCGAGTACCCACCATGCATGGAGTAGCCACCTCGCGGCTGACGCGTTGCTCGACACGGTTGGTGCGGTTGCCACTCGTTTCAGTTGGGGCCACACCCGCTGGCCCCGAACGGATCGCCCGGTGCTCTGATCCGCTGAGCTGCAGGGGCAGTAGCGAAACCCCGTGCAGGTCGCCTCTCGTCTGGGGCCAGCGTCATGGAGACGCCTTCACCGGTGAAGGTCATCGAAGCCGGTGTTGACACGAGGTCTCGCTGCGCACAGCTTCACCGATGGAACCGAAGATCCCGCCGACGGCGCGCGACACGCGGAGGATGCGCCGCTATGGGGTGGCTTTCACGGCCTCGATCGCGGCTGCAGCGACCGGGTTGCTGGTCAGCAGAGACTGGCCGTGGCTGTTGAAAACCAGCCAGTCGTAGGTCGATTCGATCTTGCGGACATCGCGCACCGTGACGGCCACACTGTGCGAGGTGACCTCCCAGTGCGTCGGGTGAGTGGCAGTGACGACGGCGCTGGACATGTCGGTGACCGTAGGCCGGTGGTCGGCACCTCAGCCGTGCGCGGCGCGGTATCGAAATTTGTAGCGCCGACGGGAATCGAACCCGCGCCTCCCGAGGTGAAAACTCGGGTGCCTAGCCATCACAGCACGGCGCCATGGACGAGACCACGACCGTCGCCGCGACCTCTGGAACCCCGCCAACCCAGCGAGGTGTTGCGCGCCCGGCAGGACTCGAACCTGCGCGTAACCGCTTTGGAGACGGTTGCTCTGCCGCTGAGCTACGGACGCTTGCCCCGCGAGCGGGGTGGGTGTCGGAAAGGTGAGGGACGACTGTGCGCCGGGGACCGTCGGTAGCCCGCTAACGTGGGGCCGCATGGTCACTGTCGACGAGCTGTCTTGTGCCGCCATGGCAGCGCTGTACGCCCCACCGGAGGCCATCACAGAGGCGTCGCTGCTTTCGTGGCCGGCAAGTCCCGGTCTGTATGCGGTGTTCGGTGCGGATACCGTCTGGCACACGCTGGGACTCGGCGAAGCTCCAGACGCGCGTCCGCTCTACGCCGGGAAAGCCGAGCGATCGTTGTCCAGCCGAGATGTCGGCACCCACTTCGGTTTCGCCGGCGGGTCAACCAGCATCACCGGCAGCTCGACACTGCGCCGATCTTTGGCGGCACAACTGCGGTCGACGCTGGGTTTGCGAGGCCGCTACCGTAATCCGTCGATTCCGAAATATGCGTCGAATTACGGGTTATCCGCCGAGCACGACGAACTTCTCAGCACGTGGATGCGCGCCAACCTGCGCGCAACGTATTGGGTCCACCCCGCAACTGAGGTGCCGCTCGACGCGGTCGAAACCGCGGTACTCACAGTGCTGAAGCCACCGCTGAATCTCGACAAAGTCACCCACCGCTGGGGAAAATCGATCCGGGCTGCCAGGGCGGTGATGGCGGCCGACTGCCGACAGACCTGACTTCCTCCGCTGTGCGTGCCCCCAGCAGGGATCGAACCTGCGACATTCCGATTAAAAGTCGGAAGCTCTGCCAACTGAGCTATGGAGGCCAAGAGCCCACGCCGAGAATCGAACTCGGGACAACCTGCGCCGGAGGCAGGTGCTCTATCCGCTGAGCTACGCGGGCATGCGATCGGTCGGGGTGACACGATTCGAACGTGCGACTTCCCGCTCCCAAAGCGGGTGCTCTAAACCAAGCTGAGCTACACCCCGGTGTGCGCCGTTGAGGCCGGCGCGGTCCTGGTCGCGGTGGCCGGAATTGAACCGACACGTCCGAAGAGACGGCTTTACAGGCCGCTGAGCCCACCACCTGCTCAACACCGCGCTTGTAGTCCCCGAGGGATTCGAACCCCCGACATCCGCGTTGTAGGCGCGGCGCTCTCCCGCTGAGCTAGAGGACCGTTGCCGCCGGACACCGCCGGCCCCCGTGCACAGGGAAAGCGGCGATGCCAGCGAGTTGCGACCGTGACGGGACTTGAACCCGCGATCTCCGCCGTGACAGGGCGGCGAGGACTCCAGCTCCTCCACACAGCCATGAGGTGGTGTGCGCGGGACTCGAAACCCACACACGGCCCATGACGCGCCCGATTCGACACGCTGCGGACTCGAACCGCGTGCCCGCCTGGACACACCACCGTTGTGGATCCCCCGGGAATCGAACCCGGCACCTCCGTCTTATCAGGACGGTGCTCTAACCAACTGAGCTAGGAATCCGCGCGCACCGCTGAGCGATTCGCGTGATGACGTACCGCGAGAGGGATTCGAACCCCCGACCCCCTGATCCGTAATCAGGCGCTCTCTCCACTGAGCTACCGCGGCGTGACGATCCCCGCAACGGGACCGACGCACTTCACGCAGACAACCCGGAACGGCGCAGGTCGGCTTCCAAGTTGGCCACGGCACGGTGATCGCGAGTAGTGGCCGGCGCGATCACGATGTTCTGCTGTTTGTCCGGCGGAACGAACCGCCAATGCCCGCCGCTGGTCTTACAGACGTCCCATTGTTGCTCCTCGGCTGTCGAGATCAGCGCCTTGAGCCGTTTCTTGTAGTCGGATCCGCTCATAGCCGGCCACCCTGCGCGGGCAACGGTCCCCGGTCGGCACGCGGCGCGTACGGATACTCAGTCCTCGGCGGGGCCGATGAACTTCACCTGCGCCCACCATCCGGACTCGCGCAGCCGCTCCTGCAGCTCCGCGGAGATCAGCTCCTGCAGGTCGTCGTGGCGTGACAGATGCAGCCGCACAACACCGTCCGGAGCACCGGATGCGACATCACACTGCACCCATGGCCCAGCTGAGCACCGGAACGACGACAGACTCAGCGCTGCATCAAGGAATTCCGCAGGATCAGACCCACTGACAGTCGCGGTGTAGATGTCGCCGCCGCTGTCATCGCTCTCGGGCGGGTACCCGTTGCGGATGAGCAGCGGAATCCCGTGACGCATCGCGGCAATCGAGCGGTGCACTCCGTCTGCGACTCGCAGCCGTCGGCTCCACCAGCGATCGCGGCGGACGATGATCGGGCGCTCGAAGCCATCAACCAGCTCGGATGCCAGCTCGGCGATGCGGCGACGCTCATGCGGGTCCGCCAGCAGAATCGCCTCGGTGTCAGACCACCGTTCCTCGTGAGCAGGACGGACGTGGGCGCGGAACCACTCCGCATCAACCGCGCGGGTGCTGTGGCGCCGCATCACCTCCTCACCTCCCTGTTGTGTGGTCCCGGCCGGAATCGAACCGACTTCTCCTGGGCTTCAACCGGGCGCTTGAACCATGTCAGCTTCGGGACCATCTCACACCCTTACACGCGGGTGCAGGCGCAGGTGAGCATCGACAGCGACCATCACCTCACGGGTCACGCCGTGGCGCTCGTGCAGTTCCGGTACCAGTACCCGGCCGGACGTAACTGCTGGCAGGCACGCGTCATGCTCGCCGACCACATCGTCGAGTACCACGGCACGTTTGATCCGAGGATGCGCCTGCAGGTAGCGCAGCGCGCCGCGCACTTTCAGGCTGTGCCCGAAGCTGACCCGGTTCTCGTCGTGGCGAACCCATGGCAGCCCGTGCGGGAGGCCGAACCACTCGGCGTAGTCGTCGGCCTGGTCGTTCCAGGTGGTGTTCCACACCAGCGCGACGCCGCGATCATGCAGCGTGCACAGCCAGTCGACGACCTCGGTCACCGCGTGGATCGGATACCCGACTGTGCGGGTGCTCAGTGTCCAACCCGGTGCGGAGTCGGTGACATTCAGCGTGCCGTCGATGTCGAGAAACACGGCGTCCATGCCGTGGGACTGTAACTGGGTCGGATCGATGCTACGGATGTGGCGCGTACTGGGCGATCCATTCGCGGATCACGCGCACATCGCGGGGAATCAGCCCCTGTGCCGGGTGCGGACGCACGAACGTAGTGGGCGCGGTACGCGACTTGCGCCAGCTCTCCGAGAGCATGTCGACTGACAGCGCGTCCTCGGTCCACAGAAGTGCTGCATCGCCGGGGACCGCCGCCTTGGCGACGGCAACCTTCCAGGGGCCCGATACCATCCGCTCACGCGCATCCAGCCCGTCTGCAGCATCGGCGGCGAGGACGTTCTCGTCGAACCACGGGATCTCCGGCAGCCCGTCCAGGATCGGCGGCAGCTGCCGGGTGTGTTCACGCCACGTCGATAACCACTGCACCGCCACACCGGCGTCGACAGCCGCGGCAACGGTCTCGACGACCGTCGCCGACCACAGCAGTGGGAGCTTCACCGGCTTGCCGTGACGGTCACGGTCCCCTTCGGGGTGGTCGATGGTCGCGGATCGCCAGTCCGGCCAGAAGCTTCGCCCGCCGCGCTTGGACAGCGCGTTGATCACGCCGTCGAAGTCGAGCAACCACATCGGCGTTGTCACGGTGTCAGCCCCTATTCCAGTGCGGTGAGTTCCGATTCAGCGTGCCGCTTCGAGATTGTGTCGCCCCACCGTCCTGCGATGTCCCAACGCACATCGCAGGAATATCCATAGCCGCTGATCCCGTTGTGGCGCACCTGATGCGACACCGTGCCGGCCGTCTCGCCGGGGACGAAGTACCGCCGCAGCGAGACAGGTACGTGGGCGGCGTCGGCGATCGTGACTCGCGCGCCTACTTTCCACCGTCCCACCGAACCTCCCTCAAGCAGCACATGTGCGAATCTCTAAAGTAGAGAATAGCAGGGCGGTGTCGAGTGAAAGGGGCGGGAGTTGAACCCGCGTGCAGCTGGCGTCCCAGCCGGCAGACCGTCTATGCCAACCCTCTCAGTGCTGTCGCCTCGGCGGGCTTCAACGTAGTCCGTGCGGGAATCGAACCCGCGCAACGGGTCTGAGAAACCCGCGGCCTGCCACTAACCGAACGGACCAAGATGGGGTTTGAGTGTGACCCGCAGCGGGCCAAGTCTCCACTGCGGGTAACACTCAAACCCCAGGTCACACACCCTTGGGTCGGTACGGCTGCCAAAGCAGCCGCATCCCCGCCTCCTCCGGCGTCCGGTCGGCCTTGCTCCAGTTGCATGGCCCGCAGGCGGCCACCAGGTTGAACCAGGTGTCACCACCACCGCGGGAACGTGGCAGCACGTGATCGTAGGTGTCAGCCCGACTGCCGCAGTAGGCGCAGGTGTGCTTGTCGCGGGCCAGGATGTCAGCGCGAGCGGCGTGCTCGGTGTCGCGCCGGTACGGCACGTGCACGTATCGCGCCAGCATCAGCGACCGCGGAACCTCGATCGCGACCGAGGGGGACCGCACCAGCCGCGGCGGAACGTGGGTCTCCAGCACGAACGCCGCCTCACGCAGGATCATGCTCACGGCGTCCTGCCAGGAGATGGTGCCGTGATCGGAGTAGTCGGCGTTGAACACCTGCACGGCAGGTGCGGGCAGCAATGTGGTCATGGCGCCGCACCTCCTTTCGGTGTCGTGGTCGGGCCAAGGTGGCGCGGGTGCGCCGGAAGTGGAGACTGGGAGATTCGAACTCCCGACATCCTGCTTGCAAAGCAGGCGCTCTACCGACTGAGCTAAGCCCCCGAGATGGTGCGCTGGCCCGGAAGGACTCGAACCTTCAACGGCGCGATTAACAGTCGCGTGCTCTGCCAATTAAGCTACGGGCCAATGTGTTTTGATCTGCGTACCCCTCCCCGGATTCGAACCGGGAACCTTCGGAACCTAAACCCGACGCCTCTACCAGTTGGGCCAGAGGGGCATGGTGCGGACGGCGGGGATCGAGCCCGCGGCCTTCGCGTTGGCAACGAGACGCGCTACCGGCTGCGCCACATCCACGTAGACCCGCGACTTTCGGCCAGCTGCAGTCTGACTTGCCCGGCACAGATTCACTCATCCGCCAACGGTCCCCGCGCGGGCAGGGCGACGCCGGGTCTGACGGTTCCACGCCCCGCTCGCGCAGCGGATGGTCACCGACAACCGTGGAGCCACCGTCGGGGGTTGAACCCGAGGCCTCCGCCTTACCAAGGCGGCGCTCTGCCACTGAGCTACGGCGGCGACGCACCGATGGGTGCGGGGGAGCCCCGAGCCGGATTCGAACCGGCGGCGGACACCGCTTACAAGGCGGCCGCTCTGGCCGGGCTGAGCTACCGGGGCGTGCTATCCCGCCTCGCGGCGGGTGCGGATACGTTCGACGCGCTGATCGTCGGTGGGCGCTACCCAGCCGTGGTACCCCGCTGAGTCGTCCCATTCGAGGGCATGGGTGCGCTGTTCGCGGCCGCACCAACGGCAGCCGTTCGGCGGCGGCGGTGCCGTCGTGGGTGCGGCATCAGGCATGTGCGACCCGCTGGCCGGCCGGCCAGAACTTGTCGACGGGGATGATCAACGTCGTGCCGCCGGCGCCGATGTCCTCGCGCCGGAACCAGTAACGGCGCTGGCCTTCCATCTGAGCCCCATACCCAAGGGCGATACGGGCTCCCTGGTAGACCCACTTTTCACGCGCCATCGCCAGCAGCTTAATCGGTACTGGCGCTGACGTGGACGGTGCAGTCATAGGCCGTCTCCAGCTTGGACTTCCACACCTGAGCCAGTGAACTGAGCGCCGCTGATTCAGGGTGGAACAGCGAGTACGACAGGACCAGCGTCTTCGACGGCCAGGACACCGTCTCGGTGGGCTCGGTGCGCGCGAACAGCACGTCATCACCCATATCGGCGGCCACCTCGCGGCACAGGGACTCGAGGTGGGAGCGATCTTCGGCTGTCGGGCGGCTGTCTGCGCCGCGGTAGGTGCCGTAGCGCAACGTGACGCACAGCTTCAAGTTCATCGACATGGTGAGTGTCCTTACTCCCTGGAGGCGATCAATTCCCTAAAACAGAGAATAGACGCCGTTGCCGACAAGTAGTCCGAGCAGGTTCGACACGCCGGACGGGGTCCGGTGAACGGGCTGCCCAGAGAGGATTCGAACCTCTACCGGCCTGATCCAGAATCAGGTGTCCTGCCAGTTAGACCACCGGGCAATGGGCGCGTGTACAGTCCGCGGACTTGCTGCCTCGCCAGGGTTCGAACCTGAACCGGGCGAACCAAAACCGCCGGTGCTGCCAGTTACACCACGAGGCAATGCGTGGCCCCCGCGGGAATCGAACCCGCACTCTCGGTGTGAGAACCGCGGTTTGAGCGCGGCGCGGCTGCCAGTTACGCCAGAGGGCCGTTGTTCGTCGAGCGCGATCGACGGAAACGATCTGCAGTGCGCGCCGCGCGCAGTGGAGCGGATGACGGGCATCGAACCCGCGACATCGACCTTGGAAGGGTCGCGCTCTACCAGCTGAGCTACATCCGCAAAGCCCCGGATCCGTGTCCGACGGGGCCACTCGGTGTGATGTGGCACGGCATTAGGGCGCTACCGCCGTGCGGGCGCCCCGCGATCGGCGTAGTCGAGAAAGCCGTGTCAGTGTGGCGACGCGTCCTGTATGCGCAGCGCATGCCGCCGCAGTTCATCGGCATTCTGAAACCAGATCACGCCCGGCAGAGCAGATCCGATCTCACCAAGCTCGACGCGCACGGCGGTGTCATCGAGATGCCCGGTGAAGCCGACCAGCGGGCGATCCACAGGCACTGATCCAACCGTGCCCACGCCCGCCGCGATGACCGGCAGGAACCGCTTGTGCTGGCCAAGTCTCGACGTTGCGGCCTGAAGGCAGTCGTCGCAGATGTTGAGCACCAACTCCTCACCGTCGAAACTGTCCCAGAACGTCGACCCGTAGTGCCCGCTGGTGCGGAACTCGGTGCCGCCGTACGGCTGGTTGTCGACATCGGCGAAGGCGTTGTGCAGAGATGTGGCGCAGACGAAGCAGGGCAGTGCATATTCGCTCATACCCGGAACAAGCCGGCTTGGTCGGCTGGGTGTCAAAACGGGGTGCGCCGCGAGGGGATCGAACCCCCGGCCCGCTGATTAAGAGTCAGCTGCTCTACCGACTGAGCTAGCGGCGCAAACGGCAGGACAGACCGGCATGTTTGTGTCCGGCCTGCCCTGCTCGAACCCGCACAAGCGCACCAGCTGGCACGCCTGTGCGGGGTGCTGGGCGCATGGCGGCGCCCAGCCGCTGTCCCGATCACCGGTCCGGGGTGCACCCACACGTCTGGCTGACCGCGCAGTGGCTCCCGGGGGAGCGGCGGTCGCCGAGGCGGCGAATACACCTGTCCCGGTGAGGGACAGCGCATCACACACTATGGAGTTCTCAAGTTCCTGGGCGGGGGCCCGGTGTCACCGAGTCCGCGAGCCGGAGCCGTAACCGCTGAGCGGGTTCGTATCCGACGAGGAGAATGGTGCACCGAAAGCGGCGCCGTGTCCAGCGTGTTTGTTCTCGAAAAGTGTTGCTGTGCAATCGTTTTAGATGCGGCAAAACGCAGAAACGTCAGGCGACGTTTCTGCCAGCGGCAACCGAAAAGGTGAGGGATTTATGAGATTTGTCTTCTGGCCCTTGCTTCCGGCTGGGGCACACACCCGCGAACGGGGTGGAAGGGCTACGGAATAGCCGGAAGCAACTGGGCTGACCGAAGTCGCGCGACTCAGCGAGCGCCCAGGCTCCGATGACATTGGTCTCGACCGTTTCCACGCACGACAACGCAGCCGGGGACGCAGTGCGCATCCCGACTGTCATGCGATAGTCGCGAGCCAACGTGGACATCCCCGCACGCTAACACCGGCGACCGACAGTGCCTAGCGCTTTACTGCGACACACCGCGAGTGCGCGATATGTGAATCGTTTCGTGTGCGAGCGCAACGGTGCATCGGCATCGGGAACTGCACCACATGCGGCGCGAGCAGCCTGAATTCGTCGGACCTTCGCAATAAGGTCGCGCCATGAGGACCGCTGCTGGCCTGGTGGTCGACCCACGAGTACACGCCGAGGAGATCGCCCGGTTCACGGGCTACATCGTAGAAGGACCCGCGGACCACGACTGCGACATCTGGATCGGCGGCATCGGTGCGGACGGATACGGACGGTTCCACATCAACCGCGGTGGAGCCCGTTTCTGTGTGCGCCCCAATCGCTATGCCCTGGCACTGTTCGGCGGGGGAGCCGTGGCTCCCCGAATACTTGCACTGCATGAGTGCGACAACCCGATCTGCACCCGCGTCGGCCCGCATCACATCGTCGGCGGCGATCAACGCCACAACATGGCGCGCATGGTGGCGATGCGCCGAGGCGGCAGCGGTCGCGTCATCCGCGGCGCTCTTCGTGATCTGCGCCGGCAACGCTCGGTGGCGCTGCGTGAAGCGGTGCGCTGCGGGTGGGACGCCTGCGCGGTGGAAGCCGCGCTACTCGGAAACCAGCCGACACTGTGGTGAGTGGACGTGACACCGCCGCGCACCCGCTCACCACTGTGCGTCAGGACAACGCCCACGGCGCAATGGCCGTCGAGGTTCGCAGGCCTATGCCGCGGGTTTTGTCTGGCCGGCGTCCTCAGAAGACACGAAGCTGACCTCGCGCAGCACCAGCGTCCTTGCACGGGTCATCGCCACGTAGAGCATCCGCAACTTGGCGGTGTCCTCGATGTCGACCTCGCCCATCAGCACGTGCACGCGCTCCCACGTACCCCCTTTGGCCTTGTGGATCGTCGAGACGGTCACGTCGGCCATATCCCGAGACGCAACCACGGTGCGCGCCAACTGCTCCAGCGCCTCGGCGCCATGCGTGCGCACCAACGTCACGGTGGCGTGCAGTGACTCCTCCTCGACGCCCGGAACCGAGCGCAGCCATTCACGCCAGCTCACCAGATCGGTGAACCGGCGCAGCACCGGCTCGGCACACTCGTCGGCCCTACCGCTTTCGACCAGCGCCACGTCACGTGCCAGCGAAACCAGGTCTTGCAGATCCAGCGTCGAGTAGACGCGGCGGCCGGCACGGGTGTGGCTCACGATCGCATCGACCACCTGGCGGTTGGTGGCACACACCACCGCGTCGCAACCGAACGCTTCGTGCTCGTCGAACACGTCGCGCAGATGGCCGTCTGCCGGGCCGACCCCGAGCAGGCGCATCGGCACTTCGTGACCCGGGTCGAGCAGCTCGAGGATCCCGTTGGCGTGTGCGGCGATCTCGGGGCCGAACCGGCGCGACTCGCGCAGTGGAAGTGTGACCACACCCTGCTGTGCTGAGAAGCCCTGCATGGCATCGATGCTGCCGGTGAACGAGTACAGCTCCTGGAACGGGTCGCCGCACAGGACCAGCTGCACACGACCGCGCTGGGCCAGCACCAGACCGGCCATGACCCCGTTTGCGTCCTGCGCCTCGTCGTAGAGAACTACATCGCCGTCGGAGCCAATCTGTGGCGACGTGAGTGCCCAAGCTTTGAGGTAGTGGTCGTGGCTCGTCTTCAACTGCCCGTGCGGACTGGTCAGCTCCGCCCACAACGCCTGCGCACTCTCCAGCAGGGCCGCGCGCACCAGTGGTCGTAGCGCCGGCTCCAGCTCACCCAGATAAGGCACATGATCCTCGGTCATAGTGGGGGAGGCGGACTGGCAGAACAGCTTTACCGTGTCGCGGGTAAGGGTCAGGAACCGTCGCTGGGCCCCGAACGGCAGGCTGTAGTTGGGGATCTCGATGCGGGTGTAGGCGTTGGTGTTCGGGTTGAACTCCACGGTCGCCCGCAGACATCGTGACGCTTTCGCGATACCGAGGTGCTTCATCTCGGCGCGGATCGGCATGCTGTCACGGTTGAGGTGATCGACCATGTGCGTCAGCGCCGGATTCGTCCGACATCCGCGATACGCCAGTGCATGTGCGGTTGAGGCTCGCGCGTTGGTCAAGCCGAAATCGGCGAAGGTGGCACCGACTTCTTCGGCGTTGCGCTTGTTGAACGTGATGTACCAGGCGGTGGTTGTGGGCCGGTACATCTGCGCAGCCGCGGCGATGAACGCCAGAGTCGTGCTCTTGCCGGTACCGGCGCCAGCCTGCACAGCCAGGTCGGCGCCGGCCAGGAACGCGGCGATGATCGCCTGCTGTTCGGTCGACGGCGACATGGTGACGCTCACGCGGGCTCTCTTCTCTTCGAGGCGACAGATCTCTAAAACGGAGACTAGCGGCAGTCTCCGACGCATTCGAAGATCACGCGGAGAGACCGCCTTCGGCGTGTGCGATGAGGAGACAACAGGCAGGCGCCCGACACGCGGGGCCTACCGCGGCACCCACATTCGCGATGCGCACCGTCTGTGGCGGGATTCGAGTGGTGCCACGGCGTGAGTTTGCTAGCCGCGGTGGCGGCGCGATCGGCGGCGAGTTCACCGTGAACTGCGGTTAGGGCGCCGGTGGTTCCTGTGAAAATAACGTCTGACCAGCCTCTTAGCGCCCAACGGTGCATACCCGAGTCCGTTCGCCGTCTCTGCGCTCCGCAGTCTCGTGCCCCTGCGCATTCCGCTGGTGTAGATCGCACTAACTTTTCCCGTTGGCGCACCGTTGACCTGCGGAAAGTGTCAGAGTTTTCGGTGATCTCGCCGTGAGCTGGACAGTTGCATTGATGTCGCCAGAGGGGGGAGGGGGTCTGACGGTAACCGTCTTTACACGGTCGCATGTGACGTGGCTCACAGCGGTTTATCGGGGCGATGAATGGTGACAGTTTCTTTTACTCGTTCATGTTTTTAGTTAGTGTATCTAGTTATATGTATCTATCAGGCAATTCTACTTTTACGCATCCGACAATAAGACCGTTTTTGTAGCGAAAAGTGTTTCAGTGAATTTCTTCATGATTGACGACCCCCTCCCCCTTCTGGCGACATGGATGCTGCACTGCAGGTAGCGCCGTGATTGCACGCCGTGCTGACAGTTTCCGCTGGTCAAAAGTGCGTCAACCGAAAATATTCGTGCGTTCTGCGCCATCGGTTTGGCGTCCGACAACTGTCTACGAAATCCTGTGAGCCGTGTCACGGCACGTGATGGCCGGGCAGCGCAGCGCAAACCGGGGAGCGTGTGCGGGTGGGGCCGAATCTGTTAACTGGTGCCCCGCGGTATGAGACGCGCTCCTGCGTTTTCCAGTGACCAGACCTGCCGCCGATGCCCACAAGGTCGCGGCTGGCCGGCACGCTCGCGATGATCGCAGCCGATGTCCCAGCTGCGTCCGCTCAGCCGCGCCCTGGACCGCAACCGTGCCGCTGGGTACCGAGTCAGGCGAGACGGAGTATCGCTTCGAGGTGCGTTGCCGGGCAGAGGCCGAAAGCGAGGTGCGCGCGTTGGTGATGGACGCTGTGCGGTCTCAGTCGAACTGACGGCGAATACCTGGCGTTCGCCAGTTCGACGGAGACGCTTCGCCTATACCGCCGTTCAGTAGATCTGGCGGTTCGGTGACGAGGGCGGCTTCACTCGACTGCGGTGGAAAGAGTAGTCCGACCCCAGAAGGGCCGGAATGCAATGCTGACTCATCCAGATCGTGGCAGCACACCGCCCGGGAATTCCGCATACCGATTCCGTGGTGGCTGGTCAGGGGAGCTGTCAGAGCATCGCCATGCCCAGCACGCCGCGTCGCAGGAAGAGGTGCTGTTCTAGGGTTCACGGTATGAGAGGTGGCGGTGTCGGTATTGATTGGACTATGGCCCCACTGTGGGTGCGAACGGGGTATCGCTTCTTTCCGTTCGCCGCCGAGGTCGGTGATGTGTGGTGGGTGTTGAGGTTCAACGTCGGTTTCCCGGAGCACGATCTGTTCACGGTGTTCGTCGGCAATCGGGCCGCAGCTGATGTGACCGGTGATCCGAAATCTGTTGTGCCGCTTATTGCGAGTATCGGGTCGTTGAGTCCGGTGAGCTCGCAGGGAGCGGAATTGGACACGGAGACGGCGCGTGCGCTCGTCGGTGAGGTGGCCAGGTTCGTCGAGTACGGCAGTGAAGACGGCCAGCCGTGTGTGTTCTGCTCGCATGAGCGTGATGGGCTGACCCGCAATAAGTAGGCAGCGCCGCAGAGCTTAATCGGGACGCCGGCCGCAATTCGTCAACCGCCAACTCGATTGCGATAACCGCCAAGTTCAACGAGAACGGACAGACGCAATCGCCCGCCCCGACTTCACCATTCGTTCCGTAGCCGCCGAAGACCTGGTGGCCGACAACGAGGTGAGGATCGTGGCCATGGTCGTCGCAGCCGAGCGCAATGACCGCGCGGTGGAATCGGCACTGGCCGCCGTGATTACCGCCGCACCGGTGACCGCCGTGCGCTGGAGCGCCGAAGACCTCAGCGGGGTCGATTAGCAGTTATCGAAAGCGCGGGTGCCGCGGTCCGCCCACGCGACCGTGGGTGCAGCCGGGACACATCGTGACCGGTAACTTCGGGTAAGAAGCGCCAGGTGCAGCCGGGGAGACCTTCTTCCGCAAGTTGCGGACGTTGTTGCACACGTCGCGCATCTTGCGTGGCCTACTTCGTCTCGTTCGGGTGACTGGTGTGCACCTGCTCCAAGTAGACCGTCCGCCCCTCAACGTAGAACCAGATGCGGGCGGTGCCTTTGAGCGTCGGCTTGTGCTGCCAGCGCGTGTGCGCCTTGCCGTCGCGGTCGATCGTCCCGTACTCGCCCTTCAGCGGGTAGTTCGTCGGCAGGTTCGCCAGCGGGGTCCGCGTCAGGAAGTCCCACGCGTCGGCGAGAGGGTTGCGGATCGTCGCGGCGAGATCCTGCCACCCCCTCTTGGCGTTGGTCGTGGCAAAGCGGATCTCGTACTCGATCTTCTTCGGCGGCCGCGGGACAAGCTCCCCCTTGCCTGCCACCGCTACGGACGCTCCACAACGGTGTCGTCATCGCCGTCGTCCAACCACTCGAGATCGGCCTGGCCGAGTCCGGCGGCGATCGCGGTCGCCGTCTCCCGCCACGAGGTCAGCTCCGAGAGCACCCGGTGCGGCTGGTCGGTGGAGAAAGAGGCCCGCGCGGCGTCGACGAGATCCTGGGCGCAGGTAGCACGGTCCTGCGGCGACAAGGCGAGCATCCACGGGAAAGCCCGGGACATGCGGTCGGCGAGAGGGCCGTCGTCACTCACCGCGGCGCCGATGAGCTGCGCGGCGAACTGCAGCATACGGTTGCGGCTGTCGGCCTCACGCTGCGACATGAGCACAAGATCTTCGCCGTCACGGCGGGTCACCGTCACCGGGTGATCCTCAGCCTCGGCGAACACCTCGGCTGAGCGCTTGCTCAGGTCCGAGGAGCGGCGCGTGGTGGTGCGGAGCGCGGTTGTGGCCATGCCGCCATGCTATTCGGAACGTGTTCGGAAGTCCAAGTGAGTTCCGTCGCTCAGCGGCGCGGAGGCTCGTCCCGTATCTGGTCGCGCAATTGTTAGTCGACACCAGAAGCCGGAATGTGTGAAAATCGCGCATATGGACGGCAAGATCCTTGGTGAGCGGATTGTCGAGGCCAGAAAGGCCCGCGATCTGACGCAGGAACATCTTGCTGCCACCATTGGAATCGACCGCAGCGCGCTCGGCCTGATCGAGAAGGGTAAGCGCAAAGTGTCGGCCATCGAACTGGTCGACCTGGCAGCTGCCCTGTCGACCCCGCTGGCATGGTTCGTGCGCGACCCCCTGGCCGCGGTGATCAGTCGCCGCGCCGAGGCGGGTCCAAGTCACGAGGTGACCGCCAGGCTCGATCAGGCGCTGGAACTGTTCGCCGGCGACGTGGCCGAATTGCTGGCCGACGGAGTGATCCGGCCCTTGCCCGACCGGCCGGCCTGGCGGACTCCTCAGTCAGTCGCGTCGGCAGAGATGGTTGCGCGCCAGGTGCGAGAACACCTCGGATTGGGCCATGAGCCGCTTGGCGATGTCGCGGCCGTCGCGGAACGGTTCGGCCTGTATTCCTGCGCGCTCAGGTTCGGCGAGCAGGGTGCCGACGGCGCGCTGGTCGCGGTGGCAGACGGTGCGGCAGTGGCGGTCATCGACGGGGATGCCCGGGTCGGCCGGAGACGCATGTCGTTGGCCCATGAACTCGGTCATTGGCTGTTCGGCGATGCTTTTGATTCCAATACCGGG
Organism: Mycolicibacterium canariasense; assembly: GCF_002101555.1. GTDB lineage: Bacteria > Actinomycetota > Actinomycetes > Mycobacteriales > Mycobacteriaceae > Mycobacterium > Mycobacterium canariasense. The sequence continues at coordinate 41,779 of NZ_LQOL01000009.1, forward strand.
ACCGATACCGAGCAGCTGATCACCTCGTTTGCCGCATTCTTCCTGGCGCCGCGCGCTGGCGTGACCGCGTTGTGGAACCAGTACCGCTCCGAGCGGCTGCGTGACACGGTGGTTCGCGTGGCGGGCATCTATCGTTTGTCGTGGTCGGCGGCGGTGCTGCACCTGCACACGCTCCATCTGATCACGGACGAGCAGCGGCGAGTGTTGGAGCCGACACGACCCGCGATCGGTGAGTTCACGAAGCTGCAGATCATTCTGGATACAGACGAGCTTCGACCGCCGTCGGTGTCTCCGGGGCTGGCCGCTGCCGTGCTCGACGCGTACGTCGATCTGCGGATCTCGGCGCCACGGGCGGTGGAGTTGTTGCGCGGCCAGTTGGACATCGCTGATTTGCCGCAGCCTCGCGCTGAGATTGCCGCCGACTACGCCCGAATGGGTTGAGCGCCCCGCCGCGGTGGGTGATGGACACGTCGACCTTCACTCACTTCTGTCGCGCCGGGCATCAGGACATCTTGCGCAGGCTCGCCCCGCAAGGACTGATCCTGATCCCGGACACGGTGTACTCGGAGGTCTTGGACGGTCGGGATCGCGATTACGACATCCCAGCTGTTGGTGACCTCGAATGGGTAGAGGTCGGTGTGTTGACCGAGCAGGAGCAGGACACTCAGCTCGACATCAAGGTGTACATGCCGTCGCAGGTGGGCGAGTCTGCGCGCAAACACCTTGGCGAGTGCGCTGTGCTGGCCTGCGCGATTCATCGACAGATGGTCGCGGTGATCGATGACGGTGGCGGCCGCGGCCAGGCTGTCAGTCGCGGTGTGCGGCACGTGAACTCGATGTGGATCATTGCGCAGGCGCGTAAGCGACTCGATGATGTCGACTCCGAGGCGGCGGAACAGATCTACGCTGACCTCGTTGCCACCGGGATGCGGTTGCCGCAGGTTGATAGCTTTATCCGCTGGGCATATGGAGTTGGTCTGCTGCCGTAGGTGATCGGCTACGTCGATGCGGGCGAATCGGTGGAACTGTCCGGTTATCGGCCTCATCGAGGGGCGTTGAGTCAACGACGGGCGAGCGTTGTGAATCCCGGGTCGATCAGGCCGAGCCACGCGTCCTGGTCATCGGCCAGGGGCTGTTTCAGCGGCAGGGGAGTGAACCGGCAGTTGAAGACCATGAGGGGGACCCGTTTGGTGGTCCAGTCGCTATGCGACTTGGGGTTGGTGGGTCGTGGTCCACTGTAGAGCGAACTC
>NZ_LQOL01000010.1 GCF_002101555.1 Mycolicibacterium canariasense
CCGAGGCGTTCCCGGTGGTCGTCGCCGCCGCGGGGGCCCCGGCGCCGACACCGGTCGGCGGGGCCGCGCCCACCGAACGGGATCCCGGGCGGCAATTGCACCCCGGCACGGGCGACCCATTGGAGCGCCTGCAGCAGATCCTGCAAGACGCCAGGGGGTGACCGTCCGCTGTGCACAAGCTCGAGCGTGTTGCGGCGGCTTAACGATTCGGTTGTGTCTCGGTGTTGACGCTCGCGCAATTACCCGGGCCATGGTCAGGTGGAAGGTGATGTCTACTTCCACGCTTTCCGTTGTCCGCCTGACCGCATCCGGCGTGGCGGGCCTGGCATTGCTGGCCGCCGCGGCCGGACTGTCCGGGGCCGCGCCCACGGCCGACAGCCAGGGTTATGTCGACTCCACCGCCCGGTGCAGCGCCCCCGCCGTCGCCGTCCTGTTCGGCAGCACCTCCAGTTCGCGCATCGCCATCTGTAAGGACACCGGCGGTGGCTACGAATATCGCGGTGTCCGGGTCCGCGACGGTGCCAAGCTGGTGCTGACCGCCACCGCGTCGGACGGCGGCTATGTCGCCGAGAGCGACGGCGTCACCTATACCGTCACGCCCAGCACGCTGAAGGTCAGCACCGGTGGCACCGTGCTGCGCAACGAGCCGTTGACCGATGTGCACGAACCGCAGGGCGCGTTGTCCACCTCCACTTCCTCGAGTTCCACCTCGAGCTCATCCACGTCGACATCCACGAGCGGAACCACGACGGTGACCACGACCGTGACGTCCACGACGCCGACCTCCACCACGCCGCTGCCGCCGCCGCTGCCCGCCGAGGTGGGCGCGCGCTGAACCGTTATTGGCAATGGTTACCATTAATGGGTGCTCGTTGCCTCGCGCCTGCCGCTGTGGGTGCCCGATCTCGACGAGATCCGGGATGGCGCCATTCGTCTGACGGTTCCGCTGGTCGACGACGTGATCCAGATCGGGCTGGGCGGGCGCTATGACGTCGGCAGTATCGACGTGCTCAAGTGGCCGGCCGGACTACTGGTGCGCCGGACCGATGGCCGACCACTGCAGGCGCGGATCATCCGGGACGAGCCGGTCACCGTCCTGCGCGCGCCGGTGCCACGTCTGGCGCTCAGGCGGGTGGGCCCGGGATGGTGGCTGGCTCGCGATGCCATGCCGGCCGGCCGAATGGAAGATCTGGGGCAATTGGTGCGCACGATTGCCATTTTCGGACTGGCCAAACAGTCCGGCGCGACGACGTCAGCCGCAATATGAATGCGTGGCGAAGGCCAGGGCCTGTCGGTAATCCGGGTCCAGTCCGTACGTCGCCCCGGCGTTGTCCAGAGCGTCCTGCAGCGCCGTGACGCATCCCGGTGAATGCAGCAGATCCCGCTGAGCGGCAAGCTCGGTGACGATCGTCGTGTTCAGGGTGTCGATCCGGGCCCGCGACGAGGACAGGTCCGGGGCCGCGGTCGGTGCGGCGGCGGGATCGAGTTTCCACTCGGAGAACCGCCGGTATTCGACGGCTTCGGTCGCGTGGATCTGATCGGTGAAGATGCGGGTGACGTAGTCGACGTCGACGTCGTGGCCGGCCGCGGAGGCGGCCACGGCTTTGAGCACCTGCTGGACCCGCACCGGATCTTCGATATCGCCGTGGGTGATCCACTTGACCGCGGCGACCGGATCGGCGGTCTGCAGTCGCTGGGTCGCGGCCGACACCAGGGTGTCCAGCGGACTGGGCGCGGCGTGCGCCACCCCGGCCGGCGCCAGCACGGTGACGGCCGCCAACGCGGTGAGCACGGCGCGGCGGACGATCATGGCCGCAGTGCCGCGGTGCCGGGCTCGGCGGCCACTGCCAGCAGGCGCTGTGCGCGGTCGAGCAGAATGCGATGCAGGTCGGCGTCGGAGACATCGCTGAGGTGTGGCTCGGTGGTGCTGCCGAAGATCCCTGCGGTGAGCATTCCGATCGTCACCCGCGTCTCGACGTCCACGGTCGGCCCGATCAGCAGCTCACGCAGCCGATCGCCGCAATCCTCGAATTCCTTGTGGGCCCGCACCAACTCCAGCACCGCGGGGTCGCCGTAGAACATGGTGCCGATCCGGCGGTGTCGGATGGCCATGTCGACGAATCCGCTGATGGTCGCGTCACGGCGGGACTCCGGGTTGGAGATCGTCTCGGCGATACGCACCAGCCGGTCCATATCGTCGAAGACCGGGCGCACCACCGAGAGCACGATGTCGTCCTTGGTGTGGAACTGGTAGTAGACGGCGGCCTTACTGACTCCCAAGTGGTCGGCGATCATCTGCAGCGATGTGCCGTTGACGCCTCGCTCGGCGAACAGATGCAGGGCGGCGTCGAGAACGCGCTCACGAGCGAAGCCGCGTTGCGCCACTGGTTTGGCCATGCGACCCGCCTCCTTTTCTCCGTCGAGCTTGTGACCTGCTGCGCATCTTCGCACGGGCAGTATCCGGCGTCACAGACTTTGACGTCCGTCTTGTCCTAACTTAGCCGATTGGCTAATCTCGTCCAATCGACTAGCTAGCCTAAGTGAGGCTGTTCACGATCGGACGGAGTCGGGGCGATGAACGTGTTGAAGCGGGTGTGGATACCGCTGGTCATTGTCGTGGTGGTGGCCGTCGCGTCGTTCACGGTGATGCGGGTGCGCACGTTCTTCGGCACCGGTCCCGGTTACGTCTCGACCGAGAACAGTGCCTCCGACGAGAGCGAGCCGTTCGACCCGAAGGTGGTCAAGTACGAGATCTGGGGTGAGCCGGGTGCCACGGCCAACATCAACTACATGGACCTCGACGCCAAGCCGCAGCGGGCCGACAACGCCCCGCTGCCCTGGACGTTGACGCTCAGCACCACCGCTCCGTCGGTGTTCCCCACGATTTCCGGGCAGGGTGACGGTTCCACGTTGTCCTGCCGCATCACCGTCGACGACGAAGTGAAAGACGAACGTACTGTCGACGGCATCGGCGCCCATACCTACTGTCTGGTGAAATCTGCATGAGCGTTCCTCAAACCGATCCGCCCACCGATCCCTTCAAGGCCACGCCGCACGCCGCCGAAGATGATCGTCGCGGCATCGCGAAATGGGTTCGCAGGCTTGCCGTTCCGATCATCATCGGATGGATCGCGGTGGTCGCGATCCTGAACACCGTGGTGCCGCAGCTCGAAGAGGTCGGCAAGATCCGATCGGTGTCCATGAGCCCGGACAGCGCCCCATCGGTGATCGCGATGAAGCGCGTCGGCGAGAACTTCAAGGAGTTCAAGTCGAACAGCTCGGCGATGGTGGTGCTGGAGGCCGACCACCAACTCGGCGACGCGGAGCACAAGTTCTACGACGAGATGATCAAGAAGCTGGAAGCCGACACCAAGCATGTCGAGCATGTCCAGGACATGTGGGGTGATCCGCTGACCGCGGCCGGTGCGCAGAGCGCCGACGGCAAGTCGACCTACGTGCAGGTGTACACCGCGGGCAACCAGGGTGAGACGCTGGCCAACGAATCGATCGAATCGGTTCAGGGCATCATCGACAGCCTCAAACCCCCACCGGGGCTGAAGGTTTTCGTGACCGGTCCCGCCGCGCTGTCGGCGGATCAGCAGATCGCCGGTGACCGCAGTCTGCGGATGATCGAGGCGCTGACCTTCTGCGTGATCATCGTGATGATGCTGCTGATCTACCGATCGGTGGTCTCGGTGCTGCTCACCCTGGTGATGGTGGTGCTCGGTCTGGCCGCGACCCGCGGCGCCGTGGCCTTCCTCGGTTACTACGAGATCATCAAGCTCTCGACGTTCGCCACCAGCCTGTTGGTGACGTTGGCCATCGCCGCGGCAACCGATTACGCGATCTTCCTGATCGGCCGGTACCAAGAAGCGCGCACCCGGGGTATGGACCGGGAGGCGGCCTACTACGACATGTATCACGGCACTGCGCACGTGATCCTGGGCTCGGGTCTGACGATCGCGGGCGCGACGTTCTGCCTACACTTCACCAAGCTGCCGTACTTCCAGACACTTGGCATCCCGTTGGCGGTCGGCATGGTCACCCTGGTCGTCTGCGCCCTGACGCTGGGCCCGGCAGTCATCGCGGTGGCCACCCGGTTCGGAAAGACGTTGGAGCCCAGGCGCAGTGCGCGTATTCGGGGCTGGCGCAAGGTCGGTGCGGCCGTGGTGCGCTGGCCCGGACCGATCCTGGTGTCCGCGCTGGCGCTGTGCCTGGTCGGTCTGGTGGCCTTGCCCGGGTACGAGACCAATTACAACGACCGCAATTACCTGCCGGCGGATCTGCCCGCGAACGAGGGGTACGCGGCAGCGGACCGGCATTTCAACCAGGCCCGGATGAATCCGGAGTTGCTGCTTGTCGAGAGCGATCACGATCTGCGTAACTCGGCTGATTTCCTGGTGATCGACAAGATCGCCAAAGCGGTGTTCCGCACTCCACA
>NZ_LQOL01000011.1 GCF_002101555.1 Mycolicibacterium canariasense
GGCTCTTCATGATTGAGGGTGTAGAACGGTCAGCTGCTGTCGGCCTGTGATTGGGGTGTCTGGTTGGCTGGGTGTGTGCCGGAGGAGAAGCGGAAGAGTAAGAGGAAGAGCGCGGTGTCCGGGGGTGGTGTGGACCTGTCGATGCTGCAACAGCTGATGGCCGATGCTGGCCGGGATTTGTTCGCGGGAGTGTTCGATGAACCGACACCCGAGGTGGGAGCTGTGCCGGAGCGTGTGCGGGGTTTCCGGGTGCGGGTCGACCTGATGTACGCCAAGCCGCCGATCTGGCGTCGTCTGGTCCTGCCGGGTGACCTCGTGCTCGATGAGCTGCATGACGTGCTGCAGGTTGCGATGGGCTGGCAGGACGGTCATCTGCATAAGTTCGGTGTCGGGGCGGACCGGCGTACCCGTGCCTACTTCGTCACCAGATTTGATCTCAGCGAAGGCGACGACGGTCTCGTCGAGGACGGTGTGCGCCTGGATCAGGTGGTCTCCGGTAAGGGCGACCGGTTGTTCTATGACTACGACTTCGGCGACGGATGGGAGCACGTGCTGGTGGTCGAAGACGTTCTCGATGATCCACCTTCGGCTCCGGTGTGCCTGGCGGGCAAGATGGCCTGCCCGCCGGAGGATTGTGGTGGCTTGGGCGGCTATGAGGAATTGGCTGCGTGGGTTCGTGGCGGGTACGACCCGCGGGCAACACCGATGGGGCTGGGTGCGCAGGAGATGCGCGACTGGCTGCCCCGAGGCTGGCACCCCGATCGTTTCTCGGTGACCGAGACCAATGACGCTCTGGCCGCGTCGAATATGCGTTGAGGACTCTTCACTGCCGAGGTGCAAGGAGCTGAGTTCGGAAGCCTCCGGTCTCGAGCAGTGACCGGGCGATGTAGTTGGTGAGGTTGCGGAAGCCCAGCGCGGATCCGCGCAGGTGTTCGAGGCGGCCGTTGATCGCTTCGGTGGGCCCGTTGGAGGTGCCGGGGCGGTCGAAGTAGGCCAGCACGTCGGCGGCACGCTTCTTCAGGGTCCGTCCCAGGGTGATCAGTTCGGTCAGCGGCTTGGGAACGCCGGTGCTCAGCGTGGTGATCAGCGCCGCCATCATCGTGCGGCCTTTCGTGCGGTCGGGTTCACGATACGCGGCCACGGTGCGCTGATACATCTGCCAGGTGGCCTCGACTTCTGCGTGGGCGTCGGCGGCGAACAAGGCGGCCAGCCGGGTGCGCTGGCGGTCGGTGAGCAGATCGGCACCGGTGTGCAGGGTGCGTCGGCAGGTGTAGAGCGGGTCGGACTTGCGGCCGCGGTGCCCACATGTCGCCAGCTGCACCCGGCGGCGGCACTCATCGAGGGCGTTGCCAGCCAGGCGCACCACGTGGAAAGGGTCCATCACCGTCGCCGCCTCGGGCAGTTCCTCGGCGGTAGCGGTCTTGAACCCGGAGAAGCCATCCATAGCAACAACGTCCACGCCGTCACGCCAGTCCTGCGGCCGCTCGGCCAACCAGTCCTGAAACGCCTTTTTTGAGCGACCCTCGACCATGTCGAGCAGCCGAGCCGGACCGGTCCCGTCACGCACAGGGGTGAGATCGATGATGACGGTGACGTACCTGTCACCGCGACGGGTGTGCCGCCAGACGTGCTCATCGACGCCGATCACCGCCACGCCGTCGAAACGGGCCGGATCGGCGATCAGCACCCGTCGGCCTTCTGCCAGCACCGCGTTGTTGGCGGTGTTCCACGACACCGCGAGCGCTTCGGCGATGCGAGCCACGGATAGATGCTGGCAGACAATGGCTTCCAGCGCCCACCGCAGAGCACGCCGCGACAGCTTGGCACGTGGTTCGGCCATCCTGGTGGTGTCTTGTCGCCACACGTGGGCGCAGCCGGCGCACCGGTAGCGACGGATGGTCACCAGCAGTGTGGTGGGGCGCCACCCGAACGGCTCATGGGCCAGAGTACGGGTGAGGCTGTCGCGTGGGATGCCTTCTTCGCCGCAGCGACGACACCACCGGTCCTCGTCGGTCACCCGGCACGCCAGCACAGCACGGCCGGGCTCAAGGCGTTGTCCGGTCACCTGCAGCCCAAGTTCGTCGAGGCGGCAGAAAGTCGTCAGGTCAGCGCAGGCGAAGCCCGCCCGACCGGTAGCGTCAGGCACGTCGAGGTCTTTCGGATGAGGAGTGTAGGAACCCTCATTTTCGAGAGACCTCGACCTCTATCCCGGCAACGACGCGCCAACCACCTCTACACCCTCATCTGTGAAGAGCC
>NZ_LQOL01000012.1 GCF_002101555.1 Mycolicibacterium canariasense
CTCATTTTCGAGAGACCTCGACCTCTATCCCGGCAACGACGCGCCAACCACCTCTACACCCTCATCTGTGAAGAGCCTGCAAACGCAACCGAGTGCGGCTGGGGCAGGAGCGCACAGAGCAACGGCCATGCTTGCTCTGGTCGCTGAGCGGCGAAACGGGCGAGGACGTTGTTCCTCGAAGTGAGCGACGCTGCAGTCTGAGGCAACCAGTATCGGAAGACACTGACGAGCGAGTTGAGTGGTCGATTCTGATTCTTGTCGTCACCCGGGTCCAAGACGGCCAGTTCGAGCATTAACTGCACGGCGGCGCCAAAATGGTCGAGCGACCACGCGAGTCGTTCGAGCGCCCACAGAATAAAGACGTGCGGACTCGTTGGCCCGAAGAAGCGGGCTTCCTGACCGAAAACCTCGCCGTCGAGCGCGCCTCCAGAGCGTATGGCTTGTCCGAGTGCGTCCATGAAAACGTCTGGTGCTGCCTCCGCTAGCAGCGACAAGACGTCAAGGAGCGATTCCCATTGCTTCCCAGATGAATCGGCGTTGGCCTTATCCAGTAGATTGCGCACAATCGCTGAGGCTCGCGTGTCCAATGGTGGGGCACCAGGGTGTTCGAACTCGCTACCTCGAGAGCCCATCACCGCCAGCGTTGTGGCAAGGCCAATTCGAGTGCCATCAGAATGTGGCCTCACCTTCCCTTCGATCCCCGCTTTCCAACGATCGGCCCTCGGCAACTCAAGTGCGGGGTCTGGCACGTCTAGTACATTGCTGACTGCCAGCTGAAGCGCCGCTAGGTCCTCGTTGTTTAGAAGGGGCAAGACATCGAGACTGCTGGCCTCGATATCGAACCGCCGCCAGGCACTGCCAACTCTTGTGAAGGTTGGCATCGGTCCCTCAGCGAGTACTTCTACTTCGGCGCGCACGGTATCAACGGACAACCCAGTGATCTCTTCGATGACGGCTCTATCGCCAGCACGGTCAAAATCCCAGGAGCCCAGCAACCACATTCTCCGACCAATTTGCGATGTCGCCAGTTCAACACCTCGTGCAGGGGCTGCGGTCCCAGCCAAGGAACTGTTCCGTAGCTCACTTGCGTAGAGAGGCACGTTCTTATTTAGAAAGCGCGCCAACTTGATGGCTTGATTTCGGTCCACTCCAGCATCAATTAGAGTTTGTTTGGTCGGTGCAATCGGTACATCAGGCAGTCTTATCGACGGGGCTGCAGTGCTTGTTGTATGAAGAACAACGTGGTGTTTTCGTATGAGATCGGTTTGTCGGCTGAAGGAATCGTCAAACGGCAACAGGATCAACGGGCCCTCAGCACTGCCAAGAGCTCGGAGCGTCGCAGCGTCGAACACTACAAGGGCGCGGTCGAAGATCGCCCGACGCACCTCTTCATCTTGCGCCTCAACGGCAGCAGCCGAAAATGCGAGGACGTCGTCTATCGTCTTGGCGTTTATTCCGATTGACTTCGGCAGCCCGTCCAACAGTCGATGAATGAGCTCATCCCGCTCCCGCTCTCGCCCACTAAGCACGATATCAGCGGTCAACAAACCACGCATTCCACCCCGGTATTCAGCCCACAGTTGCTCCAGGGTGCGCACTCCGCTGGACGGAAGCCCAATTTCTTCTGAGAACCATATATGGGTCTGTGGTGACCGTTCCAGAGCGGCATAAATATCCGACGAGTTGAGAACGCGAACGTCCTTCCATTTCCCCTCCGCTCTGCGCTCCTTAGCCCACTTCTTGCCGTCGCGCCATTGGCGTGGTGTGACAAAAACAAATGTCGTTTTCGAAATGTCGACGCCTACGGAATCCGGCTCTTCACAGATGAGGGTGTAGAGGTGGTTGGCGCGTCGTTGCCGGGATAGAGGTCGAGGTCTCTCGAAAATGCG
>NZ_LQOL01000013.1 GCF_002101555.1 Mycolicibacterium canariasense
ACACACCCAGCCAACCAGACACCCCAATCACAGGCCGACAGCAGCTGACCGTTCTACACCCTCAATCATGAAGAGCCAGTTTCTCGTGTAACAGGCCCTGTTGACGGTCGCCGAGCGAGTTTTCGGGCGTCGTGAGCAGATCTGCGCCGTGCTCGCGAGTACAGTGCGACCATGCTCGACTGTTTGGCTCAGTGGCGTTGGGCGCCGCTGGACCGGACAACGACGCCGACATTCTCGTAGATCGGGTTTCAAGGAACAGTTGCGGCGGCTCTGTGAGAACCCTTTCGACGTCTGTCGTATCCACGCATGCGCCCGTGTTGGCGATGTAACTTACCGCTCAGTAGGGTCGAGGGTGGAGCGAACAGGAGCTGCCATGGCTGAGACCAAGTTCATCGACATTCACGGTGCACGTCAGGCCGTCGTGGACGAGGGCGAGGGCGACGAGGTCCTTTTGCTGATCCACGGAATGGCCGGCAGCGCGCACACCTGGCGGGACGTCCTGCCGCAACTCGCCAAGAAGTACCGGGTGATCGCGCCCGACCTGCTGGGCCATGGGCAGTCGTCCAAGCCCCGCACCGACTACTCGCTCGGCGCGTTCGCCGTCGGCCTGCGCGATCTGCTCGACCAGCTCGGCGTGCGATCGGCCACGGTGGTCGGCCACTCGCTGGGTGGCGGGGTGGCCATGCAGTTCGTCTATCAGCATCCCGACTACTGCCGCCGCCTCGCGCTGATCAGCAGCGGCGGCCTCGGCCCCGACGTCGGCTGGATCCTGCGGCTGCTGGCGGCCCCGGGCGCCGAGTTCATCATGCCGGTGATCGCGCCCGGACCGGTGCTGCGCGCCGGAAACACGGTGCGCTCATGGTTGAGTTCGGCCGGCCTGCGTTCGCCGCGCGGCGCGGAGATCTGGAATGCGTACTCCTCCTTTGCCGATCGCGAGACGCGCGAGGCCTTCCTGCGCACGCTGCGGTCGGTGGTCGACTATCGCGGCCAGTCCGTCAGCGCGCTTAACCGGCTGAACCTGCGTGAAGGTCTGCCCGTGCTGGCCATCTGGGGCGACCGGGACGACATCATCCCGGTCGACCACGCCTACGCAGCGCTGGACGCGCGGCCGGACTGCCGCCTCGAAATCCTGCCCGGCGTAGGCCATTTCGCGCAGGTCGAGCGGCCGGCTGCGGTCATCGACCTGATCGACGAGTTCATTTCCACGACCCAACCAGCCGACCCGGCTCGCGGCTGATCACTCCGGCGGCGCGAAGAACTCCAGCGCGATGCCGTCCGGGTCCCGGAAACTCAGCCCCGACCCGTAGTGCGCGTCGACGACGCCACCGTGGGCGATACCGAGTTCATCGAGCTTGGTGGCCCACGCCTGCAGCTCCGCACGCGACGCGCAGCCGAACCCGACATGGTCCAACCCGGCCCGGAATTCGGTGAACTCGCCGGGTTCGATCCCGCGCTCGTGCTGGTGGATGCCGAACAGCGTCCCGCCGTCCAACTCCCACACCAGATGCCGGAAGCCGGCGTCGGTCTGCTCGTCGAGCACCGGGTCGAACCCGATCAGCGCGCGGTACCACGGCCCGCTGACGCCGATATCGCGCACCGTGACCGCCACATGGTTCAGTGCCGCAAACGACATGAGTTTCCCCTTTCACACCACTCGTTTTCCCAGCCGGGCCCGCACCCGCATGTCCCACAGGTACAGCCGGTACCCGAATGTCCAGACCTCCCGCGGCACGATCCGGTCGGCGGCGCGCAACCCGGCCAGCAACAGCGCGAACCGGCGCTGGTCGTCCGGAGTCCAGTCCAGCTTCATCAGCGTGCGGAACGGGCTGGACAGAAAACCCTTGGTGGCGAACAACATCGGTGGTCCGGCCAATTGCCGCAGCGGCGACGGCAAAAAGGCCACCGACGCCACCCCGTACAGGTGCTCACGCACCGGTTCGTCGACCCGCAGATCGTCGAGGGTCCGCTTCCAGTACTCGTCGAATGCCGACCGGTCCGGCGGCCACATCTCGGCGCGCACCTGCAAGGTGGTACCCAGCCTTCGGGCGTCGGCGTAGACGGCGTCGGCCGATTCGTCGTCGAGCGGTCCGTACAGGAACTCGTGCTGGTCGACGAAGTACCGATACAGGCATGCGGCCACCCACAACTGCAACTGCGGGTCGAAAGCGTTGTAGCGCAACGGGCTGGACCCGGTGGACCGAACCCGGGCGTGAACCCGGTCCACCTCGGAGCGGATCAGCGCGCGATCGGCGTCGGTGCCGCAGGTGGCCGCCGCGAGGTAGGTGCCCGTGGTGCGGGCCCTCTTGAACGGGTGCAGATAGACATTGCCGCTGTCGACCGAGCTCTCCAGCACGCCGTACCCCACACCGGGCAGCGACAGTTGCATGATGACGTTGGCGGCCGGCGCCAGCGCGGCGACCGGGTTGAGCAGGTCGATGACGCGGCGCGGACGGCGCGGTGGTCCCAGCCTCATGTCTGTGAGTACAGCACCTTGCGAGACGTTCGGGCGAGGAACCGACGGGGAACTATGCTGCCCGTCGTGTTCGGACACACTGCCCGCGCGGCCGGGCTGGCCGCCGGCTATCTCGCCGACCTGTGGTGGGCCGATCCGCAGCGGGCTCACCCGGTGGCCGCGTTCGGGACGGCCGCCGCCGCGCTGGAGAAACGCACGTACGCCGACAGCAGGGCAGCCGGCGTCGTGCACACGGCCACCCTGCTGGGCGGGCTCGCCGCCCTCGGGATCGCCGCCGAGAAGGCCGCGGCGCGGCGCGGGCCGGCGTGGACCTTCGCCGTCACCGCGGTCAGTACCTGGGTGGTGCTCGGTGGCACCTCACTGGCCCGTACCGGCGCGCAGATGGCTGACCGGCTCGGCAGCGCGGACCTCGACGGGGCCAGGGCTCTGTTGCCGTCGCTGTGCGGCCGGGACCCCGCGGCGCTGGACGCCGACGGCCTTGCCCGCGCGGCGCTGGAATCGGTCGCCGAGAACACTTCGGATGCGCAGGTCGCCCCGATCCTGTGGGGCGCGCTGGCCGGCGTGCCCGGACTGCTGGTGTATCGCGGCGCCAACACCCTCGACGCGATGATCGGGCACCACTCACCGCGGTATGAGCGATTCGGTTGGGCCGCCGCGCGTTTCGACGACGCGGTCAACTACGTCGGGGCGCGGGTGACGGGGCTGTGCACAGTCGCGGTCTCGGGCGCGCCGGGTGCGACCTGGCGGGCGTGGCGACGTGACGCCGAGAAACACCCCAGCCCGAATGCCGGGGTCGCCGAGGCGTCGTTCGCCGGGGCGCTCGGTGTGCAACTGGGCGGGCCGACTCAGTACCCGCACCGGCTGGAGCTGCGCCCCACCCTGGGTGACGGTTCGCCGCCGCGAGTGGGCGATCTGCGGCGCGCGGTCCGGCTGTCGCGCTCGGTGCAGGCATTGGCCACCGTCGCGGCCGTCAGCGCCGCCGCCCGTACCGGTCGGCGAGCTTCTCTTCGGCGGTCTGCGGCGTAGCGTCCGGCGCATCGGAAGCCACCGCCTTCTCACGCCGGCGCGCCTTCACCTCGGCGACGACGAAATACCCCAGCCCGATCGGCGCGACGATCCCGAACGCGATCCACTGGATGCCATAGGACAGGAACGGCCCGGCGTCCAGATGCGGCAGCGCGATCACGCCGAGGCCGCCGGGCTGGTTGTCCACCAACTGCAGGTAGGAGCCGGCCAGCGGGACACCGGTCACCTGCGACACCTGTCCCGGGTTGATCGAATACACCTGTTGCGCGCCGTCGGCCCGGAACGGCTCCTTGCCCAGCGCGACGGGCTCGGCATCGCGCAGCCGCGCCTCGATGGTCACCGATCCGCCCGGTGGGGCGGCGAACGGCGGCAGCGCCGTGCCCTGCTCCGGTTTGACGTACCCGCGGTCCACCAGCACCGTCGGCCCGTGGTCCACCGCGAACGGGGTCAGTACCTCGTAGGCCGGGTCACCGTCGACCGACCGCAGCCGGGCCACCACCTGCGCCTCGGGCAGATACCGTCCCGTCGCCGTCACCCGGTGCCATTGCTGATCGGGGGCCGACGAATCCTGGTGGGGCAGAACGCTGGTCAGCGGCACCGGGTCCGCGGACAGTGACGCGGCGATCTGTGAGTTCTCCCGGGAGGTCTTGGTGTTCTTGCCCAGCTGCCACGGTGCCAGCACGGTGAAACACAACCAGGCGAACGCCAGCACCACGACGAACAGCGCCAACCACTGTGGCCGGATCAGGAACGCCCAGCGCTTCATTGCTCGGCCAGCCTCTTGTCCACCCACTCGTGCAGCCCGGCCAGCGAGGCATCGATGACGTCGAACACGTCCTGAAAGTCGTGCAGCGATCCGTAGTACGGGTCTTCGACGTCGAGGGCGTAAGCGGCCGAACGCGGATCGAAGGATCGCATCATCCGTAGCCGCTCGGCCGGTACCCCCATGTCCTTGAGCATCCGGGCGTGATTGCGGCCCATCGCGATCACCATGTCGGCGGCCAGATGATGCTCGTCGATCTGCGTGGCGCGATGCGCGGTCGGGTAACCGTGCTGGCGCAGCACCTGATTGGTGCGGTGGTCGGCCGGCTCGCCGGCATGCCAGCCGCCGGTGCCCGCGCTGGTCACCCGCACCACGTCGGCCAGGCCGCGTTCGGTTATCTGGTGGGCGAACATCTTCTCGGCCATCGGGGACCGGCAGATGTTGCCCGAGCAGATGAAGGTGACATGCACAAGCTGTTCCCCCGGTCGCTGCGCTCCTACCCGCCGCCTAGACACCGAGCACCTCCCTCAGATCGGCGATGGTGTCCACCCGGTGCAGCGGGGCGGGGGCGTCGGGTCCGTCGAAATCGGCGCTGCCGTAACCCCAGCCGACGACGACGGTGTTGATCCCGTGCTGCCCGGCGCCTTCCACATCGTGGGACCGGTCGCCGATCATCAGCACCCGCTCGGGCAGCGGGCTCAACTGCGCCAGCGCGTGGGCGACCACATCGGCCTTGGCGGCGCGGGTGCCGTCCGAACTCGCGCCGGCGATCACCTCGAAATAGCCGTCCAGGCCGAAGTGGGCCAGGATGCGCTTGGCGGTGGTCTCCGCCTTCGACGTGGCGACGGCCAGCCGCACACCGGCGGCGCGCAGATCGGCCAGCAGCGCCGGGATGCCGTCGAACAGGCTGTTCATCGCCCAGCCGCGGGTGGTGTAGTCGGCGCGGTAGGCGGTGATGGCCTCGTCGACACGGTCACCGAGTCCCATCGCGGACAGCGTGTGATGCATCGGCGGCCCGACGATCCGGCCGGCCAGGTCCCCGTCGGGCACCGGGACACCGACGATGTCCAGCGCGTACCGGAAGCTGGCGACGATCCCGTCGGCAGAGTCGGTGAGGGTTCCGTCGAGGTCGAACAGCACCAGCTGGGGGAGACGTGTCACGGTCATATTGTCGCCGATGTACCTGTGCCTGCGGGCGGCGCACTACTGTCGTGCTGTGGTTCACGGGGTTCGGCAGGCGGCGCGCTATCACGGCGATCAGGCCGTCGAGCCCGGGATGCTGGACTTCGCCGTCAACGTCCGCGCGTCCGGGCCGCCGTCCTGGCTGGTCGACCGGCTGACCGCACGCCTGGGTGAGCTGGGCCACTATCCGTCTGCCACCGACACCGACCGCGCCGTGCGGGCGGTCGCCGCCCGGCACCGGCGCGGCCCAGACGAGGTCGCCCTGTTGGCGGGCGGTGCCGAGGGGTTCGCGCTGCTGCCCAACCTGGCACCGAGGCTGGCCGCGCTGATCGCGCCGTCGTTCACCGAACCGGAGGCCGTGCTGAGCGCCGCCGGCATTCCGGTCGAGCACGTCGTGCTGGCGCCGCCGTTCGCGCTGAGCGGCGCCCGGGTGCCGGAGGCGGCCGACCTGGTGGTCGTCGGCAACCCGACCAACCCCACCTCGGTGCTGCACCCGGTCGACCAGATCCTCGCGCTGCGGCGCCCGGGCCGCATCGTGGTGGTGGACGAGGCGTTCGCCGATGCCGTGCCAGGCGAGCCGGCGTCGGTGGCCGCGCTGTCGCTGCCCGACGTACTGGTGTTGCGCAGCCTGACCAAGACGTGGTCGCTGGCCGGCCTGCGGGTCGGTTACGCGCTGGGGGCGCCGGAGGTGCTGCAACGGCTGACCGCCCGGCGCGCGCACTGGCCGCTGGGCACCCTGCAGCTGGAGGCGGTGACGGCGTGCTGCGCGCCCGACGCGGTGGCCGAGGCACAGGCCGGTGCGCAGCGGCTGGCGGTGATGCGTGCCGAGATGGTGGCCGGCCTGCGCGCGGCCGGTGTCGACGTGGTCGACGGCCATGCCCCGTTCGTGCTGCTGCGCGTCGCCGATGCCGAGCTGGCCCGCAAGAGGCTGGACGCCAAGGCAATTGCGGTGCGTCGCTGCGACACGTTCGTGGGACTGAACGGTGAGTATCTGCGGGCCGCGGTGCGTCCCGAATGGCCGCTACTGGTGGAGGGCCTGCGTTGAGTGTGCAACTGTCCGACGTGATCGCGGTGCTCGACACCGCGTATCCGCCTGCATTGGCCCATGATTGGGACTCGGTGGGCTTGGTGTGCGGGGACCCGACCGAGCCGGTGACCTCGGTGACCATCGCGGTCGACGCCACCGCCGAGGTGGTCGACGAGGTGCCCGACGGCGGCATGCTGCTGGCGCACCACCCGCTGCTGCTGCGCGGTGTCGACACCGTGGCGGCCAGCACCGCCAAGGGGTCGTTGATTCACCGGCTGATCCGTTCGGGCCGGTCGCTGTTCACCGCGCACACCAATGCCGACGCGGCGTCGCCGGGCGTCTCCGACGCCCTGGCCGAAGCGCTGGGGCTGGAGGTGCGCGACGTGCTGGCGCCGGCCGAGTCCCGCGCCGACTTGGACAAATGGGTGGTCTTCGTTCCCGCGGGCGACGCTGAGAGCCTGCGGGTTTCGCTGTTCGCGGCGGGTGCCGGGCAGATCGGTGACTACTCCTGCTGCAGTTGGACTGTCGGCGGCACCGGCCAGTTCCTGCCGCTCGACGGCGCCAACCCGGCCGTCGGCACGGTGGGCACCGTGGAGCACGTGGCCGAGGACCGGGTCGAGGTGATCGCCCCGTCCGCGCGCCGCGCGGCGGTCCTGGCGGCGCTGCGCGCGGCACATCCGTACGAGGAGCCCGCCTTCGATGTCTTCGCCCTGGCCCCGCTGCCGTCCGGCGTCGGGATCGGGCGGATCTGCACCCTGCCCGAGCCGGAATCGTTGGCCGCCTTCGTCTCCCGGGTGCGCGACAGGCTGCCCGCGACCTCATGGGGCGTGCGGGCGGCCGGGGACCCGGGACAGCTGGTGTCGCGGGTGGCCGTCTGCGGGGGAGCGGGGGATTCGCTGCTGGACGTGGCGGCCCGCTCCGGCGCGCAGGTCTACCTCACCGCCGACCTACGCCACCATCCGGCCGACGAACACCGCCGCAAGTACGACACCGCGTTGGTGGACGTGGCGCACTGGGCCAGTGAGTACCCCTGGTGCAGCCAAGCCGCCAAGCTGCTCACCGACCGTTTCGGCCCCGAACTTCCGGTGCACGTGAGCACGGTGCGCACCGATCCATGGAATATCGATGAAGGACATCTGTGATGAAAGCTGCACTCACCCAACAGCGTTCGCTACTGGCCCTGACCGAGCTCGATGCCGAGCTGAGCCGGGTCGAGCACCGGGCCCGTCATCTCACCGAACAGCAGGAGTTCGACAAGGTGCAAGCCGAGCACCGGGCCGCCAACGACCAGCTCGCCGTCCTGGGCATCGCCCTGGAGGACCTCGACGGTCAGGTCGCCAAGCTGGAGAGCGAGATCGACGGTGTCCGGCAGCGCGAGGACAGGGATCGGGCACTGCTGGACGGCGGGTCGGTGAACCCCAAGCAGCTCTCGGAGCTGCAGCACGAACTGGAGACCCTGCAGCGCCGCCAGTCCG
This sequence comes from Mycolicibacterium canariasense, assembly GCF_002101555.1. GTDB lineage: Bacteria > Actinomycetota > Actinomycetes > Mycobacteriales > Mycobacteriaceae > Mycobacterium > Mycobacterium canariasense. Next base: position 7,947 of record NZ_LQOL01000013.1, read on the forward strand.
CGCTGGAGGATTCGATGCTGGAGGTCATGGAACGCCGGGAGGCGTTGCAGGCCCAACAGTCCGAGCAGCTCACCCGGATCGACGCTTTGCAGAACGAGCTCTCGGCGGCCCAGCGGGCCCGCGACGAGGCGCTGGTCGCCATCGACCAGGCCCGTCAGGTCGGCGCCCTGCGCCGCAGCGAGTTGGCATCCGCATTGGAACCCGACCTGGTGGCCATGTACGAGAAGCAGCGCGCCAAGGGCGGTCCGGGCGCCGGTCTGCTGCAGGGCAAGCGCTGCGGTGCCTGCCGCATCGAGATCGACCGCGGTGAGATGGCGCGCATCTCCGCCGCCGACGAGGACGAGGTGCTGCGCTGCCCGGAGTGCGGGGCCATCCTGTTGCGGATCAGGCCGTGAAGGTCGTCGTCGAAGCCGACGGCGGCTCCCGCGGCAATCCGGGACCGGCCGGCTACGGTGCAGCGGTGTTCAGCGCCGACCGGTCGACGCTGCTGGCCGAACGTCAGCAGTCCATCGGACTGGCGACCAACAACGTCGCCGAGTACCGCGGCCTGATCGCCGGGCTGGAGGCGGCCGCCGAGGTCGGCGCCACCGAGGTGGCGGTGTTCATGGATTCCAAACTCGTGGTCGAGCAGATGTCGGGACGGTGGCGCGTCAAACACCCCGACCTGCTGGAGCTGCACCGCGAGGCCACCCAGGCGGCGCGTCGGTTCGCGTCGGTGAGTTACGAATGGATTCCGCGGGAACGCAATTCGCACGCCGACCGGCTGGCCAACCAGGCGATGGACGCGGCTGCGGATCCGCCGGCCGAGAAGCCGGCGGCGCCCGGCTGGACCGGCGCCCGCGGAGAACCCACCCGATTGTTGTTGCTGCGGCACGGCCAGACCGAACTGTCGGTGCACCGGCGCTACTCGGGCCGCGGCAACCCGCCGCTGACCGAACTCGGCCGCACCCAGGCCGACGCGGCGGCGCGCTATGTCGGCGAGCAGGGCGGCGTCGCGGCCGTCATCTCCTCACCGCTGCAACGGGCCTACGAGACCGCGGCCGCGGCCGCCAAGGCGCTGGGTCTGGACGTCACCGTCGACGACGATCTCATCGAGACCGACTTCGGCGCCTGGGAGGGCCTGACGTTCGGTGAAGCGGCCCAACGGGATCCGGAGTTGCACGGCCGGTGGCTACGCGATACCAGCGTCACACCGCCCGAGGGCGAGAGCTTCGACGCCGTGGCGCGGCGGGTGCGCAGCGCCAAGGACCGGATCGTCGCCGAGCACGCCGGGTCGACGGTGCTGGTGGTGTCGCACGTGACGCCGATCAAGACGCTGCTGCGACTTGCCTTGGACGGCAACGCCGGAATCCTCTACCGGCTGCATCTGGACCTGGCGTCGCTGAGTGTGGCCGAGTTCTACCCGGACGGGTTGGCCTCGGTGCGACTGGTCAATCAGACCGCGTATCTGTAGGCGCCTCCGCTCGTCAGCCAGGGTGATGGCGGCGGTAATGCCGGGCCGCTCGCGCCCGATTGCCGCAGATGTTCTGCGTGCAATATCTCCGGCGGGCGTCGTGCGCGATGAAGAGCATGCTGCAGGCGGGGTTGGCGCATTGTCGAAGTCGGTCGTGCGCAGGCCCGACGAGGATATCGATGAGGCTTTCGGCGACCGCCGCCAGTGCCAACTCGTGCGATTGCTCATCAGTTGCCAGCAGTAGGGTCTCCGCCGCCCATCCGGTCCCGGACCGCTTCAGCTGCCGAGTCGATGCGACGGCGGCAGCGGCCGCATTGACGCGATCGATGCTCGCCCGCGGCGGCGTGGCGGCGCCGATGTGGGCATCGAGAATATTCCGGACGGCTTGCCGGAGGGCGACGGTCGCCGAGAGGGATGGTGTGCCTGCGCGAGCCGGCAGACGGTCACGTTGAAGGTCCCACCATGCCCGGCAGGTGGCCTCGTCGGGAATCAGATCCGTGCCGGGGTCGGTCGCCGTGATGAGCGTGTCGGCGAGGTCCACGGCGAGCGGTTCGTCGGCGACGGGAAACCCCAGCGCCTGCGCACTGTCCAGCCTCGATGGGTCGCTCACCCTGCTAACGATATCTCAGTGTTGACACCGTTAGTTCAGCGCGATACAAAGTAACGGCAACTGTGAACAATTATCGTTAGAAACTGGAGACCGGATGTCCTCGCTCGAATTGCTGCACCAGGCCGATCGACGACTGGTGACCCTGGTCGCCGAGCTCAGCTCGGCGGATCTGGACGTCCCCAGTCCGTGCGCGGACTGGAACGTGCGATCGTTGGTCAGTCACACGATCGCCTCGATCGATGCGTTTTCCGCGGCTGTGGACGGTGCGGGTGGCCCGACCGAGCAGGAGCTCTTCAGTGGAACGGACATCTTGGGGTCCGATCCACTGGGCGTGACTGAACGGGCGGTGGCGCGCTCGCATCGCGCATGGGCATCGATCATCGACTGGGAGAAACCGGTCACCACCGTCATCGGGGCGATGCCGGCCGTTTCGGCTGTAGGGATCATCACGTATTCGACCCTGATCCACAGCTGGGATCTCGCCACCGCCGTGGGTGCAGAGGTGGAATTCACCGATTCCGAAGCTTCGCTCGCGGAAGCCGTTGGGGCGCAGCTGGTTCCCAGCCTTCGGCCGAGTGGTCTGTTCGGTGCCGAGGTGGAGGTCGGGCCGGGGGTGAGCCCGACTGCGCGGCTGGTGGCCCTCGCCGGTCGAAATCCGCTCTGACTGCGCTGGACCGCCTCAGCCGGACAAGGCCGATGGGTCTTGAGCGATGATCGCCTCCACGCCGGAGCGAAGCATCTCGAGTTCGTGCTTGGCTCGATCGTCGTAGTCGTGGGCGGAATCATCGAGCACGCACACCGTGCCGACGACCTGGCCTTCGGTGTTCCGCACGGGTAGTCCGAAGTAATTCGTCAGGCCGAATTCGACTTCGTCTGCATTGCCCGCGAATGCCTCGTCATCGCGGGAGTCGCGAATGAACACCGCGTCGCCGGTGTCCACGACTCGCTCGCAATACAGTGGTACCTCGGCGTCGCCCGTCGCCGCCTTCTGGCCGGCGTCTCCGACACGATAGAAGTCGGCGCCCGCTCCGGCCGTTGCGGCCACCACCATGGAACCGGGGTCAGAACGCATGACGAGGCAGGATTTGACGCCGAGTGTCTGTGCCAGTTCGCTCATCCGCGACGTGATCGATGTGAGGCCGGGGGTCGAATCCGCCGTGCCTGGTGTCCGGGTGATCTGGACGACGGCGTCCAGAATATCGCCGGGTTCGGTTCTTTTGGCGTAATTGGGCTGAACGTCGATCCACCGCAGGATGTGCGCTTCGTCGACGACGGCGACGGTCGGCATCGGTAGTTCGACGGTGCCGTCGGCGTTCACCTCACGAAGGTCCAGCCCCAGGGAGAGTTGGGCAGCCAGAGCTTCGGTGCTCGGCGCCGTGAGAATGCCGAATGCTGCGGCCAGTTGATTGCCGGGGTCGGACACGACGGTGAAGCTCAGTTCGTTGTCATCGCGACTGGCCGTCGACCCATCCGGTGTCTGCGGGCTGATTGCGATGAGTTGCACGCCTCGGGCGCGCAACGCCGGGGCCAGATCCTTTTCGTAGGCTCGTAACGCCATATTGCAGTACGGGCACCAGGAGCCACGATAGAAGACAATGACGGTGGGGCTGCTCGCGAACAATTCATCGGATGCCACCTGCGTTCCATCGGCGTGCATCAGCGGCACGGTGGGCACTCGAAGGCCTGGGACTGCCAGCGACGCCGGCAGTCCCGAAGCATCCAGGGCGCGTTGTTCTGCTGCGAATACCTCCAGAAGTGCCGCAGTCCGGTCGGATTTGTTCATGCTGTGCCTTCCTGTTTCATCTTATGTACTGTGCAGTACAGTCACGAATTCACTTGTGCCGCGGCCCGAACAGCGGCGACCACGTCGTCGATGTTCGGGATGTCGGCCGCGGTCACACTTCGGTGTGCGTACACGACACGTCCGTTACGGTCCAATACGAACGTCCCTCGGCCCTGCAGGAAGTCGGAGCCGACCCCGATGCGGCTGCCTGCGCGCAGGACGCGAAAAACTCTGGCAGGAGAGAAGGCCAGATAGCGGATGCGTGAGAATCGACCGACATCGGCGGCATTCTCCAACGAGCGAGCTGTGTCGCTGACGCAATGAAAAGGTATTCCGCGGTGGTGACATGACGTGCGCACTTGGTCAACACCTTCGCGGTAGACCAGCATGACCGTCGCGCCGATTTCGTCCAGCTGGTCGCTGACGGCGATGAGGTCGCGAGCCGCCTGCTGGCAGAACGGACACCACATCCGATGGAAAGCGACGATCACCGGTCCTCTGCCCAGCAATCGGGAGACCGTGAGTGGCCCGTCCGGAGAACCGACTTCGACGTCGACCGGGAATTGCATACCTACGACAACTGACATGGAGGCTCGTTTCGGTCATCCCGGGAGCGAAGTCTCTCGGGTGCAAACTGTACTACTCAGGACAATTTATGTCGCAGGTCGGCATTCGTCGCTCGAATCGACCACCCGCGCTCGCAATGTCAGCATTTCGTCATTCTTCGGGTTGATGGCTCGCTTGTGCCTGTTGCGCACCACGACGCGATATCTTCGAGCAATGTCGACCACACGTCGGCCGGGCCGATCGGCGCTGCCGGCCACCGAGCGGGGCCGTCGTAGTCGCGCGGCCATTGTCGATGCGGCTGCCGCGGCGATCTACGCGAATGGCGTCGCCGCAACGAGCCTGGACGATGTGCTGACATCCGCGGGTTGCGGTAAGTCTCAGCTGTACCACTACTTTTCCGGCAAGGCCGAACTGGTTCGTGCGGTCATCGAGCGACAGCTCGAGCTGGTCCTGGACTGCCAGCCCGAGATACACCGGGTGGATTCGTGGGCGGGATTGCGAAGATGGGTCGACCAGATCGTCGACATGCACCGCGCGCCCGGAGGTCCGTTCGCCTGCCCGCTGGGATCATTGGCGGCCGAACTGAAGGGGGACGAGACCTATGCCGAGAGTCTTGCGCTCGCGTTCGGGCGCTGGGAATCCCTGCTGGCGGCGGGCCTTCGTAAGATGCGCGACCGCGGGCAACTACCCCCCGGCGCCGATCCCGAGAGCCTGAGCCGCTCCATTCTGGCCACGTTGCAAGGCTCGATGTTGCTGGCGCGAGTCCATGGCGACGTGACCATCGTGAGCGATGCCATGGACAAGGCGCTGGCCACCATGCAGCCACGCAAGGGGCGGTGACGGTCGCAGGGGTATGGCGTCAAGAACTGTGCAGGTGCATCCGCTCGCCGTGGACGTCGAAGATCATGATCGCCTCGACCGGCCCGTCCACGGTGCCGAACCAGTGCGGTGTCCACGTCGAGAACTCCACGGCCTCACCGGGTTCGATGATGAAATCACGCTCACCGAGGATCAATCGCAGTCGCCCGGACAGCACGTACATCCAGTCCTGACCCTCGTGGACCGGTAACTCCGTCGGCGGCTTGTTGCGCCGCGCGCTGACCCGCACCTTGTAGGTGTGCCGGCCACCGGTGGGCCCGTTTCGAGTCAGCGGCCAGTACGTGACGCCGTGCCGGGTGTGCGAACTGCCCCGCACGCGGGGGTCCTCGGACTCCGGTTCACGCAGCAGTTCGTCGGTACTGACGGCCAGGGCCGCGGCCAACCGGGGGAGGTGGTCCAGTGCCAGCCGGCGCTTGCCCGACTCCAGCCGACTCAGCGTCGACACATCGATGCTGGCCCGCTCCGCGACATCCTGCAAGGTCAAGCCCTGCTGGTTGCGCAGGTCGCGCAGTCGCTTTCGGACCGTCTCGTCGACCGAGTTTGCCTGCATGGCAAATCAGCTTGGCAGGTTCGAGGGTGCCCGGCAAGCTCGATGGCATGGACATCACATGGGATTGCGTCATCGTCGGCGGTGGCGCGGCGGGTTTGAGCGCCGGCCTCGTGCTGGGCCGGGCCCGCCGCCGCACCCTGGTCGTGGATCAGGGCGCCCAGAGCAACCTGGCCGCGCACGGGATCGGCGGGCTGCTCGGCCATGACGGTCGTCCGCCCGCCGAACTGTACGAGCTGGGACGGGCCGAGCTGCAGGCATATCCGAGCGTGCAGGTGCGGTCGGGCACGGTGGTCACCGCCGTGCGCGACGGTGCAGGGTTCGTGCTGACCCTGGCCGACGGACGTCAGGAACGGGCGCGTCGAGTGCTGCTGGCCGCCGGTATGCACTACGAGATGCCGGAGATCCCGGGACTGGCCGAATTGTGGGGCCGGTCGGTGTTCCACTGCCCGTTCTGTCACGGTTGGGAGGCGCGCGACCAACCGCTGGCCGTGCTGGCGCAGGGCGACCGGGCCGTGCACGTCGCACTGCTGCTGCGCGGCTGGACCGATGACGTCATCGTGCTGTCGAACGGTCCGGCCGGGCTGGGTGCCGAGGAGCTCGACCTGCTGGCGGGCGCCGGGGTCAAGGTCGACGAACGGCAGGTCGCCGAGTTGCGTTCGGAAGCAGGGGAATTGACTGCGGTGGTGTTCGCCGACGGGGGACAGTTGCCGCGTCGTGGCCTGCTGGCGGCCGTCGGATTGCGCCAACGCAGTGATCTGGTGGCGCAGCTGGGGTTGGCGCTGGCGCCGCCGTCGCCGGTCGCCGTCGATGCCGTCGCGGTCGACTCGATGCAGCGCACCTCGATGCCCGGCGTGTTCGCCGCCGGTGATCTCTGTGTGGGCATGCCGCAGGTGTCGGCTGCCGTGGCGTCGGGCTCGATGGCCGGCGCCGCGGTGATGCAGAGCCTGATGAGCGAGGATGTCGGTATGCCCGGGCCCGCGTGGCCGGTGTTCGACTCCACAGCCGAACTGCACTGGGACCGTCATTACGGTGAGCGGGAACGGGTCTGGAGCGGACGGGTGAACGTTCGACTGGCCGAGGTCGCCGAGTCGCTGCCGCCCGGTCGTGCGCTGGATCTCGGGTGCGGTGAGGGTGCCGACGCGATCTGGCTGGCCAGCAAGGGCTGGCAGGTGGTCGCCACCGACATCTCCGGCGTCGCATTGGCGCGGGCCACCGAGGATGCCGGAGAACTGTTGGGGCGTATCGATTTTCAGCAGCACGATCTGGACAAGAGCTTTCCGTCCGGTGAGTTCGATCTGGTGTCGGCGCAGTTCCTGCACTCCATGTTCCCGCTGGATCGCATAGCCGTGCTGCGCAAGGCGGCCGCGGCGGTCGCCCCGGGCGGGCGGCTGGTGATCGTCGATCACGGTGCCGCCCCGCCCTGGTCGAAACACAAGGACTACCCGTTCCCGAGCGTCGAGGAGGTGCTGGGAGCGCTGGATCTGGGACCCGAGTGGGAGCGGCTGCGCGCCGAACCGGTCGGGCGTGAGGCAACCGGACCGGACGGACACACCGGTCATCTGATCGACAATGTGATGGTGTTGCGGCGCCGATCGTAGATACCCTCAGGCGTGTTCGGTGAACTGTTTCGTGTCCTCGACCTGGCCGGTGTTTTCACCAACGCGATCCTCGGCGGCATGGTCGCCCGCGACAAGCGTTTGGACCCCGTCGGTTTCGCGGCGCTGGCGCTGCTGTCCGGACTGGGTGGCGGCGTCATCCGGGACACGCTGTTACAGCACGGCCCGCCGGTGGCGCTCACGGATTCGCTATACGCCTTGACCGCCATCGCGGGAGCGGCGGTCGCCTTCGTGCTGCCGGTGCGCGGCCGGGCGTGGAACGTCTCATTCCTGCTGATCGACGCGCTGGCGCTGGGCTGTTGGGCGACGGTCGGCACGCAGAAGACGCTCTCGTTGGGGCTGGGTTGGCTGCCGGCGCTGCTGCTGGGCACCATCACCGCGGTCGGCGGTGGCGCGCTGCGCGACCTGTTCGTGCTGCGGATCCCGCAGATCTTCGGCGGCAACACCTTGTATGCGAGCTGCGCGATCATGGCGAGCGCGGTGGTCATCGCGTTCTGGTACGCCGGGCAGCCGACCGCCGGGGCGCTGGTCGGCACTGCGGTGGGCGCGGCGATGTGCGTGTTGGCCCGCTGGCGGCGTTGGCAGCTCGGTGAGGGGCTGGCGTGGGACTACGTGGTGGAGCGGCTTCCCGGTCAGCGGCTGCCGCGGGTGACGGTCCGGATCGCGCGCCGGCGCGGTGAGTGAATTTTTGCGCACGGCTTGTCACCCGGCACGAGTAGAATCGCACATGTGTTCGAATCGATGCGGCACCTCGACACCGCCCGCGCGGCGTTGCGGGCCGAGCGTGCCGCGACCGCGCGGCGGCTGATCGATCTCGGGCATTACGCCCGGGAGCGGATGGTCGAGCTGGGTAACACCCACGAGGACTGGGTGGTCGACGACTGGGAGATGGTCGCCGTCGAGGTGGCGGCCGAGCTGGGCATCGGGCGCAAACGCGCCTCCACCGAGATGGCGCATGGACAGACGTTGATCGAGCGCTTGCCGCGGCTGGCCGAGGTGTTCCTGGCCGGGAATGTCGAGTACGGGCACTTCACCGCGGTCGTTGCGCGCACGGCGTTGATCACCGACCCCGACGTACTGACCGTCCTCGACGAACAGCTGGCCGCAGCGGCGCCGGGCTGGTGCGCCCGCTCCCGGGATTGGGTCGCCGAGCAGGTCGACTGGATGGTGCTCGACCTCGATCCCGAGGCGGTCCGGGTGGCCAAACAGCGCCGCCTCGACCGCCATATCGAGATTCAGCCCGCGGACAACGGGCTGTCCGACGTCTACGGATCGATCGACGCCGCCGATGCCGCGGTGGTGGACAAGCGCCTCAACCAGATCGCCGGCACCGTCTGCGGCGCGGACCCGCGGACGTTCGCCCAGCGCCGGGCGGATGCGTTGCGGGTGTTGAGCGAGGGTGGCACGCGGCTGCCCTGTCTGTGCGGATCGCCGGAGTGCCCCGCCAAGGACGCCGACGCCCCGGCCGCCGGCATCGTCATCCACGTGGTGGCCGAACAGTCGACCATCGACGGCACCGGTGACACCCCGGGTCTGGTGCCGGGCTACGGGACCGTTCCCCCCGAGCAGGTCCGGGCGATGGCGTCGGAGGCGCGGTGCCGGCCGGTCGCCGACGCGGCGAGCCTCACCACCGAGCCCGGGTATCGGCCCTCGGCCAAGCTGGCCGACTTCGTGCGCTGCCGCGACCTCACCTGCCGGTGGCCGGGCTGCGATGTCCCGGCCGAACGGGCCGATATCGACCACACCACCCCGTGGCCGTACGGGCCCACCCACCCGTCCAACACCAAGCTCTACTGCCGAATCCACCACCTCGTGAAGACCTTCTGCCCGGGCTGGACCGACACTCAGGGCCCCGACGGCAGTGTCACGGTGATCTCCCCGGCCGGGCGCATCTACAAGACCAAACCCGATGGCGCGCTGTTCTTCCCGGCGATGGCCATGCCCACCGCCGATATCGCGCCCGCCACAGCGCCCCCGCCGAAGGCGACCCGCGGGCTGGCGATGCCGACTCGTGCCCGCACCCGGGCGCAGGCCCACGCGTATCGCATCGCCCACGAACGCGCCCTCAACCGCTGCGACGAGTTACCGCCGTAAACGCGGAAAAGGGTACGGTATTCGGCGCGGACGAGTTGGCCGGGCGACCGCGGCGCTCAGGGTTGCCTGGGTGTCGAGGAAAGTCCGGACTTCACAGAGCAGGGTGATTGCTAACGGCAATCCGAGGCGACTCGCGGGAAAGTGCCACAGAAAACAGACCGCCGCCTGTCCCATCGGGGCAGGAGGTAAGGGTGAAACGGTGCGGTAAGAGCGCACCAGCATCCCGGGTGACCGGGGTGGCTAGGCAAACCCCACCCGAAGCAAGGCCAAGAAGGCCGCAACCTGGTTGCGGCTGCGCAAGCGTTCGAGGGCTGCTCGCCCGAGCTTGCGGGTAGGCCGCTTGAGGCACCCGGCGACGGTGTGTCCAGATGGATGGTCGCCGCCTCACTTCGTGAGGGACAGAATCCGGCTTACAGGCCAGCTCGTCCGCCCCCTACTTGCCCACCGCCTTGCGCAGGGCCTTCAGCGCGGCGCCGACCCGATTCTCCGAGTCCAGGGCGACCTCGGCCTCGCGTTGGTACAGCAGGCCGTAGGTGAAGGTGTCCTCGCCCGCGGCGTGTGCGGCGTCGGCCTGCGCCAGCAGGTGGGTGCGGCTGACCACACTGTCCTGGTGATCGCCGAGCAGCGTCTGGATGGTCTTGGCGCCGTCGGCCACCGCGGTGTCACCGTGTGCGGCGGCGGTGTAGCGAAGTTGCTTGGCGCGCTTGCGGATCCGGTGCAGCGCCTCGTCGGTGCCCTCGGCCTCGGCGGCCTTGGCCGCCTTCTTCACCTTGCGGTACGCGCCCTCGACGGTGACCGGCTGAGACTCCGCGCCGGCGGCGGCCGCGGGGGCGGCGACCACGGCGTCGAGCGCGTCGAGCAGCCGGAAGTACCGCTCCGAGCGCATCGCCGCCACCGACCGGCGCCAGCCGGCCTTGTACTTCTGCTTGGCGCCCTCGACCAGCCGCTCACGCACCGGCCCGCGCACCAGATCGGCGGGCAGCGAATCCAGCGCCCGCTGGTACTTGTCCGCCAGCACCTCCGCGTCGCGGGCCACGCCCAGCACCGCGGCCAACTGCTTGAGTTCGTCCAGGATCCAGGTGTTCTCGGGGCCCGATTCCTCGGCCAGCAGGCTGCGGATCTTGCGGGTGGTGACCCGCATCTGGTGCACCGCATCCCACGCGTCGGCACGCACCGCGCGGTCCCACACCAGCAGGGCGTCGACGTTCTCGGCGATGGCCCGATGTACCGGGTCCGTCGAGACCGGCGCCGGCTCGGGTGCCGCGACGTCGAGCACCCGCGCCAGTTTCGAACCGTGCCCGGCCGGGACGGCGCCGGCGTCCAGCAGCCGGTTGGCCAGCCGCTCCAGCACTTCCGGCGAACCGCCGCCGACCAGCTCCAGCTCCCATTCCCGCCATGTCTGCGGTTCACTGTCCGGGCGCAGCGCCGAGGCCGTCACGTTGTCGTCGCAGAACTCCGCGAGCGGGGTGCCGTCGGCACCGAACAACAGCGCCACCGAACGCTGCGTCGTGATCCGGGCCACCGCCTGCAGGGGCCGGTCCCGCACGATCGCGGCCACCACATCGCGAATCTCGTCGGGCACCGCATCGGCCAGCGCGGCCCGCACCTCGGTGCGGGTGTCGGCGCCGCTGGTGGGCAGTTTGATGTGCCAGCCGGCGTCGCCGCCCCCGGTGCGCCGGCGCAGCGTGATCTTGCGTGCCGCCAGGTCGTAGCCGGCGGTGTCGTAGTAGACCGCCTCCAGCGTCTGGGTCGGTGAATGCTGCACCCGCGTCACGACGGCCAGCCCCTCGAACGAAGGGGACACCGTGGTTTCCAGCACGTCGAACTTGCGCTCCACCTCGGTGTAACGGGAGGTCTTGGGCTTGGCAGCAGGCATTTTCACCTTATGTCTGGACGAAGTCACTGTCGAAAGTCGTGAACAGGTTGCCACATCCAGGTGAACAAACGGCTCAGCCCGCTCGGCGGAACTCCCCGGCGCGGTCCCAGGCCTGTCGTTCGGCGCCGAACGCCGCCGCTTGCTGGGCCCGGAAGCCCGCGATCGAGTCCGCGTGCGCGGCCAGGAAGTCGCGGTACTCACCGAGGTCGAACTTGCCGTCGGCGATCTGCACCTGCCCGCGCCCGGCCGCCATGTCCGCGCGCAGATCGAGCAGCTCGTCCGCACTCACCGGGTAGAAGCTGATCCGGTCGAAGTAACGCAGCAACCACGGCGTACCCGGCTCGAAGGACTGCGAGTCGGCCGGATGCCGGTGATTCCACACCTGGGTGGTGCGGCCGACGAACTGGTAACCGCCGGGGCCCTCCATGCCGTAGACGCACATGTACGCCCCGCCGATCCCGACCGCGTTCTCCGGGGTCCAGGTGCGCGCCGGGTTGTACTTCGTGGTCACCAGGCGATGACGCGGGTCCAGGGGAGTGGCCACCGGCGCCCCGAGGTACACATCACCCAGGCCCAGCACCAGATACTCGGCGTCGAACACGATGTCGTACACCTGTGCCACATCCGCCAGGCCGTTCACCCGCCGGATGAACTCGATATTCCACGGGCACCACGGCGCGTCGGCCCGCACCCCGTGCATGTAACGCTGGATGGCCTCGCGGGTGGCCGGATCGTCCCAGGACAACGGCAGCCGCACGGTCCGGCTGGGCACGACGAGTTCGGTTGAGGCGGGCAGGCCTTCGTCGGTCCGGGCGATCAGGTCGACCACCTCGGCCATGGACAGCACGGCCGGGTCGAACTGCACCTGCAGCGAGCGCACACCGGGCGTCAGTTCGGTGACCCCGGTGACGCGCAGTGCCAACAGGTGTTCGTAGAGCACGTGCACCCGGGCCCGCAGCACGAGGTCGAGCACCATCTGCCCGTATTCGACAAGGACACCACCATCCCCGGCCCGGCGCATCGTCACCTCGGTCCCGTCGGCGGCGCTGAACCGCCGGAGCACACCGTCGTCGCCGTCGCCGCCGGTGGATTGCACCCACGGCAACGACGCCCGGCGATCCATGTCGATGCTGCGCAGCGAGGGCGCCCGATCGGCACGCACCGGGACGAATCGCACCGTGTCGCCGGGCGCGAGCTGGCCCAGCTTCCAGCGGTCGCCGCCGACGACGGTGACGGGGCAGACGAAACCGCCCAGGCTGGGTCCGTCGGGCCCGAGCAGAATCGGCGTGTCACCGGTGAAGTCGAGCGCGCCCACGCAGTAGGCGTTGTCGTGGATGTTGGACGGGTGCAGGCCGGCCTCACCGCCGTCGGTGCGGGCCCACCGCGGTTTGGGGCCCTCCAGCCGCACGCCGGTCCGGTCGGAGTTGAAGTGCACCGTGTAATCGGTGCCGGTGATGGTGTCGATATCCGCACGGGTGAAGAATTCCGGTGCGCCGTGCGGCCCCTCGGTGACCGCGATCTCCCAGCGGTGCCCGATGGCGGGCTGCTCGTCGATGGCCGCCCTGGCGTCGCGGTCCGGCCGGTCCTGATGCGGTCCGGGGTCGCGTCCGGCGCGCAGCTCGTCACCGGCGCGCAGCGCCCGGCCGTCGTGTCCGCCGAACGAACCCAGCGTGAACGTCGCTGTGCTGTCCAGGTATTCGGGCTCCACCAGGCCGCCGGCCACCAGCACGTAGCAGCGCATACCCGGCCCGGACAGCGTTCCGACGTCGAGCACACCACCGACGGGCACGGTCACCGACCGCCACTGCGGCACCCGCACACCGTCGACCGTCACCGGCACCGGCGCGCCCGTCACACACACCCGGCCGCCGTCGGGGAAGCGCAGGGCGGGCCCGCTGCGGGTGCATTCCAGGCCGGCCAGGCCTTCGGCGTTGCCCAGCACCCGGTTCCCGATCCGGAACGACAGGTCGTCCATCGGTCCCGAGGGCGGGACGCCGATGTGCCAGAAGCCGATCCGGCCGGGCCAGTCCTGCACCGTGGTGAGCATGCCGGGGCGCAGCACCTCGACGGGGCTGGTGCTCACGCGATCACCATCTGCACCGGTGTCGGGTTGAAACCGTTGCACGGGTTGTTGATCTGCGGGCAGTTGGACACCAGCACCAGCGTGTCGATCTCGGCGCGCAAGGTCAGCGACTTGCCCGGCGCCGAGAGGCCGTCCACGATGCCGAGGGTGCCGTCGTCCTCCACCGGCACGTACATGAAGAAGTTGACGTTGGAGACGATGTCGCGCTTGCCCATGCCCCACCGGGTGGCCTCGGCGAGGAAGTTCTCCGCGCAGGCGTGCTGGTGCACGGTGTGGTGACCGTAGCGCAGGGTGTTGGACTCCTTGGAGCACGCGCCCGCGATGGTGTCGTGGTTGCCGACCTCGTCGGCCACGATGGTCATCAGCGCGGTGCCGTCCGAGGCGCGCAACACCGAGCCGGTGGACAGGAAGATATTGCGTTGGGCGGCAACGGTTGTCTGCGCGTTATAGCGCAACGCCGGATCGGGCCGGCCCTGCGTGACGCCGTAGAACAGCGTGTCCACGGCCTGGTTGCCGTACAGGTCGACGATCTGCAGCGTGTGGCCCGCGGGCACGATGGCCGACCAGGGTGCGCGCGCGGCCACCTCGAACGTGGTCATCAGCAGTCTCCGTTTCGTGCGGCGGCCCAGGTGCTTTCGGTGTTGAACAGGGCGCGCAGGTATTCGGGGTCGTCGTTGGCGGGGGTGTGCAACTCGTCGTCGGCGCGCCAAGCCAGCACGTCCAGATCGGTCACCTCGGGTTCGGGGTCGAGCGGATGTGCGCTGTTGGACAGCACGACGACCACCGGCAGGTGGACCAGAAGGTCGACCGACGTCCCGGGGCCCGCGGTGCCGGTGAAGGCGATGCCGCCGTCGGCCTGCACGTGGGTGCCCTTGAAGAAGGACACCGACGGCGCGACGTCACGGATGTCCAGTCCGTGCTTGTGCACGCCCAGCAGCAGCTGCGCCTGCCCGGCCGGAGTCGGCCCGCACAGCGTGTCGTGCCGCTGCGAGGTATCGGCGACCACCGTGGCCAGCACCCGGCCCTGGTCGGAGAGCAGGGGATGGCCGGTGCCGAGATACGCCTGCCAGGGCACCTTCACGGTGTCGGCCACGTTGAGCCGCTCCCACGGGGCGTCGGCGCGGAACAGCAGCAGGTGAGCGCAGGCGCCGCCGGCGGGGTCGGCCAGCCGCAGCCGGGTTCCACGGCCCAGTACCGCGGTGGCATAGGAACCCGCGGGGACCACCTCGGCCCAGCGCAGCCCGGTCACCCCGTCCGGGGTGGGTGGGACACGCAGCCGCGCCGTGGCGGCCTGGGCGCGGGCATGGGATCGCGCACCCTCGGTCGAACTGGTTCCTGCCATCTGCCGGCCTCCTTATCTGTCACTTGAAAGTTTTGGGGGTGTCCATTCCGTGCTCGTGACGGCGTTGTTACGTCCAGATGACAATTTCTATCAAACGATAGAAATTAGGTCCAGTGCCACAATGGCCCGATGAGCACCGATGGCCGTGGACGTCCAAGGCTCGAACAACCGCGCAGGCCGGGGCACACGCCGCGAGACGAGATCCTCGACGCGGCGGCGGAGCTGTTCACCGAACACGGCTACGCCAACACCTCGACCCGGCGCATCGCCGATGCCGTCGGGATGCGGCAGGCCTCGCTCTATCACCACTTCGCCACCAAGGACGACATCCTGGATGCGCTGCTGGCGGGCACGGTGGAGGCGCCACTGAGGCTGGCCGCCGAACTCGACGCCGAGGGCGGCCCGGCCGTGGGTCAGCTGTACACGTTGATCGTCGCGGACGTCGCCCAGCTGTGCCGCAGCCGATGGAACCTGGGTGCGCTGTATCTGTTGCCCGAACTCCGGGTGGACCGGTTCGGGCAGTTCCGCCGCCGGCGCGCCGAACTGCGCGAGCGCTACCGCGTCCTGGCCGCGACGGTGATCGCCGAGTACGCCGGCCCCGCCGACGCCGACGATCTGCCGTTCCGGCTGGCCGAATCGACCATCAACCGCCGGTCCGACGACGGGGCCTGCCCAGCCGACCAACCGTGGATCAGCGCCGACGGCGCGCTGCGCACCCTGGGCTACGACGGCGATTTCGCGGCGCTGCGGGCGACCGCCGACACCCGACTCGCATTACAGACGGTGGCGGCGACGTAATACGGTTTTGCGCATGACCGAATTCGAGACGCTGAAGTTCACCCAGTCCGGGCCCGTCACCAGCATCGTGCTGAACCGGCCGGACGCGGCGAACGGGATGAACGACGCGATGACCCGCGACCTGGCCGCCGCGGCGACGCTGTGCGACACCGCGAGCACCAAGGTGGTCACCCTGACCGGTGCGGGGCGGTTCTTCTGTGCCGGCGGCGATCTCAAGGCGATGGCCGCCGCGCCCGATCCCGGGGTGTTCGTCAAGGGCATCGCCTCCGATCTGCACCGCGCGATGTCGACCTTCGCCAGGATGGACGCCGTGCTGATCACCGCCGTGAACGGCGTGGCCGCCGGCGCCGGGTTCTCGTTGGGCGTCTCGGGGGATCTGGTGCTGGCCGCCGAATCGGCGTCGTTCACCATGGCCTACACCAAGG
This sequence comes from Mycolicibacterium canariasense, assembly GCF_002101555.1. Taxonomy (GTDB): domain Bacteria; phylum Actinomycetota; class Actinomycetes; order Mycobacteriales; family Mycobacteriaceae; genus Mycobacterium; species Mycobacterium canariasense. Next base: position 24,023 of record NZ_LQOL01000013.1, read on the forward strand.
CCGGGCTGAGCCCCGACGGCGGCGCGTCCTACGTGTTGCCGCGCTTGGTGGGACTGCGCCGCACCCAGGACCTGATGATCACCAACCGGGTGCTCAAGGCGCCCGAGGCGCTGGCCTGGGGGCTGGTCACCGAGGTGGTGCCCGACGCCGAGCTGCCCCAGTGGCTGGAAGCGCTGGCCGCCAAGGTGGCTGCCGGCGCGCGCGGATCCAACTCGGCGGTCAAGAAGCTGCTGATGAACACCTATTCCGCGGGGTATGAGACCCAGCTGGAGCGCGAGGCCCGCCATATCGCCGCGAATGCCTCCTCTCCCGACGGGAAAGAAGGCATCGCGGCGTTCCTGGGCAAGCGGGCGCCCGAGTTTTCCTGACTCAGTACGAGTGTTCCTCGGCCGGGAATACCCCGCTGGCCACCTCGTCGGCGTATTGCGTTGCGGCACTTCGTAGTACGTCGCCGATCTGGGCGAACTTCTTGACGAACTTGGCGGTCTTGCCCGAGGTCAGCCCGGCCATGTCCTGCCACACCAGCACCTGCGCGTCGCAGTTGGGGCCGGCGCCGATACCGATGGTGGGGATGGTCAGCTTGCCGGTGATCTGGGTGGCCAGCTCGGCGGGCACCATCTCCAACACCACCGCCACCGCACCGGCCTCGGCCACCGCGATCGCGTCGTGGATGGTCTGATCGCCGGCGTCGCCGCGGCCCTGGACGCGGTAACCGCCCAGGCTGTTCACGCTCTGCGGGGTGAAACCGATGTGGGCGATGACCGGGATCCCGGCCTGGGTCAGCGTGGCGATCTGCTCGGCCACCCGCTCGCCGCCCTCCAGCTTCACCGCGTGGGCGCCGGTCTCCTTCATGAAACGGGTCGCCGTGGCCAGAGCCTGCGCGGGGCTGGCCTCGTAGCTGCCGAACGGCAGATCCGCCACCACCAGGGCATGTTCGGCTCCGCGCACGACGGCACTGACCAGCGGGATGAGCTCGTCGACGGTGACCCGCACCGTCGTGTCGTAGCCGTAGACGACGTTGGCGGCCGAATCGCCGACCAGCAGCACCGGAATCCCGGCCTCGTCGAAGATGCGGGCGGTGGAGAAGTCGTAGGCGGTGAGCATGGCCCACTTGTGGCCTTCGGCCTTCCACTTCTGCAGGTGATGGGTGCGGACCTTGGTCCGCGGGGCGGCAGTGCTCGTGGTGGTGGCACCATAGACAGACTGCTCAGACATCATTGTCCCTCGATGTGTGTTGTCGGGTTGATCCTCGAGGCCGTTGCTCGGTCCCCGGGTCGTCTGACACAGCCAGTCTGCCACCCGAGATCGCGAACGTGAACGACGGGTTAAGTGGATTTCCTCACACCACGGCGGCGTCGACCTACCATCGGCGTCATGCAAAGACTGAGCGGACTCGACGCCAGCTTCCTGTATCTCGAAACCGCGGCGCAGCCTTTGCATGTGTGCTCGATCCTGGAACTGGACACCTCCACGGTGCCCGGCGGTTACACCTTCGACCGGCTGCGCGACGAGCTCGCCATGCGGGTCAAGGCGATGCCGGAATTCCGGGAGAAACTCGCCGACAGCAGGTTCAACCCCGATCACCCGGTGTGGGTGGAGGACAACGATTTTGACGTCCAGCGCCACCTGCACCGGATCGGGCTGCCCGCCCCCGGCGGCCGCGCCGAACTCGCCGAGATCTGCGGGCACATCGCGTCGCTGCCGCTGGACCGCAGCCGCCCGCTGTGGGAGATGTGGGTCATCGAGAACGTCGCGGGCACCGACGCCCACGCCGGCGGCAAGCTGGCGTTGATGACCAAGGTGCACCACGCCGCCGTCGACGGCGTCACCGGTGCCAACCTGATGTCCACCCTGTGCAGTACCGAACCCGATGCCCCGCCGCCGGACCCGGTGCCGGGCGCCGGTGGGGCATCCGAGCTGGAGATCGCCGTCAACGGCGCCATCAGATTCGCCACCCGCCCGCTGAAGCTGGTGAACGTGCTGCCATCCACCGTCTCGACGGTCATCGACACCGCGCGCCGGGCCACCAAGGGTCTCACCATGGCCGCGCCGTTCGCCGCCCCCAAGACGGCGTTCAACGCCAACGTCACCGGGCACCGCAACATCGCGTTCGCCCAACTCGAGCTCGACGACATCAAGAAGGTCCGGGCCCACTTCGGCGTCAAGGTCAACGACGTGGTGATGGCGCTGGTGTCCGGCGTGCTGCGGCGCTTCCTGCTCGATCGCGGCGAACTGCCCGATTCCTCGCTGGTGGCGATGATCCCGGTGTCGGTGCACGACAAGTCCGACCGGCCCGGCCGCAATCAGGTGTCGGGGATGTTCTCCGCGCTGCACACCAACGTCGACGACCCGGTGGACCGGCTGAAGGCCATCTCGACAGCCAATTCCCTTGCCAAACAACATAGTTCGGCGATCGGGGCGACCCTGCTGCAGGACTGGTCGCAGTTCGCCGCCCCGGCGGTGTTCGGCATCGCGATGCGCGTCTACGCCCGCAGCAACCTGTCGGCGGCGGTGCCCGTGCACAACCTGGTGGTCTCCAACGTGCCCGGCCCGCAGATCCCGCTGTATCTGCTCGGCTGCGAGGTCAAGGCGATGTACCCGCTGGGCCCGATCTTCCACGGCTCGGGACTGAACATCACCGTCATGTCGCTGAACGGCAAGCTCGACGTCGGCATCATCTCCTGCCCGGAATTGCTGCCTGACCTGTGGGAGATGGCCGACGATTTCGCCGTCGCGCTCGACGAGTTGCTGGACGCCACCGGGTAGCCTCACCAGCTGCGATGGGCACCCATGGCAGCATGGTCAGCCATGAAGTTCAAGCGCGGCATTCTGGCGGCCGCCTCGGTGCTGCTCGTCGTCACGGCATGCAGCAATGTCGTCGACGGGCGAGCCGTCATCTCCGCGCCGCGGCCCGGCAGTCCGGTGCAGTGGGCGCCGTGCAAGGCGTCCTCCGGTGAGTCGCGGATACCGTCGGGCGCCGAGTGCGGCTTCCTCTCGGTGCCGGTGAACTACGACAAGCCCGACGGCGACGTCGCACAGCTGGCGATGATCCGCTTCAAGGCCACCGGCCAGAAGATCGGCGCCCTGTTCGTCAACCCGGGCGGGCCGGGGGAGTCCGGAATCGATGCGGCGGTGTCGCTGGTGGGCACCATGCCCGAGTCGGTGCGCCAGCGCTTCGACCTGGTCGGCTTCGACCCGCGCGGTGTCGGGTCCTCCAAGCCCGCCCTGTGGTGCAACTCCGACGAGGACAACGACCGGCTGCGGGCCGACCCGCAGGTGGACTACAGCCCCGAAGGGGTGGCCCACATCGAGTCCGAAACCAAGGACTTCGTGGCACGCTGCCAGCAGAAGATGGGTGACGAGTTCCTGGAGAACGTCGGGACCGTCAGCGTGGCAAAGGATCTGGACGCCATGCGGCAGGCCGTCGGGGATGACAAGCTGACCTACCTCGGCTACTCGTACGGCACCCGTATCGGCGGCACCTACGCCGAGCTGTTCCCCGACAAGGTGCGCGCGATGATCCTGGACGGCGCGGTGGACCCGAACGCCGATCCGGTGGAGGCCGACATCCGCCAGGCCAAGGCGTTCCAGACCGCGTTCGACAACTACGCCGCCGACTGCGCGACCAACCCCGACTGCCCGCTGGGCACCGACCCGGCCAAGGCCGTCGACGTGTACCACTCGCTGGTGAACCCGCTGGTGGACAAGCCCGCCCCGACCAAGGATCCGCGCGGCCTGAGCTACAGCGACGCCATTGTGGGCACCATCCTGCCGCTGTACTCGCCGAACCTGTGGCGTCACCTCACCAAGGGGCTCACCGAGCTGAAGAACGGCCGCGGCGACACCATGCTGGCGCTGGCCGACCTGTACATGGGCCGCGACGCCGACGGGCATTACAACAACTCCACCGATGTGCGGGTCGCGGTGAACTGTGTCGACGAGCCGCCGATCACCGACCGCGCCACCGTCGTCGACGAGGACCGCCGGGCCCGCGAGGTCGCCCCGTTCATGAGCTACGGCGACTTCACCGGGCACGCCCCGCTGGGCACCTGCGCCTTCTGGCCGGTGCCGCCGACCTCCACCCCGCATCAGCTCAAGGTGTCGGGCCTGCCGCCGACGCTGGTGGTGTCCACCACCAACGACCCGGCGACCCCGTATCAGGCCGGGGTGGACCTGGCCAAGCAGCTCGGCGGCGCGTTGCTGACGTTCGAGGGCACTCAGCACACCGTGGTGTTCCAGGGCAACACCTGCGTGGACGATATCGCCGCGAAATACCTTGTGGACGTGGTGGTGCCGCCGCCCGGCGCCCGGTGCTAGAGATAACGGCCGTATCACCGTCTGATTGCTGATCGTCACCGCAGCGACACTGGGCAAGACCCGCCAGATTCGCTGTGCGAACATGAGCGCCATGTGGCTGGCGGGCAGGGTTTTCGCGGTGCTGCTGGCCCTCCCGATCACGGCCGGCACGTTGTGTGCACCCGCGCAGGCGGCGCCGCAGGCGGGCTACGGCCAGCCCGCGGCGTGGGGCAGTTGTCAGCGTTTCTTCGCGGCCACTCCACTGGTGACCCAGGCGCTGCCGACCGCGCAATGCGCCGACGTGCCGGTGCCGGTCAACTGGGATGCCCCCGATTCCCAAGCGGATTCCCAAGGGGCGCAAGCACAATTGGCCGTCATCCGGGTGCCCGCCAGCGGGCAGCGGATCGGCACGCTGATGGTGAACCCGGGTGGCCCCGGCGCGTCGGCGGTGGACACCGTCGCGGGCATGGCCGCCGCGCTGGACGGCACCGCCATCCGCCAGGGCTTCGACCTGGTCGGCTTCGACCCGCGCGGGGTGGGCTATTCGACCCCGCAGCTGCGGTGCCGCACCGACGCCGAATTCGACGCGTACCGGCGCGAGCCGTTGGCCGACTACAGTCCGGCCGGGGTGGCGCACATCGAGGATGTCTACCGGCAGTTCGCCCAATCCTGCCTGGACCGGATGGGCCGGGAGTTCCTGGCCAATGTCGGTACCGCGTCGGCGGCCAGGGACATGGACGTGGTGCGGGCCGCGCTCGGTGACGAGCAGATCAACTATCTCGGATTCTCCTACGGCACCGAACTCGGCGCCGCTTACGCCGACCGCTACCCCGACCGGGTCCGCGCGATGGTGCTCGACGGTGCGGTCGACCCCGGCTCGGATCCGGTCAGCGAGAACGTCAACCAGCTGGCCGGCTTCCAGGAGGCGTTCACCGATTACGCCACCGACTGCGCGCGCTCACCGGACTGCCCGCTGGGCACCGACCCCGCGCAATTCTCCGCCAGGTACCACCAACTGATCGACCCGCTGGTGCAGCGCCCCGGCGGCACCTCGGACCCGCGCGGGCTCGGCTACGCCGACGCCATCACCGGCACCGCCAACGCGCTCTACACCCAGCGGTACTGGAAGTACCTCACCAGCGGACTGCTCGGCCTGGCCCGCGGCACCGACGCCGGTGACCTGCTGACGCTGGCCGACGACTACTGGCACCGCGACGAGAACGGCCGCTACGGCAACCAGCAGGATGCGTTCGCCGCGATCCGCTGTGTCGACGCGCCGTACCCGACCGATCCCGCGGTGTGGGCCGAGGCCGACCGGCGGGCGCGGGCGGCCGCGCCGTTCATGGAGTACGGCACCTTCACCGGCTACGCGCCCCGCGACATGTGTGCGTTGTGGCCGGTGCCGGCGACCACCGTGCCGCACCAGGCGTCGCCGCTGGGCGCCGGCAAGGCGGTGGTGGTGTCCACCACCCACGACCCGGCGACGCCCTACCAGGCCGGGGTCGACCTGGCCCGCGAACTGAACGCCGCGCTGATCACCTTCGACGGCACACAGCACACCGTCGTCTTCAACGGCGACGCCTGCGTGGACAGCGCAGTGGTGAACTTCCTGGTCGGCCTGACCCCGCCGCCGGCCGGGCTGCGCTGCTGAGCCGCGCCGACCAAACCGCGACACGTGTGTAACACGGATTTAACAGCCGCTGCCTAGGCTTCGGTCATGGACCGCCAGAAGGAATTCGTGCTGCGCACGCTGGAGGAACGCGATATCCGGTTCGTGCGGCTGTGGTTCACCGACGTCCTCGGATACCTGAAGTCGGTGGCGATCGCGCCGGCCGAGCTGGAGGGTGCGTTCGAAGAGGGCATCGGCTTCGACGGTTCCTCCATCGAGGGCTTCGCCCGCGTCTACGAATCGGACACCGTGGCGCGGCCCGACCCGTCCACCTTCCAGGTGCTGCCGTGGACGACGAGCGCCGGCAAGCACTACTCGGCGCGGATGTTCTGCGACATCACCATGCCCGACGGATCGCCGTCGTGGGCCGACTCCCGGCATGTGCTGCGGCGCCAGTTGGCCAAGGCCAGCGACCTCGGCTTCTCCTGCTACGTGCATCCCGAGATCGAATTCTTCCTGCTGAAGCCGGGCGAGGACGACGGCTCGGTCCCGGTGCCCGCCGATAACGGCGGCTACTTCGACCAGGCCGTGCACGACGCCGCGCCCAACTTCCGCAGGCACGCCATCGACGCGCTGGAGCAGATGGGCATCTCGGTGGAGTTCAGCCACCACGAGGGCGCCCCCGGCCAGCAGGAGATCGACCTGCGCTACGCCGACGCCCTGTCCATGGCCGACAACGTGATGACGTTCCGGTACGTCGTCAAGGAGGTCGCGCTGGCCGACGGTGTGCGGGCGTCGTTCATGCCCAAGCCGTTCAGCCAGTACCCGGGCTCGGCCATGCACACCCACATGAGCCTGTTCGAGGGTGAGACCAACGCCTTCCACGACCCCAACGACCCGCTGCAACTCTCCGATGTCGCCAAATCGTTCATCGCCGGCATCCTGGAGCACGCCAGCGAGATCAGCGCCGTCACCAACCAGTGGGTCAACTCCTACAAGCGGCTGGTGCACGGCGGGGAGGCGCCGACGGCTGCGTCCTGGGGCGCGGCCAACCGGTCGGCCCTGGTGCGGGTGCCGATGTACACCCCACGCAAGGCGTCCAGCCGCCGCGTCGAGGTGCGCAGCCCCGATTCGGCCTGCAACCCCTACCTGGCGTTCGCGGTGCTGCTGGCCGCCGGCCTGCGCGGTGTCGAGAAGGGCTACACCCTGGGCCCGCAGGCCGAGGACAACGTGTGGAGCCTGACCACCGAGGAACGCCGCGCCATGGGGTACAAGGAGCTGCCCGGCAGCCTGGGTACGGCACTGGCCGAGATGGAAACCTCCGAACTGGTCGCGGAAGCGTTGGGGGAGCACGTCTTCGACTACTTCCTGCGCAACAAGCGCACCGAGTGGGAGAACTACCGCAGCACCGTCACCCCGTTCGAGCTGAAGAATTACCTGGCGCTGTAGCCGATCCCCGTCGCTTCGCTCGCCCCAGGTAACGTTTGGGCGTGCCGAAACCCGCCACCCAGCGCCCGAAGCTGCCCAGCGTAGGACGGCTCGGTCTCGTCGAAGCGTCGGCGCGCGACCGGCTGGACCGGCTGGGTTGGAACACCGACGAGTACGTCGAACTGTTGTGGTCGCTGTCGCGTGCGCCCGACGCCGACGCCGCGCTGTTCACCATGGTGCGGCTGGCCGACGAGTTGGGCGCCGGCTGGGATGAACTGAACCAGGCGCTGCTCAAGGACAAGCCGCTGCGCGGCCGGCTGTTCTCGGTGCTCGGCGGATCGGTGGCACTCGGTGATCACCTGGTGGCCCGGCCGCAGGCCTGGCATCTGCTGGCCGGCGCGGGCGCCCTGCCCAGCGCCGCGCAGTTGCGCGACGAGTTCGTCGCGGTCGCGCGCAGCACCACCGACACCCGGTCGGTACAGGCCTCGCTGCGGGCCCTGTACCGCGACCGGCTACTGGTGCTGGCGGGACTGGACCTGGCCCCCACCGTCGAGAACGAACCGGTGCTGGAGTTCAGCACCGTCGGGGCGCACCTGTCGGATCTGGCCGATGCCGCCCTGGCGGCCGCGCTGGCCGTCGCGACCGCCACGGTGTGCGGTACGGACACCCCTGAACCGCGGCTGGCCGTCATTGCGATGGGCAAATGCGGTGCGCGCGAACTCAATTACGTCAGCGACGTGGACGTCATCTTCGTCGGGGAGACCGCGGACGCCGTCACCACCCGGGTGGCCGGTGAGATGATGCGCTTTGCCAGCGACACCTTCTTCGAGGTGGACGCGGCCCTGCGTCCCGAGGGTAAGCGCGGGCAGCTGGTGCGCACCCTGGAATCGCATATCGCCTACTACGAGCGCTGGGCGAAAACCTGGGAGTTCCAGGCGCTGCTCAAGGCCCGGCCCGCCGCCGGCGATGCCGAACTGGGCGCGCAGTACGTCGCCGCCCTCATGCCGATGGTCTGGACCGCTTGTGAGCGTGAGGATTTCGTACCCGACGTGCAGGCAATGCGGCGCCGGGTCGAAGAACTGGTGCCCGCCGGGGTGCGCTCCCGCGAGCTCAAACTCGGCACCGGCGGCCTGCGTGACGTCGAGTTCGCGGTGCAGCTGCTGCAGCTGGTGCACGGCCGCAACGACGAGTCGCTGCACGTGGCGTCGACGGTGGACGCGCTGGCCGCACTCGGATCCGGTGGATACGTCGGCCGCGACGACGCCGCCAACATGACGGCCTCCTACGAGTTCCTGCGCCTGCTGGAGCACCGGCTGCAGTTGCAGCGGCTCAAACGCACCCACCTGCTGCCCGAGGACGACGACGAGGAGGCGATGCGCTGGCTGGCCCGCGCCGCGCACATCCGGCCCGACGGGCGCCACGACGCCGCCGGGGTGCTGCGCGAGGAACTGAAGCGCCAGAGCATGCGGGTGTCCCGGCTGCACGCCAAGCTGTTCTACCAACCGTTGCTGGAATCGGTTGGGAACCAAGGCTTCGACGTGATGAGCACCGAGGCGGCCGAACGGCAGCTCGCCGCGCTGGGCTACGAAGGCCCGCAGAGTGCGCTGACCCACCTGGCGGCGTTGACCAGTGAGGGCGGCCGGCGCGGGCAGGTGCAGAAGGTGCTGCTGCCCACCCTGCTGGACTGGCTCTCGGACACCCCCGACCCGGACGCCGGGCTGTTGTCCTACCGCCGGATCAGCGAGGAGCTGGGGGATCTGCGGTGGTACCTGTCCACCCTGCGTGACGAAGGAGCGGTGGCCAAACGCCTGATGCGGGTGCTCGGCACGTCGGCGTACGTCCCGGATCTGCTGATGCGGGCACCCGAGGTGATCCAGTTGTACGCAGACGGGCCGCAGGGCCCCAAGCTGCTGGAGGTGGACCCGGACAGCGTGGCGCGTGCCCTGGTCGCGTCGGCCGCCCGGCACGCCGACCCGGCCCGGGCCATCGCCGCGGCGCGCACCCTGCGCCGCCGTGAACTGGCCAGGGTGGCGTCGGCGGATCTGCTCGGCATGCTCGACGTCACCGACGTGTGCCAGGCATTGACCAGCATCTGGGTGGCGGTGCTGCAATGCGCGCTGGACGCGGTGATCCGGGACCGGTCGCCGCAGGGCGGCCCGCCGGCCCGGATCGCGGTGATCGGGATGGGCCGGCTCGGCGGCGGCGAACTGGGCTACGGGTCCGACGCCGATGTGCTGTTCGTGTGCGAGCCGGTTGCCGGGGTCGAGGAATCGGCTGCGGTGCGCTGGTCGGTCGGCGTCGCCGAACAGCTACGCAACCTGCTGGGGATGCCGAGCTCGGATCCGCCGCTGGAGGTGGACGCCAACCTTCGTCCCGAAGGCCGCAACGGCCCACTGGTGCGGACGCTTTCGTCATACGAGGCGTACTACACGCAGTGGGCGCAGCCGTGGGAGGTGCAAGCGCTGCTGCGCGCGCACAAGGTGGCCGGCGACGCCGAGCTGGGGGAGCGGTTCCTGCGGATGATCGACAAGACCCGCTACCCCGAGGGCGGCATCTCACCGGAGACGGTGCAGGAGATCCGGCGGATCAAGGCGCGGGTGGACGCCGAACGGCTACCGCGCGGTGCCGATCCGAACACCCACACGAAGCTGGGTCGCGGCGGGCTGGCCGATGTGGAGTGGACGGTGCAGCTACTGCAACTGCGGTTCGCCGACAAGATTCCGGCGCTGCACAACACCTCCACCCTGCAGACGCTGAACGCGATCGGCGCCGCCGAACTGATCGCCGAGGGGGACGTCGATCAGCTGCGCCAGGCCTGGCTGACGGCCACCCGGGCGCGCAACGCGCTGGTGCTGGTGCGTGGCAAGCCGACCGACCAACTGCCCGGTCCCGGCCGGCAACTCAACGCCGTCGCCCTGGCGGCCGGTTGGCGCAACGGTGACGGCGGGGAGTTCCTGGACAACTATCTGCGCGTCACCCGGCGGGCGAAAGCCGTGGTGCGCAAGGTGTTCGGGGACTAGCCGACCTCACAGCGACGAGGCCGTCACCCCGACCGCGTCGAAGGCCGTCTTGATCGCCGCGATCTGACTTGGGGTGAATCCGTTGGCGCGGGCGCTGGCGAGCACCGCGTAGCGGCCGTCGACGAACCGGGCCGTCGACGGCATCCGATACAGCGACTCGTAGAACACCCGGGCCCACTGTTCGCCGGACACCTCGTTCTTGGTGGCATCCATCATCTTGTACGCGGCGAAGGTCAGGATGCCGCTGTTGCTGTGCACGTAGTCGAAATCATCGGTGGTGTTGTCGTGGCAGCCACAGGGGTCCACGTAGCGTCCGCCGTACGTCTCGGGCTGACCGTAGGCCGACGGGTCCGACATGCTGCGATACGGGTTGCCGGCCGCGTCCTCGGCGAAAAGCCATCGGCCACTTCCGGTCTTGTTCTCGACGAGGGCGCCCATGATGTCGGCGTAGCCCTCGTTCAACGCCCCGGATTCACCGAGGTAGGCGAACCCGTTGACGTACTGGATGACCGCGTGGGTGTATTCGTGCCCCACCAGATCCAGGGCGGCCTGGGTGGCGCCGGAGTCGCCGAACACCAGCTCCGAACCGGTCCAGGCCGCATTGCGCCAGCCCGTCGCCGCCGACCCGCTCGGGTTGTAGTCGATGCTGAGCACGATGGGCGCGCCGTTGTCGTCGAACGAGGTCCGGCCCAGCACCGTCGAGTAGTAGTCGTACACGCGGGTCATGTTGGCTTGCGCCGACACCGCGGCCGTGCCCCAGCTGGAGGTGTAGGTGACGGTCTTGCCGGGGATGCTCGGCAGCCCGGGCCAGCCGCTGCTGACGTAGGTGGTGGTGTAGGTGGTGATGTTGCGGGTCGGGTCGTTGAGCACCAGGGTGGATCCGGTGTTGGCGGCGCCGACGGTGCGGGTGGCGCCCAGCAGGTCGGTGCCGCTGGACCGCAGCGGGCTCAAAGCCTGCTGTGCGCTGGAGAATTCGGAGAAGATCTGGCCGGCGTTGCTGCCGTTGGCGTAGATGAAATAGGTGACGCCCTCGGACGGGTACGGGCTGTCCGGCGCCGAGTCGACCACCACCCGCCAGGCCAGCGCGGCCGGGTGGAATCGGACCAGGGTGTTCAGGTTCTCACTGACATCCTGGTCGTAGATCACCAGATCGGTGTCGAGGTGCAGGGTGGCCAGGAAGGCGTCCTTGGTGGCCTGGCTGGGGGTGCCGGCCAGGCCGGCCAGCAGGTCGTTGCGGACGATGGCCTCGGCGTCGGCGGCATGGCCGAGCGACGGGGTGGGCGTGGTGTTGACGCTGCCGAGCGCGGAGTCGTAGTTGCTCACCAGCCCGGTGACCCGCCCGGTGCTGTCGGTGGCCAGCACCACCTCGCTGCCCAGCACGTCCAGCCCGCCGACCCGTTGGGACAGCCGGTAGAACACGTCGCCGTTGTAGGCCGTGGTGGACACCGCGATCCGCGCGGCGTCGGCGAAGCCGGCCGGGGCGCCCAGCAGGCCGGCGACCTTGTTCAGCACCGCGGCCGCGGACACGGCGTCGGACACCGTGGCGACGGTGAACGTGCCGTCGATATTGCGCACGGTGCCGTTGGGGTTCTTGCTGACATCGACGTCGCCGGTGCCGGCCAGGGTCTTCAGTTCGGCGAGGGTCAGCGTGCCGTCGGCGTCCGGGTGCAGTGCGGTGATGGGGACGCTGACATCGACCGGGATGCCGTCCTGACCGTCGTAGGCGGCGACGGTGAAGGTGGTCACGTCGGCCTGCGGGGTGAACCAGGAGTGGTACCGGGCGGCGGTGCTCGGGCTGAAGGTGAAGGTGCCGTCGGTGTTGACGATCACCGACCCGACGGTGCCCGCGACGGTGGAGTTCAGCAGGTAGGTCAAGGCGGTGGAGTCGGTGGCGTCGACGTGGCCGGTGACCACGCCCGTCGACGGATCGACTTGGGCCACATAGGCATTGGTGGCCGCCACGGGCAGGTCGTTGCCCGGGCTGGAGGCGGTCACGGTGACGGTGACGGTGACCGCCCGGCTGCCGCCGTGGCCGTCGTTGATGGTGACGGTGAAGGTGTCGGTGCCGGTGCCCGCCGCGCGGGCGGCCGCGGTCGGGGTGTAGCTGAACGAGCCGTCGGGGTTGACCACCACGGCGCCCTTGGCCGGGCCGGTGGAGGTGTAGGTGAGGGTGTCGCCGTCGGCGTCGGTGGTGGTGATCCGGCCGGTCACCCGCCCGGTGTAGGCGCTGATGACCGGCGTGCTCACGGTGGCCGTCGTCGGGGCGGTGTTGCGCGGGGAGACGGTGACCGTGACCGGCACCTGGATGACCGCGCCGTGGCCGTCGTCCACGATGACGGTGAAGGTGTCCTGGGTGGGGCCGGTGGCCGCCGCGGCCGCGTGCCGCGCGGTGACCGTCGGGGTGTAGGTGAAGGTGCCGTCGGCCTTGACCACGGCGGTGCCCTGCAATGTCGAGACGGTGCCCTCGTAGTAGATCCGGTCGGCGTCGCCGTCGCTGCCCTTCACCGACCCGGTGATCACTCCGGTCGACGAATTCGGTTTGCCCACCGTGGTTTTCACCGTCGGTGTCTTGTTGGCCGGGACCACGGTGACGGTGATGGTCTGCCGGACCACCCCGCGGCGGCCGTCGTCGACGGTGAAGGTGAAGGTGTCGGACAGGTCGGTGGTCGGCGCGGTGCCGGCGGCCGCCTTGTGCCGTGCGGTGGCGGTCGGGGTGTAGGTGAACGTGCCGTCGGCGCCGAAGGTGACGGTGCCGCGCACCGGTGCGCTGAGCACGGTGATCTTCAGCGGATCGGCGTCGGCGTCGGTGACCCCGGTGGATCCGCTGACGACGCCGGTGACCGTGCTGGAGGAGGTGATCGGGACGGCCACAACGGGTTTGGTGTTGGAGGGTACCAGGGACACCACCCGCATGGCGCTGCCGCCCGCGGTGTAGAGCTGCATGCCGTCGGGGCTGGCGGCGATGCCGTTCACCGTGTCGCCGGTGTCCAGTGTGGTGAGCAGGGCGTTGGTCTTGGCGTTGTAGACCGTCAACTCGCCGCTGGTCGCGGTGACCAGCAGCAGCGACCCGTCCTTGCTGACGGTCGCGGCTCGCACCGGCGCGGTGGCCTCGAACTGGTCGACCACCGTGTACTTGGCGGTTTCCAGTACTTTGACGGTGCCGCCGTCGGTGGCCACGTACAGCCGCGACCCATCCTTGCCGGCCGCCAAGGCGGTGGGTGAATTCCCGGGTATGGCAAGCACTTTGGCGGAGTTCCACCATGACGAGGTGGTGTACACGGCGACCCCGGCCGGCGTGGTGGCGTAGAGCTTCTTACCGTCGGGGCTCAGGATCACCGAGGTGGCGCCGACGGTGTTGCTGATCCAGCCGGTGATCGAATTGGTCGACGTGCTGAACTTCGCGACCTTGCCGGTGGCGTTGCCGATGAACAGGGTTCCACCGGAGGGGCTGATGGCCAGGCTGGTGGGGGTGGCGCTGGTGCCGATCGTGCGCTTGACGGTGTTGGTGGCCGCGTCGATCACCGAGATGGTCTTGCCGGCGGTGTCGGCGACGTAGACGAACTTGCCGTCCGGCCGTACCGCGACGGCCGTCGGGTTGCGGCCGACCGCGATGGTCGTGATGACCGTGCCGTCCAGGGTGTTGACCACCGTCAGCGTCCCGGTCGCGGTGTCGGCCAGGTAGGCCCGGGTGTTGGTTGCCGCGACGGCGGTGGAGCGGCCGGTGCCGACCGGGCCGAGCATTTGCACCGGGGTCGGGTCGATCGGAACCGCCACGTCGAACGGCACCTTGGCGGTGCTGCCGTCGTACGCCGTCACGCGGAACACGGCGTCGGGAACCGAACCGAGGCCGGCTTCGACGCGCTGCGCGGCGGTGGGGGTGTAGGTGAACGCGCCGGTGGAGCTGAACTTGACGGTGCCCAGCGTCGGCGGGGTGACCAGGGCGTAGGTCACCGTCTTACCCTCCGGGTCGGTGGCGTGGACCTGGCCGGTCACCGCACCCGTGGTGGGATCCGGGTCGCCCAGGGTGGTGGTGCCGGGTTGCGGCGGCAGGTTGGTCACCGTGGCGGCGGCCGTGGTCAGGCTCAGGGCGCTGACGGTCTGGGTTTCGGTGCTGCGGGTGGTGGTGGCAACGGTGGCATCCGAGAGCCCCAGTTCCCGGCGGGCGGCGGCCATCAGGACCCACAGGCCGGGGAACTCGAGGTGGGGAACCGGCCCGCCGCCGAGGAACGGGGCGGTGAGTGCGGTCAGGAAGGTCTGCACCGCTTTGACCAGCGGTGGGGTGCTGGGGCGGGGAGCGGTTGTGGGAACCGGTTGCTGGACAACGGAACTGACCGCGGCGGTGACGGTGGGCGCGGGTTGCGCCGTGGCTGTTTTGGTCTTGGCCGGTGGCTCGTCGGCCTTGCTCGATGCCGCCGGCTCGGCGGTCGGCGCGGTCTTCTTCGGGGCGCGGGTGGCGCTGCGCGGCAACGTTTTTCGGTTCTTCTTGGTGGTGGGCTTGTCGGTCTTGTGCTCGGTATCGGCCTTCGGCTGCGGCACGGTCACCGTGGCCGCCGCGGTCTGTGGTTCGGCCGCCGCGGCGGCAGCAGTGGCGCCCGTGGTATCCGGGGTGCTCGCGGTGGCGGACGTGCCGGTGCCGGACGTGTCGGCCGACGTGGTCTCGGGTTCGGCCACGGCCACGGCGGGTACGGCGGCGATGCCCACCCCGATCCCGAGCGCGACGGCGAGCGCCCCCACCCGACCGACGTATCGGGCGTGACCGCAGATCCGTGCGTCGCTCATGGGGAGACGATAGTCGTTGACGCGCGCGTAAGGCGCGATTAGCGCTTGATTGTGGCAATGCCGGCGGGGACTGATAGAACCGGTTGATGAGTGTTCCGTTCGAGGTGATCAGTGCCGACGAGCACGACCGGCTGCAGGAGTTGTACGGCCCCCTGACGGCGGCCGTCCGCAAACTCGTGGATGCCAGCATCCGGACCAGTGTGGACGACGAGACGGTCCGGGCGGCGGTGGCGTCGATCGAAGCCGTCACCGCGTCGCTGGACCGCCGCCAGCACGACGGACCGCGCACCCTGCGGCACGAGATCACCGGACGCCCGGTGGCCTGGGCCGACCCGGCCATCGGGTGGCGCAACGCGATTGCGCCGCCGCTGCAGATCCAGCACACCGAGACGGGCCGGTGCTGGACCGAATTCACCCTCGGTGCGGCCTACGAGGGCCCGCCGAACCGGGTGCACGGCGGCATCTGCGCCCTGGTGCTGGACCACCTGCTCGGCGAGGCAGCCAGCGAGGGGCTGACCATACCGCGGTTCACCGGCACGTTGACCCTGAAGTACCTGCGCGGCACACCACTCGGCCCGCTGCGCGCCGAAGCCTGGGTCGATCGCACCGAAGGCTTCAAAGCCTTTGCCCGGGGCCGGATTCTGGACGCCGAAGGGGTCACCGTCGAGGCCGAGGGCATCTTCGTGATGCCCGCGTGGGCACGGGAGGCGGGCTGAACTCAGGCCTTGCGCTTGCGCACCGCGTCGACGGCCAGCGCGCCCCCGCCGGTGAAGACCAGCAGGAAGAACGCGAAGCACAGCAGCAGTGCCGGCTCGCCGTTGTTGACCAGCGGCCAGAAGCTCTCCGGAGCGTGCTGGCTGAAGTACGCGAAAGCCATCACACCCGACGCGAGGAACGCCGCCGCGCGGGTGAACAGCCCGACCAGCAGTAGCGCGCCGGTGATGAGTTCGAGGACGCCGCCGTACCAATATGGCCAGGTGCCGACGGGTGCCTGCATATCGGCGGGCCACCCGAACAGGTGGGCCCCGGCGTGGGTGAGCAGCTCCAGGCTGACGATGATGCGGAACACCGACAGCACGATGGGGGCGAAGGAGGTCAGTTTGGTTTCCAGCTCGGGCGATGCCATGCGCCCATAATAGGACTACGGTCCGCTTATCTCTACGACTGGGTCGTGCGGCCGCGCAGCGCATCGAGCGCGTACCGGCCGCCGCCGGTGAACACCAGCAGGAAGAAGACGAAGCAGAACAGGATCGCCGAGAGGCCGCCGTTGCCGCCGTACTGGGGGTCGACGATGGGCCACAATCCCAGCGGCTGATGCTGCCAGAAGTAGGCGACCGCCATCGAGCCCGAGGCGACGAAGGCCGCGATCCGGGTGAACAGCCCCGTCATGATCAGCAGGCCGCACACCAACTCGATCAGGCCGGCGTACCAGGCCGGCCAGTTGCCCGTGGGGATGCCCATCGCGATGGGCCAGTCGAACAGCTTCGACGTGCCGAACGCCGTGAACAGTAAACCGAACACGATGCGGACCAGGCTCAGCACCGTCGGTGCGAATGCTTCCAAGCGAGTATTCAGGTTGTTCATAGGTTCACCTTACTGAACAGCACGAAGGCCCCGGCAGGTTCACATCCGGCGTGCGTTGGGCGCGGAGAAGCAGATCGCGCCGGCGATCACGGCAGGCAGGGCGAACGTGAGGACGAGCACCATGAGGACGATCGGCGGCGCGGGGGAGGTCAGCCAGTCCTTCGGGAACCGGGCCAGCGTCATCGACAGCCAGGACGCGCCCACCCCCAAGGCGACGACGCACACCGTGGCCACCTTCAGGGCGCCCAACGTCCATCGCTCACCGGAGGCACGCAAGACGAAGACGAACGATGCCAGCACCACCGCTGCCGAGCCCAGGACGACGAGCCCGACGAGCCATCGTTCGGGTCGACCGTGAAACGCGAAATGCAGGTAGTCGATTGATGTCTCGCTCAGCAGCAGAGTGGTGGTCATCGCCGCGGCGAAGGTCAGCCAGCTGCCGAGCCCGATCAGGAACCGGTAGCCGTTCGACGGCGCAGCCTGCGGTTCGGCCAGCTTCTCGACGGCATGTCCGGCCAGAAGCCAGCCCAGCCCCCCGAACAATGCCGCCGTCCCGGCGGCCAGCATGCTGGTGGCCAGCGCACCCTGAGCCCAGGCGATCGCGCAGATCCCATCGCGCTGAGCGCCTTCCGGCACCACGGCACCGGCGACGGTGCCGGAGACGAAGGCGCTGAGAACCAAGATCAGGACTGCCGAGGAGAACAGGGCGAGTGTGTGCACGCTCTCTCGCACCTCGCCCTTGAGGTACAAGGCGATCGCGGTGATGAGGAAGCCGCCCAGTGCGGCAGCGAGTTTGGAGTGCTCAGGGGCGGCGAGGAGCATGCTCCACTGGTCGGACGAACAGAATTCGTCGAGGCTCACAGGTCCGTGAGCCTACGGCAGGAGAACATCGAGCGCAGACGCAAACGAGGCCCCCGGCGAACCGGGGGCCTCGCTTGGACGTCGTGTCGGCGGTGCCGACTTGGACGTCGCGTCGGCGGTGCCGACTTGGACGTCGCGTCGGCGGTGCCGACTTGGACGTCGCGTCGGCGGTGCCGACTTAGACGTCGTAGTACAGCGAGAACTCGTACGGGTGAGGGCGGATCTGCACGGGCAGGATCTCGTTCTCCCGCTTGTAGCTGATCCACGTCTCGATCAGGTCCTCGGTGAACACGCCACCCTCGGTGAGGTAGTCGTGATCCGCCTCGAGGCGGTCGATCACCGCGGCCAGCGAGGTCGGGGCCTGCGGGATGTTGGCGGCCTCGTCCGGCGGCAGCTCGTAGAGGTCCTTGTCGACCGGGGCCTGCGGCTCGATCTTCTTCTTGATGCCGTCGATACCGGCCATCAGCATGGCCGCGAACGCCAGGTACGGGTTGCCCGAGCTGTCCGGGCAGCGGAACTCGAGGCGCTTGGCCTTCGGGTTGTTGCCGGTGATCGGGATACGGACACAGGCCGAGCGGTTGCGCTGGCTGTACACCAGGTTGATCGGGGCCTCATAACCCGGAACCAGACGCTTGTAGGAGTTCACCGTCGGGTTGGTGAACGCCAGCAGCGACGGGGCGTGGTGCAGGATGCCGCCGATGTAGTGGCGGGCCAGATCCGACAGGCCGGCGTAGCCGGACTCGTCGTGGAACAGCGGCTTGCCGTCCTTCCACAGCGACTGGTGCACGTGCATGCCCGAGCCGTTGTCACCGAACAGCGGCTTCGGCATGAAGGTGACGGTCTTGCCGTTCGCCCACGCCGTGTTCTTGATGATGTACTTGAACAGCAACACGTCGTCGGCGGCGGCGAGCATGGTGTTGAACTTGTAGTTGATCTCGGCCTGCCCGGCGGTGCCCACCTCGTGGTGGCCGCGCTCCAGGGTGAACCCGGCGTTCTGCAGGTTGGTGGCCATCTCGTCGCGCAGATCCACGTAGTGGTCGTACGGAGCGACGGGGAAGTAGCCGCCCTTGGGACGGACCTTGTACCCGCGGTTGGCGCTGCCGTCGGACTCGAACGGCTCACCGGTGTTCCACCAGCCCGACTCGGAGTCGACCTCGTAGAAGGTGCCGTTGATCTTCGAGTCGAAGGTCACCGAGTCGAAGATGTAGAACTCGGCCTCGGCACCGAAGTAGGCGGTGTCGGCGATGCCGGTGCTGGCCAGGTAGTTCTCGGCCTTGCGGGCGACGTTGCGCGGGTCGCGGGAGTAGGCCTCGCGGGTGAACGGGTCGTGGACGAAGAAGTTGAGGTTCAGCGTCTTGGCAGCCCGGAACGGGTCGATGCGTGCGGTGTCGGGGTCCGGCAGCAGCATCATGTCGGATTCGTGGATGGACTGGAAGCCGCGGACCGACGAGCCGTCGAACGCCAGGCCGTCTTCGAACACGCTCTCGTCGAAGGCCGAAGCCGGGATCGAGAAGTGCTGGACGACACCGGGCAGATCGCAGAAACGGATGTCCACGTACTCGACGTTCTCGTCCTTGATCAGCTTGAAGAGGTCGTCCGCTGTCTTTTCTGCCACTGAGTGCTCTCCTTTGACTGGTTACCCGCCGGTGACGCTAGGGAAATGATGTTGCACCGCGATCAACCATATGTTGCGTGGACGTTACGCCATCGGGTCCGCTCTATGCTTGGGCGCATGGCCCGCGAAATCGCGTCCTGGCTGTCCGGACCGCAGCCAGGGTATGGACCCGGAGAGTATCCCGGGCAGCGGTTGGGCATGCCCGAACGCGGACCCGGCTCCATCGCACGGTTCGGCCGACGGGCCGCCGCGCTGCTGATCGACTGGCTGATCGGATACGGACTGGCCGCACTGGGCATGACGTTCGGCTGGGTCTCGATGACATCGCTGTCCACCGCCGTGCTCGGTGTGTGGTTCGTCCTCGGCGTGCTGTCGGTGCGGCTGTTCGGGTTCAGCCCAGGGCAATTCGTGATGGGGCTGATGGTCGTCCCGGTCGACGGCCGTCGTGACTACGTGGGGTTGGGCCGGGCCGTCGGGCGCGGCCTGCTGATCGCGACGGTGGTGCCGCCGCTGTTCACCGACGCCGACCTGCGCGGACTGCAGGACCGGGCGACGGCCACCGCCGTCATCCGCCGCTGACCCTCTCTTCATTCCCCGCGAACGTTGATTACCGCTCGATGAATCGCGCGGAGTTCGCGCACGAGTTCACGTTCGCGCCGGCAGAGAGCAACGCCGCCCGGACCCGGCCGATCAGCACACCGGTTCGGTACCGCAACAGGTCGGCGTTCACCCGGATGATCCGCCAGCCGAGTCGCTCCAGTTCGGCTTGGCGATCGATGTCGTGGTTGCGGACAGCGGGATCGGTCCAATGCTGAGTCCCGTCGTATTCGACGCCGACCTTCCACGCCGGCCAGCCCATGTCGATCCGGGCGATGAACGCGAACCCGTCGTACACCTCGATCTGGGTGTGCGTCGGCCGTAACCCGGCCCCGGTCAGCACCAGGCGCGTGCGCGTCTCCTGCGGTGATTCGGCGCCGGGGTCGGACAGGTCGATGGCCGCGCGCAGGTCGACGATCCCGCGCGCGCCGCGGTGCTGGTCGGCGGTCACCGCGATCTCCGCCGGCTTCAGCCCGGTGGCCTGCATCAGCGCATCCAGCCGGATGACCGCCATCGTGCTGCCGGGACGCCGGCCCAGGTCGTAGGCCGTCCGCGCCGGCGTGGTGGCGGGAGTGTCGCCGACCAGGCAGATCTCATCCGGCGCCAGAGCGTCGCTGTGCAGCAGGATGCCCTTGGTCTTGCGCCGGCTCGGTTGGTTCAGTTCGGCGGGCAGCCTCGGGTCGATCCACTTGGATCCGTGCAGCGCAGCGGCGGACAAACCGGCCGCGATGGCCCGCCGGCCCGACCAGAGCCACGCGCCTACGGCCTTGTCGACCGGTGTCGGCTCGTAGCCTTTCGGCACGTACACGTTGCGAAACAGCTGGTCGTGGTGCGTCGCCAGCCGATAGCGATTGACCGTGCCCGCGGCAACGGCCTCGGTGCCGAGGAATGGCCAGTCCATGCTTGCACTGACGCAAGCGTGGTGAGTCCGGTTCCCTGCGCCGCCGAACGTGACGGCGTGCCCGAACTATGCGCGAGAATTCGCGCGGTAATCAACGTTCGCGGGAAAGTCAGCTCACCTGCGGCGGACCGTGCGCTGCATACCCTTCAGCTTGCCGGCGTTGGGGAGCGGACCCTTCGGCATGGCCGCCGGGCCGACCTTGGAACCCAGGGCCACCAGCTTGGACTCCAGCGCATCCATCTGCTTGGCGTTGATATTTGCCGGCAGCTTCATCAGATGCCGCTCCAGCTTGGACAGCGGCACCTCGCCCTCGCCGTTACCGACCACGATGTCGTAGATCGGCACGTCGCCCACCAGCCGGGCGGTGCGCTTCTTCTCCTGGGCGAGCAGCGGTTTGACGCGCGACGGCGATCCCTCGGCGACGAAGATGACGCCGGGACGGCCGATCACCCGGTGCACGGCGTCGAAGTTCCCGGTCGCCGCGACGCCGGGGGTGACCCGCCACTTGCCGCGCATGTTGTCCAGCGCCCAAGCCGCCGCACCCGTCTGGCCCTCGGCCTTGCGGTACACCGACTTCTGCGCGCGCCGGCCGAAGATGATGAACGCGACGAGGGCGCCCAGCACGACCCCGAGGGGGATCAGCATGTAGGCGGTGAAGCCACCGGCGAACAGCCCGAGCGCCACCGACGCCGCCACGATCAGGACGAACGCGCCGATCATGTAGGGCAGCAGGCGCTTGTCCTCTTTGCGCTGCATCTGAAACGCCTGCCAGAGCTGACTGCGACGCTGCTTGGACGCCGCCTTGCGGGCGGCCTTCGCCTCGGCCTTGGCGGCCTTGCTCTGGGCGGGGGTACGCGATTTCGCCATAGCCCTGAGGATACGGCTCAGGAAACAGGCGGACGCACGCGCGCCGCCTGCTCGTACAACCGGCCGGCGCGGTAGGAGGAGCGCACCAGTGGCCCGGCCAGCACGCCGGCGAAGCCGAGGCTCTCGGCGAAGGCCGACAGCTCGACGAACTCGTCGGGGTGCACCCACCGGTCCACCGGGTGATGCCGCGGCGACGGACGCAGGTACTGGGTGATGGTGACGATGTCGCAGCCGGCCTCGTGCAGATCGGCCAGCGCGGTGCGCACCTCGTCGGTGGTCTCACCCATGCCCAGGATCAGGTTGGACTTGGTGACCAGCCCGTAGTTACGCGCCGCGGTCAGGACATCGAGGCTGCGCTGGTAGCGGAACGCCGGACGGATCCGCTTGAAGATGCGCGGCACGGTTTCGACGTTGTGCGCGAACACCTCTGGGCGTGAGGCGAAGACCTCTTCGAGTTGTTCGGGGATCCCGTTGAAGTCCGGGGCCAGCAACTCCACCCCGGTGTTGGGGTTCAGCGCGTGGATCTGGCGGACGGTCTCGGCGTACAGCCAGGCCCCGCCGTCGGGCAGATCGTCGCGGGCCACCCCGGTGACCGTCGAGTACCGCAGTCCCATGGCCTGCACGCTCTCGGCGACCCGGCGCGGTTCGTCACGGTCCAGCTCGGCGGGCTTGCCAGTGTCGATCTGGCAGAAATCACAGCGGCGGGTGCACTGCTCGCCACCGATGAGGAAGGTGGCCTCGCGGTCTTCCCAGCATTCGTAGATGTTGGGGCAGCCGGCTTCCTCGCACACCGTGTGCAAGCCCTCGCGGCGCACCAGGTTCTTCAGTTCGGTGTACTCCGGGCCGGTGCGCAGCCGGGTCTTGATCCACGGCGGTTTCCGCTCGATCGGCGTCTCGGCGTTACGCACCTCCAGGCGCAGCAACTTACGGCCCTCGGGCTGAGCCGTTCCCGCGGTTGCTACGCTCCTGCCCTCCGGAATACTCACGACGGCAATGCTACGCGGATTTGTCCATCCAAAGCGCCGGCCACCGCGTCGGCGACGGCGTCCGTGACATCTTTCACGGTGACCCGCCGCTGCAGCTCGGCGCTCAGCGAGGTGACACCGGCGTCGGAGATGCCGCAGGGGATGATGCCGCCGAATGCGCCGAGGTCGCAATCGCAGTTCAGGGCGAAGCCGTGCAACGTCACCCCGCGGGCGACCCGGATACCGATGGCCCCGACCTTGCGCGCCGGCGTGCCTGGCACCCACACACCCGATCGGCCCTCGACCCGGCCCGCCTCGACACCGAGTTCCACGCACACCGTGATGAGTGCTTCCTCAAGGCGCCGAACGAAATTCACGACGTCGAGCGGTTCGGTCAACCCGATGATCGGATAGCCGACCAGCTGACCGGGCCCGTGCCAGGTGATCTTGCCGCCGCGGTCGGTATCCACCACCGGGGTGCCGTCGGTGGGACGTTCCTCGGGCAAGGTTCGCTTGCCTGCGGTGTACACCGGTGGATGCTCCAGCAACAGCAGGGTGTCGGGTCCGCCGGCCACTCGGGCATCGGCGATCTCCCGCTGCAACGCCCACGCGTCGGCGTAGTCCACCGTCCCCAGCGGCCTGATCTCAAGCGCCGTGGTCGACGATCGGATGGAGGACATAGCAGCCAAACTACCCGGTCGTGGCGGTGCGGGTGGCATACGCCAGGGCCTCGCCGACGGTGTTGTGGTGGAACCGGAATCCCGCCCGTTCCAGTGCGGCCGGGATGGCCCGCTGCCCGAACAACAGCCCCTCGTCGGCGAACTCGCCGAGCAC
This sequence comes from Mycolicibacterium canariasense, assembly GCF_002101555.1. Taxonomy (GTDB): domain Bacteria; phylum Actinomycetota; class Actinomycetes; order Mycobacteriales; family Mycobacteriaceae; genus Mycobacterium; species Mycobacterium canariasense. The sequence goes on from NZ_LQOL01000013.1 coordinate 47,379, forward strand.
CGCGCGCAAGGCGATACCCGGCACGATCATCGGGGTCGGGCGGTTGAGCGCCCGGCCCAGCGCGGTGGTGAACGCACCATTGGTCACCGGCGCGGGCCCGGTGAAGTTGACCGGGCCGGCCAGCTCGTCATGGGTGATGGCGAACAGCAATGCCCGCACCTGGTCTTCCAGCGTGATCCACGGGAAGTACTGGCGGCCGTTGCCCAGCCGGGCCCCCAACCCCAGGTTGAACAGCGGGCGCAGCCGGCCGAGCACCCCGCCGGACGGCGACAGCACCAGACCGGTGCGCACCAGCACCACGCGCGCGCCGCCCTCGGCGGCGGGTGCGGTGGCCGCCTCCCAGTCCGCGCACAACTGGGCCAGGAAACCCTGACCTTGTGGCGCGGTCTCGTCGGCGACCTTGTTGCGGGTGTCGCCGTAGAACCCCACCGCGCTCGCGTTGAGCAGAACCGGGACCTGCGCGTCGGCGACGGCGCCGGCCAGCACCTCGGTCGGCACGATCCGGCTGTCCCGCAGGTTCTGCTTGAACGAACCCGACCACCGCCGCGAGCCGACGTTGATGCCGCAGAGATTCACCACGGCGTCGACACCGGCCAGCCCGCCGATGTCGAAGTCGCCGGCCGCCGGGTTCCAGAACAGCTCGTCGGCGTTGCTCGGTGCGCGCCGCACGATGCGAATCACCCGGTGATCGGCGGCGCGCAACGCCGTGGTCAACGCCGATCCGATCAGCCCCGATGACCCGGCGATCGCGATCACGCCGGGTCCCTGCACCGACATTAGAGACCCAGGTCGGCCTCGAACGCGCCCTCTTCAAGCCGCCGCTTGATCGTGGTGAGGAAGCGGCCGGCGTCGGCGCCGTCGATGAGGCGGTGGTCGTAGGTCAGCGGCAGGTAGGCGACGGAACGCACACCGATCGACTCATTGCCGTTCTCGTCGACCACCACGCGCGGGCGTTTGACGATGGCGCCGGTACCCAGCATCGCGGCCTGCGGCGGCACCAGGATCGGGGTGTCGAACAGGGCCCCCTGGCTGCCGATGTTCGTGATGGTGAAGGTGCCGCCGGACAACTCGTCGGGCTTGAGGTTGCCCGAGCGGGCGCGGGCGGCGATATCGGCGATGGCCCGGGCCAGCCCGGCCAGCGACAGGTCACCGGCGTTGTGCACGACGGGGGAGAGCAGACCCTGTTCGGTGTCGACCGCGAAGCCGAGGTGCTCGGCGTCGTAGTAGGTGATCTCCTTGGTGTCCTCGTTGTAGCTGGCGTTGACGTTCGGGTGCGCCTTGAGCGCGTCGACGACCGCGACGGCGAAGAAGGGCAGGAAGGTCAGGTTGACGCCCTCGCGCTCGGCGAAGCTCTTCTTGGCCTTGGCCCGCAGCGCCACGATCTTGGTCAGGTCGACCTCGTGTGTCTGCGTCAATTGTGCTGTGGTTTGCAGGCTTTCGCGGGTCTTCTTCGCCGTGATCTGACGGATCCGGTTGGCCTTCTGCGTGGTGCCGCGCAGGTGGGCCAGCGCCGGCGCCGGGGTCGCGGCGGCCGCGGGCTGCGGGGCCTTGGCGGCCGGGGCCGCTGCCGCGGGGGCGGCCGGACT
>NZ_LQOL01000014.1 GCF_002101555.1 Mycolicibacterium canariasense
CCTTCCGCGTCAGAGATCGGTAACCAGGACTCGGTTTTAATTCTCCGCATTTTTGCTGGTTCGATCACCGGACCGGACAAGGAGATTTGATCATGACCAAGCTGAATCCTTCGGCGGCAGCCGGCGGCTCTCAGCCGCCTGCACGTCGGAGGCGCAAGAAGCTTGCGCCCTCGCAAAAGTACGAGGTGTTCACCTCGGTGTTGACCTCCTCGGCAACCCAACGTGAGCTCGCCGAGAAGTACGGGGTCGACCGGACCACGATCCGCTCGATCTGTGCGACCGCCAAGCAGGGCGCCCTGGACGCGTTGGCTGCCGCGGTGCCCGGGCGGCGCGGCAAGACCGGCCAGGAAATCGAACTGCAGGACGCTCGCGCCGAGATTGAGCGGCTCAAGGCCACGATCTGTGAGCAGGCGGTCAGCTTGCACCTGGAAAAGGGAAAAGACGGTTGGGACTGAACGCTGGCCTGGTCCCGGCCCGTGTCGCGGGGCCGGCCAAACAGGGGCTGCTCGAGCTGGTCGACCACGCCCGGGCCCACGGGTTCTCCGGGCGGTGGGCCTGCCGGCAGCTGGGCCTGGATCACGCCCGGATGTTGTCGTGGGCCGCTCAGGTGGCCGCCGGTGGTGATCTGGCCGACGCCGCGCCGGGCCCGCCACCAGGGGAGGCGTTGCACGCGTTGCTGGACTGGGAGAAGGACGCCGTCGTGGAGCTGGCCAAGGCCTGGGGGTGTGTGGACCTGTCCCATCGCAAGCTCGCTCACCGCGGCTCGAGGCTGGAGAAGGTGTTCGTGGCCGAGTCCACCGTGCTGAGGGTCCTCACCGCCGCCGGGATGCACCTGCCCGGGCTGCCCACGGTGCGCGACAAGCGCGCCAAGACGCCGTGGCCTGACTGGGTCGAGCTGGTCCCCGGGCAGATCTACATCTACGACTTCACCCACTTCACCGGTCTGCGCAGCTGGTGTGCGATCGCGGTGATCGACGTGGTCTCGCGCTACTGGCTGTCCACCGTGCTCGCCCCCGAGGAAACCTGGGTGCAGGTCGAGACCGCGTTCATCGCCGCACTCGAGGCCGACGGTAAGGGCTGGCTGCTTGAGGACGCCGCGCTCGCCGGCCAGCTGGCCAGCGGTCAGGTGCCCGACAACGACGACCGTCTCCCGGTGCTGCTGGCGGTCTCTGACAACGGCCCGCAGATGCGCTCGACCAAGACCGCGGAGTTCATGGCGATCGCCCGGATCGCCCAGCACTTCGGCCGCCCCGGCACCCCCAACGACCAGGCCTGGATCGAGTCGTTCTTCGGCCACCTCAAAGGCGAACACCCCTACCTGGACGCCATCGATGACCCCGCGGTCCTGCGCCGCGAACTCGACATCAGAAAGGAGCACTACAACACCGTGCGACTGCACGAGGGCATCGGCTACGTCACCCCCGACGACGAGCACCACGGCCGAGGCGAGGCCATCCGAAAAGCACGCCGAGCCGGCCTCACAGCCGCCCGCAACACCCGCATTGCCACCCGCCGCCAGATGCGGCACACTCACCCCAAGCCCACCAGCTCAGATGAGGACATTTAGAACCCCGAACTGGTTAGTTATCTCAGAAACGGCGCG
>NZ_LQOL01000015.1 GCF_002101555.1 Mycolicibacterium canariasense
GAGCAATGATCAGAACCTGTGGATGAGCCTCGGCGAGGCGGCGTGAAAGTGGGCGCACCTTCCCGAGGATGATCTGAAAGTCCAGTAGCTCTGATCAAGACCGGCGTTGGCGCGCTGGTTGGGAAGGTACGCCCATGCTCACCGTAGTTCACGATGCCCGGGAGGCCAACGACAAGACGGCCGGCCACCGGTCGTTGCTCGATGAGATCGTCCGCGACGGTGCCCGCCAGATGCTGGCCGCGGCGCTGCAGGCCGAAGTCGCCGCCTATGTGGAGCAGTTCGCCGACCAACTCGACGAGGACGGCCGCCGGCTGGTGGTGCGCAATGGCTATCACCAGGCCCGCGAGGTGCTGACCGCGGCCGGCGCCGTCGAGGTCAAAGCACCGCGAGTGAACGACAAACGGGTCGACCCCGATACCGGTGAGCGGCAGCGGTTTTCCTCGGCGATCCTGCCCGCGTGGGCGCGCAAGTCTCCGCAGATGAGTGAGGTGCTGCCACTGCTGTATCTGCACGGGTTGTCGACCAGCGATTTCGGGCCGGCGCTCGAGCAGTTCCTCGGGTCCGGCGCCGGGCTGTCGGCCACCACGATCACCCGACTGACCAGCCAGTGGCAAGACGAGGCCCGTACCTTCGCCGCCCGGGATCTCTCCGGCAGCGACTACGTCTATCTGTGGGTCGACGGCATTCACCTCAAGGTGCGTTTGGACCAGGAGAAGCTGTGCCTGCTGGTGATGCTCGGCGTGCGCTCTGACGGCCGCAAGGAGCTCGTCGCGATCACCGACGGTTATCGGGAGTCCACGGAGTCGTGGGCGGATCTGTTGCGCGACTGCAAGCGTCGCGGGATGACCGCCCCGGTGCTCGCGGTCGGCGACGGCGCACTGGGGTTCTGGAAGGCGGTCCGCGAGGTATTCCCGGCTACCAGAGAACAGCGCTGCTGGTTCCACAAACAGGCCAATGTGCTTGCTGCGTTGCCGAAGTCAGCGCACCCGGCCGCGTTGGCGTCGATCAAGGACATCTACAACGCCGAGGACATCGACAAAGCCCAGGTTGCCATCAAGGCCTTCGAGGTCGACTTCGGCGCCAAGTATCCCAAGGCGGTCGCCAAGATAGTGGACGACGCCGATGTGCTGTTGGAGTTCTACCACTATCCGGCCGAACATTGGATCCACCTGCGAACCACGAATCCGATCGAATCGACCTTTGCCACAGTGCGTTTGAGGACGAAAGTTACCAAGGGGCCTGGATCGCGTGCGGCCGGGATTGCCATGGCCTACAAGCTGATCGATGCTGCCCATGCCCGCTGGAGGGCCGTCAACGCCCCACACCTGGTCGCCCTCGTGCGCGCCGGAGCGGTCTTCCACAAAGGAAAACTGCTCGAACGACCCACCGACATCACCCCACCACAACCGACCTCAGACGGCGATCAGCATGCCGGAACGGAGGTCGCCTGAAACACCCGATCCACAGGTCTTGACAATTTCTC
>NZ_LQOL01000016.1 GCF_002101555.1 Mycolicibacterium canariasense
ACACACCCAGCCAACCAGACACCCCAATCACAGGCCGACAGCAGCTGACCGTTCTACACCCTCAATCATGAAGAGCCCGTTTGCATCAAGCGAACCCGAATTTCGGCCCTGGAAGCCCGAAAGCGATACACCTCCGATGGCGGAGCAGATCGCGGCTATAACTGAGGTTGTCCGCTTGTCTATTAAACTTGCTCAAGACGAACCCAGGCGCTTCGTAGATTTGGTCGACAAGCTCGACGATTTACCTCCTGAAATGCGCAAGGACATACTCGACTCGATCTCAGGATCTGCCGATAATAGAATGTCCGACGAAGTGGCCGAGGCGATTTGGAAGAAACTTACTGCACTAGTGCGTCGACATCGGGAATATGCAAGCGCCCATTGGGCGCTTGGGGAAGCCGCGCTCAGCGAGATCGACGCAATTGCTGCAAAGCTCCAACCGAAAAACCAGGCTGACCAGGTTGAATGGCTGTCTGGACACCACCCCGATCTAGTCAATGTCCGAGCCAGCGACAATTTTGAGCAATACCAGGATGAGCTGCTTAAGAGACGAGTAGATGCTGTCAAGCGAGTCCATGACCAAGCTGGAATCGACGGATTGTTAGGCCTTGCGCGACAGGTCGATGTGCCGGGCACGGTTGGGTATGCCGTCATGCGGGTGCCCGGCATCAGCGTCGATCTCGATCAACTCGCGACATTGCTCGTCGATGAGTCACCATCGATACAGGATTTCGCGACACAGGCACTAAGGGCGGCGATTCGCAATGACATTGAACAGGTGATCGCGCTTGCGGATCGGCACACTGACGTTCCTCTAGTCGCGGCTCGTGTATTGAGAACTGCGGATGACCTGCCGAGGGCTTGGGACACAGCCAGGGCTGCTGGAACCGAGATCGATAGTCTGTATTGGTCCGAGTTCGAAATCTGGGGACGTGGTAGTCAATTCGAATTTATGAATGAGACGGCAAAGCTGCTTGCAGAGCATGGCCGTTACGCCGCCGCACTGGATCTTCTCGTCATCTACTCGCAAGGCGATCGCGAGTCTGTCGATGTACAGCTTGTGATCGATATATTGAATGAGCTGGCGGTATCCGGTGATGATGAAGCCGCACGGCTCTTGTCTCAATATGACTTCGGTGAGCTACTTGGAATCATCACGGATCGTGGCACCCTCAGCATCGAAGAGCTCGGTATATTGCAGTGGAGACTGCTGCCGGTTCTGGATGATGACGACCCAGCGAGCACATCCGCGATCCAGAAGCTACTGTCCACGTCACCAGAATTTTTCGTTCAGATCGTCAGCCTCCTCTATCGGCGGAAAGATGATCAGCCGGGTGACGATGAAATCCCCGAAGGAGCAGCATCGAACGCCTGGCGTGTCTTACGAAATTGGCGACAGATTCCTGGGACTGTTGACGAAACCGGTCACGTCGACGAAGCCGAACTTTTTAGCTGGGCTGCGAAAGCGCGTGAACTACTCAAGGAAGCCGGTCGGCTCGATGTCGGCGAGAGTGAACTAGGCAAAATCCTAAGCTACTCGCAACCTGATGGTGACGGCACATGGCCCGCCACGGCTATACGGAACTTCCTCGAAACACATGGCAATGATGTGATCTGCCAAGGCTTCTACCTCGGTGTTGTCAATCAGCGTGGTGTCGTTATGCGGAGCCTTGATGAAGGCGGTGCGAAGGAGCGAGGCCTGGCCGGTAAGTATGCGGAGTATGCGAAAAAGGTGGCCGACGTATGGCCTAAGACAGCGCGGTTGCTCCGCGGGATATCCGAAAGCTACAAGCTGGACGCCCTCCGCGAGGATGCTGAGGCGCAGCGTCACCAGGAGGGGTTTGACCGGTAGTCGAGCGCGCTACGAAATCCAAGCCACAACGCGGGCTCAATCTAGCATCCGTACTTCTTGAAGCATGTATCTCTGGCATGCTCTTCCATCATGTTGTCGAATGGCGTGCTGTTCATATAAGCAACGAAGTCCTAGCCTGGTTGTTGCGTTCAAACGGGAACGCGTAGCTTCGCCGCTTCATCAAGACAATTGGCCTTATTTTTCAGCTCTTGCTTCGCCGCCGCTTGCCTCTTAGCTTGCTTTGCTTCCTGTTGATTGAGGGCTCTTCACAGATGAGGGTGTAGAGGTGGTTGGCGCGTCGTTGCCGGGATAGAGGTCGAGGTCTCTCGAAAATGA
>NZ_LQOL01000017.1 GCF_002101555.1 Mycolicibacterium canariasense
CCTTTTTGGGAAGGATGGGGTCATGTCAGGTGGTTCGTCGAGGAGGTACCCGCCGGAGCTGCGTGAGCGGGCGGTGCGGATGGTCGCCGAGATCAGCGATCAGCACGAGTCGGAGTGGGCGGCGATGACCGAGGTCGCCCGGTTGTTGGGGGTCGGCACGGCCGAGACGGTCCGCAAGTGGGTCCGTCAGGCTCAGGTCGATTCCGGTGCCCGTCTCGGTGTGACGTCGGAGGAGTCGGCGGAGTTGAAGAAGCTGCGCCGGGAGAACGCTGAATTGCGCAGGGCCAACGCCATTTTGAAGACGGCGTCGGCTTTCTTCGCGGCCGAACTGGACCGGCCACACCACTGATCTGTCGGTTCATCGCCGAGCATCAAGGCCACCGAGACGGCCCGGATGGTCTGAGGTGGGGTGTCCAGTCGATCTGCGCCGAGCTCGTCGGGCTCGGCATGCAGATCGCCCCGTCTACCTTCTACGAGCATTTGGGGCGCCAGCCCAGTCGCCGCGAGGTCCGCGACGAGGACCTCAAACCGAAGATCGCCCGGATCCACGCCGCCAACTACGGGGTCTACGGGGCCCGCAAGGTGTGGCTGACGCTCAACCGCGAGGGCGTTGAGGTGGCCCGATGCACCGTCGAGCGGCTGATGGCCGAGCTCGGCCTGCGTGGAGCGGTCCGCGGCAAGGTCAAACGCACCACAATCGCTGATCCCGCGGCCACCCGGCCGGCCGACCTGGTCAACCGTGGATTCGGTCCTCGCGCACCGGATCGGTTGTGGGTGGCGGATCTGACCTATGTGTCGACCTGGTCGGGATTCGCCTACGTCGGGTTCGTCACTGACGCCTACGCCCGGCGGATCCTGGGCTGGCGGGTGGCGGCGACCATGGCCACCTCGATGGTTCTCGACGCGATCGAACAGGCCATCTGGACCCGCCACCAACAAGGCGTTATGGATCTCAAAGATGTTGTCCACCACACTGATAGGGGCTCGCAGTACACGTCGATCCGGTTCACCGAGCGGCTCGCCGAAGCCGGTATCCAGCCGTCGGTCGGAGCGGTCGGAAGCTCGTATGACAATGCTCTGGCCGAAACGATCAACGGCCTGTACAAGACCGAACTGATCAAACCACGCAAGCCCTGGCGCACCATCGAAGACGTTGAGCTGGCCACCGCCCGGTGGGTCGACTGGTTTAACCACCACCGGCTCTACGAATACTGCGGCGACATCCCACCAGCCGAGCTTGAGTCCGCCTACTACGCTCAACGACAGAGACCAGCCGCCGGCTGAGTTCTCACATCAGGAAGTCTCCGGACTCGCCGGGGCGACTCA
>NZ_LQOL01000018.1 GCF_002101555.1 Mycolicibacterium canariasense
GCCACCCCGCCCCCCGCACCCGCCGTCCCACCCAACCCGTTGCAACTGCTGGCCGCCGTGGCCGGACCGCAACTGGCGGCCCTGAATCAGGGCCTGCACGGCAACATGCCACCGGTAACCGACCCGGCGCTGAACAACACCGCGCTGCAGGTGGCGCAGAACGTCGTTCCGCCGGCGATCGACCGGGCGAATCAGCCCGTGGACCTACCCGCCGTGCCTCCGGCGACCAACGGCCCCATCACATTGCCGCCGCTGCGCGACATCATCGACGGCATCCGCCCGGACCGCCAGAACGAGGACGCGCACTTCGGTCCGAACGTGCCGACACCGGCCACGCCGTATTACCAGCCCTCCGGGGCGACGGGAGACGCACCAGCGGCGAGCGCAGCGACGGGAGACGCAGCACCGGCGGACCCGCCGCCGCTGCCCGCGGAGGCCCCGCTGCCGCCGGCGCCCTAGTGCCGGCCGGCCAGGATGGCTTCGATATTGCGCTCGGCCAGCGCGGTGATCGACATGAACGGATTGCAGCCGATATAGCCGGGGACCAGTGACGCATCGTTGACGTAGAGGTTGTCGTAGCCGTTCACCCGGCCGAAGGCATCGGTGGCCTTTCCCCGAACGCATCCGCCCAGCGGGTGAACGGTGTTGGAGGCGAAGACGTTTCCATCGAACAGGTCGTCGCGGTAGTCGACGCCGTTGGCCTGGGTGACCTTGTCGAAGACGACCTTGGCCCGCTCGATCAGATGATCGGTGTGACTCTGCGGCCAGTCGATGCGGATGGAGTCGGACGCCTTGTCGTAGGTGATCTCGGAGCGGTCACCGGTCTTGACCATGACGTAGTAGCCAAGGGCGTTGGTCTCGACCGGTAAGGGCAGCGAGAACATGCTGGCGTACACCGGATTGTCGGGATCGTTGCGGCCGTCCAGGTTGATCATGCCCAGCAGGGACTGCTTGGTGCCCACCGGGTCGGCCGCGCCGGTGTTGTGCGCCACCATCACATCGCCGTTGTTGCCGTAGCCGCGGCCGATCTCGTCGGACAGGTCAGGCAGCGTGCCGGTCTCGCGGGCGCGCAACAGCAGCTCGTTGGTGCCCAGCACACCGGCGGCCAGATACAGCTGCTCACACCCGAATTCGTCGCGGGACTGCTCGGCACCCCACCGGTCGATACGCCGGGTGGACACCACGTACTCACCGGATTTCTCGCGACGGATACCGGTGACCTCGGTCAGGGTCTGCAACGTCACCTTGCCGGTCTGCACCGCCGCCGCGATGTAAGTCTGGTCCACGCTGCCGTCGCGGCCGTAGTTGTTGCCGAACTGGCACTCCCAGTCCAGCGCCGACAGCGGCACCTCACCGTTGGCCTCGCGCACCATGTAGTCGAACGAATAGGCGCTGCCGTTGTAGTCGACCGGGTATCCAGCGGCGTCGGCGTACTGACGGCCGACGCGCGCGTACTGGAAGTAGGGCGTCTGCTCGAACCAGTCCATGTTGCGGTAGTTGATCCGCAGCGCGGCCTTGGCCCGCTCGACATAGGTGCCCAGGAACTCCGCCGGGTCGATATCGGGGAAGGCCGCCCGCACCTGGTCCGGCGTCGGGATGGCCGCGATCGCGGCATTGACCATCGAGCCGCCGCCGACCCCCGTCCCGCGGAACACGTGATGGGCACCATGGGTGACCTTCTCGCAGATGCCGGCCTGCTTGGGCTGGGCGGACGGATTCTGGGCGGCGACCGCGGAGATGGACACGCCCCGGTACGACGTCACGATGCTGGGCGGGACGTCGGCGAACCAGCCCGCGCGGGTGTCCGCGGGCAGCATTTTGGTGAACCGTTTGCCGTCCGCGTCGGCGGTGTCCCACAGCCGGCCGCGCTCCAGCACCAGGGTCTGCACCCCGGCCTGAGCCAGCCTCAGCGCACTGACCCCGCCGCCGTAGCCGCTGCCGATCACGATCGCGCGGTAATACTTGCGCGAATCCGGACGATGTTCCGATCTGGAAAGGAGATATGCCCCCGCACCGGCACCGCCGAGGACGATTCCCGTGGTAGCGCCCAGGAATTTACGTCTTGTCAACTTAACTTGCGGTAGTGTCACAAATACCTCTCAGCAAATAAACCCCGAACCGCCGCCCGCCTTTGCGTGACGCAGGATTCCAGGTTAAGTTAAATAGTCACCACAGCTAATCGCTCGATACAACGGCAAGGACACAACGTGGCAGATCGAGAGGGCCTCCGCACGCCGAGCTGGCGTGACGCGAAGCGATACTTCTGGCTGCTCGGTGCCATTGTGCCCGGCCTTGTGCCGTTGGCGTGGCTACTCGTCCAGCTGACCGGCCAGGAAGTGTTCTGGTGGGTGGGGCCGGTCATGGCCTTCATGGTCGTCCCTGTACTGGATCACCTCGTCGGAAGCGCCGAGTCCGACGAATCCGAGCGCACCCTGGACTGGCTGGAAGACGACGCGTTCTACCGTTGGGTCACCTATCTCTACCTGCCGAACCAGTACCTCTCGCTGGTGTTCGCGTGCTGGCTGTGGAGCGGCGGCGGCTGGGTCACCATGAGCTGGCTGGACAAGGCCGGACTGATGCTCACCGTCGGAATTGTGGGCGGAATCTCAATCAACGCCGCGCATGAACTCGGTCACCGGCGCGCCACCGCCGAACGCCGGCTCAGCAAGCTCGCCCTGGCACAGACCGGCTACGGCCACTTCTACGTCGAGCACAACCGCGGCCACCACGTCCGGGTGGCGACCGCCGAAGATCCGGCCAGCGCGCGGCTCGGCGAGACGGTCTACCGCTTCATCCCGCGCTCGGTGCTGGGCGGCCTGCGGTCGGCCTGGAGCCTGGAACGCAACCGGCTGGCCCGGGCCGGCAGGTCGCCGTGGACGCTGCGTAACGAGGTGCTCAACGCCTGGTTGTTGAGCGCCGCGATGTTCATCGGGCTCAACGTGTGGTTCGGCGCCGTCGTCGCGCCCTGGCTGATCGGTCAGGCCGTCATCGGGGTGTGCTTGCTGGAGTCGGTGAACTATCTGGAGCACTACGGGTTGCGCCGGCAAAGGCTGGCCACCGGCCGCTACGAGCGGGTCGGGCCGCAGCACTCGTGGAACAGCAACACACTCATCGCCAATGTGTTCCTGTTCCATCTGCAGCGGCACTCCGATCACCACACCAATCCGCAGCGCCGGTACCAGACGCTGCGCCACGCCGACGAGGCGCCGCAGCTGCCGTTCGGGTACGGCACGATGCTGGTGCTGGCCTGGTGCACGCCGATCTGGCGGCGGGTGATGGATCCCCGGGTGCTCGACCACTACGACGGCGACATCAGCCGGGCCGCCCTGCACCCGGCCCGGACACCGGCCGCGTAACGCAGCCGAAAAGTCGGGCATCGCCGCGGGTCGCCCGGCCGGGCCCATAGCTACGTCGCATACTCTTGAGCCTCGTGCCCGCCAGGACTGCCCGACTCGTCGCCATCATCGCGGGCATCGTCGGCCTGCTGTTGTGTGCGCTGACCCCGCTACTTCCCGTCAACCAGACCACGGCCACCATCACGTGGCCGCAGGCCCCGAGCGCCGACGGGTTCGTCGGCGACGTGACCGCCCCATTGGTCTCCGGCGCGCCGCTGGCCCTGGACGTCTCCATCCCGTGCCAGGCGATGGGCTCGCTGCCGGCCTCCGGCGGACTGGTGTTCTCCACCATCCCGCCCGGCGGCATCGACGCGACCCGCAACGGGCTGTTCGTGCGCGCCACATCCGACACAGTCTTCGTCGCGTTCCGCGACACCGTCACCGCCGTGGCGCCGCGCGCCGCCGTCAGCTCCGGGGCCTGCAGCACGTTGCACGTCTGGGCCAACTCCGGTGGCGTCGGCGCCGACTTCGCGGGGATCCCCGGTGCCACCGGCACCGCGGCCGTCGAGAAGAAGCCTCAGGTGGCCGGTATCTTCACCGACCTCAAGGTCGCGCCCCAGCCTGGTCTGAGCGCGCGGGTGGACATCGACACCCGGTTCATCTCCAAGCCGACGGCGCTCAAGGCGATCGTGATGGATATCGGCCTGCTCAGCGTGCTGATCTCGATCGTGGCGCTGGCCCTGCTGGACCGCACGGCCGGGCACCGGGTGCGGCACGCCTGGGCACGGTTCTGGAAGGTCGGCTGGGCGGTCTGGCTTGCCGACGCAGCGGTGATCGGTGGGCTGCTGGTGTGGCATGTCATCGGCGCCATCTCCTCCGACGACGGCTACAACCTGACCATGGCGCGGGTGTCCGGCGAAGCCGGGTACGTGGCCAACTACTACCGCTACTTCGGCACCTCGGAAGCTCCGTTCGACTGGTACCAGCTGGTGCTCAAACACCTGGCGACCGTCAGCACCGCCGGGGTGTGGATGCGGCTGCCGGCCCTGCTGGCCGGTATCGGCACCTGGATCCTGGTGTCGCGCTGGCTGATCCCCCGGCTCGGGCGCACGCTGGCCACCAACCGGATCGCCGTGTGGACGGCGGCCGCGGTGTTCCTGGCCGCCTGGTACCCGTTCAACAACGGGTTGCGCCCCGAACCCCTGATCGCCTTCGGTGTGCTGGCGGTGTGGGCGCTGGTGGAGTACACCATCGCGGCCCGGCGGCTGTGGCCCACCGCCTTGGCCCTCGTCGTCGCGGTGTTCACCGTGACGCTGGCACCGCAGGGGCTGCTGGCACTGGCCCCGCTGCTGGTCGGCGCCCGCGCCGTGGTGCTGGTGATCCGCGACCGTCGTGCGGTGCTGCCCGCCCTGGCGGCGTTCGCCGCGGCGGCGTCGCTCATCGCGATCGTCGTGTTCCGGCGCCAGACGCTGGCCACCGTCGCCGAGGCGGTGCGCATCAAGTACACCGTCGGACCGACCATCTCCTGGTACCAGGAGTTCCTGCGCTACTACTTCCTCACCGTCGAGGACAGCGTGGACAGCTCCCTGACCCGGCGCTTCGCGGTGCTGACCATGCTGCTGTGCCTGTTCGGCATGATCGCCGTGCTGCTGCGCAAGGGCCGGATCCCCGGCCTGGCCGGCGGCCCGACCTGGCGGCTGATCGGCATCTGCGCGGTCGGCCTGCTGCTGCTGACGTTCACCCCGACCAAATGGGCCGTGCAGTTCGGCGCATTCGCCGGCATCGCCGGGCTGTTCGGCGCGGTGACCGCGTTCACGTTCGCGCGGGTGGGCCTGCACAGCCGGCGCAACCTCGCGCTGTACGTGACCGCGCTGCTGTTCGTCCTGGCATGGGCGACCTCGGGGCTCAACGGCTGGTTCTACGTCGGCAATTACGGGGTGCCGTGGTTCGACCGGCAGCCGGTGCTGGCCGGTCAGCCCGTCACCACCATGTTCCTGGTGCTGGCCATCATCACCGGTGTACTGGCCGGCTGGCTGCACTTTCGCATCGACTACGCCGGGCACACCGAGGTGGCCGACACCCGCCGCAACCGGGTGCTCGCCTCGACCCCGCTGCTGGTGGTGGCGATCATCATGGTGGTGCTCGAAGTCGGTTCGATGGCAAAGGGTTTCGTTCAGCGCTACCCCGCCTACACCACCGCCAAGGCCAACCTGTCGGCGCTGGCCTCCGGGTTGTCGGGCACCAGCTGCGCGATGGCCGACGACGTCCTGGTCGAGGCCGACCCGAATGCCGGGATGCTGCAACCGGTTCCGGGCCAGACGTATGGCCAGTACGGCCCGCTGGGCGGAGAGAACCCGGTCGGCTTCACCCCCAACGGCATCAGCGACACCCTGGAACCCCCGAAGCCGGTGGTGGCCAACCCGGGCACGGTGAACTCCGACGGCTCGCCCAACAAACCCAACGTCGGCATCGCGTACGCCGCGGGCACCGGCGGTGGTTACGGGCCCACCGGGGTGAACGGCTCGAATGTGTTCCTGCCGTTCGGATTGGACCCGGCGCGCACCCCGGTGATGGGTAGCTACAAGGAGAACTCCACCGCCGCCAAGGCCACCTCGGCCTGGTACCAGCTGCCGCCGCGCACCCCGGACCGGCCGCTGGTGACCGTCGCCGCGGCGGGTGCGATCTGGTACTACGACGAGGAAGGCGACTTCCACTACGGCCAGTCGCTGAAACTGCAGTGGGGTGTGCACCGGCCCGACGGCAGTTATCAGGCCCTCGAGTCGGTGCAGCCGATCGACGTGTTCGCCCAATACGCTTGGCGCAACCTGCGTTTCCCGCTGGCGTGGGCGCCGCCGGAGGCCAACGTCGCCCGGCTGGTGGCCGACGACCCGAACCTGTCCGACGACCAGTGGTTCGGTTTCACGCCGCCGCGGGTGCCGCAGCTGCAGACCGCGCAGCAGTTCCTCGGCTCGCAGACCCCGGTGATGCTCGACATCGCCACCGCCGCGAACTTCCCCTGCCAGCGGCCGTTCGCCGAGCACCTCGGGGTGGCGGAGCTGCCGCAGTACCGCATCCTACCCAACGTCAAACAAGTGGTGGTGTCGTCGAACATGTGGCAGTCCGCCCAGAAGGGTGGCCCCTTCCTGTTCATCCAGGCGCTGCTGCGCACGTCGACCATCCCGACGTATCTACGCGACGACTGGTACCGGGACTGGGGCTCGCTGGAGCGATACGACCCCGTCGTGCCGCCGGCCCAGGCGCCGGTTGCCGACATCCAGCAGGGCACCCAGCGGGTGTTCGGTTGGAGTAGGCCCGGACCGATCAGGGCGCTGCCGTGAACGGGGCCATGAGCGACATGAAAGACAACGTGAAGACCATCCGGTGGATCGCGATCATCGCCGGTCTGATCGGCTTCGTGTGCGCGGTGGCCACGCCACTGCTGCCCGTGGTGCAGACCACGGCGACGCTGAACTGGCCGGCGGCAAGCGCGACATCGGGTACCGCGGGGCAACTGGACAGTGTCACCGCACCGCTGATCACCCAGACCGCGGTGAACATGACGGTGACGGTGCCGTGTGAGGTGATCAGGTCCGCACCGCCGGCCGGCGTGCTGGTGCTGGGCACCGCACCGAAGGACGGCAAGCAGGCCGCGCTCAACGCGCTGTTCGTCAACGTCACCTCCTCGCGGGTGGACATCACCGACCGCAACGTGGTGATCGCCAGCGTGCCGCGCGCGAAAGCCGCTGCCTGCCAGCGCATCGAGATCACCTCGTCGGAACAGGGCACGTTCGCCACCTTCGTCGGGCTGCCGGGCGGTGACCAGCGCACCGGCTTTCCCGACCCCAACCTGCGCCCGGCCATCGTCGGCGTGTTCACCGAGCTGACCGGCCCTGCGCCGCAAGGGTTGTCGCTGTCGGCCACGATCGACACCCGCTTCACCACCAAACCCACCGCGCTCAAACTGGCCGCCATCCTGTTGGGCATCGTGGCCACCGTCGTCGCGCTGTTCGCGTTGTGGCGGCTGGACCAGTTGGACGGCCGGCGGATGCAGCGGCTGATCCCGACCCGCTGGCGCACCGTCACCCCGGTCGACGGTGTGGTGGTCGGCGGGTTCCTGCTGTGGCATGTGGTCGGTGCCAACTCCTCCGACGACGGCTACATCCTGCAGATGGCCCGGGTCGCCGACCACGCCGGGTACATGTCCAACTACTTCCGCTGGTTCGGCAGCCCGGAGGACCCGTTCGGCTGGTTCTACAACCTGCTGGCCCTGATGACCCATGTCAGCGACGCCAGCATCTGGATGCGGCTGCCGGATCTGGTGTGCGCGCTGGTGTGCTGGCTGCTGCTGTCCCGGGAGGTGCTGCCCCGGCTGGGGCCCGCCGTCATCGCGAGTCGGCCCGCGCTGTGGGCGGCGGGGTTCGTGCTGATGGCGGCGTGGATGCCGTTCAACAACGGTCTGCGCCCCGAGGGGCAGATCGCCACCGGCGCGCTGATCACCTACGTGCTGATCGAACGGGCCATCACGTCGGGCCGGCTCACCCCGGCCGCCATGGCGATCATCTCCGCCGCGTTCACCCTGGGTATCCAGCCCACCGGGCTGATCGCGGTGGCGGCGCTGCTGGCCGGTGGCCGGCCCATCCTGCGCATCGTGGTGCAGCGCCGGCGTCGGGTCGGGTTGTGGCCGCTGATCCTGCCGCTGCTGGCGGCCGGCACCGTGATCCTGACGGTCGTGTTCGCCGACCAGACCCTGGCAACGGTGTTGGAGGCCACCAGGATTCGCACCGCGATCGGGCCCAGCCAGGAGTGGTACACCGAGAACCTGCGCTACTACTACCTGATCCTGCCGACCGTGGACGGCTCGCTGTCGCGCCGGTTCGGCTTCATGATCACCGCGCTCAGCCTGTTCGCCTCGATGTTCATCATGTTGCGTCGCAAACGCATTCCTGGTGTGGCCCGCGGACCGGTATGGCGGTTGATGGGCATCATCTTCGCGACGATGTTCTGCCTGATGTTCACCCCCACCAAGTGGGTGCACCACTTCGGGCTGTTCGCCGCCGTGGGTGCGGCGATGGCCGCCGTGGTGACGGTGCTGGCCTCACCGGTGGTGCTGCGCTCGGCCCGCAACCGGATGGCGTTCACGTCGGCCGTGTTCTTCGTGATGGCACTGTGTTTCGCCACCACCAACGGCTGGTGGTACGTGTCCAGCTACGGGGTGCCGTTCAACAACGACAAGCCCGCGATCGGCGGGATCACGGTCAGCGCCATCTTCTTCGCGTTGTTCGCCATCACCGCGGTGTGGGCGTACTGGCTGCACTTCGCGCCGCGCAACGGTGGCGAGAGCACGGTGATCCGGCGGCTGACGGCCGCGCCGGTGCCGGTGGCGGCGGGCTTCATGGTGACGGTGTTCGTGGCGTCCATGCTGTTCGGCGTGGTGCGCCAGCACGGGACCTACAGCAACGGGGAATCGAATATCAAAGCTTTCGCCGGCGGCTGCGGCCTGGCCGACGACGTGCTGGTCGAACCCGACCCCAACCAGGGCTTCCTGACCGCGCTGCCCGGTGACTACGGTCCCCTTGGCCCTCTGGGCGGGGTCAAGCCGGTGGGCTTCACCCCCAACGGGGTGCCGGATCACATTGTCGCCGAAGCGATTCGGCTGACGTTGCCGATGCCGGGCACCGACTACGACTGGGACGCCCCGGTGAAGCTGACCACCCCCGGTATCAACGGTTCGACCGTGCCGTTGCCGTACGGCCTGGACCCGACCCGGGTGCCGCTGGCCGGCAGCTTCGCCAGCGGCGCGGCCCAGCAGGAGGCCCGGCTGGCCTCGGCGTGGTACCAGCTACCGCCGCCGGACGCCGCGCACCCGCTGGTGGTCGTCACCGCGGCGGGCACCATCACCGGCAACAGCATCTTCAACGGCCTCACCCAGGGGCAGCCGGTGGAACTCGAGTACGGCAAGCCCGGACCCGACGGCACGCCGGTGGCCGCCGGGCGGGTGGTGCCCTATGACATCGGCCCGCTGCCGTCCTGGCGCAACCTGCGCTACGACCGGCGCCAGATCCCCGGCGATGCCACGTTCGTTCGCGTTGTCGCCGAGGACAAGTCGCTGTCGCAGGGCGACTGGGTCGCGATCACCCCGCCGCGGGTGCCGCAGCTGAAGACGATCCAGGAGTACGTCGGGTCGCAACAACCGGTGCTGATGGACTGGGCCGTCGGCCTGGCGTTCCCCTGCCAGCAGCCGATGCTGCACGCCAATGGCGTCACCGACGTCCCGAAGTACCGGATCACGCCGGACTACAACGCGAAGATGAAGGACACCGACACCTGGCAGGACGGCATCAACGGCGGCCTGCTCGGCATCAGTGACCTGCTGCTGCGGGCCCATCTGATGGCGACCTACCTGAACAAGGACTGGGGCCGGGACTGGGGTTCGCTGCGCCGCTTCGAGACCATCGTCGACGCACGGCCCGCCGACATCGAACTGGGCTCCGCGACACACTCGGGCCTGTACTCCCCCGGCCGGATCCGAATCAAGCCGTAGCGTTTCTTCCGCGAGCGGCCGTGTCTGCACGCAACACGCCGTGCGTGCCTGGCATTTTGGGGCCGCTCGCGGAGCTCAGGTGGGACGCACCCGGCCTAACAGGTCGGCCGCCTCGGTCTGGTAGGCGTGCTCGGCCCAACCCTGCGGGGTGGCGTCGAAGCGCAGATCGGTGATGCCCGGGTCCGCCCCGGCCGCGAGCAGCCGCTCGATCAGGTCCACGTCGCCCGCCCACGCCGCGTGGTGCAGCGGGGTGGCACCTTCGGCGTCGCGCTGGTTGGGGTCGACGGGGAACGTCACCGGCCGCAACTGCGCGCCGGAGGTGTCGATGCCGTGCCGGGCCAGCAGCGCCAACCGCTCGGCGAAGCCGTGTTCGGCGGCCCACTGCACCTGCCGCCGCCACATCTGCTCGCGGGTCTCCATCGCCTCACCGAGGCGGCGCTCCCACGGACTGGGACCGACGCCGGCCAGCCCGTGGGCGAACAGCAGCCGCAGGTGCGAGTCGTCGGCGCCGAACATCCGGTTGTACAGCGTCTGCTGATCGGCCGGATGTGCCCCGCGCCCCAGCAGCAGGGCGGCCAGTTTGTCGGCATCCGGGTGCCGGGGCTGCCGGCGGGGCCCCTGCTCGCCCTCGCCGAACACCCCGGTCAGCACGGTGAACGGGGTGGACATGCCGCACCACAGGTAGCCGTCGTCGGGGTCGGCACCGGCGTCGACCAGGACGCGGGCGGCGGCCGGGGCATCACCGGGCACCCGGCTGTAGGCCAGGTACAGCAGCGGCGACCACCGGTACGGGCCGCCGCGGGCGGTCGCCGATTCGGTGCGCAGGTGGTGGGCCACGGCGTCCGGGTCGGCGGCCGCGGCGGCCGCCCAGATGTGTCTGCCCACCAGATCCGGTTGCGCGGCCAGCAGGTCCGCGGCGGCCTGCCGGCGAGGTGGGGCGTCGGCGGCGTCGTAGCGCAGTACTGCCAGGGCGCAGAACCGGTCCTGCGGCGCCAGGGCATCCTCGTCGACGCCGTCGGGGTCTACGCTGAGTCCGGCGGCCGTGCGCAGATAGCCCACGAGAGCCGGCCAGCCGGTGAAGCCGTACTGTCGCGCGACCGTCAGCTGCGCGTCGTGTAGCGCGAAAGCCGTTCGGGCAAGCGCTGTTTCGGGTCGTGGATGGTGGTTACGCACCGTCGCGCGGGCGTCCGCGGCCCCGGCGCGTACGGCCCTCTGCAGGGCGCGGGCGTCGGTGCGGAGCCGAACCAGGGACGGATTGGCGGGCAGTGTGCTGGCCATGACGGCCTCCTCTCGGGTGCCCGGCGTCCGCGAGGTCGGGCCGAGAAGAGGTCGGTCCTGGTGTGGTACTGCTGCAGGGGGGCTGGGCCCCTTCGAGCGGACGTCGGGCGGTCCTGCGCGCCTGCACCGCAACCTACCCGACTGCGCCGTACCGTCAAGGCATGGCCGACCGTGATTCGATTGCCGGCACCGCCGGCGGTGATTCGACTGCCGGCACCGCCGACGGTAATTCGACTGCCGGCACCGCCGGCGGGCATGTCCGCCTCGGGACCGCCGTGCTGACCCGTGTGGTGGAGATGATGTTCGAACCGTCGGCCGCGGTGTTCGGCCAGACACCGGCGCAGGCATGGACCGACAACGCCGAACTGCTGGTGCCGACGTTCTACCGGCCCGACACCCAGAAGTGGCGGGTGTCCGTGCAGTCCTGGGTGATCGACGTCGACGGGTTGCGGATCGTGGTGGACACCGGCGTGGGTAACGGCAGGCGCCGGACCATCCCGGTGCTGGATCAGCTGAACACCGATTTCGCGGCCGCCCTCGGCCGCGCGGGTGTCCCACCGGAGAGTGTGGACGTGGTGGTCAACACGCATCTGCACAGCGATCATGTCGGCTGGAACACCTGGCGCGTAGACGACGCCTGGGTACCGTTCTTTCCCAATGCCCGATACCTGTTCCCGGCGGCCGATTTCCGGTTCTTCGAGCCGGGCGGCACCGGCCACGACGAGGCCACCGCGTTGGTGTTCGACGACAGCATCGCGCCGGTGTATGCCGCCGGGCAGGTCGAAATGTTCAGCGGCGATCATCAATTGAGCGAATCGGTGTGGCTACGGCCGGCGCCGGGACACACCCCGGGCTCCTCGGTGGTCTGGCTGGACGCGGGCACGCCGGCGGTGTTCGTCGGGGACCTCACCCACTGCCCCATCCAGATTCCCCGGCCCGACGACGCCTGCGCATTCGACGTGGACGGTCCGGCGGCCGCGGCCACCCGCAGACGGATCTTCACCGAGGCGGCCCGCCGGCGGGCCGCCGTGGTGCCCGCGCACTATCCCGGGCATGGCGGCGCGACCATCGTCGCCCGCGGGGACGCGTTCATGGTCGACGACTGGCTGGACCTGGAGCCGATCTGACCGGGCTCAGTTCGGCCCGGATCAGCCGGGAACTGTTCGCCACCACGGCGACCGAGGACGCGTTGTGCAGCACCGCGGCCAGCACGGGCGACAAGGCGCCGCCCGCACCGATGGCCAGGCCGATCGCGTTGACGGCGATGGACATCGCGTAGTTCTGCCTGATCACGGTCACCGCGGCGGCACCCAGCGAGCGCACGTCCAGTAGCCGGCGCAGGTCATCGCTGGCCAGGGCGACGTCCGCGGTTTCGACGGCGACGTCCGTGCCCCCGAGACCCATCGCCACGCCGATATCGGCGGCCGCCAGCGCGGGCGCGTCGTTGACGCCGTCGCCGACCATGGCCACCACATGGCCCGTCGCACGCAATTCGCGCACCACCTCCAGCTTGTCCTCGGGCAGCACCTCGGCCCGCCACTCGGTGATGCCGAGCTCCTCGGCGACGGCCCGCGCCGTCTCCGGATGATCACCGGTGAGCATGACGATCCGGCGAACACCCGCGGCGCGCAGCGCCGCCAGCACCTCGAGCGCCTCGGGACGCACCTCGTCGCGCAGGCTGATCAATCCGACCAGCGCACCGTCCACGGCCAGCAGCAGCGGCGTCTCGGCCTGCCGCTGCAGCCGCGTCACCCATTCGGTCGCCTTCTTGGTGACCCGCACCTTCTCCTGCCGGAGCAGCGCCGGGCTGCCCAGTAGCAAGGTCCGCCCGTCGGCGCGGGTCCGCATGCCCAGGCCGACCAACACCTCACATTCCTCGTGCGGTGGGATGACGATGTGGCGTTCCTCGGTCGAGCGGATGACCGCCTGAGCGAGCGGATGCCTGGCGTGGATCTCCGAACTGGCCGCGTAGGCGAGTACCTCGTCGGGCTGCCAATCCTTTTTGAAGGCAATGATACTGGTGACCACGGGCCGGCCCACGGTCAAGGTTCCGGTCTTGTCGAACACCACCGCGTCGACCTGGCCGGCCTGCTCCAGATGCGAGCCGCCCTTGACCAGGATGCCGCGCCGGGCACCATTGCCGATGGCGGCGCTGATGGCCGTCGGGGTGGCCAGTCCCACGGCGCAGGGGCACGCCACCAGCAGCATGGTCATGGCTCGGCGGACATCACGGCTGAGCAACAGGGTCACGCCGGCCAACAGAAACGAGGCCGGGACGAACCGTCTGGAGAAGTTCTCCCCGACGGTCTGGATGGGCGCCCGGTCGTGCTGCGCCTCCTCGACCCGCGTGATGATCCGGCCGATCGCGGTCTGCGATCCCACCGCGGCGGCACGCACCACGATCCGCCCCTGCATCACGACGGATCCGGCGTGCACCGGTTCGCCGGTGCGTTTGGCGACCGGTAGCGTCTCGCCGGTGATCGCCGACTGGTCGATCACCGCGTCGCCGTCGACGATGTCACCGTCGACCGGCACCGCGACCCGCTCGTGCACGACGACCTCGTCACCGACGGCGAGGGTGTCGATGGCGACCTGCACCTCGGTGCCGTCGGTCAGCCGGATCCACGCGGTGTCCTGGTTTCCGGTGAGCAGATCGGCGATCGCGCGCCGGGTCCGGCGCAGGGTCAGATCCTGAAGGTACTCACCGATATTCAGCAACCACAGCACCGTCAGCGCCACCACGTTCTCTCGCAGCACCAAGCTCGCGACGGTGGCCGCCGACACCAGCACGTCGGTGCCCATGGAGCGGCCGCGCCGCAGGGCACGCAGCGCCCCGCGCAGAAATGGATAGCCGGTGAAGATGGTGACCGCGGTGGCGAACAGCCTGGTGGTCGGACCGAGGATCGGTGGCCGCGCCAGCACATATCGCCGGATCCCCAACACCCCGAGGGCCGCCCCACCCAGGCCCATCCGCATGATGTCGCCGCTGCGCACATCGGCGGAATGCGGAGCTCGGGTCGACAGCTCGGACTTCGGCATGGCCAGCGCCTCGGTGACCGCCGCCAGCAGCGTGTCGACATCGGCACGGGCCGGCGAATACCAGATGACCACCGCACCGGTCCGCGGATAGGCGTGCACCGCACGCACCCCCGGCACGCGCAGCACGGTGTCCTCGATCAGCACCGCCCGCGGCGTCTCGTTGCGGAAGCCGTCGGCTTGCAACCGAATCCGGCCTGCCGCATCCGATATGACGGTGGGCATGACGGGACCCTCAGTGCTCGTGATCGTGGCCGGCCGCCGCGGGTGGAGGCGCCTCCTCACCGATGCGTTCGCGCGCCTCGGCGACCACGTCCCCGACGGCCAGGCGGGCGCGCTCGGCGCTCTCTTCGGCCTTGCGCACCCCACGCAGACCCCAGGCGGTCACCGTCACAGTCGCTTCCCGTGCGGGCAGCTTGGCCGCGGTCTTCCGTAACGCCTCGTACGCGGCCACTCCCACCGCACCCGTGACCACCGTGGACGCGGCCTTTGCCACCAATCCGTGCCACACCATCAGGCCATCCCCTTCCCGTCCGGCAAATTCGTTTCAGACTACTCGGCCGCGAGCCGTTCCAGCCGCCGTCGCTCACCGGGTGTGGTACCACCCCAGATACCTTGTGGTTCAACATTTTTGACGGCATGGTCAAAGCACTTCGCTTGCACCGCACATGCCCGGCAGATGCGCTTGGCGGCCTCTTCACGCTCGGCTCGACGCACCCGGCTCTCGTGATCCGGCGGAAAGAAGATGTCGGCCGACATCCCCCGGCAACGCGCCCGCAGACGCCATTGTGCATGCATCAAGCCGCGCGCGCGGCTGTCGCCGCGGCACCGGATGTGCGGCTCACGCATCACCCCACCGCCCGTCGATTTCGACAATGGTTTTCATTAGCGCGCGCTACGCTACCCACTCGACAGCGGTTTGTCGACGCGGCCCCTAGTGCGGCGGCCCCAGATACGGGAAGACGTCCAGGGTGTCGGTGTGCGGGTGCAGGCCGCTCGGCGGGCACTCGCCCTTGGTCAGCGAGGCCAGCCGGTAGTCGATGACATCGTCGGTGAACACCCGGCCGTTCGGGTACTTGGCGGGCTCGGCCGGGTTGTAGGTCAGCATGTCGGGCAAGATGCCTTCGGCGTCGATCGCGGCGACCGCCTCGTCGTGCGAGTAGCCGCCGGTGTGGCCGAGCAGGTGGACGAACTGACCCAGCCAGCGGGTGCGGTCATGGACGGGTTCGCTGGCGTTGTACTCCTCCTTGGTCTCATCGGTGTTGAAGAAGCTGCTCACCGAGGGGTGTCCGGCCCGGTCCACGTGCACCAGCTCACCGTCGCGGCGCACGCTGCACCGGCCCCAGATCCTGATGTCCGGTGCCGCACCGAGTTTCACCGTCGGCAACTCCAGCACCATCGAGCACACATTGGCCTCGATATTGGAATCCACACCGGTCCACGGTGATTCGCCGCCGAGATGCGGTGCGGTGAAATTCCGTCCGCCGGTGATGTCGAACAGGTTCTTGATCCCGTCGAAGTCGAAGAAGAACGCATCGCTGCGCGCCCCCGCGAAGAACAGGTACTCACCCTCGCGGGCGATGACGGGCGCCTTGTCGAAGGACACCGGTACGGCGTCGAAGATCCGCTCCCCCACCGCTTCCGGTGATCGGGCCTCCGCACCGACCGCGAGGTAGACGTCGACGGTCTGGCGGTCCTGCACGGGCTCGGAGAAGACGTAACTGAACGCGATGTCGTTGCGCAGGTCGCCGTCGTTGTCGATGGCGAGCCGGTAGATGGCGCCGGGATGCAAGGCGTCGGCGTTCGGGTTGGCGTTGAGGATCAGCACGGTGTTGGCGGGGTTGGCCGGTGACTGAAACGCGTACAGATCGCACAGATCCAGGCGTTGGTCACCGAGCGGTGGGCCGAGGGACAGACCGGTGAAGTGGTTCGACATACCGCCATCCAACTCCGGATCGGCGCTGCCCGCAGGACTTTGGGTCAGGGCCGCACATAACTGACCCGGCTGCCGAACACGATGTCCTGCAAGGACCTTCGCCGCCGGTCCACGGCCACCCACAGCAACCCGACGGGCAGCAACACACAGGCAACGGCGCGTAACAGCGCGACCGCGGGTGTCAGCCGGTTCCCGCTGCGCCCAGTTACCCGTAGCCCCATGGTCACCGACCCCACCGTGCAGCCCGAGACCGCCCAGCACGCGGTCAGGTAACCGACGGCGACGACGAACAGCACCGCGGTGGAGAACACCGCACCGACGGTGGGCACCCGGAACGCGGCGGGATGGAACATCAACCGGGTCAGCAGCAGACCGAGATAGATCGCCGCCATCACGACCCCGACGACCACCAGGTCGATCACGGCGGCGATACCGCGGCTGACGACACCGGCGGTACGGGTCTCAGGCACGCCCGCGGTGCGGGCATCAGACACGCCCGCGGCCCAACAGTCGGTCGACGAAACCGGCCACCAGATCGTCGGCTCGTTCGCCCTGGCTGCGCACGTCGGTCATGACCTCGGCGGTGACGGACTCGGTGGACTGCCGGATGATGGCCGGCAGGTCGATTCCCTCGACCACCTCGTCGGCCAGTGCCACCAGATCCACCCTGCGCCGCACCAGTTCGTTGAGGTCGAGTTCGTCGAGCACCCGCTCCACCAGCTGCACCGCGACCGCGACGATCACCGCCGTCACCGGTTCGATGGCCCGCTCGCCGCGGGCGGCCAGCCCGGTGCGGGTCTGATGCAGCAGATGGCCGATCACCGGCAGCCGTTCGGCGCCCCGATACACCGCGGCCGCCCCGCCCACGGCGGTGGCAGCCATTCCGGCGGCGAGCTTCACCGCCGGCGGCGGCTCATCGGACATCAGGCTCTGCCATTGCCGCGCATGATGTCCTCGAGGCATTTCAACCGCGTCTGATGCGTCTGGTCCACGCATACCCGCACCGGTCCCTCGGTTTCGGGGGCATAGGTCTGCTCCCCCTCGCTGGGCGTGGCGGCGGGCGCGGACGGCTGCGTCACCTGCTGGCTCAGCGACCAGATGGTGGTGCTCGCATTCGGCAGCTGGGCGCAGTAGGCCGGTGCCCCGGACTCGGCGACCCCGGCCGCGCCCAGGGTCGCGCAGTCGGCGCCGATCACCACGACCGGGATCGGCGGGGCCTGCGGGGGTGGCGCTGTGGTCGGGGTGGTTTTGGCCTGCTGCGTCGCCGGCGCGCTGCCGGACCCGCTGAACGCGCCGAAGGCGAACGCGACCGCGGCGGCCACGATCGCCACGAGCACCACCACGGCCGGGATGAGCAGTTTGGACCGCGATCTGGCGGGGACGGCGTGCGCCTTGGCGTGCCGCGGCCCCGACGCCGGCACGGCGAGCATGGTGGCGTCGGATCCCGGCGTGCCGATGCGGTGTTCCAGGGCGCGGACGAAGTCCATGCACCGGCCGTACCGCTGCACCGGGTTCTTCGCCAGCGCCCTGTCGAAAACCGGACCGAGACTGGACAATTCGGGCCGGCGGTCACCGATGGGTGGTGGGTTGGCGGTCAGGTGCTGGCTGATCACCACCGCCGGGTTGGAGTGCTGGAACGGCGGTGCCCCGGTGAGCAGCTGGTAGGCGGTGGCCGCCAGCGCGTACTGATCGGCGCGGCCGTCTATCTCGGCGCCGGTCAGCTGCTCGGGCGCCGCGTAGGCCACCGTGCCGACGGTCATGTTGGTGCCGGTCAGATTGCTGGTCTCACCGGTCCGGCGGGCGATGCCGAAATCCGCCAACAGGATTCGCTCATCGGGTGTACCCGGATTGGAGATCAGGATGTTGGCCGGCTTCACGTCGCGGTGCAGCAGGCCCTTCTGGTGGGCGTAATCCAGCGCCTCGGCGACCGCGGTGACGATGCGCACCACGTCGTCGGCGGGCATCCCGTCCGGGTAACGCTCGGCGAGCAGCGCCCCGGCGTCGGTGCCCTCGACGTAGTCCATGGCGATCCACAGTTGCCCGTCGACGTCACCGCGGTCGTGCACCTCGACGATGTGCGGGTGCCACAGCGTGGCCGCGATATCGGCCTCCCGTTCGAAGCGCTGCCGGTATTCGGAGTCCGCGCACACGGTGGCGCCGAGCACCTTGAGCGCGTCCCGGCGGGGCAGCCGCGGGTGCTGGGCCAGGTACACCTCCCCCATGCCTCCGGCGCCCAGTGACCGTACGACGGTGTACCCGGCGATCACCTGGCCTTCCACGAGCGGCATGGCCGAAGTGTAATGCCTGATCAGAGCTGGTGTGCCGCATCTTCGCAGGTACCGGTGCGCACCTGGTCAGCGCGGTGGTGAGGCCGGAGATCAGCGCCGCAGATACGCCAGCGCGTCGGCGGCGGCATGGGCGCCGCACATGCCGTGGGCACCGGGGCCGGGCGGGGTGGCCGCCGAGCACAGGTACATGCCGGGGATGCCGAGCCGGTAAGGGTGCAGCGTGGGCCGCGGCCCGAACACCAGCTGGCGGATGTCCTTGGCGCCGGTGTTGATGTCACCGCCGACGTAGTTGGGGTTGTACACCGATATCTCGGTGGTCGACCGGACCGCCATGCCCACCACCCGGTCGCGGAAACCGGGTGCGAAGCGTTCGAACTGCCCGATGATCGCCTCGGTGGCGTCCCCGCCGTACCCGTGCGGCACGTGCGCATACGCGTAGACCGGGTGGATGTCGCCGACCGAGCGGCCCGGATCGGCCAGGTACTGCTGGCCGACGATGATGAACGGGCGGGCCGGCATGCGGCCGGCCTGGATATCGCGTTCGGTGGCGGCGATCTCGGCAAGCTCCCCGCCCAGGTGCACGGTGCCGGCGCGGCGCGCCCCCGGGTTCGTCCAGGGCACCCCGCCTTCGACGGCGAAGTCCACCTTGAAAGCCCCTGGGCCGTAACGGAACCGCCGCAGCGCCCGGCCGACCCGCCGGGGCAGCCGGTCACCGAGGATGCCGGCCACCGCGGTCGGCGCCAGGTCGAAAACGGTCACATCGGCGCGCGGCAGCTGGGCTGCGGCATCGATCCGCACCCCGGTCTGCACGGTGCCGCCGAGGTCGGCCAGTGTCGCGGCCAACGCATCGGCGATCGCCTGCGAGCCGCCTTCGGCGACGGCCCAGCCGTGCCGGTGCCCGGTGGTCACGATGCCCAGGCCGATCGCCGAGGTCATCGGCAGCTGCAGTGGGCGGAAGGTGTGCGCGGCGACGCCGCCGAACAGGGCCGCGGCGGCCGGCGTCCGGAAGGCACGGGTCAGCACCGTGACCGGCAGCAGCGTCGGCAGACCGAAACGGGCAAGGGCCAGTGGATGTTTCGGCACGTGCAGCAGCGGCCCCAGGATGTCGCGCTCCAGCAGGTCGTACCGGCTGACCGGGCCGGCGAACAGCGCCCGCCACCGCGCACCGTCGGCGCCCAGAGCCGCGGCGGTGGCCTCGACACTGCGGTACAGCAGTCCGGCGCCGCCGTCGTCGAGCGGGTGTGCACAGTCGATTTCGGGCCAGCGCCAACGCAATCCGTGCCGCGCGAGGTCCAGCCCGGCGAGGAAGGGTGAGCCGACGGCCATCGGGTGGATGGCCGCGCAGTGATCGTGCACCAAGCCGGGGACGATCGCTTCCCCGGACCGGAGGCCGCCACCGACCCGATCGGCCGCCTCCAGCACGGTGACCTGGACGCCGGCCCGGGCCAGGGTGATAGCGGCGGCCAGCCCGTTGGGGCCGCCGCCCACCACCACCCCCGTCGTCATCGGTTACAGCGGCGTCAGGCCGTGCTTGCGCTGCACCTTCTTCAGATTCTGCTTGTCCCGCAACAGATGCAGGGACTTGCGCAGCAGCAGCCGGGTCTGGTGCGGCTCGATGACACCGTCGATGTAGCCGCGCTCGGCGGCGATCCACGGGGTGGCCAGGTTGAGGTTGTACCCCTCGATGAAGTCGGCGCGGATCTTCTGCACCTCCGGCGCGGTGGGATCCGGGAAGCGCTTGACCAGCAGCTGCGCCGCACCCTCGGCGCCGATCACCGCGATCCGCGCGGTGGGCCAGGCGTAGTTCAGGTCGGCGGACAGCTGCTTGGAGCCCATCACCGCGTAACCACCGCCGTACGCCTTGCGCACGATGATGGTCACCTTCGGCACGTCGGCCTCCACGATGGCGTTGAAGAACCGGCCACCGCGCTTGATGATGCCGCCCTTCTCCTCTTCGACGCCCGGCATGGCACCGGGGGTGTCGACGACGAAGACCAGCGGCAGGTTGAACGAGTCGCAGAACCGGATGAAACCGGCCGCCTTGTCCGACGCCTCGTTGCCCACCGCACCGGACATGTGCATCGGCTGGTTGGCGATGACGCCGACCGGGCGGCCGTCCACCCGGGCGAAGGCGGTGATCATGGACGGGCTGCGCTGATCGGCGATCTCGAAGACGTCACCGTCGTCGAAGATGCGCAGCAAGACCTCGTGCATGTCGTAGGCCTGGTTGTCCGAGTCCGGCACGATCGTGTCGAGCTCCAGGTCGGACGCGGTGATCTCGGGCTCCAGGCCCGGGTTGACGATCGGCGCATCGTCGAAGTGGTTGGGCGGCAGGAAGCTCAGGTAGTCGCGGACGTACTGGTAGGCCGCCGCCTCGGACTCGACCACCTTGTGGATGTTGCCGCGCTCGGCCTGCACGTCGGCACCGCCCAGCTCGTCGAAGGTGACGTCCTCACCGGTGACGTCCTTGATGACGTCCGGGCCGGTGATGAACATGTAGCCCTGGTCGCGCACCGCGACGATCAGGTCGGTCTGGATCGGCGAATACACCGCGCCGCCGGCACATTTGCCGAAGATCAGGGAGATCTCCGGGACCAGTCCGCGGA
Organism: Mycolicibacterium canariasense; assembly: GCF_002101555.1. Classification (GTDB taxonomy): domain Bacteria; phylum Actinomycetota; class Actinomycetes; order Mycobacteriales; family Mycobacteriaceae; genus Mycobacterium; species Mycobacterium canariasense. Next base: position 21,021 of record NZ_LQOL01000018.1, read on the forward strand.
GCATCTCGTGGCGGCGGCCGAGTTCGGCGTACCAGGCCAGTGAGGTGGCGGTGTCCTGGATGCGGGCACCGGCCGAGTCGTTGATGCCGATGATGGGGCAGCCGACCATGGCGACCCACTCCATCAGCTTGGCCACCTTGCGGCCGAACATCTCCCCGACCGACCCCTGGAACACCGTCTGGTCGTGGCTGAACACCCCGACCGGGCGGCCGTCGATGGTGCCGTGCCCGGTGACCACGCCGTCGCCGTAGAACGCGTTCGGGTCACCCGGGGTGCGGGCCAGGGCGCCGATCTCCAGGAAGGTGCCCGGATCCAGCAGGGCGTGGATACGCGCCCGCGCCGACGGGATGCCCTTCTTGTCGCGGCGGGCCTTGGCCTTCTCGTCGCCGGGATCCTGGGCCAGCGCCAACTTCTCGCGCAGTTCGGCCAGTTTCTCGGCCGTGGTGGCCGCGGGCTGTGCCGTCGGGGTTTCCGTCACTTGTTCGCGTCCTTCTCTGCCGGGCTATCGGTCGCTTCGTTCTCGATACGGTTGATGGCCTCGCTCATGTGCGCGCCGACCTTGGCGATATAGGGCTCGTCGATGGCCTGGATGTGTTCGCCACCGATGTGCACCACCTCCAGGTCCTTGACCGCTTCACCCCAGCCGCCGTCGGGCTGGCGGGTGGCGTAGGCGGGCTCGAACACGATCGCGTCATCGTGATACCGGTCGGCCATGTACAGCGTGACGTGACCGTCGTAGGGCCGCAGTTCGATGGTGTCCAGGGCCCGGTTGTCCAGGTACGACGTGCGCTGGTGCTCGACGATGCCGCCCGGGATCTGCACCCCGCTCTGCGCGACGATGTCCAGCACGAACTTCACCTGGCCCTCGTCGTCGAGTTTCTCCAGCTCCTCGTAGGGGATCTCGGGAATCTCGACGTTGAAGGTGCGCTCGGCGAACCGGGCGTAGCGGTCCCAGCGGGCCCGCATCCCGGCCTGCGACTGGTCGATCGGTACACCGGGGCGCACACAGTCGATCAGGCCGACGAACCGCACATCGGCACCGTGCTGCTTCAGGCCGATCGCGCAGGCGTAGGCCAGCGCCCCGCCGAGCGACCACCCGGCGAGCAGAAACGGACCCTTGTGCAGGTCAAGCAGTTTGGGCACGTACTCGGCGGCCCGTTCCTCGATGGATCCCTCGACCCGTTCGATGCCGTACACCGGGGTGTCGGCGGGCAGCCGCTTGATCAGTGGCTCGTACACCACCGTCGACCCGCCGGCCGGGTGGAACACAAACAGCGGCACCGCGTTCGATCCCTCTTTCGGCGCCCGCAGGGTGCGCACGAAACCGTCGACCATGCCGTCCTCGAGCTGATTGCGCACCACCGTCGCGAGTTCTTCGATGGTCTTGGCGCCCACCACGTCCTCGACGGTGATGGTGCCCTCGGCGCGTTCGGACAACCGCTGGGCCATCTTCTCGGCGGCCGAAGCCTCCAGGGCGGGCAGCTCGTTGAAGATGCCGCCAGGCGACTTGCCGGTGACGATCGCCCAGGTGGCGAAGGTGACCCGCTCGGCCGCGTCGCGCGGCGGCACGTCGGCGCCGAGCGCCTCGGTGACGGCCTCCTGGGTCAGCACCTTGGCGGCGGCCGCCGCGGCGGTCGCCTTGCTAGGACCCGATGGGTCGGTCGGCGGGGCCGGGATGGTCGGAGCCGCAGCAGCATTCGCGGTAGGACCACTCGGATCGGTGGGCGGGGCCGGAATGCCGGCGGCCGGCGAGCCGTCGGTCTCCCTCTGCCCCAGCGGATGCCCGGCCTCGGTCAGCTTGGCCTCCAGCTCGGCCACCGTCGAGGCACCACCCAGCAGTTCGGCCTGCGCGGCCGCGATCTCCTCCGCGGTCTGGCCCTTCTGGGATTCGGCGATCTGGTCCACCTCGTCGCGGTGCTCGATCGCGTACTTGATCAGTTCCTCGACGTTGTACAGGTTGGCGTCGCGCACCGCGGTCAGCTGGATCGGCGGCAGGTCGAAGTCGTATTCGACGCGGTTCTTGATCCGCACCGCCATCAGCGAATCGAGGCCGAGCTCGATCAGCGGCACCTCCCACGGCAGGTCCTCGGGCTCATACCCCATGGCGCCGCCGACGATGGCGCCGAGCCGGTCGGCCACCGTCTCACCGGAATCCGGCGACCACTTGGCGAACTGCGCGGCCAGACCGGCACCGGCGGTCAGGTTGTCCTGCAATATGGCCGCGTCATCCGCGGCCGGTGCCGGCGCCGCCTCGGTCACCGGCTCGGCCGCGATCGCGACACCCGTGGCGACAGGCAGCGCGCCGCCGGCACCGTTGCGGGTCACCACGGCGTCGTACACCAGGGTGAAGGACTCGCCGATACGCGCGTGCACCTGCACGGTGGCGCCACCGGGATGGCGCGACAGGGTGGTCACCAACCGGGCCTCGTCACCGGGCACGGCGCGCTGCTCGAAGGCCGTCAACGCGGCGTCCGGAAGCACCTGGGTGGCAGCGGCTTTCACCAGCGCCGCCAGATCGGTCTCCCCGTTGGGGGCGTACTCCCACACGTGCCTGCCGTCCGGGGTCGCCACGTGGGTGCCCGGCATCAACACCGAGTTGTCGCCGGAGAACCGGGCGTCCAGCCAGTGCGCCTTGCGCTTGAACCGGGTGGGCGGGATGGCGGCGAACTCGCCGGGCCCGAACAGCGTGCGCGGGTCCAGGTCGTGGCCGTGCACGAACAGGTGGGCCATGGCCGTGGTCATCGAGTCGACCTCGTCCTGCTTGCGCGCCAGCGTCGCGATGAGCTGCGCGTCGTGCAAGCCCGCGCTGGCGGTGGTCAGGCCAACCTGCATGAGCGCCACCGGGTTCGGGGCCAGCTCCAGGAAGGTGGTGTGCCCGTTGTCGACGGCGTTGCGAATGCCGTGGGTGAAGTAGACGCTGTGCCGCAGGCCCTTCTTCCAGTACTCCACATCGTGGATCGGCTCGGCGCCCGCGCGGATCAGCTTGCCCTCGTGCACCGTCGAGAAGTACGCCGTCTGCAACGGGTGCGGCTGGATGCCCTGGATCTCGGCGGACAGCTCACCCAGCAGCGGGTCCATCTGCTGGGTGTGGCTGGCGCCCTTGGTCTGTAGCTTGCGGGCGAACTTGCCCTCGGATTCGGCACGGGCGACAATCGCGTCGATCTGCTCGGGCGGACCGCCGATGACAGTCTGGCTGGGGGCGGCGTACACGCACACCTCCAGGCCGGGGAAGTCCGAGAAGACGGTCTTGATCTCGTCGGCGGAGTACTCGACCAGCGCCATCAGGCGGATGTACTCACCGAACAGCATGGCCTCGCCCTCACCCATGAGGTGGGCGCGTGAGCAGATGGTGCGGGTCGCGTCGGCCAGCGACAGGCCACCGGAGAAGTACGCCGCGGCGGCCTCGCCGAGCGACTGTCCCACCACCGCGCCGGGATGGGCGCCGTGATGCTTGAGCAGTTCACCCAGGGCGATCTGGATGGCGAAGATCACCGTCTGGACGACCTCGATGGGGTACTCGCAGGTCTCGTTGGTGTAGTCGATGGCGTCGTCGAGGATCAACTCCACGACGGAGTAGCCGCGCTCGTCCTGGATGTGCGCGTCGACCTTGTTGATCCACTCCGCGAAGACCTCGTTGCGCAGGTAGAGGTCCTTGCCCATCTTGCGGTGCTGCGCGCCGAAACCGGCCAGCACCCAGACCGGGCCGTTGGTGACGGGCCCGTCGGCGGAGAGCACCAGCGGGCTCTGCTTGCCTTCGGCGATCGCCCGCAGGCCCTTGACGGCCTCGTCGTGGTCGTGCGCCAGCACCACCGCGCGGGACCGGCCGTGGTTGCGCCGCGACAGCGACCGGCCGATCGACTCCAGCGACGCGGCGCGGCCGTCCTCGCTGTCGATCCAGTCGGCCAGTTCAGCCGCGGCGGCCTTCTTCCGGGACGTCAGGAAGCCCGAGATAACCAGCGGCACAATCGGATTTGGCGGTTCTTTGCCCTCCAGCTCCTGACGGCCGGCCTCGATCAGACGCTGGGCCGCCTCGGTCAGGCCGGGCAGCTCGAAGGAGCCTTCCTCGTAGCTCGGGTACTCCTGCTCGAACTCGCCGTACTCGTTCATCTGGATGCCGCCGGCGAACTCGGCCGCGGCATCGTCGGACGACTTCTCCTGCACCGCATCGGATTCCGGCTCCGGTTCGACCAGATCCGAGGGCAGCACCTCACGCAGCACCAGGTGCGCGTTGGCGCCACCGAAGCCGAAGCCCGAGACCCCGGCGACGGCGTGCCCGCTGTAACGCGGCCAGTCCGAGACGGTGTCGTTGACCTTGAGGTGCTCCTTGTCGAAGTCGATGTAGGGGTTGGGGCCCGCGTAGTTGATGGACGGCGGCAGCTTGTCGTGCTGCAGCGCCAGCGTCATCTTGGCCAGGCTGGCCGCACCGGCGGCCGACTCCAGGTGTCCCACATTGGATTTCACCGCACCCAGCAGCGCGGGCTTGTCCGCGGCGCGACCCCGGCCGATGACCCGCCCCAGCGCGTCGGCCTCGATCGGGTCTCCGAGGATGGTTCCGGTGCCGTGCGCCTCGACATAGTCGACGACGCGCGGGTCGATACCGGCGTCCTTGTAGGCCTTGCGCAGCACCGCTTCCTGCGCGTCGGGATTCGGCGCCAGCATGCCGTTGGACCGGCCATCGTGGTTGACCGCGCTGCCCGCGATGACCGCCAGGATCTGGTCGCCGTCGCGGCGGGCGTCGGACACCCGCTTGAGCACCAGCATGCCGCCACCCTCGGAGCGGGCGTACCCGTCGGCGTCCGAGGAGAACGACTTGATCCGGCCGTCCGGGGCCAGCACGCCGCCGACCTCGTCGAAGCCGATGGTCACCAGCGGGGTGATCAGTGCGTTCACGCCGCCGACGACGGCGACGTCGGCCTCACCCGAGCGCAGCGCCTGCACACCCTGGTGCGCGGCGACCAGCGAGCTGGAGCAGGCGGTGTCGACCGACACCGACGGGCCGCGGAAATCGTAGAAGTAGGACACCCGATTGGCGATGATCGCGGTCTGGTTGCCGGTGATGGCGTACGGGTGGGTGACCGTCGGATCGGCCAGCGACAGGTAGGAGTAGTCGTTGTTGGAGCTGCCGATGTACACCGCGACGTTGCCGCCGCGCAGGCTCGATGCCGGGATCCGGGCGTGCTCGAGCGCCTCCCAGGTCAGCTCGAGGGCCATCCGCTGCTGCGGATCGATGTTGTCGGCCTCCATCTTCGACAGCGCGAAGAACTCGGCGTCGAACCCCTTGATATCGGAGAGGTAGCCGCCGCGGGTGCGGGCCTTGGCCACCCGCTCGGCGATCCGCGGCTCACCGAGGAACTCCTCCCAGCGGCCCTCGGGCAGGTCGGTGATGGCGTCGCGGCCTTCCAGCAGCGCCGTCCACATCTCGGCGGGGGTGTTCATGTCCCCGGGGAAGCGGGTCGCGACACCGACGATGGCGATGTCCTCCACACCCTCCGGGCGCGACCAGTCCTCGTCCTCGCCGGTGGCGGGCTCGGGTTCGCCTTCGACGATCACCTGGGCCAGCGCCTCGATGGTGGGGTGCCGGAAGGCCATGGTGGCCGTCACGGTGACCCCGGTGAAGTCCTCGATATCGCTGGCCATCGCCACCGCGTCGCGGGAGGACAGGCCGAGCTCGACCATGGGCGCCGCGTCGTTGATGCTGTCGGCCGGCTGGCCGGTGGCGTTGGCGATCCAGTTGCGCAGCCAGTCGCGCATCTCGTTGACCGTCAGGTCAGGGCGCACCGGGCCAGTTTCAGAGTTCTGCGAATTCTCGCTGTTTTCAGTCATTCTCATTCACTTTCGCCGCCGTGCGGCCTTGATGACGGGCCGGTTGTGTGCGGGTGTCAGTCAGCTTCGTCGGGGAAGGCGTTGGCGATCTTGCCGCTGCGCAGGCTGCCGTCGAGGTAGGCGGCCCGGCAGGCGGGGCGACCGATCTTGCCGCTGGAGGTGCGCGGGATCGCGCCGGCGGCGGTGAGCAGCACGTCGCGCACGGTCACGCCGTGACGCACCGCGATGGCGGCCCGGATGTCGTCGGCGATCGGGCCGACCTCCAGCTTGTGCGAGCCGGGCGCCCGCTCACCGACGATCACCAACTGCTCGGAGGTGTCCTCGGGGTCGAATTTGAGTCCGGCGTGGGCGTTTTCGAACACCTCGGCCGGCAACTGGTTGGCCGGCACCGAGAACGCCGCGACGAAACCGGTGCGCAGCGCCTTGCTGGCCTCCTGCGCCGAGTACTCCAGATCCTGCGGGTAGTGGTTGCGGCCGTCGATGATGACGAGATCCTTGACCCGGCCGGTGATGTAGAGGTCGCCGTCGTAGAAGGCACCGTAGTCGCCGGTGCGCACCCAGGTGGCGTCGTCGGCCGCGCCCTCGGCGTGCGACGGGTTGGCCCGCGACTTGAGGGTGTTCTGGAACGTCTCGCGGGACTCCTCGGGCTTGCCCCAGTACCCGGTGCCCATGTTCTGGCCGCTGATCCAGATCTCGCCGATCTGGCCGTCGGGCAGTTCGGTGGCGCTTTCGGCGTCGACGATGACCGCCCATTCACCGATGCCGACCTTGCCGGCCGAGGCCTGGGCCACGGCCTTCTCCGAGTCGGCGGGCACCTCGACGATGCTGCCGGTGTTCAGTGCGTCCCGGTCGACGGTGATGATCTTGGGCTCTTCGGAGGACGGCGTGGTCGACACGAACAGCGTCGCCTCGGCCAGGCCGTAGGACGGCTTGATGGCCTTGGGCGGGAAGCCGAACGGGGCGAATGCCTCGTTGAACCGGCGCACGGTGGCCGCTGAGATCGGCTCGCTGCCGTTGAGCACGGCCTTGACGTTGGACAGGTCGACGGTGCCGGCGCCCTCCTTGGGGACGCCCCGCAATGCCGCGTGGTCGAAGGCGAAGTTGGGCGCCACCGAGATGGTGCCGCCGGTGTCGCCCTCCTTGCGGGCGAGCTCGCGGATCCAGCGCTCGGGTCGGCGCACGAAGGCCGCCGGCGTCATGAAGGTGAAGTAGTGGCCGATCATCGGGGCCAGCAGCGCGGTGATCAGACCCATGTCGTGGAAGAACGGCAGCCAGGACAGGCCGCGGTCGCCTTCCTCACCTTCCAGTGCCTCGACGACCTGCAGCACATTGGTGGCCAGGTTCAGGTGGGTGATCTGCACACCGGTGGGGATGCGGGTCGACCCGGAGGTGTACTGCAGATAGGCGATGGTGGTCTCGTCCGGCTCGTCGGGCTGGACCCAGGTGGCGGCGACGTCGTCGGGCACCGCGTCGACGGCGATGACGCGCGGCCGCTGGTTGGCCGGGCGGCTGCGGAAGAACTTCCGGACACCCTCGGCGGCGTCTGTGGTGGTCAGGATGGCCGACGGATGGCAGTTGTCGAGCACCGCGTGCAGACGGCCGACGTGCCCGGGCTCGGACGGGTCGAACAGCGGAACGGCGATGCGCCCGCCATAGAGCGCGCCGAAGAAGGCGACGAGGTAGTCCAGGTTCTGCGGGCACAGGATCGCGACCCGGTCACCGGGCTGGGTGACCTGCTGCAACCGGGCGGCGACGGCTTTGTTGCGGGCGCTGAACTGCGCCCAGGTCAGATCGCGGGCGACACCGTCGCGCTCGGTGGAGAAGTCGAGGAACCGGTAGGCCAGCTTGTCGCCGCGCACCTTGGCCCAGCGCTCGACGTGACCGACGATGCTGGCGCCGTCAGGGAACTTGATCTGACCGTCCTTGATGAACGGGTTATGGAACGGCATCAAACTCTCCTGTCACAGCACATCGCACGCGGTCGTCACGAGCCCCGGCGATCGTACCGGGGCGCCCGATTCCCCCCTTCGACGACCGCTCGCCGCTCTTAGTTTTCTCTTAATGTTAGGTGAACGAATGTCGCAGGCCAAATCTGGTTACCCGCGAGTCGCAACGAGATTCATCCGTGCTTGGGATGCGGTGCGTTCTCCACCAGGTTGTGGGCCCACTGCTGCGTCCACTGGGTGGCGGTCTGGCCGTCCAGGCTCCAGAACTGGGGCGTGTTGTACAGCGCGTGCACGGGCCCGGCGGTGCTGCCCAGCAGTGTCTCCAGCGTCTTGGGCAGGTTCCCGACCGAGAACGCCTGCTCCGGCGCGGCACAGATCAGGTCGCCGTTGCCGCAGATCTGGTAGACGCGGTCGTTGAGCGCGCCGAACCCGCCGTCGCGCGGGCCGGTCATCGCCAGGCCGAGCGCCGACAGCATCGGCACCTCGTGCAGGGTGATCTCGGCACCCTGGCCGGGCGGGTTGGCCGGCAGGCTCTGGCCCACCCCGTCCTGGCGGCGGCCGTCGGCGATCAACGTCACGCCCAGCACCAGGTCCTGGTCGACGGGGCCGCGGCCGTTGCCGATATCGGAGGCGATATCGCCGCCGATCACCGCGCCCTGCGAGAACCCGACGATCACGTAGCTGGTGAGCGGGCACTTGTTGTTCATGTCGGTGAGCGCCTGGATGGCCTTCTTGGTGCCCTCGGCGCGGGAGTCGTTGTAGGACATCTGCCCGTCGGCGGAGAACGGGTTATGGAACTGCGCGGTGTAGGGCACGGTGTACACCTGCACCCGGTCGGTGCCGAACTGCTGCAGCAGCGGGTTGGTCACGTTGAGCAGCAGCGCCATCGGGAACTGCGTCGGATTGTTCGGGTCCAGCTGGGGCGAGGACTCCCAGGTGCCGGGGATGGAGAGCACGAAGACGTCCGGGCAGCTGGCGTCCTGGGATTCCGGGCGCGGTTTGCTCGGCGACGGCCCCGTGCTGGGGACACCGGACGGCGGCGCGGTGGGCGGGGTGGCCAGCGGCGGGGTCTCGGGCTGACGCAGCCAGACCACCAGGGCGGCGACGATGACCGCCACCAGGACGGCGACGGCCGCGGCCGCGGCCACCGCCAGAATCCGGTGTCGTTTGCGGTTGTTGGTCGCCATGGTCGAAGCGCTCCTCGGTTCGGCTGAATGTCTTCGGGCGCTGCTGTCCTACCGCCGGGCGGATCAGCAGAGCTGTTCGGTCGCGATGCGAATGTAGTCGGAGGTGGCGGCGTTGACCTCACCCGCAGGCGGGGCCGCCGAACTGATGTGGGCCTCGCGGACATCGGCGCGGACCAGGGGCAGCACGAAATCCCAGACCGCCTGATCGTTCTGTTTGGCGGCACGCGCCTGGCACACGTAGGACCCGATGGTCAGCGCGACCATCTCGTCGGACGGGTGCACGCCGGCCGCCCCGAGCGCGTCCAGGTAGGACTGTTGCTGGGCCGACATGGGGATGTGTTCGCGGTATCCGCCCGCCGCGCTGGCCGCGGGCGGCGCGATGCTGCCCAACCCGTCGGAATGCCCGGCCGATTGCGAGGCCGGCAGACCGATCGTGGTGATCATGTCGTCGCTGAACGAGCAGCCGCACACCGCCGCCGCCGTGGAGGCGAGCATCAGCGGGGTCAACACGAGCGCGGGTCGCTTTGCCAGACCCGCAGACCACCGCCGGTTGCGCTGCACGGCTCCACGGTACCGGCTGTGCGCGCCGGCCTCCGGGGGCCAGATGTCGTTAGCGGATCGCGGCCGACAAATCGCCGGCCAGCGCGGCCAACTGCGGACCCCAGCTGCCCCAGTCGTGCTGCCCACCGGTCGGGAAGTCGAAGTGCCCGTTGCGGCCCCCGAGTGAGCGGTAATGCGAATAGAACGTGCGGTTACTGCCCTGGGCCTGATCGCAGTAGCCGATCATCGCGGCGGGGTCGCTGCACGTCAGGGTCTGCGGGCTGAACACCCACAGCCGGGTGTTGTTGTCCACCAACAGCTGTGCGTGCACGTCCGGGTCATGCCACTTCCACCGGCCCAGCTGCGCCGCGCCCCACATGGCCTGGGTGTTGACGCCACCGAACTGGGCCATGCCCGCCGTGATGGCGCCGTTGAGGAAGGTGTTGGACGGCGTCAGGAAGCCCGACATGGAGCCGGCGTAGCGGAACCGGTCCGGGTGGAACTCGGCCAGCGTGATGGCCGCGGTACCGCCCTGGGCGGCGCCGACGATGCCGTGCCCGTTGGGCGCCAGGCCCTTGTTGGCGGCCAGCCAGTTGGGCAGCTCATCGGTGAGGAAGGTCTCCCACTGCTTGCTGCCGTCCATCTCCCAGTTGGTGTAGAGGCTGAATGCCCCGCCGGCCGGAGCGGCCACCGAGATGCCCTTACCGGCCAGGGTGTTGAACGCGCCGGTGCCGACCCAGTTGCTCACATCGGGTCCGGCGTTGAAGGCGTCGAGCAGGTACACCGCGTGCGGGCCACCGGCCTGAAAGGCCACCGGGATGTCGCGGCCCATGGCCGCCGACGGCACCATGAGGTACTCGATGCCGTCGGCCCTGGCTGGAGTGTCCACCGCGCCCGACGCCGACCACAGGCCCATCGCCAGCAACACCGCGAAGGTCGCCTGCAGGGTCTTGCGGATGGCCGAAGGCAGCGCGTGGTTTCCGTCGCTTCGCTCGCCCAGCCTCATTGCCCACCTCATCTTGATCGAATATCCCCCACCACCGCGTTGTAGTGAATCACATCACTGCGGCGCGGTGCTTTCGAAACGGTCCGGAAACGACCGACGGCGGCGACCCCGAAGGATCGCCGCCGCCCGTCTTCTCGTTTGTTTGCCGGCAGGCCCGCGGATCAGGCGGTCGGCACGGCTCCCAGCACACGCTGCATGTCCGGCTTCATGGCCTGCAGCTGCTGGCCCCAGTACGGCCAGTCGTGCACACCGTTCTCCGGGAAGTTGAACACCGCGTTGGTGCCGCCGTTGGCGATGTAGGTGTCCCGGAAGGTCTTGTTGGTGCGGATGGTCAGGCCCTCGAGGAACTTCGCGTTGAACAGGTTGCCGCCGCTGACGCCGGCCGACAGGTCCGACGGGGTGCCGTTACCGCAGTAGACCCACAGCCGGGTGTTGTTGGCGATCAGCTGGTTGATGTTCACGAACGGGTCGTTGCGCTTCCAGGCATTGCCGGCGTCGCCGGTCTTGCCCCACATGTCGTCGGCCTTGTAGCCACCGGCGTCACCCATGGAGATGTTCACCAGGAAGGGCCACCAGCCCTCGGACAGGTTCAGGAAGCCCGACATCGAGCCGGCGTAGATGAACTGCTGGGGGTGGTAGATGGCCAGCGTCAGCGCGGCCGAACCGGCCATCGACAGACCGACGGCGGCACCACCGGTGGGCTTCACCTGACGGTTGGCCTGCAGCCACGCCGGCAGTTCCTGGGTCAGGAAGGTTTCCCACTTGTAAGTGGTGCAACCGGTCTTGCCGCAGGCGGGCTTGTACCAGTCGGAGTAGAAGCTGGACTGACCACCGACCGGCATCACCATCGAGATGCCCGAGCCGTTGTACCACTCGAAGGCGGCGGTGTTGATGTCCCAGCCGTTGAAGTCGTCCTGTGCACGCAGGCCGTCGAGCATGTAGACCGCCGGCGAGTTCGCGCCGCCGCTCTGGAACTGCACCCGGATGTCGCGGCCCATACCGGCCGACGGGACGTCCAGGTATTCGACCGGCAGGCCCGGCCGAGAGAAGGCACCAGCAGTCGCCGAGCCTCCGACAACGCCGACCAAACCGGGCAGTACCGCGGCAGCAGCTGCCGCGACCACCACTCGGCGCGTGGCGCCGCGAATTTTCCCAACGAAACTCATAACTGCTTACCTATCCCATCTGTCGTGTGCCGCACCCGGTCGGTGTGCGCCGGTCCGGGCCGCATCGCCCGTGTAGTCAACCACAAGTCTGTGTGACTTCTCTCTTCCGACGAATGCCCGCTCACCCGTTCAGGGTGGCGATCAGATCGGGTTTGAGGGCCTGCAATTGAGCGCCCCAGTACGCCCACGAATGGTTGCCCGCGGGCGGGAACTGGAAGGTCGCGTTGCGGCCGCCGGCCGCGGTGTAGCGGTCCTGGAACCGCTTGTTGCTGCCGATGGCGAGGCCCTCCAGGCTGTCGGCGTTGAACTGCTGCCCCGGGTCGGCGTTCTCGTCCAGCGGCGTGGAACCGCCGGGGGCACAGTAGATCCACAGCCGGGTGCCGTTGGCCACCAATTTGCCGACCTGCTCCACCGGGTCGTTGCGCTTCCAGGCCGGGTCCCACGGCGGGCCCCACATGTTGTCCACGTTGTAGCCGCCCGCGTCCAGCATGGCGACGCGGATGGCCTGCTTCATGAACACCGTCGACGGATTGAGGAACCCGGACAGCGATGCGGCGTAGCTGAATTGCTGCGGGTGGTAGGCGGCCAAGATCAGGCTCGCCCCGCCGGCCATCGACAGCCCGACGACACCGTTGCGGGACGTGGAGATCTGCTTGTTCGCTGCCAGCCACTGCGGCAGCTCACTGCTCAGGAACGTTTCCCACTTGTAGGTGTAGCCCTGGTTGTTGAACGTCGAGGGCGAGTACCAGTCGCTGTAGAAGCTGGACTGCCCGCCGACCGGCATGACGACGGAGATGCCGGAGCCGTAGAACCATTCGAACGCCGCGGTGTTGATATCCCAGCCGTTGTAGTCGTCCTGGGCGCGCATGCCGTCCAGGAGGTAGACGGCGTGTGGACCCCCTGCTTGGAACTCGACGCGGATATTGCGGTTCATCGACGCCGAGAACACATCGAGGTACTCGACCGGCAGCCCCTCGCGGGAGAACGCCTGGGCCGGCGGCGCGGCGGGCAACAGCACGGCTGCCGGGGCGATCATGGCCACCAGGGCCACGACAGCGGTCCGCAACCATGTGACGGTTCTCACAGCAGCGGTCCTACCCATGTGCGTCAATCCATTCCGTTTCACAGGCAATGCGATGCGTCGCATGTCGAGGCCGGAGTCCCAGTGCGGGGGCCGCTCGCCGTGAACTCGCCGTTGAGTTCGGGGCCACCACGCTTCCTGTATCGCCACAACATAGCCGCGGCGTTACGCCACCCGCAAAACCACGTGCGCTACGGACCGGTGGCCGGCATCCCGGTGTACGGCGGATTCTTCGCCGGCGGCGCCTGCAGACCGCACCGGTACAGCTCATAGAGCGGGACCCGGTCTATCCGGTAACTGCCGAACTGCAGCGCATGGGTGAGGTTGGAGATGAACAGCCGGGGCGTCAGCTTGCCTCGCACCGAGTTCAGGATCACTTCGGTCTCCGGACACTTCAGCGCCACCTCGGCCTGGGCGATCCAGTCCTCGTCCAGGTAGGCCGGGATGTACGGACGTTCCTTCAGGAAAGGTCCTTCGGCGACCGCCCAGTCCGGGAACAGGTTCTTGTCGTGACCGATGCGGGCGTCCTCCAGCCGGGCGGTGTGCGCCGCCAGGGTGTTCACCAGACCGATCTGGTCGATGACCCGGACGTCGAGGCCGACGTTCATCCCCAGCATGCCCATGTTGGTGAAAAAGACCGTGTGCGGCCCGGTTTCGCCGTTGCGGTAGGGCTTGTCCGGCGGCGGCGGGATGGCCGGGACCACGTCCCAGCGGTCATAGTCGCCGGACGGCAGCAGCAGCGCGCCGTCGGGGGTGTTGTTGATGGCGGTGAGCACCGCGCGCATCCGCGGGTAGTCCAGGTAGTCGGCCGCGGTCAGCGGGTGGGCGTGGCCGGTGGCCTGGGCGTAGAACCGGCGTTCGTCGACGATGCCGGAATAGGTGACCCGGGTGGCGTCGGCGCCCATTCCCGGCGAATTCGCCGCCCACAGTGACCATCCCGCGATCGCCAGCCACAACACACTGGTCGCCCCCGCCAGCAGATAGCCGGTCCGGCGGCTGACCTTGGTCTCGTCGGGCACCCTGACCGGGATCACCGCCACCGGCGCGAGCATGCAGAACAGCGCGGTGAGCAACACCCGCCCGTGCATGAAGTCACCGCCTTGGCGCACCCAGTACACGCCTTGCAGCAGGCCGCTTCCGACGATGAAAACGACCACCGCCGTGGGGTTTTGCACCAGCCTGGCCAGGGATCGACCGGCGGCCCCGGACCGGATGGGCCCGATGGTCCAGGGATGCGACCGGCCGCGCACCAGCACCACCGCCAGCAGGATCACCAGCAGCAACGGCAGCCACAGCAGATAGGGCCGGTTGAAGTTGGTCAGATACTCGAAACCCTGGGCCCACTTCGAACCCGAGGCGTCCTTGGCGATGGCCGTCTGGGGCACCGCCAGGCCGTAATACCCCATCCGAAAGATCTGATATCCCACCGGAAGTGCACCGCCGGCCGCGACGATCAGCGCTCGCCGCCGCCACCGCGGCTCGGCCACCACCATCATCACCAGCGCCAGCCCGCCGATGAGCGCCAGTTCCGGACGGACCAGCACGCTCAGGCCGGCCACGCAGGCCAGCGATCCCAGGAACACCGGGCCCTGCCGCCGCCCCTCGGGCAGCCTGGGCGCCTGCGACCAGCACACCATCAGCCACCACAACAGGCCGAGATAGGCGAGCACCAAACCGTTTTCCAGACCCGACGTGGCGAAGTCGCGGGCCGGTGGCACCGCGATATAGACGAGCGCGCCCGCCGGCAGCAGCACCGCGGCCCGGCCCTGCAGGCCGGGCGCGTACAACCGGCCGGTCCCGAGCATCAACAGCACCACGCCGGCCACCGAGAGCACCAGTGCCAGGGTCAGCGCGACGTACTCCAGCCGGACCGGACCGCTGATCCAGCTGACCACGTAGATCAGATACGTCCACAGGGTGGAGGTGTTGGACTCCACCCGTTCCCCGGCATTGAAGACGGGGCCGTTGCCGGCCAACAGGTTGCGCACGGTGCGCAACACGATCAGCCCGTCGTCGGCGATCCAGCGTCGCTGCCATGCCCCCCAGCCGAACAGGCCGGCCACCACCAGCACCGACAACCACAGGCTGATCCGCACCGACACGCTGTAGCGGAACGACGGCCAGCCGGACAGGCGGGTCGCCGCGGCGCGGCCGGCTCGGTCAGCCGAAGTAGACAGCGGCACCGACTGTTCCGATCAACGCCAGGGCGAGCAGCTGCAGCACGCGGTCATGCAGGGCGATGTCCTCGGGTTCGCCCGCGTCACCGCCGTCGATGTCGACGGCGTAGCGCAGGATCGCGATGGTGAACGGGATGATGGACACGGCCCACCAGGAGGCCGAGCCGCCGTCGCGCTCGAAGGCGAACAGCCCGTAGCAGAGCACCACTGCGGTGGCCGACAGCGTCCAGACGAAGCGCAGATACGAACTGGTGTAGCTCTCCAGCGATTTGCGGATCTTGGCGCCGGTGCGTTCGGCCAGCTGTAGTTCGGCGTAGCGCTTGCCGGCCGCCATGAACAGCGAACCGAAGGCCATCACCAGCAGGAACCACTGGGACAGCTGGATGTCGGTCGCCGCACCGCCGGCGATGGCCCGGATCAGGTAGGCCGAGGACACGATGCAGATGTCCAGCACCGCTTGATGTTTCAGCCCGAAACAGTAGGCCAGTTGGATGCCGATGTAGACGGCGATGACGACGGCCAGGCTGGGACTGACGACATAGGAGATGACCAGCGCGGCCACCCCCAGCACGACGGCCAGGCCGTAGGCCACCGACTCCGGGACCACCCCGGCCGCGATCGGGCGGAATCGTTTGGTCGGGTGCTGGCGGTCGGCCTCGACATCACGGGAGTCGTTGATCAGGTAGATGCACGAGGCGGCCATGGAGAACACCACGAAGGCCACCGCGACGCGGGAG
Source organism: Mycolicibacterium canariasense (assembly GCF_002101555.1). Classification (GTDB taxonomy): domain Bacteria; phylum Actinomycetota; class Actinomycetes; order Mycobacteriales; family Mycobacteriaceae; genus Mycobacterium; species Mycobacterium canariasense. The sequence goes on from NZ_LQOL01000018.1 coordinate 36,684, forward strand.
GCCAGGAAACCGTAGTCGTAGTGCACGTCGGTACCCAGTGCCGCCAGCGGTGCGGCCAGCACCAGCACGTTCTTGACCCACTGACGGGGACGCAGCGCCTTGATCAGCCCGCTCGCCAGGTTCTTCGGCGGGCCCAGAGTCGATTCCGGCGCTCCGTCACTCATCAGTTGCCCGCCTTCTTGTCAGCGATGACCTGAACCGCTTTGGCGGTGGCAAGTCCCACCGCCGCTCCGGTGAGCACGTCCGTCGGGTAGTGCACGCCGAGTACCAAGCGCGACAACGCCATCGGGGGCACCAGCAGCCACGGCAACCGCGAGCCGGTGGCCCGGCCGATCAGCACGGCGGCCGCGGTGGTCGAGGTGGCATGCGCGGACGGGAAGCTCAGCCGGCTGGGTGTACCGACGTTGACGGCGATCGCCGGGTGGTGTGGGCGTTCGCGTTTGACGACGCGTTTGATCAGCACCGCCGCCGCGTGTGCGGCGAAGGCGCCGATACCGGCGGCCAGCCAGGCGCGCCGGTGCCGCGGCTGCAGCGCCGCGCCCAGGGCGGCGACGCCGACCCAGCCGGCGCTGTGCTCACCGAAATGCGAAAGAGCGCGCGCGGCCGGAAGCACTCCAGGCCGGCCGGCCAGCGTGGTCTGCACCACCACCAGCGCGGTCTCCTCGCGCGTCAGGTCACCGGCCATCTCAGGCCTTTTCCAGGGAGGTGCGCTCGGCGTGCGCGTTGAGCACCGCCTCCCACCGCTGCGGGCTGGTCAGCTCCGGCAGTGCGGCGCGGTACACCTTGCGCATCCGGTTGAACTTGCGGGCCAGCAGCGCTTGCCGCTTCAGCGATTCCCGCAGCAGCTCGAACATCTTGGCGCGGTCGCGCTGGCGGTACACCACGCCTCGGCCGTCGGCGGTGGTGACGGTGACCCCGTCCACCTTGCACAGCGAGAACCATCGGGCGTCCTGGGTGGCGACGTTGATCTGCGGGCGCACGTGGTGCGCCGGATCGTGCGGCTTGAGCTGGTGCACGACACCGCGGGTCAGGCGCAGTGAGATGGACAGCGGGCTGGTGGGGATCTTCACCTTCTTGCGCCACTTCTTGTCCGAGGGTGTCGGCAGCGCTGTCGCGCTGGGCAGCACCACCGCGTCGGGGTACTGCTGGCGCATGGCTCGCACCTCGGGCAGCGCCGATTCCAGGATGGAGAAGATGTGCTCCGGGCCGGCCAGGAAGTCGTCCATCGCCTTGTTCTGGATGGCGACTGTCGAATATTCAAGGCAGAGAAGGTGTTTCAATGTCGCCTTGAGGTGGCTGGCCAGCAGGCCCTTGACGTCGCCCTCCCAGTGCAGCGCCGCGACCACCAGCCGGTTGCGCAGGTGGAAGTAGGCCTGCCAGTCGATGGCGTCGTCCTTGTCGCTCCAGGCCATGTGCCAGATGGCCGCGCCCGGCAGTGTCACGGTGGGGTAGCCGTGCTCACCGGCGCGCAGCCCGTACTCGGAGTCGTCCCATTTGATGAAGAGCGGCAGCGGCTGGCCCAGTTCCTGCGCCACCTGCCGCGGGATCATGCACATCCACCAGCCGTTGTAGTCGACGTCGATGCGGCGGTGCAGGATTCGGCTGCGGTAGTGCTCCTCGTCGTTGAGCGGGTACTTGGCGAAGTTGTGGTCGTACTCGGTGTTGACCGCACCGGTCCACATGAAGTTTTCCGCGTCGACCATCTCACCCATCACGTGCAGGTGGGAGGGCTCCTGCAGGTTAAGCATCTGCCCACCGACCAGGGTGGGCACCTTGGCGAAACGGCTCAGGGCCAGCGCCCGCAGGATCGAATCCGGCTCGATGCGGATGTCGTCGTCCATGAACAGGATCTGCTGGCAGTCGGTGTTGCGCAGCGCCTCGAACATGACCCGGCTGTAGCCGCCGGACCCGCCGAGGTTGGGCTGGTTGTGGATGGTCAGCCGGTCGCCCAGCGGGGCCGCCGCCGCGGCGAATCCGGGATGGTCCTTGGCCTTCTTGGTGCCCTGGTCGGAGACGATCACCGCGCTGATCACCTTGTCCACCAGGGGGTCCGAGGTCAGTGCGGCCAGCGCGCCGACGCAGTCGGCGGGCCGGTTGAACGTCGGGATGCCCAGCGCGATATCGGCGACGCCGGGCGCCGGGATGGGCGCGTACCAGCCGGCGCTGCGCACCGTCACCGCGGTGTCGGTGGTGATGTCGAACCAGATCCAGCCGCCGTCCTCGAACGGCTCCAGCCCGATCTCGAACTCGGCGACCCCGGACTCGACGATTTCGGTGCCGCCCACCGTGATCCGCGCCCCGGTTGCCTTGGAGCGGTACACGTCGACCCGGGCGCTGCCGCTGAGCTCGACGCGTAGCACCACCGATTCCAGGATGGACCAGCGCCGCCAGTAGCTGGCCGGGAAGGCGTTGAAATAGGTGGCGAACGACACCTCGGATTCGGCGCCGATCTCCAGCGTGGTGCGGGTGGGCGCGTGCGCCCGCCGCGCGTTGGTGGCCGACTCCTCGATGTAGAGCTTGCGCACGTCCAGCGGTTCACCGGGCCGCGGCAGGATCACCCTGGACAGCAGGCTGACCGCCCGGGATTCGGCGCCGTCGAGCGCGCCGGAGGGGATGTCACTCATGCTTTGCTGCTTTCGTCTGGGGCCGGCAGCGGCGCGCCGTCGCGCAGATGCGGGGCCAGGATGTTGTCGTACATGTTGAGCGCGCTGGCGATCGCCATGTGCATGTCGAGGTACTGGTAGGTACCCAACCGTCCACCGAAAAGAACTCCGGCACTTGCCGTTTCGGCACGGGCCCGGTCCCGGTAGCCGGCCAGCAGGGCACGGTCGGCCTCGGTGTTGATCGGGTAGTACGGTTCGTCGTCGTTCTCGGCGAAGCGGGAGAACTCCCGCATGATCACGGTCTTGTCGGCCGGGTAGTCCCGTTCGGGATGGAAGTGCCGGAATTCGTGGATCCGGGTGAACGGGACGTCGACGTCGTTGTAGTTCATCACCGGGGTGCCCTGGAAGTCTCCGGTCGGCAGCACCTCGGTCTCGAAATCGAGCGTGCGCCAGCCCAGCCGGCCGTCGACGTAGTCGAAGTACCGGTCCAGCGGGCCGGTGTAGACGACGGGGGCGTCCGGGGATTCCGCCCGCAGTTCGTCGCGGACGTCGAACCAGTCGGTGTCCAGCCGGACCTCGATCCGGTCGTCGGCGGCCATGTTCTGCAGCCAGGCCGTGTACCCCTCGGCGGGCAGACCCTCATAGGTGTCGTTGAAGTAGCGGTTGTCGAAGGTGTAGCGCACCGGCAGCCGGTTGATGATCGCGGCGGGCAGCTCGGCGGGGTCGGTCTGCCACTGCTTGGCGGTGTAGCCCTTGACGAACGCCTCGTACAGCGGGCGGCCGATCAGCGAGATGGCCTTCTCTTCCAGATTCTGGGCGTCGGCGGTGTGGATCTCGGCGGCCTGCTCGGCGATCAGCGCCCGCGCCTCGTCCGGGGTGAAGTACCGGCCGAAGAACTGCGAGACCAGCCCCAGCCCCAGCGGGAACTGATAGGCCTGGCCCTTGTGCAGCGCGAAGACGCGGTGCTGGTAGCCGGTGAACTCGGTGAACTGGCGTACGTAGTCCCACACCCTCTTGTTGCTGGTGTGGAAGAGGTGGGCACCGTACTTGTGCACCTCGATCCCGGTTTCGGGTTCGGGCTCGGAGTAGGCGTTGCCGCCGATGTGCGACCGGCGTTCGACCACCAGGACCCGCTTGTCCAGCTGGGTGGCGGCGCGCTCGGCGATGGTCAGGCCAAAGAAACCCGAACCCACGACGAGGAGGTCGAAACGACCGGTGGCAGGGCGCGCGGCGACGCGGGCAGATTGATCGGTCATCGGCAGCAAGGGTATCCGACCGCGCCCCACGCACCCGAAACGTGGGACGGCGCCACGTACTGGGCAGGTCGCAATTCGCTCACAATTCAATATCGTCACTCTTGACCCAGTAGTCACAGCAGTACCATCAATCACGTTGGCGGACGCTGGTTTACCAAGGCACAAAACCGTTGTCGCCGACGTGTTTCACCGAATCAACCGCAAACACGTAGTCCATGTATTGAGGAGACTTCCGTGCCGAACCGACGTCGACGCAAGCTCTCGACAGCCATGAGCGCAGTCGCCGCCCTGGCCGTCGCAAGTCCAGTTGCAATTGCTGCGCTTTCAGAAGTACCCGCCAAGGACGAACAGCCGCAGCACCGGCAGTTCGTGCAGGCGGCGCTGATCACCGACCTGCCCGGGGAGTTGATCTCGGCCCTGTCGCAGGGGCTGTCCCAGTTCGGGGTCAATCTGCCCCCGATGCCGACGGGCATTCTGACCGGTTCGCCGGCGGCCAGCCCGGTGTTGACGTCACCGGGCCTCGGTGCCACCGGCCTCACCTCGCCGGGTCTGACCTCGCCCGGATTGACGCCCGGCCTGAGCACACCCGGACTGGGCGCCACCGGCCTGACCCCGCCGACCGGCCTGACGCCGGGCCTGCAGGGCTCGGGGACCACCGCGCCCGGACTCAGCGTGCCGCCGATCAACTCGACCACCCCGTCGCTGAGCCCGACCTCGCTGACCGATCCGTCGAACACCAACCCGGCGCTGACCGGCGCCACCCCGGGCCTCACCTCGCCGCTGTCGCCGAGCCTGGCCACCCCGGCCGGTCTGGGCACCACGCCGGGACTGGGCACTGCGGGCCTGACGACGCCGGGCCTGGGTACGCCGGGGCTCGGTGGCACCGGCCTGGGCGTTCCCGGTGAGGTGCCGATCTCGGCTCCGATCGGGCTGGACCCGATGGCGGGCACCTACCCGATCCTCGGTGGCGATCCGGGTCTGGGCCTGGGCGCCCCGGCGGCCGCCAGCGGTGGCGGCGGGCTGCTCGGCGACCTGAACAGCGCGGCCCAGCAGCTGGGCGCCGGGCAGGCCATCGATCTGCTCAAGGGCATGGTGATGCCGGCCATCCAGTCGGCCATCAAGCAGGCGGCTCCGGCCGCCGCCCCGGCCGCGGCGGCCGCCGCGCCGGTTGCCGACGCCGCCAGCACCGCCGCCAGCACGGCGACGGGGGCGGTGGCCCAGGTCGCTTCAGGCGCGGGCGCCTGATCAAGCCCCAGGCGCGGGCGCCTAGTCAAACCTGAGCGCGGGCGCCTGATCTCAAGCCTGTCACCGAACGGCACCGCAGAAGCCTTTCCGGCTCTGCGGTGCCGTTATGTGCGGCCCAGAATTCGTATCGTGTCGAAACTCTGGTAACACCAGACCCATACGTAACATCGGGGCGTGTTACGTCGTCGTCCTGCACCGTCACTGCTGCTCTCGGCAGTCGTCGGCACGGTCGTCATCCTGCCGTGGGCGATCAACGGCGTACCCGAGACCGACAAGCAGCCCCCGGTGGCCATCAGCCAGCAGCCGCTGAACGACCTGCACGGCACCGACGCTGCCGGCGAAACCATCAAGGAAGTCCACCAGGACACCCCGTTCTCGCTGGTGGCGATCACCGCCGACGACCTGGACGGCACCACCGCGCGGGTCCGCGCCAAACAGCCCGACGGCTCCTGGGGCCCCTGGTACGAGACCGAGACCCTGGACGGCGTCGGACCGCAGGGTAAGGCGACGCACGGCACCGAGCCGGTGTTCGTCGGCCGCACCACCACCGTGCAGATCGCCGTCAGCCACACACCTCCGGCACCGGCCCCAGTGAAACGCGACCTCGGCTACATCCCGGCCAATGTCGAGCAGCCGCTGCCGCAGAACGTCAACGCCGTGCTGATCAGCCCACCCAAGGCGCCGATCGACGTGCAGTTCAACCCGCCCGCGGCCGCCGCGACCATCCCCGGCCGGCCGCCCAACATCATCAGCCGCGCCCAGTGGGGTGCCGACGAAGCGATGAAGTGCGGCGCCCCCATCTACGACCAAGGGGTGCGGGCCGGGGTCGTGCACCACACGGCCGGCAGCAACGACTACCTGCCCGAGGACTCGGCGGCGATCGTGCGCTCGATCTACGAGTACCACGCCCGCACCCTGGGCTGGTGCGACATCGCCTACAACGCCCTGGTGGACAAGTACGGGCAGGTGTTCGAGGGCCGCGCCGGCGGCATGGACCGCCCCGTGCAGGGCGCGCACACCGGCGGCTTCAACACCGACACCTGGGGGGTGGCCATGCTCGGCGACTTCGACACCGAGCCGCCCACCCCGATCCAGTTGCGCACCACCGGCCGGCTGCTGGGCTGGCGCCTGGGGCTGGACCACGTGGATCCGCTGGGCACCGTCACCCTGACCTCGGCCGGCGGCGACTTCACCAAATTCGCGGCGGGAGCCGTGGAAACCCTGCCCACCATCTTCACGCACCGCGACGTCGGCAACACCGACTGCCCGGGCAACGCCGCCTACGCCCTGATGCCGGTGCTGCGGGATATCGCCGCCCGGTTCAACCGGCCGGCCGGCCCCGCCGATCTGGTGGACACGCTGCGCGGCGGCGCCATCTTCGCCAAGTGGCAGGCGATGGGCGCCGAGAAGGGCCCGCTGGGCATGCCGACCTCACCGGAGGCCGCCGGCGACGGCACCGCCCGCTATGTCACCTTCGACCGCGGCGCCATGTACTGGTCACCGGTCACCGGTGCCCAGCCGGTGACCGGCGCCATCTACGACGCTTGGGGCGCACTGGGTTTCGAGCGCGGCGCGCTCGGCCTGCCCACCAGCGGCGAGATCGGCGAGCCGCAGTGGATCGTGCAGAACTTCCAGCACGGCACCCTGAACTTCGACCGGGAGACCGGTGCGGTCACCCGCGTCACCGACGGCGTGCCGCTGAAGCTGCCGCCGCCGAATCACTCCCCCATCCAGATGGAGCGGTTCACCCCGATCGATGCGCGCTGACCGAAGAGTTCACATCCACCAGCGTTCGAGCACCCGGGCCACCCCGTCGTCGGCATTGGTGGTGGTGACCTCGTCGGCGACGGCCACCGCGTCGGGATGCGCGTTGCCCATGGCGACCCCGTGCCCGGCCCAGCTCAACATCGGGATGTCGTTGGGCATGTCACCGAACGTCACCACATCCTCGGCGGCGATCCCCAGCGGCCCGGCCACCTCCGCGATGCCCGAGGCCTTGCTGACGCCCCGTGGCGTCACCTCGATCAGACCGTTGTTGGTCGAGTAGGTCAGGTCACCCCGGACGCCGACGTACGGTGCCAGCGCCGCGGCCATATCGGCGCTCTGCGCCCCCGCCTTGCGGATCAGCAGCTTCACCGCGGGAGCGCTGAGCAGGTCCTCGATGGACACCTCGGTGTTGTCCGGGTTGAGCCACGCGTGTTCGTAACCGGGTGAGCTGACGAACTGCGGGGTCGCGGCATCGTGTGCGCTGCGGCCCACCCGCTCCACCGCCAAACCGGCGCCAGGAATCACCGAGGTGGCGATATCGGCCAGCGCGGTGAGCACCTCCGCCGACAGGGTGCGCGCCGACACGATCCGGTCGTTGGCGGCGTCGTAGATCACCGCGCCGTTGGCGCACACCGCCATCGGGGCGAAGCCCAGCTGCTCCACCACCGGCGGCACCCAACGCGGCGGGCGGCCGGTGGCCAGGACGAACTGCGCCCCGGCGTCCACCGCGGCCCGCACCGCGGCGCGGGTACGGGGGGTGACGTTCTCGCCTTCGTCGAGCAGCGTGCCGTCGACGTCCGTGGCGATCAGAGCGGGCAACATTGCGTGCCTTCCAAGATTCAGTGCCTCCCGAGTTGTCTGCGGCCCCGCTCGGCCAGCTCGGCCTCGTCGAGACGGGCGGCTTCCTCGGGGGTGGGTGCGCCGCCGCCGAGCCGCCGCGGCACCCAGTACGCCCCCGCGGGATGTGGATAGGCCTCTTGCACGGCATGCAGCAACGACCGCATCGCCCGGCGCAGCTCGGCCATGATCTCGTCGACGCCGCCCTCGGGGGGCAGCGCTGGACCCAGCGCCACCGTGATGGGAAGGTGGTTGCGGCCCAAGGCCTTCGGATGGTCCTTCGTCCAGACGCGGTGTGCTCCCCAGACGATGAGCGGGATGATCGGCACCCGCGCGTCGAGCGCCATCCGCGCCGCCCCGGTCTTGAACTCCTTCAGCTCGAAGCTGCGGCTGATGGTGGCCTCCGGATACACCCCGACCAGCTCGCCGGCCCGCAGGCGCTCGACGGCGATCGGGTAGGACGCACCGCCGGCGCTGCGGTCCACCGGAATGGTGCCGGCATGCTTGATCAGAAAGTGCACCCCGCGCACGTCCTGCATCTCGGCCTTGATCATGAACCGCATCCGGCGCCCGCGAGCCGTCGCGGCCAGCGCCGCGGGCAGGAAATCCACGTAACTGGTGTGGTTGATCGCGACCACCGCCCCGCCCACACGCGGAAGGTGTTCCAGCCCCTGGAAATCCAGCCGGGTGCCGGTGACACGCATCGCCGCCTTCCCCGCGATCTCGAGGGAACGAAAAACCGGCTCCATACGCGCTACTCCGGCGCCTCACCGGCGCGCTGGGCCCGGCGGGCCGCCTTCTCCGCCGCCTCTTCGGCGTCCATCCGATCGGCCTCGGCCAGCGTCGGCGCCCCGCCACCCAACCGGTGCGGTACCCAGTACTCGCCCGCCGGGTGCGGCCCGTAGGCATCCTGCACCTGCTCCAGCAGATGCTGCATGCGCGAATGCAGCAGCGCCGTCAGCTCGGCGGCCGGCAGCGTCGGGTAGATGGGCTCACCCACCGCCACCGAGATCGGCACCTTCGGCCGCCACATCTTCTTGGGGTGACCCTTGGTCCAGATGCGCTGGGCGCCCCACACGATGTGCGGGACGATCGGCACGTCGGCCGCGATGGCCATCCGGGCCGCCCCGGACTTGAACGCCTTGATCTCGAAGCTGCGGCTGATGGTCGCCTCGGGGTACACCCCCACCAGCTCCCCGGCCTTGAGGGCCTGGCAGGCCGCGGTGAACGACTCGGCACCACTGTCGCGGTCCACCTCGATATGGCGCAGGCTGCGCATGATCGGGCCGCTGACCTTGCTGTCGAACACCTCTTTCTTCGCCATGAACCGGACCTTGCGGCCGCGGTGCTGCAGATATGCGGGCAGCCCGGCGAAGGTGAAATCGAAGTAGCTGGTGTGGTTGATCGCGATCACCGCACCCCCGGTGACCGGGAGGTGCTCCACCCCGGTCACGGTGAACTTCAAGCCCTGCAACCGCCACACGAGGCGAGCGGCTTGGATGACAGTCCCGTATACCGGCTCCACATCGCACAGCCTAGTGCTGCAGCGGCCACCCGGCGGCTCCGGTTACCCTGATACCGCACGGCTGTAACCACACGAAAGGGTATTTGTGCAGGTCACGAGTGTGGGGCACGCAGGCTTCCTGATCGATACGTCGGCAGGCAGCATCTTGTGCGACCCCTGGGTCAACCCCGCGTATTTCGCCTCCTGGTTCCCCTTCCCGGACAACAGCACGTTGGACTGGGACGCCCTCGGGAACTGCGACTACCTCTACGTCAGCCACCTGCACAAGGACCACTTCGATCCGGCGACCCTGCGCGACCACGTCAACAAGGACGCCGTCGTGCTACTGCCGGACTACCCGGTGCCCGATCTGCGCCGCGAGTTGGAGGCCCTCGGGTTCCACCGTTTCGTCGAGACCACCGATTCGGTGAAGCACACCGTCAGCGGCCCCAAGGGCGAGCTGGACATCATGATCATCGCGCTGCGCGCTCCCGCCGACGGCCCGATCGGCGATTCAGGCCTGGTGGTCTCCGACCGCGTCACCACCGCGTTCAACATGAACGACGCGCGGCCGATCGATCTGGACATGCTGGCCCGCGAGTTCGGCCATATCGACGTGCACATGCTGCAGTACTCCGGCGCCATCTGGTACCCGATGGTCTACGACATGCCGGCCCGGGCCAAGGAGGCCTTCGGCATCCAGAAGCGGCAGCGCCAGATGGACCGCTGCCGCCAGTACATCGCCCAGGTCGGTGCCACCTGGGTGGTGCCGTCGGCCGGGCCGCCGTGTTTCCTGGACCCGGAGCTGCGCGACCTGAACGACGACCACGGCGATCCGGCCAACATCTTCCCCGACCAGGTGGTGTTCCTGGACCAGCTGCGCACCCACGGTCACGATGGCGGGCTGCTGATGATCCCCGGCTCGACGGCGGATTTCACCGGCGCACAACTGGTTTCGCTGACCCACCCGGTCGACGACCCGGAGTCCATCTTCACCACCGGCAAGGCCGCCTACATCGAGGCATACGCGCAGCGGATGGCCCCGGTGCTGGCGGCGGAGAAGGCCGGTTGGGCACCGGCCGACGGAGAATCGCTGCTGGAGCCGCTGCGAGCCCGCTTCGAACCGATCATGGCGCAGTCCGATCAGATCTGCGACGGGATCGGGTACCCCGTGGAGCTGCGGCTGCCCGGGGCGTCGCGCACCGAGACCGTCGTGCTGGACTTCCCGAAACGGGCAGTGCGCGAGCCGATCCCGGATGAGAAGTTCCGGTACGGCTTCGAGATCCCGGCGCAGTTGGTGCGGACGGTGGTGCGCGACAACGAACCCGACTGGGTGAACACCATCTTCCTGTCCACCCGGTTCCGGGCCTGGCGGGTCGGCGGCTACAACGAATACCTCTACACGTTCTTCAAATGCCTCACCGACGAACGGATCGCCTACGCGGACGGCTGGTTCGCCGAGGCGCACGACGACAGCGCCTCCACCGTGCTCGACGGATGGGAGATCCAGCGCCGCTGCCCGCACCTGAAGGCGGATCTGTCCAAATTCGGTGTGGTGGAAGGCAACACGCTGACCTGCAATCTGCACGGCTGGCAGTGGAATCTGGAGAACGGCCGCTGCCTGACCGCCAAGGGGCACCAGCTCAGGAGCGCCAGGACGTCATGACCACGGCGGTGTCGTACGACGACGGGCTGATCCAACTGGATCGCCAGGCCCTGACGCTGCGGCGCTACCACTTCCCGTCCGGGACGTCGAAAATCATCCCGCTGCAGGCGATCCGGGGTTACAAGGCGGAGTCGCTGGGCCTGGTCTTCGACCGGTTCCGGATCTGGGGGCCGTCGGACGACCCGCGCCGCTGGCTGCCGCTGGACGTGTGGCGGCCGATCAAGTCCACCCTGATCGTGCTCGACGTGCCCGGCACCCGGCCCAGCCCGGCGTTCACGCCGCTGCGGGTCAAGGAGTTCGTGTCGGTGTTGGACGAGCTGCTGCAGCAGTAGTGACGGTCAGGCCTCCAGCCGGGCCCGCACCGCTGCCAGCCGCTGCGCCAGCTCGGCCTCCCCGATCACCCCGCGCGCCAGCAGCGAATGGGCCAGTGACATCAGCTGGTTCTCCGGGTACGGCAGGTCTGCGTACACCGTCGCCGACAGCGCATCCTCCTCGTCCCGGCGCTCCTTGAAGTTCGGGAGGTCGGCCTCGTCGCACTCGGCGCGGTCGAGCGCGTCGCACAGCCCGTCCAGGCTCGTCTTCCAGGGCGGAACCGGGTTCTCCACACCGTATTTCGCGGCCATCCGCGACCACACCTGATTGCGCTCGACGATGGCGGCCAGCGGCTCGGGCGCGGTGCTCATGCGCCGTTGGGGTGGATCGCGGGCCGGGTCTCCACGACGACGTTGGTCGTCACGCCCGCCTTGGGCAGCGCGACGCCGATCAGACAGTCGCGGGTGACGATCTCGGCGAGCTGGTCCTCAGTCCAGCCGTCGGTGCCCTCGGGGCGCAGCGGCATCACCATGAAGCGATGCTTCTGGTTCGAATCCTGCACGCGCACTTCGATGTCGTCACCCAGATAGAGGCCGAACTCGGAGAGCACCTGACGGGGCCAGCGCACCAGCCGGCGCCGGTAGTTGGGGGTGCGGTACCACTCGGGCGAGTTGCCCAGGATCGGTCTGGGATAGCAGGAACACAGCGCGCACACGATCACGTGGTGCACGGTCGGGGTGTCCGCCAGGATCTCGAAGGCGGTGAAGTCACTGGGCGTGCCGAACCCGGTCGGTTCCAGCCAGTCGACCCCCACCTCCTTGCTGGCGGTCATCGGTTCGGCCAGCGCCAGCGCCTTGAAGTCGGGATCCAGCCAGGCGCGCGCCACCAGTCGGGCCGCGGGGGTCGGCCCGATCTGCTCGGCGAATTCGGTGAACCGGCGGTGCTCCTCGGCGGTGAAGATGCCCTTCTCGATGCACAGCTCGCGCAGGGCGATCTCGAGCACCTCGAAGTCGGTGATCTCGTCGACCATCGGCTTCACCGTGCGGTCGTGGTCATGGTCGTGGTCGTGCATCAGGCGCCTCGCAACCAGTGTTCGGGGATCTCGGTTCGCAGGGTGTCGGTCGGGGACCCGGTGTAGTCGTCCCACAGGTCGGCCTGGTTGAACTGCACCACGTAGAACCACTCCGGCTTGGCATCGGAGCGGGCCCAGGTCTCGTCCTCGGCGGCCGGGCTCTCGTAGGCGACGACGGCGATCTCGCCTTCGGCGCCGCGGCAGTACTCGGGCGTGCGGGTGTAGAACAGCACCGGCAGTTCGTCGCGCACCACCACGCGGTCGCCGACCGTGAACTTGGGGTCACCGGCCTGGCCGGCGTACACCTGTGGGTCACCCTTGCCGACGGCGTGGATGTGGTGCTCGTTGCGCGGGACCTGCGAGCCGTCCCCCTCGCCCTTGGGCTCGGCCCGCAACTGTTGGCCGGCCAGGCCGTCGGCATAGCGGTCGCGCACCTCGATCATCCGCTCGGTGAGTTCGGTGAGGCCGATGTGGTGTTTCTCGATCAGCACCCGCGCGACGGACAGCAGCCACCGGCCGTAGTACGGGAAGCCTTGGTAGACGGCGCGTCCCACGTCGACGTTGCCGATCCGGCGGCGCTCCTCGGACAGCCAGATGCCGCGCCAGGCGAGCACTTCGCACATGACATAGGTCATGTGCTCCCAGTACTCGTAGTCCTTGTTGACGTAGCGCGTCGGGGCGTCGGGTTCGCCCCCGACGTCGTGCACCGGTTTGGTCAGCGCGACGATCCGCCCGTGGTCCATCAAGTCGGGATAGGGCGCGTCCGGGATCTCGGGAAAGGCCGATTTCAACCGGCCGACCAGATCCAGTTGTGCAGCGCGTTCGGCGGCCGTACTCATCCGCGATTCCCCCTCAGCCAACGGCAGGGCCATGCTCGCGATCAAGTACAGCGCACATCGCGGCGCCGCGTGGGCAGAACCGCACCGATTGCTCGGCGGACGCTCCGCTCAGCGCACCTTTTGGCGCAACTCGGAGTACGCGTCGGACGCGGTGTCATACACCCGGACCACCGCCTCGTCGCCCGGCGACAGATAGGTCGACTCGCCCAGCGGGGTGTAGCGGGTGGCGCCGATCCCGATGAGCACGTGCTCGGGATGCCCGGAGGCCACCATCAGTGCGCCGACGTCCTCCAGCGGTGTGTCCGGGGCGCCCTTTTGGTTGGCCAGCCGTTCGGTGATCCAGTCCAGCAGCACCTCGCCGTAGTACGAGTAGCCCAGCAGCGGGCTGTCCACCCCGTACTCGTGCTCCTGACCGTCGGCGGTGTTCAGGTAGCACACCAGCCGCATGGTGGCCGTCGGGCCGTCCGGGGTGAGGTCGTGGGCCTCGAAGAACTGGCGCGCAACACCTTTGGAGGCGGGGCCCCAGTTCTTCTTGTGGCTGATCTTCGGTGCGCCCGGGCGCCGGATGGAGCAGTCGTTGAACGCGCCGAGCGCGAACGGGAGCAACGACACCACGGTGTCGCCCTGCCAGCGCACCTCGCAGGCCAGTCCGACCTCGGGCTCGATCTGGAGATTCAGCGGGCTGTCACTGGCAGGCAGGGCGATCTCGTCGTGCGACAGCGGGAACTCACCGAGGAAGGTGTCGCTGCCCGGCGCGTACCACGGGAAGATGCCTTTCGGGGCGTTCCCGACGGCTGCCACGTTGGTGAAATCGACTGCTTCCCCGGCCTGTTCGAGATGACCGGCGAAGTTGCCCGCCACCCCGAACCCGAACCAGTTCCGCAGCTCCGCATCGTCGAGTTCGATCACGCTGTCAGCACCTCCGTACCGAGATAGGGCACCAGCGCGGCGGGCACCCGGACACTGCCGTCGGGCTGCTGGTGGTTCTCCAGGATCGCGACCAGCCACCGGGTGGTGGCCAGGGTGCCGTTGAGCGTGGCGGCGATCTGCGGCTTGCCGTCGTCGTCGCGGTAACGGGTGGACAGCCTGCGGGCCTGGAACGTCGAGCAGTTCGACGTCGAGGTGAGCTCGCGGTAGGTCCCCTGGGTCGGCACCCAGGCCTCGCAGTCGTACTTGCGCGCGGCCGACGAGCCCAGATCGCCCGCAGCGACGTCGATCACCCGGTAGGGCACCTCGATGGCGGCCAGCATCTCCCGCTGCCAGGCCAGCAGCCGCTCGTGCTCGGCCTCGGCGTCCTCGGGCTTGCAGTAGACGAACGCCTCGACCTTGTCGAACTGGTGCACGCGGATGATGCCGCGGGTGTCCTTGCCGTAGCTGCCTGCCTCGCGCCGGAAGCAGGACGACCAGCCGGCGTAGCGCAGCGGCCCGCCGGACAGGTCCAGGATCTCGTCGGCGTGATAGCCGGCCAGCGGCACCTCCGAGGTGCCCACCAGGTACAGATCGTCGTCGTCGAGGTGGTAGATCTCGTCGGCGTGCGCGCCGAGGAATCCGGTACCGGCCATCACCTCCGGCCGCACCAGCACCGGCGGGATCATCAAGGTGAACCCGTTGGCGGTGGCCAGCCGCACCGCGAGTTGCAGCAGGCCCAGTTGCAGCAGCGCGCCCTGGCCGGTGAGGAAGTAGAACCGCGAGCCCGACACCTTGGCGCCGCGCTCCATGTCGATCAGCCCCAGCGCCTCGCCGAGCTCGAGATGATCCTTGGGCGAGTCGATGACCGGCGGATCACCGACGGTGTCCAGCACGACGAAGTTGTCCTCGCCGCCGGCGGGCACCCCGTCCACGATCACGTTGGCGACGGCCAGATGCGCGGCGGTGAAGGCACTCTCGGCCGTTGCCTGCGCGGCTTCGGCGGCCTTGACCTCCTCGGCGAGTTGCTTGGCGCGCTCGAGCAGGGCCGGCCGCTCCTCGGGGGAGGCCTTGCCCACCGACTTGCTGGCCGTCTTCTGTTCGGCACGGAGATTGTCGGCGGCCGAGATGGCGGCGCGGCGGGCGGTGTCCGCATCCAGCAGCGCATCCACCAAGCCGGGGTCCTCGCCGCGGGCGCGCTGTGAGGCACGCACCCGGTCCGGTTCGTCACGCAGCAGCTTGAGGTCGATCACGGCGGTAACCCTACTGTGCCGCCCGAATTGGGCAGCGCCGGTGGGGAGCACCGTGCCACAACCACATAACGTTACAACCGCATCACTTGTCACAGGCCGTGACACGCCTGTCACAATGGAGCCGATGTTGGACGCACCAGAGCACCCGCAGCCGTTCCTCGACGAGGGGCCCCCGCCGCCCGCGTCGCGGCGGCTGGCCTGGTTGCGTGACGCCCAGCTCACCCCCACCCGGCGCGCGCTGCTGCTGACCGCCCTCGGGGGCCTGATGATCGCCGGTGTGATCACCGTGCTGCCGGACACCGCGGCCGGCGGCCGGCTCGCCGGCCTGAGTTCCGGCACCGGTGGCCTGGCCCGGTCCAACAGCACCTTCGACCACGCCACCAGCGGATCGTGCCTGAACTGGCCGGACCGGGTGCCCGACGCCGCACAGATCGTCGACTGCACCACCGAGCACCGGTTCGAGGTGGCCGAGGCCATCGACCTGCGCGCCTTCCCCGGCACCGAGTACGGCGCCAACGCCGCGCCGCCGTCGCCGGCGCGCATCCAGCAGATCAGCCAGGAGCAGTGCCAGAGCGCCGTGCAGCGCTACCTGGGCGACAAGTACGACCCCAACGGCCGGTTCGCGGTGAGCCTGTTGTGGTCCGGGGAGAAGGCGTGGCGGCAGAACGGCGAGCGCCGCATGCTGTGCGGCCTGCAGTTGCCCGGCGCGGACAACCAGCAGCAGGCCTTCCAGGGCAAGGTCGCCGCGGTGGACCAGTCCAAGGTGTGGCCCGCAGGTACCTGCCTGGGTATCGATCCGGCCACCAACCAGCCCACCGACATCCCGGTCGACTGCGCCAGCCCGCACGCGCTCGAGGTCACCGGCGCGGTCAACCTCGCCGAGAAGTATCCGGCCGGCGTCCCGCCCGAGCAGGAGCAGGACACCTACGTCAAGGACACCTGCACCAAGATCACCGACGAGTACCTGGCGCCGCTGAAGCTGCGCACCACCACGCTGACGCTGGTGTACAGCACCATCTCGCTGCCCAGTTGGCTGGCCGGCAGCCATCAGGTGTCCTGCAGCATCGGCACCACCCTGGGCAACGGCGGCTGGTCCACCCTGCTCAACAGCGCCAAGGGTGCGTTGATGATCAACGGCCGGCCGCCGGTGCCGCCACCGGACATCCCGGACGAGCGGCTGAACATGCCGGCCATCCCGCCGCCGTCCATCGATCTGTCGCAGAGCCAGTCCTCGTCGAGCGGATACGACTCCGGCCAGTCGTCACAGTCGACCACCCAGCAGACCCAGTCCGACCAGCACCTGCCCGGTCAGTCGAACCAGACACCGACCACCCAGAGCAGCCAGCCGTCGACCCCGGCGCCCGCGCCCGGCGGCAATACGTTCCTCAACGGACCGCCCCCGCCCGGTGATGCGCCGCCGCCGGCCGATGTGCCGCCGCCGGCCGATGTGCAGGCTCCGGGCGGCCCCCCACTGGACGGACCGCCACCGCCCGCGGACGCACCAGTCGTGCCGGCCGGCCCGCCGCCCGGTCCCGCGGAGCCGGTGCTGCCGCCGGTGCAGTGACCGCCTGATGCCGGTGCCGATGAGCCGGAAACGGTTCGACGAATTGGTCTCCGATGCCCTGGATCTGATCCCGCCGGAGCTGGCCGCCACCGCCGACAACGTGGTGTTCCTGGTGCAGGGCCGCCATCCGGACGAGCCGGATCTGCTCGGCCTGTACGAAGGTGTCGCGCTCACCGAACGGGATTCGTCCTACGGCGGGTACCTGCCCGACACCATCACCATCTATCGCGATGCGCTGCTGGAGATGTGCGACACCGAGGAGCAGGTGGTCGAGGAGGTCGCGATCACCGTCGTGCACGAGCTGGCCCACCACTTCGGCATCGACGACGATCGGCTGCACGAATTGGGTTGGGCTTGAATTCCTGGGGCGAGCGGAGCGACGGGCGAGGGTGCCTTCCGCGTGGGAACGCCGGCTTGTCGGCACGCGGTGCTAAGAACGAACCATGAGGACCAACCAGGAGCCGAAGGCGGATCGCACATGAGTGCGCACTGCCGCGAGTGCGCGGACGGCCTCGCCCACTGCCACGGCACGGTGATCCTGCACATCGGTTGGCGGGCCGAATGCACCGAGGACTGCGGCCATCCCGAGATGGACCACACCTACACCATCGACTGCATGGCCGTCGGGTGTGGCTGCGCGCAGGATCAGCCCATCGGGTCGGGCACGCTCTCCTCGGGCAGCTTGTCCGCGTAGAACGGCGGAGCGAGTTCGCCCCACTGCACACAGCTCCAGCGCCCGTCGGTGATCGGGCTGAGCACCACGCTCTCGGTGTTGGCCAGGTGATGATCCAGCGCGAACCGGCCGTCCACACCGGCCAGCACCGCGGCCACCAGCCGGATCGCCGCGCCGTGGCTGACCACCACGATGTCGTCCTGCCAGTCGTGGTCGTCGAGGTGTCGGATCCGCAGTTTGGTCAGGACCGGCACGATGCGATCGAGCACCTGCCGCCCGCTCTCGCCCCCTGGCATCGACGCGTCGAGGTCGCCCAGCTGCCAGCGCCGGTAGATGCTGTCGAACTGCTCGACGGCGGCGTCGTCATTGCGGTCCTCGAGGTGGCCGACCTGAACCTCATAGATGTCGTCGAGCTCCCGCGGCGCCACCTCGAGGTGCCCGCCGATTCCGGCGGCGGTCTGCCGCGCCCGGGTGGCCACCGAGTGGGCGACCACGCCGACCGGATGCCCCCAGTCCCGAGCGAACGCCCTGGCCTGTTCGTGCCCCAGCTCGGTGAGCTCGGCGCCGGGCGGCCGGGTGTCCAGCCGCTTCTCGACGTTGCCGAAGGACTGCCCGTGCCGTACCAGTACCAGCCGCCCGCTCACAATCGCTCTCCTTGGCGCAGTGCCGCCAGCCACCGCGTCGCCTCGCTCGAGGCGGGCGGTACCGCCCCGGCCGCGGCACCGGTCGGCCAGGACCCCAGGAAACGAACGTCGACGCAGCGCCGGTGCAGCGCCTTGAGCGCCTCGGCGACGGCGTCGTCATCGATATGTCCCACACAATCGAGGAAGAACTTGTAGGTTCCCAATTCCGTTCGGGTGGGCCGGGATTCGATGCGGGTGAGGTCGATGTCCCGCATGGCGAACTCGGTCATCGCGGCCGCCAGCGCGCCGGGCTCGTTGTCCAGCCTGAGCACCACCGAGGTGCAGTCGGCGCCGGTGCACGCCGGCGGCGGCGCCGGCCGCCCGACGAGCACGAACCTGGTGCGGGCGTTGGGCTCGTCGACGACGCCCGCGGCGAGCACCTGCAGCGCATAGCGTTCGGCCGCCAGCGCCGTGCTGACCCCGGCATCGGCCCGGCCGGCCGCGACATCGGCCGCGGCGGCGGCGTTGGACTGCGCGGGGACCACCGAGGCCTGCGGCAGTTCGGCGGCCAGCCAGCGCCGCACCTGCGCGGCCGCGACCGGGAAGGCCGCCACGGTGGCGATGTCCGCGGCGGCGGCGCCCGCCCGGGTGACGATGCTGAACGCCACGTCGAGTGTGTGCTCGGCGAAGATCTGCAGGGCCGATCCGGCGGCCAACCCGTCCAGGGTGGGCAACACCGACCCTTCGATGGAATTTTCGATGGGCACGCACGCGTACTCGGCCCCGCCGGACCGGACGGCCTCCAGCGCCGCGCCGGGGCTGTCACAGCCCACGGGCGTGACCTCAGTTCCGGAAGGACCGCCGCCGGGGATCTTCGCACCGGCCGCCATCTGCAACAACGCCGCTTCGGTGAACGTCCCCTCCGGTCCGAGATAGGCGATGCGCGGCACGTCTCTCACCCTAGTGGCTCGCGCGGGCGGCCCCGCCCACGCCGAGAGGAAAACCTTGCGGACAGGGAGGTCGTGTAGTTAAGTAAGGCTTACCTCACTAAGGGAAGGTGTTCTGATGACGACTGTGGTGGCGGCCCCGACGACGGCCGAGCGGATCCGCAGCGCCTGCGCACGGGCCGGTGGCGCAATGGTGGCGGTCGACGGTCTGGATCCCACCGCCACCCCGGTGCACCATCTGTTGGCCGACGGCTCGTTCGCGATCACCATCCCCGCCGACGGAGCGTTGGCAGGCGCGCTGGTGTCGGCCGGCGCGGCCGGTATGCAAGCCGTGTTGGAGATGACCGACTACGCGCCACTGCCCCTGCGCGAACCGGTGCGATCCCTGGTATGGATGCGTGGCCGCCTGGTGCCGGTGCCCGCCCACGAGGTCGGCGGCCTGCTCGACCTCATCGCCGCCGAACACCCGAATCCCGCTCTGCTGCAAGTGAACACCGACGAACCCGTCGGCGGTGAGACGCCGTACGCGTTGGTCCGCCTGGAGATCGAATCCGTGGTGGTCGCCGACTCGACCGGGGCCGAGTCGGTCGGTGTCGGCGCCCTGCTGGAGGCGCGGCCCGATCCGTTCTGCGGCCTGGAGTCCTGCTGGCTACGCCACCTGGAATCGGCGCACCGCGATGTCGTCGAGCGGCTGTCGGCCCGGCTGCCCATGACGCTGCGCAGTGGCCGGGTGCGGCCGTTGGGCCTGGATCGCTACGGCGTGCAACTGCGGGTCGAGGACGAGACCGGCGACCACGACGTCCGGTTGCCGTTCGCCAAACCGGTCGACGACGTGGCCGGCCTCAGCCAGGCCATCCGGATCCTGATGGGTTGCCCCTTCCTCAACGGGCTACGCGCGCGCCGGATCTGAAGTCGCGCCGCGCGGCCACTAGCGTGGCTGCGGTGACCGAACCGGACCCGCTGCCCCGGCGCACCCTGCGCATCGAGGTCTTCGTCGTCCTCGCCGTCACCTTCGGACTGAGCGCCTACACCGCGCTGCTGGACCTGATCGAGGCCGTCCTGCTGGGGCTGGCCGGTCGGCGGGTGGCACTGAATCAGCGCCGGTCCCCGTTCGACCTCATCGACTTCGGCCTCAACATGGCCTCGGTCCTGCAGCTGGTGGCCTGGGGCGCCCTGGGGCTGTACCTGTTGTGGCGCAGCGGTTTCGGCCCCCGCCGCATCGGCCTCGGGCGTATCCGCTGGCATCCCGACGTGACCGGTGGCCTCGGCCTGGCCGCCCTCATCGGGCTGCCCGGACTGGGGCTGTACGTCGCGGCCCGGGTGCTGGGCCTGAGCGCCGCCGTGGAACCGGCCCAGCTGTACGACACCTGGTGGCGCATCCCGGTGCTGTTGGCGCTGGCCTTCGCCAACGGCTGGGCCGAAGAGATCATCGTCGTCGCGTTCCTGATCACCCGACTGCGCCAGCTGCAATTCAATCCGGCGGCCGCGCTGGCGATCTCGGCGCTGCTGCGCGGCGCCTACCACCTGTACCAGGGCTACTCCGCGGGCCTGGGCAACGTGGTGATGGGGCTGGTGTTCGGATACCTCTGGATGCGCACGGGCCGACTGTGGCCGCTGATCATCGCGCACGGACTGATCGACGCCGTCGCGTTCGTCGGTTACTCGCTGGCCGCGGGCCACTTGGACTGGCTGACCTGACGCCGCGGCCCCGGCCAGTACATTCGCAGCTGTGAACGACCACCGGCCGCCCGGCCAGGAGCCACCGCCGCCCCGCAGGCGGCCGGTGCCCCCACGGGAGCCGTCACAGGTCATCCGTCGCGAGCCCGGGTATCGGCCGCCACCGCAGTGGCCGCCCAATCCCTGGCCGGTATCGACCTCCCGGCCGGCTGCCAGGAACTCGACGGCCGCAACGCCCTGGGCTTCGT
>NZ_LQOL01000019.1 GCF_002101555.1 Mycolicibacterium canariasense
ACATGATGCTCGATCACTACCAACAAACCAAGAACCTCCTGGTCAGCTACAGCGAGAACGCCGCAGGCTTCTTCTAAGAAGCCGCCTTCGTCGGGTTACACCCCGGGTCTCTCCAGGCTCGGGGTGTAACCGCGCTTCGGGTGGACAAGAACCGAGGCATCCGTCACACTCTTTTAAAGGTTGGAAAAACGACCTTTCAGACGTGGAAATCAATCGAGGGGGTTGGGTGTGACGTCAAGTCACGGCGCGGTGGAGGAGCACCTCGAGAGCGCGGGCTATCTACAGAAGCGGCAGCTCAAATCCGGTAGTGCCGGCTGGATCCTGCTGGCCGGGCTGGGGGTCAGCTATGTGGTGTCAGGTGACTACTCGGGCTGGAATTTCGGTCTGGAACAAGGCGGATTCGGTGGTTTGGCCATCGCCGCGGTGGTGATCGCCGGTATGTATCTGGCCCTGGTCCTGGGCATGGCGGAACTGTCGTCGGCCTTGCCCGCCGCGGGCGGCGGCTACACGTTCGCCCGCCGCGCGCTCGGGCCGTGGGGTGGATTCGCCACCGGCACAGCCATTCTCATCGAGTACGCCATCGCGCCGGCCGCCATCGCGACGTTCATCGGCGCCTACGTCGAATCTCTTGGGCTGTTCGGCATCACCGACGGGTGGTGGGTCTACCTGGCCGCCTACGTCCTGTTCATCGGAATCCATCTCTCCGGCGTCGGTGAAGCGCTCAAGGTCATGTTCGTCATCACCGCCATCGCACTGGTCGGGCTGGTCATCTTCGCCGTCTTCGCCGCCGGGCACTTCGACGCCGCCAACCTGACCAACATCCCCGTCGACGCCGACGCCGCGGGGGCCTCGACGTTCCTGCCGCACGGCTACCTCGGCATCTGGGCCGCCATCCCATTCGCGATCTGGTTCTTCCTTGCCATCGAAGGGGTCCCGCTCGCCGCCGAGGAGACCGCCAACCCGGAACGCAATGTGCCCCGCGGCATCATCGCGGCGATCACCGTCCTGCTGATCACCTGCGCCGCCGTGCTGATCCTCACCACCGGCGCCGGCGGCGCCGAACAGATGTCGTCGTCGGGCAACCCGCTGGTGGAGGCCCTCGGTACCGGCACGGCCGCCAAGGTGGTCAACTACATCGGTCTGGCCGGCCTGATCGCCAGCTTCTTCTCGATCATCTACGCCTACTCCCGGCAGCTGTTCGCGCTGTCACGCGCGGGATATCTGCCAACCCGGCTGTCGCTCACCAACTCTCGCAAGGCGCCGACCCTGGCCCTGATCGTTCCCGGCGTCATCGGCTTCCTGCTGTCGCTCACCGGAAAGGGCGCGCTGCTGCTGAACATGGCCGTCTTCGGTGCCGCACTGAGCTACGTGCTGATGATGGTCAGCCACATCGTGCTGCGCCGACGCGAGCCCGAGATGCGCCGGCCCTACCGCACTCCCGGCGGCGCCATCACCACCGGATTCGCCCTCGTGATTGCCGTTCTCGCCGTCATCGCCACCTTCCTCGTCGACAGCGTCGCGGCACTGTCCTGCCTGGTGGTGTTCGCCGCGTTCATGGCGTACTTCGCCCTGTACAGCCGCCACCGCCTGATCGCCAATTCCCCCGACGAGGAATTCGCGATGCTGGCCGAGGCCGAGAGCGAACTCAAGTGATCTACCGGCAGCACATCGGCGGTGTCGGTTACCGCTTCGACGGACTCGTCGAGGTGCTGGCGAAGGCCACACCGCTGCGGTCGGGTGATCAGCTGGCCGGATGCGCGGCCTCCTCCGATGCCGAAAGAGCTGCGGCGGCATGGACATTGGCCGACATCCCGTTGCAGACATTCCTCGACGAAGAGGTCGTCCCCTACGACGACGACGAAGTGACCCGGCTGATCTTCGACACCCACGACCGCGGCGCCTTCGCCGAAATCTCGCACCTGACGGTCGGTGGGTTCCGGAACTGGCTGCTGGACAACGCCTCTCGGGACGACGGTGCGCAACGCATCGCGGCCGTCGGCCCCGGTGTCACCCCCGAGATGGCGGCCGCGGTCAGCAAGATCATGCGCAACCAGGACCTGATCGCGGTCGCGGCCGCCACCCAGGTCACCGCGGCATTCCGGACCACCGTCGGCATACCGGGGACGTTGGCCACCCGGCTGCAGCCGAACCACCCGACCGACGACCCGCGGGGGATCGCCGCGGCCGTCCTCGACGGGCTGCTGCTCGGGTGCGGTGACGCTGTCATCGGGATCAACCCGGCCACCGATTCACCGCACGCCACAGCCGATCTGCTGCACCTGCTGGACTCGATCCGGTCCCGCTACGACATCCCCGCGCAATCCTGCGTGCTGTCGCACATCACCACCACCATCGGGCTGATCGACGAGGGCGTGCCGGTGGATCTGGTGTTCCAATCGATCGCCGGCACCGAAGCAGCCAACACCGCGTTCGGGGTGAACATCGACCTGCTGCGCGAGGGCAACGCCGCGGCGCGGTCGCTGCGGCGCGGCACCGTCGGGGACAACGTGATGTACCTGGAAACCGGTCAGGGCTCGGCGCTGAGTTCCGGCGCGCATCTCGGTGTCGGCGGCAAGCCGGTCGATCAGCAGACGCTGGAGGCCCGGGCCTACGCGGTGGCCCGCGACCTGGAGCCGCTGCTGGTCAACACCGTGGTCGGTTTCATCGGTCCCGAATACCTCTATGACGGGAAGCAGATCATCCGGGCCGGTCTGGAGGATCACTTCTGCGGCAAGCTGCTCGGGCTGCCGATGGGGGTCGACGTCTGCTACACCAACCACGCCGAAGCCGACCAGAACGACATGGACAACCTGCTGACGCTGCTCGCCGCCGCCGGCGTTGCCTTCGTCATCACCGTGCCGGGCGCCGACGACGTGATGCTCGGCTACCAGAGCCTGTCCTTCCACGACGTACTGGCCACCCGGCGGACCCTCGGGTTGCGCCCGGCACCGGAGTTCGAGGACTGGCTGCGCGGTATCGGCATGATCGACGCTGCCGGTCGGTTGACGCCCTTCGACGTCACCCAATCGCCGCTGCGATCATTGACCTCGGCGGCGGCATCATGAGCTCCTCCGAGCTGGCCCGGCAGCAATTCTGGGACGAACTGCGCACCACCACCCAGGCCCGGATCGGGCTGGGCCGCGCCGGCAACGGGCTGCCGACGCGAGAAGTGCTGGCGCTCAACGCTGCCCACGCCGCAGCCCGCGACGCCGTGCACCTGCCCCTGAACGTAGAACAGCTGGCCGCGAGTGTCGGTGAGGTCGGCATCGGCACGCCGGCGACGGTCACCAGCCAGGCGACATCACGGGGCGAGTATCTACGCCGGCCCGATCTGGGCCGCAGCCCCGCCGACCTGTCGGCGGTACCCGACGGCCCCGCCGATATCGGCTTCGTGCTCGCCGACGGGCTGTCACCGACCGCGGTGATGCACCACGGTGTCCCGCTGCTGCGTGCACTGGTGGCCCAACTCGGACAGACGTATTCGTTGGCGCCGCCGGTGATCGCGACGCAGGCACGGGTGGCCCTGGGGGATCACATCGCGGCCCGGGGTGGCTACGGGACGCTGTTGGTCATCATCGGCGAGCGGCCCGGCCTGTCCGTATCGGACAGTCTGGGCATCTACCTGACCCACCGTCCCCGCCCGGGGTGCACCGATGCGGATCGCAACTGCATCTCCAACATTCACCCACCGGACGGACTGGGGTACCAGGAGGCGGCTCGCATCGCGACCGGTCTGGTTGCCGGGGCGCGGCAACTCGGGCGCTCGGGGGTGACACTCAAGGACACCTCGCGGGGTGTCGCGGTCGGGACGGGTGCCGGCGCACAACTGTTGTAGCGAAGCGCCAACCGACCGACGGGTGCCGGAGCAGGCTCGGCAGCAGTGCCAGCGAATCGAAGTAGGTGACGCGTTCGGTGGCCTTGCCGTCGCGAAGGCTGAGCCGGTTCACCGTCGGCCACTCCAGTGTCCCGCCGAAGGCTCGCAATCGGAATTCGATGAACACCAGGGACTCGTCGCCGGACCATCGATCGACGACTCCGTGCAATCCCGGCAGACAGTGGCAGAAGAGCCGGAACTGGTCCTGCGCGGCGGCAATGCCCGCTGTGGTCGGCGTCAGGGGTTGCCTCAGCACCACGTCGGGGTGCAGCAGACCGGGAAGCTGCTCTGGCGATGGGTGCCGCCAGAATTCGGCGAACCGCGTGACGAAGTCGTGTGTGCTCATGAGGTGACGGTGCAGGGCAGTGGCTGCCACGTCAGCTCGTCGTGCTGCCAATCGCTGCCATCGGGTTTGTCGGTGGTGCCCTCTAGCATCCCGGCCATGAACTTCGTATCCACGCGCATCATCACCGCCGACGTCGGCCGGCTGGTCGCGTTCTATGAGCAGGTCACCGGCATCGCCGCGGTGTGGGGCAATGAGCTGTTCGCCGAGATCCCGACACCGGTCGGCACCCTGGCCATCGGCAGCGACAAAACCGTGCCGCTGTTCGGTGCGGGGTCGGCCGAGCCCGCCGCCAACCGCAGCGCGATCATCGAGTTCATCGTCGACGACGTGGATGTCGAGTACCAGCGCCTGCGGGGGCACGTCGGCGAAGTGGTCACCGAGCCCACCACGATGCCGTGGGGTAACCGGGCATTGCTGTTCCGCGACCCGGACGGCAACCTCGTCAACCTGTTCACGCCGGTGACCGACGCGGCGCGGGCCAAGTTCGGGATCAGCCCACCGAACTGATACTGGCGCCGCAGATCGGCAGGTCGATCGGCAGGGTGCGCGCGACGACATCGTCGGGCGGGGTGACCACCAGCTGACCCCAGCGGGCGCAGGCGTTCCCCGTCTCGGTGTCGATCATCGAGGTGAGCACGTCGGCGCTGGCGACCTCACCCGGCTGCAGCGTCAGGCGCGGCGCCGCGTTGGCCGGCCGTCGCGGGATGTTGATCAGCACCCCGCCGGCCGGTGTCACCAGATCGGCGCCCGGATAGCCCACCATGGTGCAGGCCTGCTGCGACGAGTTCCGGAACGACACGACCACCCGTCGTTGCGTGTTCGCGGATTCCATTGGCCCATTGGTGACGTCGAGCGCCTCGTCGGAGCACGGGCCGACCTGCTGCGGTGGCTCGGGGGGTGCCTGCGTCGGCGCGACCGTGACCGTCACGGGTGTCACCGGGGGAGCGGGTGCCGGCGTCGCGGCGAGGGTGGGATGGGCGGTCGGCGTCGCGGTGACCGTGACCGTCTGCGCCGGCGGCGACTGCTGGGCGGTGCATCCCGCCAACAGGGCGACCGCCACTACCGGCAGCGACCGAGCGACGATCTTCATGGGGCAAGTCCTTTCGTGGTGTCAGGTGCTTGCACGCTAGAGCCGGGTTCTTGTCGGATTCTTGGTGCCGACCCCGAGAAGGGACCACACCACAACGTCGGTGACGCCTCAGAGTCCGCCGCACCGGGACGGGGCCAGGAAGGGTGACCAGGGCGGGCAGTCCGCCGGCAGGGGCTGCGGCTCGGCCGGTGGCGGGGGCGGTGGCGCGGGCGGCACGGGTGCAGCCTGGTGCGGCGTTCCTCGCCACGGATAGACGGTGTTGGTGGCGATATCCACGGTGCCCTCGGACGTCCAGTACCAGTCGTGGCAGATGTTCCAGTCCCAGGTGATCACCCCGAATTCGGCCCCGGGAATCAACGGGTCACCCGGGCACCAGTGGGTGCAGGTGAGGCCACCGGGACAGTTGCCGCCCTGATAGCTGGGGCCGTCCGCGGATGCGGTGCCGGTGGCAGCGCCCAGGGCGGCCAATCCCACCCCGCCGGACATGACGGCGGTGGCCGCCATTCGCGCAATCCGGTTCATCTCTCGGTCCTTCCGTCAAGCGCCGCCTCCGGACGCGTCCTGGCATCCAGTAGATGCCGAGCGGGACCGCTACCGATCCCAAATAGCGCCTATGGCGTCTCTATCGCCGGGTCGGCGCGCGGCGTTGGCCGTCCGGTGCGACCAGGTGGGAATCGGTGGCGGTACCGCGGTGTTGGAGGGGACGAGTTCACCCACGACATCCGCCCGTGCGGCCGGAGCGGGTGCGCGGCTGTCCGGACCGACAGCGCCAAAGAACATCCGAACCGATGACGCTGAGCCACCACCGTAAAACGGTTGGCGGGCAGCGTGATCGTCGCGTCGGGAATATTCTGCACGGCGCCGTCGCACACCCGACCGATACGGTGATTGCCGATGTGTTGATCAATCCCGAGGGGGCATCCCGTTCCGGGGCTGTCGATCACCGTGATGGCAGTCACTCGACAGGCGCGTTTTAAAAAACTTGCCCTCCAACGAATTTCAGAGACCGAACCGTCGACCTCGGGGGTAGTATCGACGGTCCGGTCTGCTCGTTACAACGCATCAAAGGCCGCTTTTTATGCCAGGGGCGCGCCGCATCGGTCGAGCGAACGTCCGAGACCGTCCGATCTGAGATAGGTGCCATGCGAAAGCCCTTCCGAGTCGCCCTCAACACACTGGGAGTCCTCGTTGCCACCCCGGTGCTCGTACTCGCGACGACAGCCGTTGTCCACGCCGTCGCGTCGAAGGTCGAAGCATCGGACATCGTCTCCTACGGCGAATTGGTGCCGGTCGACGGCAAGAAGATGAACGTGGTGATACGTGGCAGCGGCAACGACACCATCGTTCTGCTACCCGGCCTCGGCACGGCCGCCCCGGCGCTTGACTTTCAACCGCTGATCGAGGCGCTCTCGGTTCGTTATCGCGTCATCGCCGTCGAGCCGTTCGGCACCGGGCTCAGCGACCAGACCGACACCGAGCGGACCATCGGGAATATCACCAGGGAACTGCACGAGGCACTTCGGTACCTCGGGGTCGACCGTTATGTGTTGATGGGCCACTCGATGGCGGGGATCTACGCGCTGGCCTACAGCGCGGCCTACGCCGGTGAACTCAGTGCGTTCGTCGGTATCGACAGCAGTGTTCCCGACCAGCCCGGCTGGAATGAGCCGCTACCGGCCGATGCGATCGTGGCCTTGGCCGACCTCGGGATCACCCGGTTGTTGCGCTGGCTCGGTGACGACCCCTACGCGGGGCTTCCGTATGACGAGGCGACGCAACGGCAGCTCGATCTGCTGAGTGCGAAGAATGCGGCAGCCCCGACGTTGACAAACGAAATGCGTAATGCGCCGGCAAATTTCGCCGCCGTCAGCGGGATGACGTTCCCGAAGGATCTGCCGGTGCTGCTCTTCGTGCGGGCGCAGGATGCCGATATCCCGGGCTGGGGTGAACTGCACCGGCGGCAAGCCGCGAGCGTCGACCGCGGCCGGGTGATCACCCTGGATGGCGGTCACTATCTGCATCACACCCGCTCGGCGGACATCGCGCGGGATACGGCGACGTTTCTCGAGCCGCACTGACCACCCGGAATGCCCGGGATTGACGGGCGGCGCGACAGGTTGTAAAACTGTCTTACATATTACAGCTTGTGCCGGTGCAGACGGGAGTCCTTTGGTGTCGATCACGCCCATCGGTCGAGGCAGCTCGGCGGACGCCGTCTACAGCCAGCTGCTCGCGCTGATCCAAGAAGGCGAATACGCGGTCGGTGCGCGCATCCCCTCCGAGCTCGAACTGGCCCGTCTGTTCGGGGTGAGCCGCCCGGTCATCCGGGAAGGGCTGGGCGGGTTGCGGTCGGCGGGAATGATCGAATCACGGGCCGGTGCAGGGACTTTCGTCACCGCCACCCACCCCAAGGCGCCGGGCCTGGTCCTGCTGGACCGTTACGAGACCGCCGATCTGCACGAGGTGCGCCAGCATCTGGAAATTCCCGGTGCCGGTCTGGCGGCGCTGCGCCGCACGGACGAGCACATCGCGGCCCTGGACGTGCTGGTCGAACGCAGCCGCGATGAGCGCGATGTCGTCAACTGGATCCGCGACGACCTCGAATTCCACGTCACCATCGCATCGGCCACCGGAAATGCGTTGCAGGTTCAACTTATTCGCGGACTGCGCGAATTGCAGTTCGAGCAGTCCGTGGAGATGGCGCGGCTGGCCGGGGGACTGG
Source organism: Mycolicibacterium canariasense (assembly GCF_002101555.1). Lineage (GTDB taxonomy): Bacteria > Actinomycetota > Actinomycetes > Mycobacteriales > Mycobacteriaceae > Mycobacterium > Mycobacterium canariasense. Next base: position 8,033 of record NZ_LQOL01000019.1, read on the forward strand.
CCGCGCCGCACGCCGAACACCACGCCATCCTGGAGGCCATCCGGGCGCAGGATCGGGCCGGCGCCGAACAGGCGATGGCCGATCACCTCGCGGCCATCCAGCAACGGGTCAGTGCCCTCGCGTCCCACTCGACTTCCCCGGAGCAAGCATGAAACTGCCTTCCCACAACCGATTCGGCTACCAGCCCATCACCCAGCGGCCGTCGTTCAACTGGCCCGGTGGCCGTCAACTGGCGGTGTATGTGGCGGTCGCCCTGGAACACTTCTCCTATGACGCCGACGGGCTGGGATTGTCCTACTCGCCGGGGCTGCGTCACCCCAACACCTACAACTGGGCCTGGCGTGAATACGGCAACCGGGTGGGCGGCTACCGACTGCTCGATGAACTCAGCGCCCACGGCATGCCGCTCACGGTGCTGCTCAACACCGCCTGTTACGACCACTGCCCCCAACTCGTCACGGCGTACCGACAGGCCGGAGCCGAGTTCGTCGGGCACGGGATCACCAACTCGGTGCACCCCAACGAACAGGACGAACAAGCCGAGATCGAGACGATTCGCGCGGTCCGCGACGCCATCGCCGCACACGAAGGAAATCCGCCGGCGGGCTGGATGAGTCCCGGTGCACATCCCAGCCGGCGGACCGAGGACATTCTCGCCCGCGAAGGTTTTGGCTACACCTTGGACTGGCCGATGGATGATCAGCCCACCTGGATGGACACCCTGGGCGGCCCGCTGCTGAGCGTTCCTTACCCGCATGAAGTCAACGACGTTCCCGCCGTGGCGTTGCACCATGCCTCGGGCGCAGACTTCGCCACCATCATCGGTGACACCTTCGACGAGATGCGGGAACAGGCGCGATCGCAACCCTTGGTGCTCGGCATCGTGATCCACAGTTTCATCGTCGGCCAGCCGTTCCGCCTGCGCCGGTTCCGTGAAGTCCTCACCCACCTCACCGCCGGTCACCCCGACGTCTGGCTGACCACGCCGGGGCAGATCGCCCGTCATTTCACGAATACCGTTCCACCGGAACGGAGCTGAGGTGACCGGCGACTCCGGCTGCACCGAACTCGGCGACGCTGCCCGGCGTGCGGCCGCGGCGCTGTCGGCCTTCGGCTCGCTCACCACCCGCCTCACCATCGACGATGACCCGTCCGCCTTTCGCCGCATCCTGGAACGACAGGTGCCACGATGAATCCGCCGACGTGGACGGCACGCGGCTTGACGGCCGCTCTGCGCCGCGGTGAGTTCTCCTGCGCCGAAGTCCTGGCCGTCGCCCGCGAGATGCTGCAGCGTGTCGATAGGCTGACGAACTGCGTCGTCGATGATGACCTCCCCGGCACCGCACGGCACGTCGGCGAACTCGACTCGATGAGCGCCGAGACGCGACGTGAGCAACCGCTGTTCGGGCTGCCGTTCGGATTCAAGGACGTCTTCGCCTACCGCGGCGAGGCCCCCGGCCTGGGGCGGGCCGAATCGCGGCACACACATCGTGCGCGGAACGCAGAAGTGCTGCAGCGCGCCGAGAATGCCGGGGCGATCGCCGTCGCCCGACTGAGCCTGGACCCCATGAGCTACTCGGCGACCGGTCTCAACGACGACCTGGGGGACACCCGCAACCCGTGGGACCCCCAACGCATTTCCGGAGGATCGTCGGCTGGTGCCGCTGTCGCGGTCGCCGCGGGCGCGTTACCGGCGGCGATCGCGTCCGACACCGGCGGATCGGTCCGCATACCGGCCGCGATGTGCGGGGTGGTGGGGCTGAAACCCACCTATGGCCGAATCTCGCGCCGCGGCATGGCGCCGGTGTCGTTCTCCCAGGACTGCGTCGGCGTCATCGCCCGCAGCTGTGACGACGTCGCCTTCGTCTTCGCCAACCTCGCCGGTTATGACGCCGACGATCCCGGCTCCGTGCCCGCGCCACGGCCGCTGGACCAGCCCGACCCGCACGCACTGAACCGGCTTCGCATCGGCATCGACCGAGAGCTACTCGCGCGCAGCGCCACCGCAGAGGTGCGCGCGGCCATCGATGCCGCCATCGGCATCCTGGAGGGAATGGGCGCCCGTCTCGTCGAGATCGATCTGACGGGACTTTTCGGCTACGACAGCGCGGCGACGATGTTGACCGGAGCGGAGATCCTGTCCCTGTACGGGTCCGACTATCGCAGGCACCGAACGAAATACCCACCGACACTGCGGGCGCGACTGGACGCCGCGCTGCTGGCACCGCCCACCGCCCATGTCGATGCGCAACGCCTCCAGGGCCGCGCGCTGCACGATGTGCTCACCGGCCCGCTCACGCAGTGCGACGTGCTGTTGTCAGCGACCGTACCCGACGGCGCCCCGACCATCGCCGACCTCCGGACCGGCGGCGCCGAGCCGTCGCTCACCAACCAGAGGCTCCTGGCGCTGAACCGGCCGTACAGCTTCGTCGGCCTGCCGGCGCTGAGCATCCCGATCGGTTTCGGCGCCACCGGCCTCCCGCTGGCCATGCAACTGGCCGCGCGGCCGTGGAACGAAGCACTTCTGCTGCAGGCCGGTGCCGCCTATCAAAGCGCCACCGACTGGCACACCAAATATCCCACCAACCTCTATGCGGAGCAACGGAAATGACGACGAAGACCACGACCCAGCCCCCCGGCATCTGGAATCCCGGCGAGCATCTCTTTGCCCAATGCACGGTGGTCACCAATCCCACCCGCACGGTCTACCTGGCCGGTCAAACCTCGATCGACGAGAACGGTGACATCATCGGCGTCGGGGACGTCGAGACACAGATACGCACGTCGTTCGCGAACATCGCCACCATCCTCGCCCACGTCGGCGGCACGATCGAGGACGTCGCGAAGATCACCGCGTACTTCGTCGACATGGCAGCGCTGCCCGTGTACACGCAAGTCCTCGGCGAACTCTTCCCGAAGGTGCGGCCCAGTCAGACCGTCGTTGAGGTCGTCCGGCTGGCCATGCCGGAACTGCTCGTCGAGATCGACGCGACGGCGGTGTTGTGATGCGTGCGGTCAAACGGGTCGGCATCGTCGGGCTCGGGCCCATCGGTAGAGCCGTGGCCGAGGCCATCGACCTAGGGCTGCAAGGATATCGGCTGTCGGCGGTCGCCTCCGGGCACGCCGAGCGCGCCGCGGCCTATTCGCGCACACTGCGCCGGCCTGTACCGGTATTGGACGGGCCGGATATCGGCGCAGTCTCCGACATCGTCGTGGAATGCGCACCGTCGGCCATCTTCGAGAGTCTCGCGCGGCCGACCCTGGAACAGGGCCGGGACCTCATCGTGCTCAGCTCCGGGGCCCTGCTCACGCACTGGGACCTGGTCGAACTCGCCGACCTCACCGGGGGCACGTTGCGCGTCCCCACCGGTGCGCTGCTCGGGCTGGACGCCGTGCAGGCCGCCGCGCAGAACGGGCTGCGGTCGGTGCGGATGACCACCCGCAAACCACTGCACAGTCTCCTCGATGCTCCCCACCTGCACGGCCGGTCGGGGTTGGCGACGATCACCGAGCCCACCCTGTTGTTCACCGGCACCGCGCGTGAGGCCGCCGAGGGATTCCCCGCCAATCTCAATGTCGCGGTGGCACTGTCGCTGGCCGGGTTGGGCCCGGACCGGACCGAAGTGGAGATCTGGGCGGATCCGGCGCTGCAACGCAACACGCACCGAATCGACGTCGACGCCGCCTCGGCAACGTTCTCGATGTCGATCGAGAACGTCCCCTCCGAGAACCCGAAGACGGGCCGGATCACGGCACTGAGCGTCGTCGCGTTGCTGCGCAAGCTCGCGGCGCCGCTGCAAATCGGAACCTGACCGAACGACAGGAAGGGACAACGTCATGGATCTTGGCCTGGATGGCCGAATTGCCTTGGTCTGCGGGGCAAGTGGCGGCCTCGGCCGCGCCATCGCCACTCGGCTGACCACCGAAGGGGCTGTCGTGGCCGGAATCGGCCGCAACCCCGAAGCGCTGGCCACCACCGCCGCGACCGCCGGTCACTTGTTCACACCGTTCACCGCCGATCTGAACGATCCGGACAGCGTCACCGCGGCGGTCGACGCGATCGAGGAATCGATCGGCCCAATCTCGGTGCTGGTGAACAACACCGGTGGCCCCGCACCGGGTCCGCTGCAGGGTGTCCCGGTGGAACACTGGCGGACCGCCTTCGACGCGATGGTGGCCCCGGTGGTGCAGTTGACCGACCGGGTGCTACCCGGTATGCGCGCGGCGGGCTGGGGCCGGGTGATCACCAGCACCTCGTCGGGAATCGTGGCACCGATCCCGAATCTGGGGCTGTCCAACGCACTGCGGTCCACACTGGTCGGTTGGTCGAAGACACTGGCGACCGAGGTGGCCGCCGACGGTGTCACCGTCAACATCGTCATGCCCGGCCGCATCGCGACGCCACGCGTCGCCGCACTGGATCAGGCACGCGCCCAACGGGAATCGCGACCGGTGGCTGATGTCACGGCCGCGAGTGTCGCCGCGATCCCGATGGGCAGGTATGGACGACCCGACGAATACGCCGATGTCGTGGCGTTCTTGGCCGGAACCGGGGCCTCATACGTAACCGGTTCGGTAGTTCGAGTCGATGGAGGAATGGTGCCCAGTGTCTGAGACAAGAGCCACGATCCGGAAGCGGTTTCTCGCCGTCGACACCTCGGTGGTCGCCGACGTCCTCGACGAACACGGACTGCCGGACCAAGCGCTACACCCCGACCTGCGACCCTTCTCCGGTACCCAACTGGCCGGCTGGGCTTACACCATTGCCGGTGAGAAAGCCACGTACAGCGGGGGTGGCGACCCGGCCAAGATGCAGGCATGCGGCGGCATCGGACCCGACGAGATCTCGGTCTGGGCCGGCGACGGTGAAGGCATCTGCTATTTCGGGGAGCTGATCGCGCTCGGAATGGCCGAACGCGGGTCGGTCGGGGCCGTACTCGACGGCGGCATCAGGGACGTCCACTGGTTGCGGCAGCACCAGTTCCCGGTATTCGCTCGCTACCGCTCACCCATCCAGTCGATCGGGCGATGGCGCGTCACCGCGTATCAGCAGCCGATCACCATGCCCGGCGCCACCTGTGCCTCCGTCGATGTGCGGCCCGGTGACTTCGTGCTCGGCGACGACGACGGTGTGATCGTCGTGCCGGCCGAACGCGTCGAGACGGTTCTCGCTCGCAGTGAGGAACTCACCGCCACGGAGATCCGCGTGCGGGCAGCGTTGCGTGAGGGCAACACGCTCGCCGAATGCCTGGCCACCTTCGGCCACGTGTAGCTGACAGCCAAGGAGATCGTGTGACCGCCGAAACGCCCCCATCCGCACCGGGAAACGCCCCTGCGACAACCGGTGTCGCCGTCGAATGGCTCGGGTTGGAACAGGTCCCGCCCGAGGAAAGACACGGATCCGCCGGCAAAATTGGGGTGCTCTGGTTCGCCGCACAGCTTGTGCCGACCGCCTTCTTCCTCGGAGCCCTTGGGGCACAAGACTTCATCGGCCTGAGCTTTCCGGTCGCGTTCCTGGCCATCGTGCTCGGGACGGCGCTGGGAGCGCTGGCCCCGGCAGTGCTCGGGCTTGCGGGACCGCATACCGGCCTGGCCCAACTCGCCCAGTCCAAGCCGTTGTTCGGGCGCGCCATCACCTTGGTCGGCGTCCTGGCCGCCGGTACCAGCCTCGCCTTCATCGCGCTCGGCAGCATCTTCGGGGCCCAGTCGCTGAACATCACCGTCGGGATGCCGTTCATCCCGGCCATCGCCCTGGTCTTCGCCTTCGTCGGACTGGTCAGTGTGCTCGGTTACCGGTTCATGCACCGGTTCGAGCAGGCGATGGCTCTCGTGGTGGGGGCCGGATTCGTCGTCGTCACGGTCGCCATCGTCGGTCGCTCAGGACAGATCGTCCTCGATCAGACCAACCACGGAGCCGGCGCGGTGGGTGCGTTCGCGCTGCTGACGACCATCTCGTTCAGCTTCACCTTCGCGTGGGCGCACAACGCCGCGGACTACTGCCGATACCTGCGAAGCGATGTGTCCAAGCCGCGATTGTTCCTGTCGGTGTTCGCCGGAGTTTCGGTCGCCTGTATCTGGTTGGAAGGCCTCGGTTTGGCGGCGGGCACCCTACTGCCGGATGTCTCGGCGATGGCCGCGATGCACGACCTGGTCGGTCGGGGGCCGGTCGGGGCCGCGGTATTGCTGGCGATGTTCCTGGGTGTGGTGGCCAATGCCACGGTGGCGCAGTACAGCGCGGGACTGCAACTGCTGGCCGCCGGTGTGCGCCTGCCGAGGCCGGTGGTGACCGTCGGCACCACCGTCCTGGCGTTCGCGCTGGCGCTGTACTTGCAGGCAGGTGACCTCGCGCCACGCTTCACCAGCGTCATGTTGCTGGCCTCGTACTGGGTCGCGCCGTTCGTGGGCATCGTTGCGGTGTTCTGGTGGCAGCGTCCGGCGGTCGAGACGTTCGTGACTGCCGCATGCACACCCGTTCGCCGATTGCCCTGGCGGCCAAGTGCTTTGGTCGCACTGCTGGTCGGCTTCGTGGGTTGCCTGCCGTTCTCCAACACCACGTTGGGTGCCGAGCTGGCCGAACGAGGCCCGGTGTACGGCGCGCTGTTCGGCTCGGTCTCACGCTCGGTGCTGCACGGTGCGGACCTCGCGTACCCGGTGGGCATCGTGCTCGGTGCCGGAACGTATGTCCTGCTCGAAGGCGTCCGCGCGCTGCACGCCGAGCGGGAGGCACGCATCCCGCAGCGTGCACAGCTGCAGACCGGCTGACCCGGGCGGCTATGCCTGGGGTGCGGGAACGTCGACGACGATCTCGGCCCCCAGGGTGTATCCGGGTGCCAGCGACAGCGAGTCACCACTCCAGAACTTGCCCGGATCGAAGTAGTTCTCCCGTTTCTCGGTCCGCAGCAGGCCCATGTCCTCGTAGGTGATGGCGACCGTCTCCGCGCAGTACGCCGTCTCCAGGCCGACGGCCCGCTGCCGCGACTTGCTGCGCTCGGCGGACTCACGCACCTTCTTGTGCACGAACGGCAATCCCCGGGTGAAGTCGCTGACGACGGGCAGCCGCCCCCGCAGCCACCGCCCGGTCAGCCGCGCCGTCGTCGGGAACGCCGTCCCGTTCATCCGGGCGATCACCCGCAGCATCCGGTCTTCCTGCTCGCGGGTGGCATACGGGGAGAGCTGGCGCAGCCAGCAGCGCTGCCCGTAACCGTGCACCCACTGCTCGACGACCTCGCGCGTATCGTTGAGCTGGACGCCGCGGTGATGCGTGCCGGTCCACAGATCCAGCAGCTTTTGCCCCAGTTCGGCATGCCAGATCAGCGGCGGCAGGTCGTCGATGGCCACCGTCACGCCGACGTGGTTGACCGGCGCGTTGGTCAGGGTCTGAATGGCCCGGTCCGGACCGGACTCGCCGCGGAACAGCCAGATATCGCCCGTGCGGGTCTCCTGCAGCGCTCGGTCCAATGGCACCGTGTGTGCGTTCACCCCCGGCAGCCTATGCAGCACAATCGCTTGATGCGAAGCATCTGGAAATGGGTCGGGTTGGCCGGTGTCGCCGGGGTGGTGGCCGGCGGGGTGCTGGTCGCGCGGGATCAGCGCAAGCGCAAGGCCTACACGCCCGACGATATCCGGGCCCGGCTGCACCAGCGGCTCAACGAGGCGAACCAGGCCGGTTAGCGCCTGGCGGGCGGCCCCGAAATGCCACCGTTTACGGCGTGTCGGTGAGCAGACACGGCCGCTCGCGGACGAACGGTCAGCGGCTGACGAAGTCCACCACGACGTTGGTGAAGGCGTCGTTGTCGTCGCCCGCGGCGGTGTGCCCGGCATCGGACAGCTCGACGAACTCGGCGGCCGGCACCTTCGCCAGGAAGTCGCGGACGCCCTCCTCGGACACCACGTCGGAGAGCCGGCCGCGAATCAGCAGGATCGGCACGGTGAGGTTCATCGCGGCCTGCTCCAGCTTGTCCACCCGGGTGAACGGGTCATCGTCGGGCTTGGTGAGAAACGCCGGATCCCAATGCCAGTACCACCGGCCGTTGCGCAGCCGCAGATTCTTCTTCAGCCCTTCGGCGCTGCGGGGTTTCGGCCGATGCGGCAGATATTCGGCCACCGCGTCGGCGGCCTGTTCCAGCGAGTCGAAGCCGTGCACGTGGTTGAACATGAAATCGCGGATGCGGGCGCTGCCGTCCTTCTCGAACCGCGGCACCACATCGACGAGCACCAGCTTGGTCACCAGGTTGGGCCCGGCCTCGTGGGCGGCCAGGATGCCGGTCAGCCCGCCCATGCTGGCGCCGATGAGCACCACCGGCCTGTCGATCTGGTAGAGCACCTGCAGGACGTCGGCGCACAGGGTCTCGACGGAGTAGTTGGCGGTGGGGGACCGGTCGCTGTCGCCGTGTCCGCGGCTGTCCAACGCGACGACGTGCATGCCGGCGCCCGCCCCCGGGTCGCCGGCCAGGATCTGCCCGGTGTTCTTCCACGAGTGCCGGTTCTGGCCGCCGCCGTGCAGCAGCAGGACGCTGGGTAGGTCGGTCTCGATGCCGGCGTTCCATTCGTCGGCAACCAGGGTCAGGTCGTCGACACCACGGAACGTGACCGTCTGCGGTGCGTTGTCTGCTGTGCTCACGGGCATCCTCTCGCCGACCCGGCGATCACGTTACCCAGACACCCGATACCGCAAATGGCCGGTCCGCCCGCGCGGGCGTCCCTAGAATCACGCCTGTGCCGCCGGAACGTTCCCTCGACGAGGAACGTTGCCGCATCATCGAGGCCACCTACGAGTGCCTGCTGGAGTCGCATGAGGGCCCGTTGCCGGTGGCGGCGATCCTGGCCAGGGCCGGGGTGTCCAGCCGAGCGTTCTACCGGCATTTCGAGTCCAAGGACGAGTTGTTCCTGGCGATGCTGCAGGACCTGGCGGCGACGCTGTCGGGCTGGTTGGAGGAGATCGCGCGCGGGCCCGGCACGCCGGCCGAGCAGTTGCGCGCCTGGATCGGCCAAATGTTTGCTCTGGCGACCGAACCGTTGGTCTCCAGCTATCTCGCTGTGATGGAATCCGACGAGATGCGGTCCGCCAAGGGGTATCCGCACGTCCGCGAACTCGCGCGCACCGATCGGGAACGTTCGCTGGCCGAGATTCTGCGCCGCGGCGTTCAGGATGGCTCATTTCCGCTGGCCGAACCCGAGGTTGACGCGGTGGCGATCAACGCCTTGGTCAGCAGGCAGCTCAGTGTGCCGGTGCCGGTCGACCCGGCGCTGGTCGACATCGCCAAGCAGCGGGTGCTCGGTTTCGCCTTGCGGGCACTCGGCGCTGGCAAATTTTGATATGTAGCCTCCCGAATTGTAAATCCGTGGTGACCGGCGCGGCGCCGCGCGGTAGATGTTGCTGGCGGGAAAATCGTTATGTACGTTCTTGCCCGTCCATGGTGGTGCCTGTGGTCAGATTCGTGTGACACGGCTTCGTCGGGGCGCGGGGAAGGGAAACGGCAGGTAATGCGGAAGAGGTGCAGCTCGGGACGGCGTCGTTAATGGCCTCCTCCGACGCGGTGCCCGACGTCGTCGCAAAACCCGTGCGCGCGTTCGGCGGCTTCTTCTCGATGACGTTGGACGTCTTCGTGCTGATGTGGCGGCCGCCGTTCGCCTGGCGGGAATTCATCCTGCAAGCCTGGTTCGTGGCGCGGGTGTCGATCCTGCCGACGTTGATGCTCACCATCCCGTACACGGTGCTGCTGACCTTCACGTTCAACATCCTGCTCACCGAATTCGGCGCGGCCGACTTCTCCGGGACCGGCGCCGCCCTGGGCACCGTCAGCCAGATCGGACCGATCGTCACCGTGCTGGTGATCGCCGGCGCCGGTGCCACCGCCATGTGTGCCGACCTTGGCGCGCGCACCATCCGCGACGAGCTGGACGCCTTGCGCGTCATGGGCATCAATCCCATTCAGGCACTGGTGATTCCGCGCGTGCTCGCGGCGACGACGGTATCGCTGGCACTGTCGGCCACGGTGGTGCTGGTGGGCCTGACGGGGGCGTATTTCTTCTGCGTGTACATCCAGCACGTATCGCCGGGCGCCTTCGTCGCCGGCCTCACCCTGGTGACCGGCCCCGCCGACGTGGTCATCGCGCTGGCCAAGGCCGCGCTGTTCGGCCTGGCGGCCGGCCTGATCGCCTGCTACAAGGGCATTTCGGTGGGCGGCGGTCCGGCCGGAGTCGGTAACGCCGTGAACGAGACGGTGGTGTTCACGTTCATGACGCTGTTCGCCATCAACGTCGTCGCGACGGCGGTCGGTGTGAAGGCCACGATGTGAGCGGGGCCCGATGAGTGGGGCACTGGGGTACCGTCTGAAGCGGGGGGTCGGCGGTGTCGTCGACAGCTGGAACCAGGTCGGCGTACAGACGAAGTTCTTCGGCCGCACCCTGCGTTCGATACCCGACGTCTTCATCAACTACCCCAAGGAACTGATCCGGCTCATCGCCCAAATGGGGCTGGGCACGGGTGCATTGGCCATCATCGGTGGCACCGTCGCCATCGTCGGCTTCCTCACCATCAGCACCGGTGCCCTGGTCGCCGTGCAGGGCTACAACCAGTTCGCCGAGATCGGTGTCGAAGCGCTCACCGGTTTCGCCTCGGCCTTCTTCAACGTCCGCCTCATCGCGCCGGGCACCACCGCCGTCGCGTTGTCGGCCACCATCGGCGCCGGCGCCACCGCCCAGCTGGGTGCCATGCGTATCAACGAGGAGATCGACGCCCTCGAGGTGATCGGCATCCGGAGCGTCGCCTACCTGGCGTCTACCCGTGTCATCGCCGGTGTGGTGGTGGTGATCCCGCTGTACTGCGTCGGCGTGCTGATGTCGTTCTGGGCGGCCAAACTGGGCACCACCGCCATCTACGGGCAGTCCATCGGTGTCTACGACCACTACTTCGACACGTTCCTCAACCCCGTCGACCTGATCTGGTCGTTCGTGCAGTCCATCGCCATGGCCATCGTGATCATGCTGGTGCACACCTTCTACGGGTTCACCGCCAGCGGTGGGCCGGCCGGCGTCGGTGAGGCGGTGGGTCGCGCGGTGCGCACCTCGCTGGTGATCTCGGCGTTCGTCGTGGTGATGATCTCGCTGGCCGTGTACGGGCAATCGGGCAACTTCAACCTGGCCGGCTGACGCACATGGACCACTTCTCTCGCGACAAGGGGCTGGCGCCGGGCTGGTGGACGCTGATCCTGGTGCTGTTCGTCGTCGGCTCGGTGTGGCTGTCGTATTCGCTGTTCACCGGCAACCTGAAATCCTCGGTGCCGGTCACCCTCACCTCGGATCGTTCGGGTCTGGTCATGGAGACCAACGCCAAGGTGAAGATGCGCGGCGTGCAGGTCGGCAAGGTGGCGGCCATCTCCGGGGGCGACAGCAAGAGCGCGGCCCCGGTGAAGCTGCGCCTGGACATCGACCCCGACCAGATCCGATACATCCCGGCCAATGTGGAGGCCCGGATCCGGGCCACCACCATCTTCGGCGCCAAATTCGTCGACCTGGTGTACCCGGACAACCCCAGCCCGCAGCGGCTGGAACCCGGCCAGGTGCTCACGTCGCTCAACGTCACCACCGAGGTGAACACCGTCTTCCAGAACCTGGTGGGCGTGCTGGACAAGGTCGACACCGCCAAACTCAACGCGGTGCTCTCCGCACTGGCCGAGGGTGTCCGCGGGCAGGGCGAGCGCATCGGCCAGGCCACCACCGACGCCAACCAGGTGCTGCTGGCCATCAACCCGCGCAGCGACACCATCCGGGCCGACTGGCAGTCACTGCAAGGCTTCAGCGACGCCTACGCCGGTGCGGCACAAGACATCCTGTCCACGCTGAACGCGGCGAGCACCACCGCGGTCACCATCTCCAGCCATGCCCAGCAGCTGGACGCGCTGCTGCTGGCCACCACCGGGCTGTCCAACAAGGGCATCGAGCTGCTGGCGCCCAACCAGGGCAACCTGATCACCGCGATCAACACGTTGCGGCCCACCACCGATCTGCTGGCCAAGTACGACCCCGAATACACCTGCATGCTCGTCGGCGCCAAATACCTTCTGGACCACGGTGGTTACGAGGCCACTGGCGGCAACGGCAAGTCGTTCATCCTGGACGCCGGCATCCGGCCGGGCAACGACCCGTACAAGTTCCCGCAGAACCTGCCGATCATCGGCGCCAAGGGCGGGCCGGGCGGCAAGCCGGGCTGCGGCTCGCTGCCGATCGTCGACCAGAACTGGCCGGTGCGCCAGCTCATCACCAACACCGGTTTCGGTACCGGCCTGGACTGGCGCCCCAACCCGGGCATCGCCTTCCCGATGTACGGCAACTACCTGCCGGTCACCCGAGCGGTGCCCGAACCGCCCAGCATTCGCAACACCTTCGGTGGTCCGGCGCCCGGACCGATCCCGTATCCCGGGGCACCGGCCTACGGTGCGCCGCTGTACGCGCCGGACGGCACGCCGTTGTGGCCGGGTCTGCCGCCCGCCCCGCCGCCGGGCGCCCCGCGCGATCCCGGGCGCACGCCGGGCTCGGAACCGTTCGTGGTGCCCGCCCCCGGTGTGCAGCCGACACCGCTGCCGCCGGTACCCCTTCCCGAGGAGGCCGCCCCGTCGCCGTAGACGCAACGAGCACACCCGAACTCAGCAGCACGAGAAGGAACGAGCCATGAAAGACAACCTGGTGGGCGCGATTTGGCGCCTTGCCATCTTCCTGGCGGTGTGCCTGCTGGGTGTCTTCGGCTTGTTCGCGATCTTCGCGCAGCTGCGGCTCGGCGAGTCCACCCACACCTACCGGGCGTTGTTCGCCAACGCCTCGGGCATGGAGGAAGGCGATTTCGTGCGGATCGCCGGTGTCGAGGTGGGCAAGGTCGGTGCGATGCACATCCAGGACGACGGCACGGTGCTGGCCGAGTTCACCGCCGACGATTCGGTGGTGCTGACCGAGGGCAGCCGCGCGGTGATCCGCTACGACGATCTGATCGGCGGTCGGTACCTGGCCCTGCAGGAAGGCGTGGGAAACACCAAGAAGCTCAAGCCCGGTGACACCATCCCGCTGGCCCGCACGTCACCGGCGCTGGACCTGGATGCGTTGATCGGCGGGTTCCGGCCGCTGTTCCGCGCCCTGGACCCCAACCAGGTCAATGCGCTGTCGGGCCAGTTGATCAGCGCGCTGCAGGGTCAGGGTGCCACCATCGGGTCGTTCCTCAGCCAGACCGCCGCCCTGACCAACACGTTGGCCGACCGGGATCAGTTGATCGGCGAGGTGATCGTCAACCTGAACACCGTGATGGGCTCACTCGGAGATCAGAACAAGCAGTTCGCCAAGGGCATCGACGGCCTGGCGCAGCTGATGGACACGCTGGCCCAGCGCCGCACCGATATCGCCAACGGTGTCGCCTACGCCAGCGCCGCCGCCGGCAGCATCGCCGACCTGCTCGAGCAGGCACGTCCGCCGCTGGTCAAGACGGTGCATGAAACCGACCGTGCCGCAGGCATCGTGGTGGCCGATCACGACTACTTCGACAACCTGCTCAACACCCTGCCGGACTCGTACCAGATCCTGGCCCGCCAGGGCATCTACGGTGACTTCTTCAGCTTCTACCTGTGCGACATCATCCTCAAGCTCAACGGCAAGGGCGGACAGCCGGTGTATGTGAAGGCGGCCGGGCAGGACAGCGGGCGGTGCACGCCGCGATGAAGTCCTTCTCCGAACGCAACCAGCTGATCGTCGGCGCCGTCGGTCTGTTGGTGATCGCCGCCATCATCGTCGGCGCCCTCAACTACGACAAGTTGCCCTTCCTGGACCGGGGCAAGGACTACTCGGCCTACTTCGCCGAGGCCGGCGGCCTGCGCAGCGGTGCGGCCGTTCAGGTTTCGGGCATGCGCGTCGGGCACGTGACGGCCGTGGAACTGGACGGCCAGCGGGTGCTGGTCAAGTTCAAGGTCGACGACGGGGTGCGCATCGGTGACCGCAGCGAGGCCGCGGTGAAGACCAAGAGCCTGCTGGGCACCAAGATCCTGGAAGTGTCCCCGCGGGGCGAGGGAACGCTGCAGGCCACCATCCCGCTGGAACGCACCACGCCCGCCTATCAACTGCCGGATGCGCTGGGCGATCTGGCCACCACCATCAGCGGCCTGAACACCGACCAGCTCTCGGATTCGTTGCGGGTGCTGTCGGAGACCTTCGCCGACACCCCGCCCGAACTCAAGGTCGCCGTCGAAGGTGTGGCCCGGTTCTCCCAGACCCTCAACGAGCGCGACGCCCAGCTGCGCGGCCTGCTCAGCAATGCCAACACCGCCACCACGGTGCTGGCCGAGCGCAGCGACCAGATCGTCGGCCTGGTCCGCAACACCAACGCCCTGCTGGCCGAACTGCAGGGGCAAAGCGCTGCGCTGGACAGCCTTTCGGGCAACATCTCGGCGCTGAGCCAGCAGATACAGGGGTTGATCGCGGAGAACAAGACCACCCTGCGCCCGGCGCTGGACAAGCTCAACGGAGTGCTGACCATCCTGGACAACCGCAAGGACCGGTTGCGTAAAGCCCTGCCGCTGCTGAACTCCTACGCGATGTCGCTGGGTGAGTCGGTCAGTTCCGGTCCGTTCTTCAAGACCTACATCGTCAATCTGCTTCCCGGACAATTCATCCAGCCCTTCGTCGACGCGGCGTTCTCCGACCTGGGCCTGGACCCGCACGTGCTGCTGCCCTCGCAGCGCACCGACCCGCAACTGGGTCAGCCGGGCACTCCGGCCATGCCCGTCCCGTTCCCGCGGACCGGTCAGGGAGGCGAGCCGAGGATGAACCTGCCCGACGCGATCACCGGCAACCCCGGTGACCAGGGGTGCGGGCCGCCCGGGCTGCCGCTGCCCGGGCCCACCGGCTGCTACCCGTACCGTGAGCCCATTCCGCCCGGCCCGCCAGGTGGTCCGCCGCCGGGACCGCCGGCGATCGCGCCACCGGGAATCGCCTCCACCCCAACGCCGTTCCCCAGCCCGGTGCTGGTGCCGGCGCCGGGTGAGCCGGGGCAGGACACCGGGGCGAGCGCAGCGACGGGGCAGGACACCGGGGCGAGCGCAGCGACGGGGCAGGACACCGGGGCGAGCGCAGCGACGGGGGCCGGCCAGTGAACTCGGCAGTGAACGCGCGCAACGCCCGGATCGGTCTGGCGCTGGCCCTGGTGCTCATGCTGGGCGCCGGCGTGTACCTGGTGACCCGGGCCGGCGACACCCTCAACCGGACGAACGTCGTCGCGTACTTCGAGAACAGCAACGGCATCTTCGTCGGTGACGACGTGATGATCCTCGGGGTTCCCGTCGGCCGGATCGACAAGATCGAGCCGGAACCGCAGCAGGTGAAGGTCACGTTCCACTACGACGACCGTTACAAGGTGCCTGCCGACGTGAAGGCGGCGATCCTGTCGCCGATGCTGGTGACCTCGCGCGCCATCCAGCTCACGCCCGCCTACTCGGGTGGGGCCGTGCTCAAGAACGACGCCGTCATCCCGCGGGAACGCACCGTCGTGCCCGTCGAGTACGACGATTTCCGTAAGCAGTTGCAGCGCCTGACCGAAACCCTGCAGCCGACCGAACCCGGCGGCGTCAGCACGCTCGGCTCGTTCATCAACACCACCGCCGACAACCTGCGCGGCCAGGGCGCCAGTATCCGCGACGCGCTGACCAAGCTGTCCCAAGCGTTTTCGACACTCGGTGACCACAGCACCGACATCTTCAGCACCGTCAAGAACCTGTCCATCCTGGTGTCGGCGCTGCAGGACAGCACCACGGTGATGCGTCAGCTCAACCAGAACCTGGCCTCGGTGACCGGGCTGCTCGCCGACAATCCCAACGAGGTCGGCAACGCCGTCAAGGATCTGTCCGACACCGTCGGGCAGGTGCAGACGTTCGTGGCCGACAATCGGGAGGCGTTGGGCACCACGTCGGACAAGTTGGCGGGGGTGACGCAGACCCTCAACGACAGCCTCGACGACGTGAAGCAGTTCCTGCACGTCGCGCCGTCGGCGTTCCAGAACTACGTGAACATCTACCAACCGGCGCAGGGCGCGGTGGCGGCGGTCCCGGCGCTGAGCAACTTCGCCGACCCGATCTCGTTCCTGTGCGGCGGCATTCAGGCCGCCTCCCGGATGGGCGCCGAGGAGTCGGCCAAGTTGTGCGTGCAGTACCTGGCGCCGATCGTGAAGAACCGGCAGTACAACTTCCTGCCCCTGGGGTTGAACCAGTTGGTGGGCGCGCAGGCCCGGCCGAACGAGGTCACCTACAGCGAGGAGTGGATGCGGCCGGATTACATCCCGCCACCGGGACCCGCACCGGCGATCCTGCCGCCACCGGTGGTCGACCCCGCGGGTCCGCCGCTGCCCGCGGAGGCACCCCAGGTGACCGATCCGAACGCCGGCCTGCCCGGCCTGATGGTGCACAGCGGCGGTGGCTCGTGAAACGGCTGATCCTCCTACTGGCCTGCATGGCCCTGGGCGGATGCTCGTGGCAGGGCCTGAACTCGGTGCCGTTGCCCGGTGTACAAGGCGAGGGACCGGGTGCCTACACGGTCAAGGCCGAGATGCCCGATGTGGACAACCTGGACCGCAATTCGCGGGTGCGGGTCGGTGACGTCACCGTCGGCAACGTCACCGATATCCAGCGGCAGGGCTGGCACGCGCTGATCACCATGAAGCTCAACGCCGATGTGGTGCTGCCGGCCAATGCGACGGCCAAGATCGGCCAAACCAGCCTGCTGGGTTCCCAGCACATCGAACTCGCACCGCCCAAAGACGTTGCACCGCAAGGCCGGTTGCACGACGGCTCGCTGATCCCGCTGGCCAGCAGCGGCGGCTATCCGACGACAGAGCAGACGCTGGCGGCGATCTCGTTGCTGCTCAACGGCGGTGGCCTGGGCAACGTGCAGGACATCACCGCGGCGTTCAGCCAGGCGTTCACCGGGCGCGAGGCCGACCTGCGCAGCCTCATCGATCAGCTGAACATCTTCATCGCCAACACCAACGACCAGAAGGACGACATCATCGACGCGGCGTCCAGCCTCAACGATCTGGTCGGACAGGTCGCCGCGCAGAAGCCGGTGGTGGACAAGGCGCTCAAGACGGTGCCCGACGCGTTGGCGGTGCTCAAGGATCAGCGCAACCAGCTCGCCGAGGCGGTGACCCAGCTGGGCAAATTCAGTGCGCTGGCGGCGGATTCGGCCAACCAGACCCGTGAGGCGCTGGTGGCGGAGCTGAAATCGCTGGGCCCGACGCTGGAGCAACTGGCCAATGCCGGTCCGGCGCTGACCCGGTCGCTGAGCTTCTTCACCACTTATCCGTTCCCCAAGGAGACGCTGGCCAACTGGATGCGTGGTGACTACGCCAACCTCACCCTGGTGGTCGACCTGACACTGAGCCGGTTGGATCAGGGTGTGTTCACCGGAACACGCTGGGAGGGCGATCTCACCGAGCTGGAGATGCAGTGGGGCCGCACCATCGGCCAGCTGCCCAGCCCGTACACCGCGGTGAATCCGCTCGTGGTGCCGTATCGCTGGGATCAGGGGCCGTAACCATGGTGTTGACCAGACGTATCCTGCTGCAGTTCGCGGTGTTCACCTTCATCGCGGCCATCGCCATCGGCATCATGGTGTTCGGCTATATGAACCTGCCCAACTTGCTGTGGGGCGCAGGGCATTACAAGGTGACCCTGCAGCTGCCCGAGACCGGCGGGCTGTACCCGCGTAGCAACGTCACCTACCGCGGCACCCAGGTGGGCCGGGTGGAGAGCGTCGGCCTCGACGAGCACGGCGGTGTCAACGCCGTGCTGTCGCTGACCGACGACGTGAAGATCCCGGCCGACCTGGAAGCCCAGGTGCACAGCCAGACCGCGATCGGTGAACTGTTCGTCGAACTGCTGCCCCGCGCCGACGGCGGACCGTACCTGCGCAACGGGGATGTCATCGCCGCCGACCGGGCGACCGTGCCGCCGGACGTCAACACCTTGCTCGACGCGACCAACCGCGGGCTGGATGCCATTCCGCGGGAGAATCTGCAGACCGCCGTCGACGAGGCCTACCAGGCCGTCGGCGGGCTGGGACCGGATCTGTCGCGTCTGGTGAAGGGCTCCACGGCGCTGGCTATCGATGCCCGTGCCAACCTCGACCCGCTGACCGCGTTGATCGACCAGTCCAAGCCGGTGCTGGACACCCAGGCCGATACGTCAGGATCCATCCGGGCCTGGGCCTCGCACCTGGCCACCATCACCGGGCAGCTGCAGTCCCGGGATCAGGCCGTGCGCGGGGTGCTCAGCCAGGGACCGGGTGCCGCCGAGGAGGTGCGGGCGCTGCTGGGCCGGCTGCAGCCGACGCTTCCGGTGGTGCTGGCCAACCTGGTCAACATCAACCAGGTGGCCATCACCTACCAGCCGTCGCTGGAACAGCTGCTGGTGTTGTTGCCGCAGGGCACCGCCACCTCGCAGGCCGTCGGAACGGCGAATCGCAACACCAAGCAGAACTTCAAGGGCGCCTACCTGGATCTCAATCTCAACCTGAACCTGCCGCCGCCGTGCACCACCGGCTTCCTGCCGCCGCAGCAGTGGCGGGTGGCCGCCGACGTGGACTATCCGGACCGCCCGGCCGGGGACCTGTACTGCCGCATCCCGCAGGACGCGGCCGGCAATGTGCGTGGTGCGCGCAACCTGCCGTGCGAGACGGTGCCGGGTAAGCGGGCGCCGACGGTCAAGCTGTGCGAGAGCAACGAAAACTACATTCCGCTCAACGATGGTTACAACTGGAAGGGCGATCCGAACGCGACCCTGTCCGGGCAGGCCATCCCGCAGTTGCCGCCGGGGACCCCGCCCGCGCCGGCCGGACCCGTGGTGCCGTCGGGAGCCCCGCCGCCCCCGCCGATCGCGGCCGCCGAATACGATCCCAGCACCGGCACGTACGTTGGACCCGACGGGCAGGTGTACACCCAGTCCAATCTGGCCCGCAGTGCGAGCGAGGAGCAAACATGGCAGACGATGCTGCTACCCCCAAAGGGGCGGTAAGCGAGTCCGCAGACCAGAAAGCCGACGGCAAAGCCGAAGTCACCGAGACCACCGAAGCCACGGCGGTCGAGGACGATGCCATGGTCGACACTGTCGTGCCCGATGCCGGTCCCGCTGCGCCGGAGCGTTCGCATGTCACGCTGGCTCTGGTCGCCGGGCTGGTGCTGGTGCTGGCCCTCGGCGGTCTCACCGTCTGGCTGGGCATTCGGGCCTACCAGTCCAAGCAACTCGACGATCAGCGCAAGGTGTTCCTTCAGGTGGGCCGTCAGGGCGCAATCAACCTGACCACCATCGACTTCGAGCATGCCGATGCCGACGTGCAACGCATCCTCGATTCGGCCACCGGCACCTTCTATGACGACTTCCAGAAGCGGGCCGGGCCGTTCGTCGAGGTGGTCAAGCAGGCGAAGTCCAAGTCGGTCGGCGCCGTGACCGAGGCCGGTCTGGAATCCGACACCGATACCGGGGCGCAGGTGCTGGTGGCGGTGACGGTGCAGACCTCCAATGCCGGTGCCGCCGAGCAACAACCGCGGCTGTGGCGGATGCGCATCACCGTGCAGAAGATGGGTGACGACGTGAAGGTGTCCAACGTGGAGTTTGTGCCGTGACCGAACCGACCAAGGATGACGACACCGTCGCCAGCGGCGAAGCGCACGAGATCACCGAGTCCGGGGCCACGGAGATCACCGGAGCCACCGAGGCCACCGCGACGCCCGCCGCCCCCGCCACGACCCAGGCCGCCCCGCAGCCGAATCGGTCCGTCGACTGGGCGCGCGTGGTCGCCTACGGTGTGCTGCCGGGGCTGGCCCTGGTGCTGGCGCTGGCCGCGGGTTTCCTCAAATGGCAGGACAATTCGGTCCGTGACGCCGACCTGGCCCGTGCCGAGTCCGTGCAGGTGGCCAAGGACAGTACCGTCGCGCTGCTGTCCTACAAGCCGGACACCGTCGAACAACAGCTCAACGCCGCACGCGATCTGCTGACCGGCGAGTTCCAGGACGCCTACACCTCGCTGACCCATGACGTCGTCATCCCGGGCGCCAAGCAGAAGCAGATCTCGGCGGTGGCGACCGTGCCGGCCGCGGCCTCGGTGTCGGCCGATCCCAACAAGGCCGTGGTGTTGGTGTTCGTCAACCAGACCGTGGTGGTCGGCTCCGACGCGCCCACCGACACCGCATCCAGCGTGCGGGTGACGCTGGAAAAGCACGGCGATCACTGGCTGATCTCCAAGTTCGACCCGGTGTAGCCATAAGGCGGCTCGCACCCGTCGACGCCCAGATGTTCTGGATGTCGGCCAAGATCCCCAACGACACCTTCATGGTGTTCGGGTTCGACGGCGTGCCCGACGATCTGCACCGGGTGCTCGATGAGCTGCTCGAGCGGGCGCGCACCAGTCCGGACCTGTCGCAGCGCATCGACGACTGCTCGCGGCTGCGGTACCCGCGCTGGGCGCCGTGCCCGCCCGACCGATCCCGGTTCCTGGTCCATGAACCCGGCGAGCGAACCTGGGACGGTTGCCTTTCCGTGGTCAACGGCCTCGTCGACGACCAGCTCGATCCGCAGGTGACGCCCTGGCGGCTGCACGTGTTCACCGATATCGACGGCATCCCCGGTGCGGCCGGCCCGGGGACGGTGGCCGCACTGCAGATCACCCATACCCTCGGCGGTGCCGGGCGCACCAACGCGCCGGCGGCCCTGATGTTCGGCCGCCCCGACACCGTGGCACCGGTGCTGCCGCCCCACGTCGGCCCGCTGTCGCTGCCCTGGCGCACCGTCCAGGCGGTCAGGGCGCAGCGAGAACTGCTGCGCGACAGCGAATCCGGACGGATTCCGCCGCAGGCGCCGGGACGCCGGCCGGTGCGGACCAACGCGCCGCCGGCCGGGCGCCGTGCCATGCGCAGCGTGGTGCTGCCCCGGGCCGCGCTGTCCGGGGGCACCGTCACCGTGGTGGCCCTGGCCCGCATCGCCGGTGCCCTGGCCGCGCAGCTGGCCGAACTCGGCGAGGACACCGGCGGGCTGGGTGCCGAGGTGACGATGACCAAACCCGGTGTGCGTCAGGCATACAACCATTTCCGTGCCGCCGGCGTGGGCCTGCATCCGCAGCTGCCGATACGGCCGCGGATCGCGGCCATCGCCGCGGAACTGCGGGCCCGTCGGGACCGGGCGGCACACCCGGCGATGCAAGCGTCGGACCGAGCGTTCGCCGCCACCCCCGCGCCGCTGCTGCGGTGGGGGATAAGCCACTTCGACCCGGCGGCGCGGTCGGCGACGGTCATCGGCAACACCGTGGTGTCGAGCATCAACTGTGGTGCCGCCGATTTCGGCTTCGGCGGGTGCCCGGTGCGGGTGGCGACCGTGTTCCCCGGGTTGTCACCGATGATGGGCCTGACCCACGGTGTGATGGGGCTGGGGGACACCGTTTCGGTCAACGTGTTCGCCACGGAATCGGCCGTCGGCGATGTGGACGCCTACGTGGCCCGGCTGAAGTCCGCCTTCGCCTGAGTGATTTGTGCACGTTTGGTAACGCCGGGCGTGACAGAACGTGCACAAATCACTAGGCGGCGCGGAGGTTTTCGATCCCCACATCCAAGGCGTGCTGCAGGTAGGACAGGTCGCCGGTGGCCAGCAGGATGCCGACACCGCCCTGGATGCCGGCCAGCAGGGCCGCCGCGGCCTTCTCCGGCTGCACCCCGGCGTCGATCTTGTCCTGGGCCTGCATCGCCCGGATGCCGTCGGCGATCTCTTCGTGCCAGCGGCGCATCAGGGCCGTGGTGACCGCCTGTGCGCCGGGCGTGGTGCGGCCGATCTCGGACATCAGCATGCTCAGCGGGCAGCTCTGGCCCTGCCGGCGGTAGCGGTCCAGGACCGCGTCGCGCCACCGCTGCCAGGCCGCCCATGAGGTCAGCGCGCCCAGATGGGGTTGTTGGTCGGCGAGGACCTGATGGGCTTCGTGCGTGGCGACCGCGAGCAGCAGCTGCTCCTTGCCGTCGGGAAAGTAGTGGAACAACTGGCTCTTGGACGTGCCGGTGCGGGCCCGGATGTCGTCGAGCGTGGTCATCGCCACGCCACGGTCGCGGATCTCGGCGGCCGCACCCTGCACGATCCGATCGCGGGTGGCCATGCCCTTCTTGGTCGCCGGAGTGCTGAGGTTTTGGACTTGCGGGTCCATTTTTATCTCCGTACTTGTGGACTCATGAGTCCAAACACTACGCGGCTTGCGGGCCGCACTGCACTGGTTACGGGGTCCACCGGCGGCTTGGGTGTCGCCATCGCCAAGGCGTTGGCGGCCGAGGGGGCGCTGGCGGTGGTCAGCGGTCGCGACAAGGGCAGGGGCGACGCCGTCGTCGCCGACATCCGGGCGGCCGGCGGGCGCGCCGAATTCGTCGCCGCCGACCTGGGCGCGGGTGGGGCGCAGGTCCGTGCCCTGGCCGACGGCGCGCTCGCGGCGGCCGGCGGCCGGATCGACATCCTGGTCAACAACGCCGCCACGTGGTCGCTGCCCGAGCCCACCGCCGAGATCACCGAGGAGGCGCTGCTGGAGTCCTACCGCACCAACGTGGTCGCGCCGTTCCTGTTGACCGGCGCGCTGGTGCCGGCGATGGCCGAGCGCGGCGAGGGAGCCGTGGTCAACATCGGCTCGATCAACGGGCTGATCGGCGGCGACAAGTCGGCGCTCTACGGTTCGACGAAGGCCGCCGTGCACTCGCTGACCAAGTCGTGGGCCGCCGAGTACGGGCCGCTGGGGGTGCGCGTCAACACCGTGGCGCCCGGGCCGATCGGCACCGAGCGGGTGTTGGAGATTGCCGACCACATCGCCCCCACCCTCGAACGTATCCCGTCGCGCCGGATGAGCACCCCCGAGGAGGTGGCCGCCGCGGTGGTGTTCCTGGCCGGTGCGTCGGCGGCGAACATCCACGGCGCGGTGCTCAGTGTCGACGGAGGGTGGGCGGCGGTGTAACAGATGGCCTAGATTCTGTTACGTGGCCGATCCTGCTTTCGACACCGCGATCCTGGTCCTGCGCGTGGTTCTCGGCCTGACCATGGCCGCGCATGGCTACAACAAGTTCTTCGGTGGAGGCCGCATCCCCGGCACCGCGGGCTGGTTCGACAGCATCGGGATGAAGCCGGGGATGTTCCATGCCAGGGTGGCCGCGACCACCGAGATCGCCGCCGGCCTGGGGCTGGCCGTGGGCCTGCTGACGCCCGTCCCGGCCGCCGGTTTCGTGGCTCTGATGCTGGTCGCGGCCTGGACCGTACATCGGCACAACGGCTTCTTCATCGTCAAACAGGGCTGGGAGTACAACCTCGTCCTGGCGGTGGCCGCCGTCGCGGTCGCCGGCACCGGCGCCGGCCGCTACAGCCTGGACCATGTGCTGTTCGGCGGCACCGTGATGTGGCAGTGCGTGCAGGGCTGGGGCGGCCTGGCGATCGCCCTGCTACTCGGCCTGGTCGGCGGCATCGGTCAACTGGCACTTTTCTTCCGTCCGCCCGCAAAGTGACAGGTATCGTCGCCGCGCAAGTGAGACGTTAGTTACGGTGTGCACGGGGGTACAGAGTGCACATGTACGAAATCGCTGGTCGTGACGGACACTCGACGGGAAATCCGATCCGGGCGGTGTCGCAACCCGTGATTCCTGGCAAGTCTCTCTAGACTCCCGTGGTATTGGCGGAATTGGGTGCGAAGAGCGAGCTGACGTGGCGCTGAAGCTGGAGGACTACCTCGGCGAGAGCGGCCGAATCGAGCTGCCGACGGATACGACGATTTGCACGTATCTGGACCGCAACTTCGAGGCTGCCTCGCCCGCTGTCGCTTATCGGTATCTGGACTTCGGTCCAGACCAGAGCGTCAGGCGGATCGACTTGTCGTGGCAGCAGATGAAGCTGCGTGTCTGCGCGGTGGCCGCGCGATTACAGCAGGTCACCCAGCCCGGTGACCGGGTCGCCATCCTGGCGCCCCAGGGCGTGGACTACGTGGTCGCCTTCTTCGCCGCGATCAAGGCCGGCTGCATCGCCGTTCCGCTGTTCGCGCCGGAGATGGCAGGACAGGCCGAGCGGCTGGACAACGTCGTCACCGACGCCCAGCCGACCGTCGTGCTCACGACGACCGACAGCGCTGAGCGGGTGCGTGAAACCCTGCGTCGCCGCGCCATCGCGCACCGACCCCGCATGATCGCCGTCGACGCCGTCCCCGAGACGCTGGCCACCGAGTTCCGGCCCATGCCGATCGGCATGGACGACATCGCCTATCTGCAGTACACCTCGGGTTCCACCCGCAAACCGGCGGGCGTGGAGATCACGCACCGGTCGGTGTGCACCAACGTCCTGCAGATGGTGATGGCCGTCGGTCTGGACTGGGACATCCGCAGCGTGAGCTGGCTGCCGCTGTTCCATGACATGGGGCTGCTGATGATCATGTTCCCGGCGCTGTTGGGCGGGCACATCACGCTGATGTCGCCGTCGGCGTTCATCCGGCGGCCATATCGGTGGATCAGGGAACTCGGCGCGGGAAGCGAACCGGGCCGGGTGTTCGCCGCGGCGCCGAACTTCGCCTTCGACCTCGCCGCCACCCGCGGCCTGCCGCCCGCCGGTGAGGAGCTCGACCTCAGTAACGTCGCCGGCCTGATCAACGGGTCCGAGCCGGTCAGCGCCGAGTCGATCAGCCGGTTCCACGAGGCGTTCGCGCCGTACGGGTTGGCTCCGACGGCGGTCAAACCGTCCTACGGACTCGCCGAGGCCACCCTGTTCGTCTCGACGACGGACCCGGCCGACGCGCCCCGGGTGATCTACCTCGATCGCCACCAACTGGGGGCCGGCCACGCGGTGCAGGTCGAACAATCCGACCCGGCCGCCAGCACCCATGTGGCGTGCGGTCATGTGGCGCCGAGCCAGTGGGCGGTCATCGTCGACGCCGCCACCGGCGCCGAGTTGCCCGATGGTGAGGTCGGCGAGATCTGGCTGCACGGCGACAACGTCGGGAGCGGGTACTGGGGCAGGCCGGTCGAAACCGAGACGACGTTTCGCAACAAGCTGCAATCCAAGGTGCCCGACGGCAGCCACGCCGAAGACACCGACACCGATGCGCTGTGGCTACGAACCGGTGATCTGGGCGTCTACGTCGGCGGGGAGCTGTTCATCACCGGGCGCGTCAAGGACGTGCTCATCGTGGACGGGCGTAATCACTATCCCCAAGACATCGAACACACCGTCGCGCAGGCGACACCCGCCGTCCGGGCTGGCTTCGTGGTGGCCTTCGCGGTGCCCGGGCCCTCGGGCCGGGAAGAACTGGTGATCGTCGCCGAACGGGCCGCCGGGTTCGGCCGCGTCGATCCCGAATCGGTGATCACCGCCATCAGGGCCGCGGTCTCGCGGGGGCATGGGCTGGCGGTCGCCGACATCCGGCTCGTCAGTGCCGGTGCCGTCCCGCGCACCACCAGTGGCAAGTTGGCCCGGCAGGCGTCGCGTTCGGAGTACCTGGCCGGGGCATTCGGCGGGCGCCCCGCCGAGCAGGCTTCGGCGACGCACTGAGCGCCCGCCCCGCTGGCAGGGGCGCCGGATGACGTGTTTCCGGGAAGTATTTCCGCCGAACTGGAACACGTTCTAATCTGACTCGCATGGGCTTTCTGAAGCAGGAAACTCCGCAGATCGATTTCGAGCAGTGGAGTAAGGGCACCCGCTCCGAGCGGATCATCCCGATGGCCCGGCACTGGGCCGAGGTCGGCTTCGGCACCCCGGTGGCGCTGCATCTGTTCTACGTCGTGAAGATCCTGGCCTACATCCTGGGTGGCTGGCTGGTGGTCTGGACGACGTCCGGGCTGGGAGGGTCGGCCGGGTTCTTCGATGTTTCGCACTGGTACGCCGAGCCCATCGTCTATCAGAAGGTCGTCTTCTACACGATGCTGTTCGAGGTGGTCGGCCTGGGTTGCGGGTTCGGCCCGTTGAACAACCGGTTCTTCCCGCCGCTGGGGTCGATCCTGTACTGGTTGCGGCCCAAGACCATTCGGCTGCCACCATGGCCCGGCCGCATCCCGCTGACCGCCGGTGACACCCGCACCCCGGTCGACGTCGCGCTGTACGGGGCACTGTTGGTGGTGCTGGTCATCGCGATCTTCAGCGACGGCACCGGGCCGATCCCCGCGCTCGGCTCGGCCGTCGGGGTGCTACCGGTGTGGCAGACCGCGACCATCGTCGGCCTGCTGGCCGTGGCCGGGTTGCGCGACAAGGTGATCTTCCTGGCCGCGCGCGGCGAGGTGTACGGGTCGCTGGCGGTGTGCTTCCTGTTCGTCGGCGCCGATATCGTCATCGCGGCCAAGCTGGTCTGCCTGGTCATCTGGCTGGGTGCGGCGACCTCCAAACTCAACAAGCACTTTCCGTTCGTCATCTCCACCATGATGAGCAACAACCCCGTATTCCGGCCACGGTGGATCAAACGCAGGTTCTTCGAACACTTCCCCGACGATCTGCGGCCCGGCCCGCCGTCCCGCTTCCTGGCCCACTTCTCCACCGCCGTAGAGGGATTGGTGCCACTGGTGCTGTTCTTCTCGCACGGCGGCTGGCCGACCTATATCGCCGCCTTCGTCATGCTGTGCTTCCACTTCGGCATCCTGAGTTCGATCCCCATGGGCGTGCCGCTGGAATGGAACGTCTTCATGATGTTCTCGGTGCTGACGCTGTTCGTCGGGCAGGCGGGGATAGGCCTGGGTGATCTCCAAAGCCCATGGCCGATACTGCTTTTCGTGGTCGTCGCGGGAACGGTCGCGGTGGGCAACATGTTCCCGCGCAAGGTGTCCTTCCTGCCGGGGATGCGATACTACGCCGGCAACTGGGACACCTCGCTGTGGTGCATCAAACCGTCGGCCGACGAGAAGATCGCCAAGGGCGTCGTCGCCATCGCCAGTATGCCCGCCGCGCAGCTGGAACGGTTCTACGGCAGCAAGGAGGCCGCGCAGATCCCGCTCTACATGGGATACGCGTTCCGCTCCTTCAACACTCACGGCCGGGCGCTGTTCACCCTCGCGCAGCGGGCGATGGCCGGCCACGACGAGGACGACTACACCCTGACCGACGGTGAGCGCATCGTCTCCACCGCCATCGGCTGGAACTTCGGTGACGGCCACATGAGCAACGAGCAGTTGGTGGCCGCCCTGCAGGCGCGCTGCCATTTCGAGCCCGGCGAGGTGCGCGTCGTCATGCTCGACGCCCAACCGATCCACCGCCAGACCCAGCAGTACCGTCTCGTCGACGCCGCCACCGGGCAGTTCGAGTCGGGATACGTCAAGGTCGCCGACATGGTCGTCCGCCAGCCCTGGGAGCACGACGTGCCGGTGTACGGGGTGACGCCGGCGTAGATAAGACTGTCGGGTATGGCTATCGATGCCGGGACCCTGGCCGACCTGTACCGCGCGCTGCACAGCGACCCCGAACTGTCGCGGCAGGAGCACGCCACCGCGGATCGGGTGATCGCCGCGCTCGACGGCAGCGGAGCCGAGATCACCGCGGGTGTCGGCGGCACCGGCGTGGTGGCGCTGCTGCGCAACGGGGAGGGGCCGGTGGTCATGCTGCGCGCCGATATGGACGCGCTCCCGGTCCGGGAGAACACCGGATTGCCCTATGCCAGCACCAAAACCGTGACCGACGCCGCCGGCAGGCAGGTACCGGTGGCGCACGCCTGCGGGCACGACATGCACACCGCGGCCCTGGTCGGCGCGGTGCACGCGCTGGCAGCCGCCCGCGACGAGTGGGCCGGCACCGTCCTGGCGGTGTTTCAGCCGGCCGAGGAACTGGCCAGCGGCGCCCAGGCGATGCTCGACGACGGGTTGTTCGACCGGTTTCCCAGGCCGGCTGTCGTCATCGGCCAACACGTCGGCCCGCTGCCGACCGGCGTGCTCGGCTTCGGCACCGGCCCGATCATGGCCGGCACCGATTCGGTGGAGGTGACGCTGCACGGCCGGGGCGGGCACGGATCGTCGCCGGAGAACACCATCGATCCGGTGGTGATGGCCGCGGCGGTGGTGCTTCGGTTGCAGGGCATCGTGGCGCGTGAGGTGCCGCCGCACGAGCAGGCGGTGGTGACGGTCGGCCGACTGCAGGCCGGCACCAAGGAGAACATCATCCCCGACACCGCAGAGCTGGGCATCAATCTGCGGACCTACTCCGAGCACGTGCGGGACGCGGTGAAGGCGGCGGTACAGCGGATCGTGCGCGCCGAGGCGGACGCCTCGAACGCCCCCCGCGAACCGGAGTTCGACTGGACGGTGACGGCGCCGGTGCTGATCAGCGAACCGGCCGCGACCGAGAAGACCGTCGCCGCCTTGCGCGCACATTTCGGTGCGGACAAGGTGTGGCCGCTGCCGCCACTGTCGGCCAGCGAGGACGTCGGGGTGTTCGGCAACGCCATCGGGGTGCCGACGGTGTTCTGGTTCTGGGGTGGGGTGGACGCGCAGACCTTCACCGACGCCTTCGCCAAAGGTGAACTGCCGCCGACCAATCACGCACCGGAGTTCGCGCCGGTGCTGGAGCCGACGCTGACGACGGGGGTCGAGGCGCTCACCGTCGCCGCGCGGACCTGGCTGGGCCGCTGACCCCGATGCCGGCCGCCTGATTGCCGCCAAATCTCCACGAGATCTTCAAGCGCGGCCGTCGGCGGCCCTGGATCATGGGTGGATGGAGCAGCGATCGTGAACCCGCGCCTCGACGAACAACGCGATTTGACCGTGGCGCTCAACGAGCAGATCGCATCGCTGTCGGTGACGGTCAGCGCTCCCGACGGCTCGGTGAGCGTCCAGGTGAACGGCTGGGGTGCCATCACCGGATTGGAGTTGGGCGACCGTGCCTACCGGCGCGGCGCCGAGGCGCTCGCGGTCCAGATCGTCGACGTCGCGCAGGCGGCAGCCAAGGTCGTCGCCGAGCGGCAGGCCTTTCTCCTGAACGAGTTCGCGGAACGCGCCGCTCGCCTGCGCGACAAGCCGGAGTAGGCGCCGACGGGTCTCACCCCACTCTCGAGAACTTGCCGGCCACGGCACCGGCGAGCTCCAGGTACGCGCGCACCGCGTCCGGTGACAGCATGGCGAAGTCGACATCGGCGCCCCTGGCCAGGTGGGGTTCGAACGGCACGACGTGAATGGAGCCGCTGCGTTCCTCGAAGTACTGGAACACCTCGTCGAACGTGGCGGAGTTAGCACCGGGCCGCACACCGCTGAGCACAACGTGTGACTCCCGCGCCAGCGCGCCGTGACCATGCTGGGTCAGCCAATCGAGAGTCGCCGCGGCGCTGCGCGCGGCGTCCACCGCCGGTGAGCTGACGAGCACCAGTGCATGCGCCAGGTCCAGCACGCTCGCCATCGACGAGTGCATGATCCCGGTTCCACAGTCCGTCAGGATGATGTTGTAGTGGGCTTGCAGGATCTCGATCGCGCGCCGGTAGTCGCTCTCACCGAAGACTTCGGCAACCGCCGGATCCTGCACGCTGGCCAGGACCTCGAGCCGACTGGGCGCCAGGCGCGTGTGCCGGCGGACGTCGGCGTACCGCGAGACATGGGGGTCCAGCAGCAGGTCGCGCACCGTCGAGGAGGTCGACGAGTCGGAGATGCGTTCGGCCAGCGTGCCACGATCGGGGTTCGCGTCCACCGCGATGACGCGATCGGAGCGGACCATCGCAAATGCCGACCCGAGACCGATCGTGGTGGTCGTCTTGCCGACACCCCCCTTGATCGAGAGCACCGCGATCCGGAAGTCGCCGGCCAGCGGCTGCCTGATCTGCGCCACGAGCGTCTGTTGCTCGCGATCCCTTTGTGACACACCCGGATTGATCCTGCCCTTGGTCGCCCGGTGCAGCATTCGCCGCCAACCGAATTGCGGTGTCAACTGCTCGCCGCCCGGCGGGTCGTCGCCGTCGAGGGGCCGGTCGTCTTGCCCGGCCGGTGCCGTCGGCGGGGGCGGAGCCTGGTGGCGGGGCACCAGCTCGCCACCGGTCGCCGCAGGCCCGTTCCGGTGCGGGGGCATCCAGAGCGGCGGGCCGGGCCACCCCGGAGGTGGCGGTGGCGGGTTCCAGCCTGG
The DNA here is from genome assembly GCF_002101555.1 of Mycolicibacterium canariasense. Lineage (GTDB taxonomy): Bacteria > Actinomycetota > Actinomycetes > Mycobacteriales > Mycobacteriaceae > Mycobacterium > Mycobacterium canariasense. Next base: position 38,119 of record NZ_LQOL01000019.1, read on the forward strand.
GGGCGGTGGTGGGGGACCGAACTGCCGAGCCGGCCGCGACACCGGTTGGGGATGTGGCGTCGGCGCGTGCGGTGCACGCCCGGAATCATCGGTGCCGGGGAACGATTCGACGCTGCGCGATTCCCGCGTCGGATGGACCGCCGGCTGCCACGGCGGCGCGGCCATCCGGCGCCCGGTGCGCTTGCCGGCGGCCGGCGGAACGGGCGGGGCCGGCGGACCGACCGGTTCGACCTCCGGCTCGGGTGCGGGCGGCTCGGGTGGTTCCCATGCCTCGGGTTGGGGTTCGGTTTCTGGCGGCGGCTCGGTGTGCCGGCTCTGGCGCGCCGCGAGACGCGCCATCAGGTCGGCGGCCCGGCTGTCCACATCGTCGACCGCCGACTGCCGGTCATGGGCGAGCTGGTGCTGATCTGTCACGGTCACTCCCTGTTCCTTGCAATGGTTTTCACGGCTTCACTGCTTGCGCAACGGCATCTTCAGCACGGAGATCGCGATACCGGCGAGCACCGCACATCCGAGCAGGACGGCCAGTTCGAGGTTGCGCGCCCGGTGGTCGGCCGAGTCGCCCGGTGGCGGCACCGCCACCGGGGACGTGGCGTCCGCCGGTGGCCGATCAGGCACCTGGAACGTGAGCGCAGCCACCGGGTCGACGACGCCGTACCCGACGGACTCGTCCGGACCCGACGCCGGCGTCCGGGCCGTGCGCTTGATTCGTTCCATGACCTCGCCCGCCGACATCTCCGGGAACCGCGACCGCAGCAGCGCGACGACACCGGACACGTAGGGGGCGGCAAAACTGGTGCCGTTCACCGGTACCGGGCCGGCCGTGGGATCCAGCCACGCGTTCATCAGGCCGGGCCCGGTCGGGCTGAGCGAGGTGATCTGCTCGCCGGGTGCCGCCACGTCGACCCACGGTCCGTGCAAGGAGAAGTCCGCGGGCCGGCCGGCCGCCGTCACGGCGCCGACGGTCAGCACGTAGTCGGAGAACCATGCCGGGCTGGCGACGGTCCGCACCGATGCCCACGCATCGGCCACCGGCAGGTTCGGATCGGCGATACCGTTCTGTGTGCTGCACTTACCCTGCGGGGCAACGTTTCCGGCTGCGGCGACCACGACGACGTTGCGCTCGAACGCATAGCGCAGCGCTTGCCCCACCGCGGCGTCGTCGATGTTCGTGCCCACCGGGGCGCACGCGGCCTCGGACAGGTTGATCACGGTCGCCCCGAGGTCGACGGCCCGCACGATGGCGTAGGCCAGTGTCTGGGTGTTGCCGTAACCCGCCGACGTCGCGTTGGGATCTTCCTGCGACGATCCGGTTCCCTGCACCGAATACACGCCGCTGTTCTGCCGGATGGACAGGATCGTCGCCTCCGGTGCCACGCCGCTGAAGCCGTCGTCGGGGCTGGGTGCGGCGGCGATGATCCCGGCCACCAAGGTGCCGTGCGCGTCGCAGTCGGTCAGGCCGTCCGACGACGAGACATAGTCGCCACCGGGCGCAAGGGCCAGCAGTCTGGGGTTGGGGGACACGCCCGTGTCGATCACCGCCACCCTTTGCCCCGCCCCCCGGGAGAATCGCCAGGCAGCGCGGTAGTCGAGCATCATGTCGCCGGCCGGCCGCCGCTGGAACTGGGTGCCTGGCAGGGTGGTTGCCTGCGCGCACACCGTCTTCTGCTCGGTGGGCTCCGTCGGTCCGACGGGTCCGGTGGGTGGCGGTCCCGGCGCGATGACCGGCGGTCCGATGGCCGCCGCCGGCGCGGGCCAGACCACGACGGCACCCACGAACAAGCACGCGGCCGCCATCCGGCCCCAGCGCCTCACCCGACACCCCATCCCGCGGCGGCGCCGGCCGCCCACCCGGCGGGGACGACCAGGGCGAAGGCGAGGTACGACCCCAGCGAGAGCAGCGCCCGCCACCGAGGGTGCGGCCGGGCGGACCCGGCCCCGACGGCGGCGAGAACGACGGCACCCGCCAGTAGCGCCGAGGCGCCCGCCGCCGACATCGACGCGTCACCGCCGACCGCGGCACCGGCGACGGCGACCAGCAGGGCCACGGCCGGTAGTCCCGTCGCCGCGCGCATCACGCTGGTGCGCGCGGCGGGGCGGGGCAGTCCCAGCGCCGCGGCACACGCCAGGCCGAACGCCAGGGTGGTCCACGACGGGGCGGGCTCGGCCCACACCACCGCCACCGCACCGGAACAGGCGGCGACCGCCAAGCCGGCGGACAACCCGCCGCGCCGGGCGCGGGCCCGGGTGACCCGCTGCCCGACGTCCACGCCGCCGGGTGGCAGAACATCGGCGCGGGAGTGGTCCCACCGGACGGTCAGCCGCGGGATGGCAGCGGTAGCGATTGTGGCCCCGGCGGCCAGGCCGACCGCCGTCGCGACACCGGTGACACCGATCCACTGAGCAGCCAATGCCAGTGCGCCACAGCCGAAGAACGTTCCTGTGGCGGTGAACCCGGCCAGGCCGGCGCCGGTGAGTCGACATCCCGCCACGCAGAGCGTGACCATCGCCAGCGCCCCGCCGGCGAGTGCCAGATCGCCGTAGGGCGACAGGGCGGCCCAGCAGCCGGCCGCGGCGACGGGGAGGCCGGCCAACCCCAGCGCTGCGCCGATCTGTGCTGCCCCACCCGATCGCGCGAAGATGGTGGCGACGACGAGCAGCGTGACGGTGGCGAACGCGGTCAGGCCCAGCAGTGCGGCCCGCCGCGGGCTCGACGCGTCGACCAGCACCAGGTAGACCCAGGCCGCAGCGGCCAGGCCGATCCCGAGGTAGGCGATGCGGCGCGCGCCGGCCGCGTCCCAACCGGCATGCCCCGATCGGTTCAGGCGCGCCGCGGCGTCGACCACGTCGTCGTACAGCGTGGGAGCCGCAACGGTGCGTCGGCCCCGCAGATACAGGACGTCGTCCTGCGCCACGCCGGCCTCGCGCAGGGTGCCGCCGGGGTCCAGGGGTACCTCGGATTCGGCTGCGACCAGCACCCAGACCACATCCTCGGGGCCGTCCTCGGCGCCGGCGAACAGGCGGACGACCTCGGGCACCAGCAAGGCGACGGGTACGTCCAGTGGCAGCGACAGGTCGACCTGTCGCTGCCGCCCGACGACGGCCAGCCGCACCAGGTCGGGCACCGGTGACACCGCCTCGGGCCGGGTAGCCTCGAGAACGGTTGGAAAGAGCTCGATTTCGGTCACAGGTCGGGCATTCGCGACAGTTGGACGACGTCGGAGTTCACCGACCGTGACACCAGCATGCCCCGCCCGGGTGGCATGGGTTGGGGTCGCACGCCGAACAGGGCGCCCTCGTCCTTGTTCCCGCTCATCACGAGTCCGTGACACGTCAGATCCTTGAGACGCCCGATGATCGGGTCCATCATGGCCCGCGCCGCTCCGCCGATGCGGCGGGCGATGACCACCCGCAGGCCGACGTCGCGAGCTTGTGGCAGGTATTCGACCAGCGGCCCCAGCGGATGGTTCATCGACCCACCGGGAATCAGGTCGTAGTCGTCGATCAGGACGTACACGTCGGGGCCCTGCCACCACGACCTGTCCCGGAGTTGCTGCTGGGTGACGTCGCTGGGTGGCAGTCGCTCCTTGAGCGTCTCGGCGAGTTCGGCCATGGCTTCGCCGCACGACTGTGCGGCGGTCGCATAGGCGCCCAGGTAGTCGTTCTGCACCGCACCCAGCAACGTGCGCCGGAAGTCGACGACGACGATCTTGCACTCCTGCGGCGTCGAGCTCGCCATCAGGCCCGCGGCGATGTTGCGCAGAAGTCCGGTCTTGCCGCACTCGGAGTCCCCGAACACGACGAGGTGCGGCTGGACGTCGAAGTCCAGCACCACCGGCGCCAGCTCCGACTCACTGACGCCGATGGCCACCTTGTTCCGGCCCAGCGTGCCGGCCTCGCGGGCGGCTGTGGTGACCGCATGCGGGTCGACGTCGTGCGGGAGCATGCGGACCCGGGGAGCCTCCCGGTCGCCGTAGCGGGCGCGCACCGTCGCGCACGCCGCGGCGACGCCGGCCGGCAGATCCTCGACATCGGACGACGAGTCCAGCCGGGGCAGGCCGATGAGGATGTGCAGTCGCTCGGCGCTCATCCCGCGACCCGGGCGCCCGATGGGTACGAGTTCGGCGAACTTACGGCCGACGTCGCTGTCCATCGGGTCGCCCATGCGCAGCTCGACGCGGGTGCCCATCATGTCCTTGACCGCCGGCCGGATCTCCATCCATCGGGTGGCGGTGATCGCGAGGTGGACGCCGTACGACAGGCCCTGGATGGCGATGGCCTGCAGTGCCGGCTCGAGCAGGTCGAAGTCGCTTCTGATGGTCGCCCACCCGTCGATGACCAGCACCACGTCGCCGAACTGGTCGCCGCTCAACGGGTCTCGGGCGGCCTCCGCCGGCGGCATGGCGGCCAGCGTCGCCTTGCGCTGCCGGAAGTCGCGCATCGACTCGATCCCCAACTCGCGGAACCGCTCCTCGCGCGCCCGCAGGATCCCGGTCACCTCGGCGACCGTGCGACGGATGCGATCCGAGTCCATCCGACCTGCCACGCTGCCGACGTGGGGGAGACCGTTCAGGCTGCCGAGCGTGCCGCCGCCGAAGTCGAGGCAGTAGAACTGGATCTGCTCGGGGGTGTGGGTTGCGGCCGCCGCCATGATGAGACTGCGCAACGTGGTGGACTTGCCCGACTGGGGACCACCGACGATGGCCACGTTCCCCTTCGCGCCTGCCAGGTCCAGCACCAGGACGTCGCGGCGCTGGTCGTAGGGTCGGTCAACGATTCCGACCGGAAGGAGCAAACGTCCGTTGACGTTTCGAGGATCGCTCCAGTTGGAGTCGGGCAGCAGCGTGTTGACGGCCGGGCTGGCTTCCAACGGGGGCAGCCACACCTCGTGGGCGGGCCTGCCGTGCCCGTGCAGCCGGCTGACCACGACGTCGAGCAGCGTGGTCCGTGTCGACGACGCGGACGTCTCCTCCTCGAGTTGCCCGGCCGCGGGCTCGAGCTCGACGGGAACCACATCCCGTTCCACGGGCGTCGCGGTGAACAGCTTGGGCGCCCGGTTGCCGAGCGTCGACGGCCGGCCACCGGTGGCGGACAGGCGTGGCTTGGCGTAGGTGCCGGAAACATAGGACGCGTTGAAGCGCACGGGTTCGTCGGCGTCGCATTTCAGGAAGCCCGATCCGGGGACGCTGGGCAGGTGGTAGGCGTCCGGAACGCCGAGCACACTGCGAGATTCGCCGGCGGAGAACGTCTTCAGCCCGATTCGGTAGGACAGATGCGAGTCCAATCCGCGCAACTTGCCTTCCTCAAGGCGCTGCGAGGCCAGCAGCAGGTGGATGTGCAGGCTTCGGCCCAGACGCCCGATCATCACGAACAGCTCGGCGAAATCCGGCTTCTGACTGAGCAACTCGGAGAACTCGTCCACCACGATGAACAAGGCCGGCAGCGGATCCAGCGCTGCGCCCGCAGCCCGCGCACGCTCGTAGTCGCCGACGTTGGCGAAGTTGCCCGACGAGCGCAGCAATTCTTGCCGGCGGTTCATCTCACCGGCCAGCGCGTCGCGCATGCGGTCGACCATCGTCAGCTCGTCCTCGAGATTGGTGATGATCGCCGCGATATGCGGAACGCCGTCCAGGCCCAGGAATGTCGCGCCACCCTTGAAGTCCACCAGGATGAGGTTGAGCGCCTCCGGGGAGTGCGAGGTGACCATCGCCAGCACCAGCGTCCGGAGGAACTCCGACTTACCCGAACCCGTTGCGCCGATGCAGAGTCCGTGTGGTCCCATGCCGCCCTCGGCGGACTCCTTGATGTCCAGTTCGAGCGGCTGGCCGGACGGGGTGACGCCGACCGGTACGCGTAGCCGTTTGCGCGGCGACGAGGGCCGCCACACCTCCTCCGGGACGATCTCGGCGGCGTCCGGGATCTTCAACAGCGCCATCAGACCCGGGTCGGTGGCCCTGGCGTTGGCCTCCAGGTTGACGATGTGCGCGGCGCCGCCCGGCCGGAACCGACTGAACGTACGTGCCGTCGCCTCCGCTTCGGCCAAGCTGAGCTCGTCGGCCTTGGCGAAGTGCTCGACGCCGGCAGCCGTCCGCGCGCCGACGTCGTCGCCGTCGACCACGAGTTGCAGGCCGCGTCGAACCCCGGATCCCTCCCGCGGACCGTTGAGGTCGAGCACGGTGACGCTGTCCAGACCGGCGTCGGTGACCAACCGCTCGTCCCCGGTGACGTACCCGTCGTCGATCACGACGACCAGATGCCTGCGGCCCTCGGGAAGCTGCGCGTTGCGGTTGAAGCGGCCACGTTCGGCGAGGTCGGACTCGAGCGCGGTCTCCAACAGCTCCAGTGTCGGATACAGCAGCCGCATCGTGCCGCAGCCGTCCCGCAGCGTCTCGTGCTGGGCCTGAGCCAGCCACTTCACCCACTTCCAGTTCGCGTTGTCGGGATTCGACGTCACCACCGCGATCAGCAGGTGGTCGGGACCGTGAAAGGTACACATTTCCAACACCATCGAACGCACCAACTGCCGGATCTGGGTGCGGTCGCCGTCGAAGCTGATCGTCGGGAACGCCCGCAGCGACACCGCGGTCGGCAGAGCGTGAACCACCGAGTGCGTGGCTACGAAGCGGCGCAGCGCCACGGTGGACACCGGCTCGAGGTCCTCGGGTGGTCCGGTCTCGGGCGCCAGGAGACGGGTGGCCAGGCGATGGGTGCCCAGGCCGACGCGGACATGGCAGAAGTCGTTGTCGGTGGGTCGACGTTCCCACATACGACGCGTGCCCGCCAGGTCGATGAGCGTCCGTGGGTCGGGATGACTCCACTGCAGAGCCGCCCGTTGCGCGGCGCCGGTCTCCTCGGCGTCGTCCCGCAGCCCGGCCAGGTAGCTGAAGTAGTCCTTGCGTTCCTCGTTCAGTTCGGCGGCGGCCTTGCCGGACTTGCCGCCACCCATGAACATGCCGGCCACCGACATGATCATCATCATCGGGAAGAGCAGGAACATCGGGTTGCGGGTGACGTTGCGGCCGCCCACCGTGACCACCAGTGCGATCATCCCGACCACTGCCACGAGCATGATGATGGGCATCAACCTCGCGAGGAGATTTCCCGGGATGACCCGCGGCACCTCGGGGGGTGACTGCAGGCTCACCTCGCCGCCCGGCATGCGCGGCGGCGACAGCCGCAATCGACGAACGAAGCCCTGCCTGGTCATCCCACCTCCGACGAATCGGCTCCCGACGATCTGGTCCGGGCCATGTCATGGAGAACGAAAAAATTCCGCGGCACGTTCGACCCGACGAGGGATGTCGTTTCACACGAGAGTCGCCGGGAGGCCGCCAGACCATGACACTGCCAACCACATTCGACGGCGAGCCCGACGAGGACCAGCAGCTGAGCCGGGTGACGGTCGTCGTCGGCGCCCACCTCGTCGATGTCGGCCTGCCCACCACCGTGAGCGTCTCCGTGCTGGCGGGCGAGGTCGTCGAGATGGCCAACCTCGAGGGCGTCGCCGGCGAGGGTGACGACACCGAGACCGCGCAGCGATGGACGTTCGCACGCCTCGGTGGGACCGTCATCGATCCCCGGCGGACGCTGGCCGAAGCCGAGGTGTTCGACGGCGACGTCCTGCTGATCCGCCAGGTCGGCGATCCCGTCCCGTCGATTCTGACCGACGAGCTGACGGAGTCCGCGGAGGAGGCGGCGGGCAGCTCGTGGCTGCGGCGGCCCGCGACGGGTTGGTATGCGGTCAGCACCGTCCTTGCGATCGCCACCGCGCTGATCCTGCCCGCGCTGGTATCCGGACCCCGGCTGTTCGACGTCCCCGTGGCGGCGATGGTCCTGGTTCTCGTGGGTGCCCTCGGCGCCGGGATCGCGTGTGTGGTGGCCCGGCCGGCCGAGGGAACGCGGGGCGCGACGGGCCTCTTCGTGACGGCTCTGCCGCTGTTGTTCGGCGGCCTGCTCTACGTCCTGCCCACCGCCGCGGGCATCGCCGGGCTACCGGCCGCGCTGGGCGTGACGGCACTGACGGCGTTGGTCCTGCTGCTGCTCACCGGAACGGGCCGTGCCCTGTCCAGCGGGATCATTGCGTTGGCGGCGTTCGGTATTCCGACGTCGCTGGCCCAGCTGACCGCCGCTCCGGCGTCGACCACGATCGGGGCGATCCTGGCGACGGTCGCCGTCGTCGTCGTGTACCTGGCGCCTGGGATCACCATCATGGCATCGCGACTGCCGGTCCCGCGCGTCCCGACGGCGGGAGAACCGCTCGACGACATCGAGATTCAGGGTGGAACCGCGGTCGACGGGGTGGACGCACTACACGCGATCAGCCGGGTCGTTCCCACCGAGGAGGGCATGACGCGACGCGTCGGCCGGGCGTCGGACTACCTGACCGGCGTCGTGTCCGCGGCCGCGCTCGCCGCCGTCGTCGGCGCCTATCTGGCCGATGGCGTCGATCGCGGCTTCCATTGGCAGGGCACGGTATTCGGGGTTGCGGTGGCGACGGTGCTGTGCCTGCGGGGGAGAAGCCACCACGACCTCGTGCAAGCCGCCACCCTGATCGGGGGTGGTCTGCTCACCGCCCTGCTGGTCGTGGCGAAGACCGCGGTGTTCCTGCCCGAGTTGCGGGTTCAGGCCGCCTTGGCCCTGATCGCCGTGACGACGCTCGTCGTGACCTGCGGTCTGGTGGCACCGAGAATTGAGTTCTCCCCGGTGATGCGACGCCTGGCCGAGCTCGGCGAGTACCTCGCCATCGGCGTGATCCTGCCGCTGGCCTGCTGGATCGTCGGGATCTACGCATTCTTCCGGGGGCTGCGGCTCTGACGGCTCCGCGGCCGTGGTGCGACTCCTACGGCGACGGCGTGGAACCCGCAGGTGACACGGCCGTACCCGCGGGATCGGCGGCCATGCCGTCGTGGGCGATCAACGCCGCTTCTTGCGACAGGCGCGGTCCCGGTGGGAGCAGCGACAGGATCGGCCAAGGGGCCGGCTGCGCGTGCTCGGGGACATCGCGTGACTCGCGTACCCCGGCCAGGCCCAGGATCGCCGCGGTCGCGGCGTCCTTGACCGGATAGCGCAGTCCCAGGTCGCTGACGTAGAACAGGTCACCGAGTGCCGGTCCGGACCCCGGGTTCGCGGCTTGCACGTACTCACCGGTGCCCGGCTTGAGGTACACCGCGTCGACACCGGGCCCGGCGCCGTCGGCGCTGGCCACCTGCACCGGCTGGGCGTCCCGGGGCAGCGGCAACCGGTTCCCGAGTAGAACCCTCGACGACGCCGACGCGTCCCCCAACCGGCGCTCCCAGGACATGCACACCACCGGGGCCGACTCGGCGCTCACCAAATCCAGTGCGGTGGAGGGGTAGTCGTCGACACCGAGGGCGTGGACGACGGGGAGCCGACCGAGCTGAGCCGGTGAGATCATGGCCGGCTCACGTGCTGCCGCGGATTCCGGATTGCCGTAGCGGATGATGTCGGCGGTCTCGGCCGAGACCGGTTGGAGTCCCTGCGCCAACACGACGTAGAGCTGATCGCCTCGCGAGTCCGTGGTGCGGGTCAGCGAACCCACCGGGAACTCCGCAGGAAGGTAGGAGGTGGCGGCGCCGATTCCGTCGATACGGATCGGCCGGATCGGCGCGACCAGGGGGAACGCGTTCAACAACCCGACCGACACCTCCCTGGGCGGCGCGCCCTGCAAGCGCAGGGCCGACGCGAGCACCGGGTCGCTCGGGTCGATTTCGGCACGGACCCCGTCGTACAGCAGGTAGGTGCGGCCACCGGACCGCGCCAGCAGCGCCTGCCTGGCCGTCGCGGGCAGGATGTCGGGGCCGAGCACGGGATCGTTGGCCAGGACCGTCGTCGAGACCGACGTCTTTCCGACCACGGCGGTGACGGGCGGCGTCACGGTCGAATCGCAGACCGCCCATGCCGACGTGCTCGGGTCCTCGGCGGAGTGAATGGCGCTGGGGGCGCCGATGATGCCCAGCGCCGGCCCGCGCGCCACCGTGTCGAGGAACTTGCGGTCCACCCGGCCCGGTGCCTCGTTCTTCCCAACGGCCAGCCGGGCCGAGGCCAGGTTGAGTGCAGGGTGCAGCCGGTCGCCGATCCGGACGTACAGAGCACCGTCGGTGTCGCTCAACATGATCGACGAACTGCCGAAGTTGGGCGCAGGCTTGAAGAACGCGAGAACCCCTGATGCGCCGGCGATGAGGAGGGCGGCGGCCAGGCCGGTGAGCAGGGCCCGCATCTGGCCGCGCATCGGGTCGTGGATCATCCGCGAATCGGCACGAATCAGCGCGTGCTGCAGCCGTCGCAGCAGGAAGCGGTATCCATTCACCTGAGCGCGCGTGGTGACCTGTGCCGGCATCTGTACTCCTCCGCCCGTGGGCTCCCGAAGGATTGCCGCGTCGGGAGCGTACTTACTAGTGGAGAAACTGAATCCGCGGCGAAAGCGTTCACCACGCGGCCCGACGCGACGCACACATCCTGGACGGAGACGAGCCGTTGATCACGACGACCACGCGGCGACGCGGCAGGCGGCCCCGAGTGTCGCCGGCTCCGGCCGACCGGCTCCTGGTGGAACGCCTGATGCCGCTGACGGATCTGCTGCTCGTCGAGGTGACCGCAGGCGCCGGCCTCGCGTTCGCATTGCTGCTGAACGAACCGGAATGGTGGGGCGCGCTCTGGGGGTTGGTGGCCGGGCTGATCCTCGTGGTGCCGTTGGCCGGACGGTCACTGCCCCGGTGGGCACTGGCCCGGATCGATTTCTGGCGCGACCGCCGACGGCGTCCCGCAACAGCTCACCGGACCGCGTTCGACCACGAGCAACCCGACGGCACGGCGATCGGATTCTTCTGGGACGGAGCGACGTTGACGTCGCTGATCCGCCTCGACGAGAGCGCGCCGTCGCTCAACGTGTTGGAACCGGGGGGCGCTGTCCCCGGCGACGTGGTGCCCATGGGCGTTCTGGCCGACTGCTTGGGTAAGTTCGACATCGCACTGCAGTCGATCGACGTGATCAGCCAGGGCCACCGCTCGGCCGGGCACGGACACGTCGCCGCGGTGTACGACGCCGTCCTGGGGCCGCTGTCGGCCGTTGCCCACCGCTCGGTCTGGGTGGCCGTCAGGCTGGATCCGGCGCATTGCCCCGATGCCGTCCGGGCACGAGGCGGCGGTTGGGACGGGGCGTTGCGCACCGCGGCCGTGGCGACGCGGCGGGTGGCGAACAGGTTGCGCGACGCCGGACTGGGGGCCGACACGACGACGGCCTCCGACATGTCGCATGCGGTCGCCGAGCTCTCCGGCGGCGTGAGCCTCGACAGGCTGGAGGAGACCTGGACGGACTGCCGCAGCGGTCGAGTCCGACTGCGCAGCTACGGAATCGGATCCGCGGCGTGCACCACCGAGGGGATCGGCTCGCTGTGGACGCTGCCGAGCCGATCCACCACGGTCACGCTGTCGTTGCGCCGCCATGAGCAGCCCGGCGCGGTCGAGCTCCGCGCCATCGTCCGCCTGGATTCCGTCGGTGGCGGCCGGCCGGGCCATGCCGGCGTGCGCATGCTGTCCGGGCGCCAGTTCGACGCGCTGCTCTGCACCCTGCCGTTGCTGACTCCGAGACGACCTGTGGGTCAATGGATTACGGTAACCGGTGACGCCGAGGCGCCGCCGTTGGCCGGTCTGGAGCTGTCCGCCTCGGGCTGTGGTCAGGTCGTCGGCGCAGACGAGTATGGACGCGCGATCGCGTTGCCGCTGTTCGGTCCCCGGGTGGGCAGGGTGGAGCTGCACGGCACCTTGCACCTGGCACAACAGGTGGTGCTGCGATCCCTGGCGCTGGGCGCCCGCGTCCGTGTGCACACCCGGCGTACCGGAGCATGGCGCGCGATGGCCGAGGCGGTGGGTGACGTGGACCAGCTCCAGATCGTCGGAACCGACCGCGGCGCCATCGAAGCCGGTGCGCGTCGCGACTTCACCGTGGAGATGTTCGACGGAACACCCGAGCAGTCGGTGCGGATGGGGCTGACCACGGTCGTGGTGAGCCCGACCCACAGCGCCCCGTCGACGGCCGCCGACGTCCGTTTGCAACTTCTCGACGAGGACCGTGACGAGGTGTTGGTAACCACCCGAACGGGTTCGGCGACGGTGACGATGGTGGCCAGCGATGAGGAGATGCGCTACATCGGAGCGTCGTTCGACGTCGTCGACGGGATCGAGGAACGTGACCAGCCCGCATGGGACTGGCCGAGCAGGCAGGAGCAGCGATGAACCAGGAAGCCGACGCGTTCGAAGAGGATGGCTACGACATCGCGGCGGGTTCGGTGCCACGAACGAAATCAACTATCCGCCAGGTGCTTTGGACATCGGCCGGAGCCTTGGGGCTGGCGGCGTGGGTGGTGGGCCTCACGGCGATGGTGTCGCCGGGGCTCGCGGTACCCCTGGCCGTGCTGGCCGGCGCCGTCGCCGCCGTCGGTCTGTTGCCGGGGCAGGCGGTCCGGGGGTGGCTCGTCGTCGCCGTGGCGTTCACCGCGTTCACCGCCGCGACGACCGCGACGGTGACGGCCGCCGGGGCGGGTTGGGCCCTGATCGCCGTCGACGTCCTGGTGGCACTTCAGGTGGTGGTCGCGGTGTCGGCGCTGCTGCTCGAACCGCGGGTAGCGCCGGCTACGCAGTCCGCACCCGGCAATGACTACGCCGCCTATGCGGAGTACGTCCGAGCCTATCGGGACTACGTGCAGCAGTACGAATCCCAATGGCCCGAGCAGTATTCGGCCGCAGAGCGGGCAGCGGCCGCGGGTGGTGCCCATGGCGCCGTCGCAGGCACCGCCCACGACGAACCGGGCGGATGGGCGGACCTGCAGGCCACGTATGCCCGGCACCTGTCACCGGTGGCGCCGGCGCCCTCGGAGCGCAGCGCCCGCCGGGCCGATGGAGGCGACACGGCCGACGCCGGCCTGCCCGGGGTCGACTGGGTGACGCCGCGGCCTCCGCACGCGGGGAGCCAGAATTCGCCCGGTGCGGCACCCATGTCACCGGGCGCGTACTGATCCCGGTCAGACCGCGCGCCCCACCCGACGCAGGATGAAGTCACCGGTGCGCCGGCCGTGGTGGAATGCCGACGGCATGGCCGCGGCCAGTGCCGTATAGGCGGACCTGGTCTTGCGGTTGAGCCGATCGAGCCGGATCTCACCACCCTCGGCCAGGTGGTCGTCGTACGGGACGACCACGACGTTCTGCACCCGGCCGCGGAAGTACTGCGTCAGCTGGGAAACGTCGACCGACGTGTCCCCGGCCCACGGCGAGTTGACCACGACGCTGGTGTGCGCCGCCAGGTAACCGAAACCGTGGTGTTCGAGCCAGTCCAGGGTGGCCAGGGCGCTGCGGGCCGAGTCGATCGCCGGGGATGCCACCACCACCAGCGCGCTCGCCGCGTTCAGCACACCCTGGATGGCCGAGTGAGTCAGGCCGGTTCCGCAGTCGGTCAGGACGACGTTGTAGAAGCGGTCCAGCACCTCGTGGACATTGCGGTAGTCGGTCTCGGAAAAGGCCTCCGACACTGCCGGATCGCGGGCAGAACCCAGGAACTCCAGGCGACTGGCGCTCTGCGAGGTGTGCCGCCGGACGTCGGAGTAGCGACTGATACCGCTGTCTGCCAACAAGTCGCGCACCGTCGATCGAACGTGGTCGGGTCCACGCTGGGCCAGTGTCCCGAGGTCGGGGTTCGCGTCGACGGCGATCACCCGGTCGCCCCGCATGGTCGCGATGGTCGAACCGAGGCCGACGGTCGTCGTCGTCTTTCCGACCCCGCCCTTCATGGACAGCACGGCGATGCTGCAGATCCCGTGGCGCAGACGGGCGGGGCGACTCGGCTCCGTCCCGTCGTCCATGCCCACCCCGGGGGTCACGGTTCCGCCCGTCGCGCGGTGCAGGGCCTGGCGCCACCCGCTGCGTCCCGGGGCGCGCTCCTGGCGCCTCAACCCCAGTTCGGCTGCCGACGGTGAGTCCCTCGGCGGTGGAGTGACCGAGCCCAGGTTTCCTGCGGTGAAGCTGGTGTTGAACCGGGAGGGGAACTCCACCGTGTCGTCGTGCTCGGTCATGCGGTCTCCTCTTCGGTACGGTCGGGCGGTCGTCTACTGGATGTTGAGCGTCTGCAGGATGTTGCTCAGGGCGCCTTTGACGTCGCTCGACTCGAGGCGAACCAGTGCGGTCTCGTCGATCTCGTCCAGCGCCGTGCCGTAGCTCTCGGTCAGCCGAAACGCGCGTTCCTCCTCGGCCGCCTCGATCACGTTGCGGACGAACCGGCCGTTGCCTGCGAGGTCGATGTTCGCGCGCATCTTGCCGTCCGCGTCCGCGGATTCACCCGAGCACAGTTCCGCGCAGACCGTGACCAACTCGTCGTAGGCCTCCGACGTCAGTTCGGAATCGCGGGAACTGGCGATCAGGCGTCCGATGTCACCCAATTCGTTCGGGGTGTAGGACGGGAAGCGGATCCGCTTGGTGAACCGTGACGACAGCCCCTCGTTGGCGCCGAGGAAGCGGTCGATCTCGGAGTCGTATCCGGCGATGATGACGACGAGGCGGTCACGGTCGTTCTCCATCCGGGCCAGCAGGGTGTCCACCGCCTCCTTGCCGAACGCGTCGCCGCCGGAAAGGCCGGTCTGGATCAGGGTGTACGCCTCGTCGATGAACAGCACTCCGCCCATGGCGGAGTCGATGAGCTCGGTCGTCTTGATCGCGGTGCTGCCGAGGTGCTGACCGACGAAGTCCTGACGCTTGGCCTCGACGACCTTGAGAGTCTCCAATAGCCCCAACCCGCAGTAGGTCTGGGCGACGACGCGTGCGATGGTCGTCTTACCGGTGCCCGGCGGCCCGGTGAAGGCCAGGTGCAGACTGCTCGATGACGTGCTGAATCCCTTGTCCCGGCGCAACTTCGCCAACGTGACACTCGACCGCAACTTGGCCACCTGCAGCTTGACGTCGGTGAGACCGACCTGGCGGTCGAGCTCCTCCTGTGCGGCCCGCAGGTGCTGGTTGCTCCGCTCGGCGTGCTCCTCTGCGTCGACGTCCGCACCCGTCGGGGCACTCGCGGGATCCCATTTGTCCCGGCGCGACTCGATGGACTCCTTGGTGGTGATCACCAACCGGAACTTGGGGTCCTGCAGCGCGGCATAGTTGGCCGCGAAACCCGGCTCCTCGCTGTAGATTCGCTCGAAGATCTGGCGCGCGTCGGGTTCGTTGCCCATCTCGCGCAGGGTCAGCCCCTTACAGAACTCGGCAGCCCGTCGCGCCGCCGGGATCGGGCCGTCGATCGCCTGGTCCAGCCGGCGGATGCCCTCACCGAACAGCCCCATCTGCGCGCAGGCGGAACCCACCATGAGGTGGCATCCGGCCGCGATGTACTCGTCGGCATAGGATGCCGAGTCGGCGAGCGCGGTCAACACGTCCGGCCAGCGCTGGGTCGTGAAGTGCAGGACGCCGCGAACATACGCCCGAATCTGATCGGTGGACGGGTCCGCGGCGGAGCCGCCGGCGGCGGCCAGCTCGTCGAGGATCTGTTCGGCGGCGGTGTAGTCCCGGCCCTGAATGAGGTTGGCCGCGTAGGCGACCCGGATCTCGGACAGCGAGCTGAGCGGGTAGTCGAGGTAGAGCCCGGTCTCGAACCGACCGGTCAGGGAGCGCGGGGCCAGGCCCAGCCGCCGCTGCTCGCGCCCCAGGTTGTCCGCGGTGATGAACAGGTGATGGATCACCTCGGCGGTGCTCTCGCCGGCGGCTGCCCTGCCGAGCCAGGCATCGCACATACCCGGGTCGTATTCCGTGGCCCGCCGGAACGCCGACGCCGCGTACTGCAGGTCCCGTTCGATCTCCAGGCCATCGATCGGAATGCCAAGGGACAGCACCCCGGCGTCGAAAACCTGCTGCGCGTCCCGGCTGTCACCGCTCATCGGATCCCCATCTCCTTCGTGCCGGTCCACCACGTCGCGGTGTTGTCGTCACGATGTGAAACGTCGGGATCGTCGGGACCGTTCACCCGGGGAGTCGGCCGGGGCTTCGGCTTCGCGAGCGAATGGATTCGGGCCACCGTCCGTTTGCAATCCCGTACAGCATTCCCGGCGTCGCCGGTTCACCGGGCGTTTCCGAGAGGAAGTCAGATGGCGTTTTCCGTGGTTCCCCCAGCGCTCGAAGCGTTTGCAGCTGCCAATGCCGCTGCCGCGCAGGCCGTGTCCGAGGCGGGAGCGGCAGACCACGCCGCGAACCTGGCGTCGGCCGCGTCGGCCCTGGGGCCGATCGGCGCCGAGTACCTGGCGGCCTATGCGCCGGCTCAGGCCGCCAACTTCGCCGCAACGCTGGCGGTTGCCCAGCTGCACGCCGCGATCGGGATGGCAACGGAGTCGGCGAAGACCTCGTTCATGGTCACCGACAACGACTGATCGGGACCAGTGGAGATGGCATCGACGACGCACTTCGACGTACCGGGGGTCAGCGCCGAGACGCTCCGCCCGGCTTCGGTGACGCCGAACCCGGAGCCGTCCGGCGGTCTCGACGCGGCCAGTACCAACCTGGACGGCTACTTGAACGAGCCCGTGCGCGATATCCTGGCCCGGCTCGGGCTGGCGTCCGGCGGGGCGCCGGCGAATCCGGCGGGCACCGCCAACTCCGCTCCGCCGCAACAGCCGCAGTCCGCAGCCGGGGACGCGTCCGATGGCGGTGGTACCGGTGGGTTCGATCCGTCGCAGATGATTCAGCCGGTCATGGACGCACTCGGCAGCCTCGGCTCGGGTCAGATGGGCCAACCCGATCCGACGCAGTCCTTCGACGGGATCGGTCAGGCGCTGGAATCCGCGGGCAGCCAAGTGCAACAGGCACTGTCGGGCCTCGGCGACGACTGGCAGGGTGACGCCGGCGCGGCGGCGCAGACGGCCGCCCAAGCCGCGCTCGCGGATGGGAGCAAGGTGGCCGACCAGGCTGCGAGCCTGCGGTCCAGTCTCGCCACGGCCGCAGCCGCGGTGCAGGACGCTCAGGCGCGACTCATCGAAATCGTCAACGTGTTCTGGGCGAAGATCGCCGCGATTGGGCCGAACATCATCTTTCCCTGGGGAATTGCCGCGGCGATCGCTGCCGCAACGGAAGCCGTCACCTCGACCGGTGAGGTCATGGCGGAGACCCAGGGCACCCTGGCAACCCAGGCTGCCGCGGTGACGGCTGCCGGTGCACCCGTGGACGTCACGTCCATCCCCGCGCTCGGGGCGGGGGTCCAGGGGCTGAGCCCGTTGGTGCAGTTGGCGTCCTCGGTCACGTCACCGGTGTTGCAGGCGATCGGCTCGGCATCGAACGCGGCGCCGGGTGCCGGCTCCCCGGCCGACGCGCCCTCCGCCCCGCTGGTGGCCCAGGCTGCGGGTGTGGCGGGCAGCGGAGGTGGCGGTGCGGGCGCCGCCGGTGGTGCCGGAGCGCCTCGCGGCGTACTGACGGCGACGGCCGCGTCACCGCCCGCCCGCCCGATGAGCACCGGGGTTCCCGCAGCCGCGGCCGAGACGGCCACCCCGGTGCAGGCGACCTCGGCGCGGTCAGGAGTCGCAGCCGCAGGCGCCGGCGCTCCGATGGGCGGCGGGGCCCCGATGGGCCACCACGGCAAGGCCGGGATCGGTGGCGGCCACAGCGCTGCCGACTTCCTGCACACCTCGGACCAAGGCGGCGAGATCGTCGGTGATCTCGGCAGTGTCGCCCCACCGGTCATCGGTGAGAAGGACCCACTGGACAGTCCCGAAGTCGGACTGCGAATCGGTTAGGAGTGAAGCCATGGCGGACAACGACATTCTGCGAATGCGACCGACGGAGGTCGCCGAGGCCTCGGCCCAGCTGGACGCGCTGGCCAGTCGCGTGGAGCAGCTGATGCAGACCGAGACCCCCAACCTGTCGGTGCAGCCGGGTGCGCGCGACGAGGTCTCACAGCACGTTGCGGACACGCTCAACGGCGTTCACGACGCGTTCGGTGCGTCCGTGGAGCGCGGTGTCACCGAGATGCGTGAGACGGCAGCCACTCTGCGGTCCCAGGCCGACGACGTCACGCACCTCGACGACGGCTTCGCGGTCTGACCGTCGGCGGCGTACGTCACCACTCGCGAACAGCTCCAGAAGGGAGGTCAGGACATGGGATTCACGAACGTCGCGTGGGATTCGCGCAGCACCGAACAGCTCGCCCGCGACCTGACGGAGGGCCCCGGTCCGACTCCCGCCGGCGAGGCCGGAGCTAGCTGGGTTCGCGTCGCGAACGAACTGGCGGCGGTGTCCGAGGACTATCAGAAACTCGCCGATCAGCTCACCGGTGCGTTCGAGAGCGGCTCGGCCGACGCGGTGGTCCGCCGGATCCAGGACTTCGGGCAGTGGCTGCGGGCCATGAGCCTGAGCGCGGCCGGCAATGGACAACGGGCCGAGGAGGCCGCCGTCGCCCACAGTGTCGCCATCCTGGCCATGCCGACCGTCCCGGAGGTCGTGGAGGCGCAGACCACCCGTGCGGTGATGGCGTCCCTGGCCGCCTACAACGGGGCAATCCTCAACGGGCGCTTCGCCGAGTTCGACGAGGCCGCCGACGCCGACCAGACCAACGCAGCCGCGGTCATGGAGCAATACGAGGAGTCGTGTTCCGACCTGGCCCAGCCGTGGGATCAGCCACCTCCTCCCGACGTCAGCAACGGAGCCGCGCGAGCCGCAGAGCGCGAGGCGCACGCGGCCGGCGACGACGGAGCCGGTGGCGGCGGCAGTGTCGGTGGCGGATCGGCCGTACCCCAAACCCCGCTGGGAGCGTTTCGGGTCGCCCAGGTCAAATCCAGCGGCGAGGCACGGAATTCGTCTGTGGGCCCAGCGGTCGGCAGTACGTCGGCCGGCGCCGGCATGGGCGGTATGGGTGGCTACGGTCCGATGGCGGCCGGCATGGCCCGCGGCGACAACTCGCGCGAGCACGAGTCGGCGCTCGGCGCGGAAGCCCTGGCCGGCGGCGGCGAGCCCGGCGCAGGGCTGGCGGACGGCGGTGTGAACTGGCTGCCCACTGCGGCCAGGAGTGACGCACCCCTGCTGGTGTCGAACGTCAGCTGGGGGCCGACCAGTTCGGCATTCGACGGGTTGGTCCTCCCGTCGGAACCGGAGGTCCCGGCATACGCCGATCCGCCACGCCCCACGCTGGAACAGGTGTCGGATCACTGGGTCGCGCCCGCCGTCATCGGCCGCGGAACGGAGACGAGCGCATGACCGGAGCGTTGACCCAGGAATGGTCCTTCACGGCAGACGAACTCGCGGCGCTGGCCCTGCGGACGTCCGGCTCGTCCACCGTACTGGGGTTGCGATCTCGGCACGCGACGGTGGATGTTCGGGATGCCGCCGTCAGTCACGCCGCACACACCCTGACCCAACGAGGCGTCATCGTCGACGGAGTGGTCGACGACGAGGTCGTCACGGTGCTGCACGCCTTGCAACGTCCAGCCCGCCAGCTCGTCGTTCGACTGGTGACCCCGGCCGGAGCCGGCCGCTTCACCATCGTCCGGCGCGGCCCGCTGTGCGTCCTGGCCCGGCGCGTGGCCGAGCGGCTGGACGTCAGGGTGCTCGGCGCCGGCATCACGCTATCCGACGCGGCGGCAACGCTTCTCGACGAGCTTCCCCGCGCCGAGCCGGCGGCGATCGAGCCGGTTGGGGCACCCCTGTCGGACCTGGCAGGGGCACTGTCGGAGAGCCACGACCCCCTGGTCCTCGCGGACCGGATCCGGGCGCTGGGTGTCAAGCAACGCTCCGCGATGCTGTTGGGTGCGGCGCTGGGTTCGAGGCAGGCCTTCGCCGAGATCGTGTACTGCGCTCTGGTCGACGGCGAAGACGTGATCGCCCGGGTGCCTGCGGCGGTTGCGGTCTTCTACACCGTCCGCGGCCGGGTGATCGCCGTCCCCAGCGAGTCGCCGTCCGGGCAGGTGTGGTCGACGCTCAAGCCGGGGTCTGACCAGGTATTCGGTCAGGCCATCAGCCAGCTCGTCGCACTCTCGACCGAGAGATGGGAGGGCGGCTAGCCAGACACACGTTCGAAAGATCGCTAGTCCCAAGCTGTTCAATGTTCACCAGGAAGGAACATCCGCACATGACGGTTTCACTCACCCCGGCCGAGGCCGAGGCGAAGATCCAGCAGATTCAAGAGGCTCGCGGGCAGGCCGTGCAGAAGCTGAACCAGATCAGCGACGCGCAGGAGCAGATGCTGTCGGCGAACTGGCAGGGTGGCAGCGCCTCGACCTACCAGCAGACCTCGCAGGCGCAGCGTGAGGAGTTCGACGACATCATCAAGTCGCTCGACGCGACGGTGGAGAAGGGCTCGGAGCACCTCCGGGCCGTCGCCAACATGGACAACGGATAACGGGACAGGGAGAACAGACATGGCCGACAACATTCTCTACAACTTCGGCGCCAACGCCGGGTCGCTCACCGACATCAACGGGATGTTGAACAACATCCAGGAAGTGCGCCAAGACATCAGCTCGATCTTCACGACGCTGATGAGCGTCTACGAAGGCGAGGGCGCGACCGCACTCAGCGCTGCGCACCAGAAGATCGACGGCATGCTGGACGAAGCGGTGAACACTACCATCAACACCCAGAAGCAGGCGCAGGATCAGCAGGACGCGATGCAGTCGCTCGACCGGGCCAACGCCGCGGCGTTCTGATCGGACTGGCGGAGCCGGGGCCCGACCGGCCCCGGCTCCGCACCCCGCCACACCAGTGAAGGAGAGGAAAGCCCATGGGACAGAACTGGGTTGACAGCATGAAGGACCTCAAGCGGGGTGCCGAGAACGGAGATCCGGACCTCAAGCTCACCAAGGAGGTACGGGACGCCTACGTCAAAGCGGTCCACGACTTCCGCGATCTGCTCAACGAGCAACTGAGGAAGATCAACGCACTGCCGGGCTACGGCCCACCAGGAGACTTTCAGTCTGCGGCGCAGACCAAGACCAACCTCGAGCACGGCTGCAATGAGCTCAAGAGGGTCATCGCCGACTACACCAAGTACCTCGACGCGTTCGCCGACACGGTCACCGAGTCCGGAAAGTGCCTGATCCAGTCGGGCTAGGCCCGGCTGCCCCGGGATCGGATGCGGATTCTCGATCATGTTCGCATCACCGTCGAGCAGCTGGCCGACCCTCCAGCCGAGTCAGGCGACGTGCCTGCCGCAACGGTCAGTCGAGTGGCGTACTCGGACAGATGAGTACGCAGTAGACCGCGAATCTTTGTCCCTACCTTCCGATTGGAACAACCATGCCGGCGACTCACCCGCAGAACGGCCATAAGTGGCCTGGCACTGACCACTATTACTGGGATCCCGGCAAGGCCCCGGGAGAGCCCGGCTTCGTGGCCCCCGAGGGCTACGTGCCTCCCGGTGGCGGCAAAGGAGCGTCGTCGCCTCCGGCAAAGTCATTCGGCGACTACAAGAAAGACCACGTCGACGGGAAGATCAAGGACAACAACGGCGATCCACGTCACGGGGGCGGCAACAACAAACCGGACGCCACCCTCGGTGAGCTGGGCGGCAACGGCGCCAAGGTCGACGCGGCGTCGGTGGTGTTGGAGAACTTCGACGGCATGGACTACGAGACCATCTACAACCGCATGACGGGAGTCTCCGAGAACATTGCCCCCGGATACAACGACACCCTGCGCGGTGTCGCCCAACAGATCGTCAAGGGCATGTCGGACTTGAAGGACCGTCTCGAGTCGCTGGAGAGCGACGGCGGGTGGAAGGGCAAGACACACGACGCGGCGATGGCCAACATCCTGAAGTCTTTCGACGTGCCAAACGAATTCGGTAAGGCCGCGCTGTCCTTGGGGGTATTGAGTGAGTACTTCTCCCAGACCATGTCGACCAACAAGCACAACATCGTGGATCAGTGGCAGACCTACCAGAACTGCTTGTCGTGGTATCCAAACGAAACCGATACCGTCAAGCAGTATTTCAACAGCTTCGCCCAAGACGTCATGAAGAATTACTACTCGCCGGAGATCAGGGACATCGCCGGCCACCAACCGGCGGTGAGCTCGACTGCCGCTCCGGACGTCGGGTCGTCTTCGGGCGGTAACAACGGCGGGGGCAACAACGGCGGGGGCGGTAACAACGGCGGCGGCAGCAGCGGTGGCGGTAACAGTGGTGGCGGTAGCGACAGCGACGGCAGCGGTAACAGCGGTGGCGGCAGCGGTAACAACGGTGGCGGCAACAACGCGTCGCCGCCGCCCTTCTCGCCGCCGAACCTGTCCGCCAACACCCCAGGCGGTGGGTCGTCCGGCGGAGGGTCCCCGAGCGATGGGTCAGCCGGTGGTACCGACACACCGAACCAGTCGTTCAACCCGCCGGCCATGCCAGGCGTGAAGACTCCGGGGCTGCCGTCGGAAACCGGTGGGGAATCGGGGAGCGGATCGGCTGGCGGCGCCCCGCCGACCATGCCCGAGCTCGCGGCGACTGTTCCGCGCGTTCCCGACCGTGGCGGCTCCGGCGATCCGTCCACGACGGCGACTTCCGGCACGGGCGCCACCTTCGACCCGTCGAAGGTCCTCACGGACCCGAAGTCCGTTGCCGCTGCCAACAAGCTGTTCAACGATCCGAAGACGGCGGACGCGGCGAAGAAGCTCTTCGGTGACCCCAAGTTCGCCGATGCGGCCAAGACGCTCTTCGGTAACGGGGCCAAGGGGCTGCTGGACAATCCCAAGGCCCTCGACGCCGCCAAGACGTTGTTCGGCGATCCGGAGGCCGCGGATGCGGCGAAGACGTTGTTCGGCAACCCGGATACGGCGAAGGACGCGCAGAAGTTGCTGAACGATCCGCATGTGGGCGATCTCGGCAAGGCGCTCAAAGAGTCCGGGGCACTACAAGCGACCGGTCTGACGGGCTTGGACCCGACGGGTGGGACCGATGCCAAGGATCTCAATCGGAGCCTTCTGAGCCAATCCGGGTTGGGCAACGCGGGCGCAATCCCGGGCTTGGCCGCGGGCACGGCCGGCAGCCCGTCCGACGGCTTCAGCAGCCTGGTCGGGGGAATCATGGACGGGGTCAATCAGATCGTGCAGACCGCTCAGCAAGGGGCGGCTGCACAAACGCCAGGGTTCGGCGGAGGACCCGGTTTCGACGGTGCCCCCGGTGGATCGGCGGGTCACCCCGGTGGCGGCGCGGCTCACGGTGGCGGCGCGGGCGGCGGTGCTGCCGGACCCGGCAAGATGCACCTGGCGACTGCAGGCGCACCGGTGGCCGCGGCCAACTTCAATCCGGCCACGCACGGCCACGCGCTCAGCGCTGCCGTCGATCCCACGCAGGCAGGGTCCAGTGGCGGCGGCGCGCCGGCGGGCGGCGGTCACGGCGGTGGCGGCAAGGGCGGCGAAGGCAAGGACCACAAGGGCAACAGGGCGCTTCGCGGCAGCCACAACGGGCAGGACCTGATCGGTCAGCCCGAGGCGGTGGTGTCCGTCATCGGTGACGACGGCGCGGACGGCATGCCGGGCTGGACCATGGACACCCCATGAGCAACACGAGGGGGCCGCGCGCGGTGGGGGAACGGGCCGGTAGCGGAGTGACTTCGCGACGTGAGGTGGGCGCACTCGACCTTTTCGACTTGCAGCTGATCAACGAGCGATACGGTCGTGATTCGCTGCCGTACCCCTTCATGTTGACCAGGCCCACACCGTTCGAGTTCGTCGACGAGGTGGCCCGCTACGCGGTGCAATTACCCGACCGTCTGCGGTCGGGGGATCTGAGTGTGTTCGCCCGGTGCCTGGAAGCGTGGCTGCATGCCGACGTCACCGTCGCCGGGCACGTACAGTACGTCCCGGCCGATACTCCGAGCATCCGCGTGCTGGCCTTCCGCACCGGCCAATCGGGTTATCTGCTGCAGCAGAGAGCCGATGCGGACGTCGTCGACGTCTGTATGGTGTCCCCGCTCGAGGTGGGCGCGGCCATCGCGGCCGCCATGAATCTCGAAGGGCCAGGACGCCATCCGCGCATCCTTATCCCGGAATACGTGCCAAGACGGCCGGCGGATGTGGACACGGACGACGTCGTGGTACGTCATGAAGTGACCGCCACCTCCGGTGTGAACGTCTCGGCGTCCGAGTTGTCGGCCTACGCGAACGTACAGAGCAATTGGCGGCCGGCACGGGAGTGGGGCATCGATGCCCACAAGGAGTCGCTGACCTGGATGCGGATGAGGGACGACGGTGACTATCTGGGAGAGCCCGACCGCAGTCGCGGGATCCCGTTGACGACGGCCTTGCTCTCCGAGCGCATCGACGGTCTGATCGCCGCCGACATCGAGTTGTTGAACGAATCCCGCGAATGGTCTCTTCCCTGAGCACGTTTGATCAATTGCGGCCGATTGACCGACGTCACGTGGATGTGGTGTCGCGTCGATGCCTGACAGACCGGAAGGACGAGCGTGAGCAACGAGTCGATACGAAGTGAGTTCGGTCAGGTACTGGCCTTGGTGCAGGAACAGATGCGTGACCTGAACAATATCCAGCAGCAACGATCGACGATGGTGGCGCGGGCGACTGCCGCCGACGGCCTGGTCGAAGTGACGGTGAACGCTCACCGCACGATCGTCAAGACGGTCGTGGACGAGTCCTATCTGGACGATCACGAATTGGCCGAACTGGGCGCTCACGTGACCAGCGCCGCGCAGGCGGCCGTCCGGCAGTTGGACAAGCGGTCGGAGGCGTTGCTCGCGCCGATGAACGAGCGGCGCAAGGCGGTGTCGGAGATCTCCGGCAACGTCATCGGTCTTCCCGGATTCCGCGAGGCGCTGGCCGAGGTGAGTGCAATGGGCGACGCGCTGCAACCTCAGCCGAGGCCGACCGAGAACGACGGCGACGACGCCACGTCGTTCCCGACGATCAGGAGTTGATCCATGCCGGAGTTCAGTGTTCAACCCGCCGACCTGCGTTCCACGTCCAAGGACCTGGCCGACGTCAGCGCCCGCATGAAGGGTGTGATGTCGCGGTTGTCGGCCAACCTCGCCGCCGAAGGATCGCCGTGGGGGGACGACGACAGCGGCCGGAAGTTCCGTCACGGCGACAACGACAACGGGTATGACGCTCAGCGGGAGTGGGTGGACGGTTCGGTGGACGCCAAGGCTGTGTTGCTCGACGAATACTCCGAGGGATTGCGCACCGGAGCAGATACGCTCGAGCAGACGGATGACGTCTAGCTGCGTCGCGCGCTCGGCGCGACCGCGATCCGGCTGCCCCTGAGTCGTCATGTCCATCGACATTCCCCCAGCGCTGCAATGGATCTCGTATCTGGCGGGCAGCAAATGGCCCCAGGGTGACGAGGACGGCCTCTGGCGCATCGGTGAGCACTGGCATGCGGCGGCCGCAGAGATGTCCGATCTGATTCCCGATCTGAATCGGGTGCGCAACGAGACGATGTCGGTGATCACCGGCGAGACCGCCAACACCGCGGCGCAAGAGTTCGCGAAACTCTTCGACGGCGACTACTCGGTGGACAAGCTGGTCGCAGCGATGTCGGCGCTGGGAGAGACCGCGCGTCAAGCCGGCACGCAAGTAGAAGCGTCCAAGATCGAGATTCTGGTCGGATTGGCGATGGCCGCCGCCGAGATCCTCTATGCGATCGCCATGGCACCGTGGACATTTGGGGCTTCAATGGCGTGGATTCCACCGATCGAGGCCCTCACCGTCGCCGCGATCCGAGCACTGTTCAACCAATTGCTGCGGGCCCTGGTCCGTCGGGCGGTCGAGGCCCTGACCAAGACGACGGTGGCGCGGCTGGTTCGGGCGGCAGCCAAGGAGGGCGTCGAGGAGATCGCCGAGGAGCTGATCACCAACCTGGCCATCCAGCAGTATCAGATCGACAAGGGGCACAAGGACAAGATCGACTGGAGTGACGTCGGGAACGCGGCCAAGGGAGCGGCTGCCGGTGGAGCGGCTGCAGGTCTGTTCCACGCGCCGACGTTCGGGGCGTTGGGCGGAAAGCACGGCCATGGCGGGATCGGCAACGCACTGGCAGGCGCGGGGGCTTCGTACGGGTCGGAGGTGGTCGCCGGCGTCGTCGGTGCCGTGGCCGTCGGCGGCGACTTGGACGCAGGTGAGATCTTCGCAGGTGGCGCATTGGGCGGCGTGTCCGGAGGAATCGACAGCTCGCACGGCCATGGTCACGACGGTCACGGTGACGACGCCCCGCACGGTGCACCGGCCGGCCTCGACGGAGGCAAGAGCCACGCGTTCGACCCTGACGGCAAGGGACGTGACGGCAAGGAATCTGCCACCAAGGACATCGGTGACGCGGATCCGGGGAAGGACTCCTCCGACGCGACGCCCCCGTATGAGAAGTCCGACCCCAACGGCTCACCTCCGCCCTATGCGCAGCACTCGTCCAACGGCCCATCCGACGGTGCGAGCAGCGCGGTGTCGGAGACCGCCGAAGGCTCGAATACGACAGCCACGGGAGCGCCGCAGCCCCAAAGTCATGACGGCTCGTCGGCCACGCGGGATGTCGTTCGGAATGGCGAGCCCGGCGCCCACCAGGGCGGAGGTCACACCGGTGACGCTGCGACGCGGCATGATTCGACTGGTAGCCAGGGCGGTGAGTCGAGTTCGCAGCAGTCACCCGGCGGGAACGGCGTACAGGGTGGGTCGCAGCAGGCGCCGAATGGTGGTTCCACCGATATCGCCTCCTCGCACCAAAGCTCGTCGCACCAGAACTCGCCGCACCAAAGCGACGGGCACCAGAGCTCCTCGGACCAGAACTCGGCGCACCAAGGTGACGCACACCAAAGTGACGCGCACCAAAGCTCGTCACACCACGGTGGCGGGCAGGACTCGCCATCGGACGCGCGGCAACAGGGCTCGGCCGAGCATGTCAGCGGCCAGACCGCTCCGCAGCAACTGTCCGGCCACGCCGACTCGAATGCCACCGAACACCACACCGGGGGCGGCGACTCGAATTCATCTCCGACGCAGCATCACTCGCATCCACCCCAGAATTCGGGCGGTGGTCCGGAGCCCACCTCGCATCAGCTCGCCGCGCCGTCGGACACCCCACCGACCCGCACCGACACCTCGCCGCAATCACCCGGCGTGTCGTCCGAGTCGACGACTACGGATCACGGTTCACCAAGCCAGGCGTCCCCGCCGTCGAACCAAGCGCCATCCGATTCGCATCAGGTAGGTGGGCCGCCCCCAACCGAGCACACGTCCCGCGGTGAGACGGCACCGGCCGACCCCAATGCCGTTGCAGGCCAGCCGAACCTGACGTCCACAGCGCCCGACCCGAGCACGTCTGCCGCCCCGGCGAACACACCGACGAACGGGCCGTCGACCGCCGTCGCGCCCTCGCCGGGCACACCGCCAGGTCCGACCACACCGTCCGCGGCGCCCGCCACACCCAACACCCCGAGCACGTCGTCGTCACCGGGCTCGACGGCAACGCAGGCGGCCAACCCCGTTGGTACCAACCAATCCGGCGCCCCTGCCAAGTCGGTGTCGGCGGGCCTGGCGGCATCCTCGAACTCGGCACCGACGGCCGTGTCGAACATCGCGAACAGTACCGCGTCGGCACCGGCAGCACGCTCGACAACTGACGACCGGGACCAGGTCATCGTGGGGATGGTGCCCGTACCGGGGACTGCCGCGCCAATCGCACCGCCGGCGCCTCCGGTGCGCGCGCCGAGGAAGGCGGGGCCGCGAGTCGGTGCCCCGCCGGCGGTGCCCGCGCCCCGTCGCCCGCGCAAGGCCGCCATCATCGACGACGAGTCGTGGCGGCACGACCAGGCGCGGTCGGCGGACTGGTTCGCCCCGCGCGACCCTGCGCCGGAACGGCTTTGGCGCGCGCGTCGAGACGGCGCCCACGTCAGGACCGTGGACACCGAGGTCGCCGACATCCTGACCGACAGCACTCCGACCAGAATCGAGGCCTACGACGGGCCGGTCCGGTACGACCTTCGGCGCATCGAGGTGACGCCGGGTCGGTTCGTTCAGGAGTACACGGTCAAGGTTCACCTGCGTGCTGGGGCCGGCGCCGACTCGGACGCGGTGGCCGCAGTCGCAGACAGGGCGCGCCAAGGCGTCGACGGTCTGCTCAACCAGGGCTTCCGGCTGCCCAGCGGCGACCAGTTCCATCTCAATCTGGAGTTCACCGACGACGCCGGCGACGCGCACACCGTCGTCGAGGTCGGCACCGGCGCAACAGATCAGACCCATTGGAATCCCAAGGCGCCGGCCAGCGTATTGGCGCACGAGACCCTGCACTACCTCGGGGTGCCCGACGAGTACGCCGACGCACAACGGGTGCTGCTGCGCCACGACACGAACTCCGGGGTGCATCGCGACGACGGCGGCATGATGGGCCGCGACGTGCTGGGCGACGACCCGGGGCTGCGCCCGCGCCACCTGTGGCTCGTCGAACGCGCCGCCAACAGCCAAGTCTCGGTGCCGGATACGCGACTGAATGACGACCCGCATCCGGTGCGCGGTGACGACGGCGTCAAGATCTCGCACCCCGACCGCGCCGACACCGACCGGACGCGCCCCGCTCCGAAACGGGAACGGGATGCCGAATCCCAGGACGACGCGGACATCTCGGGTCCGTTCAAGCGTCTGCGTACCGACGACGCGGCAATGGACGTGGACTCCGACGCCGCGGACCACGACGTGCCGATGGACGACGTTCAGCACGCTTCGGACACCACGCCCCTGGGAGCACCCGTGCCGCTACCGGCTCGCGACGAGGTGACCAAGTACAACAAGGCGTTCGAAGACTTGGCCAACGGCGCCACGGTGTTCGCCCCGACCAAGGACACCCACCTGGCGGCTCTGAACGACAGCGTCGCCAAGGACAAGCCGATCGCCTTCGTGGTCAACGCCATCGTGCCCATCTCGGAGATCCACCAACTGCCGGAGGTCGTCAAGGCGATCACGGCCAACGCCAAGGGGTTGGACGGCAAGGTGGCGTTCGTCATCGGAGTGAACACCCGGGAAGCCCCGGGGGCCGCGGCGAACCTGAGGTCCGCGCTGGCAGGCATGGAGCACGTGCTCGCCGACATCGATCAGCCGGTCGCGCTGACCGGCGCCACCTGGAAGATGCCGAGTTCGGGGCACCTGCCGTACGGCACGATGCGAAACGACATGATGCATAGCGGCGTCAACCGATTCGCCATCGCGGCCATGGTTTCACAGGGGAATCATCCCTATCTCGCGGTTCAGGACTTCGACACGGGATCCCGCAACGTGCCCTCGGGAGAGCACGTCTTCAACCACGTCGCGCGCACCCTGACCACCGGCGAGGACCTTCCGTCGGCCCGGCCCCTGATGTTCAGTGGCGGTTATGTCGCACCCCGGTCCGACGCCGCGTACCAGGCCATGATCGCCGCGGCGCACGCCAAGCGCCTGGCCAAGATCGCCGCGCTCGAGCAGCAGCACCCGACCGACGCCGAGGCGAGGAAGAAGACGGCCGCGGCAATCTCGAGGCTCGAGAAGGCCGGGCCCAAGCTCGACGCCGAAGGCTTCAGGGAGGACTTCGCTCGGCAGATCACCCAGGACATGGACGCACGCGTCGAGCAGGCCAAGACCAGCCCGATGCTGCCGTACACCCCTGAGCCGAATCTCTTCGTCGACGCCGTCGCGACGTTGGTCGATCCCGAGGTCAAGTTCGGCGACGGCGGCGCGGAGTTCTCGATGCTCGGGCGGTCCTTGGCCAGGTTCAACGCCGCCGAGCTGGGCGCCATCCACGACGCAGACGTCGCCGCGCTGACGAGCGGCGTGGTGAACGAGGACGTGCTGGCCCAGGTCGAGAACGAGCGGTCCAACCTCGAGGTGAACGCCCAGACGGGCCGACACCCGGTGCGCGGTGCGGCATTCATGACGGACTTCAAGGGTGCGGCCGTGGAAACGGATCTGGCCCGCATAGCGCTGGGCTACGCGACCGACGGCAAGCTGCCGCAATCGCACGCCGCGCTGACCAACGTGGCGGACCGCTTCTTCGCGACCAAGGACGACAAGGGAGACACCAGCCTCAGCAAGTTCCGGGACGACTTCGCCAAGCGCGGCGGTGCCGACCGCGAGCCCTTGCATCTGCACAACGACCCGGAAGCGCCCAAGGGCACCCCCAAGGTCGCGGTCGCGCCCTTCACCCAGCAGCGCGACATCCACCAACAGCTGGGCCTGACGGACGACTCGGCAAAACGGCCGGACAAGAAGAAGGACACCGGAAAGCACAACCTCGACGGCTCCCTGTCCACGCCCATACCGGGTCATCCAGATGTGATCGCCGGCATCGACCAACGGCAGCAGACGGCGAAGGGAGTGGCAGCGGTCAACGTGGCGATGTCGGGTCCGGAGGCGTCGGTCCAACGAAAGTTCGCTTCGCTGAACGACTTCGTCAGTCACGACTTCTCCGACGAGAACGGCTCGTCGCGGTACGCCGCACCCCCGCCCGCTCACGGTGGTCTGTTCCACGCCGTCGCAGCGGCCCGCGGTGTGAGCGGCGCCTCGCTTCGGCAGGGGCTCACCGCGCACTTCGCGGGTCCGCGCGGCAAGAAGGCGCTCACCGACCTCGCGAACTTCATCACCGACCATCCCACGACCGACGGGGACCTGGTCAGGGCGATCATCCAACCCGGTGCGACGCCCGCTCCCAAACTCGACGCCCTCACGTTGGACCCGAACGCCGTGCTCCATCGCAACCCGAATCCGGATGATCCCGATCCGCCGCCGCTGACCGCCGACGAGCGCGCCGCCGTCGACGCGACGAACGCAGCACAGGCCGGCGCCGACGCCGAGACCGCGCGCAATGCCGAGCACATCGCCATCAAGGCGCTGGCCACCCAACTGAATACCTCAATCGTGGTGCACGACGCGGTAACCGGTGAAGTGACGCCGTATGCACCGCTGGGCAAGGGCGGGTCCAAGTCGAGCATCGAACTCGACGCCACGCCTTCGCCTGACGGCCGTCACACGTACTCCGCGCGCAATCAGGCTGGTCCCCAGCGCCGCACCCGCCCCGCCCCGTTGCCAGACGAACCGATCGCATCGCCGTCCCACCCGACGAAACCAGATCAGAAACCCGCGCCACGGCAGGAGGTCGACGCCGCCGACAAAGCCGAGAAGAAGGCGAGGCGCGAGTGGGAGCAGAGAGTGTTCGGCGACTTCGGCAGTCCCCGGGTCATCCCGGTCACGTTCGAGAACGGACGGCCGCTCGGAGGCAGCAGCGGGGTGCGGCTGCACGAGGTGGACGGCCGGAAGGTGGCGATCAAGCCGACCCGCGGGGCGCGTGCCGTGAAGACCGAATTGCTCGCGCAGGCCCTGATGCGCGCGGTGGGCGCTCCGACCCTGCAGGCGACACCGGTCCTCGTCGAGGGCAAGGGTGCCCAAATCCATCTGATGTCGGAGTTTCTGGACGGCAAGAAGCCGGACAGGTCGGTGCACGCCCAATTCGGCGGACACCCCGACGTCGCCCGGTTCGCCGCCGCGGACATGATCCTGAGCAACTGGGACGGTCACAAGGACGACGCATACCTCACCACCGGGCGGCGTGTGGTGCGCATCGACGTCGGCGGCTCATTGGATGTCCGTGCCCAAGGCGCAATCCGGGAGGGCTGGACGAGCTCCGACGTCGCCGCGGACGACTTCGAGGTCGACGAGATCAAGCCGGGTTCAGAGATGCGGAAGAACGAACCCTACGCCAAGCTCACCGACGCGCAGATTGCCGATTCGATTCGCACGGTGGCCGACCGCCTCACTCCAGAGGCCATCGATGACGCAATCCGTCGGTCCGGCTATCCGCGTGGTGAGGGAGCGGAGTTGAAGGCCGTCCTTCAAGCCCGAATCGCCAAGGCACTCGAGTGGGCGGACACGGTGTACCCCGCGCAGGAGATCGAGAACCAGTCCTTTGGAACAGTTCTCGAACGCAATCCACGGACGGCGCTGCAGCAGCTGCAGGAGGACTTCGGATACGAGCCGACAGCAGATTTCGTCGACCCTGGTGTCGTCGAGGGCCTACGCTCGGACACTCTGGCCGGCAACGAGTCCGAGTACACGACGATGTTGTCCGTCCGCAACTCCCCGGCAGCCGACGCCCTCGGCCACAAACCCTTCCCCTCCGAGGAGAAGAACGAACCCGAACCGCGGACGGCGCTGCAGCAGCTCGAGGAGGACTTCGGATACGAGCCGACAACAGATTTCACCGACCCCCGTGTCGTCGAGGACCTGCGCTCGGATACCGGGGCCCGCAACGAGTCCGAGTACACGACGATGTTGTCCGTCCGCAACCCCCCGGTGGCCGAGGCCCTCGGCCACAAGCCCTACGCGTTCGAGCAGAAGGTCGACGCCACCGTCCCGGAAGTCGGCCCGGAGGAATTGTTCCGCGCCTCACAGCACGGCGACCACCGTGCGCGCAAACGATTCGCCGAGCACACCGCCATGCTCGAGGGCGGCGTTCTCATCCGCCGGATGTCGGAGGCCGAGGTCGAGGCCTTCGAGACCGCGCTCGCTTCCGACGACCTCATGGCGGTGCAGAAGGCACTCTTCGGCGTTGACGAGACGCGTTCCACAGCCGACCGCGCCGGGTCGTCCCGATCCGCCACGGCACCCAAGCGGGGAGAGATCGTCTGGTCCCTCAACGACACCTTCCAGTTCACCCGGGAGCTCAAACCCGACACCGCGGCATCGGGATCGGGGGCTGCCCGCCACGACGCCGACGCCTACAAGAAGGTGCTCGAGATACCGGTGACGGCCGAGATGGCCAGACACCTGGGACAGAACCTCTACATCAGTAACCCGGTGAAGGGCGCGAAACCAGGGGCCTTCCAGGGCAATCCAAACTTGAAGTACGAGGGCACCGCAGGCGGGGCGAACAACTCCACGGGTACGCCCAACGTGGTGATCAAACGCAACGGCTTCGCCGACTTCTGGTCGACGGTGCGCAAGGTCAGGGTGTTCGACGCCGCCGACCACGTCTCGGCGAACAAGTACGAACCCGTCGTCGAGCGGGTCGACGAGACGAATGACGCACGGAAGGCGCGTCTCACCGCAACCCCCGAGGCCCAGCAGAAGCAGGATGCCCGGAAGGTGAAACCCGTCGACGTCCTCATGGACGACGAGGACGACGTCGGTTTGTTCGGGGCGATACTCGACGACGAGCCGTCGCCGCCAACTCGTCCGTCGCCGACGAGTCGGGACATGAGCCGGGACATGGGTTGGGATGCGCCGAGCCCGCGACTGCCCGTTCGCGGCGGCCCAAGCCTCGTCCTCGGGGGCATGGACGTCGTCGAGAGCTTCCGCTCCGGGAACGAAGGTTTGAACCAGACAAGGCAATTGGTGACCAGGCTTGGCGGACAGCAGACGTGGGATGCCAACCGTGAACGTCTGACGGCGTTGTTCTCCGATGACGGCCTCAAGCCCAAGGTGGCCGGCATGTTGCGCGGTGGCAAACCCGTCAGCTATGTGGTCGAGCTGGGATCCGGGCGAACCCTGAGCATCGACCTGCGATTGGACGGGTCCCCAGCGGCGTCCTCGCTCACGTTCAAGGAGAACGTCGCGGACTACGAGTTCGAGCACAGCTCCGACCCGAGCAGCGTCGTCGGTTCGTTCGACGAGGGCCGCCGGACCTACGTCGTGGGCGCCCAAGCCGGCCTCACCCACCCCAACGCGACTCACATCGCCGGGGTGTTTGGAGTGCGCGAGCATCAGTGGTCCGAGTCCAGGCAGCGGACCGACCGGCAGATCAGTGGCGGTCAAACAGTCGAACCCGGCACACGTTTCCATGGCGACATCCAGGCCGTCGTCTCCTACCGGGTGAGCGGCCCCGTGAATCGGATGACCGGTGCCACCGACGAGGCAGGCACTCTGCCGCGGGTGACCTTCCGTACCCAGGTGGCGGTTCCCACGCGTGCGGTCACCGATGCGGCCGGACATCTCGCTGCCTCCGTCGCGCCGCCGCGGGTGGCGAAGTCGCGCGCGCTGACCGGGTCGGACGTCGTGACCAACCTGCAGTTGATCCCGGACGGCGTCGGTCCCCATCGTGGTCCCCAGTCCACCTCGGGCTTGGTGTCGAGTCCCGGGATGCGCGCGGCATTCGAGTCGGCCTACGGCAACAAGGCCGCCCGGGCGATGGACGAGGTCGACGACTGGCTCAGTGTCGAACTCCTGCAGGCCAACTTGCACGGGATGACCAACAAGCAACCCTTGGTGCACCACTTGGAAGGAGTCGGTGGTCGGGTCGAGGTGCACGCCTTCGTCGAGTCCCTCGGCACTCCGGCGAACACCAAACCGGCGCACGGTGAGCAGACCTCCAACTCCGCGGACCCGACGATGCGCGCTACCGGCGAGACGAGCAGGACCGAGTTCCACTTCGGTACCGAGACCGATTCGGCACGGGTGCGCCAGGACCAAATCACCCACACCGCACAGCTTCCATTGCCGGGACGCAGCCGAGGGCAGGGCGGAACCCCCACTGCAGAGGTGGTGGGCGGTTTGGATGGGGGACTGAACGTGGGCCGCAGCACCAACGAGGTGACGGTCTCGCAGTTCCGCAACCGGAGCACCTTGAAGAACCCGGCGGCCGGTCAAGCGTGGAACGGCCAGGTGCGCTTGCGGTTCGTCATGCACGGCCCGGATTCCGTCTCGCCCACGCAGCGTAACGGGGCGTTCAGGGGCGGGGTCCACGAGACCAGAGCCGAGTTCGACGTACTCGTCGAGAAATCCGAGACCACCCCGATCACGGACTATCGCGGCAAGGTGGTGTTTGCCCCACCCGTGCGCATCTGGGGTCGGGGTGGCCCACCCGCTGAGCGCAATTCGTCGACGCCCCGGTCGCGTTGGCAGTGGAGCAGGCGACCTCACCCGGTGGCCGCGACGAACGACGTATCCGCTCCCCGGGAGCGGGGGATGGCCACCGAGCCGCTGTCCGGGCTGGGCAGCATGGATCGGGTCACCAACCTCGATCTCAGCGGATTCCACGGCCTGCTTGACTCGATGGGACACCGAGCATTTGGCAGCAAGTGGGACGAGGTGCGCCCGACCGTCGCGGCCTCGAGCCACCTGAACAGGATCCGCGGCGGATTGCCGGGAATGACCCAGCACAGTCCGCTCACCATTGCCGACCTTTCCGGACCCGGATCCTCGAGCGGCTTGGCGCTCACCGCCGACATCGCGAATCTGACCTACCGTCGCACCATCGACGAGGTCGTGTCGTCGCCCAGCATGGAGAACACCGAGGGGGCGACGACCACGACGACCAGCACCGAGCAGATCTCCGCTCAGGCCGCGCTGGGTGGGCGCGGCGACGTGGCCGGCGGGGCGTTGCTCGGCGAAGTCATCGCCGGAGCCAATCAGACTGTCCGGGAGGGTGACCGGACCCGCGAACAGCAGCGCATGGTGGTGGCGACCAAGTTCGCACAACCCATGGCGATCTTCGACGGCTGGGTTCGCATCGACGGCACGATGACCGGCCCCAAGGCCACCGTGCACGAATCGGGGCTCTTTCCCATCGAAATAGCGATTCCGCTCAGCGAATTGCAGGGCTCGCGTACCCACGACGCGGTGCAGCCGCCCACGTTCGACCGGTCCAGACCCGCGGGAATCGCGGCGACACCTCCGGCCGCAATCGAAACCAGTTCGGCAGCAGCACTTTCGGTGCCCGGACCTGCGCCACTGTCCTGGGACCCGCCGGTCACGACGGCCGAACCCCCGGTCCTGCCGGCGCATGCGCTGTCCGAGCGGTGGCAGCCGACCGACATGCTGATCGGCCTCGACCCGGCCAGCGGCCTGGTAGAGGCGATCCGGGCCGACCTCGGCCCAGCCCTGGGCACGGATGTGGACAGGGCCATGGCCGGGGTGAATCAGGAGTTCGGCCCGCAGGTGCTGCAGGCTCGCCTGGCCCACCAGTCGGGCCGGCAGTGGAGCCACGACATCCCGGTCGCAGGTGGCAGAATCACGGTCAAGGTGCGGGCGATTCGAGATGGCGATCCGGAAAAGGCCGAGTATGTCGGCCAGTCAACGAAGTTCGAGACCGATCTATCCATGGAGTCGCAGTGGTCCAAGGCCCGTCTGCACGACGACCTGACCCGCCACGTCGAAGGAGGCCGGCTCGTCATACCGTTCCCTCACGGCTCGGCGTCGGTTCAGGTCACCCACAGCGGTTCCGTGCTGCCCGGTGATGCGCCCTCCGCGGGCGGCCGCACAACCCCACGCGCCGAGACCACCGTCACCGACACCGAGCACCGGATCCCGACCCGGGTGAGGACGACCGAGGTGCACGACCTCTTCCGGCAACCCGTTCGTTTCGAGATCAGCTACGAACGGCACGAGGGGGCCCGGCTGCTGTCGACCGTGCCGGAGAACGCGGCTGACGTACGCCTGACGGGCGTGTTCTCCTACCCGCACGTGGCACCCGCCGAGAACGGCCAGGCCCACCGCCTGGTCGGCGAACCCGCGGACGGCCCAGGGATCCCACTCGGCACCGACCACGTCGTCACCGAGGTGCGCCCGCCAGGACCGCCACGAGCCGCGGCCACGACGACCCCCACACCCACCGAGGACGCGATGGCGGCACACGTCCTCGACTCGATCGCCGAGCAAGGCCGGTACGTGTTCGGCGACGAATGGCCAGCCGTGCGAGCCGAACTCGCCCAGCATGTCGGTACGCGCGCGCTGCACGGTGGACTGGGTGACTACAGCCGCGGTGGTGAGAAGGCCATCGAGTTGCAAGCGGTCAGAGGTGGCAAGGTCGTGCTCAGTGCCAGAGTAGACGCCATGACCGAACCGACTCAGGGGGCGGCCAAGGAGGCCGAGTTCTACACCGGAGGTCAGACCATTCAGACCGCCACCGACGGCAACGCCAAGATCGACAACTGGAACGCCGCCATTCAGGTGCGGGGCACGGTATTGCCCGTCGACGTCGGGGTGAACGCTTCCCTGCTCGGCCGTGTCGACGTCAACAGGGCGACGGACAGCAGCAACACGCGAACCACGACCTCGGCCACCGGAGAACTGTTCCGGACGAAGGCGGCCGCACACGTCCAGGCCGGCACGGCCACGTTGCGCGCCACCATGAGCCGACCCGCCGGCTTCTTCGGTAGGGGTGCCGAGCGCGAGCGAGATGGATTGGCTACGGTCGATTTTCGGATCCGTCGACCGAGTTCGAATGTCGACCGAGACCGCTATGAACCGCGGCCGGGAACTGTCGTCGACACCGGCCACGACAACCACGGTCATCGGCCGGATGGTGGGCTACCGCACGGTTCGATGGTTCGCAAGGTCCTCGACGGCCACCAATTTCGGCAACAAACATTGGACAACCTC
Organism: Mycolicibacterium canariasense; assembly: GCF_002101555.1. Lineage (GTDB taxonomy): Bacteria > Actinomycetota > Actinomycetes > Mycobacteriales > Mycobacteriaceae > Mycobacterium > Mycobacterium canariasense. Next base: position 75,415 of record NZ_LQOL01000019.1, read on the forward strand.
ACGGCGCCGCTGAGCGGAATCACGGCCTCGCGCCTGCGTGACCGCCTCCCCGAGGCACTCAGTGACGTCAATCTGCAACGCAATCTGCCCGCGATGACACGCGGTGAGGAGGTCGAACTCTTCCGCGACGGACCCCTGCGCATCACCGGGCGCGCCAACCTGACCGCGTTGGACTTCACCAGGGTTGAGCGCGAAGGCGGGACGACCAACCTGCTCAACGAGGTCAATCACGGCGAATCACACCAGGACTCGTCGGCATGGGAGGCCGGTGCCCGGTTCATGGCGGGCCCGCACGGCAACCTGGGTGACGGCGTGCGCGCAAATGCGATGGTCGGCGTAGGCGGGGTGGGTCGTGTCCGCCATGGCGCGGCCTACGGGCAGAGCGCGAAGGTATCGGCCAACGCCAGGTTCGCCGGTGCCCGTGCCGCGTTCGACGGGGCGGCGGAGGTCGTGTTGACCGTCCACGACGGAGATTCCTCGCACACGCTGACTGGGATAGTCGTGCACGGACCGATGTTGATTCCGACCTCCCAGGCCCAGCTGGTCGACGTGCCCACCGCGCCTGTCGCCAACGTCCCCGTCCCGCCGCAGGAACCGCCGAGCGGTGCAAGATTGTCGGCGTCTGCACGCGCACGCTCTGGACAGCCCCAAGGGGTGCCGATCGCCGGGACCAGCGGTCTGCAGCGGCTCTTCGGGTCCGACCGCGGAACCCCGCCGGACCGGCCCGCCATTGCGGAGGACGATCCGACAGGGTCGAGCTCGAGAGCTTCCGAAGAATCGGCTGCCCTCGCGGTCGAACCGACGGACTCCGAGTCCCGGAGCGGACTTCACACACCGTTCACCACGACCCACGACATCAGGCGGTGATGCAGTGCAAGCCCCCGAAGGCGTCCACGAGATCAGCAGTGCCACGATACGACTGCGGACCACCGAGCGTGGCCTACCAGTCGCAATGGCACTGTCACCGCAGGCGCTTTCAGTACCACCCGATGAACTGGCGCGTCGCATCTTGGCACTGTGCGAGCTGTCGGCCCGCCGTGCGCAAGTCGGACGCCGACGTCACCTCGTCGCGAACGGATGCCCACCGTCAGTGGCCGACGGCTTGAACTTGAGCACCGCAGAAGAACTTCGACGCATCGAGGCCGACTTGCTGGTAGGCGGCTCGACAGATGACCTCGACGAGTTACCGGAGACCTGGCTTCGTGACGTGTGACCAGTGGTCCCCGCTCGCGCGTGGCCTAGGCAGACCTCGGCATCGTGCGGTCGTCGGCGTCGACCGGCTCGGACAGCCGCGAGCGCAGTTCGCGGCGCCCTCGAAAGAGGCGGGAACCCACTGTGCCCACCGGAATCTGGAGCATCTCGGCAACCTCGGTGTTGCGGTACCCCTGCACGTCGGCGTAGTAGACGACCTCACGCAGGTCGACCGGAAGTTGACTCAGTGCAACCGCGACCTCGCCGGGAAACCGTTTCAGTGCCTCCGCCTCCGCGGACGGAAGGCTGCGGTCGATCCGCGCCCGGCCTGCCAGCTGCGGATCGGTCAAATCGCCGTGCAGTTGCTCGGCCGGACGCCGCAGTGACGACCGGTGTTTGTCCACCCACGTGTTCGCCATGATGCGATACAGCCAGGACTTGACGTTCGTTCCCTCCCGGAATGTGCCGAACGAGACATACGCCTTGATCATCGTGTCCTGCACCAGGTCCTCGGCATCGGTCCGTTGATGGGTCAATCCGATGGCATGACCGAGGAGATAGGCGGTATGCGGGATGACCTCGTCGGCGAACCTGTCGGCGAGCAGGCCTGTCGTGCGCTCGGGCGTGCCAGTTCCGGCGTTGTCGGACGGATCTGCAGGCAGCATCTACAGCTCCCTTTCGAGAATATCGGCCACCTCGCGGTGGACGACGTGAGCACAGGCGTTCCGGAGCCGCAGAGGAGTCCCCTGAGATGGGGACAACCAGATCAACCTGCCCGGACGCGCAGCTCGGACGGAGCGGGTGCTCTGCTTCGGTCCGCCGTTGGAGTCGAATCGCACTCGCCTTGACGGATTAAATGGTTGTCGCGGCTAACGATCGTTGCTTGAAGATCAGATGGAGATCGGATGGAGAGCGCACGCAGGCCGGCCGGCAACGCCGGAAGCGCATCAAGGCAGCCCGGCACGCGCTCGCCGACAGCGGGCAGCTGCAGCACACCATCAGAACGGTGCGCGGCGGGGGATATCAGCCGGTGAGTGCGTTGACGCGCACGCTGGGGGTGATCCGCAAGCTACTCACCGCAAGTTGTCGGGGGTGATCCGCAAGCTACTCACCGCAAGTTGTCGGGGGTGATCCGCAAGCTACTCACCGCAGATTGCCGGGGGTGATCCGCAAGCTACTCACCCCATCACATCGCGGACCTTGACGGTCTCCATACCCTTCAGCAACAAGTCGCGGGCGGTGTCCAGGTGCTTGCGCCAATGCGCCTCGGCGCCCTCACCGTCACCCGAGCGCATCAACGTCATCAACCGCTTGTACGAGCGCATCAGCAGGTCGTAGTCCGACTTGGACATCGGGCGGTTCTCCTTCATCGCGAAGGCGGTGTGCCGCACCGTGATCTCGTGCAGCATGCCCGCGATGATGGTCAGCGTCGCGTTACCGGACAGCTCCACCATCCGGCGATGGAAGTCACCGGTGGTCTCGGCCATCCGGCCGGTCTCCCGTCCGGAGGGGACGTACTCGGTGAGCATCGTATCCAACTCGTCGAACGCCGCGGTGTTGCCCGATTCGGTCAGCAGCCGCACCGCCATCGGCTCGATGCCCGAGCGCGCGGTCATCACGTCGGCGATGGTCGCGCCCGACAGTTCCAGCAGCAGCCCGGCCGGCCGGGCGACGATCTCGGGGCCCGGCACCCGGACCCGGGCGCCGGTGCGCGAGCCGCGGCGCACCTCGACCAGCCGCTCGGACTCCAGCACACGGACCGCTTCGCGCAGGGTGGGGCGACTCACCCCGAAATGAGCCATCAGCTCGGCCTCATTGGGCAGGAAGTCGCCGTCCTTGAGCTGGCCGTCGACGACCATCCGGCGTAGCGTGCCTGCGACGAGTTCGGCGGTCTTCGGACTCCGGATGGGGGCGCCGGCCGTCGACGACACGGCATTCGGGCCCATCATCGGCGATAACGGGGTGGACGGTGCCACCTTGCCTCCTGCACATCGTCCGGCCAGCTAGTCAACTCAGTAAACCATGTTGCCGGTCATCTCGGCGTCACCCCAGGTCTACCAACCAGTAGGTTGACCTAGTAAACCTTCTGTTCTAGGTTGCATTTTAAGTCGCCCGCACACTTCGAAGGAGAAGTTCATGGCAGAAGCGGTCATCGTCGAGGCAGTGCGCTCCCCGGTCGGGAAGCGCAACGGCGCCCTGTCGGGTGTGCACCCCGCCGAGCTGTCGGCCCAGGTCCTCAACGGCCTGGTGCAGCGGGCCGGCATCGACCCCGCCCTCGTCGACGACGTCATCTGGGGCTGCGTCATGCAGGCCGGCGAACAGGCCCTCGATATCGCCCGCACCGCGGTGCTGACCGCCGGGTGGCCCGAGACCGTGCCCGGCGTGACCGTCGACCGGCAGTGCGGATCGAGCCAGCAGTCGCTGCACTTCGCCGTCGCCGGCGTGGTGGCCGGGCACTACGACGTCGTCGTCGCCGGTGGTGTCGAGTCGATGTCGCGCACCCCGATGGGCTCCTCGCTGGCCAACGGCGGACATCCCTACCCGGAGGCCTTCCGGGCGCGCTACGACCAGACGCCCAACCAGGGCGTCGGCGCGGAGATGATCGCCGAGCAGTGGGGCCTGTCGCGCACCCAGCTGGACGAGTTCTCCCTGCGTTCGCATGAAAAGGCGGCCGCCGCACAGGATTCCGGTGCCTTCAAGGATCAGATCGTGGGGATCAAAGACCAAGAGGGCAACGTCGTGCTGGAAGACGGCGGCATCCGTCGCGGCGGCACCGTCGAATCCATGGCCGGTATCAAGCCCGCCTTCAAGGAGGACGGTGTCATCCACGCCGGCAACTCCAGCCAGATCTCCGACGGTTCGGCCGCCCTGCTGATCACCTCGGCTGAGAAGGCAAAAGACCTGGGGCTGCGGCCCATTGCCAAGGTGCACACCGCGGTGCTGGCCGGTGCCGACCCTGTCATCATGCTGACCGCACCGATCCCGGCCACCCAGAAGGCGCTGGCCAAGTCGGGTCTGAGCCTGGACCAGATCGGTGCCTTCGAGGTGAACGAGGCCTTCGCCCCGGTGCCCATGGCCTGGCTCAAGGATATCGGCGCCGACGAGAACAAGCTCAACCCCAATGGCGGTGCCATCGCGCTGGGACATCCGCTCGGCGGCTCCGGCGCGCGGATCCTCACCACATTGCTGTACCACATGCGCGACAACAACATTCAGTACGGCCTGCAGACCATGTGCGAGGGCGGCGGCCAGGCCAACGCCACCATCCTGGAACTGCTGTGACCGAACCGGGCGCGCTGGTCGAGCGCACGGGCAACATCTCGATCATCACCATCAACCGGCCCGACGCGCGCAACGCCGTCAACTCATCGGTGTCCATCGGCATCGGTGACGCGTTGGCGGCGGCGCAGAAGGATCCGGACATCCGGGCCGTCATCCTCACCGGCGCCGGGGACAAATCGTTCTGCGCCGGAGCGGATCTCAAGGCCATCTCGCGCGGCGAGAATCTGTTCCACCCCGACCACCCGGAGTGGGGCTTCGCGGGGTACGTGCGGCATTTCATCGACAAGCCGACCATCGCAGCCGTCAACGGCACCGCCCTGGGCGGCGGCACCGAGCTGGCCCTGGCCAGTGATCTGGTGGTGGCCGAGGAACGCGCGAAATTCGGTCTGCCCGAAGTGAAACGGGGCCTGATCGCCGGCGCGGGCGGAGTATTCCGCATCGTCGAGCAACTGCCCAAGAAGGTGGCCCTGGAACTGTTGTTCACCGGGGAACCGCTGTCGTCGGCCGACGCGCTGAAATGGGGTCTGATCAACCAGGTGGTGCCAGACGGCACCGTCCTCGACGCCGCACTGGCGCTGGCCGAACGCATCACGGTGAACGCGCCGCTGGCCGTTCGGGCCAGCAAACGGGTTTCCTACGGCGCCATCGACGGTGTCGTCGGCGCCGACGAACCGTTCTGGAAGCAGACCTTCGGGGAATTCGCCACCCTGCTGCAGACCGAGGACGCCCAAGAGGGGCCGCTGGCCTTCGCGCAGAAGCGCGAGCCCGTCTGGAAAGCAAAGTAGCGAAGGACATTAGGCAAAAACAATGAAGAGACTGGTTTTCGAAACCGAGCACGAGCAGCTCCGCGAGACCGCCCGGCAATTCCTGGAGAAGGAATGCCTGCCCAACGTCGAGAAGTGGGAGGCCAATCGGCTGGTCGACCGCGAAGCCTATGTGGCCGCGGGCAATTACGGCCTGATCGGCTTCAACATGCCCGAGGAGTACGGCGGCGGCGGCGTCGACGACTTCCGGTTCAACGCCGTCATCGTCGAGGAGTTCGCCAAGTTCGGCCTGGCCTGCCCGGGGGTGAGTCTGCAGAACGACATCGTCGGCCCGTACTTCACCTCACTGGCCAACGACGAGCAGAAGCAACGCTGGTTGCCCGGCTACACCAGCGGTGAGCTGATCGGGGCCATCGCGATGAGCGAGCCCGGCGCGGGCAGCGACCTGGCCGGTATCCGTACCACCGCGGTGCGTGACGGCGACGACTGGATCATCAACGGCTCCAAGACGTTCATCTCCGCGGGCATCAACTCCGATCTGGTGATCGTCGTCGCGCGGACCGATCCGGAAGCCGGCCACAAGGGCTTCTCGCTGCTGGTGGTCGAGCGCGACATGGAAGGCTTCACCCGCGGACGCAAGCTCGACAAGATGGGCCAGCACGCCGCCGACACCGCCGAACTGCACTTCGAGAACGTCCGGGTTCCGTCGGCCAACCTGCTGGGCACCGAGGGCCGGGGCTTCTACCACCTGATGAACAACCTGCCGTCGGAGCGGCTGTCCATCGCCATCGCCGGTGTCGCCGGGGCGCGCGCCACCTACACCGAGACGCTGCAATACGTCAAGGACCGCAAGGCTTTCGGACAACCCATCGGCAGTTTCCAGAACAGCCGCTTCGTGATGGCCGAGCTGGAGACCGAACTCGACATCGCCGAGCAGTACGTCGACCGCTGCCTGCGCGCCGTCGTCGACAAGGAGCTGACCGCCGTCGAGGCCGCCAAGGCGAAGTGGTGGTGCACCGAACTGGGCAAGAAGGTCGTCGACGCCTGCCTGCAGCTGCACGGTGGGTACGGTTACATGAACGAATACCGGGTCGCCAAGGACTACGTCGACGTCCGGATCCAGACGATCTACGGTGGCACCACCGAGATCATGAAGGAGATCATCGGCAGAGATCTGGGCTTGTAGCTGCGCCGAAACTGAAGCCAGGGACGGATTCCGAACGGAATCCGTCCCTGGCTTCAGTTTCGCGTCGTGTCAGGCGGCTGGCGCCGACGTGGTCGTCGTCGTGGTGGTCGCCGGGGCCGAGGTGGTCTCGGTCGACGTGACCGCGCTCGGGGTCACACCCTCGGGCGCGGCGGCCGGGTCCAGCACCGTGTCGATGATGTAGACCCGCATGTTCTGGGACTTGATGCCGCCGCAGGTCACCTTGGCGTCGTTGACGGTGATATCACCGCCCTTGCCCTTCACCACGACGGGCTTGCCCTGCTGGGTGTACATGGTGCCGTGGATGTCGTCGGGACCCAGGATGCCCAGCACCATGTGGTAGTAGACCAGCGCGGTCAGCTTGGCCGGATCGGCCTTGATCGCCTCCCACGTGGCCGGATCGAGCTTGGCGAAGGCGTCATTGCTGGGCGCGAACACCACGTACGGGCCGTTGTCCAACACGCTGGCCACGTTCACCGCGGGGTTCAGCTGACCCGAGACGGCCTGGCTGAAGGTGGAGATCTCCGGGATGGCCGCCAGCGCGGCCGACGACGTCTCGTTGACCAGGCTGTTCAGCGAGCCCGGACCCGACGCCACGGCCTTGATCCCGGCGTCGCAGCCGGGGCCCTGCGGCACGGGGACGGGTGCGGTGATGGTGGGGGTGGTGGGGTCGGCGTGGGCCGTCGCCGCCACCGAAAGGGCGACCGCCGCCGATGCGACGACGCTGCCGATGAGCTTGCCGGTGCGAGCTTGCACGTGAATTCCTCCATCTCGTGCCTGGGTCCAGTTACCTATGCTGGGCGGCGCGGATGGGCGGGGACGTGATGCGTACGCCAGCGCACCATCAGCTAACGGTCCATCCGAGCCTGGGCGTCCCCGCGGCGCCGCTTGCATGCTATGCGCAGCGGCTGGACGAACAAAATGGTGGCTCTCAGGATGCCGGTCGCCGCACCGCGCCGCAAAGTCCGGCGGCGACGACGCACAACCCCGCGGCCAGATAAAAGGCCAGGTCGTAGTCGCCCCGCAGGTCCCGGATCCAGCCGGCACCGGCCGCGGCGACGGCGGCGCCGACCTGATGCGAGGCGAACACCCAGCCGAACACCACCGGGGTGCGGACGCCGAAATAGTCCCGGCACAGCACGATGGTCGGCGGCACGGTGGCCACCCAGTCCAGCCCGTAGAAGATGACGAACACCCAGGTGCTCGGTTCGGCCTGCGGTGACAACAGCGACGGCAGCAACAGCAGCGACAGTCCGCGGCCGGTGTAATAAACCACCAGCAGCAGGCGCGGATCCACCCGGTCGGTGAGCCACCCGGAGAACACGGTGCCCAGGACGTCCAGCACGCCGATGGTGGCCAGCAGGCCCGCGGCCACCGTTGTGGGCATGCCGTGGTCGTTGGCCGCGGGGATGAAGTGGGTGCCGATCAGGCCGTTGGTGGTCATCCCGCAGATCGCGAAGCTGGCGGCCAGTAACCAGAATGCCCGGGACCGCAGCCCGATCCGCAGGCCGTCGAAAGCCGCGGTGAACGTGCCGGTGGGCAGCGCCTCGGGTTTGCGCGCGCCGGAATCAAAGGGGTCGGCGCCGTAGGCGGTCAGCCCGATGTCCTGGGGATAGTTGCGCATGAACAGCGCCACCAGGGGCACCACCGCGACGGCCGCCGCGGCGACGATGAGCGATGCCCAGCGCCACCCGTGGTGCGTGGTCACCGCGGCCACCACGGGCAGGAAGACCAGCTGCCCGGTGGCGCTGGCGGCCGTCAGGACGCCGGTGACCAGGCCGCGGCGGGCCTCGAACCAGCGGGTCGCGACGGTCGCGACGAAACCCATCGAGATGGCACCGGTGCCCAGCCCGACGAGCACACCCCACAGCAGCACCAGCTGCCAGCTGGCGGTCATCAGCACGCTGAGCGCCGACCCGGCCGCGATCAGGGACAGCGCGCCGGCGAGCACCGGGCGTACCCCGAAGCGATCCATCAGCGCGGCGGCGAACGGGGCCGTCAGGCCGTAGAGCGTCATGTTGACGGCCATCGCTGCGCCGACGGTGCCGTGGCTCCAGCCGAACTCGTGGTGCAGCGGGTTCATCATCACGCCGGGCACCGACCGGAAGGCCGCCGCGCCGAGGATGGCGACGAAGCTGACCGCGGCGACCACCCAGGCCCAGTGCAGGCGCGTACGTGTACCGAGAAGTGTCACCGGCCCACTGTCGCGGAACGCAGACCGTCCGCCTAGTGGCACAAACGACACAACTCGTCAAAAACATGCCAGACTGGTCGCGTGCACCGTGTCGCCGTCCTGATGCTGCCCCCGGTGGTCGGGTTCGACGCCACCATCGCGCCCACCCTGTTCGGCTCCGCCACTGCACCCGACGGCACGCCGTTGTACGACGTGACGATGTGCGCCGTCGACCGCGGTCCGGTCCAGTCGACCAACGGTTTCGCGATGCTGCCCAGCGCCGGACCCGAGGCCCTTGACACCGCCGACACCGTCGTCATCCCCGGCACCCGCTACCCACCGGCGCGCACGGGCGGCGTCCTCGACGACGCGGTGATCGCCGCATTCGCCCGGATCCGGCCCGGAACCCGGCTGGTGTCCATCTGCACCGGGGCGTTCGTGCTGGCAGCACTCGGCCGCCTCGACGGCCGGACGGCGACGACGCACTGGAAGTTCGCCGACACCCTGCGCCGGCTGTACCCGGCGGTGCGAGTGGATGAGAACGTGTTGTTCGTCGACGATGGTGACCTGCTCACCTCGGCGGGGCTGGCCGCGGGAATCGACTTGTGCCTGCACATCATTCGGTGCGATCACGGTGCACAGGTGGCCAACACCGCCGCCCGGTACTGCGTGGTGCCGCCGTGGCGCGAGGGCGGTCAGGCCCAGTTCATCGACCGCCACCTGCCGGTGGTCGATCACGCCTCCACCGCGCGCACCCGGGCCTGGGCGATGGCACACCTGGACGCCGAGCTCACCGTGCAGGCGCTGGCCGAGCACGCCCATATGAGCCTGCGGACGTTCAACCGCCGCTTCCGCGAGGAGACGGGCGAGGCGCCCGGCAACTGGATTCGGCAGCGTCGCATCGACCGCGCCAGGGAGTTGCTGGAATCCCGCGACATTCCGGTCGACGAGGTTGCGCGGCTGTCCGGGCTGGGTACCGGTGGCAACCTGCGTCACCACCTGCGCCGCGGGATGGGGATGTCCCCGTCGAGCTATCGCAAGGTGTACCAGGGTTCCTGACCAGGCACCTGATTACGATGACGGCCATGCCTGAGCCGTTGATCATCCCCATCCGGGGGCGCGCCCCGCAGCTGCACGCCGAATCCTGGGTGGCACCCAATGCCACTCTGATCGGTCCGGTGACGCTGGCTGCGCACGTGAGTGTCTGGTACAACGCCACGTTGCGCGCCGAATTCGAGCCCATCGAGATCGGTGCGGGCAGCAACATCCAGGACGGGGTGACCGTGCACGTGGATCCGGGCTTCCCGGCCCGCATCGGCAGCGGCGTCACGGTCGGGCACAACGCCGTCCTGCACGGCTGCACCATCGAGGACGATGTGCTGGTCGGAATGGGCGCCATCGTGCTCAACGGCGCCGTCGTCGGAGCGGGCACGCTGGTTGCCGCCGGTGCGGTGGTGCCGCAGGGGGCGGTGATCCCGCCGCGGTCCCTGGTGGCCGGTGTCCCCGGCAAGGTACGCCGCAGCCTCACCGACGACGAGGTCGCCGCAAACCGGTTCAACGCGCAGGCGTATCGCGGCCTCATCGAGCTGCACCGCGACACCGACTGAACCGGTGTGACGAGCAACTCCTTCGGGTGTAGCGCGGCACCGATCAGGGTATGGCCCACCGCGTGCGGTGATAGGACTGGCGGTGGGTCACGGGAGGCAATGGTGCGGATGCGGCTGTCGAGCGCTGATATGAGTCGCGCATGACCGAGCGCATCCTGGTCACCGGTGCCACCGGCTATATCGGCTCCCGGCTGGTCGCCGAACTGGTGGCCGCCGGTCACCAGGTGGTGGCGAGCAGCCGCGCCCCCGACCGGCTCAGCGCCTTCGGCTGGTACGGCCAGGTGACCACGACGTCGCTGGATACCCGCGAACCGGATTCCGTCGCAACGCTTTTCCAGCGGTCCGGGCCGATCGACGTGCTCTACTACCTGATCCACGGCATCGGTGAACCGGGCTTTCGGGACGCCGACAACGCGGCCGCTCGCCGGGTCGCCGAAGCGGCCGCACGCTCCGGTGTCCGCCGCATCGTCTATCTCGGCGGGTTCGTGCCCGACGTACGCAACCTGTCCGAGCACCTGGCCGGGCGCGCGGAGGTGGCCGAGGCACTGACGATTGCCGGTGGCGCCGAGGTGGTCTGGCTGGGGGCCGGGGTGATCATCGGTGCCGGCTCGACCTCGTTCGAGATGCTGCGTTATGTGGGCGACCGGTTTCCGCTGTTACCGCGCCCGCCGTGGCTGGACAACCCGATCGACCCGATCTCCATCCGCGATGTGCTGCACTATCTCACCGCCGCGGTGGACCCCGCGCAGGTGCCCGCCGGCGCCTACGACATCCGCGGCCCGCAGACCGTGCGGTACCGGGATCTGCTGGCGGCTTACGCCCGGGCGAGTGGCACCCGGCAGTGGCGGTTGCCCGCACCCGGGTTACCGACGGCCGTGGCGTCGCGGGTGTCGGCGCTGGCGCTCCCGGTGCCCGGCGGCCTTGCCGCGGATCTCACTGCGTCCCTGGCACATCCGATGAGGGCGGCCGGATCCGGATTACGCGAACTGGTGCCCGACCCGCCCGGCGGGCTGCTCACCATCGAGGATGCCATCGGCCGGTCGGTGGCCACCCGGACCCGGCGGCCCGTCGACAGGCTCGCCGACCCGCACCATCTGGCCGACACCGATCCGCCGTGGGCCGGTGGTGACGTGTCGCGTATCCGTGAGCTGACCCCACCGGTCGCGCGTCCCGCCCTGGCCCTGCTGCCGCTGCTGCCCGGCCCGGCCACCGCCGCGCTGCGCACCGGCATCGACCTGCTGGCCGACCTCATCCCGGCGGAGAGATGGGGATGATTCCGCCGCCCTGGCGGGCCGCGGCTCCCGCGGCCGAGGAGACGCCGCCGGTGGTGCGCCGCCGGCGCATCGCCGTCGTCGGGGTGCTGGTGATCGGTGCTGCGCTACAGGCATATTCGCTGAGCCGGCATCCGGGGGACAGTTCCTTCTACGTGTTGACCCTCGTCATGGCCGCGGTCTGGACGGCGGGTGCGGTGTCATCCGGCCCGCTGCACCTGGGCCGGCTGCCCGGCAGCGGGCGCCGCCCGATAGTGCTCGGCGTCGGTGTCGGGCTGGGACTCGGTGCGGTGTTCGTGGTGGGCGGGCTGATCGCACGGCTCATCCCGCCGGTGCGCGACTATGTCACCGCCGTACTGGAATTCGCCGATCACGGCCCGCTACTGCTGGTCGTGTTCATCACCGTCGTCAACGGGGTGGCCGAGGAACTGTTCTTCCGCGGCGCACTGTACAGCGCGCTCGGCGGGCGCAGCCCGGTGTTGATCTCCACCGCGGTCTACTTCGTCGCCGTGATGGCGGCGGGCAACCCGATGCTGGGCTTCGCCGCCATCCTGCTGGGTGCGGCGTGTGCGCTGCTACGGCGGCTGACCGGCGGGGTGCTGGCACCGATGCTGACCCATTTCTGCTGGGGGTTGGTCATGGTGCTGGCGCTGCCGCCGATCTTCGGGGTTTAGCCGCTGAGCGGGTTTTCCACCTCGTCGCGGGGCATCTGCGCCGCAATCCAGGCCGCCAGGCCGATCAGGACCGGCACCACGCCGGCGACCATGAAGATGGCCTCCATGGACACCACCTTCGACAGCGGCCCGACGATCGCGAACGAGACCGGCATGAAGGCCAGTGACACAAAGAAATCCAGGCTCGACACCCGCCCGAGCATCGCCGTCGGGACCCGGCGCTGCAGCAGCGTGCCCCAGATGACCATGCCGGCACCGTCGGTCACCCCGACGATGAACGACGCCAGCGCCATCCAGCCGAACGACCATGTGGTGCCGATGACCACCAGCGGCAGCGACCCCAGTCCCCACATCGCCATCATCACCGTGAGGTAGCGCCGTGGCAGCCGGCGTGAGGACACGGCAAGCGCGCCGAATGCGCTGCCGACGCCGAAGAATGCCAGGATGAAACCGTATGTCCGGGCGCCCTCGGTGAACCGCTGCTGGGCGATGAAGGGCAGCAGCACCTCGATCGGGCCGAGCACCACCAGCACGAAGATGCTCGCGAACAGCAGTGTCGCCAGCAGCCACGGTGTACGGACCACGAAGGTGAAACCGTCACGCAGATCTCGCAACACGTGCGGCCGATCGCCGTCGGGTTCCGCGGTGGCCGGCGAGCGGGTGGCCACCAGCAGCGCCAGACCGACCGCGAACAGCACCGCGACCACGACGGCACCGACCGAGGGCATGGTCGCGCCGACCACGATGCCGGCGACCGCGGGCCCCACCGCCCGCTGGAACACCGGCCGCACGACACCCTCGACGCCGTTGGCGGCCAACAATTGTTCCGGCGGCAGAATGCGCGGCAGGATCGCGCTGTAGGCCGGGAAGAAGAACGCCGCGGCGATGCCGAGCGTGCCCGCGGTCACGGCCAGGTGCCAAACCTTCAGCAGCCCAAGCGAACCCAGTATCGCCACTACGGTGACCGCGACGACGTTGACCGTCTCGACGGCGATGATGATGCTGCGCTGATCGAGCCGATCGGCCGCGATACCGCCGACCAGCACGAAACCCACCAGGCCGGCACCCAAACAGGTTGCCACCAGCGACAGCGATGTCGGATTGTTGTCGAGTTCGATGACCTGCAGGGCCATCACCACCGCCCACATGCCCTCGGCGAAGATCGACAACGACACCGCGGTGATCAGCAGGCGGTACTCGCGGTGTCTGAACGGTGCGAGTACCCGCCAGCCCGAGCGCTCGAGTTGTGTACTCACACGGTCGATGGTGACCGATCGGGCACCGGCGAATCCACTTATTTTCCGGCGTGACTAACTGTCGGTGAAGCTGGCCCGACGTCGCTGTTGGAAGGCCTTGGTGCCCTCCTGGAAATCGTCGGAGCGCAACAGCAGGAGCTGCCCCTCGCGCTCGCGCTCCAGGGCCGCCTCGAGTTCGGTCAGGGTGGCGGCGTTGACGGCCTGCTTGGTCTTGCGCAGGGCCACCGCCGGCCCGGTCGACAGGGTGGTGAGCACCGTGGCGACCTCGTCGTCGAGCGCCTCGGGCGCGTGCACGGAGGTCACCAAACCCCAGTCGTAGGCCTCGGCCGCGGTGATCCGCTCGGCCAGCAGCGCCATCCGCTGGGCCCTGATGCGCCCGATCGCCGCCGCGATCAACGCCGAGGCGCCGCCGTCGGGCATCAGCCCGATCTTGGTGAAGGCGAGCATGAAAAATGCGTTCTCCGAGGCCAATACGATGTCCGAGGACAAGGCCAGCGAGACTCCGACACCGGCGGCCGGGCCCTGCACCACCGCGACGACGGGTTTGGGCAGCGCGACGATGGACCGCACCGCCCGGTTGGCGGCATCCAGCACCGACTCCGGACCGCCGGTGGCGTGACCGGCGGTGTCCTCTTCGCTGATCCCGGCGCCGGAGCTGAATCCCCGTCCGGCGCCCGCGAGCTTGACCACCCGCACCGCGGGATCGCTGGCGGCCCGTTCCAGCGCGTCGCCGATCCCGTCGAGCATGGCCTCGGACAACGAGTTCAGGCTGTCGGGCCGGTTCAGAGTCAGTGACAACACGCCATCGGAAAGCTCGACGAGCAGAGAATCGATGCTGCGATAGGTCATGGACACGTCCTCAGGTTAGACCGGGTGGCCCCCGGCTGGTTCGACCTGGTTATACAAGTAAGCTATGTCGGCGGTCAACTACTCAGTACTCGACAAGACACTCAACGACGAAGGACGGTCGGTATGACGGGACCACTGCACGGATTGCGCGTTGTCGAATTGGCCGGTATCGGCCCCGGCCCGCACGCGGCGATGATCCTCGGCGACCTGGGCGCCGAGGTGGTGCGGGTGGACCGCCCGTCCGCCGCCAACGGCCCGGCCAAGGACGCCATGCTGCGCAACCGGCGCTCGGTGACCGCGGATCTCAAATCCGAACAGGGCCGCGAATTCGTGCTGAACCTGGTCAGCAAGGCCGATGTGCTCATCGAGGGCTTCCGCCCCGGGGTGACCGAGCGGCTCGGACTGGGTCCGCAGGATTGCGCCGAGGTCAACGAGAAACTGATCTATGCCCGGATGACCGGCTGGGGACAGACCGGTCCGCGCGCCCAGCAGGCCGGCCATGACATCAACTACATCTCGCTCAACGGGGTGCTGCACGCGATCGGCCGCAAGGGCGAGCGGCCGGTGCCGCCGCTGAACCTGGTCGGCGATTTCGGTGGTGGCTCTATGTTCCTGCTGTTGGGCATCCTGGCGGCGCTGTGGGAACGGCAGACCTCGGGCAAGGGCCAGGTGGTCGACGCCGCCATGGTCGACGGTTCCAGTGTGCTGATCCAGATGATGTGGGCGTTCCGCGCACAAGGGTTGTGGAGCGACGAGCGCGGCACCAACATGCTCGACACCGGCGCTCCCTACTACGACACCTACGAGACCGCCGACGGCAAGTACGTCGCCGTCGGTGCGATCGAGCCGCAGTTCTACGCCGAACTGCTGGACAAGCTGGGCCTGGACCCGGCGTCGTTGCCCGCGCAGAACGACATGGCGCGCTGGCCGGAACTGCGGGCCGGCTTCACCGAGGTGTTCAAAACCAGGAGCCGCGACGAGTGGGCGCGGATCTTCGCGGGTTCGGATGCCTGTGCCACACCGGTGTTGGCGTTCGGTGAAGTGCTCACCGAACCGCACCTCGCCGAACGCGACACCTTCTACGAGACCGGTGCCGGGCTGCAGCCGATGCCCGCGCCGCGCTTCTCGCGCAGTCGCCCAGCGCAACCCACGCCGCCGCCGGTGGTCGGCGCGGACAACGACACCATCCTCGACGAATGGGCCGACGAGCGAGCCTAGGAACCGGGTAACGACCCCGATAGGAAGGAAACACACCAAGTGGAAATCAAGGATTCCGTAGCGGTTGTCACCGGCGGGGCTTCGGGCCTCGGCCTGGCGACCACCAAGCGGCTGCTGGATGCCGGCGCGTCGGTGGTGGTCATCGATCTCAAGGGGGAGGAGGTGGTGGCCGGGCTGGGTGAGCGGGCCAAGTTCGTCGCCGCCAATGTCACCGACGAGGCGGCCGTGTCCGGGGCGCTGGACGTCGCCGAGTCGATGGGGCCGGTGCGCATCAACGTCAACTGCGCCGGGATCGGTAACGCCATCAAAACCCTTGGTAAGGAAGGCCCGTTCCCGCTGGACGGTTTCCGCAAGGTGGTCGAGGTCAACCTGATCGGCACCTTCAACGTGCTGCGACTGGCCGCCGAGCGGATCGCGAGGACGGAGCCGCTGGAGGACGCCAACGGCTCGGCGGAGCGCGGCGTCATCATCAACACCGCGTCCGTCGCGGCCTTCGACGGCCAGATCGGTCAGGCCGCGTACTCGGCGTCCAAGGGCGGTGTCGTGGGATTGACGCTGCCGGTGGCGCGCGACCTGTCGCGCAGCCTGATCCGGGTGGTCACCATCGCCCCCGGCCTGTTCAAGACCCCGCTGCTGGGCTCGCTGCCGGAAGAGGCGCAGCGCTCCCTGGGGCAGCAGGTGCCGCATCCGGCGCGGCTGGGCGACCCGGACGAGTACGGCGCGCTGGCCGCGCACATCGTGGAGAACCCGATGCTCAACGGTGAGGTGATCCGCCTGGACGGCGCCATCCGGATGGCGCCGCGATGAGCGCTTGCGCGAAGAGCATTCAACTGCAGATGAGCGCTTGCGCGAAGAGGAGAGGGCACCGATGAGCGCTTGCGCGAAGAGCCGAGAGGACAGCTGATGGCACTCAAGACGAAGTTCACCGAGGCGTTCGGTGTCGAGCACCCGATCGCCCAGGGTGGCATGCAGTGGGTGGGCCGCGCGGAACTCGTTGCGGCCGTGGCCAATGCGGGCGGCCTGGGGTTCATCACCGCACTCACTCAGCCCACCCCGGCGGATCTGGCCAACGAGATCGCCAGGACCAGGGACCTGACCGATAAGCCGTTCGGGGTGAACCTGACCATCCTGCCGGCGATCAATCCGCCGCCCTATGACGAGTACCGCCAGGTGATCGTCGACGCGGGTGTCAAGATCGTCGAGACCGCCGGCTCCAATCCGGCCCCGCACCTGCCGATGTTCCACGACCACGGCATCAAGGTGTTGCACAAGTGCACCTCGGTGCGCCACGCGGTCAAGGCGCAGTCCCTCGGTGTGGACGGCATCAGCATCGACGGGTTCGAATGCGCCGGCCATCCCGGCGAGGACGACGTGCCGGGCCTGGTGCTGATCCCGGCTGCGGCGCGGGAGATCGAGATCCCGATGATCGCCTCGGGTGGCTTCGGGGATGCCCGTGGTCTGGTGGCGGCGTTGGCGCTGGGTGCTGACGGCATCAACATGGGCACCCGGTTCATGTGCACCGTGGAGTCCTGTATCCACCAGAACGTCAAGGAGGCCATCGTGGCCGCCGACGAGCGTGGCACCGAGCTGATCTTCCGCAGCCTGCACAACACCGCCCGCGTCGCGAGCAACGCGGTGTCACGCGAGGTGGTGCAGATCCTCGCCGACGGTGGTCAGTTCGAGGACGTCAAGGATCTGGTGGCCGGGGTGCGTGGCCGCAAGGTGTTCGACGACGGCGACATCGACGCCGGCATCTGGACCGCGGGCACGGTGATGGGCCTGATCCACGACATCCCGACGGTGGCCGACCTGATCGGCCGCATCGTCGGCGAGGCCGAGGACATCATCACGGGACGGCTGGCCGAGATGGTCGTCATCGACAGGCGAGAGATCGGCGAGGAAGAGAAGGCGTCGGCTTAAGTCCGGGGCGGGGGATTCTGGGCGGGACGAGACAACCGCGCGGCCGGACAACGGTGTCCGGTCGCGCGGTTTCGCGGTGTTGCGGGCCGGAACCCGGACGCCAGAACGCCGCCGAGGCAAGCCTCAGCGGCGTCGTGGTGCTAGGAGGGACTGCGGCGTTCAGACCGCTGCAGCGAGGTCGGGGAACTGCTCGGAGGTGTCACCCTCGACGAGGACATCCCCGTGGTACAGGGCGTCAAAGTCGACTTTGATGACATCGGCACTGGTGTCGTCGATCCACATGTCAGTGAGCGTATGGGTCACGCTTAAGGAATCTTTGAGTCACGATTCTGAAAACCTTGGCAATTCTTACCGCCGGGTAGGTTCACGATGTTTGCGGGTCGCCCGGCTGATCTTGTTGCTCCACCGTCAAGACGGTCGTGAACTGCTGCTTTACGGTTCGCCGGGAGGTCCGCCGCGTCCGCGCCGCGTGTGCCGGGGCGTCCGAGTGCATCCCGAGCGGCAGCAAACGTTACTTCTGAGTTCTACTCGGCAGTAAGGCCGGCGGTTACCAGAGTGGCCGCTGTGGCCAATGGGTCTGACCTGCACGGCATTGAACCCGACCGCGTTCTCCGTCGTGATCAGGACAACGATTGACGCACCCGACTTACCGTTGTTAACTTAACGGCGATATGCAACGGAGGGGAAACCGCAATGCTGAACCGAATCGCACTTCTCGCGATCGCCGCGCCACGGCGGGTGCTGGTGTTGTCCGCTCTGGTCATGGTCGCCGCGGCGATCTTCGGCATCCCGGTCGCCAAGAGCCTGTCCGCCGGCGGGTTCCAGGACCCGACCTCGGAGTCGGCCCGCGCCACGCAACTGCTCACCGACAAGTTCCACCAGGGCGATATGCAGCTGATCATCACGGTCAGCTCACCCGACGGTGTCACCAGCCCTTCCGCGACGGCGGTCGCCAGGGAGATCATCGACACGCTCGGCCGATCACCGCATGTCGCGCAGGTGACCTCGGCATGGACGGTGCCTGCCGGTCCCGGTCCCGGTCCGAGCGAAGCGGCGGGCAATGATCCCGCGAGCGGGGACCTGGTGAGCAAGGACAAGACCTCGGGTCTCATCGTCGCCGGGATCACCGGCGGGGAGAACAACGCCCAGAAGTACGCCAAGGAGCTGTCCGACTCGCTGACGGACGTCACCGACGGCCGGCCCGGCGTGACGATCAAGACCGGCGGCACCTCGATGGTGTATGCCCAGATCAACGCGCAGACTGAACGTGACCTGCTGCTGATGGAATCCATCGCGATCCCGCTGAGCTTCCTGGTGCTGGTCTGGGTGTTCGGCGGGCTGGTGGCCGCCGCGCTGCCGATGATCGTCGGCGCGATGGCCATCATGGGCACCATGTCGGTGCTACGGCTGATCACGTTCTCCACCGACGTGTCGATCTTCGCACTGAACCTGTCCACCGCGATGGGTCTCGCCCTGGCCATCGATTACACGCTGCTGATCATCAGCCGGTACCGCGATGAGCTCGCCGACGGGCAGCCGCGCGACCGCGCGCTGATCCGGACCATGGCGACGGCGGGGCGCACGGTGCTGTTCTCGGCGACGACGGTCGCGCTGTCGATGGCGGCCATGTTGCTGTTCCCGATGTACTTCCTCAAGTCGTTCGCCTACGCCGGCGTGGCGACGGTGGGCTTCGCGGCGCTGGCGGCGATCGTCGTTGCGCCGGCGGCGATCTGGCTGCTCGGCGAGCGGCTCGACGCCCTCAGTGTCCGGTGGGCGTTCCGTCGGATCGTGGACCCGTCACCCAAGCCGGTAGAGGAACAGTTCTGGTACCGCTGGACGGGCGTGGTGATGCGCCGCGCCATTCCTGTCGGCCTGGCCGTGGTCGCGCTGCTGGTGCTGCTGGGTGCGCCGTTCCTCGGCGTCAAGTGGGGCTTCCCGGACGATCGCGTGCTGCCCGCCTCCGCCTCGGCGCGCCAGGTCGGTGACCAAATGCGCAACGACTTCACCGACAACTCGGCCACGGCGGTGACCGCCGTCATCCCCGATGCCGACGGGCTCACCCCGGCCGAATTCGACCGCTACGCAACCGAACTGTCGCGGGTCGCCGACGTGTCGTCGGTCTCCAGCCCGACCGGAACATTCGTGGACGGCCGCAGAGTCGGTCCCGCCGGGCAGGCCGGCGTCGCCGAGGGCAGCGCGTTCCTCACCGTCGGCAGCACGGCGCCGCTGTTCTCGGACGCCTCTGAACGCCAACTCGACGCGTTGCACGCCGTCGCCGGGCCGGACGGGCGCACCGTCGAGCTCGGCGGCATCGCGCAGATCAACCGCGACAGCGTCACCGCCATCACCACCCGGTTGCCGTGGGTGCTCGGCGTGATCGCGGTGATCACGTTCGGCCTGCTGTACCTGCTCACCGGCAGCGTCGTACTGCCCTTGAAAGCGCTTGTGCTCAACGTCCTTTCGTTGACCGCCGCATTCGGTGCGCTGGTGTGGATCTTCCAGGACGGCCATCTGTCCGCGCTGGGCACCACACCGACCGGCACCCTGGTGGCCAATATGCCGGTGCTGCTGTTCTGCATCGCGTTCGGACTGTCCATGGACTACGAGGTGTTCCTTGCCGCCCGCATCCGGGAGTACTGGCTGGCGCTGGACGGCCCGGGGCGCCAGCGAAATGACCGGGCGGTGGCCCTCGGGCTGGCCCGCACCGGCAAGGTCATCACCGCCGCAGCCCTGGTCATGTCGATCACCTTCGCCGCCCTGATCGCGGCGCAGGTGTCGTTCATGCGGATGTTCGGGGTCGGGCTGACGCTGGCCGTCCTGGTTGACGCCACCCTGGTGCGGATGGTGCTGGTGCCGGCGTTCATGCACGTCGCCGGCCGGTGGAACTGGTGGGCGCCCAAACCGCTGGTCTGGCTGCACGAGCGGATCGGGATCAGTGAATCGGGCCCGGAATCGGAGCGGCGTGAACCCGTGACCGCGGGTGTGACGGACACTGGTCAACGTGGTTGAAGCACTGAAACGCCGCCGCGCTGCGCGCGGCTCGGGTGACCAGTTGCGCGAGGAGATCCTGGACGCGACCACCGATCTGCTGCTGGAAACCGGACACGCCAAGTCGGTGTCGATCCGTGCCGTGGCCCAGCGGGTCGGGATCACCCCGCCGTCGATCTACCTGCATTTCGCCGACAAGGACGCGCTGCTGGACGCGGTGTGCGCTCGCTATTTCGAGAAGCTCGACGAGGAGATGCAGCGGGTCGCGGTCGACCAGACCTCCACCATCGAGGTGTTGCGGGCCCAGGGACTGGCCTATGTCCGGTTCGCGCGGCAGACGCCGGAGCTCTACCGCATCGCGACGATGGGCGAAGGCAATCCGGGCAGTGATGTCGACGTGACGCTGGCCAGCTCGGCGTTTCAGCACATGCGGGCGTCGATCGAGGCGCTGATGGCCGAAGGCGTTTACCCGCAAGGGGATTCGACCGCCGCGGCATTGGAGCTGTGGGCCGCCGTGCACGGCGTCGCGGCGCTGCTCATCGCCAAGCCGTATCTGCCCTGGGGTGACGTGGAGGCGTTCACCGACCGGGTGTTGAGTGCGGTGTGCTGCGGACGGATCGTGTACGGAATCGTCGGGCCGGATGCCACTCCGGAGGAGACCATCGCGAAGTTGCAGGAGTTGAGATGACCAGGACCAGCAAGGAGCCGGAGGCGGATCGCGTATGAGTGACACGGTGCAGAACCCGTTCTTCGCGCGGCTGTGGACCGTGATGTCCGGCCATGAACCCGAATCACTGCGCCGACTGCGGGTGGAAAACCTTGCCGGGTTGACCGGCCGGGTGCTCGAGGTCGGCGCCGGTACCGGCACCAACTTCGCCCATTATCCCGCCGGGGTCACCGAGGTGGTCGCCATCGAACCGGAACCGCGGCTGGCCGAGATCGCGGCCAGGGCCGCCCGGTCGGCTCCGGTGCCGGTGACCGTCAGCACCGACACGGTCGAGGACTATGCCGCGGACCAACCGTTCGACGCCGTGGTCTGCGCTTTGGTGCTGTGCTCGGTCGGCGAGCCGAACGACGTTCTGCGGCATATCTTTTCGATGCTCAAGCCGGGTGGACAGTTGCGATACCTGGAGCATGTCGCCAGCACCGGAGCTCGGGCCTCGCTGCAGCGGGTGGCCGACGCGACGGTGTGGCCGCGCCTACTGGGTAACTGCCACACCCATCGTGACACCGAGGCCTCGATCGCCGGTGCGGGATTCGCGGTATCCCGGTCCCGGCGAGAGCAGGCCCTACCGGCGTGGGTGCCGCTGCCCGTCACCGAGCTGGCGATCGGACAGGCGACACGGTCGTGAGCGTTGCGCGAGCGTGAGCTTGTGAGCGACCTCGGGCCGGACCTTCGCGCACAAGTGCACGCTGGGCGGCTTTGAGCCGTCAGCCCAGCAGGGCTGGCAGCCGCTGCAACAGGCCCGGCAGCGCGACCGCGGCGGGCTCGCGCACCACGGCGGTGGCCGCCGCCGACAACGGGGTGGCTTGCGGATTCACCTCGATGACGGGAATCCCGTTGGCCAGCGCCGCCTCGGGCAGGCCCGCGGCGGGGTAGACGATCGACGAGGTGCCCACCACGATCACCACATCGGCGCCGGCCACCGCCTGCACCGCGGCGTCCCAGGCGTCGTCGGGCAGGCCTTCGCCGAACCAGACCACATCGGGCCGGATCAGGCCGCCGCAGGCGCAGTGCGGCGGCTCGACGACCTCCACCGGTTCCGGCATCGCCGGCAGCTCCCCGGTGAACGGCATTTGGCAACGATCGCAACGGAATTCGAACAGGCTGCCGTGCAGGTGGTGCACCCGGGAACTGCCGGCCCGCTCGTGGAGGTTGTCGACGTTCTGGGTGGCGATGTGCACGTCGGCGTAGTCCTCCCACGCCGCGACGGCGCGGTGACCGTTGTTGGGCTGCACCGCGTCCATCAGGTAGTGCCGCCACAGGTACCAGGCCCACACTTTCTCCGGGTGCCGCTGCCAGCCCTCGCTGCTCGAGATTTCGTACGGGTCGACCTTCGCCCATAAACCCGTCTCGACGTCGCGGAACGTCGGGACACCGCTCTCGGCGGACATGCCCGCTCCGCTGAGCACCGTCACCTGCACCCCACCAAAGTAGCCGGTGTGGGCAATACTGGGCACATGGCCGGGTTGGGGGATTGGGTCAGGCTGGACGCGCAGGGGGCAAGCCCATTGTTCGACCAGCTGCGCACCCAGATAATCGATGGGGTTCGGGACGGGCGGCTGGAGCCGGGAACACGGCTGCCGACGGTGCGCGATCTGGCCGGGCAGGTGGGGTTGGCGGTCAATACCGTCGCGCGCGCGTACCGGGAGCTGGAGACCGCGGGGGTTCTCGAAACGCGGGGCCGCTTCGGCACATTCGTGGCGCGGGTGGATCCGGCGGATGCCGCGATGGCGGCCGCCGCGCACGCGTTCGCCGAGGCGGCCCGCCAGGTGGGCCTGGGCAAGTCCGAGGCGCTGCGCTACCTCGACACCGCCTTCGGCTGACCGTTAGGGGCCGCGCCAGCGCAGCACGTCCAATGCGACGGCGACGTCGACGCTGCATTCGGCCAGCGGGCGGGGCAACAGCTCGTCGGCGCGGGCCAGCCTGCGCAGCAGGGTGTTGCGGTGCGCGTACAGCCGGGCCGCCGCGCGTGAGGCGTTGCACTGCTCGGCCACGAAGATGCGCACGGTGTCGTGCAGTTCCGGGTGCGCGGATTCGAAGTCGCCCAGCACCCGGTGCACGAACTCCGCGGCCCGATCGGCGTCGGCGGTGATCAAGGCGACCAACTGGATGTCGGTGAACAACGCCAGCTGCTGCGGTGAGTGCAGGCGCGCCATCATCTGTTGAGTGGTGATGGCGTCGAAATGGCTGCGCCGGAAACCGTCGATGCCCTCGCCCGCCGGGCCGATCGCCACCCGGATATCGGGTGCGGTGCGCACCACCTCGAGCAGGGCGGCGATGTCGGTGCGACCCGATCCTGGTGCCCACACCCATCGGGTGGCGGTACTGGCGAACACGCTGAGCACCCGAGGGCTGCCGCACGCCTGTCCGAATGCCTCGGCGACCCCGTCCAACAGCGACAGATCCCCGTCGGACCGCACGCTCCAGATCACCGCCGCGGTATGGGCACCCGTCAACGCGTAACCGAGGCGGGCCTCCGCACGCCGGCGGGGGATGGGGGCCCCGTCGAGCAGCAGTGCGACCGTCTCGCGCCGCTCGGCGTGCGTGCCCAGGGTTAGTTCGTCGCGGTCCAGCTCGATCTGGGCGTCGATACCCTGCAGCGTCGCCTCGATGAACGTGCTGATGGACAGGGAACAGATCTGCAGCATCTCGTGCAACTCGGCCGGTTCGGAGGTGAGCTCGAAGGCGATCTCCATCAGGCGTCGCCAGGCGAAGCCCTCGCCGACGCGGTAGGCGTCGGAGGGGAACGCGTTGATGCCGCGGCGCACCAGTTCGCGGGCGATGGCCAGCGGCTCCGGTCCGGTGTTGGGCGGTACGGGGGCGCCGGGATCGCGCACGTTGGCGGTCGCCCAGAAGTAGAGGTTGGCGCGGTTGCTGCGGCTGACCGCCGCGGCCAGCTCGGGGTCGGCGGCGATCACCGGGCTGGCCGCCAGCACCGCGGCGTCGAACTCGTCGAGCCATTCCGGCCGGGAGTTGACGACGATCTGGGCGCAATGCCGGATCAGCTCGCGAACCGGTGGTGATGGCGTCTTCCACTCCACCCGGCCAGCCTACTGATGTGGTGCAGACTGCACACTAGGAATGCGAGTATGGAGCATTTTGGCCTAGGTCTGCCCGGTACGCTCGGGGACCATAGAGACATGACTCACACCGAACACCTCGACGTGCTGATCGTCGGCGCCGGCATCTCGGGTATCGGCGCCGCCTACTATCTGCAGCGGGAGCACCCCGGCCGCAGCTACGCCATCATCGAGGCGCGCGGCGCCACCGGCGGCACGTGGGACCTGTTCCGCTATCCGGGCATCCGGTCGGACTCCGACCTGCACACCTTCGGCTACGAGTTCAAACCGTGGCGCGACGAGCATGCCATCGCCACCGCCGACAAGATCCTGGACTATCTGCGCGAGACGGTGGCCGAGAACGGGATCGACCGCCGGATCCGGTTCCACCACAAGGTGATCGCCGCGGCATGGCAGAGCGCGGACTCGCGCTGGGTGGTCGATATCGAGCGCGACGGCGAGCTGATCCAGATCTCGGCCAATTGGCTGTTCTGTGCCGGCGGCTACTACCGCTACGACCAGGGCTACACCCCCGAGTTCCCCGGCCGGGAGCGGTTCACCGGCCAGGTGGTGCACCCGCAGCACTGGCCGCACGATCTGGACTACACCGGCAAGAAGGTCGTCGTGATCGGTAGCGGCGCCACCGCGGTGACGCTGATCCCCGCGATGGCCCCGACCGCCGGACACGTCACCATGCTGCAGCGCTCACCCACCTACGTGATGCCGGTCCCGGCCAAGGACGGCTTCGCCAACGTCGCCAAGAAACTGTTGGGCGACAAACGCGGCTACGCCCTCACCCGGCGCAAGAACATCCTCAAACAGCGTTCGGTCTACGTCTTCTGCCAGAAGTACCCGCGGGCCGCCCGCAAGCTGATCCGGTACATCAACACCAAACAGTTGCCCGCCGGGTATCCGGTCGACGAGCATTTCAACCCGAGCTACAACCCGTGGGATCAGCGGCTGTGCGCGGTACCCGACGGCGACCTGTTCAAGGCGCTCGGCGACGGCAGCGCCTCGGTGGTCACCGACCGGATCGCCACCTTCACCGAGAACGGCATCGCGCTGGAGTCCGGTCGTGAGCTGGAGGCCGACATCATCGTCACAGCAACGGGTTTGCAGGTCCAGCTGTTCGGCGGGGTGCGGCTCACCGTGGACGGCGTGCCGGTAAATCCGGCGGAAACCGTTGCCTACAAAGGCATCATGCTCTCCGGCGTGCCCAACTTCGCCTTCGCGTTCGGCTACACCAACTCGTCGTGGACGCTCAAGGTCGGGCTGCTGTGCGAGCACTTCTGCCGGTTGCTGTCATACATGGACGCCAACGGTTTCGACGCCGTCCGCCCGGAATTCGCGGACCCGGCCATGAAAACGCTGCCGCTGATCGACTTCGGTGCCGGCTATGTCAGCCGCAGCGCCGCCGAACTGCCCCGCCAGGGGGCGAGCGGCCCGTGGCAGATGACGATGAACTACACCGCCGACGCCGAGACACTACGCAACGGCCCGGTGACCGACCCGCACCTGCGGTTCAGCACGAGCGTCACCGCGGCAGAACCGGTCGTCGCTCGATGACCGATCGGTACTGCCTGCTGCCGGGTGGGAACCGGGTCTGCTACCGGGTCGACGGCGGTCCGACGGGACAGCCACTGGTGCTCATCGCCGGCCTCACGCTGGATCTCACCTCCTGGCCGGCGGAGATGGTCGACGGCCTGACCGGGCTGGGCTTCCGCGTGATCAGGCTGGACAACCGCGACGTCGGGCAGTCGACCTGGGCCACCACCGCGCCGCCGGGGAGGCTGCGTCAGCTCACCCGCCGCCCGCGTGCCGACGGGTACGACCTGGGCGACATGGCCGGCGACGTCGTGGCCCTGCTCGACCACCTCGACATCGACCGGGTGCACCTGGTGGGGATGTCGATGGGCGGGATGATCGCCCAAACGGTCGCCGCCCGGTACCCCGACCGGGTGCTGACCCTGACCTCCATCTTCTCGACGACCGGAGCGCCGGATGTCGGGCAGCCCGCCTTCTCGACGCTGGCATTGCTGGCCAGGCGAGCGCCGCGGACCAAGCAGACGTTCATCGACCGGCATATCACGATGATGAAACATCTTGCCGGGACGGGCTTTCCGTTGGATGTCGAGGCGGCGGCCGACTACGCCGGCGGGGCGTGGGACCGGGGACCGGGCCCCTGTGCCGGCGCCGGGGTGGCGCGCCAGATCAACGCGATCTTCAAATCCGGAGACCGCACCGCCGAGCTGGCCCGGATCACCGCGCCGACACAGGTCGTGCACGGCGACCGGGACCGGATCGTGCATCCCAGCGGTGGCGCCGCCACCGCGGCCGCGATCCCGGCAGCCCGCCATCTCACGATCCCGGGCATGGGCCATGACCTGGCTCCCGGGTTGATCGGCCGCCTGGTGGCGGTGATCAGCCAGAACGCGGCCCGGGCCGAGTCAGCCGAACTCCAGCAGGGTGGTCACCCCGCGCAGTGAGTCCAGCACCGGAAGCCGGTGCGCGGCCCAGATCAAGGTGTTCACCACCCGGCCGCGCCCCGGCTGCAGCGGGACATCGTGCACGGCGCGGACACCGGGCACGGTGTCGGCCAACGCCGCGGCCTGGGCGACCGACAGGCTGAACGGCATCGGCGGAACCCGGTAGCGCCACGACGGCCGCAGCAGGCCGTTGCGGGACCCCCAGGCGAACCAGTGCGGCGGCAGGTCGAACATCATCCGCCCACCGGGGAAGCGCTGCGCGCAGGCGGTGATCAAGCCGAGCGCCTCGTCGGGTTGCAGGTACATCAACAGACCCTCCGCGGTGATGAACACACCGTCGTCGGGGTCTGAGCTCGATGTCGCCGCCGGAGCGGCTCCGACCTGATCCATCCAGCTGTAGTCCAGAGCTGATTGTGCGCACACCCGGACCCGGTCCGACGGCGGCAGCAGCCTCTCGCGCAGTGCCACGATCGGCGGCAGATCGACGGTGAGCCAACGGAATCGGTGGCCGACGTCGGAGGCGTCGATGCGGTAGAAACTGGTCTGCAGCCCTTCGGCGAGGGCGACGACGGTGGCGGCGGGATGTTCGCGAAGATAGTCGCGGGTGGCGGCGTCGAAGGTGAGCGCGCGCAGCGCCATGTCCTGGCGCCGGGACGGCCCGAACTTGGCGAAGTCGAAGTCGATGGCGTCGACGAGGTCGATCGCCACCGGATCGTCGAGGATCGC
The DNA here is from genome assembly GCF_002101555.1 of Mycolicibacterium canariasense. GTDB lineage: Bacteria > Actinomycetota > Actinomycetes > Mycobacteriales > Mycobacteriaceae > Mycobacterium > Mycobacterium canariasense. Next base: position 102,807 of record NZ_LQOL01000019.1, read on the forward strand.
ATCGGGCCTGCGGGCCTCGTTGGCGCGGACTTGCAACGTCAACAGCGCCGTCTCGGAAACCCCGGTCAGCGCCGAGCCGTCGATCTTCTCCGAAGTCACGCAGCCGAATCTACCCAGGCCCGGTCAGCGCAGCACTTTGTCCAGCGTGCGCAGGTTGCGGGTGGTGGTCGACGACTTGTAGCGCTTCTTGCCCATGGTCTTGCCGATAGCGGAGTCCAGCGTCGCCGAACGGGCCACCTGCCAGTACAGGACTCCCTCGCCTCGTGCGGCCGTTTCGCCGGCATCGGCCGCCAACGCGGCGAGCTCGTCGAGCACCGCGTCGTCGCTGACGAAGGTGACGTAGGAGTGGTGCTCGGCCACCTCGCGTTCGAACGGGTAGTTGGCGCTGATGTCACGCAGTGTGTCCAAGTCGTAGGCCAGTACCCAGGCGTCGTATCCGAACGCCTTCCGTAATGCGGTCTCCGCCGTGCTGCGCACCGTTTCTACCCTGGAGTTGCTGTCCAGCAACACATTTCCACTCGCCAGCACCGTCTTGACATTGCCGAAGCCGGCGTCGGTGAGCACCGAGGCAACCTCGGCCATCTTCAGGTTCACCCCGCCGACGTTGACCCCGCGCAGGAAGGCGGCATAGCGCGTCACGGGACAATCCTGGGCAGAGCGGCCATCGTCTCGATGGTATCGACGTACCCTCGTCGCATGGGCCGTTTGGTTTTCGATGACAAGCTGTTGGCGCTGATCAGCGGGAACTCGCTGGGGGTGCTCGCCACGATCAAATCCGACGGCCGACCACAGCTGTCCAACGTGTCGTATCACTTCGATCCGCGCGCGGTCGCCATCCAGGTGTCGATCACCGAGCCGCGGGCCAAGACACGAAACCTGCGCCGCGACCCGCGGGCGTCGCTGCTCGTCAGCTCCGACGATGGTTGGTCCTATGCGGTCGCCGAGGGCGATGCCATCCTGACGCCGCCGGCCGCCGATCCGCACGACGACACCGTCGAGGCGCTGATTGCCTTGTACCGCAACATTGCCGGTGAGCACCCGGATTGGGACGACTATCGCCGGGCGATGGTCGAGGATCGCCGGGTGCTGCTCACCATCCCGATCTCCCATCTGTACGGGATGCCGCCCGGTCTGCGCTGAGTCGTTTAGGCTGGCCACATGGCCGAGAAACCGGAAGAAGACGACACCAAGCGCAAGTTCCGGGAGGCGTTGGAACGCAAGAAGGCGCAATCGTCGGCGGGTGCGGCGCGCACCGACGGCGGCCGCAAGCAGGCCCGCGCCCATGGCGCGGCGGAGAACCGTCGGGAGTTCCGCCGCAAGAGCGGTTAGCGTGCGAGGCTGCGCGCCGCCGCCAGCGCGGTGAGCAGCACCGCCACGCACAGCACGCCGGGGCCCTTCAGTCCCCAGCCGACCGAGGCCAGGGTGGCGGCACCGGCGACGCAGAGCAACGTCCCCACCGTGGCGCTGCGCGCCGCGGTGACGGTGCCGCCGTCCCAGTAGGGCAGTGGATTGTTCTCCAGCGGGCGCAGCGCGACGAACAGGACGGCGACCACGGCGGCCATGATCACCAACTGGGCGATGCTCAGCGCGACGAAATGCGGTTGCCCGGGATAGCGCGGCAGCCCGAGTTGGTCGAACAGCAGATGCATGCCGAGCAGCGCGGGCATATGCCACAGGTACAGGGTCATCGCCCCGCTGTTGCCGATCGCGGTCAGCCACCACACCCGGGGCCGGCGGGCCCACCGAGTGATCGCGGGCGCCGCGGCGATCGCCAAGGCGCACATCATGATTGCGTGTCCCGCCATCAGCAGCGACGGCGGCGCCATGTTCTTCAGGTGTTGCCCATCGATGCCGACCAGGCTCAGCTCGTACGGCCCGAACCGCAGCAGGGCCATATTGGCGGCCAGCATCGTCACACCCAGCACCGCGGCTGCGGACGGACCTAGCAGGCCCCGCCGGTAGGCCACTCCGAACAGGCCCGGCAGCAGCCACGCCGTCAGGTTCGCATACCCCAGCCAACCCAGCCCCGGGTCGTCGAGGCGCACCGCGTCGACCACCGCGACGAACCCGTAGCCGAGCGCCACCGCGCCGGCGAGCCGGGCCGTGGTGGTGATCCGGGTCAGCAGCGGAACGGCCGCGAGCACAAGGACATACGCGCCCAAGAACCACAACAATTGGGTCGAGATACCGGCGATCGGCTCGTAGACGTGCACCGGCACCGTGCGGTGCAGCACCATCAGCGCGACCGCCCAGAACGCCAGGTAGTAGAAGACCGGCCGGTACAACCGGGTGCAGCGCTTCAACAGCCAGCCGCCCCAATCGCCGTGATAGGTCTGGACAGACCCGGCGACGCCGGCGAAGAAAAACAGCGGCATGATCTGGAACACCCAGGTCAGAGCCTGGAAGACGGCCGAGGTGGTGAGCAGGTTGTCCCAATGGAACACCTCGTCGGTGATGATGCTGGTGGCCATCACGGTGTGTCCGGCGATCACGCCGAGCAGGGACACGATGCGGATGACGTCGAGGGCGCGATCGCGGTCGGGCGGGGTGGCGCTGGCGACCTCGGCGACGGAGGGAAACGCGGTCACGGGCATGGCTCGACGCTAAGCCGGGCACACCCGTACCGCCTGAGTAGAACCACTCAAACCCCGGCGACTTGTGGAGCCGCAGCCGGACTCAGTCCGGCTGCGGCTCCACAAATCACACGCCGGCGGGGGTATCGCGGCGTTCCTGCACCAGGATGGCCGCCAGGCACAGCACGGCCAGCACCCCGACCGCCGTCGCGAACACCTCGCCGGCGGTGCGCAACCCCCAGGCGTGCGCGGCCAGGCCGGCGCCCACCACGGGCAGCGAGATGGCCACGTACGCCACCACGAAGTAGGTCGAGCTGACCTCGGCGCGGCGCTCGGTTGGAACCTGCTCGACGATGGCGGCCAGGCCCCGGCTGAAGCTGATGCCCTGCCCGGTGCCGGCAATCAACGCCGCCACCAGGATGCCGACCAGCGACGAAAGCCGCAGCGCCACAACCAGAATCGCCATGCCCAGCACCAGGATGGCGCACCCTGCCGCGACTGCGCGCGCCGGGGTGATCCGCCGGCCCAGCAGCTGTGCTACTGCCGAGGCGACGAAGATCGACGCCGCAATCGCGCCGCCGACGGCATGGTTCCCGATGCCCGCGACATTGGCCACGAACGACGGCGCCACCGAGGTGAACAAGCCCGTCACGGCGAAGCCGGCGAACGCAGCGGTGGCGGCGGTCAGGAACACGGCCCGTGCCTCGGCGGGGATAGACAACCGCTGGAAGCCGATCCGGCCGGTGCGGTCGGAGGTCTCCGGGACGATCAGGACCGCTGCGATCGCCAGTACCACGAGCGCGATGTGCACCACGAACGGCACCACCAGCGGGTGGGGGACGTACTGCACCAGCAGTCCGGCCAGGATGGGCCCGCTCCCCAGGCCGCCGATGTTGGCGACCGTCGCGACCATGGCGCCGCGCTCACGCTCCGCGGCGGGCAGCGCTTCCACCACGGCGGCGGTCGCAGTTCCGGTGAAGATACCCGCCGACAGGCCGGACAGCAGGCGTCCCACCAAGAGCACGGGCACGCTGTCGGAGAAGAGGAAGACAACGGCGCTGGCCAGCGCGAACGCCAGACCGCCGAGCAGTACCGGGCGCCGCCCGATCGCGTCGGACCAGCCGCCGACCACGAGGAGGGCGCCGAGCACACCGATGGCGTAGGCGGCATAGACGATCGTGGTGGTGAGCACCGCGAAATGCATCTGCGCCGCATAGAGCGCGTACATCGGCGTCGGCAACGTGGTGCCGAGCATGACGGCGGCGAACGCGAAGGCCAGCAGCGGAAAGGCCAGACGGCGGCGGGTGCTCACTCGCGTGAACAACGCCGCCGCCGCCATGGGTAATCCGGTACCCGTTGTGATACTCGCTAATGCACGATGGCCTTCTCCGCGCCGACACCGGTGAGCGAACGCACCTCCATCTCGGCGTCGATTTCCGGATTGCCCCTGTCCTTCGATGTCAGGGTGCCGACGATGCCGAGTAGGAAGGCCAGCGGGATGGACACGATGCCGGGATTGGCCAGCGGGAACCACGCGAAGTCGGCACCGGGGATCATCGCGGTCTTCGAGCCCGAGACGGCGGGGGAGAAGACGATCAGCACGATGGTCGAGATCAGCCCGCCGTACATGCTCCACAGCGCGCCGCGGGTGTTGAACCGGCGCCAGTACAGCGAGTACACGATGGTGGGCAGGTTGGCCGCGGCGGCCACCGCGAAGGCCAGTGCCACCAAGAAGGCGATGTTCTGCCCGTTGGCCAGGATGCCCAAGCCGATGGCCACCAGGCCGAGCACCACCGCGGTGATCCGGGAGACCCTGACCTGCTCCTCCTCGGTGACCTTGTGGCCCTTGAGGACACTGGCATAGACGTCATGCGCGAAGGACGCCGACGCCGTGATGGTCAGGCCGGCCACCACCGCCAGGATGGTGGCGAACGCCACCGCCGAGATGATGCCGAGCAGCACCACGCCACCCAGTTCCAGGGCCAGCAGTGGGGCCGCCGAGTTCTGCCCGCCGGCCGCCGACAGGATGCGGTCCGGTCCGACGATCGCGGCGGCGCCGTAGCCCAGCACCAGGGTGAACAGGTAGAAGGCGCCGATGAGGGCGATCGCCCACACCACCGAGCGACGGGCCTCCTTGGCCGTGGGCACGGTGTAAAAGCGCATCAGCACGTGCGGCAGCCCCGCGGTACCCAGCACCAGCGCCAGCCCCAGCGACAGGAAGTTGATCTTCGATTCCGTCGACCCGCCGTATTGAGCGCCGGGAGCCAGCACGTCGCGGCCGGCCACGCCCGTGGTGGTGGCGTCGGAGACGGCCGACTGGGCGGCGCCGAGGATGTCGGAGAAGTTCAGCCCGAACTTGGCCAGCACCATGACGGTCATCAGGCCGGCACCGGTGATCAGCAGGACGGCCTTGATGATCTGCACCCAGGTGGTGCCCTTCATGCCACCGACCAGGACGTAGACGATCATCAGGATGCCGACGACGGCGATCACCAGCGACTGGCCCGCCTTGCTGTGCACGTTGAGCAGCAGGGCGACCAGGCCGCCGGCGCCGGCCATCTGGGCCAGCAGGTAGAACAGCGACACCGTCAACGTCGTGGTGGCGGCCGCCAGCCGGACCGGCCGTTGCTTGAGCCGGAAGCTCAGCACGTCGGCCATGGTGAACCGGCCGGTGTTGCGCAGCAGTTCGGCCACCAGCAGCAGGGCCACCAGCCAGGCCACCAGGAAGCCGATCGAGTACAGGAACCCGTCGTAGCCGTATACCGCGATGGCCCCGGCGATGCCCAGGAAACTGGCCGCCGACAGATAGTCACCGGCGATGGCGATGCCGTTCTGTGGTCCGGAGAAAGCACGGCCGCCGGTGAAGAACTGGTCGGCGGACTTGTTGTTACCGCTGGCGCGGATCACCACGTACATGGTGACGGCGACGAACAGACCGAAGATGGCGATGTTGGCGACCGGGTTGCCCACCGACTCGGCCGCGGCGACGAGGGTGGTCACTTCGCCGGGCCTTCCATCTCGGACCGGATGGCCGCGGCCCGCGGATCCAGCTCACGGTTGGCGAACCGCACGTAGATGCCGGTGATGAGGAAGGTGGTGACGAACTGCCCCAGACCGAGCAGCAGCCCGACATTGACATTGCCGAACACCTTGGTGGCCATGAAGTCGTGGGCGAAGGCACCGAGCACCACGTACAGCCCGTACCAGATGAGGAAGAACGCCGTCATCGGGAACACGAAGCGCCGCAGCTTGCTGCGCAGCTCCTGGAACTCGGGGCTGTCCTGCACGTGCAGGAACTCGGCGCCCGTGGGGGCGGGCGGACTGTCTGTTGTGGGCACCGGTGACTCCTCGAGGTCGACTGTGAACCAGCTTGGAGTCGAACATAAATGAGATGTGAGTCACACGGGTATGGTCGGCGCCGAAGCTTCTGGCCGGTGCGCCGAACGGTCGGTGGGTGGCGGTGAGCGGCGGGCTACGCCGGGCGCCGGACCAGTTCGACCACCGGAATCACCCGCGCGGTCTTGCGCTGGTAGTCGCCGAACTGCGGTTCGACCGCGACTTGCTTGTCGTAGATGCTGTCGCGCTCGGCGCCTTCGAGCACCCGAGCGGTCACCGGGAAGGTCTCGGTCTTCCACTCGACGGTGACGTCGGGATGCGCGACGAGGTTGTGGAACCAGTCCGGGTTGGTGTCGGCGCCGCCCTTGCTGGCGAAGATGTAGATGCGGTCGCCGTCGACCAGGGGAACCAGCGGAGCGATGCGTTCCGTGCCGGATTTCGCGCCGAAGTGGTGCACCAGCACCAACGGCTTGCCTTCGAACATGCCGCCCGCGGTGCCGCCGTTGGCCCGGAACTCGCCGATCACCTCGCGGTTCATCGCATCGAAATCGAACGTTTCTGTCATGGTGTTCCTCCCTGTCGTCGCCTTCTTGACGAACTGTCAGAACCCCGGATTGATTCCGGGACGTCCCGCTCGGTGCTGTCGGACAAGATCTGCCGCCCAGGACGGTGCCTGGGCTTTGTCCGGTTGCCGCAGAGCCTGGTCGATCACCAAGGTCTGCAGGATCTCTTCTAGGCGGTTGCGGGGAAACCGCTTCTCGGCCTCGGCAATGGCTGAGGCAAACGCGACGCGTAACGGCGCTGGGCCGAACTCGATCTCCACCCCGCGGCGTAGGTAGTGCGCTATGGGGCCCCGGCGCTGGGGGATTCCTGGTGTGGTGTGCAGGGCTATCGCTTCCCAGACGGTGTCGATCTTCGCCGCGTTCCAGCCGTGCCGGCTCAGGAACGCGGCGGCGGCATCGGCACCCTCCACCTCGAACCGCGCCGGGCCGTCATACCGATCCGCCGTTCCCGCGTCATGGAAAAGCGCTGCGAGGCAGAGTGACTCGGTGTCTAGATTCGGCACTCCATCGCGCAGTGCCGCCTGCCGTCCGAGCACGAACGTCCGGACGCTGTGGTGGTAGATCTGCGGATGCACGACTTCCCGAACGTGTGCGGCCGCGGCAGACATGATGCCGCTACCGGCTCCGTCAGTGTCGATCCCCATCGTCTTCATCAAATCCACGGTGGCACTCATCTAGTCGAAGGTCAGCACGATCCGGCCGCGGATGCCGCCGGATTGAATGGCCCGATGGGCTGCGGCAGCCTCGGCAGCCGGATAGGTTCGCCCCACCCGCAGAGTCAGCAGCCCTTTCTCGGCCAGCACGCGGAGCTCGTCGAGTTTGGCGTGGGCGTGGGTGTATTCCGGGACGAAGACCTCTCGGACGGTGATAGCCCGGTCTGCACGTGGGTCTGGGCCGTCGCGCAGTTCCCAGCCGCGGACCGTGGCAAGCTGCCCGCCGTCGCGCAGTGCGGGCACAACGTCAATCCCTTGCAACGAACCGTCGACGACGGCGTCGACCCCGCCGGGCCACCACTGGCGGATGCGCTCCCCGACCCCGGGGCCGCGGGCAACGATCTGGTCGGCGCCCAAGTCCGCGACCAGCGTCTCGTCGGCGGGCGCGGCGTCGGCGATCACGCGCAGCCCATCGGCCTTGGCCAGCTGGATGGTGTACCCGCCCACCGCCCCGGCCGCGCCCGTGACGGCGATCGTTTGGCCGGGATGCAAGTTCAGCATGTCGAGGGCGAGGCGTGCAGTCAGGCCGTTCATCGGCAATGTCGCCGCAGCCGTATGAGTGCTGCCCGCCGGAGCGAGCGTGACTTGATCCGGGCCCACCACCAAGTATTCGGCGTACGCGCCGCCGGTCGCGTCGATCGGCATGACAATCACCATCACGCGGTCACCGACGTGCAGATCGGTCTGCGCGTCGGCGCCGATCTCGTCGACGACACCGGCGGCTTCCATACCGGGGATGAACGGAGGACGCAACGGGCCGGAGCGCAACTGTTCGTCGAGGTCTCCGGCGCGCAACAAGGTGTCGCCCGGGTTGACCGTGGCGGCATGCACTCGAACGCGGATCTGCCGTGCTCCGGTGGCCGGCATCGGCACTTCGACCAGCTTGAGGACTTCCGGTCCGCCGTACTCGGTGAGACCGACGGCTTTCATCAGCCGGGGGTGCGGCTTCATCACAACCCGAGTTCGGTGAGGCCGGGATGGTCGGCGGGCCGCGGCTCCGCACTGTCCCAGTGGAAGAGGCGGGCGGAATCGGTGATGCGGACGTCGTTGATGCTGGCGTGCCTGATCTTCATCAAGCCGTCCGGAGCGAACTCCCAGTTCTCGTTGCCGTAAGCACGGAACCACTGACCGGTGTCGTCGTGATATTCGTAGGCGAATCGAACGGCAATACGGTTCTCACCATGTGCCCACAGTTCTTTGACCAGCCGGTAGTCGTGTTCGGAGGCCCATTTGCCGGAGAGGAACTCGATGATCTGATCTCTGCCCCGAAGGAAGGTGGACCGGTTCCGCCACCAGCTGTCCTGCGTATAGCCCAGGGCGACGCGCTGCGGATCGCGCGTGTTCCAGAGGTTCTCGCCGGCTCGTACTTTCGCGATCGCGGACTCGTCGGTGAAAGGAGGCACCAGTGCGGATACCGTCATGCTGATCTCCAGGCATCGAAGGTGTGGACACGTCATCCGTCGCCGTCGAACGACGTAGGGGACAACCTCACCCAGTGTCGTCGCCAGGCGACGGGGGCGAATCTGCCATCGGACAGTCCACCCCGACAGTGTTGGTGTGTCCGGCCCGCCCCGCGACCAGTCCCGCCGTCATCTGGGTGCGCGTCGTGAACCGCTCCGCCCGTCATGTCCCGTCCCCGGGCGGCAGTGCGCGGTCCAGCTGACTGCGGGAGCTGACATCGAGCTTGGCGAAGACCTTGCTGAGGTGGTACTGCACCGTGCGGGCGCTGATGAACAGCCGGGCTCCGATCTCGGCGTTGGACAACCCATCGCGAGCAAGCCGCGCGACCTGTGACTCCTGTGCGGTGAGGCCCCGGTCGGCATCGAACGGAGTTCGTTCGCGCATCGCCGTGTCACCCACCGCCCTCAACTCACGCTGGGTCCGCTCCGCGAATGCGTTCATCGTCATCGAAACGAACATCGTGTGAGCAATGCGCAGTTGCTCTCGGGCATCCGCGCGTCGCCGTTCGCGCCGCAACCACTCTCCGTAGAGCAGGTGCGCGCGGGCCAGATCCCCGCGAACGCGTGTCCGACTGAACCGTTCGATCGACTCTAGGTAGAGGCGCTCGGCGTCCGCTCCGTGCTGCAGCAGTGCCGATGACCGCGCGCCGAGTCCCAATGCCCAATCGGTACCGCTGGCGGCGGTCAGCTCTTCCAATCGGGTGAGCGCATCCGCTGCCTTCTCGGCCTCGCCGCTGCGCGCCGCCGCCTCGACCAGTTCGGGCAGCGCCCAATTCGCCGATGCCAACTCGGGCGGGAACTGCGCTGCCAGCTCGGCAGCGCCCAGAGCCCGGCGGTAATCTCCGGAACCGTTGTGCAGGACCGCTTCAGCCCACCAGGCCACCGTGAGACCGTTGCCTTCGCCCCGAGCCGTCACTTCGGCCACCGTGGCCTCGATGAGTGCCATTGCATCTGCTTGTTCGCCGCGCAGGGCGGCCAGGCCCAACGCTGCGTACGGAGCAAGGCGGCTGCCTGTCGCCTCCTGTGCGGCTTCGAGCTCATCGACCACCGCCGCGGCACCGGCGAGGTCACCGAAGAACAACAAGGCTGTTGCGCGGGAACTCAGCGCGACCGGCATGTCACCGATCGCGCCTCGACCGCGGGCAATGTCGACGTGGCGCCTCGTCGCCTGGTCGAAACGGTCGTCGTCCCAGGCCAAGTGGGCTGCCGACGACGCGAGTAGCGCGCAGATGAGTTCTTCGTCAGGCGACACGCCGTCGTCGAACGCTGCCAGAACGGCACCCAGAGCGGGCCTGGCCGCTACGTAGCCCAGGCGGTAATGCAGAATCAGCCAATCCAACAAGAGATCCCGTCGGTCGGGGATGGCGGCTGGGCGTGGTGCGGTCTGCGCGGCGAGGGCGACGTCGAACACGTTGGCGTTGAGGGCGAGACGACCAGCGAACATGGCAGCCAACATTGCGTCCATGTAGGTGACGCGGGACAGTGTGACGTCAATCGATTCCAGTCGTTTGGCGGCGCTCAGTAGCAGCGGCGGCGCGTCGCGGCCATGGTTGGAGATATATGCGATCTGCGCTCTGATGAGATCTCCTCGCGCTCGTTGACGATCGCTGGGGCGCTGCGCTTCTGCCATTGCCAGGAGATCCTGGGCACTGTCGAAGGCGCCCAGCTGAACTTTGGCCGATGCCGCGGCCAGTGCCCGCTCGCTGCGTTTGGCGGAATCGACCGACAGCATGGCTGCCCGCTCCAGGAAGGCTGCCGCGGCGCTGATTCCACCGCGGGCTTGTGCGCGGCCTGCGGAGGCTTCCAGTTCTGCGGCGACGGTTTCGTCTGGCCCGGTAACGGCATGGGCAAGGTGCCAGGCGCGTCGATCAGGGTCTGATCCCGGGTCGGTGGCCGTGGCCAGAGCGCGGTGGGCCTGCTGTCGCTCGGATAGCGACGCTGACCGATATGCCGCAGAACGCACCAACGGATGGCGGAATTTCACCCGGCCACCGAACGACGCCAGCCCGGCTTCGATTGCGGGAGCGGCTTCCTCGGATGCCACCCCGACGTCGCCGGCGGCCCGCCATATCAGGGCGGAGTCGCCGGTCGGTTCGGCTGCCGCCAACAGCAGCAGGCGCCGGGTGGCGTCGGGTAATGCGCGGATACGGGAGCCGAAGGTTTGTTCCATCTCGGCTGGTAAGTGCACTCCGCCCGGCAATCCGAACCCGCCCGCCAACTCGTCGGGCTTCAACCCGCGGGGCAATTCCAGTAACGCCAGTGGGTTGCCATGGGTCTCGGCGATGATCTGCTGGCGGATCCGCGGGTCCATCGGAACCGTGAGCGCGGAATCGAGCAGTGCGTTCGCATCGGGTCCACGCAAACCTCGAACCACCAGGGTTGGCAGCCCTGCCACGGCCTGAGTGGGCTCCCTGGCGGCAAAGACCATCCCCACCGACTCGGACCCCAATCGGCGGGCGACGAAGGCAAGGATCTGCGCCGAAGCCCGGTCCAGCCATTGTTCGTCATCGATCAGGCAGAGCAAGGGGCGGTCCGTGGCGGCGTTGGACAACAAGTTGAGGACAGCGAGCCCCACCAGAAATCGGTCCGGTGCCGGCCCTTGCGCCATGCCCAATGCGGTTGACAGCGCCGCCTGCTGCGGCGCGGGCAGGCCATCGAGGCGGCCCAACAACGGCATACAGAGTTGATGGATCCCGGCGAAAGCAAATTCCATTTCCGACTGGATGCCGGCGGTCCGCTCCACTCGGCAGGGGCCGGCGTTGTTCGCCAGGTGGTTCAGTAGCGCGGTCTTGCCGATCCCGGGTTCACCGCGGATCACCAATGCGCGGCTCTCACCGCTGCGCAGAGCCGCGACGATGCCATCGAGAACCGCACACTCATCCCGACGACCCAGGAGCTTGGGCAACCGGTCGTCTACGGAATAACCGCTGACCTGCACAGGGAGACGCTATACCGCGACGCAGTGCTTCCGGCGGCACAAGCGCCGACTGCCGCTTCTGGCCCCCGCTACAGGCTGCCCAGCAGCTGATTGAACGCCTCGGTCATGGACGGATGGGTGTAGATGGAATCCCGCAGGGCGGTGGCGGTGATGCCGTGCCGCATGGCCAGGGCGACGGTGTTGATCACCTCATGGGCGTCGTAGCAGAGCAGCGCCGCGCCGAGGATCAGATCGGTCTGCGCGTCCACCACCACCTTCATCCGGCCCTGCGGCTCGTCGACGATGCGGGCCCGCGGCACGGTGGCCATACGGGCGACGTCCATGGCTGCGACCTTGATATCGAGTCCCGTGGCGCGGGCCTCGCGCTCGGTCAGGCCCACCCGCCCTAGCGGCGGGGTGATGAAAAGGTTGTAGGGCACGGCCTTCCGGTCGGCCGTGCTGCGAGCCCCGTCGCCGACGAGCTGGTCGAGCACGATGCGGTAGTCGTCGAGGGAGACGTAGGTGAACTGGGGGCCGCCGTTCACGTCGCCCATCGCGAAGATGTGCGGCCGGCTGCTGCGCAGCTGCTCGTCGACCGCGACGGCGCCCGACGGGGTGGTGTCCACCCCCGCGGCCGCCAGGTCCAGTTCGGCGGTGACGGGTTCGCGGCCCAGTGCCACCAGGATGGCGTCGGCGTCGACGGTGTGCACCGTGTCGCCGACCCGATAGCTGACCGTGCCGTCGTCGACCGCGGTCACCTCTGCGTCGGTGATGATCCGGATGCCCTTGTCCTGCAGGATGGTCCGTGCCGCCTCGGCAATATCGTCGTCCTCGCGGGCCAGTACCCGGCCGTGCCGATCCAGCACGGTCACCTCGGAGCCGTACGTGGCGTACATCGCGGCGAACTCCAGGCCGACGTAGCCGCCGCCCAACACCACCAGCCGCGCCGGCAGGTTCTGCTCGGTCAGCAGGTCCGTGCTGGTGTGCACGCGAGGCGAGGTGGCCAGTCCCGGAATATCGGGAAGTGTTGGGCGCGAACCGGTCCCGATCACGATCCACTTCGCCGACACCGTGACTTCGCCCTCGGCGGTGGTCACCGCCAGGGTGTGCTCGTCGAGGAAGCGGGCCGAACCGGTGAGCACCTCGGCCGTCGGGATGCCGTCGATCATCGTGTAATTCACCGCGCGCAGGCCGGCGGTCAACTCGCCGGTCACGGTGACGGCGCGACGGTACTCGTCGGGATGGGCGGTGTCGGTGCCCAGGTGCTCGGATCGGTAGACCATCGATTTCGTCGGGACGCACCCGATGTTGATGCAGGTGCCCCCGTACATCTGCGCGGACTGCTCGATCATCGCCACCCGCCAGCCCTTGCGGCCCAGCGCGGCGGCCAGCGTCTTGCCGCCCTTCCCGAAACCGATTACCGCGAGGTCGACCTGCCGGTCACTCACCGGTGCACCACCACCTTTCCGATCATGTGCCCCGACTCGACCAGCCGGTGCGCCTCACGCAGCCCCACCGCGCTGAAATCGTCGATTGCGGTGGTGATGGTACTGCGCAGCTCGCCTCGGTCAACCAGGTCGGCGGCCGCGGCGAGCAGACGCTGCTGGGCGATCATGTCGTAGGAGTACAACGCGCGGGTGAACATCAGCTCCCAATGCCAGGCGATGCTCTTCGGTTTCAGCGCCACCAACTCCAACCCCTCGGGTTCGTCGATGGCGGTGATGTGTCCGAACGGCTTGGTGATCGCCGCGTACGTCTCGACGTTGCCGGCCGAGTGCGGGGAGAACACGTAGTCGATTCCCTCGGGTGCGGTGGCCAGCGCCTGCTTCTGCAGGTCGTGGTGGTCGATCACCACGTCGGCGCCCAGGTGCAGCGCCCAGTCCCGCGAGTCGTCCCGGCTGGCGGTGGCGATCACCCGGACCCCGGTCAGTTTCTTGGCCAGCTGGATCATGACCGAGCCGACGCCTCCGGCGGCACCCAGCACCAGCAGGTCGCCGGTGGAGTCGGCGGTCAGGCCGAACCGCTCGAACAGCGCCTCCCATGCGGTGATGGTGGTCAGCGGTAATGCGGCGGAATCCTTGAAGGACAACGACTTCGGCTTACGGGAGACGATGCGCTCGTCCACCGCATGTAGTTCGGCATTGGTGCCGGGCCTGCTGACGTCGCCGGCGTACCAGACCTCGTCGCCCACGGCCAGGGTACCGACCTGCGGGCCGACGGCTTCGATGACACCGGCCGCGTCGAAGCCGAGGATCGTCGGTGTCTCCGACGGCTGCAGGCCGCGGCGCCGCTTGATGTCGACCGGATTCACCGAGACCGCATGCACGCGGACCAGCACATCGTGTGGGCGCAGCTCGGGTACGTCGACCCGCACGTCCTGCAGGGCGTCGGGGTTGTCGATGGGCAGGGCGGTGAAAGCTGCGGTGGCTGTCATGGTGGTCATGGGCGCGACGCTAGACCCACCACCCCGGTGTCCCGCAAGGGCGGTTACTTTCCTTCGGGGAAGCTTTGCACATCAGCGGAATTGGCAGCTGTTCGCCGTGGTTGAGCCCTGAGGACGGTTACTTTCGATATGACACCGATGCAGCTCAGGAGGGTCCGATGGCCAGGCCGTGCCCGACGGGGCATCACGACAAACATGATGTGTACTCGGACAGTTGTCCCTGCCGGGCGCTGCTGGACCTGCTGTCGAACAAATGGTCCGCGCTGATCATCGGGTTACTCGAGGAGCGCGGGGCGGTGCGGTTCTCCGAGCTGCAGGCCCAGCTGCCGGGGGTGGGTGCCAAGATGCTCACCCAGACGCTGCGGCGGCTGGCGGCGGCGTCGTTGGTGAATCGCACCGTGTACGCCGAAGTGCCGCCGCGGGTGGAGTACACATTGACCGATCTCGGCGTCAGCGTGTCCGAGCCCCTAGGGCTGTTGCGGACCTGGGTGGAAGACAATATCGATCGGGTCGAGGCGCTGAACCGGGACTGGAACACTTAGCCCTCTTGGATGGTCTTCGCGCAAGCGCTCATCCGATCCGATGGTCTTCGCGCAAGCGCTCATCCGCGCGGCACACGCTCCACGCCCATGCCCAGCCGCTCCGGCACGTGCATGCGCGCGAAGATCCGCGCGACATCCGGTGTCGCTCGGGTGAATCGGCTGACCACGATCATGGTGGCGAAGGCCAGTGGCACGCTGACGGCGGCGGGATAACCGATCATCACCGCCGGCCAGCCACCGAGGACGTCGTCGTCAACTCCGCCTGAGATGGCCACCACGACCGCGCCGCCACAGACGCCGCCACCGGTGATCAGCCCGCATGCGGCTCCGGTGGCGGTCAGCCCGCGCCACCAGATGCCAAGCACCAGAAGCGGACACAACGTCGACGCAGCGACGGCGAAGGCCAGGCCGACGCTGCGGGACAACTCCAGACCCGACACCACCAGCGACAGCGGAATCGGGATCAGCCCGCCGACCACGGCGGCCACCCGGAAATCCCGCACCCGGCCGCGCAGCACGTCGGTGGCCAACGAGCCGGCGATGCTGACCAACAGACCTGATGACGTGGCCAAGAACGCCGCGATCGCACCGGCGGCCACCAGGGCGCCCAGCAGCTGCCCGGCCACCCCGCCGACGGTGGAGCCCGGAGCGAGCAGCACTGCGGCGTCGGCGCTTCCGGTGATCAGCAACTGTGGCACGTACAGCCGGGAGAACACGCCCAGCAGGATGGGGAACAGGTAGAACACCGACAGCAGGGCGATGACGGCCAGCGCGGTGCGCCGGGCGGCCCGGCCGTCGGGATTGGTGTAGAAGCGCACCAGGACATGCGGCAGACCCATGGTGCCCAGGAATGTCGCGACGATGATGGACACCACCTGATACAGCGGATGCCCGCCGCCCAGGCCGCCGCCGGAGGTGATCCACGCACTGCCGGTGCCCGGGGTGCCGGCCACCACCGGGGTGGCCGCGCCGGCGGCCAGGTTCAGTGTGCTGCCCGCGCCGAGGGTGTGGTCACCGGGGGCACCGATGCTGGCGGCGTTCACGTCTCGTCCGTCCAGCGCGCCGGTGACGGTGATTCCGGCAGGGTCGATCACCTGCACCACCACGTCGGTGTCGATGGTGACGGTGGTGTCATGCTGCACGCGCGGGGGCAGCGGGCCGCCGAGTTCTGCGCGGTCGTGCAGGAACAACGCCAGCAGGGCCAGGGCCGGGATGGCGATGGCGGTCAGCTTGAGCCAGTACTGGAAGGCCTGCACGAAGGTGATCGAGCGCATCCCGCCGCCCACCACATTGCTGATGACGATTCCGCCGACCAGCAGCGGTCCGATCCAGACCGGCACGCCGAGAAGGGTTTTCAGCGCGAGTCCGGCGCCCTGATACTGCGGTGCCAGGTAGAACACGCAGATCACCACCACGACGAGCATGGCGACCTTGCGCAGCCGCGCCGAACCCAACCGGAACTCCGCGAAATCGGGCACGGTGTACGCGCCGGAGCGCCGCAGCGGCGCGGCCACGAACAACAACAGGCCCAGGTAGCCCGCGGTGAACCCCACCGGGTACCACAGCGCGTCGGCGCCGTACTTGGCGATCAGTCCGGCCACGCCGAGAAACGATGCCGCCGAGAGGTATTCACCGGAGATGGCCGCCGCGTTCCAGCGGGGGCCGACGCTGCGCGAGGCGACCAAGAAGTCCGAGGTGGTGCGCGACAGGCGAACTCCGTAGGCGCCGATGGCGACGGTGGCCACCGCCGCGGCCAGCAGCGCGGCCGCCGTCAGCGGGGAGCCGGTCATGGTTCGCTATCGACGACGCGGACGAAGTCGCGCTCGGCTTGTTCGGCCAGCCGCACATACAGCCGGCCGACACCGTAGAGCAGCGGGTAGACCAGTACCGCCAGGATCAGCCAGTTCAGTCGCATCCCGAACACCGTCAGCGTGCCCAGGTGCGGTGCCAGCAGCACCGCCAGCGCGACCGCGGCGATCACGACCAGGCTCAGCCGCAGCGCCAAACCGAGTTGGGCGCGCACCAATCCGCGCACCAGCG
This sequence comes from Mycolicibacterium canariasense, assembly GCF_002101555.1. Classification (GTDB taxonomy): domain Bacteria; phylum Actinomycetota; class Actinomycetes; order Mycobacteriales; family Mycobacteriaceae; genus Mycobacterium; species Mycobacterium canariasense. The sequence goes on from NZ_LQOL01000019.1 coordinate 119,394, forward strand.
CGTCACCCACCTGGGTCTGCTCCTGGACCTCCACCCGGGTGCGCACCATCCGGGCGCCGCGCCGGTGGGCCAGCACCACCCGCTGGCGTTCCGCGGCGGGCCGCGCATTCGATGAGGCGGCGGGCCGCGCGTTCGGTCCCGCGGCGGGCCGCGCGTTCGGTCCCGCGGCGGGCCGCGGGATCGAAGCGTCAGGTCGGTCACTCATCGGCGGGCTTCAGGTTGCGCATCGGATCGCGGACCAGCCGGTCGCGCAGTTCACGAGCCTGCCGGCGGCTCACCGGCAGCTCCACCGCGGGCGAGGTGCCGTTGGCGCGCAACCGGACCAGCACCGCCCCGTCCTGCGTGCGCAGCCCGGTGACCAGCCGCAGCGAAACCAGGTATGACCGATGGATGCGTTGGAAGCCGTGGTCGGCCCAGCGAGTTTCCAAGACGCTCAACGGGATTCGGACCAGGTGCGCCCCGGTGGTCGAGTGCAGGCGCGCGTAGTCGCCCTCGGCTTCCACCCAGCCGATGCTGTCGCGGGGGACCAGTTGGGTGATGCCGCCGAGTTCGGCGGGGATCACGTCGGAATCCTGCTCGCCGGGTATCGCCGTGGTCTGGGCCGTCGCGGCCCGGCGTACGGCCTCGTCGAGGCGGTCCTGGCGGATCGGTTTCAGCAGGTAGTCGGTGGCGCCGACGTCGAACGCAGCCACCGCCTTGTCGTCGTGGGCGGTCACGAAGACGACGGCGGGCCGGTGCGCGAAATTGGTCAAGACGCCGGCCAGTTCGATCCCGGACAGACCCGGCATGTTGATGTCGAGGAACACCGCGTCGATGGTGTGCCGGTTGAGTTCGCGCAGCGCCGAGGTGGCGTCCCCGGCGGTGAACACCTCTGCCACACCGGGATGCCGGCCGAGCAGGTAGGCAAGCTCGTCGAGGGCGGGTGCCTCGTCGTCGACGGCCAGCACCGTCAGCTTCGCAGTCACGCCACCCCACTTCCACTGGCCCGCACCCCGGAGCGGAATTTCGGCACCCGCATGATCACCTTGGTGCCCGCTCCGAGGGCCGTCTCGACCACCAGACCGTAGTCGTTGCCGAACGCCGCACGCAGCCGATGGTCCACATTCGTCAGGCCCACATGCGCGGACTGGTGCGTCTGCTCGGCCAGCGCGTCCCCGTGCCCCGCCCGCAGCGTGTCGGGATCCATTCCGGCGCCGTCGTCCTCGACGGTGATGACGCAATCGGTGCCGGCGTCGCGGGCGATGATCTCCACCGAGCCACCGCCCTGCCCAGCGAGGCCGTGCCGGACCGCGTTCTCCACCAACGGCTGGAGCGCCAGGAACGGCACGACGACATTGAGCACCTCGGGTGCCACCTGCAGCCGCACCGTCAGCGTCGCCCCGAACCGGGCCCGCTCCAGCGTCAGATACCGGTCGATATTGCGCAGCTCCTCGGCCAGGGTGGTGTATTGGCCGGCGGCCCGGAACGAGTAGCGGGTGAAATCGGCGAATTCCAGGATCAATTCGCGGGCGCGGTCGGGATCGGTGCGTACGAACGAGGCGATGGTATTCAGTGCGTTGTAGATGAAGTGCGGGCTGATCTGGGCGCGTAGCGCCAGCACCTCGGCCCGGTCCAGGCGCGCCCGGGATGCGTCGAGCTCGGCCAGCTCCAGCTGACTGGCCGCGTACCGGGCCACCTCTCCGATGGCACCGAGCATGCCCGGCCCCGGATTGCCGGCCGCCACCACCACGAGCGCGCCGAGTACGTCACCGCTTTCGGCGAGCAGCGGCTGGGCCACCACGGCGGTGGTGCCGTTGTTGGTCAGCACCCGCCGGGCGGCGGTCACCGATTCGCGGGCGGTGGTGGCGCAGGCGTCGTCGATATCGGGCTGCCAGATCGCGTCGTGGGTGGCGTCCCGGGCCAGCAACACGCCGTCACCGTCGAACAGCGCCACCCCGTCGGTCCCGGTCAACCCGCGCAGGAAGGGTGCGGCGGTTTGCGCGGACTCGGTGTCCAGCCCGCGTCGCAGGGCCCGCGCCGCCAGTGATGCGGTGTGCAGGGCGGTGTGCACGGCGCGTTCGGTGGGGGTGGCCACGACACGGCGGGTGCGCACGATGAACACGGCGGCGATCGCCGCCAGTGCCGCGGCGGCGGCCAGCGCGAGTGCAACGGGGCCGGACATGTGACGGTTCGTTCAGGTCGGGCTACTGAACCGGGCAGGCGTACTTCCTGGCCACGTCCATCACCCGCTCCTGCGCGCCGGGGCCGATGACGCCCTGGGCGGCCAGTTCCAATCCGATGTAGCCGGGGATGCCACCGATACAGGCCTGGTGCGCCACGCGCCAGGCGGTATCGGGGTTCAGGTTGTAGCCGTTGCGTTGCAGGCCTTGCAGGTACTCGTCGAACGCCGGCGTGCCCTGGTCCGGGATCGCGCCGGCCGGTGCGGCCAGCGCGAGGGCGGTGGCCAGCGCGGCCAGCAGGGGCGCCACCACGCGTTTCATCTCGTCTCCCAAGGGTGTGGACCGCGGTTGTCGTGTCCACGTTCGCACACTCCACCGGCCTGGCGGCGCGCTTTAAACTGACCAGATGCCCACTCTGCAGCTGGTCCAAGACCCCGCGGCCGACGCCCTGCTCGAGTCCAACCCGTTCGCGCTGCTGGTCGGGATGCTGCTGGACCAGCAGATCCCGATGGAGACGGCGTTCGCCGGGCCGAAGAAGATCGCCGACCGGATCGGCGGCGTCGACGCCCGCCAGATCGCCGAGTACAACCCGGACCAGTTCACCGCGTTGTGCTCGGAAACCCCGGCGATCCACCGCTTTCCGGGCTCGATGTCCAAGCGGGTGCAGGCGCTGGCGCAGGCCATCGTCGACGACTACGACGGCGATGTGACGGCCTTGTGGACCGCCGGGGACCCTGACGGCGCCGAGGTGCTGCGCCGGCTCAAGCGGCTGCCCGGTTTCGGCGAGCAGAAGGCCAAGATCTTCCTGGCGCTGCTGGGGAAGCAGTACGGCGTGACGCCGGCGGGCTGGCGGGCTGCCGCGGGCGACTACGGCAAGGCCGGCACGCACATGTCGGTGGCCGATGTGGTGGACGCCGGTTCGCTGCAGGAAGTTCGGGCGTACAAGAAGAAGATGAAGGCTGCCGCGAAGGCTGCGAAGCAGGCCTGAGCCATAGGTCCGGAGGCTGCGAAGCAGGCCTGAGCCATAGGTCCGGAGGCTGCGAAGCAGGCCTGAGCCATAGGTCCGGAAGGCTGCGAAGCAGGCCTGAGCCATAGGTCCGGAAGGCTGCGAAGCAGGCCTGAGCCATTGGTCCGCCAAGGTTGCGAAGTCCTGAGTCGCCCGGTATGAGATGGTGATCACATGGCGAAGACGCATCTGAATTGCCCTTGCGGCGAAGCGATCAGCGGCAGCGACGAGGACGATCTGGTGGAGAAGGCGCAGGAGCACCTCGCGCAGGCGCATCCCGGCCGTGAGTACGACCGCGACATGATCCTGTTCATGGCGTACTGATCGGGCCGCTCACGCGACGACGGTGCACCCAGATCACTCATCGGGCCGGATTTGTGATCTGAATGCACCGTCGCGGTCTGTAGTGCTTACGGCACCACCGTCGAGCCGATGGTCGGCATGAACTGGCACTGCTTCTCGGTCGTGGTCACCTGACCGAAGATCGTCGACATGATGCTGCCCGAACCGGTGTCGACGATCGCCGTCAACGTGGTCGGGCCTTGGGGATTCATGTCCGCGCGCGGCTTGAGGGTCGCGGTGCCGGACTTCCCGGTGGACAGGTTCACCCACGTCACGTTCAGCGGCAGCTTCTGCTCTGCTGCCGGGCCGGGGGTGCCGACCGCGGTGAAGACGTACGCGGTCTGGCCCGGTCCGGGGCCGGGGGTCGGGATCGCCGCCGGGCCGGCCACCGAGATCGCCGTCGCCAGCACATTGCCGCCGTCGGACAGGCAGCCGTTGCTGATCGACGGATACATGAAGTCCTGCTTGGTCGCCGCGTCCGGGCTCAGCACACCCGCCGGAGCCGGAGCCGGAGCGGGAGCCGGGCCGGGGGCTGGGGCCGGAGCGGGTGCGGGGACCGCGTCGGGTGCCGGGGCCGGCGCGGCCAGCGCTGCCGCGTCGGGCACCGGAGCGGGTGCCGGTGCGGCATCGGGCGCCGGTACACCAGCCGGAGCCGGAGCCGGAGCTGGAGCCGGTGCGGGAGCGGCGAGCGAGGCCGCGCCCGGTACCGGGCCGACGGCGTAGGCCGGGTCCACGCCGGGCGGCAGATGCGCTTCCGGTCCGGCGCCGGCCGCGGGCACATGGGCCGCCGGCTCGGCGACGAACTGGTTGACCGCCGCCGCCACATTCTTCGAATCACTGGGTGCCGCCGCGTTTCCGGCGAACGCGGCGGCGGCGGCCATGAGCATCGACGCGGCGCCGGACGGATCGGCCGCCGCCTGCTGAATCGCCGGGCCCAGCGTCTCCATGGCCGGCAGCCCCGGGGCCTGCAGGCTGTTGATCGGCAGCGGTGACGGCACCGCGGGATCAGCGCCGGCGACTCCGCTGCCCAGCACCACCAGCGTCGTGGCCGCGGTACTGGTCAGCAGCGTCCGGATCGATGACATGAATCCCCCTGGATATGTGGTGATGACGGTCGGTCAGTGCCGGGTCACGGCAATGCGGACAGTGCGTTGGTCGGCAGCAGCATCGGCACCAGTCCCGCGGCACCGGGCAGTGCGGACGCGGCCGCCGGGGCGGCAGCAGCCGCCGGGGCACCGAGCGCCGCGGGTGCGGTGGTCGCGGCCGAAGCGGCCTTGGGCAGGAGGCCCGCCAGCGGCGAGCCGGCCGGCATCAGCCCGGCCAGGGCACCCGGGAAGCCCAACTGCTGGGGCAGATCCAGGCCGGCCACCTGAGGCAGGTTCACATCGGCCTCGGGCAACAGCACATTGCCGGTGGGCGCGGGCGCGGCGGCTGCCGCGGGTGTGGCCGCCGACGCCGGGGTCACCGCGGGCAGCTGCGGCAGGGTCAGGTTGGCGCTCGCCGTCGGTGCCGGAGCCGCGGCGGGTGTCGCTGCCGCGGGTGCGGCGGTGGCGGCTCCGCCGCCCGACAGTGCCGAGGCCAGGCCCTGGATGAGCTGTGGCGCCATGGCGAGCTGGTTGGCGAACGGCACGGCGGGTGCGGCCGGCGCGGCCGGAGCCACGGGTGCCGGCGGCACCGGGTCGGCGCCGGCCAGCGGGCTCAGTGCGAGCGCAGCGGCGGCACCGGCCCCGGCAATTACGCTGGAAATAAAGGCTTTTCTGGTAGCTGGCATGGTTCTCCCCAATTCGTTGACGGCAGGCCTGCACCCGAAGGTATCCCGTTACTGGTGTTACTCAAGTGACACGTGTGGCGGTTATTCAACCGTTACGGAGGTGTGCGCCGATGGTGACCGCGCGGCGCGCCGCTACAGTCGTGCCGGTAGACACCACCTCGTCGCGCGCACCCGGCGCGCCGCTCACCCGCCTGGCGCCGGTCGCGCTCGCGCTCAGCATCGCGGCCCGGCTGGCTTGGACGTATCTGGTGCCCAATGGCGCGAACTTCGTCGACCTGCACGTGTACGTGGGTGGCGCGGCGGCGCTGAACCACCCGGGAACGCTCTACGACTACGTGTACGCCGACCAGACCCCGGACTTTCCGCTGCCCTTCACGTATCCGCCGTTCGCCGCGGTGGTGTTCTATCCGCTGCATCTGCTGCCGTTCGGCGTGGTGGCGTTCCTGTGGCAGATCGGCATCATCGCCGCGTTGTACGGCGTGGTGGTGCTGAGCCTTCGGCTGTTGGGCCGGACCGATGCGCGGCCGGCGATGGCGTGGACGGCCGTGGGTATCTGGATCGAGCCGCTGCGCAGCACGTTCGACTACGGGCAGATCAACGTCCTGCTGGTGCTCGCGGTGCTGTACGCCGTCTACAGCTCGCGGTGGTGGGTGTCAGGCCTGCTGGTCGGCCTGGCCGCCGGGGTGAAGCTGACGCCGGCCGTGTCGGGCCTGTACTTCGTGGGCGTGCGGCGCTGGGCGGCCGTCGCATTCTCGGCGCTGGTGTTCGTGGCCACGGTCGGGGTGTCGATCCTGGTGGTCGGTGACCAAGGCCGCTACTACTTCACCGATTTGCTCGGCGATGCCGGCCGCGTCGGCCCGATCGGCACCTCGTTCAACCAGTCGGTGCGCGGCGCGATCTCCCGGATCGTCGGGCATGATGCCGGCTACGGACCGGTGGTCGTGGCCATCTTGGTGGTGGCCGCGGCGCTGGCGGTACTGGCGTGGCGTGCGGTCGACGGTGCCGACGACCGGCTGGCCGGCATCGTGATCGTGCAGTTGTTCGGCTTGCTGCTGTCGCCGATCTCGTGGACCCACCATTGGGTGTGGCTGATCCCGCTGATGATCTGGCTGCTGCACGGCCCATTGCGGGAGCGGCTGGGCGCGCGGGTGTTCGGATGGGGCTGGCTGGCGTTGACGCTCGTCGGCTTGCCGTGGCTGTTGAGCTTCGCGCAACCGACCATCTGGGAGATCGGCCGGCCGTGGTACCTGGCCTGGGCCGGCCTGATCTACCCCGTGGCCACCCTGGCCACGCTGGGGTGGATGGCCGCTACTGGCCGAGAATCCGGTCGATATCGGCCGCCATCGCCAGATCCTTCTCGGTGATCCCACCGGCGGAATGTGTCACCAAAGCGAAAGTTACTGTACGCCAACGTATATCGATATCGGGATGATGGTCGGCCTGCTCGGCGAATTCGGCGACGCGGCGCACCGCGTCGATCCCGTCCAGAAACGCCGGGAACTTGACCGACCGGTGCAGGGCGCCCGCTGCCCGTTCCCACCCGGGAAGATCGGCCAGCGCGGCATCCACCTGTTCGTTCGTCAACACAGCCATGGCATCGACGGTATACCGTCGTCGGCGATGCATGAGCAGATTGTCGTTGCGGGGGCGCTCATTTCGCATGACGTCCTGCTGGTGGCGCAGCGGGCGCGCCCCGCCGAGCTGGCCGGGCTCTGGGAGCTGCCCGGTGGCAAGGTCGCACCGGGGGAGTCCGACGCCCAAGCCCTGGCCCGGGAACTGTACGAAGAACTCGAGATCCGGGTGAGCGTCGGTGCCCGGATCGGGCCGGACGTGAGGCTGCCCAACGGCATGACGCTGCGCGCCTACCGGGTGACACTCACCGACGGCAGCCCTCAGCCGCACGACCATCGCGCACTGCGCTGGGTGTCGGCCGCCGAACTCCGCGACCTACCCTGGGTGCCGGCCGATCGGGCCTGGGTGCCCGATCTGTCGGTCGCGCTGAGCGCCCCCGACCGCCGGTAGGTCCAGGTTTGCCACGCGTACAGCGGGCACACAGTAATTCCCTCGAGCCATGGGCGTGCTGGCATTCGACCGGATCGGCAGCAGTATCCCGCAGCTGGTCCAAATCACTTTTGTGGAACTGTTTTCGGTGATGCCGTTGGCCTTCTTCATCGGGAAGGTCACTGACATCCGCGGTGCCTGGGGGTGCCGGGCACCGGGTGTTGGTGTTGTTGCAGACGCCCTGACAGCCAGTGCCCCGTCGGGGTGTCACACGCCTGCGCCGACGAGCGCCGGTGCGGCGACGAAAAGCTCTGCCGCGGCGATCTTTCGGGCTGCACGGTGCAGGGTCACTGCTGTCAACGCGCCGTCTGCAGCCCTGATGAGGTCGACGTGTAGCACCCCGGCGGCGGTGCCAAGCCGAAGTGAATCGGCCACCGGCGTGCGCATACTTTGCGAGACGGTACTACCGGGTATCGTCGCCGCTGCGGCGACGGCGACGGCGGACGTGAGCCCGATGGCGGGATGCGGGGCGAGCATGGACACCATGCGCACAGAGATGTCGTACTCGTCCGCCCACACCTCGGTGCCGGCACTCGTGCGGTAGTTCCTCGGTGAGCCCACCACACCGACTTTCGGGATGGCGTGACTGATCGGCTCGCCAACCCTGCTCAATCCCATCTTCAGCGAGGCCTGGTGGCGAAGCGCCACCAACAGATCCATCCGATCGGCGATGGCGTCGTTGTCCTCGGCGCCGGTCAAGCCGAGATCGGCGGCGTCGAACAGGGCCGCCGGGGCGCCGGCCACCAGCATCGTCGCGGTGTACCTGCCGTCGGCGACCTGGACGTGGTCGACGGCGTGCCCGGTGCGCAGCACGCCTGCCGGATCGGCGTCCAGGCCGGTGAAGGACAGACCCACCGGCACCCCGAGCGCGTTGGTGCCGGGTACACGTGCGGTCCCTTCGCTCGGGATCACCCCTCCGGGGGTGGCGATCTCCGCGGTGAGGACGGCGCCGGTGTTCTCGTTGCGCATCCGGATCTCGGTCGTCGAGTCGTGGACGGCGACGAGGCCGGACTGCAGGGCGTAGAGACCGATCGCGGTGGCGCAATTGCCGCAGTTGCTTCCCCATTCGACCCGTCGATCACCGATCGCCACCTGAGCGAAGAGGTAGTCGACGTCGATACCGGGCACTTGCGAGCGCCGCACGATGGCGGCCTTCGAGGTCGTCGAACTTCCGCCACCGACCCCGTCGAGTTGGCGGGGATCGCCGGATCCGAATGCAGAGGTGAGGAGCGCTTCGAGGCCGCCGGCGTCGCTCAGTAGGGGGTCGACGTCCACGGCGTTGAACAGCCAGCACTTGCTGGTTCCGCCCCGCATCCAGGTGCCACGGAGAGTGAGCATGTCAGATCAGGCCTTTCCACACGAGAAGTGAGGTGTGATTCCACTGTGAGCGCTCCTGGCGTGTAGCACAATCACGCATTACCGGACTGTGGTTAAGTTCCGCTAAAGCCAGTCGTGCTGACGCAGCTGCCGCGAATGCGTGCTCAGAACAACGCGGGTGCGGCGACCAGGACGAGCCAGCACAGTGCCGGAGCCAGGGCGACGACGATGCCGGCGTTGAGCAACAGCTGGCGGTAGAACCTCGGTCGGGCAATCCCCTGAGCATTCGCCAGTACCAGGGCGCCGTTCGTGGAGAACGGTGAGACGTCGACGACGGTGGCCGAAATCGCCAGTGCGGCAACGACACCGACGACCGGTAGCGCTCCGGTGTGCAGCAGGGGAAGGGCCATCGGGATGATGGCGGTGAGCAGTGCGGTGGAGGAGGCGAACGCCGAGGTGACGCCGATGACGTAGCAGAGGACGGCGGCAACCAGCAGGGGTGCGCCGATGGTCATGGACATCTCGGCGAGGTGGTCGATGGTGCCGATCTCTTGCAGTACCGAAATGTAGGTGATCATGCCGGCCACGAGCAGCACGGTGGACCAGCTGATGCCGGCAATCGCCTCGTTCTGCTTGGACAGGTCGGTGAAGGCCAGAACAGCGCCCGCTGCGATGGAGATGAAACTGATCGGCAGGTGGAACACCAGCACCAGCACCAGCACCACGCCGATGAGAGCCAGCGTGAGCTTCTGTACGCGGGTCACCGGAGTGGGCATCGCGTCCAGCAGGACGCCGGTGCGCACCGGTCGGGTGAGCAGTCCGGTGCCGGTACTTCCCGAGCCGCCGACGATGGCGGTGCCGCGCGGGTCATGGCCAGTGGACACGCCTGCGGACCCGAGGTCGTCGTAATCGGGCCCTTCCGGGGTGCCGGTGGCGCTGAACTCCAGGTGGCGGACCCGGGCCAACGCGGCATATCCGACGACGGTCAGGACCGACAGCAGCAGGTTGATGCCGTAGCTGGCGAAGAACAGCGTCCACGGGTTGATGCTCAGGCCGCTCTTCTCGACGATGTCGCGCACCAGCACGCCGGACACCGAGATCGGGGAGAACGCCCCGGCGTGGGCTCCGTTGATCGTCATGATGCCCATCACCAGCGGGCTCATCTTGGTTCGTGCGGCGAACGACATCGCTGCCGGAGAGATCAACGCCACTGCCGCCGGGCTGAACGTACCGAGTGCTGTCAAGACCGAGGCGCAGAAGAAGAACACCCACGGCACCAGGGTGACGCGGCCGCGCACCCCGCGGATGCAGGCGTTGACCAGCAGGTCGATCGTGCCGTTGCGTTTGGCCATCCCGAAGAAGTAGGTGACGCCGACGATCGTGAGCACGATCGAACTGGGGAACTCGGCCAAGAGCTCCTTGTCGTCGTAGCCGAGCATGAAGTACCCGACGCCGAAGGCGCCGATGAATCCGAGAATGCCGATGTTGATGGGAAAAAATGTGGCGATGACGAACATCGCCACCAGGGCGATCAGCGGGAGTACTTCGACAGAGGTCATCGTTGGTCTCTCAGTTCCGGAGAAGGTCGCGCTGCGCGCAAACCGAGCACCGTTCCGCGCTTTCGGCGGAGCTGCGATGGTTGCGGATCACACCCTTCGTTGATCATTACCCAGATCACACTAAGAACGTGGTGACTTAACGACAATGTCGACTATGTACAGTAGGGTTCAGTTTCTCTTAAACCACGCTGGAGTGTTGTGCTCGATACCAATCGGATGTTCACGTTGCGTGAGGTTGCCACCCACGGATCCATCACCGCGGCCGCGGAGGCTCTGGGTTACACGACGTCTGCCGTCTCACAGCAGATCGCCAAGCTCGAAAAGGAAGCGGGGCAACCCCTTCTCGAACGCCACGCCCGGGGTGTCGCGCTGACCGATGCCGGCCGGTCGGTCGTCCGGCACACCGAGCGCATCCTGGTCGAACTGCATGCCGCGGACGCCGAACTGGCCGAGATCCGGGGCCTCCGAGCGGGTGTCCTGGCCATCGGCACCTTTCCCACCGCCGGCTCGTCGCTGCTGCCCCTCGTGGTCAAGGAGTTCAAGACGCGGCACCCGGGGGTTGAACTGAAGGTGTTCAGTGGCCGTTTCGACCGGCTCGTCGATGCGCTACGCCGACGGGAGACCGAATTGTCCCTGCTCTGGGACTACGAGTGGAACCGGATCAACGACCCGACCCTGACCTACCACCACCTGATGAACGATCCGACCATGCTGCTGGTGTCCGAACATCACCGGCTCGCCGATCGTGATGCGATCAGCATCGGCGAACTCCGTGACGAATCCTGGGTGGTGCGTGCCGAAGACCATCCCGTCGCGCAGACGTTGGAAAAGCTTTGTCAGCAAGGCGGATTCACGCCCCGCACCAGTGTGTTCGCCCATGATTACGGCGAAGTGCAGGCCATGGTCGCGGTTCAGCTCGGCGTGGCGATCGCCCCCCGGTTGGCGGTACTCAATCCGCGGCCCGACGTCCGTTCGATCCGCCTCGCCACGCGCCCGCCCCAACGTCGGATACTCATCGCGCATCTCGCCGAGCGACGGTTGAGTCCCGCCGCGCACGAGGCCATCGCGGTGAGCGCCGCAGCCGCACGCCAACTCGAGGAAGGCTTCGCCGCCGGTTGACGCGCGGCGCCGCACCGAGGACCCGAGCACTCACCCCTAGTACCGCAGCCGGTCACCGACCACCCGCACCTCACCGCCGGGATGCTGGGCGGAGTAGATCGGGTGGATGAGCGCCTGGTGCCGGCAATGCGGGCACGATGCCTGTGGCGCATTGGCCGAGGAGAAGGTCAGATGGTGACATGCCGCACACCGGACCACGAACGCCCCGCCCATCCAGTTGATCAATCCCAGGTAGATCGCCGCCGTCGTCGCCAGTGCCAGCACCACGATCAGTGCCACGGTGAGTGCCTCGTAAACCGTCATGATCGCTACCTCCAACCGTCGGTGACGGACACTTCAACCGTACGCTCGATTCCGCCGGTAGACGCAGGTCATCACGACTTTCTGGCATGTTTGAAGACTTTCTCCAGCTCCTTTCCAGACACCCCGGCGTGGGCGGCCTTCCGCACCTTGTGCAGCACCAGTGGACAGCGCTTGCAGCGCGGCTTGCTCCGGCAGCACTTCTTCTTCGGCTTCGCCGATACCAGCTTCTTCACGGGCTCTTCCGTCGTTTTCGTGATCGGGTACTCACACTGCGACAATCACCGTCGTGGATTCTCGCCCGAACTTTCGCAACGTTGCCATCGTCGCGCACGTCGACCACGGTAAAACCACCCTGGTCGACGCCATGCTGCGGCAGTCCGGTGCGTTGACCCACCGCGGTGACGACGCGACCGAACGCATCATGGACTCCGGTGACCTTGAGAAGGAAAAAGGCATCACCATCCTGGCCAAGAACACCGCGGTGCACCGGCACAACGCCGACGGCACCGTCACGGTGATCAACGTCATCGACACCCCGGGCCACGCCGATTTCGGTGGCGAGGTGGAACGTGGCCTGTCGATGGTGGACGGCGTGGTGCTGTTGGTCGACGCGTCCGAGGGCCCGCTACCCCAGACCCGGTTCGTGCTGCGCAAGGCGCTGGCCGCGCACCTGCCGGTGATCCTGGTGGTGAACAAGACCGACCGGCCCGACGCCCGCATCGCCGAGGTCGTCGAGGAAAGCCACGACCTGCTGCTCGACGTCGCCTCCGACCTGGACGAGGACGCCCAGGCTGCGGCCGAGAAGGCGCTGGACCTGCCGACGCTGTACGCCTCCGGTCGTGCGGGCATCGCCAGCACCGCCCAGCCCGCCAACGGCGAAAACCCCGACGGCGAGAACCTCGACCCGCTGTTCGACGTGCTGATGGAGCACATCCCGCCGCCGCAGGGCGATCCCGAGGCGCCGCTGCAGGCGCTGGTGACCAACCTCGACGCCTCGGCGTTCCTGGGCAGGCTCGCGCTGATCCGCATCTACAAGGGCCGGCTCAAGAAGGGCCAGCAGGTGGCCTGGATGCGCGAGGTCGACGGGCACCCTGTCGTCACCAACGCCAAGATCACCGAACTGCTGGGCACCGTCGGCGTCGAGCGCACGCCCACCGAGCAGGCCGTGGCCGGTGACATCGTCGCGGTGGCAGGTATCCCGGAGATCATGATCGGTGACACCCTGGCCGACCCCGACCACGCGCACGCGCTGCCGCGCATCACCGTCGACGAGCCGGCCATCTCGGTGACCATCGGCACCAACACCTCACCGCTGGCCGGCAAGGTGTCCGGGCACAAGCTCACCGCCCGCATGGTCAAGAGCCGGCTGGACCAAGAGCTCGTCGGCAACGTGTCGATCCGCGTCGTGGACATCGGCCGGCCCGACGCGTGGGAGGTGCAGGGCCGTGGTGAGCTGGCGTTGGCCATCCTGGTGGAGCAGATGCGCCGCGAGGGCTTCGAGCTGACCGTCGGTAAGCCGCAGGTGGTCACCCGGCAGGTCGACGGCAAGTTGCACGAGCCGTTCGAGGCGCTGACCATCGACTGTCCCGAGGAGCACCTCGGCGCCATCACCCAGCTGATGGCCGCCCGCAAGGGCCGCATGGAGCAGATGACCAACCACGCCGCGGGCTGGGTCCGGATGGACTTCATCGTGCCCAGCCGCGGACTCATCGGTTTCCGCACCGACTTCCTGACCATCACCCGTGGCACCGGCATCGCCAACGCGGTGTTCGACGGGTACCGGCCGTGGGCGGGCGAGATCCGCGCCCGGCACACCGGCTCGCTGGTGTCCGACCGGTCCGGTCAGGTCACGCCGTTCGCCATGATCCAGCTGGCCGATCGCGGGACCTTCTTCGTCGAGCCGGGTGAGGACACCTACGAGGGCCAGGTGGTCGGGATCAACCCGCGCGCAGAGGATCTCGACATCAACATCACCCGCGAGAAGAAGCTCACGAACATGCGGTCCTCCACGGCCGACGTGATGGAGACGCTGGCGCGGCCGATGGAACTCGGTCTGGAACAGGCCATGGAGTTCTGCGCCGAGGACGAGTGCGTCGAGGTGACACCGGAAGTGGTGCGGGTGCGCAAGGTCGAGCTGACGGCCAGCCTGCGCGCCCGCGCGAAGGCCCGCGCGAAGCAGCAGCAGGGCTGACAGACGCCCCGGACTACGCGCCCGCTGTCGGCGGCGGCTGCCGGGCGTGCCGATACCCTGTTGGGCGTGCCGACGAACCCACGACGTTTCCGCGCTGTCGCCGGCGCCCTGATCGGAACGTCGTTGGTGTTGGCCGGGTGCACGGTCAGCCCGCCGCCCGCTCCGCAGAGCACCGAGACGACGCAGTCGACGCCTCCGCCCCCGCCCAAGTCGATGCAGATCATCATGGCCATCGACTCGATCGGAGCCGGGTTCAACCCGCATCTGATGTCCGATCAGTCTCCGGTGAACGCCGCGATCTCCGCGCTGGTGCTGCCCAGTTCGTTTCGGCCGGTGCCGGACCCGGCGTCACCCACCGGTTCGCGGTGGGAATTGGACACCAGCCTGTTGGTGTCGGCCGAGGTGACCAGCGAGGCGCCGTTCACCGTCACCTACAAGATCAAGCCCGAGGCGTCCTGGACCGATAATGCACCGATCGCCGCCGACGACTACTGGTATCTGTGGCGGCAGATGGTCAGCCAGCCCGGGGTGGTCGATCCGGCGGGGTACGACCTGATCACCGGGGTGCAGTCGGTCGAGGGCGGCAAGACGGCCGTCGTCACCTTTTCGCAGCCGTACCCGGCGTGGCGGGAACTGTTCAACGACATCCTGCCCGCGCACATCGTCAAGGACGTGCCCGGTGGTTTCGGGGCCGGACTGGTGCGTGCCATGCCGGTGACCGGCGGCCAGTTCCGGGTGGAGAGCATCGATCCGCAGCGCGACGAGATCCTGCTGGCCCGCAACGACCGGTACTGGGGCCAGCCCGCGGCGCCCGACCAGATCCTCTTCCGGCGCGGGGGAGCGCCTGCCGCCCTTGCCGATTCGATCCGCAACGGGGATACCCAGGTGGCTCAGGTGCACGGCGGTCAGGCGGCCTTCGCGCAACTGTCGGCCATCCCGGACGTGCGCACCGCGCGCATCGTCACCCCCCGGGTGATGCAGTTGACGCTGCGCGCCCAGCAGCCCGCGCTTGCCGACCCGCAGGTTCGCAAGGCGCTGTTCGGATTGCTCGATGTCGACCTGTTGGCCTCCGTGGGCGCCGGATCGGATAACACCGTGACACTCGCGCAGGCCCAGGTGCGCTCGCCATCGGATCCCGGCTACGTCCCGACCGCCCCGCCGGCGCTGACCCGGGAAGCCGCGCTGCAACTACTGGCCGACGCCGGTTATCAGGTCGAGCCGGTGACCTCGACCCCGCCGTCGACGCCGGGCACGCCACCGCCCGACGATTCCCGCGGCCAGATTTCCAAGGACGGCCAACCGCTGACCGTCGTGATCGGGGTCGCGGCCAACGATCCCACCTCGGTGGCGGTGGCCAACACCGCGGCCGACCAACTGCGCAGCGTAGGGATCGCCGCCTCGGTGTCGGCACTCGATCCGGTCACGCTCTACGGAGATGCCTTGGCCAACAACAAAGTCGACGCGATCGTCGGCTGGCATCAGGCCGGGGGCGATCTGGCCACCGCGCTCGCGTCGCGCTACGGCTGCCCGGCTCTGCAGGCCACCTCGGTGTCCACGGCGACGCCGTCGCCGAGTATCACGACCACCCCGTCGTCGTCGCCCACGCAGACGGCACCGCCGGCCACCTCGGCTACCCCCACCCCGACCGCGACGGCCCCTCCGCCCAGCGGGGCAGGCGAATTGGTGACGGTGCCCAGCAACCTGACCGGTGTCTGCGACCGCAGCATCCAGCCGCGCATCGAGGCCGCGCTGGCCGGAACCGAGGAGATCGGCAAGGTGATCGACGCCGTCGAGCCGCGACTGTGGAACATGGCGACGGTGCTGCCGATCCTGCAGGACACCACCATCGTCGCCGCCGGCCCCCGGGTCCGCGGGGTCAGTCTCTCCGGTGCGGTCCCGGTCGGAATCGTCGGCGACGCCGGAAAATGGGTCAAACAGCCTTAGCCGCAACGCGTTTCCACAGCGTATGAGCGGCGAAGGCGGCGATCGCGAACACGATCAGCAGCCACTCCGGTGGGCGGGCCAGTTCCCACACGAACACCCCGGCGAACAACGGTGCCCGCTGGGTGATCGCCAGCACCCCCGCGGCGCAGGTCAACGCCGCCGCTGGGACATTCAGCCCGGCGCCGGCGAACTCGTTGAGGGCAAGGGCGACAACCGAACCCGCCGCCGCGCCGGTGGCCAGCGCCGGGGTGATCAGGCCGCCGACCGCGCCCGCCCGCAGGAACAACGCCGTCAGGATCGGCTTGAGCAGCAGGATCACCGCGGCCGCCGGCAACGTCAGCGAGCTGTCCACGGCGACCGCCAGAATGCTGCGGCCGTTGCCCGGCAACTCCGGGTACCAGATGGAGCAGATCCCGGTCAGTAGCCCGGCCGCGGCGATACCGGGGATGAGCAGCCAGGAGGCGGATTGCGCGCGCGGCCGGGCGGCGGCCATCAGCCGGGTGAACGCCAGCCCGATCCCGACCGCCAGCGGGGCGATCACGAGCGCCAGCAGCACGAAACGGTAGGACACCCCGGCCGACGGCCACACCAGGGGATGCTCCAGGTGGGTGACGGGCGCGGCGACGGCCACCGCCAAGCTGGAGGTGATCAACGCGGTGCCGATCACCCGGGGATGCCAGCTGCGCAACAGGATCGTGACGGTGAACAGTGCCCCGCCGATCGGCACGCTATACACCGCGCCCAATCCGGCGCCGGCCGCCGAGGCCAGCAGGATCTCGCGGTCCCACTCGGTCAGGGTCCAGCGGCGGGTGGCGGTGTCGCCGAACACCGCGGCCAGTTGACGAGGCGCGCCTTCGCGGCCGAGCGAGGCTCCGGACCCGACGACGAGCACCTGCAGCACGGCGTCGACGGCCATCGGTATCCGGTCCAGCGGGCGGTGCGCACTGATCGTCGCCGTCAGCGAGGGGACCGGCCGGCGCCGGCGCAGCAGCCACCAGCCCAGGCCGGCCAGCGCACCGCCGATCATCGGTCCGGTGGCCCGTCGGATGCTGCCGGCGGCGCCGACACCGGTGAGCAGGGTGCCCAGGTGATAGTGGTAGGTGAGATGTTCGATGTAGTGCAGCAGCAGGGTGGTGGCGGCACCCGCGACGCCGGCGAGCAGGCCGACCGCCAGGACGCCGCAACCGAACTCCAGAAGGCGGCGCTCACCGGTGTCCTTCGCGTCGGTCGGCGCCACAGGGTAAATCTAGGGGAGTGCAAACACCTCGGCTGCTCTTCGTGCACGCCCACCCTGATGACGAGTCCCTGACCACCGGCGCGACCATCGCGCACTACGCCGCGCAGGGGGCCACGGTGCGCGTGGTCACCTGCACGATGGGCGAGGAAGGCGAGGTGATCGGGGATCGCTGGTCCCAGCTGGCCGTCGACGCCGCCGATCAACTGGGTGGCTACCGGATCTCCGAGCTGAGCACCGCGCTGGCAGCCCTCGGTGCCGGGGAGCCGATCTTCCTCGGTGGCGCGGGGCGCTGGCGCGATTCCGGGATGGCGGGCACGCCGGCGCGGCATCGGCAGCGGTTCGTCGACGCCGATATCGAGGGACCCGTCGCCGCGCTGGTGGCGATCATCCGGGAAATGCGTCCGCACGTCGTGGTGACCTACGACCCCAACGGTGGGTACGGGCACCCGGACCACATCCGTGCGCACGAGGTCACCACCGCCGCCGTTGCGGCAGCGGCCGGCGACGGTCATCCCGGCGAGCCGTGGCAGGTGCCGAAGTTCTACTGGACCGTGCTGGCCCAGTCGGCCATCGCCGCCGGGCTGGCCGCGATCGGGGACCCGCCCGCCGACTGGATCAAGATCAAACCCGAGGACCTCACCTTCGGTTACCCGGACGAGAAGGTGGACGCCGTCATCGACGCCACGGCGCAGTTACCGGCCAAGGCGGCCGCGTTGCGTGCCCATGCCACCCAGGTCAGCGTGGCTCCCGACGGCCGGTCGCTGGCGCTGTCGAACCTCGTCGCGTTGCCGCTGTGGGGGATCGAGCACTACGTGCTGGCCTCGGGGTCGGCAGGCGAGCGCGACGAGAGCGGGGTGGAGACCGATCTGCTCGCCGGAGTGAAACTGGGCTAACGAGTTTGCACACGCGGTAAGCTCCCGGCATGGACCCGGATTTGGATCCCAATCTGCAGCATCAGCAGGACCGCCTCGACAACTTCCAGTGGGTGGTCGGTTCGCTGGTGGCGTTGCTCGACAGCATCCCGACCTGACAACCGAGGACACCGACGGCCCGGCCTGGGTGCCGCCCGTCATGCTTTCGCTGCTGTCGCTCGACGGTGTGCTGTCCGCCGTGCTCGCGGCATTTCTGTTGCCCTGGCGCGTCAGCGGTGCGCCGTTCCCGGTGAGCGTGTTGGTCAGTGGCCTGGTGAATGCGGCCTTGGTGTGGGCTGCGCTGCAGTGGACGCTCTCACCTCGGGTGGGCGCGTTGCCGCTGTGGTGCTGGCTGGCGACCATCGGGGCGTTGACGCTCGGCGGGCCGGGCAGTGACATCGTCTTCGGCTTGACCGCATCCGGTGCGTTGCTGCTGTTGCTGCTCGTGGTGGTTGGCGTGCTGCCGCCACTGATGGTGTTGCGACGGTACGCGCGGGCCCGCCGCTAGTTCGCGTCCGAACCGGCGTGAGTGTCGGCTTTCGGGGCGGACTCGCCGGCCGACGGGCGGTCGCGCTTCTTCTTTTTCGGCTCGGCCTTCTTCGGGGCCGGTTTCTCGGTGTCGGCCTTGTCGGTCTTTTCAGTCCCGGCTTTGGTGCCGGCCTTGTCGGTATCGGCCTTCTGGGTGTCCGGCTTGGTGGTGTCGGGCTTATCGGTGTCGGGCTTGGTGGTAGCCGGCTTGGTTGCCGGTGCGGCGGTGTCGGCGGGTTGGTCGGGCGCGGCGGACTCCGGGGTCTTCGGGCTTTCCGGGGTGGGCGGGCTCTCGGGGCTGGTCGCGGTATCGCCGGGCTCCTTCACCGGCGTGCTGTCGGTGGTCGGCGTCCCGGTGGGTTCGGTCTCGGCCGGCCTGGTTGCGACAGGCTCGGTCTCGACGGGCTGCGTCTCGTGCTCGCTGCCGTGATCCGTCTGCTGCTCGGCCGTCACCGGTGGCTTGCCGTCGGTCGGTTCGGCGGTCGCGGCGAGCGAGACGGCCGTCGTCTTGGCCATCGTGGTGGTTGCCGTCGTGGCGAGCGGCACGGGCGGCAGTGGGGGCAGCCAGCTCAGCGCCCAGTTGATCTCGGCCTGGATGAATCCGCGTCCCGCGGTGACGCTGTCGTTGATCACGTTGCTGATGCCCTGGATCAGGTCGACCTGCCCACCGATGACGTACGCGGTGTTGTACACCGCGCTGGTGAGGATCGGCTCGATCAGGTTGTAGTACACGATGCCGATCTGGGGCGCGAAGATGTTGGCGACCGGGATCCAGCCCACCGCGTACTGGGCGAGGTCGACCCCGTAGTCGACCCAGCCGATGGCCCAGTTGTAGCCGTCGATGATGGCGTTGCTCAGCCCGGGGAACGCCAGCGCCGCGGATTTCGGTGCCACGGTGGCCGCCGCGGGTGCGGCGCTCGGTGCGGCGGTGGTCGTGCCGGCGGTGGCCGTGTGAACGGGAGTGGCCGGGGCGGCGGCGCCGGCGGCCTTGGGGATCAGCGCGATCACCGGCCTGGGCGCCCAGGCCGTCCTCGTCTCGGCGGCCAGCCGGACCTGGGTGTGCACCGGCGCCTGGGGCTGCGCGGGCGGCGTGATCGACGGTGGAATCGCCACGGTGCCGGCGGCGAGTGCGGCCACGCCCGCCATCAGATACGAACGGACAGACACACGCATCGCGGCTCCTGGTTCTTGCGATCGTCGACGCTGCTGAACTTACGCCAGGGTCAACTCCGGAGCGGCTGCATCGGGTCGGCGCGTCTCGGTCGATGGCGCGGACTATCGTGGCCCCTATGCCAGGGGCAGTGGTTTCACATAGTGGGACGCGCGGATGATTCGCGACAACGCACGGGTTACAGGGGAGTGGCTCTGAACCCGCAGCACGGCTCCGATCTGCCCAGCCCGGTGATCCCGCCCAAGCCCAATGCGTCCGCGCTACGCCGCGTCCTACGCCGCGCCCGCGACGGGGTGGCCCTCAACGTCGAGGAAGCCGCCATCGCGATGACGGCCCGCGGTGCCGACCTCGACGATCTGTGCGCCAGTGCCGCGCGCGTCCGCGATGCCGGCCTGGAATCGGCCGACCGGCGTGGTCCCGGCGGCGGTCTGCCGGTCACCTACTCGCGCAAGGTGTTCATCCCGATCACCCACCTGTGCCGGGACACCTGCCACTACTGCACGTTCGTCACCGTGCCCGGCCGCTTGCGGGCCGCGGGCAAGGGCATGTTCATGGAGCCCGACGAGATCCTCGAGGTGGCTCGGCGCGGTGCCGAATTGGGTTGCAAGGAAGCGCTTTTCACCCTCGGTGACCGTCCTGAGGCCCGTTGGGACGAGGCCAAGCAGTGGCTCGACGAACGCGGCTATGACTCCACGCTGGATTACGTGCGCGCGATGGCGATCCGGGTGCTCGAGGAGACCGGCCTGCTGCCACACCTGAACCCCGGGGTGATGAGCTGGTCGGAGCTGTCGCGGCTCAAGCCGGTGGCCCCGTCGATGGGGATGATGCTGGAGACCACGTCGCGACGGTTGTTCGAGACCAAGGGACTGGCCCACTACGGCAGCCCGGACAAGGATCCGGCGGTGCGGCTGCGCACCCTCGACGATGCCGGCCGGTTGTCCATCCCGTTCACCACCGGTCTGCTGGTGGGTATCGGCGAGACCCTGACCGAGCGAGCCGAGACCATGCACGCGATCCGGCGCTCGCACAAGGAGTTCGGGCACGTTCAGGAAGTCATCGTGCAGAACTTCCGGGCCAAGGACCACACCGCGATGGCGTCGACGCCCGACGCCGGCATCGACGACTTCCTGGCCACCATCGCGGTGACCCGGCTGGTGCTCGGGCCGAAGATGCGGATCCAGGCCCCGCCGAACCTGGTCTCCCGGGACGAATGCCTGGCCCTGATCGCTGCCGGGGTCGACGACTGGGGCGGGGTGTCACCGCTGACGCCCGACCACGTCAACCCCGAGCGGCCCTGGCCCGCGCTCGACGATCTCGCTGACGTGACGGCAGAAGCCGGTTATGAACTGGTGCAACGGCTTACCGCCCAGCCGCGGTACGTGCAGGCCGGGGACGCATGGATCGATCCGCGGGTGCGGGGGCACCTCGACGCGCTGGCCGATCCGGACACCGGGTGGGCACGGGATGTGAATCCGGTGGGCCGGCCATGGCAGGAACCCGACGAGGCGGCGGAATCGTTGGGGCGTACCGACCTGCATTCGGCGATCGACAGCGAAGGTCGGCTGACCGAGACGCGCAGCGACCTGGGCAGCGCGTTCGGCGACTGGGAGTCCATCCGGGAGAAGGTGTCCGAGTTGGCGGCCCGGGCGCCCGAACGCATCGACACCGATGTGCTGGCGGCCCTGCGCTCGGCCGAGCGCGATCCCGGTGGTTGCAGCGACGACGAGTATCTGGCCTTGGCGACCGCCGACGGGCCGGCCCTGGATGCGGTTGCCGCCCTTGCCGACGCGCTGCGCCGTGACGTCGTCGGCGACGACGTCACGTTCGTGGTGAACCGCAACATCAACTTCACCAACATCTGCTACACCGGTTGCCGATTCTGCGCGTTCGCCCAGCGCAAGGGCGACGCCGACGCCTACTCGTTGTCCAGCGCCGAGGTCGCCGACCGCGCCTGGGAAGCGCATGTCGCCGGCGCCACCGAGGTGTGCATGCAGGGCGGTATCGATCCGGAATTGCCGGTCACCGGGTACGCCGATCTGGTGCGGGCGGTCAAGGAGCGGGTGCCCTCGATGCACGTGCATGCCTTCTCGCCCATGGAGATCGCCAACGGGGTGACCCGCAGTGGCCTGTCGGTGCGCGAATGGTTGACCGCGTTGCGGGAGGCGGGGCTGGGCTCCATCCCCGGCACGGCCGCCGAGATCCTCGACGACGAGGTGCGCTGGGTGCTCACCAAGGGCAAACTGCCGACCTCGGAGTGGATCGACGTGATCACCACCGCGCATGAGGTGGGGCTGCCGTCGTCGTCGACGATGATGTACGGCCACGTCGACACCCCGAAGCACTGGGTGGGCCACCTCAACGTGCTGCGTGGGATCCAGGATCGCACCGGCGGATTCACCGAGTTCGTCCCGCTGCCGTTCGTTCATCAGTCCTCGCCGCTGTACCTGGCGGGCGGGGCGCGGCCCGGGCCCACGCACCGCGACAATCGGGCGGTGCATGCGTTGGCCCGGATCATGTTGCACGGCAGAATCTCTCATATCCAGACGTCGTGGGTGAAGTTGGGCACCGAGCGCACCCAGGTGATGCTCAACGGCGGCGCCAATGATCTCGGTGGCACGCTGATGGAGGAGACCATCTCGCGGATGGCCGGCTCGGAGAACGGCTCGGCCAAGACCGTCGAAGAGCTGGTCGCCATCGCCGAGGGCATCGGGCGGCCGGCGCGCCAGCGCACCACCACCTACACCCCGCTGGCTGCCTAGCGCTTCTTCGGCGAGCGGCCGTGTCTGCACAGTGACACGCCGTAATTCGTGGCATTTTGCGCAGGTTCGCGTGGGATCCTCGGCCCATGGACACGATCGCCGGGCTGCCCGCCCACCCGCTGCTGGTGCACGCGATCGTCGTGCTGGTTCCGTTGGTGGCACTGCTGGAGATCCTGTGCGCCCTGTGGCCGGCCGCGCGGGACCGGTTGGTGTGGCTGGTGCTGGTGCTGGCCGCCGTGACCGCAGCCCTCGCCCCGCTGACCGTGGAGGCGGGGGAGGCGATGTACGCCGACTTCCCCCAACCGCCTGCTGTGCTCCAGGAGCATGCCGAGCGGGGGAGCTGGATGCCCTACGTCTGCGTAGCACTGCTCGTGGTCGCGGTGTTGTTGGCACTGCTGCATTGGCGCTCCGGCCACGGTCGCGCGGCGGCGGCCGTCGTGGCGTTGTTGACCGTGGTCGTCGGGTTGGCGGCGATCTTCGTGGTGGTCCGGGTCGGGGATTCCGGCGGCCGGGCGGTGTGGGGCGGGAGCTAGCCCCAAGTGATACGGGTCACATTCTCGGCCGTCGCTGAATAATCCGGACCGCGGTCCAGTTAGTTTCGATGAGGGTCCGGGAGGGCCGGTCCCATCGAACAAGGAGCTTTCATGACCGCAGCAGTAGCCACCGACCTGACCGCTGGCACCTGGGCGCTGGACCCGGTGCATTCCTCGGTCAACTTCTCGGTACGCCACCTCATGGTGAGCAAGGTGCGCGGAACGTTCGACTCGTTCACCGGCGCCATCGTCGTCGCCGAGGACGGCACCCCGTCGGTCACCGCGACCATCGACGTGAACTCGGTCAACACCCGCAACGAACAGCGCGACGCCCACCTCAAGGCCGCCGATTTCTTCGACACCGAGAACTTCCCCACCGCGAGCTTCGTCTCCACCGCGGTGCGGGCCGACGGTGACCACTACGTGGTCGACGGCGACTTCACCCTCAAGGGTGTCACCAAGCCGGTGTCGCTGACGCTCGAGTTCAACGGTGTCAACCCGGGCATGGGGCACGGCGCAGTGGCCGGCTTCGAGGCGTCGGTCGTGTTGAACCGCAAGGACTTCGGCATCGCTTTCGATGCGCCCCTGGAGACCGGCGGCGCCGTCGTCGGCGACAAGGTCACCATCACCCTGGAGATCGAGGCGCTCAAGCAGGCCTGAGACCCGAAGGGGTGAGCAGACTCGCCGGCAGTCTGCTCACCCCTCCGGTGAGCGTCCGCCAAATGCCAGCATCTGCGGCGTGTCGGCGTGCAGACACGGGCGCTCGCCGCAGGAAACGGCTACAACCGGGCGGCGAGTTCGGTGCCTTGGCGGATCGCGCGTTTGGCGTCGAGTTCGGCGGCGAAGGCGGCGCCACCGATCACGTGCGGCTGCACGCCACGGGCGCGTAGCCCGTCCTCGAGATCGCGGACAGAATCCTGGCCTGCGCAGACGACGACGTTGTCCACCGCCAGCACTCGCGCTCCGGTGCGCTCGCGCCCGAAGCTGATGTGCAGCCCGGCGTCGTCGATGCGCTCGTAGTTGACCCCGGAAAGCTGTTGCACCCCTTTCGCTTTCAACGTCGCACGGTGTACCCATCCGGACGTCTTGCCCAGCCGGGTGCCCTGGGGGCCCTTGGTGCGCTGCAGCAGGTACACCTCGCGCGCGGGCGGTAGCGGAATCGGCGTCGTCAGCGCGCCGCGCACGGACGGCGCGTCCTGCGGGTCCAGCGCGCCCCACTCGGCCTTCCACTCCTTGACATTCAGCGTCGGAGACTGATCGGTCACCAGGAATTCGCTGACGTCGAACCCGATCCCGCCGGCGCCGATCACCGCGACGGACTTGCCGATCGGCGCGCCGGACAGGGCCTCGGCGTAGGACAACACCATCGGGTGATCGATCCCGGGGATATCGGGCGTGCGCGGTGCCACCCCGGTGGCGAGTACGACATCGTCGAAGCCGATCAACGAGTCCACCGTGGCCCGCACACCCAACCGCACGTCGACGCCGTGCACGTCGAGCATCCGGGTGTAGTACCGCACAGTCTCGTTGAACTCTTCTTTGCCGGGAACCCTTCTGGCCAAGTCGAATTGACCGCCGATGGCG
The DNA here is from genome assembly GCF_002101555.1 of Mycolicibacterium canariasense. Taxonomy (GTDB): domain Bacteria; phylum Actinomycetota; class Actinomycetes; order Mycobacteriales; family Mycobacteriaceae; genus Mycobacterium; species Mycobacterium canariasense. The sequence goes on from NZ_LQOL01000019.1 coordinate 143,889, forward strand.
GAACCGGCCTCGAACAGCGTCACCCGGTGGCCGCGCTGCGCGGCGCTCACCGCGGCGGCCAACCCGGCAGGGCCCGCACCCACCACGGCCACCGACCGGGCGTGCCGGGTGGGGCCGAGCACCAGGGTGGTCTCATGTCCGGCGCGCGGGTTCAGCAGGCACGACACCGTCTTGTGCGCGAAGGCGTGGTCCAGGCAGGCCTGATTGCAGGCGATGCAGGTGTTGATCTGGTCGGCGGCGTCCGCTGCGGCCTTGTGTACCCACTCCGGGTCGGCCAGCAGGGGTCGCGCCATCGAGATCAGTTGCACGTGGGTGTCGGCGAGAATCTGCTCGGCGGCCTGGGGCATATTGATCCGGTTGGACGCGACCACCGGAACGGTGACGTGTTCGGCCAGCGCGCTGCTGGTCCCGACGAAGGCGCCACTCGGCACCGAGGTGACGATGGTGGGCACCCTGGCCTCATGCCAGCCGATCCCGGTGTTGAGGATGGTGGCGCCGGCCGCCTCGATTTCGGTTGCCAACGCGATGATCTCGTCCCACGTCTGGCCGTCCTCGACGAAGTCGGCCAGCGAGATCCGGTAGACGATGATGAAGTCGGGGCCCACGGCCTCGCGGACGCGACGCACGATCTCGACCGGGAAGCGGCGCCGCTTCTCCGGTGTGCCGCCCCAGGCGTCGCTGCGCTTGTTGGTGCGGGGCGCGAGGAACTGGTTGAGCAGATAGCCCTCGCTGCCCATGATCTCGACGCCGTCGTAACCGGCCTCGCGGGCCAGCAGGGCCGCACGCACGAAATCGGCGATGGTGCCGGCGACATCGCGCAGTGCGCGCGGACGGAACGGGTTGATGGGCGCCTTGACCGCCGACGCGCTGACCGAAAAGGGATGGTAGGCATAGCGTCCGGCGTGCAGCAGTTGCAGCGCGATCTTGCCGCCCGCATCGTGCACCGCCCGGGTGATGGTGCGATGCCGGCGCGCGTCGGCGCTCGAGCGCATTTCCGCGGCGAACGGTAACAACCAGCCGGTCCGGTTGGGGGCATAGCCACCGGTGATGATCAGCCCGACACCGCCGCGTGCACGTTCGGCGAAATACGCGGCCAGCCGGTCGGTATCGCGGGCACGGTCCTCCAGACCGGTGTGCATGGAACCCATCACCACCCGGTTGGGCAAGGTGGTGAAGCCGAGATCCAACGGCGACAACAGGTTCGGATAGTTCACAACGCCTCCAACGCCTACAGGGCCTCTAGAACTTCGGAAAGCCATTCGATCGCGCCTTCCTCGGCGCGCATCCCGCCGCGCAGCACCAGGTACTGGTGCAAGGCGGTCCCGGTCAGTCCGGCGGGGTCGGCGAACTCCCGTTTCTGATAGCCGCGGTAGGTGTCCAGCAGCGCGGCACGCTCGGCGCGCAGCGCTTCGGCCTGAGCGCGGATGGCAGCGGCATCCCCGTAGGCGGCGGCGCGGATCTTGACGGCCAGATCTCGGGTGCGGTGGTCAGCAACCGTGCTGCCCCCGCCGGCCAGGGGCGCGGCGATCCAGCGTGCCAACTCGGCCCGGCCGGCTGCGGACACCGAATACACCTTCTTGTCCGGGCGGCCGCGTTGCTCGACGACGTGGACCGACACCCAGCCGTCACTCTCCATGGTGCGCAGCGTCCGATAGATCTGCTGATGGGTGGCCGCCCAGAAATACCCGATGGAGCGATCGAAACGGCGGGCCAATTCGTACCCGGATCCAGCCTGCTCGCACAACGCCACCAGGATCGCGTGCTGCAGTGCCATGACCGCAGCGTAGGCGGTACCGGCGGTCCTATGCAACTAGGTGCAAAGACGTGACAAACGCGGCGTGTGGTGTCTAGTCGAGGTGTATCTGCAACGTCTAGTATCAGTAACCACGCGTGCGCCCGGACGGGCCGCGCGGAAAGTTAGGACACACTGAGACGCGCGTGCAGGTATCGGCATCGCATACTTGCCGCAGACTCAATGAGTCCGAACCGGACATACCCGACCAGCAGCCCACTGGACAGGAGAGACATCAGTGACGTACGTCATTGCCGAACCCTGCGTTGACGTCAAAGACAAGGCATGCATCGAGGAGTGCCCTGTCGACTGCATCTACGAGGGTGCACGCATGCTGTACATCCACCCCGACGAGTGCGTGGACTGCGGCGCCTGCGAGCCGGTATGCCCGGTCGAGGCCATCTACTACGAGGACGACGTGCCCGACCAGTGGGGCGGCTACACGCAGAGCAATGCGGACTTCTTCGCCGAGCTGGGGTCCCCGGGCGGAGCGTCGAAGGTCGGTCAGACCGACAACGATCCGCAGGCCATCAAGGATCTCGAGCCCAAGGGCGAGTGAGCACGGTCCGTTCGGTCAAGTCCGCTGCGCTGCCGGTTTTCCCGTGGGACACACTGGCCGACGCGGCGGCTACTGCCCGCGCACATCCTGACGGCATCGTCGACCTGTCGGTCGGCACGCCCGTCGACGAGGTGGCGCCGCTGATTCGCGACGCACTGGCCGCAGCCAGCGCTTCGCCGGGCTACCCGGCCACGGCGGGTACCGCCACGCTGCGGCTGTCCGCCGTCGCCGCCCTGGAGCGCCGCTACGGCGTGACCGGGCTGGCCGAATCCGCGGTGCTGCCGGTGATCGGCACCAAAGAGCTGATCGCCTGGTTACCGACGTTGCTCGGGCTCGGTGCCGCCGACACGGTGGTCATCCCCGAGTTGGCGTATCCCACCTACGACGTCGGTGCGCGGCTGGCCGGCGCCCAGGTGGTGGCGGCCGATTCGCTGACTCAGCTGGGCCCGCAGAATCCGGCGCTGGTGTACCTGAACTCGCCGAGCAACCCGACCGGGCGGGTGCTGGGCGTCGACCATCTCCGCAAGGTGGTCGGCTGGGCGCGTGAGCGCGGAGCCATCGTGGCGTCCGACGAGTGCTACCTGGGCCTGGCCTGGGACGCGCAGCCGCTCAGTGTGCTGCACCCGTCGGTGTCCGATGGTGACCACACCGGCCTGTTGGCGGTGCATTCGCTGTCCAAGACGTCATCGTTGGCCGGCTACCGGGCCGGGTTTGTCGCCGGAGATCAAGCGCTGGTGCGCGAATTGCTCGAGGTGCGCAAGCACGCCGGGATGATCGTCCCGACACCGGTGCAGGCGGCGATGGTCGCCGCCCTCGACGATGACGCGCACGAGGTCGAGCAGCGTGACCGCTACGCCCGCCGCCGCGACGTGCTGGCGGCCGCGATCCGCAACGCCGGATTCACGATCGACCATTCCGAGGCGGGCCTGTACCTGTGGGCCACGCGCGGGGAACCGTGCCGCGACACCGTGGCGTGGCTGGCCGAGCGCGGCATCCTGGTGGCACCCGGCGAGTTCTACGGGCCGGCGGGTGCCCAGCATGTGCGGATCGCGTTGACGGCCACGGACGAACGGATCACCGCTGCGGTGCAGCGATTGAGCTAGCGCTGGCCTCACTCAGTCCACGTCGAGATGCTCGGGCACCACCGAGGCGAGTGCCTGCCGGCAGGCCACGATGGCCGGGGTGGCGCTGATGGCGGTCCGGGTCGCGGTGAACACCGCACGCCGACGCGCGTCGACGTCGACCACGCGCACGTTCGGTCGGCGGCGGACCCGCATCAGGTCGGGCAGGATCGCGACCGCGTTGCCGTTCTCGATCAGCGCGATCTGGGCTTCCAGGTCGTCGGTCTCGAAGCGCACATCGGGCTCGAAACCGGCTCTCCGACATAGCTGTTCGGCCCAGTGGCGCGACGCGGTACCTTCGGGCTCCATCGTCCACGGCAGCTCGGCGGCATCGGCGACCGAGGAAACGCCGTCCCACGGGTCCCCGGCGGGCGGGACGGCCAGCCGCAGCAGGTCGGTGGTCAGCGGCGCGCGGTGCAGGTCGGGATACGCCCGGGCGGCATGCCCGGGGTACTCCTCTGCGATCACCAGATCGAACTCGCGCATCCACGTCTCGTAGAGCGCCTGCTCGGGTTCACGCTGCGACATCGTCACCCGCAGCCGCGGATGGCGGGTCGCCAATTCGGTGAGCATCTGTGGCATGAAGGCCGAGGCTGCCGATTGGAAGACGGCCAACCGGACGGTGCCCGACGCCTCGTCGCTCTGCACGGCCACATCGGAGGCCGCCAGTTCCAGGCGCGCCAGGATGACCGCGGTGTGCTCGACCAGCACCTCGGCCGCGGGTGTCAGCCGCAAACGGCGGCCGACCTTTTCCAGCAGCGGGACGCCGACCTCGCGTTCCAGCTGGTTGAGTGACTGGGAGACGGCGGACGGGCTTTGGTGCAGCGCCTCGGCGACATCGGACAAGGTGCCGCGCCGGCTCAATTCATGCAGCAATCGCAGCCTGCGGACATCGAGCAGATCGGCGCGTTGATGTTTCATTTCTGCTTAAACTTTCGTGTCAGAAATCATTGCTTTATTTTAAGTGTCTTGGCGGCCGATGATGGGCAGATGACCGACGTGACCAGTAAGGAAGACCTGCTGACCGAGGTGCTGGGCCAGGTTCGCAGCTGGCTCGACGACGCCGCCGGCCAACCGGTGGCACCGGCGGGCCGGCAGTTGGCGAAGCTGCTGCGCGACCCGCACGGCCTGGACTTCACCGTCGGGTTCGTCGACCGGGTGGTCCGGCCCGAAGACCGTCGGGTCGCCGCGGCGAACCTCCGCGAGCTTGCCCGCACCGCACCGGGCTTCTTGCCGGCGCATCTACGGCTGCTGGTCAAACTCGGTGCGCTGGTCTCGGTGATCGCCCCCGGCCTGGTCATCCCGGTCGCCCGAAAAGCGCTGCGCACGATGGTCGGTCATTTGTTGGTCGACGCGACCGACGCCCGGCTCGGGCGCTCGATCGCGCGGATCCGCCGCCGTGGCGTCGCCCTGAACATCAACCTGCTCGGCGAGGCCGTGTTGGGTCAGGCCGAAGCGGCGCGACGGCTCAACGGCACCGAACGGCTGCTCGGCAGGTCCGATGTCGACTACGTGTCGATCAAGGTGTCGGCCACCGTTCCGCCGCACTCGCCGTGGGCGTTCGACGAAGCCGTCGACCACATCGAAGCAAGCCTGCTGCCGTTGTTCACCCTGGCGGCCACCTCGCCGACGGCGAAGTTCATCAACCTCGACATGGAGGAGTACCGCGACCTCGAGCTGACCATCGCGGTGTTCACCCGGCTGCTCGACCGGCCCGAACTGCTGCACCTGGAAGCCGGCATCGTGCTGCAGGCGTACCTGCCGGACGCGTTGAGCGCGATGATGCGCCTGCAGGATTGGGCGCGGGCCCGGCGCGAGCGTGGCGGCGCGGGAATCAAAGTTCGGTTGGTGAAGGGGGCCAACCTGCCGATGGAGCACGTGGAGGCGGCGCTGCACGGCTGGCCCGCCGCGACGTGGCCGACCAAACAGGACACCGACACCAACTACAAGCGGGTGCTCGACTACGCGCTGCAACCCGAGCGCACCGCCAACGTCCGCATCGGCGTCGCCGGGCACAACCTGTTCGACATCGCCTATGCCTGGGTGCTGGCCGGGCAACGCGGCGTCCGGGATCGGATCGAGTTCGAGATGCTCCTCGGCATGGCCGAGGCCCAGGCCGAAGCGGTCCGGCGCACCGTCGGCGGCCTGCTGCTCTACGTACCGGTGGTGCACCCCAAGGACTTCGACGTCGCCATCGCCTACCTGGTGCGCCGGCTGGAGGAGGGTGCCAGCCAGGACAACTTCATGTCCGCGGTCTTCGAGCTGCATGACGACACAAGTCTTTTCGAACGTGAGAAGCAGCGGTTCGTCGCCTCCCTGGCCCAGCTCGACACCGCGGTCCCGCTGCCGAACCGGCGTCAGGACCGGCGCACCGAGGATCCGCACGTGGCCGTCTGCCCGGTGGGCAGCTTCGCCAACGTCGCCGACACCGATCCGGCGTTGCCCGGCAACCGGGCGTGGGGGCGGGCGATCAGCGAGCGGATGGCCGCCTCGTCGGCCGGCCGGGAGCTGTTGTCCCGGTACACCATTGACACGCCGGAGGCATTGGACCGCGTCATCACCGATACCGTCGCCGCCGGCGCGACGTGGGCGCGGTTGTCCGGGAGGGAACGGGCGTCCGTGCTGCGCCGCGCCGCCGGGACGCTGCAAGCAGCCCGCGCGGTCCTGTTGGAGGTGATGGCCGTCGAATGCGGAAAGACCCTCGATCAGGGCGATCCTGAGGTCTCCGAAGCCATCGACTTCGCCAACTACTACGCGTCACTCGCGCAGGAGCTGGACACCGTGGACGGTGCCGTCGCCGTGCCGGTCGGCCTCACGGTGGTGACGCCGCCGTGGAATTTCCCGGTGGCGATCCCCGCCGGATCGGTGTTGGCCGCATTGGCGGCGGGCAGTCCGGTGATCGTCAAACCGGCCACTCAGGCGCGGCGCTGCGGATCACTCATGGTGCAGGCGCTGTGGGATGCGGGAGTCCCGCGAGAGGTCCTGCGGTTGGTCCATGTCGACGAAAGTGACCTCGGCACCCGGCTGGTGTCCGACGAGCGGGTCGGCCGGTTGATCCTGACCGGGGCTTTCGACACCGCGCAACTGTTCCGCAGTTTCCGGCCGGATCTGCCGCTGCTGGCCGAGACCAGCGGCAAGAACGCCATCGTGATCACCCCGCACGCCGACCTCGATCTCGCGGTCAAGGACCTGGTGTCTTCGGCCTTCGGGCATGCCGGGCAGAAGTGTTCGGCGGCCTCGTTGGGCATCCTGGTGGGCTCGGTGGCCCGCTCGGCGCGGTTCCGCGACCAGCTGGTCGATGCCGTCACCTCGCTGAAGGTCGGCTACCCGACGGATCCCACCGCGCAGATGGGGCCGGTCATCGAGCCGGCGGACGGCAAGCTGCTGCGCGCACTCACGCAGCTGGCTCCGGGGGAGCAGTGGTTGGTGGCACCCCGCCGCCTCGACGAGACCGGCCGGCTCTGGTCCCCGGGGGTGAAGACCGGCGTCCGCCCCGGTTCGGAGTTCCACCTCACCGAATACTTCGGCCCGGTGCTGGGTCTCATCGCGGCCGACGATCTCGATCAGGCGATCGCGATCCAGAATCAGGTGGACTACGGGCTGACGGCGGGACTGCACAGCCTGGACCGTGACGAGATCGAACACTGGATCGACCAGGTGCAGGCCGGCAACGCCTACGTCAATCGCTCGACCGTCGGGGCGATCGTGCGCCGTCAGCCCTTCGGCGGGTGGAAGAAATCGGCCGTCGGCGCCGGTACCAAGGCCGGCGGGCCCAACTACCTGATCGGGCTGTCCGACTGGCGGCCCGCCCCGGCCACGCGGGGCGCAGCCCTCTCACCGGCAGCGTCCCGATTATTTTCGGCCGCAGCAGGTCTGACGCCCGATGAGCGCGGGTTCCTGGAGCGCGCCTTCGCCTCCGACGAGCTCGCCTGGGCCGAGGAATTCGCCGTCGCGCGCGACGTGTCCGGCTTGCAGGTGGAGCAGAATGTGCTCCGCTATCTTCCGGTGCCCGTGACCGTGCGCGCGACCGACGGCGACACCGCTGCCCTGCTGCGGGTGGTGGGTGCCGGAATTCGCGCCGGTGCCCCGGTGACCGTGTCCAGTCGGGAGCCGCTGCATCCGGCGGCGGCCGAGGCGCTACGGGTCGCGGGCGTCACCTACCGGGTCGACGATGCGAATTCCTGGCGGGAACTGTTGCGCGACAACGCCCCCGCGCGGGTGCGGCTGCTCGGTGGCGACCGCGCGGAGTTCGCCCGCGACAGTGCGGGCCGGGTCGATACCGCGCTGTACGCCCAGCCGGTTGTCGAGGCCGGTCGGATCGAGTTGCTGACCTTCGTGCACGAACAGGCGGTCGCGGTGACCGCCCACCGCTTCGGCTCCCCGACGCCGCTGGCGCAGGGCCTGTTCGACAGTTAGGGGACCGGGAACGCGGCGACCGGCATCAGCACGTTGCCCCGGCACGCGTCGCTGAGGATGTCGGTGTACCAACTGCCGCGCAGCGATCCGTCGGGCTGCGGTGTGTAGGACACCCACGACGTCGCCGGGCTGTACACCCGCGGGTACTGCTCACCGGTGTAACACTCCCATTGCCAGTCGTAGCTGAAGGTCCACTTGGTGCCGTCCCACTTGTAGCGCTGAGGTTGCGGGATGGTCGGGTTCGACGGCGCCGGCCCGTCGATCACCGTCGCTACGCATACGTTGCCGCAGGCCGTCGAAAACGTGTAGACCGCACCGAAATCCGGCTCGGCCTGGCGCGCGGCGATGCTGGTGCCGTTCTTCTGCGAGGCGTAGCTGACCACTTGATAGCGGCCGTTCAACGGCTGGCCCACGGCTCCGGCCGTCGCCGCATTACCCAGACATGCCACCAGCGCGAGCGTCACGACGACGCACACTCGACGGACCGACATCACTCCCTGCTTCTCTTCGAACTCTGACGAGTCCACGGTAGGAGCAGACACCGACATCTCAGCGATCCCACAGCGCGCTGGCGTCAATTAGTGATCGCATCGTGACGGATCGGTCACTGTGAACGTCGAAGGAGGGGCCTCGAGCCCCCCTGCGGACGGCCCGAGCAGCGGAATGGCCAACGCGCGATGGTGACGATCATCGCAATCAGGACCCGGCTGTCAGTCATCGATCTCCGATCAGTGGGTCTGTCCACCCACTATGGATGGCGGGGGATCTCGACTGTCGACAGACGTCGGCGGATCAGATTATCGGTATTGCAGTTCGGCGCGAGCTCTGGCGCGAACGACGTCCGGGTGACAATAATGGGTGGAGTAACCCATAGATGTGGGATCTGGCGTTGAGGAGGCTCGAGCGTGGCTGCGGTTCATCATCGTTTCGCGACCGTCGAAGGTCATCGCCTGTTCTACCGTGAGGCCGGCGATGTACGGGCCCCCGCCGTCGTCCTGTTGCACGGTTTTCCCACCAGCTCCTCCATGTTCCGGCACCTGATCCCGGCTCTGGCCAACGACTATCACGTCATCGCACCGGACCATCTCGGCTTCGGACTCTCGGACGCGCCGGCCGCCGAGTCCTTCGACTACACCTTCGACGCGTTGACGAGATTGACCGCCGGACTGCTGCAAACCCTGGATGTCGACCGGTACGCGATGTACGTCCAGGACTACGGTGCGCCGATCGGCTGGAGGCTGGCGCTCGCGGACCCATCGGCGGTAACGGCGATCATCACTCAGAACGGCAACGCCTACGACGCCGGTTTCGTCGACGAATTCTGGAAGGCGGTATGGGCTTATCACGCAGATCCGTGCCCTGAGACCGAAGCTCCGCTGCGGGGCTTCCTGACACTCGACGCCACGCGCTGGCAGTACCTGACCGGCGTGCCGGACGAGACGCTGGTTGATCCGGACGCCTGGGCGCATGATTTCGCACTGCTGACCAGGCCGGGCAACGACGCCATCCAGCTGGCGTTGTTCGCCGACTATGCGACGAATCGCCCGCTCTATCCGCACGTCCACAGCTACTTTCGCCAGAGCGGGGTTCCGCTGCTTGCCGTATGGGGCAGTGGTGACCCCATTTTTGGGCCGGCGGGAGCTCACGCGTTCAGTGCCGACCTGCCGAGCGCCGAGGTGCACCTGCTCGACGGCGGGCACTTTCTCCTCGAATCGGCCTTGGACGAGGTGGTGCCGCTCATCTCGCGGTTCCTGTCCGCGCATGTGGGAGAGGCCGTCCGGCAGTGATGTGAAGGGCGTTGCCGGTCGATCACATCGCCCGGCAACGCCGACAGATCGCCGATCAGGCAGGCAGCGGGTTCTTCATCGGCTAATCGAGAACCACGACCATCTTGCCGCTGGCCGCACCGGATTCCATCAGACGGTGGGCATCCCTGATGTCGTCGAAGGAGAACACCCGAACCGGAGCCGCATCCAGTTCGCCGGCTTTCACTTGGGCGGCAATATCGCTGAGGGGCACGTCTGAGACGGGGAAGCCCGGCGTTCCGAAGACGAAACTGCCGAAGAAGGTCAGGTGCACTCCGCTGGCCATCCTGGCCAGCGGGTTGAAATCCGGAATGGGCGCCAGGCCTCCCAGCCAGCCGGCGAGGCAGGCGCGCCCACCACGGCGCAACAGGTCGAGCGAATCGAGAATGGTGCTGTTGCCGACCAAGTCGAGCACGGCGTCGACCGCCTTCGCTTCCGGCAGCCGCGCGGCCAGGTCCTGGCCTTCCAGCTCTGCGCGCTCGGCTCCCAGATCGGTCAGGACAACGAACTGGTCCGCCTTGCGAGTGGTGGCGATGACGCGCGCTCCTGCGTTGACCGCCAACTTCAGCGCGGCTTGACCGAAGGACGACGTCGCTCCACGAATCACGAGCAGTTGACCCGAGTCGAGTTCGAGGTTGCGGAACAAGCATGTCCACGCTGTGGCATAGGTTTCCGGGAGCGCCGCAAGCTGTGCCCACGGGAGGTCGACGTCGATGCGTGCGACATTCGCGGTACGGACCCGGGTGTACTCGGCGTAACTGCCGTTGATGGTTCGCCCGAGCCCGCCCATCAGGGCAGCCACCCGATCGCCGACGTTGAACGTACCGTCCGGGCAGGAGTCGACCACCCCGACGCACTCGATGCCGCTGACTTCGGCGGCCTCGGCCCATTCCCCGCGGCGCATGTGCATCTCGGCATGGTTGATGCCGAATGCTTTCACGGCGATCACCACTTCTCCGTGCTTGGGCAAGGGTTTTGGGATCTCGGTGTGAACCAATTTGTCGATCCCGCCGAAACCGTCCAGCACGACGGCCCGCATCGTGTCTCCGCCCGGCCGTTCCCGGACCACGGCTGGACCGTCCGGGGCGATGTCTGCCACGCTGGCGGGATCGGTCGGAATGGCCTGTGTCATATTACTTCTCGCAATCATGATCGATGAGTGGATATTCGCTACGTCAGTCCACGAGCTGGTCGGCGAGTTCGACAATGGTGCCGGCGACGGCGTCCGGTTGAGGTATCCCGTCCCCGACCAGTGCAGCGTTGCCGGGGCGTGTGATCAGTGCCGTTTGCATGCCGGCGCCGCGCGCGCCGATCACGTCCCAGGTGTGTGCGGCCACCATCATGCATTCCGGGGGAGCAACGCCGACGTCCGCGGCCACCCGTTGATACAGCTGGGGAGCGGGCTTGAACACCTTGAGCGCATCGACGGTGAATTGACGCTCGAAGTACGTGCCCAATCCGGCATTGTCCAGAGGTGTCGGAATATCGGCGCGTAGCGGCGAATTCGTCAATGTGACAAGGCGATAGCCGTGGTCACGCAAGCGGCGGAGGCCCGGTTCGACATCGGGGTGCGCCGGCATTGCGCGCATCCCCTCTTCGAGTGCTCGCATATCGTCGTCCTCCAGGGTGAGGCCCCGGGTGGTCGCGATCATTTTCATCGTCGCGCGCCCCAGGGCGAAGAAGTCCAGGTAGTAGCCCGACAACGTCAGGGTCATCGAGTACAGGACGAGTTCGGCGAACCAGGTGCGAAGGGTGGCCGCATCACCGAAGACCTCCTCGAAGTACGGTTGCAGTGAATCGATGTCGAGCAGGGTCTCGTTGACGTCGAAGACGAGGATGTGTGGAGCGTCGCCGGCATCTCTGGTATTCGGAGGTCCGGTGGTGGACACGTCTCTCCTTCGGGCGTTGTCGGGAACGGTTTGGTGGCTTGTCCCGAGTATGGGTTACGCCACCCAATATGTCTACGGCCATATCGCTGTGAATTTCCGTGGTATCTGCCCCCATTGGGTGACGATTACCCATTGGATGCGACCCGATGACGAGGTTGGGCCGGTATCGCGCCGCGCCCACCTCGGTGCCTGCGCCGGTGCGAGCGGGCGAGCGGCGACTCTGCGTCCAGGCCGCGGTTGCGTACTTGGTCGGGCGCTGGGTTGCAGTCATCCGCCGCGACATGCTGGAGTGTTCGCACCAAGGTGAGGGTGCGCTGCGGTATTTTGCATAGTGAGATGAGTTCCGCGGATGCTCCGAATACACGCGGTTTCACCGCCAAGGGCGTCGCGACCAGAGACAGGATTCTCCGGTGTGCAGCGGATGTCCTGCTCGACGGTGGTCTGACGGCGTTCAGCCTGGACAGGGTGCGCCAGGCGGCGAGGGTCAGTGGCTCTCAGCTCAACCACTACTTCGGCGACCGCAACGAGCTCATTCGTGCCGTATTGAGACGTCAGACCGGTATCGTCCTGGACTTCCATCGCCAGGCCGCTCTGGGTGGCCTCGACACTTTCGCGGATTGGGAGCGGTGGGCCGATCTCAACGTCCGCTACCTGCGGAAGATCGGCTATCGCGGCACAGCCACCTATCACGCCTTGGCGGGCCAACTCGCCAAGACCGACGAGGGCACCCGAAAGACCTTCGCCGACGGCTACTGGCGCTGGGTGGCACTTCTGGAGGACTGTTTCGCCCGCATGAAGAGCCGCGGGTTACTGGTCGCGTCCGCTGACCCGGACCATCTCGCACTCGTCGTGGTGGCCGTCCACCAGGGCGCCGGAGTGCTGGCATTCACCTATCGCCAGGAATGGCCGTTGGTCGACGCGACCCAGTTCATCGTCAACTACCTTCGTCTGTTCGCCAAGGACCCGCAGGAACGTCGTCCTCGGCCGGTCCGGCGCACGGCACCCCGGGCCCGGCCGCGGAGATCCGAGCAGCGGCCCGAAGCGCGTCGGCTGACGAGGAAGGGCCTTGCGACACGGGCGCGGATCATCGAAGGAGCTGCGGAGCTGGTCCTGCGCAGAGGTGTCAACGGTACGAGCCTCGATGATGTTCGGTCAGCCGTCGGTGTCAGCGGATCCCAGATGTCGCACTACTTTTCCGACAAGCAAGATTTGTTGCGGCAGATCATTTCCGCCAGGACCGAGTTCGTCGTCGACTTCCATACACAACCACAGCTCGGCCGGTTGGACACCCTGGCGTCGCTTCGGTCATGGGCTGAGCTGTGTTGGGCACAGTCGGGCCTCAGCTACCTTCGGAACGGCTGCGTGTACGGGTCGTTGACCGGTGAACTGCTCGAAGCAGACGATGTTGTGCTCGACGATCTCGCCGATGGGTACGACCGCTGGCTCGGTCTGTTCCGCGACGGCTTACACGCGATGGTCGAGCGACATGAACTGCGTGACGATGCCGATCCCCGTCATCTCGCGGCTGCGCTGGTCGTCGCGCACCAGGGCGGGACGATGCTCACGCATATCACCGGGTCCCCGGAGCCGTTCAAACAGGCCGTGGAGGCGGCACTTGGCTATGTCGCCAGTTTCGCTGTGCCGGAGCCGAAGTCGCGCCGGTCGGCGCGCACGTCGCGCTGACACGGTCTGTGGACGGGTCATTCACAGCTGACTGATCCGGGCAACCTTGGGCTATACCGGCTCTTCATGATTGAGGGTGTAGAACGGTCAGCTGCTGTCGGCCTGTGATTGGGGTGTCTGGTTGGCTGGGTGTGT
>NZ_LQOL01000020.1 GCF_002101555.1 Mycolicibacterium canariasense
GGCGGGGCCGGGGTTTGTGCCCCGGGCGGTGTGGGCGGCTTGATCGGGGCCTCGGGCTCCGCGGGTGCCAGCAGCGGCGGTCCACCCGGCGGCAAGCCGGGCGGCACTCCCGGTGGAGCACCGGGGGCACCTTGCGGCGGCTGCTGCCCCTGCCCCTGCGCGGGGATCGCGTGGATCACCGGGCGGATGTAGAGGCGCGCGGTCTGGCCGAGGTTGCGGGCCTCGGTGCCGTCGTTGCCCGGCACGGTGATGACCAGGTTGTCCCCGTCGATGACGACCTCGGATCCGGACACGCCGAGCCCGTTGACGCGGGAGCTGATGATCTCCTGCGCTTGCATCAGCGCTTCCCGGGTCGGCCGGGAGCCATCCGGGGTGCGCGCGGTCAGTGTGACGCGGGTGCCACCCTGCAGGTCGATGCCCAGCTTGGGCTTTGCCTGCTTGTCACCGGTGAGAAAGACGAGAAGGTAGACGCCGACCAGAAGGATCAGAAAGAGCGCCAGGTAGCGGGCAGGATGCACCGGCGCCGAAGTCGATGCCACGGTTGTTGGGTCTCCTTGGAAGGGGTCTACACGGTACGAGCGTTACCGGGAGGGTACGCGGTGAGCCTGAACCGGTTGCGGTCAGTTGCCGTCGGCCTTGGGCGCCGGACGATCCGTGAGTTCCACGGCGCCGGACTGCTCGTCGGCGTAGCCCACCTCATCGTCATCGGCGGAGTCATCGGTGTCGTCCTCGTCGGCGGTGTCCTCGATGCGGTCGCGGACCGCGAGCTTCATCCACGTGGTGATGACTCCGGGCGCGATCTCCAGCTCGACGTTGTCGTCGGTGATGCCGGTGATGGTGCCCTGCAGGCCGGAGGTGGTGTGGATCCGGTCGCCGATCCGCAGCGATTCGTGCAGGTCGATGGTGGCCTGCATGGCCTTCTTCTGGCGGCGCGAGGCAAAGAACATGAACGCGCCCATGATGATGATGAGCGGCAGGAATACGACCAGATCCATGGGACGGCTGTCTTTCGTGGTTGTTACGCGGGCATGGCGGTGCGAACTCGGTCGCGGTGCCTCGTCGCAGACCAGTGTGCCATCACCGTGATGGCCCGCCGATCCGCCCCGGAACCAGCGGCGAGTTCCCGGCGGCCGGTGATCCGTCCCCAGGTTGCACTCATGGCGACGGAACTCGTGGCAAGATACTCCCTGTAGCACTCGATTCGAAGGTAGACAGCCGTTCAACTGCTGTTTTCACCCGCGTGTGTGGGTAGCCGATTAGGCTCGGATCGCGTGTCATCCCCGCTGTGCACACCGATCAGGAGTCAACTGTGACTGCCGTCGAGCAGACCCGTCATCTCGCCACCACCATCCCCGGCCCCAAGTCGTCGGCGCTGATCGAGCGCAAGACCGCCGCCGTGTCGCGCGGTGTCGGCACCACCATGCCCGTCTACGCCGCGCGTGCCGCCGGCGGCATCGTCGAGGACATCGACGGCAACCGGCTCATCGACCTCGGCTCGGGCATCGCGGTGACCACCATCGGCAACGCGTCACCCCGGGTCGTGGAGGCCGTCGCCGCCCAGGCCGCACGGTTCACCCACACGTGCTTCATGGTCACTCCCTACGAGGAGTACGTCGCGGTCTGCGAACAGCTCAACCGGCTGACCCCGGTCGCCGGCGACAAGCGTTCGGCGCTGTTCAACTCCGGCTCCGAAGCCGTCGAGAATGCCATCAAGATCGCCCGGTCCTACACCCGTAAGCAGGCCGTCGTCTCCTTCGACCACGCGTATCACGGCCGCACCAACCTCACCATGGCGCTGACCGCCAAGTCGATGCCCTACAAGCACGGCTTCGGCCCGTTCGCCCCCGAGGTGTACCGCGCTCCCCTGTCCTATCCGTTCCGCGACGCGGAGTTCGGCAAGGAACTGGCGACCGATGGTGAATTGGCCGCCAAGCGGGCGATCAGCGTGATCGACAAACAGGTCGGCGCGGACAATCTGGCCGCCGTCATCATCGAACCCATCCAGGGCGAGGGCGGTTTCATCGTCCCGGCCGAGGGCTTCCTGCCCACGCTGCTGGACTGGTGCCGCAAGAACGACGTCGTCTTCATCGCCGACGAGGTGCAGACCGGGTTCGCCCGTACCGGCAAGATGTTCGCCTGCGAACACGAGGGCATCGAACCGGATCTGATCGTCACCGCCAAGGGCATCGCCGACGGCCTGCCGTTGTCGGCGGTCACCGGCCGCGCCGAGATCATGGACGCCCCGCACGTTTCCGGGCTGGGCGGCACCTACGGCGGCAACCCGGTGGCCTGTGCGGCCGCGCTGGCCACCATCGCGACCATCGAGTCGGACAACATGGTGGCCCGCGCCGCCGAGATCGAGAAGCTGATGAAGGAACGCCTCGGCCGCATGCAGGCCGACGACGACCGCATCGGCGACGTCCGCGGCCGGGGCGCGATGATCGCCGTCGAACTGGTCAAGCCGGGCACCACCGAACCCGACGCCGACCTGACCAAGGCGCTGTGCGCGGCGGCCCACGCCCAGGGCGTGATCGTCTTGTCCTGTGGCACCTACGGAAACGTGCTGCGCTTCCTGCCGCCGCTGGCCATCTCCGACGAGCTGCTCAACGAGGGGCTCGACATCCTGGCCGCCGCCCTCAAGGCGTCGTGATGACCACCGTCAGAAATTTCATCGGCGGCGAACTGGTCGACTCGGTCAGCGGGGCCACCATGCCGCTCATCGATCCCTCCACCGGTGAGCAGTACGGTAGCGCCCCGATCTCCAACGAGGCCGATGTCGACAAGGCGTACACGGCGGCCGCGCAGGCGTTCAAGGAGTGGAAACGCACCACCCCGGCGCAGCGGCAGAAGGCGCTGCTGGATTTCGCCGACGACGTCGAACGCCACGCCGACGAACTGGTGGCGGCCGAGGGCCGCAACACCGGTAAGCCCAACCATGTCACGGCGGCCGAGGAGATCCCGCCGATGCTGGACCAGATCCGGTTCTTCGCCGGCGCGGCACGGGTTCTCGAGGGTAAATCGGCGGGCGAGTACATGGCCGGCCACACGTCGTGGATCCGCCGGGAACCGGTCGGCGTGATCGGCCAGGTGGCGCCATGGAACTACCCGATGATGATGGCGATCTGGAAGTTCTGCCCGGCTATCGCGGCGGGCAACACCGTCGTGCTCAAGCCCAGTGACACCACACCGGTGACCACGGTGATGTTGGCCGAGATCGCCGCCCGACACTTCCCCGCCGGCGTGCTCAACGTCGTCACCGGTGACCGGGTCACCGGCGCGGCCGTCGTCGCGCATCCCACACCCGAGATGGTGTCGATCACCGGATCGGTGGCGGCCGGTCGCGCGGTCGCGGTCAGCGCGGGCGGCCACCTGAAGCGCACCCACCTCGAGCTGGGCGGCAAGGCGCCGGTCATCGTCTTCGAGGACGCCGATATCGCCGCCGCCGCGGAAGGCATCGCCACCGCGGGATATTTCAACGCGGGACAGGACTGCACGGCCGCCACCCGGGTGCTGGCACCGGAATCGATCGTCGCCGATCTGACGGCCGCACTGGCCGAGCAGGCCAGGGCGGCGACCACGACCTTCGGCCGGCCGGCGGGTGACGAGGACGCCTGGGTACCTCCGGTGAACAACACCAACCAGATGCAGCGGGTGCTCGATTTCTTCGAGGACGTGCCGGGCCACGCCACCGTCGCAACCGGCGGAAAACGACAGGGTGACAACGGCTTCTATGTCGAGCCGACCGTGGTCGGCGGCCTGCGCCAGGACGACCGGATGATCCAGAACGAGATCTTCGGCCCCGTCATCACCGTGCAGTCGTTCACGTCCGAGGAGCAGGCCCTGGGCTGGGCCAACGGCGTCGAGTACGGACTGGCGTCCTCGGTGTGGACCAAGGACGTGTCGCGCGCCATCCGGATGTCCAACGCGCTGGACTTCGGTTGCGTGTGGATCAACACCCACATCCCCCTGGTGGCCGAGATGCCGCACGGTGGCTACAAGTCATCGGGTCACGGCAAGGACCTGTCGATGTACGGGTTCGAGGATTACACCCGGATCAAGCACGTGATGGTGTACACCGGCTGACGCTAGTGCGGCACCGGTGTGTGTCGGTGCCAGAACGCGCGGCGGCGCGGCGTGGTCTCCCTGGCCTCGGCCGGTTCGCTCACCTGCGCCGACGTGGTCAACGGCCGGCGCGCATAGCTCATGTCCCGGACACTGCGCACCGAGAGCCGGCCCACGGCCATGCCGCCGAGCACGGCGATGAGCGTGCCGAGACCGGTGAAGAACGTCAGTTCCAACAGCAACACCTGCTGGGAGTCCAGCCCGGTCGCGGGAGCGCCGATATCGCCGAGCGCCAGGGTGGCGGTGAACGATCTGCCGATCACGAACCAGGCGCCCGCGGCCACCGCGAGCCAGCCGCCCAGCATGGCGGTCGCGCGGTTACCCGACATCAGCAGCAACAGCCCGCCCAGGACGGCCACCGCGCCCGGTAGCACCTCCAGCCAGCCGCGGGCCCCGGTCCAGGTCCAGGCCTGGTCCGGGGTGTACGCGAAGTGCAGGTAGGGGCCGATGAACGGCGCGAGTGCACCCCACGCCCCCAAGATCATCACCAATAATCCGCTTGCCGCGCCGCGGCTGCGCGGGATGGCCAACCGCCCGGTGCGGGTCGGAACCACGGACTCCGTGGTGGCAGTGCTCTCAGTCATGTTTCCTCCTCATGCCTGGGCATGAGGTACCCGCTGCCCGGCCCGGTCAATCCGAGCCGCCTCCGCCGCCGCGGGTCAGGCCACTGCCACCGCCACCAGGATCACCGCGATCAGTGGCAGCACGCCCTGGGTGATGGCGGCGCGGGCCTTGTCCGGGGACGACAGCAGCAGCACCAGGGCCGCCGCCAGCATCGATCCGACGCCGGCGAAGATCAGTGCCGCACCGACCGCGGTATGGCCGGACAGCAGCGCCGCGATGCCGACGCCGGACACGATGGCCAGGAACAGGTTGTAGAACCCCTGGTTGAAGGCGAGCTCCTTGGTGGCGACCGCCTCCTCGGCGGAGAGGCCGAAGGTCGCCCGGGTCCGGGCTGACGTCCAGGTCAACGACTCCATCACGAAGATGTACACGTGCAGCAGCGCGGCAAGGGCCGCGACGATCACACCAGCGGTCAGCATGGCTCTATTCAAACAGCCCGGCCTGCCCCAAACCGGTGACCGGGGGCTGCAGACCGAGGTGTGTCCAGGCCTGCGGTGTCGCGACGCGGCCGCGCGGGGTGCGGGCGATCATGCCGGCCCGCACCAGGAACGGTTCGCAGACCTCCTCCACGGTGGCGGCTTCCTCACCGACAGCGACCGCCAGGGTGGACACCCCGACCGGTCCGCCCCCGAAGCTGCGGGTCAACGCCGACAACACGGCGCGGTCCAGCCGGTCCAGACCGAGTTCGTCGACGTCGTAGACCTCCAGGGCGGCCTTGGCGATATCGCGGGTGATGACACCGTCGGCGCGCACCTCGGCGTAATCGCGCACCCGGCGCAGCAGCCGGTTGGCGATACGGGGTGTGCCACGGGAGCGCCGGGCCACCTCGGCGCCGGCCTCGGCACCCAGTTCGATGCCGAGGATCCCGGCCGAGCGGGCGAGCACGCGCTCCAGATCGGCGGGGTCGTAGAAGTCCATGTGCGCGGTGAACCCGAACCGGTCGCGCAGCGGCCCCGTCAACGCACCGGACCGAGTGGTGGCGCCCACCAACGTGAACGGGGCGACGTCCAGCGGGATCGACGTCGCGCCGGGGCCCTTGCCCACCACGACGTCCACCCGGAAGTCCTCCATCGCGAGATAGAGCATCTCCTCGGCGGGCCGGGCGATCCGGTGGATCTCGTCGATGAACAGCACATCGCCCTCGACCAGATTGGACAGCATCGCGGCCAGATCGCCCGCACGTTCCAGGGCGGGCCCCGACGTGACGCGCAGCGCCGAACCCAGTTCGGCGGCGATGATCATCGCCAGCGACGTCTTGCCCAGGCCGGGTGGACCGGACAACAGGATGTGATCCGGGGTGCCGCCGCGATTCTTGGCACCCTCGATGACCAGCTGCAGCTGCTCGCGGACCCGGTGCTGGCCGATGAACTCCTGCAGCGAACGGGGCCGCAGACTGGCGTCGATATCGCCTTCACCGACGGTCAGCGCGGGCGAGACGTCCCGCTCCTCGGGTTCGGCGTCCTCGTCGAACCGGCTCATTTCTTACCCAGCATCGACAGCGCGGCACGCAGGGCACCCGAGGTGGTGGCCTCCGGATCGCCGGCCAGCACCTTGTCGGTGGCCTCCTCCGCCTGTTTGGCCGGAAAGCCAAGCCCGACAAGGGCTTCCACGACAGGTCCACGGACTCCGAACCCGCCGGCGGCGGCCGGACCCGCTCCGGCGACGGCGCCGATCTTGTCGCGCAGTTCGAGCACCATGCGCTCGGCGCCACGCTTGCCGATGCCGGGCACTCGGGTCAGTGCGGTGACGTCGCCGTCGGCCAGCGCCTGGCGCAACGCCTGCGCGTCGTACACCGCCAGGGTGGCCAGCGCGATCTTGGGCCCCACCCCGGACACGCCGAGCAGCGTGGTGAACAGGTCCCTGGCCTCGCCGTCGACGAAGCCGTACAACGTCATGGAGTCCTCGCGGACGATCATCGCGGTGATCAGCCGGGCGTCCTCGCCGCGGCGCAGCGTCGCCAGCGTGGACGGGGTGGCCATCACCTTGTAGCCGACACCGGCCGCTTCGATGACGGCGTGGTCCAGCGCGATGTCGATGACCTCGCCGCGTACCGATGCGATCACGCCCGGGCCGCCTTCAACCGAGCCTGGTAGGCGCGCTTGGCTTCGGCGGCCTTGGCCTCGGCCTCGGCCATCCGCGCGATCATCGGGGCACGCCAGCAGTGACAGATGGCCAACGCGAGCGCGTCGGCGGCATCCGCAGGTGTCGGTTTCTGTTGCAGGGCAAGGATTTTCGTCACCATGGTGGTGACCTGCGCCTTGTCGGCCCTGCCGTTGCCGGTCACCGCCGCCTTGACCTCGCTGGGGGTGTGGAAGTGCACGTCGATATCGCGCTTGGCCGCGGCCAGCGCGATGACACCGCCGGCCTGGGCGGTGCCCATCGCGGTGTTGGCGTTCTGGTTGGCGAACACCCGCTCGATGGCGATGACGTCGGGAAGGTGGGTGTCCATCCAGTGCTCGACGGTGTCGCTGATGGTGAGCAACCGCCGGTGCAGCGGCGTGTCGGCGGGCGTGCGCACCACGTCGACGTCCAGGGCGATGACATGGCGCCCGCGCCCGGTCTCGATCACCGACAGACCGCAGCGCGTCAGCCCGGGATCGACTCCCATTACCCGCACGCCAACCCCTTCACCGACAGAACACGTGTTCGATTAGCCTAGCGGGCCGGTCCGTCACCGCCCGGCAGGGACACGCGGGCCTCAGATCGCGTAGTGCCCGGACCGCCAGCCCTGGGCCAGCCGCAAGACGTGCTCGTCGATGCGGGCACCCGAGCGCCGCCAGCCCCGCACCAGCTCTGTCTCCATTTCCTGCCCGCCGCGTCGAAACCTATCCCCGGGTCGCTGCGCTCCTGCCCGCCGAATGACGATGCGCCACCGCGCGCCCAGAACCTTGGCCTCCAGCCAGAACGGCCACAGCAGCAGGAACGGCGCGGCGAGCAACCAGGTGAACCAATCGAAGTCGACGACATCGCTGAGGTCCGGGAACGGCCACCACCGCCGGTGCACCGACCATTGCGTGCCGTTGGGATCCGTGACCACAGCCATGGCAGACATCCTGGCACGCTGGTGGCATGCACATCGTCATCGCCGGCGGACACGGCAAGATCGCCCTGCTGCTGGAACGCCTGCTCAGCGCCCGCGGGGACACGGTCACCGGGATCATCCGCAACCCCGCCCACGCCGCCGACCTGGAGGCCGCCGGCGCCGTGCCGGTCGTGCTCGATCTGGAACGGGCGTCGGTCGATCAAGTCGCCGAGGTGGTGCGCGGCGCCGACGCGGTGGTGTTCGCCGCAGGCGCCGGGCCCGGCAGCGGCGCGGCGCGCAAACAGACCGTCGACCATGACGCCGCGGTGCTGCTCGCCGACGCAGCCGAAGCCGCCGGTGTCCGGCGTTATGTCATGGTGTCGGCGATCGGCGCCGACGACCGCAGCCGGGACGCGGAGTACGACGAGGTGTTCGGTGCCTATATCCGGGCCAAGTCCGAGGCGGACGCGAATGTGCGGGCGCGGGCCGGCCTGCGCACCACCGTTGTGCGGCCGGGCGGGCTCACCGACGAGCCGGGCACCGGGAAGGTCACCATCGCCGAGTCGACCGGACGCGGCACCATCCCCCGCGCCGATGTCGCGGGCGTGCTGCTTGCCGTGCTGGACCGGCCGGACACCGCCGGGCGCACGTTCGAGGTGATCGGTGGGGATACGCCGATCAGCGCCGCGATCTAGTCCTCTTCGAGGGCGGCGGCGACATCTTCGGGGATGTCGACGTTGGTGTAGACCTCTTGCACGTCGTCGCTGTCCTCCAGCGCGTCGACCAGTTTGAGCACCTTGCGGGCGCCGTCCAGGTCCACCTGCACACTGACCGACGGCTGGAAGCTCGCCTCGGCCGATTCGTAATCGATCCCGGCGTCCTGCAGCGCGGTACGCACGGCGACCAAGTCGGTGGGCTCGGAGATGATCTCGAAACTCTCGCCCAGGTCGTTGATCTCCTCGGCACCGGCTTCCAGCACCGCAGCCAGCACATCGTCCTCGGACAGGCCGTTCTTCTCCAGGGTGATGATGCCCTTGC
Organism: Mycolicibacterium canariasense; assembly: GCF_002101555.1. Lineage (GTDB taxonomy): Bacteria > Actinomycetota > Actinomycetes > Mycobacteriales > Mycobacteriaceae > Mycobacterium > Mycobacterium canariasense. Next base: position 8,807 of record NZ_LQOL01000020.1, read on the forward strand.
GGGAGAACAGGTACGCCACCGAACCCGGGTCGGCCATGTTGCCACCGTTGCGCGTCATCGCCACGCGGACCTCACCGGCGGCCCGATTCTTGTTGTCGGTCAGACACTCGATCAGTACCGCGACACCGTTGGGCCCGTAGCCCTCGTAGGTGATGGTCTGCCAGTCGGCGCCGCCGGCCTCTTCACCGGCGCCGCGCTTGCGCGCGCGCTCGATGTTGTCGTTGGGGACCGAGGACTTCTTGGCCTTCTGGATGGCGTCGTAGAGGGTCGGGTTGCCGCCCGGGTCACCGCCACCGGTCCTGGCCGCCACTTCGATGTTCTTGATCAGCTTGGCGAAGTTCTTGCCCCGGCGGGCGTCGATGATCGCCTTCTTGTGCTTCGTGGTGGCCCACTTGGAATGGCCGCTCATGCAGGTACGCCCTCTTTCTGATCAAACTCCGGCTGTCCAGTCTACGTGGACAGATCCCCTTCGATATAACGCTGGAGGTTCGGCGCGACGGCGGCGACCAGTTCCTCGTCGGTCATGGTGGCCACCGGCTCGATCTGCCAGATGTAGCGCATCATCGCCAAGCCCATGATCTGCGAGGACACCAGGCCGCTGCGCACCTGGCGATCGTGCTCGTCGGCACCCAGCTGTGCAACCCCCATCAGCTGACCTTCGACCACGCGGCGCAGTTTTTCCCGGGTGCTCTGCTCGTGGGCCGCGGTCTGTAGCACCGAGCGCAGTACCGGTCCGATCTCGTCGTCGGCCCATGCAGCGAGCATCAGCCGCAACAGCGCGGCGCCGAGGTCGGGCAGCGGTGTCGTCCAGGTCTTGGCGACATTCTCCAACCAGCGCGGCGGCGGTGTCGTGGCCGCGTCCAGCAGCCGATCCTTGGACCCGAAGTAGTGGTAGACCAGCGCCGGATCGACCTCGGCCGCCCGTGCCACCGACCGGATCGTCGTCCCGGCGTATCCGGTGTCCGCGAACGCATCGCGGGCAGCGGTGAGGATGCGCGCCTGCAGGACGCCGCGTTCGTCTCGCGGCCCCGCGGGCACCGCCTTCTTCGCCATGGCGACACCCTACCAATATTTTCACGTTGCGTTGAGACTAGTTTCAACGTACCGTGAGACTATGGCAATGTCTCCCCTGAAAGCCCCCCTGAACGGGCCGCAGACCACCGGCCGCACGTTCCGCAATCTCAGCGAGCCGCAGTACGGCATCCGGCACGACGTCAACGTCGGCGTGCCGGTCCGCGACGGCATTTCACTGCTGGCCGACGTACACCGGCCCGATGGCGACGGCCGCTTCCCCGCCCTGATCGCCGCGTCGCCCTACCCGCGTCAGATCCAGGATCTCGGCGCACCGATGGGTTTCATCGAGGCCGGCAGCACCCCGTTCTGGGTATCGCGCGGTTACGCACACGTGATCGCCAACGTCCGCGGGACGGGCGGATCGGGCGGCGAATTCGGTTTCTTCGACGGGCAGGAACGTCGGGATATGCACGACCTCGTCGAATGGGCCGCGGCCCAACCGTGGTGTGACGGCAACGTGGGAATGATCGGCATCAGCTACTTCGCGATGACCCAGCTGGAAGCCGCGGTCGAACGACCTCCGCACCTCAAGGCCATCTTCCCGCTGGCCGTCACCTCGGACCTGTTCGAGGCCGCCTCACACCACGGCCTGGTGAGTTCGGCCTTCGTCACGCCGTTCCTGTCGATGCTGGGGTTGACCGCCGCCCGCACCGACGACTTCTGGCGCAGCCTGCCGCTGCAGATTGCCCGCAAGGTGCTCAACCTTCCGCCGCTGCATCGCAAGTTCGGCACGATGAACGGCGAGGCCGCGGTGACGCTGATGCACCAGCTCCTCAAGCTGCCGCACGACCCGCACCCCTGGGATGACCTCTGGCTGGATGTGTTCGTCACCCACCCCGTGCGCGACGAGTGGTGGGACGAGCGGGATCTCACGCCGCTGCTGGGCAATATCGACATCCCGGTCTATCTGGGCTGTGACTGGGAGAACGTGCCGCTGCACCTGCCCTCGACGTTCATCACGTGGAAAGCGCTCGCGCACAACCCGAACGTGCAACTGGGCATGCTCGACCGGTACGGCTTGACGTGGCCGTGGGAAAGCATGCACACCGAGGCGCTGGCCTGGTACGACCACTGGCTCAAGGGTCGCGACACCGGGATCCTCGACGGCGACCGCGTCCGGTACGCCCTCCCCGGTGGCGAGCCCGCGAAATGGCACACCAGCACGTCCTGGCCGCCGGCAGCGACAGCCACCGAGTTCGCGCTGCGCGCCGACGGCGTTCTCGGCGCCGACGAAGGGCAGCCCGGGACGAGGGCGTACATGACCTTGGGCGCCGGGACCGGTCGGGTCAAGGCCGGCGCACTCGACCCGCCGGCGATGCTCATCTGGACATCTCCGGAGTTGTCGGCCGATCTGGATGTCGTCGGGGAGATCGAGCTGCGGCTCGTCGCGTCGTCCACCGCCGCCGACGCGGCATGGCTGGCCACCCTGCGGGATGTGGCACCCGACGGCGAGGTGACCGATGTGACGGCCGGCTGGTTGCGGGCCGGCCTGCGTGAGGTCGACCCGGCCGCGAGCGCACCCGGAGCCCCGGTGCTACCCTGCCGCCGACCGGTCGCGATCCCGATCGGCGAGCCCGTCGAGTATCGAATTCCGTTGGTACCCAACGCCCGGCGCTTCCGCAAGGGGCACCGTATCCAGCTGGTGCTGGCCGGCGATGATCAGGATCCGGACGTGCCCGCGATCATGAACTTCCGGCACGCGAGCGTGGGCACCAGCAGCCTGAACACGGTCGCCTCGTCGTCGCGCCTGCTACTGCCCGTGGTCTGAGTTCGCACCGGCCTTCGGTGCGGTGAGGTCGTACACCGTGTCGGTGCCGACCTTGACCGGCGTGAAATGGGCTTTGACCCAATCCGAGATGTCGGTGTGCACGTTGCGACCGAAAGCGCCGTGGCCGTTGGAAGCCGGCAGGATGTAGTAGGTGATCCGATGGCCTGCCACATCGTCCTGGAATTGGCTCAGGGTGGGCACCGGGTCGCTGCCGATGAATCCGCCGATCGCCATCACCGCTGTGCCCGTCGACAATTCGAGCGACGACGCCGCCGAGGACCGGTTGATCGCCGCCGACCACGTCGTCGTGGTGCGCTTGAGCATGGCGTCCAGTTGCGGGTTGTCGATGTCCTGGCCCCACCCGCCGTGCCGGCCACCGGCCTGAGCCGGACCCACCGACGGTCCCCCGCCGGTGTGCGGTTGGCCGATGGTGGCCACCGAGTAGGCCGCCGAACCCGCGAGGCCGCCCAGCACGGCCACCGTCAGCGCGACCGCGGCGATCCGTCCCCGCCGGGACGATGCCAGCGCCCACAGCAGCGTGAGCGTGGCCACCACGGTCACCGCGACGATCACCCACCGCAGCGGGGGCAGCCAACTCGCGTTTCGCCCAAGGATCCACCAGCTCCAACCGCCGGTGACCAGCAGCAGGGCGGCCAGACCGACGCGACCGAACCAGCCGTCGCGGCGGCGCCACATCTCGTGCGTCCCGATGGCGAACATCGCAGCCACCGCCGGCGCTAGCGACATGCAGTAGTACGGATGCACGTTGGTCTTCATGAAGCTCAGCACCAACCCGTCGATCAACAGCCAGCCGCCGAACAGGATGGCGCCGGCCCGGACGGTGTCGGTGCGCGGGGCGCGACCGCGGGAGGCCAGCACCAGCACCGTCGCCAGCAGCGCACCGACCAGCAGCCAGCCGATCTCGTAGCCGAATTCGCCGGTGAACAGCCGGGGCAGGCCCTGCTGTTGGTCGCCCCAGCCACCCATGCCGTGATGTGGTTGGCCGACGGCCTGCCCGGCCGCCGCACCGATCTGTGGCCCACGCTGGAACCCGTAGTTGTTGTGCCCGAGCACCCGGCCGAAACCGTTGTAGCCGAGGACCAGGTTCATGAAATTGTTGTCGGTGGAACCGGCCAGATACGGCCGCGACGACGCCGGCC
>NZ_LQOL01000021.1 GCF_002101555.1 Mycolicibacterium canariasense
CTCATTTTCGAGAGACCTCGACCTCTATCCCGGCAACGACGCGCCAACCACCTCTACACCCTCATCTGTGAAGAGCCGGGAAAGGGCGCACCCGGCGGAGTGTGGAGGACACTCAGACTCGTCGTCAGCGAGTCGCCGATCTCGGCCATCGCCGTAGCCCATGCGTCGACGACGGGCTCCAAGGCATGAATCTCCCACAGCCTGTATCCCGCGAACAGTGCCTGCGGTCCCACCAGGTCGAAGATCAACGACGTGGCGACACCCACCCCTCCGCCGCCACGGAACGCCCACAGCGCGGCCCGATCAGTCGGGTCGTGCGCGTCCTCGGCCGCTCGTCTGAGCCGGCCCTGCCCGTCGACGTAGTCGACGGCCGATAACGCGGAGCTGGCCATCCCGTACGGGCGAGTCAGCCAGCCGACCCCACCGCCGAAGGTGTAGCCGGCGACCGCGACGGTCGGCGAAGACCCGGCCAATCCGAGCAAACCGTGGCGTTGGGCGACGGCATTGACCGCCGACCAGGTGGCGCCGGCGCCAACGCGGGCAGTGCCGGTCTCGGTGTCGATCGCGACGTCATTCAGGGCCGACGTGTCGATCAACACCCGGTCCGCCTCGATCGGTGCGCCCGCGCCGTGGCCGCTGGCCTGTACTGCGATCACCAAGTCGCGCTCGGCGGCCCATTGCACCACTGCGGCAACCTCGTCGGCATGCACCGGTCGGGCCACCGTCGCGGGGTGTTGGGACGTCGTCGACGTGTGCGGACTCGTGGCAGCCCGATAGGGGTCGCTACCAGGCTGCGCCAGCAGTCCTGGCCTCAAAGCGGTCACGTTGACTCCCGTTCCACGCCCGGACCGCCCGTTGACAGGGGCAGCGCGGCTCGCATTGCCGAAACTCCGGTACGCGACCTACCCTACAGTTATGCGGAATTTTTCGTCCGCTAATGAGCGTCGCCGCACCCGTGTCGACGTGGCCGATGTGCCTCGTGAGTGGAGAAGAACATGGCGTTATCTGGTGTGGTCGCCGTAGTCGGGGCAACCGGACAGCAAGGCGGCGCGACCGTCCGGGCTCTGCTGAGCGCCGGGGTGACGGTGCGGGCGTTGGTCCGTGACCCGGAGAAACCGGCTGCGCAAGCCCTGGTAGCTGCGGGCGCGCAATTGGCCGTCGCCGATTTCGACGACCCGGTGAGTCTCCAGACGGCCTTCGACGGAGTTGCCCGTGTCTTCGCGATGACCACGATGGCTTCGGGTCGGGGCACCAGCGGTGAGGTAAGCGACGGCATCCTCGTCGCTGATGCGGCCAAGTCCGCCGGCGTCGAGCATCTCGTGTACAGCTCGGTGGGGGGTGCGGAGCGGCACACCGGGATCCCGCACTTCGAGAGCAAGCGCCGAGTCGAGGAGTACATCGAAAACCTGGGACTGCCAGCCACATTCGTACGACCGACGTTCTTCTACGACAACCTGCTGAGCCAGTCGTCGGTGCCCGAGGGCGGCGCCATAGTCGTGCGACTGCCGATGCCCGACGGGGTTCCCCTGCAAATGGTCGCCGTGGTCGACATTGGCGCCGTCGCCGCCGCGTTGCTCATCGAGCCGTCTCGCGTGCCCGCGGGTGCAGTTGAGATCGCCGGCGACGAGTTGACCGGCTCGCAGATTGCCGACGCCTTCGGACGCCGGGCCGGACTGCCCGGGCGTTTCGAAGCGCTGCCGGCCACGGCTGCTGGCGACGACGACCTGCGCGCGATGTTCACGTGGTTCGCCACGCCACCGTCCTACCAAGCAGATCGAGCGCTCACCGCCGACCTCGACCCTCAATTGCAGACATTCGAACAATGGCTGGATCAGAGCTGGAACCCATAAGCGGTTCGAGATGTGGCCGTAGTGTCACGATTTAGTGACACTATTGCCATGTCGACGAAGCCGCTCACGCGCAATGAGCTGTGGGACGTTGCGGGCACGCAGCTCGGGTTCGTTACTGCTCATCAGGCCGCCGACCGGCCCGCTTCCGGCACGTGCCGTTCGGCGATCGCCTGGCGTGCTCGGGATTGTGTTTGTCGAATGCGTCGAGCGGGTTGGCGGATCTGTGATCCCAAGTTGGCTGCCAGTCACGGCGCCGGTGCGCTGGTCGGAGGAGCCGTTAGCCGAAGATCTCCTGGGCGAGGTAGTGACCGGAATCCGGCGCCGGTGGTATCGCGAAGATCGCCGAACCGATGTGGCGGACATACTCGTTCAGCAGATCGTGGGCGCCGATGCGGTTCTGGATGGTGACGAAATGGGCCGGGTCGTTCTGATAGGAGATGAACAGGAGCCCGGCGTTCAGTTCTCCGTTGGGATCCAGGCCGTCGGTGTAGTTGTAGGACCGGCGGCGGATCATGATGCCCCCATTGTTTTCCCGCGCGGCCAGCGCGACGTGCGAGACAGGGTCGATGATGGGCCCGCCCGCCGGCCCAATGGCCGTGAAGTCCGGCGTGTCGAACTCTTCTTTGCCGGTCAACGGCGCACCGGACTCCTTGTGCCGCCCGAAGATCTGTTGCTGATTGCCGATGCGATCGGTGTCCCAGGTCTCCAGCAGCATACGAATCTTGCGGACCACCTGGTAGGTGCCGCCTTCCATCCACGGCTGGTCCGCACCGGATACCCAGACGAACTTGCGGTACTCGTCATCTGTGGCGACGTTGCGGGTGCCGTCTTTGAAACCCAGGAGGTTCCGTGGCGTCTGCTGACCGGGGCCGGCAGAGGCGCGCCCGAAGCCGAGTACCGCCCAATAGGGGTGCACGACGCCCCGGCCCAGTCTGGCCAGATTGCGGACGGCGTGGTAGCACACCTGCGGGTCTTCGGCGCAGGCCTGCACACTGAGATCGCCGCCGGTCAGTAGCGGATCGAGGTTGTCGCCGTTCAACTGGGGTAGATCGTCAAACAGAACCGGTTTCCGGCCTGCCAGGCCGAATCTGCTGCCGAAGACCGACGGCCCCAGGCCGACGGTCACCGTCAGCCCGGCCGGACTGAGTCCGAATGCGTCGCCGGTGTCAGCGGGCGGTCGTACGTCGACGTCGGGTTGTATCGAACCCACCGGTTTGCCCTGCTGCAGAGTCGAACTGGCTGCCGACCAGCGAGCCAGCAAGCTCTGCAGCGCTTTTCGATCGGCGGACTCGTCGAATCGAAACGTCATGAACACGCTGTGTCGTTGTGGTGGAGTGGCGATACCACCCTGGTGTACCTGACCGTAATAGGGGTAACTCGCCGACAGGTCAACGGTATCGGTGAGGTCGCCGGTGCGGTCGGAGGCGAGCGCCCAGGCCGTCCCGCCGCCCGCTGCAGCGCCGAGGGCGACGCCGCCAAGCCCCGCCCACAGCGCGCCGGAGAGCACACCGCGCCGGGATACCTCCGCGTGCGGGGAGGTATCCGGCGCCGGATCGCTGTCCATCATTACGCCGAGACCACTTTTTGGGCGACCGTGGACAAACTCTGATGCAGCGGCTGAATCACCGCGGTGAGCTTGGGCGCGTCGCTGGCCCGCAGCTCGGTAGTCCACACCTTGTATCCGCCGGGTCCCGCCGGGTCGCGGTAACCGTCGAGGGTGGTGAGGACCGCCTGGAACTGCTGGTCCAACTGTGCCACGAGGTTGGCATCGACCTTCTGCAGCCCTGGCCGGAGTGCTGCGTACGCCTGCTGTGCGCCTTCGACATTGCCGGCGAAGTCGACAAGGTCGATATGGCTGAAGGCTTCCTCCTCGCCGGTGATCTTGGTGTTCTGCACCTCTTCGATCAGGTCCGCGGCGCCGTTGGCCAGATCCTCCGGTTTGTACTGGAGGGTGTTGACGATCCCCGCCAGCTTTCCGACATTGCCGACGAGTTCGGTGCTCAGGGCCTTGGTACCGGCAGTGATGTTGTTGCCCTGCCACAGATCCCGCTCGATCGCGTGGAAGCCTTTCCATCCGACCTTGGCATCGACCGGGGTGGACTCGCGCATGTCGATGAGGTAGTCGAGGTTTCCAGCGTTGTCGTCGACCGCGAAACCGGGCAGCACGAAGCCGTCGACGTTCGACTCGGACCGCTCGTAGAACGGTCGTGCCTTCGCGTACTCGATCTTGGCCTGCGCCAGATTGCCGGCCTGGATGGCTGCGTCGAGCGCTTTGACGCCGGCGTTGAGCTGGTTGACCTGGTCGACTACATACGCCGCGTAGCTCTTGGTGCCGTCGGCAAGGATGGTCTGCACGGTGCCGGTCGGGGCGGCGGCGGCCTGCCCGGTCACCCGGAAGTCGACGTATTCCTGGTCTGCGCCGGGGCAGTACACCTTGTACTTGCCACCGTCGAGAGTGACGGTGAACGAGACCGGGTCCAGGCCAGGCGCGAGGTTTTCCTTCTCGCCGACGATGCGCTGGTCCTTGATGACTTCCACCTCGGTGATGCCCGGCGCGCTGGCGTTCTTCACCGTGAACGTCACCGGGCCGGCGGCGGCGGTCGGGTTGTCCAGCGTGCAGGTGTCCTTGCCGTTGTCGTTGGCCAGGGTCACGGTGACGGCGTTGCCGGCGCCAGCACTCGCTGACGGTGAGGTCTTGGCCGCGTCGGTGTGCGAGCCGCAGCCGCTCAGCACCATGGCTGCGGCGGCCACGAGTGCGGGTGCGCCCACCAGCAGTTCACGTGACAGTGTCTTGTTTCGGGGTGGGTTCATCGTGATGGTGCCTTTCTGGGTGTGTGGGGAGATCTCGGCAGGAACGAAAGGCCATGGCGGTGGCCGCCGCGGCAGCGACGACGAGGAACCCCGGCAGCCAGCGCCGCCACAGCATCCGTTCGGCGCGGTCGGCGGTGAGCTGGGTGATCGTGTTGCCCACGGACGCGTCCTCGGCGGGCAAAGTGGCCCAATCCGTGGGGAGTGCGCCCAGACTGACGGTTTTGTCCGTGCTCAGCCCTCCGCCACGCAGCACGGCGACGCGGTTGCCGTCGGCGTGCGCACTGACCAGGGTGTCTCCGTGCGCACTGACGAAGTATGACGTGGTGGCGCTCCAGGTCGCCGCGAAAGGGCCTGGGGCGCGCGATGATCCGAGTCCGACAGGTACCCGACCGCCGGTCAGTTCGGCCAGTCCGGCGAGGGTGACCGTCGGTGTTCGGACGCCCGGATCGGCGGGCACCTTGGCCTGCCAGAGTTCGGTATCGACACCTGCCGTGGAATCTCTGCCGGCTGCGGTGAGGACGATGGGCAGCCCGTCGCCGACCTGGATCGCCCGGGTGCCGCCGGCGGCGGGGGACAGTGTCACCGTTGCCGTGCCGCCGGAAGTCAGAGCCACCTGGCGGGTAGCACCTGGGGCCGGTCCCGGTTCCACCGGAATCAGGACGGCGAGCGCCGCAGCGGTCACGGCGAGAACGGCCGCCGACGGCAGCAGTACGCGGCGTCTGAGACGGCCGGTCAGCGCGTAGCGCTGCGGCCAGAGGAAAACCACAAGCACCGGCACCGCATACAGCAGCCAGCCGAGCACCTCGATCACGCGGGGGTCGCTCTGAATCCCGAACATCCCGGTGACTAGGGCGCCCACCACCGATCGGGCCGGCATCCAGGAGGAGAAGTCGAAGACCCGCTGTTGCCCGACGTCGATCCAGCCCGCTTCATGGGCCGTGCGCAGCGTGCTCATCACCAGTCCGGCGGCGATGAATATCAAGAACACCCCGGTGATGCGGAAGAACCGGCCCAGGTTGAGCTTGAGACCGCCGAAGTAGATCCCGATCCCGATGGCGATGGCGACTGCGATGCCCGCGAGTCCGCCGACGAGCGCCACCCACCGGCTGCCATGGGTGGCCTGCGCTGCAGCCAGCAGGAACACCGCCGTTTCGAAGCCTTCCTTGAGCACGGCCAGGAAGGCCATCACGGCCAGGGCAAATGACCCACCGCTGCTGATCGCCTGCGCCGCTTCGCTTTCCAACTCGCCTTTGAGTGCGAAGGCATGGCGGTTCATCCAGATGATCATGGTGGTGACGAACACCACGGCGGCCGCGCCGATAACGGTCTCGAGCATCTCCTGCTGGCGCTGCGGCAGCGAAGAGGACAGCAGGTCCAAACCCGCCCCGACAGCAAGGCTCAGCAGAACGGCAGCGGCGACGCCGACGAGCATCGGCCGGATCGATCGCCCGTTGCGACGCAGGAAGGCACCTACGATGCTGACGATGAGCGTGGCCTCGAGCCCCTCGCGCAGGCCGATCAGGAATGTGCCGATGAAGATCCCTTGCAGGCTAACCCCTTCCCGATGCCGCACCGGCGGGGGCGGCCGTAGTCAGGTTAGGCTAACCGCAACGAAAGAGCCTATGGCTCAGGCCCATTGACAGTGGATTGCCAGCTGTGTGACAGGTAATTAGCTTTCAGCCGCGTCCGTGGAATCGGTTGGCCCGATCGCGGCGCCAAATCTGACCAGCTCGCCCAATATTGGCAAACTGCGCCGACCGAGGTCGGTGAGGACATACTCGTATCGGGTGCATTGTGGCGACCGATAGGCGCGCCGAGCCATGAGTCCCGCGTCGACGAACCCTTTCAGGCGGGCCGCGCCTATCATCTCTGAAACTCCAGCATGTGCGACGAGATCGCCGAACCGCTGACAACCACACCTCGCGGCAAGGAGTAACGCCAACGCTGACTTTGTGCCCAGGATGGCGAGTGCGGCGTCTAGTTCGCCACGCCCTGGCATTCGGTCGGGTCTGGACATGAGCCGACTCTAGGGCAGGAGAAGTCGAATATTACCGAATAGGAACATGTTTGATACAAGATTCGCAGAAGGTACCCAGCATGGTTTGGTCATTGCGTAGGGCGAACCTGCCCACGCTGTGTCCCGGTGCGCTGTATGTCATATACACCAAGTCGTTGCGAGGCTGGTAGCCATCGACGACGACGGCGGCGGCGACCACGCATCCGAGATAGTGCTCGACGTTGGTTTCGCGGCCGAAGACCAGTCGACGTACGTTGGAGTGCAGTCCGTCCGCTCCGACGGTAGCCGAGCTGCTGGATGGTCGTTTCGATTCCCATCCTGCGTGCGACTTCGTAACCGAGACCCCAGAAGTCGATGACGTACCCACCGGTGCGCAACCTCGGCGCCACCTCGATCAGCGTCGGCTCTGGTCTGCCCGCGCCAAGTAGGCCAGCGTCGGTCCTGCCACGCCCACCCCGCTGATGGCGATTCTCAACGCGGCCCCCTTGCTCGCCGTCGGGGGTTCCGACGCTGGTAGGCCGGTTCCTACTGTTGTGCTGCCCGTTCCACGATGTGCTCGTAGGCGGTCCGGTCAGCAGGGCTGGTGGGTTCGGCGAACACCAGGACGATGTCCTCGACGACATAGCTGTTGGTGGTGCTACCGGCGTAGCGTTCGGCGGGGCCGCTCTGGGCGAACTTGACGATCGATACCGTGTCGGAGTCGACGGCGCCGGTGCAGTGCAGCTGTGGGCACTTCGCCGCCGTGACATCGTGTGCGTTCGGCGTCGGCATCCCGGAGCGTGTGATGGTGTCGGCAACATCTCTGGCGGACAATCGATTCAGTGGCATCCCAGCCTCCGGTGCGGGGGTGGTGCTGGATGCCGGATTGCTTGCGCAAGATGTCAGCGCGAGGAGGGCGGCGACGACGAGCATCGGCATTTTCACTGCACTGCCTCCGTAACTGCCGACCACAGCTGTTCCCGTTCAATGGTACTGAGCACTGGCGAGAACGTGACGACGATGTTGGCCGTGGCGCGAGCGCTGTGCCGGCGGGCGTAGCTTTGGGCAGCTGCGGCGGTGGCGAACGAGGTGACCTGCACAGTGTCGGTGATCACCGATTGCTGGCATTGCCGGTCCTGGCAGGCCTGGTCGGTGACGTCCAAGGGATGGTCCGTAGGGAGCCCGTGCCGACCCAGGAAGTGGATCACCGCCCACGCGGGCACCTGCCCCTGTGCGGGACTCCCGAGTTGTTGTATGGCTGTCGACCCGCTCGGCGGTGCCGAGGAATGGGCAGATGCCGGTCCGGCTTGCGGGTGGCTGCTGCACGCGGCGGCGGTGGCCGCGAGCGCGAGGACGATGGCGGGTTTCACGAACGTTTGCATGTCTCGTAGGTGTTGATGAGTGCCAATTCGGTCGTCGGCGCTGAAATGACCCTGAATCTGATCGGTCGCGGTGTACAAGACTGGTTGTGGCAGCGCCGCAGCCAGCGGTAGTTGTCGGCGCGCAAGCGCCTCAGCGTCGGCGGGATCGTGGGAGGCGGTTTTCTCTGCCACCCATACCGGGGCCTTGACCTGTCCGCCGATGGTCAGCTTGCTCTGATGTGGAATCGCTTGGTCGGTCCAGGTGAACGCCTGGTCGGACGTGTTTGACGATCTTCACCCTCCGTGTCCCTTCTCAGTTGAACTGATCATAGTGCAATAGTTGCACCATGCAATGGTAAGCGCCGAGAGAAGGCGATCTGCATGTTGCAGTCCATGAAAGTTGTTGGGCAACAACGATGTGCGCAACGCGCGGCAGTGTTCCGGTGCGGTGGGCCAATGCGGGAGGAACTTTGGGCATCGGTCGGCGCTATGGGTGGCCATCTGCATTGGCAGCGGGAAGCAGTATGAATCGATGTCGTGCGCATCAGGCCCTCCGGTACTGTGCTGCACAGGAGGGGCTTGAAGTGAACTCAAAAGGAAGGACGACTGTCGACGGGTCCGCCGAGACGTCGGTTGATGCCATCACTGATGCACTTATTACGGCTTCCCGTCTGCTCGTGGCGATTTCGGCCCGTTCGATCGCCGATGTCGACGAGTCGATCACGATCCCCCAGTTCCGCGTGCTCGTCATCTTGTCCACGCGAGGGCCATCAAACCTCTCGACGCTCGCGGGGCTTCTCGACGTGCAGCCGTCCACTATTGGCAGGATGGTCGAACGACTGGTGACCGCCGGGCTCTTGGAACGCCGGCCCCACCCGAGTTCTCGCCGTGAGCTGATGGTGGAGCTCAGTCCTCGTGGTCGCAAGACGGTCCGTACGGTGACCATGAGGCGCCGCAGCGAGATCGCCCGGGTGGTGGAAGCGATGCCCGCACGGCAGCGACATGGCCTAGTCGATGCGCTTGCTGCATTCACCGCAGCCGGCGGGGAACCTGCCGCCGATATCGATTTCTGATCGCGGTCTTGAGTAATGTCATTCGTTGTCATCGCCCTGATGCGGGACGTAGATGTTGACTGGGTGTGCGTTCTGCTTGGCGCTTCATGAAAGTTCTTGCCCGCGAGGGAGTCCTGTGGGCAGCCATGTTCTCCGCAGTAGAAGCCGGTCAATCTTCCTGGAGTGTGCGGGGCCCGTTCTCGCGGGCAACCGCCGCGGCGGCGGCACGGTCGGTCAGCAGGTCGTAGATCGGGCGCGAACCCAGTGCGACGGCCACCAGGAGCGCGCTCGCGCACGCGCCCAGCATGGGCGGCAGCTGGTTGGTGGTGCCAGTGAGTTCGGTGGCGAGGATCAGACCGGTGATTGGCGCCTGGACGCTTGCGGTGAAGAAGGCGGCCATGCCGATCAGAGCGAGCGCTGCCGGTTCGGGAGCGGTCTCGGGATTGAGATGCTCCGCGGCCAGGCCGACCAGCAGTCCGGTGTAGGCGCCGAGCACGAGCATCGGAGCGAACAAGCCACCCGGTGTTCCCGCGGCGTAGGACGCGGCGCCGAGAAAGAAGCGCAATACCAAGATCCCCAGTACGGCCCATGCTGCTCCGTGCCCGAGGAGGGCGTTCTGGGTGAGATTGTCGCCGCCGCCGGCAAGGTCGGGAGCGAACCAGACGAGAACGCCCACGGCAACACCGATCGCGGCGGCACGGGCTTCGGCCGGCCAGCGGCTGGTGTCGGCGATGTGCAGGCCGAACATGAGTGTCTTGTTGTAGAGAACACCGAGCGCGCCCGCGCAGAGACCGACGGCCAGCACCCAGCCCGCATTACTCATCTGCGGGTCTTGTAGCGCTGGCATGCGAAAGTCGGTACCTGAGTGCACAAATGGGTATGCGGCACCGAAACCCGCCGCCGAGGCAACCAGAGTGGCGATGGTCGTGCGCGGGTCGAATCGTTTCACGAGTTCTTCGAGGACGAATACACCACCGGCGATCGGGGCGTTGAACGCTGTCGCCAAACCGGCGGCGGCTCCGCCGGCTGCCAGGACTCGAAGATCAGAGAGCGGGCGCCGTGTCACCGAGGCGACGATGACGGCGATCGAGCCACCCATCTGAACTGAGGGACCTTCCCGGCCCAGTGCCAGACCCCCGCCCATCGACAGCAACCCGCCGAGGTACTTGACGGGCAGGATGCGAAACCGCCCGGGCTCCGCGCGCCCGGCGACGACGGCCTCGACGTGCGGGATGCCGCTGCCCTCGGCTTGTGGCTCCAACCGTCGGACGAGCGCAGCCGCGGCGGTGACGGCCATCGTGCAGGTAAGTACGACGACCAACAGGCCCCACCCAGAGCCGTGGGCCCAGTGGCTGAGTGCGGTGCGCCACTCCGACAGCTGAGTCAAAGCGATCCTGAAACTGGCCGCAGCCAGCCCGGTCAATGCGCCGACCACCGCGGCGGCAAGGACGAATCCGATCAGGCTTTCGGCGCCCTCACCCTCCTTGTCGACCGGACGGGAGGTCGGCATCTGCCATCCGGTGAAGATGCTGCGAAGCCAGCGCGCCGGCGTCGGTGTGTTTTGATCCACCCCTGTATCTCTATCTGGTCCGCGCCCCACCCGCACGGGAGGGGTGACTGATGTCGCGAGCGTTGGCCCGAGTGACACGAGGCATCGCACCAAGCTGCACGCACGGGCAGTATCGCAAACGGAGTGCCGCCCTTGACGACTACCTTGGCGATTCCAGTCGGCCTCAATGCACGACCTTTATCTTCGGTGCATCGACGTCGGCGCCGCGTCGGTGTGTTGTTCGAGCCAAACAAGTGTCGGCCGGCGTCGGCGAGGAGTCGTCTCGCCCCGAGCGCCGCGCGATTTGGGAACAGCCCTGGGAACAAAACTCTGCGATACCCCTCTGAAAGGTGGGATCCAACGTGAGCGGCAGGCCGATGAGGCCGGGGTTACCGGGAGCGCCCTGGGTTGGCTGCCCCGGTGTAGCTACCGAGGCGGTCGTGCCGGGTTCGGTGCGTTCGTGCGGTCACGGCGGGTCTTTATCGTCGATCGCGCCGGAAGTCATGGTTGCGAACAGTAGATCCGAACTCGGCGTCAGGCGAACACTTGGGCTCACGCCTGCCCTGTGGTCCACCGAACGTTGGGGTCCATCGCATCACGGGCATCTCAGCGGCACTATGTCCGCACCCGTCATGATCGCCAGTTGGCTGCACGGTCGGCTCGGACGTGCGCCTGCCACGCTCATCGGCGCGATTCGCCGGCCGGCGCGGTGCGCACCGTCGTCGTGGTTGGCGAGGCGCGACAGTGGGAGGGCCGTGTCGTCGGTACGCGTACCTTCTACGCCGACGTCGCCAGCGCGATCAATCATATTGTGCGGGAATCGATCTCGGAAGACGTGGACGGCGTTCTGGTTGGCCGGGCGGCGATCGAGTAGGTCAAAGGCGCGCTGATGGCGGTGTAGGACATCGACGCCGGCGGCAGGGCGCCGGTCGATCACCTGCTGATGCGGCCATTCCGACAAACTGGCTCTTCATGATTGAGGGTGTAGAACGGTCAGCTGCTGTCGGCCTGTGATTGGGGTGTCTGGTTGGCTGGGTGTGT
>NZ_LQOL01000022.1 GCF_002101555.1 Mycolicibacterium canariasense
GTGGCGTCCGGTCGAACCGGACGTGCCCGACTTCCGCACGGTGAACGACCATCTGGTCTTCTTCGACGGCCAGCACGCGCGGATCGGGGACCTGCACGGCCAGCATGCCGCGGCCCCGTTCGCCACGATTCGTCGCGTCGGAAAGCAGCAAGCCGGCCGGACGCTCGACAGCCGCACGTGGGATGAGTACCCGGTGGTGCCGCGGTGAGCGTTTACGTCGATGTTCAGGTCAACAACGATCCGATCACGTCGGTCGGGATCACCAGGACCACGAGTGCTGGTAGCGCACCGGATTCGGTGAACACGTACCGCTGGGTGGTTTATCGCGAGCAGGGCCGCAAAACAGTCGGGTTCGTTGAACACCGCTACGGCGATGGGGCGCTCGCCCTGACACACAAGGTGCTCGGCGCGATCGTTGAGAACGACCGGCTGCAACGGATGGGGGACCGGTGAACTGTGGTGCTGCGGTGAGGTTTCATTTCGAGTTCGCGTTGATGCTGGCCGTCACGAATTGGGTTGGCGTGACAGCGGGTTGGGGTTTGATCTGGCTGTTGGGGGCGACGTGACCCCGCGCGGTAAGGGCGTGACCCGTTGAACCACAACATGACCGAACGCAACGTTATCGGCGAAAGGAAGCAGAGATGACAGCTGCTGATGTGATTGCGGTCCATGGTTACGTACCCGGCGTGAGGTTCGACAAGTGTGGAGCACGAGCTTGTGAGTGGACAGGGCCAGGACGTATGGCCCATGCGGCGCATGTCGTAGACGAACTCAAGTCGGCCGGATTCTGGATTATGCGCCCGGCGACGGCAACCGAAGAGGCCGCGCAAACCTGGTGACCAGCTTGACATAAGTCGGCGTTCTCGGCGAAGTGCCACAACATGTTTGAGAGGAAACACCCGTGAATCGTGAGACTGCCCTCGTCGTCGGGGGGCTTGGTGGTGGCGGTGATTGTGTGGCTGCTATTCACGCATTGGCAGTGGGGTGTGTCGGTGCTGCTGATCCTGATCCTGGCCAACCAAGGCAGGGCGCGGTGAGCGCGGTCGAGCGGGAGTTGTACGTGTGCATGGAATCGACTGGCGGGCATTGCGATGTCGGATTCCACGCGTACGGGTGGGTTGGCCACAACTGCACCTACGACCAGCACGACGACGGCTCGCATGAGTGCGTGTGCGGGCACCAATGGACCGACAACGAGGAGGACTGATGGCTGCTTTCTTTATCAAGCAGATCCGTGTGTGGCGGATCATGCAGTGCGGCAACACAACCGCCTGGCTCGATCCCGGCTGGTATCTGCACACGTGCCGGCCGCACTCGTACACCCCGATCAGTGGTTGGCGACTCGCGCGGCATCGGGTGCTGTGGGGGTTCGGGCGCGGCCTGGTGGACCCCCGATGACCGCGGCGGAAGTGCTGGCCCAGCACGCCATCTGCTCGTGTGGAGAGTGGGCTGAGGATTTGGTCGAGCACTCTCAGCACCAGCTCGACGCGCTCCGGGCCGCTGGATACGCCGTGATCGAGTTACCCGAGAATGCAGGCGACTGGCACGTCAACGACGTCGGCACCGTGGGTGTGTACCTGGGTGAATCTGGTGTCCACCACAGAGGTGTCTCCATCCGTGACGTTGGCCTGGACCTGGTGACGTCTGCTGCCGAGGCCCGCGTGTTCGCTGCCGCACTCCTCGCCGCCGCTGATGCCGCGGAGGCCGACCGATGAGCCGACGGGAGTCTATGAGCGCGTGGAGCAAGCAGCTCACAAGAAGCCCGCTCGATCTGCGAGACGCACCGCCCCACTTTCTCGAAAGGTTCTGGTCCAAGGTTGACATTCGCGGCGCCGATGACTGCTGGCCGTGGCTTGGATCTACGAAACACTCAAAGGGATACGGCCAGTTCTACATCCGGAAAGGTGTACCTGTCACCGCATCTCGCGTCGCCCTTGCTCTCCAGGGTCACGTGCTAACCACCGATGTCAAAGCGTGCCATAGATGCGACAACCCGCCATGCTGCAACCCCGCGCACATATTCCCGGGCAGTAATACCGACAACATTCTTGATTGTATTCAGAAAGGCCGCGGGAACAGGTCTCACGGTGAGCGCCACCGTGACGCACGCCTGACGGAGGAAATCGTTCGGGACATTCGTCGCAACGCTCCCTACGGGTATGGCGAAATACCCAGACTGGCAAGGCGGTACGGGTGCAATCCCAGTTCGATCAAGAAGGTGATAGCCGGGGAGAGTTGGCGTCACGTGAAAGTCGACGTCGATGCCTGACCAGCTCTGGCGGAACCAAGCAGCGTGCCTCAACCACCCCTGCCCAGACTGGTGGCACCCACTCCCGAAGGACACCCTCGCCCGGGCCGCCGCGCAGAAAGTCTGCGCCGAATGCCCCGTCACCGCCGAGTGCCGGGCCGAGGCGATCCGCACCGGATCCGAAGGCATCTGGGGCGGCCAGGAGTTCGAACGCCCCAAACAAGACCATGACCGGCCGTTGGCGCCGATCGAGCACGGCACCGAACGCGGCTACGCCCAACACCGCCGCCGCTCAGAGCCGGCGTGTGATGCGTGCCGGGACGCCGCCAACTACGCCAGCCGATACAGGCGTTACGGACTGGACACACGATGAACACCCGCGGCCCAGCACCAAAACCATGCGCCTCCTGCCCATACCGGCGCGATGTCCCATCCGGCGTCTGGCACCCAGACGAATACACCAAACTCCGCCGCTACGACGAAGACACCAGCCAACAACCCGCCGGACTGTTCATCTGCCACCAAACCGACGCCGAGAATGACGCGCGCCGCGTATGTGCCGGCTGGGTCGGCTGCCACGGCGACCAACTCCTCGGCCTGCGCCTTGCCGCCATCAACGGCGCGATGACACAAGACGACATCCTGGCGTGCTTCAACTACCGCTCTCCAGTTCCGCTGTTCGACACAGGGGCCGATGCCGCCGAGCACGGCACCCGAGACGCAATGTCGCCTTCAGCCGCCGCGGTCAATGCCGGCCGCAAGATCATCCGCCGTCGACGGGACATCACCCGTGACTGATCCGAAGATCCGGCTGCTGTTCACCCCCGACCAGCTACGTGCCCTCAACCGCTGTCCGCGCTGCGGGTGGCACGTCGAAACCCAAGGCCATCACCCCGACTGCCCCAACCCCGAGGAGACCCCGTGACATCACCCATCGGCCACAGCGGCTACCCGAAACGCGGATTCACCGGCAGCCGCAACGAACCCACCGACGCCCAACTCGACTGGCTATGGCACCAATTCGACGACTGCTTCGAATGGCACCACGGCGCATGCATCGGCAGCGACGCAGCCAGCCACCAGGCCGCCATCGACAACGGCATCGACGGCCGACGCCTGGTCGT
>NZ_LQOL01000023.1 GCF_002101555.1 Mycolicibacterium canariasense
CGCACCACCCCCACCGCCACCACCGCCGCCGGCCGTCGCCCCGACTCCGGTACTGGCCACCGACCTGCCGCCCGGGCAGGCCCAGCTGATCGTCAACGGCCGCGACGCCGGCCCGATGGGCCCGGTGGTGTGCTCACATCGGGACGGCTTCAGCAGGTACACCATCGGGGAGACGTCGCTGGGGGTGACCGTGGTGATCACCGACGACGACGTGCCCTCGGTCCGGTCGGTGACCATCGGTGACGCCGGCGGGGTGTCCATCGGCTACGACGCCGACGTGTCCGAAGATCCCCCCAAGGCCAGCCGCAACGGTGACACCCTGACCGTGACGGGCGCGGGTGAGGGCACCGACTCGACGAACCCGGCGCGCATCGTGCCCACCACATACGCGATCGCGGTGTCCTGCCCGCCGTAAAAATCCCCCAGGTCGCTGCGCTCCCGCCCGCCGTACAATTCCCCCGGTATCTTGGGGCCTCATGACCACCACCCACCTGGCGCTGATGCCGGATTTCCTCGACCCGCTCAAGCTGATCGAGCAGTTCGGCACCTGGGCCCTGGTGGGCATCCTGGTCGTCGTCTTCGTCGAATCCGGTGTGCTTTTCCCGATCCTTCCCGGTGACACCCTGCTGTTCGTCGCGGGCATGCTGGCCGCCGGCACCGCCGCGCAGAGTGCGGCGGTGGACACCAACTTCGAGCTGTGGCAATTGCTGGTGTTCATCCCGGTGGCCGCCGTGCTCGGCGGCCAAGTCGGCTACTTCGTGGGCCGCTACCTGGGCACCGCCATGTTCAAACCGGACGCCAAGGTGCTCAAGCAGAAATACCTCGACGAGGCGCACGCCTTCTTCGAGCAGCGCGGCCCGTTCGCGATCGTGCTGGCCCGCTTCGTGCCGATCGTGCGGACGCTGGCCCCGATCACGGCCGGCGCGGCGAAGATGCAGTATGGCGTGTTCACCCTCTACAACATCATCGGCGCCGTGTTGTGGGGTGTCGGCCTGACGCTGCTGGGCTACGGGCTGGGGCAGTTCGAGATCATCCAGAAACTGCTGGAGCCGATCTTCATCCTGATCGCCGTGGTGTCCCTCGCCCCGATGATCTGGGAATGGTACAAGCGCCGCAAAGCCGCCAAGAAGGCCACCGACAACGCCTGACGTCAGGTCCGGTCGGCCGCCGTCGGCGCTTCGAGGGCGTGTGCGGCTTCCATCAGCATCCAGCCCGACAACTGCACCGACAGATCACGCTCGGGGATCTCGGAAGCGTTGACCGCACCCTCGACGAACTCGGCCTGTTTGCCGCCCGGCGTCGGCACCTCGGCCGGGCGGTCCCAGAACGCGCCGAACAGCGGTCGGCCGTCCACCGTCTGCCGGTTCGCCCACGCCGCCTCGGCGGATGCGAGCACCAGCTCCCGGGCGGTCGCCCGCGCGGTGACATCGTCGGCGGTGTCCCCGGGCAGTCCGGTGGCCACCAGCGTCAGATACCGGGCCAGGATGGCATTGAACAGGCCGCCGTCGCCGCCGCCCGCACCCTGGATGACCCCGTCGGTGGTCATGTGCTCGCGAACCGCGGCCACCAGCCGGTGCACCCGCGCCGCATGCGCGGGGTCCTGCGTGCGGGCGGCCAGTTCGGTCTCCAAACCCAGCACCACACCCTGGCAGTAGGTGTACTGGGCGCGCACCAGGGAGCCGGCCTTGACGCCGTCGAACACCAGGTGGGTCTCCGGGTCGATCAGCGTCTGGTCGATCCAGTCGGCCATCTGCTGCGCCCGGCGCAGCCGGTCGTAGCGGGTCAGGAAGATGCCGGCCGGGCCGTTGGCGGGGGCGTTGAAGAACTGGTCCTGTTTACGCCACGGGATGCCGCCACCGTCCTCGGGCACCCAGGCGGTGAGGAACTGGTCGGCGAGCTTCTTGCATGCACTCGGGCGGTGCACCCCGGCAAGTCGCCCGGCCCGTTCCAGCGCCAACGCCAGCCACGCCATATCGTCGTAGTAGTCGTTGGTCCAGGTGACGTTGCGCAGATGGTGACCGCGGATCTGCCGGGTGATCATCGAAATACGCTGTGGCGCAGGGTCCCTCAGTTGCGCGTCGATCAGGCAGTCCAGCAGGTGGGCCTGCCACCAGTAGTGCCAGGTGCCGAACAGCCGCTGTTTGCGGGCCGCGGGCCAGGCGACGACGCCCAGCTGGGTGCCCGGCACGCCCCACAGTCTCCTCAGGTGCCGCTCGGCAATGGCGGTCTCGGCACTGGCTGCGCGGTCGGCCCACACCTGATCCATACCTAGATCCTGCCTCAACCGGGCCCTACCAGGCCGCCGTTATGTCGGCATGGGTGCGGATCCAGGCGTGCATGGCGATCCCGGCGGCCACCCCGGCGTTGATGCTGCGGGTCGACCCGAACTGCGCGATGGACACCGTCATCCGCGCACCGGCGCCGGCTTCCGGGCTGATGCCGGGGCCCTCCTGGCCGAACACCAGCAGGCAGTCCCGCGGCAACGCGGTGCTTTCCAGCGGAACCGAGCCGGGCACGTTGTCCACGGCGACGACGGTCAGCCCGGCCCCGGCCGCGAAGTCCAGCAGCCCGGCGGTGCTGTCGTGATGCTGCAGCCGCTGGTAGCGATCGGTGACCATGGCGCCGCGGCGGTTCCACCGACGCCGGCCCACGATGTGCACGGTGTGCACGGCGAAGGCGTTGGCGGTGCGCACGACGGTCCCGATGTTGGCGTCGCTGCCGAAGTTCTCGATCGCGATGTGCAGCGGGTGCCTGCGTCGATCGATATCGGCGACGATGGCCTCGCGGGTCCAGTACCGGTAGGCGTCGACGACGTTGCGGGTGTCGCCGTCGCGTAACAACTCCGGGTCGTAGCGGGCAGCTTCATCTCCGGAGGGCAGCGGCCCCTCCCACGGCCCGACGCCGGGGGTCTGGCCCCACTCGGTCGGGCCGGTCATTTGGTGGTCCACAGCCCCGCGTGCGTGCCCACCACCGACACCGTCGGGTACAGCAGTGCGGCGTTGATCTCACCCTGCGTGCACATCGAGGCGCGCACGGCGACGGCATCCAGGCCGGCGTCCGGCAGGATCAGCAGCGAGGACCCGTAGGCCGAACAGGCATGGGACAGGCCGTTTCCCGGCAGGGTGGGGCCGGTGAGCACCATCAGCGGGCCGCCACGGCCGGCCGAGTCGTCGCGGTAGCGCTGCGCCGTCCCGTCGATGGACAGGCCGATCAGCATGTAGCCGTTACCGGAGAAGGCCGTCGGATCGCCCAATGCGGCCTCGGTCAGCTGGGTGCCGTCGGCGCGGAACGCGTCGACGCTCGTGGAGTGCAGCACCAGCCCCGCTTCGCTGTCACCGGTGGGCATCAGGCCGACCGGGAACGCCGCCGGCCAGGCCACCGTGGTCTTCGGGATGCGTTCCTCCGGCGAGTACAGGTACACCCCGCGGACCTGACTCTGGTCCCGCAGCGGGCCCAAACACACTGTGCCGCTGAGGTGTTGGGGGTCGGTGGCGGTGACCGGCCGCAGGCTCAGGCTGGTCGCGTCGGCGCAGCCACCGATGGCGTTGGACTCGATGGGATGGGCCAGCGCGCCGTACAGGCCGAACCGCAGGCTCTCCGGTTTGACGTGCGGGCCGCCGGCCTGGGCCGGGGCGGCGTCGATGTCGACGAGCACCCGGTCACCGTCGAAGCGCAGATTGGCCACCGAGACGTTCCAGCCGAGCAGCGTCAGCGATTCCCCGATCCGGGCCTGCTGCGCACCGTACGGGCCGCCGGGGGCGTCACCGCCGGAACACGCCGCCAGCAGCAGCACCGACAGCACGGCCGCTACCGTCCGCTTCACCCGCATTCAGGTCCGCCCGCGGCCCTTACCGACACGTTTGGTGAAGGTGCGCACCAACTTTCGCGGTGCCAGCCGGCTGGCCGTGGTCAGC
The DNA here is from genome assembly GCF_002101555.1 of Mycolicibacterium canariasense. Taxonomy (GTDB): domain Bacteria; phylum Actinomycetota; class Actinomycetes; order Mycobacteriales; family Mycobacteriaceae; genus Mycobacterium; species Mycobacterium canariasense. The sequence goes on from NZ_LQOL01000023.1 coordinate 3,915, forward strand.
ACCTTGTACTGCACGCCGGGCACGATCACCACCTCGCCCTTGGCGACCGCCGCCAGGCAGTCACGCACCACATCGGGCACCTCCAGCCAGAACCAGGACGGCGTGCCGGACATCTCGATGCCGGCGCGGTCGTGGAACTCGGTGTGCACGAAACCGGGGCACAATGCGTGCACGCCCACACCGGTTCCGTCGAGGCCGTTGGCCAGCCCCTCGGAGAACGAGATCACCCAGGCCTTGGACGCCGAGTAGGTGGACCCCCGGCCCGGCAGCAGCCCGGCCACGCTGGCCACGTTGATGACGGTGCCGGTGCCCGCCGCCAGCATGGGCGGCAGCGCGGCGTGGGTCAGCGCCATCACGGCGGTGACGTTGACGTCGAGCTGGGATTGCAGCGTCGCGTAGTCGGCTTTCCAGAACTCGCCCGAGGTGCCGAAGCCGGCATTGTTGACCAGTACCTGCACCCCGGCGGCCAGCCGGTCGGCCACCGTGCGGCGGCCGACTTCGGCCGCCAGGTCGGCGGGTAGCACCTCGACGCTGACACCGGCATGATCACGCAGTTCGTCGGCCAGCTGTTCCAGCCGGTTGGCGTCCCGGGCCACCAGCACCAGGTCGTAGCCTTCGGCGGCGTACCGGCGGGCGAAACCGGCGCCGATACCCGACGTCGGCCCGGTGATCAGTGCGACGGGATTGGCGGGGCCGGTCACCGCTGATAGTGCGGAGCTTGCCGGCCATTGCGCAGCGGTGCGCGCTGGTCGACATAACGACTCACGTCGGCCCGGCCGGGCGGCAGGTCACCACGACCGGCGGGCAGTTCGGCCGGCCGGGGCAGCAGCGGGCGGCTCGGCGACCCACCGCGGCGGGCGAGCGCGGGCTGACCGGCGTGCACCCCGACGCCGTTGCGGCCCGGCTGCGGAATCGGCGGCAGCACGCGCAGCAGGTCGTTGAACTGCCGGACGGTGCGCAGGCCTTCGTCCCACTGGGCGCGGCTGCTGGTGATCGGCATGGCGACCAGCGTCCAGTTCTGCTCGTTCCACATGATCTCGGCGCAGTCGGGCGCGGTATGGGCGAACGTCACCATCCGACGGTCGCAGGCGCGGCGGGCGGCGTCGAGGTTGGTGGAGTACACCATCCGCGGGCCGATCGCGCCGAGCAGCCAGATATCGCTCTCGCGGGGCTCCTTGATGTCCTTGAGCCGCAGGTCGACGACAACGTTCGTGCCGACCTTGCGATGCAGGGCGATCACGGTGGCGACATCGTCGAGATCGAAGATGAACACGGCCTCACCGCGGATCTGGCCGAGCACCACGTTGCGGGCGGTGACGTGCTCGCCGACGGTGGACATCACACCGCGCTTCCAGCGATCGAGGATTTCGCTGGATTCGTGCTCGTAGTCGAAGCCATGCGACTTCGCCCACGACTTACGCCGCCGGCCCAAGCCGCGCCGGCGGTCGATATCGACATACAACAACACGGCCGCCCCGGTGAAACAGAGCGCGGACAGTGTGAACCAGAGAGGGACCATTGGGACCTAGCGTACTTCCTGGGACCCCTCTACCGGGAACTCGTTGCGGTCACAACCCGATTACTTGCGCTGATATTGCGCCTCACCAGACACAGACTCCCGCATTTCCGGGTGGAAATGCGGGAGTCTGTGTCGTCGGGCGGATGCCCGGGGTCGTGCTCGGCGGCGGGACGCTCAGCCCAGGACCAGGCTCTCGCCGTCGGCGCTGAGGTTGACCGGCACCACGTCGCCGTCGTGCACGTCACCGGCCAGCAACAGTTTGGCCAGCTGGTCCCCGATGGCCTGCTGCACCAGCCGCCGCAGCGGACGGGCGCCGTAGACCGGGTCGAAACCGCGCTGGGCCAGCCACTGCTTGGCCGGTAGCGACACCTCGAGGGTGAGGCGACGCTGCGCCAGCCGCTTCTGCAGCTGGGCCAGCTGGATGTCGACGATGGACACCAGCTCACCGGGCTCCAGGCCGTGGAAGATGATCACGTCGTCCAGGCGGTTGATGAACTCCGGCTTGAACGCCGAGCGCACCGCGGCCATCACCTGTTCCTCGCTGCCGCCCGACCCGAGGTTGGACGTCAGGATCAGGATGGTGTTGCGGAAGTCGACGGTGCGGCCCTGCCCATCGGTGAGCCGGCCCTCGTCGAGCACCTGCAGCAGTACGTCGAACACGTCCGGGTGGGCCTTCTCGACCTCGTCGAACAGGATCACCGTGTACGGCCGCCGGCGCACCGCCTCGGTCAGCTGACCACCCTGGTCGTAGCCGATGTATCCGGGCGGGGCACCCACCAGGCGGGCCACCGAGTGCTTCTCGCCGTACTCGCTCATGTCGATGCGGACCATCGCGCGCTCGTCGTCGAACAGGAACTCCGCCAGCGCCTTGGCCAGCTCGGTCTTACCGACACCGGTGGGACCGAGGAACATGAACGAGCCGGTCGGCCGGTTGGGGTCGGCGACGCCGGCCCGCGACCGGCGCACCGCGTCGCTGACCGCCTGCACGGCCTTGCGCTGGCCGATCACCCGCTTGCCCAGCTCCTGCTCCATGCGCAGCAGCTTGGCGGTCTCACCTTCCAGCATCCGTCCGGCGGGAATGCCGGTCCACGCCGACACCACCTCGGCGATGTCGTCGGGTCCGACCTCCTCCTTGAGCATCACGTTCTCGCGAGCCTCGGCCTGGGGCAGCGCGGCCTCGAGCTTCTTCTCCACCTCGGGGATGCGCCCGTAGCGCAGCTCGGCGGCCTTGGCCAGGTCGCCGTCGCGCTCGGCCCGCTCGGATTCCCCGCGCAGCGCCTCCAGCTGTTCCTTGAGGTCGCGGACGACGTCGATGGCGCCCTTCTCGTTCTGCCACCGGGTGGTCAGCTCGGAGAGCTTCTCTTTGTGGTCGGCCAGTTCGGCGCGCAGCTTCTCCAGCCGCTCCTTAGACGCGTCGTCCTCTTCCTTGGCCAGCGCCATCTCCTCGATCTCGAGGCGACGCACCAGGCGCTCGACCTCGTCGATCTCGACGGGCCGCGAGTCGATCTCCATCTTCAGCCGGCTGGCGGCCTCGTCGACCAGGTCGATGGCCTTGTCCGGCAGGAAGCGCGCGGTGATGTAGCGGTCGCTCAGCGTGGCCGCTGCGACGAGCGCGGAGTCGGTGATGCGTACACCGTGGTGCACCTCGTAGCGGTCCTTGAGCCCGCGCAGGATGCCGACGGTGTCCTCCACCGACGGCTCGCCGACCAGCACCTGTTGGAAGCGCCGCTCCAGGGCGGCGTCCTTCTCGATGTACTTGCGGTACTCGTCGAGCGTGGTGGCACCGACCAGGCGCAGCTCGCCACGGGCCAGCATGGGCTTGATCATGTTGCCCGCGTCCATGGCGCCCTCGCCGGTCGCACCCGCGCCGACGATGGTGTGCAGCTCGTCGATGAACGTGATGATCTGGCCGGCCGAGTTCTTGATGTCGTCGAGGACGGCCTTGAGCCGCTCCTCGAACTCACCGCGGTACTTGGCGCCGGCCACCATCGACCCCATGTCCAGGGACACGACGGTCTTGTCCCGCAGGCTCTCGGGCACGTCGCCGGCCACGATGCGCTGGGCCAGACCCTCGACGATCGCGGTCTTGCCGACGCCGGGTTCACCGATGAGCACCGGGTTGTTCTTGGTCCGGCGCGACAGCACCTGCACCACGCGACGGATCTCGTTGTCCCGGCCGATGACCGGGTCCAGCTTGCCGTCGCGGGCGCGGGCGGTCAGGTCGGTGGAGTACTTCTCCAGCGCCTGGTAGGTGCCCTCGGGGTCGGGGCTGGTGACCCGCGCGCTACCGCGCACCTTGGTGAACGCATCCCGCAATGCCTGCGGGGACGCACCGTGGTTGGTCAGCAGTTTGGCCGTGTCGCTGCTGCCGGTGGCCAGGCCGACCAGCAGGTGTTCGGTGGAGACGTATTCGTCGTCCATCTCGGTGGCCAGCTGCTGCGCGGTGGTGATGGCCGAGATCGACTCGGGCGAGAGCTGCGGTTGCGAACTGGAACCGCTGGCACTGGGCAACCGGCCGACGAGGCGCTCGGCCTCGGTCCGGATGGTCGCGGGCTCGACTCCGACCGCTTCGAGCAGTGGCGCGGCGATCCCGTCGTTCTGGGTCAGCAGCGCCATCAACAAATGGGCCGGCGTGATCTGCGGATTGCCGGCGGCGGTGGCCGCCTGCAGCGCCGAGGTCAGCGCCGCCTGGGTCTTCGTGGTCGGGTTGAACGAGTCCACGACACCTCCCTTTCCCTGTGGAGAAAATGCTTGTCGTGATGTCCAACGTAGTCAAGGTTGAGTCTGTTCCGCTCAAGTTTGACTTTTTTCGATTATTTTCCCGCCCCGCCGGTCAGGTCCGGGCCACCAGCCGCTCGGCGAGCAGCTGCGCCAGGTGCATCCCCCGGCGATCGGCCAGGTCACCGAGCTGGGTGCGGCAGGAGAACCCGTCGGCCAGGATGGGCGTCGCAACGCCGGCCGCCCGCACGGCCGGCAGTAGCTGTTGTTCGGCCACGGCGACCGATACCTCGTAGTGCCCCTTCTCCACCCCGAAGTTCCCGGCCAGGCCGCAGCACCCCGCAAGTCTGGTCACCTCGGCGCCGGCCGCGCGGAGCAACTGGGCGTCGGCAGCCCAGCCCAACACCGAGTGGTGATGGCAGTGCGGCTGGGCGAGCACCGTCGTACCCGCCATCGCCGGCGGCTGCCAGCCCCGCGCGGCGAGCAGTTCGGCCAGCGTGCGGGTGGCGGCGCCGACCGCCTCGGCGTGCTCGCCGCCGACGAGTTCGGCCGCGTCGGATCGCAGCACCGCGGTGCACGACGGTTCCATCCCGAGCACCTGGACCCCCCGCTGCGCGGCCGGTGCCAGGGCGGACAGGGTGCGCCCGAGGATGCGCCGCGCCGCGTCGAGCTGGCCGGTGGAGATCCAGGTCAGGCCGCAGCACTGCTGCCTGTCGGTGAGCCGCGGTCGGTACCCGGCGTCCTGCAGCACGCGCACGGTGGCGATACCGACCTCGGGCGAGAAGTAGTTGGTGAACGTGTCGACGAACAGCAGCACGTCGTCGGCACCCGGCGGCGCCGTCGCGTCACCGTCCGAACTTGCACCGGAAACGTTGCGGCGGAACCATTTCCGGAACGTCTCGGGCGCGAAGGCGGGAACGGACCGACGCGCGTCCACCCCGGCCGCGGTCAGCACCGCCCGGCCGACACCGGGCAGCCCGATCGCCGAGTTCGCCAACCGGGGCGCCACCGCGGCCGCCTTCGCCCACCGCGGCAGCCAGCCCAGCGAACAGTGCGAAGCGGGACGGACCCGGTGCCGGTAGCTCTGGTGCAGCACCTCGGCCTTGTAGGCGGCCATGTCGACGCCCGTGGGACAGTCCGAGGCGCAGCCCTTGCACGACAGGCAAAGATCCAGTGCCTCATGCACTTCCGGCGACCGCCAGCCGCCACGCACCTGGCCGCCGTTGACCATCTCCTGCAGTACCCGGGCGCGGCCCCTGGTGGAATCCTTCTCCTCCCGGGTGGCCGCATACGACGGGCACATCACCTCACCGATCCCGCTGTTGTCCGCGCGGCACTTGCCCACCCCGGTGCACCGGTGCACCGCCTGGCTGAAATCACCGTCGTCGTGCCGGTAGGCCAGCGCCAGGTTGTGCCGCAGGGCCGGGGCGGCGGGCACCCTGAGGTCGGCGTCCAACGGAGCGGGCCGCACCACCACACCGGGATTGAGCAGATCGTCGGGGTCGAAGGTGTGTTTGACCGCGGCCAGCAGCGCCAGTGCGTCCGGCGAGTACATCAGCGGGAGCAGTTCCCCGCGGGCCCGGCCGTCGCCGTGTTCACCCGACAGCGATCCGCCGTAGCCGGCCACCAGGGCGGCGGCAGCGAACACGAAATCCCGGAACACCGCGGTGCCGCCGGGGCGGTCCAGCGGCAGGTCGATGCGGATATGCAGGCAGCCCTCGCCGAAATGGCCGTACGGCATGCCGGTGACCCCGAATTCGGCCATCAGCGCGTCGAAGTCGCGCAGATAGTCGCCGAGCCGGTCGGGCGGCACGGCCGCGTCCTCCCAGCCGGCATGCGCCGGACGTCCGGCGGGACTGCGGGCGGCCAGGCCGGCTCCGTCGGCCCGGATCCGCCAGAGCGCGGCGGCCCGGGCCTGATCCTCGACCACCAAAGCATCGACGGCGCCGCAGGTTTGGGCCACCTCGACGGCGCGCTGCCGCGCCTCGTCGATCGTGTCGCCCACCACCTCGACGAAAACCCAAGCCGCACCGGCGGGTAACGGCGGGACGGCGCCGGCGCCCTTGCGCTCGCGCACCACGTCGACGATGCGCGAGTCGATACCTTCGCACGCCGACGGGCGGTGCGCCACGATCACCGGGGCGGCATCACCGGCCGTCGCGATATCGGGGTAGCCCAGCACCACCAGCATCCGGTGGGCGGGTTCGCGCACCAGATGCACCGTCGCCTCGGTGCACACCGCGAGGGTGCCCTCGCTGCCCACCAGCAGCCGGGTGACGTCGAACCCGTTCTCCGGCAACAGGTGTTCCAGGGAGTATCCGGATACCTGGCGGCCGAACCTGCCGAATTCGGTGCGGATGGTGGCCAGCCCGGACCGTGTCACGTCGGCCAGCGCGTCGAGCACCGGCGCGGCCGGCCGGTCGCCGCCGTGCCGTCCCGACACCAGTCGCAGGTCTTCACCCGCCGCGGTGAGAACCCGCATGGCGGCGACGTTGTCGGAAGTCCGGCCGTAGCCAAGGGCCCGGGACCCGCAGGCGTTGTTGCCGATCATCCCGCCGATGGTGCAGCGCGACAACGACGACGGGTCCGGTCCGAAACGCAGACCGAACGGCGCGGCCGCCCGTTGCAACACCGCCTGCACCAGACCGGGTTGCACCACGGCGGTGCGGGCGTCGGGGTCGACGGCCAGCACCCGGTTCATGTACCGGCTGAAATCGAGTACCACGCCGGTGCCCACCGCATTACCGGCGATCGAGGTACCACCGCCGCGTGCGGTGACGGGCACCCCCCGCTCCCGGCACACCCGTAGGACCGCCGCCACCTCGTCATGGTCGGCGGGACAGACCACCGCGGTCGGGATCACCCGGTACAGCGACGCGTCCGAGGAGTAGGCGGCCCTGCTGGTGGCGTCCACCCGGACATCGCCGATCCCGGCGGCCCGCAGGGCGGCACGCAGCGCTTGCACCTCGGTCATTCCTGGCATGCTACGTGAGTCGTAGCATGCCAGGAACCGCCCGGTCTTGCTACAGTGCGGCCATGGCCGGTCCAGCTCGGGAGGACGACGGGCTCGCACTGGCCCCGCTGCAGGGCACCGGCCGGCGCGCCGAACAGGTGATGGAGGCGGTGCGCACGGCCATCGACGCCGGCACCATGCGCCCCGGCGTCAAGTACTCGGTCTACCGCCTCGCCGATGCCCTCGCGGTATCGCGCACCCCGGTCCGCGATGCCCTGCTCCGCCTCGAGGAAGTGGGGCTGATCCGGTTCGAGGCCCGGCAGGGCTTCCGCATCCTGCTGCCCGACCCGAAGGAGATCGCCGACATCTTCGCCATCCGGTTGGCCCTCGAACTGCCCGCGGTCGGCCGGGCGGCCACCGTCTGCGACGCAATACTGACCGCGCAACTACGGCACCGGATGCAACTGCTGCGGACCGCCGCCGACGCCGGCGACGAACGCACCTTCGCCCGGCACGACCACCTGCTGCACGACGACATCCTGGCTGCGGCCGGAAATGCCCGCGCCAGGGCGATCATCGGGTCGTTGCGCGAATCCACCCGCCTGCTCGGCGCCACCACCGCCGACCGCGACCGCAGCCTGTTCGACATCGACGCCGAACACCGGCCGGTGATCACCGCCATCACCGAGAACCGGCCGGACGCGGCCGTCGCGGCCATGCGCCGCCACCTCACCTCGACCGGGCAGCTGCTGGTCGCCCAGGCCATCCGCGACCAGGATTCGCCGTTGGACACCGCGACCGTGTGGGCGCGGGCGGTGACCTGACACGGGGTGCGCCGCGGCGCGAATCAGGGCATTCTTCGACGTCGCGGGCTAGCGTCTTGTTATGTCCGGCTACCGGGATTTCGAATTCGAGCGGAAGTTCGTCGTCGATGAACTGCCCGCCATCGCAGCATCGGACCCCAGCCCCGCCCTGATCGTGCAGGCCTACCTGTTCGCCGCCGACGGGTACGCGGTGCGCGTCCGGGTCCAGGGCCCCGCTGTCGCCGAACCGGATCGGGCTCCCGCCGACCTGGTGGCGGCGCTGGGCGACGAGTCGATCGGCACCATGACCGCCAAGGGCCCCGCGGCCGGCGGCACCCGTTACGAAGCCGAACGCGAGCTCGACCCCATGGTCGCGGGCCAGATCGTGCAGCGCGCCGAGCACGTGGTGGCCAAGATTCGCTATTCGGTGTGGCTGAACGAGGACGGCTGGATCCTGGACCGCTTCCTGGGCGCCAACACCCCGCTGGTGCTGGCCGAGGTGGAACGCGGCGGGCCCGTGGTCGATCTGGTGATCCCGGATTTCTGCGTCACCGAGGTGTCCGAAGACGATCGGTTCCGCAACGAGTACCTGGCACACCGGCCCTTCGGCGGATGGGCGGATGCCTACCGGCGCGAGTTCGCGGCGCAGGGACCGACGTTCATCGCCAACCTGGGCCAGAACCGATTCGGAGCGACCTGACGTGCGGGTGGCCCCGGTGTTGGTATCTGCGGTGCTGTGTTCGGCCATCGCGCTGACCGGCTGCACCCGGCAGACCTCCGGCGCGGCGGTCCCACCACCGGGACTGACGGCGCTACCCCAGTCCGACGAGGACCGGATCGCCGAGCTGGTCGACCGCTTCGAGCAGGCATGGAACGACCGGGAATTCGCCCAGATGCGAGAGTTGATGTGCGCCCAGATGCGTGGGCAGCGTGAGTTCGGCGAGGACAGCCTGCGCGAGGCTCGGTCGGAGTCCGGCCGGCTGGATCTGGAGATCACCGACCTGGAGATCGGCGACGCCACCGCGACGGCCGTGATCGAGAACCACGGCGAGGACCCCGACGACATCGCCTTCGAATACGAGGGCGGCGAATGGAAATGGTGCGAGTTCTAACCGTTCAGCCCGCATAGTCCCAGAACTGCAGCCAGGTGATGCTGGCGAACACGGTGAGCGTCACGGCGTAGACCGCGCACACCGCCGCGGCCCCGCGCAGGCTGATCGCCCCGCTTCGGCCTTCCACGGGATCCAGCCGGCGCCGCATCCGTGCCACCGCGAACGCCATCAACAGCCACTGCATCAGGGACACGCTGGCCACCTGGCTCAGCCACATCGCCAGCCAGGGCTCGGCGCCCAGCCGGTCGAGCACCGGACCGAGAAAACGCGCCAGCAGCATCACCGTCGGGTACAGCACCATCAGCACGAGCATCGCCGTCTTCCAACTCGGCGTCATCTCGGTCTTGCCGTTCTCGAAGCGCACCGTGGTGCCCAGCGGGGTGGTGTGCGAGAAAGTGGAAAAATCGTCGTCCAGCGCCGACCGCAGGGACGGCAGCGCCGCCATCCGTTGCCGGGATTTCAGCCAGCCGGACAGCAGTTTCTCGGTGCGGAACCGGATCAGCGTCATCCACTCACCGCCCGGCCCGGTGGCCGGGAACACCGCCGTGCCCTCGTAGCCGGAGAAGCCGGCGCCGGCCGTGGTCAGATCGCCCTGCGCGGCGACGAAGTCGGGTCGGCGGGACGGTGAAAGACAGTGACAACGATGGCACTCATGACATCCTCACGGGTTCAGGTGACGGCCCTGGACGTAGACGGCAGTGACCGACGATTCACGCAGCCCCATCAACAGGGCGAAAAGTGTTTGATCACGCGCCAATTGGGGTTCGGCCGAGCGGATCCCGGTGGTCAGTGCGGCGGACAGCGCCGGGGTTCGGGCCGGGTCGACGACGACGAAGTCGGCCTCTTTGCCGACGTCGAAGTTGCCGAACCGGTGCTCCATGTCCAGTGCCCTGGCCCCGCCGAGGGTGCCGAGGAACAGCAGCTCGCCCGGATGCAGTGAGGTTCCGGCGTCCCCGGCCTCGGAGATGTGCACCTTGAACGCGTCGCCCAGCACCCGCGGGATGAGCCATTCATCGCCGCCGCCGAAATCCGTGCCGGCCGAGAGGTTCACCCCCGAAGCGACGGTGCGCCGCCACGGCATGGTGCCCGACCCCAGGAACAGTTGTGATACCGGGCAGTGCGCGATGGAGGTCCCGGTCTCGGCCATCCGGGCCAGCTCGGCGTCGGTGCAGTGCACGGCGTGCGCCAGGATGGTCCGCCGGCCCAGCAGGCTGGAGCCGCCGACGGCGGACCCCGGCAGGAACTTGCCGTCATAGGTGTCCAGGTAGGAGTCCACCCGGTAGGTCGCTTTGGTGACGTCGATCTCCCCGGTGCCGGGGCGATTGTTCTCGTTGAGATGGGTGTGCACGTACACGCCGCGATCGCGCACCGAATCGTAGAGTTCGCCAAGGTTTTTCAGTGTCTGCGCGGTGACCGACAGGGCGAATCTGGGTACCACGGCGACGTGCAGCAGCGCGGTGTCCGGGTCGCCGGTGTCGGCGGCGTGCCACCTGTCGATCTCCGCGCGGGTGAGCCGGATGGCGTCGGCCTCCGAGGTCAGCAGCGGGCCCGCCGAGTCCGGGCCGACGGTCTGGATGCCGCGGCCGCTGACGATGCGCAGCCCGCGCCGCTGCGTCTCGGTGAACAACGCATCCTGGGCGGGTGGGAAGGCCGAGCCGAACACCATCGCCGCCGTGGTGCCCGCCGCGATGCGCCGGTCACAGAACTCGGCGGCCGCCGTGGCCGCGAAGACGGGGTCGGCGAACCGGGCCTCGGCGGGGAAGATGCACTGGGTGAGCCACTCCAGCAACTGTCCGCCACCGTAGGAATCCCCGGCGTAGGTCTGCGGGAAATGGATGTGGGTGTCGACGAAGCCGGGCAGCAGGTAGCCGGGCCGGTGGTCGTGGACCATCGCGGCGGCGTACTCGGACGGGATATCGGTTCTGCTGCCGCAGAATGCGATCCGCCCGCGGCCGTCGAGCACCAGCGCGCCGTCGGGAATCGACACGAGGGCGCCCGGCGACTCGGTGATGGCGGGACTGCCCGCGATGTGGAAGATGTGCCCGTAGTGGATCTGACTCACGGTCTCTAGGGGAACACGGACGCCGGTGGATTGCCGGGCAAGTGGTGCAAACCGCGGTGGATGTTAGGTTCTGCGCTATGTCTGGGAATTTCGGGTCGACGCTGACCGAGCTCGTCCCCCTGGCCCTGGTGATCGCGCTGTCACCGTTGACCATCATCCCGGCCGTGTTGGCCTTGCACACCGCGCGACCGCGCCGCACCGGGCTGATGTTCCTGCTCGGCTGGCTGCTCGGCACGGGGCTGCTGACCGGGATCTTCGTCGAGGTTTCCGATCTGATGGGCACGCTGGACAAACCGCCGGCGTGGGCGTCGTGGCTGCGGATCGCAGTGGGTGCGCTGCTCATCGTGTTCGGTGCCTACCGGTGGTTCACCCGCAACCGGTCCGAGCATTCGCCGGCCTGGATGCGCAAGCTGGCCGATCTCACCCCGGTACGTGCGCTGGTGACCGCGGCGGTACTGGCGGTGGCCAACCCCAAGGTGTTGTTCATCTGCGCCGCAGCTGGTTTGGCCATCGGCTCCGCCGGTCTGGGCAGGGCGTACGCCTGGGTCGCGCTGATCTATTTCGTCGCGGTGGCCGCGTCGACGGTGGCGATCCCGATCCTGGCCTACGCGGTATCCGGCGACCGGCTGGCCCAGCCGCTGGCCCGGCTCACACAGTGGTTGGAGCGCCAGCATGGCGCCCTGGTCGCGGCGATCCTCGTCGTGATCGGTGTTCTGGTGCTGTACAAGGGAATTCACGGACTGTGACGCTCAGGCCGGCGGCGACCGACCGTCCAGGGCGGTCAGGGTGGCCGCCTGTGGTGGCGGGACGGCGAAAGAGCTAACTACACTCGTCGCACGTGGGACTCGACGACCGCGACGCGCTGCACACCCTGCGCACCGCGGTCGATGCGGAGCTGGTCGGCCGGTTCTACACTCGCTGGTTCGCCATCGACACCACCGCGCGCGAGCTCTTCCCGCCCGACCTGGCCCACCAGCGGCACAACTTCGCCCATGCGCTCGGCTGGTTGCTCACCGAACTGATCGCCCAGCGCGCCGACGAACCGGTCGCCTTTCTCGCCCAGCTGGGCCGCGACCACCGCAAGTACGGGGTGGTCGGCGCGCACTACGACACCCTGGGCACCGCCCTGCTGGCCACCCTGCAGGCCGAGCTGCGCGACCGCTGGGACGCCCGGGTCGCCGAGGCCGCCGGGGACACCGTGGCGCTGCTGGTCGGCGTGATGCGCGGCGCCGCCGACGCCGACGGCGGGCTGCCGTACCACGACGGCACCGTCATCGAACACATCCGCGCCACCCGCGACGTCTCGATCGTCCGGCTGCAGCTGGACCGCCCACTGGGCTATCACGCAGGCCAGTACGTGTCGGTGCAGGTGCCGCAGTGGCCGCGACGCTGGCGGTACCTGTCGCCGTCCATTCCGGCCGATCCGGGCGGCGCCATCGAGTTCCACGTCCGCTCGGTCAGCGGCGGCATGGTGAGCACGGCGATCATCGGCGAGACCAGACCGGGCGACCGGTGGCGGCTGTCCAATCCGCATGGCGCCCTGCACGTCGACCGCGCCGCCGGCGACGTGCTGATGGTCGCCGGCAGTACCGGCCTGGCGCCGCTGCGCACCCTGATCATGGATCTGTGCCGCTACGGGGTGAATCCGCGGGTGCACCTGTTCTTCGGCGGCCGGTTCCCGTGCGATCTCTACGATCTGCGCACGTTGTGGGAGATCGCCTCGACCAATCCGTGGCTGTCGGTCACCCCGGTGTCCGAGTTCGCCACCGACCCGCCGTGGGCCGCCGACTACCCGGACGTGCAACCGCCGCGCGGGCTGCATGTCCGCCAGAACGGGATGCTTCCCGATGTCGTGACCCGCTACGGCGGTTGGGGCGACCGGCAGATCCTGATCTGCGGCGGCCCGGACATGGTGACCGCGACCAAGGCGGCGCTGGTCGCCAAAGGTGCTCCACCCGAACGTATCCAGCACGATCCGCTGTACTGAGAGAGGATGCACCGGTGCCAGAGCACATCACCCTGCACGATCCGTCGTCCGCGTTGACGGCCACCTTCGTGCCCGCCGCCGGGATGATCGGTACGTCGCTGGCCGAGCACGGCGTCGAGTACCTGGGCCAGCGCCGTGGCCTGGACGCCTACGTGGCCGACGGTAAGACGATGGGCATCCCGCTGCTGTATCCGTGGGCAAACCGGTTGAGCGCCAACAGCTATGACGTCGACGGGGCGGTGGTGACACTGACCCCGGGCGCCGGCGGGGTGCGCGCCGACGCGAACGGCCTGCCGATCCACGGCGTGCTGGCCGCCTACCCGGGCTGGCTGGTCACCGCCCGCACGGACAACCGGCTGACCGCCACCCTCGACTACAGCGGTAACCCGCGACTGCTGGCCGCGTTCCCGTTTCCGCACGTGCTGACCCAGGACGTCACCCTGGCCGACCGCACGCTGACCATCGCCACCACGGTCACCCCGACGACCGGTGCCGCCGTGCCACTGTGCTTCGGCTACCACCCGTACCTGCAGATCCCCGGTGTGCCGCGGGCCGAGTGGGTGCTGGAAACCCCTGCGCTGCACCGGTTACCGACCGACGAGCGCGGCATCCCCACCGGTGAGCAGCAGGACTGGCCGGCCATGGCGGAGCCGCTCGGTGACCGGGTGCTCGACGACGGTTTCTCCGGTGTGGCCGACGGCGCGGTGTTCGCGTTGACTGGCGGCGCGCACCGCATCGAGGTCACCTACGAGCAGGGGTATCCGGCCGCTCAGCTCTTCGCGCCGGCGGGCGACGATCTGGTGGCAATCGAACCGATGGCCGCCAGCACCGATGCGCTGCGCCGCGGGGACCATGCCGTCGCCGCGGGCGGCCCCGTCACGGCACGCTTTTCGATCCGGGTCAGCTGACCGCAGCGGCCAGGTGCACCAGGCCGGAGGCCACCGCGTACCGGGGCCCGTGGGTGCCGTCGATATTGGCCCGGCCGACCACCGTGGCGCTGCCCGCGGCGCGCAGCGCCTCGCCGACGGTGCGGATCAGCTCGTCGTCCAGTGCGCCACCGCCGGCCAGCACCAGCACCGCCGGCATCCGCTCGAACACGGTGAGGCATCGGACGATGTTCGAGGCCACCGTCGCCTCCTTGACGGCCAGCCGCAGACTGCGCCACTCCTCGGCGGCCAGCGTGCGGGAGAACGGCACCAGGCCCGCGCTGCCGCGGGTGCACAACCGGCCGATCGCATCGGCGCTGGCCGGTGTGTCCAGGAACACCCGGCGGCCGTCCTCCTCATGAGCCAGGTGCGGCCCCTCGACGCGCAGCGCCGGGCTGCGCTTGACGCGTTCGGCCAGCGCCCGCGGGATGTTGAGCACCCGGGTCACCGCCGAGGTGATGGTCTCCCCCGCCCCCGCGGCGGTCACCGTCCGGTCCGGCCCGATCAGGTCGACCGTGCCGCCGCCGATGTCACACACGATGACATCGACGGGCAGACCGGGCGTGGTGAGCGCCCCGCGGGCGGCCGCGGCGGGTTCGGCCGCCAAGGTCTGCGCCGGCCGGCCGGTCAGCTCGGTCATCGTGTCGGCGGCATCGGCGACGTGGTCGGCAGCCAGCAGCGCGACGACGGCGCCGCGGGTCTCGGCCACCCCGCGGCGCAGCCAGGCCCCGTCGTCGATGGTGGCCAGATCGGTGAAATAGGCGTCGTCGACGGCGATGCCGTCCTCGGCGGATTTCAGCGACCGTAACCGGACCCGCACCGCGGTGCCGGGCGCTTCGGTGCGCAGCAGCGGGTAGGCCTGCTCGGGGGCCAATCGCACGGTCTCCCCCGCGATCCGGCAGTCGACATAATCATCGTCGGTCGCGGGCGGTTCGGGTGCCCGGGTGCGTCGGGTCACCGCGATGGCCGGCGCGTCGGCCAACTCCCTGGTGAACTGGGCGACCCAGGGCAGCTCGGCGGGATCGATCTGCAACGCCGCGGCCAGGGCGATGGGGTCGGCCAGCGACCGGTAGGCCCGGCCCTCCTGCACCACCTCGACGGCGATCAGCACGTCGGGTTCCAACAGGTCGGTGTCGGCCTCGTCGACCACCGGCACCCGGACCGGGATCCGATTGGCGATCAGCACTGCGTCGTCCTGGGCGGCCAGCACGCCGACGATGGTCCACCCCGCGGCCACCGCATCCGAAATATGTTGGGCGGCATCCTCGTAATCGATGTCCGGCCCGACGGAGACCACCACCGGGTGCGGCGCGGTGGGGCCGGTCAACGCGTGCACCGGGACATGGCGCCCGACGCCGTAGCCGCTGCCGGCCGGGGTGCTGGCATCGGGCCGGCGCAGGCTGATCACCGGCGACCGGGGTGAAGCGGCCGGCGGCAGCGGCGCGGTCGCGGTGTCCACCGGACGGATCGCCGAGAGCACCACCCGGTCGGCGGTGACGCCGGCCGCCACCTCGACGCGGGTCAGCAGCGCGGCCGCGCCCTCCAGGGAATCCCGAGATCCCTTGCGGCCCCGGGTCGGGGCCTGGCCGTGCGCGACGGGTTCGGCGCGGCCGCCGTCCACCCGGGCCAACACGATCTCGGTGGTGTGGTTGCCGACGTCGATACCGGCGATCACTGTCAACGCAACAAACCCCGCCTGGCGTACACGGCGGCGGCCTGCGCCACCAACTCGGCACAACGCACGGCGCCACGGTTGTGCAGCGACACCCGCAGCGCTTCCAGTTCGGCGGCGGTGGAGCGGTGCGGCCGCAGCGCCTCGTACAGCGCCATCACCTCTTCGCCGTCGATGAGCGCCAATTCGGCTGCACGCAGAAAGTTCTCGGCCAGTTGCGGGTTGCCGTGCTCCTCGGCGACGACGGCCTGGTGCGCCAGGGTGGCCGGATCCATCCGCAGATCGGTCAGGCTCAACCGGCCCTCGACGGCGGCTGCGACGGTGAACTCGCTCATGCCCGCGCCACCTCCACCGTGACCGGTGCGGCACCGGGTTGGCTGGCGTCGCGCTCCAGGGCCACCAGCGCGACGGCGCGGGCGTGGTAGCGCGCCGAGATGGATTCATCGGTGCCGCCGGTGAGGATCGGTACGGGCGCCATGCCCTTGGCGTGCCGGGCGGCGTTACGGCCGAGTTCACGGTAGTTGCGGGCGGTCAGCAGCGGGGCGACGCTGAACAGTTCCAGGTTGGCCAGCGGGGCCAGATCGCGGCGGTGGATCAGCGCGGTACCTTTGCCCTGCAAGCCGATTCCGATGCCGGAGCCGGACAGCTTGGCCGCGGTCAACCCGATCAGACCGACGTCGATGGTGGAACGCACCCGCACGAACCGGGGCACGCAGCCCTCCTCTTCCAGCCCGGCGGTGATCTGCCGGATCGCCTCGCCGACGGTCAGTCCGCACAGGGTCAGCCAGACGGTGCGGCCCAGCGCCGGCGACAGGCCGATACACACCTCGCGCGGGTTGGCTCCCTGGCGGGCTTCCTCGACCTCGGTGACCACCAGGTGCCCGGCGTACTCGGCCTGGTCCGCGGTGAGCTCGGTGGCGGTGCGAGCCTGCCGGATGTCGTCGATCTCGGCACGGCGCGCGTCGGTGAGCGCGTAACCCGTTCCCGGACCGCGATAGTCGTTCGGATCGGTGATCTTGGACAGCACCCGCATCTGCTCGTCGAAGATGGCCGAGGTCTGCAATTGGTCTCCGCGCAACCGCTCGGCGGTCAGCGCCATGATGGCCTCGGCCTCCGGCGCGTAGCCGGTGCGGTGCAGCGCGGCCGCCACGTCGAACACCGTCAGCTGGCGGGCCTCGATGGCCGCCGCGGCCTCGGCGACAGCCTTCGGGTCACCGGGCGGCATATCGCGCGAATCGTTGGCGACGACGGCGGCGTCGACACGGTCGTCGTCGTAGTCGGCCAGGCCGAGATCGCGGTACACGGCCTGCACCGCGGTCGCGGCGCGGCGGCGGACCCGGGCCAGGTGTTCTTGGCTGACGGTGCGCAGGCCGCCGTCGGCGCCCCAGTCACGTTGCAGCACAAGGAAGTCGTCCATGTCGTCGGCGTTGAAGTTGGACAGCGCGAAGGCGTTGTCGTAGCGCGGGATGGAGCCGAAACCGGAGAAGATGAAGTCGGCCCCGCCCAGTAGCACCGGCAGGGTGTGCGCGCTGCGCCGGACGTCGGACTCGGAGATCAGGTTGTCGTTGCCCGCGCAGGATTCCAGGTCGCGCATCATCACCATCAGGTTCTCGGCGAGCAGTTCCTTCATGCCCTCGGGCACCGAGGACACCACACCGACACCGTCGATGCCGCCGTTCTGCACGCCCTGGGAACCCAGTGCCCTGGCCAGCGACACACAGCGCGATTCCAGGTACAGGATGGAGCACTTCTCCGCCGCGCCCATCAGCACCTCGGCACCACCGCCGCTGGTGACTCGCATCTTCAGGCCGCGCGAAGCGTAGGCGGAGGTGAGAATGGCCTTGGAGAACGGGGTGTCGTCGCCGTCGGTGAAAACCTGCTCGGTGCCGTAGATGGAGATGGTCTCGGCGTAGCTGGTCAGGCCGCGCAGCCCGAGCCGCAGTTCCAGCGCCTCCTCGATGGAGCACTGCGCCATGGCGCCGGGCACCCCGACCTGGGAGCCGATCAGCAGGGCCACCGCGTTCGACGGCGCGTCGCCGAGCACCGGGACCGTCGTCTCGACCTCGCGGAAGCCGTAGGCCACCGCGCTGGCCGCGTCGGCGGCGATGAGCAGCGGGTCGTCGAGTTGGTTGGTGACATGCGCCTGGTTGCTCGGCGTGCGACGGGCCCGCATCTTGGTCATCGCGACCTGCATCTCGGCCGGGGTGAGCACCGCGACGACGCGGGCCAGCTTGGCCGGCGTGGTGCCGGCGATGAGGCGCACCACCTCGGCGCGTGGCACGTTGATGTCCACCGTCATCCGGGCCAGGGTGACATCGTCGAGCGCCATCGCCTCCTCGGCCGCGGTGAGGTCGATGCCGTACAGCGCGATGAATTCGTCGATCACATCGAAGGACTCGGCGGGTTTGCCGTCCAACTCGACGACCTTGCCGTCCCGGACCACCAGTGAGGGCTCGGGGTCGAACGGGCTGTGCATGGCGGCCAGCCCTAGCTCGGGAGCGGCGACGCTGAACCCGTCCAGGTTGACCGGTTTGGCGTCGAGCACACGAAAACGGCCCAGTTTCGGGGAGGGTTCGGCCATGCACCGAATCCTGCCCTGACTGGGCCGTTTTCGTAAAGGTGAGTCAATTTGTCGGGTGAACCCCAACCAAAAGACCGGTCAGCGGACCCGCTTGCCGTGCGGCTGCCACAGCACCACCGCGGTGCTCGGCTTGCGCACCCGCTCCAACTCGGCGGTCAGCTCGGCGACCCGGGCCTGCAGTGCCTCCACCTGGTTGGTCAGCTCGATGATCCGCTTGATCCCGGCCAGGTTGACACCCTCGTCCTGGGACAGCCGCTGGACTTCCCGCAGCAGATCGACATCGTGCTGCGAGTAGCGGCGGCCGCCCCCGGACGTGCGCTGCGGGCTGACCAAACCGAGCCGGTCGTAGGTGCGCAGGGTCTGCGCGTGCATACCGGCCAGCTCGGCGGCCACCGAGATCAGGAACGTGCGGGCGTCGTCCTTCTTGCTCATCGGGACTCCATGTTCTTCGCGCAAGCGCTCATCACAGGTTCCCCGCCCATCCCGCACGCGGATCGAAGCCGCTGGCCCGCTCCGCCTTGGCGTAGGCCTCCAGCGCCTCGGCCGCCTCCCCTTCCAGGTTCGGCGGCACCGCCACCTTCACCGTCACCAGCAGGTCGCCGTGACCACCGGAACGCTTCGGCACACCGCGGCCCCGCACCCGCAGGATGCGGCCGTCCGAGGTGCCCTTGGGCACCCGCACCCCCACCTTGCCTTCCAGCGTCGGAATGGAAAGTGTTGTGCCCAAGGCCAACTCGTGGAAGCTGACCGGAACGGTGACCGTCAGGTCGTCGCCGTCGCGGCCGAACACCTTGTCCGGCCGGACATGCACGGTGACATACAGGTCGCCCGACGGGGCGCCGCGCAACCCCGCCTCACCCTGACCGGCCAGCCGGATGCGCTGACCGTCCTCGACGCCCGGTGGGATCCGGACGTTGATGGTGCGGGTCCGGGTGGTCACCCCGGTGCCCTTGCACTCGTCACACGGGTGCTCGATGATCGACCCGCTGCCGCGGCATTCGGTGCACGGTTCGGAGAATCCGAACGCGCCCTGATTGCGGTTGATCACCCCGGCACCGTTGCAGTTCGGGCAGACCTTCGGGCTGGTACCCGGGCGCGCCCCGCTGCCGTGGCAGTTCGTGCACGGGGCCGGGCTGGTGAGCCGCAACGGCATCGCCACGCCCTTGGTGGCCTCCATGAACGACAGCTCGGTCTCGGTCTCCAGATCGTTGCCCCGGCGGGGCCGGCTCGGCCTGGGCTGCTGTGCGCCCCGGCCGAACAGGCCACCGAACAGGTCGCCGATATTGGCACCGCCGGCCTGGCCGGCCTGGTCGAACAGGTCACCGAGATTGAACTCGGCACCGTCGGAACTGAAGCCACCGCCGCCATACGGATTACCACCACCGCCGCCGCCGAAGCGCCGGCCGAATCCGCCGTTGGCGAAGAGCCGACGGGTCTCGTCGTACTCCTTGCGCTTGGCGTCGTCGGTCAGCACCTCTTTGGCCTCGGAGGCCGCCTTGTAGCGTTCCTCGGCGGCGCTGTTACCGGGATTCCGGTCCGGATGGTTCTCGGCGAGAATCTTGCGCGCGGCGCGCTTGATCTCGTCCTTGGTGGCGCCGGAGGAGACGCCGAGCTCCTTGTAGAAGTCTTTCTCGACCCATTCACGCTGGGCCATGCGTCACCTCCTCTCCGGTGCTAGTTCTCTGATTCTGCGGGTTGTTCTGCGCCGGGCGTGGCATTGACGGCATCCTCGACCGTGTCGACCACCCCGACCATCGCGTGGCGCACCACCTGATCGCCGACCTTGTAGCCCTGGCGCATCACGGTGCCGATCACCGGGTTCGACCCATCACCCTCGTGCTGCACGGCCTCGTGCAGCGCCGGGTCGAACGGGTCACCCTCGGCGCCGAAGGCCGAAAGCCCCAGTCCCTCAAGCGTGCTGACCAGCTTCTCGGCGACCGCCTTGAGCGGGCCGGAATCCAGGTCGCCGTGGCTGCGGGCCCGGTCCAGGTCGTCGAGCACACCCAGCAGCTGGGTGATCACGGCGACCTTGGCACGCTCGGCACTGACCTGCTGGTCGCGCATCGCGCGCTTGCGGTAGTTGGCGAACTCGGCCTGCACGCGCTGCAGATCGGCGGTCAGCTCGGCGATTTTTCCCGTCGCTTCGCTCGCCCCCGACCCAGCGGACGCGTCGGCGGGGGCCGCCTCCCCGGATTCCTCCGGGGAGGTCGGCTCCTGCTCACGGATTTCGCCGGTGACCGGGTCGATGCGCCGTTTGTCGGTGATGGTCACCGGCTCGTGCGAATCGTCCTGACTCACTTGCGCTCCTGATCCTCGTCGACGACCTCGGCGTCCACCACGTTGTCGTCGGCGGACGAACCACCGGACTCACCGCCGGCGGACTGTTCGGCCTGGGTGGCCTCGTAGATGGCCTGGCCCAGGGCCTGGCTCTCGGTGCCCAGCTTCTCCATCGCCGTCTTGATGGCGGCGATATCGGTGCCGGCCAGGGCCGTCTTGGCCTCGGCGATCGCGGCGTCCACCTTGGTCAAGGTGTCCTCGGGAACCTTGGATCCACCCTCGGCGTCACGCTGGTCCTTGACGAACTTCTCCGTCTGGTACACCAGCGACTCGGCCTGGTTGCGGACGTCGGCCTCCTCGCGACGCTTGCGGTCCTCCTCGGCGTGCGCCTCGGCGTCCTTGATCATCCGGTCGATCTCTTCCTTGGACAGGCCGGAGCCTTCCTGGATGCGGATCGTGTTCTCCTTGCCGGTGCCCTTGTCCTTGGCGGTGACGTGCACGATGCCGTTGGCATCGATGTCGAAGGTGACCTCGATCTGCGGGACACCGCGCGGGGCCGGCGGGATACCGGTCAGCTCGAAGGAGCCGAGCAGCTTGTTGTGCGAGGCGATCTCGCGCTCACCCTGGAAGACCTGGATCTGCACCGACGGCTGGTTGTCGTCGGCGGTGGTGAAGGTCTCCGACCGCTTGGTGGGGATAGTGGTGTTGCGCTCGATGAGCTTGGTCATCACGCCACCCTTGGTCTCGATGCCCAGGGACAGCGGGGTGACGTCAAGCAGCAGAACGTCTTTCACCTCACCCTTGAGCACGCCGGCCTGCAGTGCGGCGCCCACGGCCACCACCTCGTCGGGGTTGACGCCCTTGTTGGGCTCCTTGCCACCGGTCAATTCCTTGACCAGGTCGGTCACCGCGGGCATCCGGGTCGAACCACCGACCAGGACGACGTGGTCGATCTCCGAGACGGAGATGCCGGCGTCCTTGATGACCGACTGGAACGGCTTGCGGGTGCGGTCCAGCAGATCCTGGGTGATGCGCTGGAACTCCGAGCGGGTCAGCTGCTCGTCGAGGAACAGCGGGTTCTTGTCGGCGTCGACGGTGATGTAGGGCAGGTTGATCGAGGTGCTCTGCGAGGAGCTCAGTTCGATTTTTGCCTTCTCGGCCGCTTCACGCAGCCGCTGCATGGCCATCTTGTCCTTGGTCAGGTCGATGCCGCTGGTGCCCTTGAACTTCTCCACCAGCCAGTCGACGATCCGGTCGTCCCAGTCGTCACCACCGAGGTGGTTGTCACCGGAGGTGGCGCGGACCTCGACGACACCGTCGCCGATCTCCAGCAGCGAGACGTCGAACGTGCCGCCACCGAGGTCGAAGACCAGGATGGTCTGTTCCTTCTCGCCCTTGTCCAGCCCGTAGGCCAGGGCGGCCGCGGTGGGCTCGTTGACGATACGCAGCACGTTGAGGCCGGCGATCTGGCCGGCGTCCTTGGTGGCCTGACGCTGGGCGTCGTTGAAGTACGCCGGCACCGTGATCACGGCGTCGGTGATGTCCTCGCCCAGGTACGCCTCGGCGTCCCGCTTCAGCTTCTGCAGGATGCGGGCGCTGATCTCTTGGGGGGTGTAGTCCTTGCCATCGATCGCGACCGTCCAGTCGGTGCCGATGTGCCGCTTCACCGAACGGATGGTCCGGTCGACGTTGGTCACCGCCTGGTTCTTGGCGGGCTGACCGACCAGCACCTCGCCGTTGCGCGCGAACGCGACGACCGACGGGGTGGTCCGGGAGCCCTCGGAGTTGGCGACGACGACGGGGTCGCCACCCTCCAGCACTGCGACGACGGAGTTGGTGGTCCCGAGGTCGATACCGACCGCACGAGCCATAGTGGTTGCCTCCTGATTGGCTTGAAAGGATCTGAGTGAACCTCGCTCAAGCCTGCACCTGCCGGCGGTTGCCTGTCAAGCCAGACTTGAGTCTGATGCACTCAAGTTGTCGATTGGGTCAACGGGGCTCCTCGCCGTTTTGTTCCCGCGCCCCGATATCTGTAGGAATCCGCATAACTTGTCGGATTGTCATTTAGTTGTCGGATGCGTGGCGGA
Source organism: Mycolicibacterium canariasense (assembly GCF_002101555.1). Lineage (GTDB taxonomy): Bacteria > Actinomycetota > Actinomycetes > Mycobacteriales > Mycobacteriaceae > Mycobacterium > Mycobacterium canariasense. The sequence continues at coordinate 26,612 of NZ_LQOL01000023.1, forward strand.
AAGTCATCAATGTGTCGGCGTCGGGCACAGTCAGGTTGTGACATCCGCCAGGGGTGCAGCAGCCGAAGTCAGTTACATCGCCGACGACGGTGAGCCGGTCACGGTGGACTCCGGCCGCGTCGATGCCGACCGGGTGGTGCGCGGCCGGCCAGTACGCATTCCGGTGTCGCGGGCGGGACAACCGAACTACTCGGGCCTGTACTGGTCTTCGACGACTCGGGCGCATCTGGTCTACGAGAGCCTGCTGGAACGCGACCGGCTTCTGCTTGCCGATTTCTGCCCGGCCGTCGCATGAATGGCCGCTCAGCGCCTCTGGATGCGCGGGTACGACGGGTCAACGTTCCGCCGTCACGTTCCCGATCTACTGCTGCAGCATCGGAACGGCGCCTTCACCGTGGTCGACGTGAAGCCCGAACGAATGATGAAGAAGCCGAAGGTGATCGACGTCCTGAAGTGGACCGACCGCGTGTGCCGAGAGCGTGGATGGCAGCACGAGGTGTGGTCGGGCACCGACCCTACGGAGCTGAGCAACGTGCGCTTTCTGAGCCTGGCGAAGCGATCCCAATTCGTCGACCGTGCCGCATCCGAGCGTGTGTCCGCGGTCGCGGCGGACCGCATGACCATCGATCAGATCCTTACCAACGTCGCAGGACGGACGCGTCGTCACTCGTTCGGCGGCGATGACTGCGTTGTTGGAGCAGCTTTGGCTGTCGCGATGAGCGACGGACTTGCGTACCCCGTTGTCTGGAACGTCGACGATCACGGTCGGCGTTGCAGCCGCATGAGTTCTGGACGGTTCGATCTGGCGGTCGGAGCCGATCTGTGGTTCGAGGGTGCGCGCTGTGGCGTGTCCATCGCATCGATAGCTGCGGGGTTGAGCTCGTCTCAGATCGGAGCGCGACGCGAGTTCCCTTCGACCGCATCCTTGCCGAAGGACGAACGGTGAAACGAGGCGGAGCCTCGGGACCGTGGGCGAAAGTTCGCTACGCGTCGCGCGGGTCCACTCCGGTGGCGGGCCATCCCCTCGCTTCGAGGTGCTTTTCCAGCATTCCGGCGACGGCACGCATTCCGGACGCCGTCGGGTGATAGGACGCGCCGCCGCGAAACGTGTAATGGAACGAGTTGGTCCAGGGGTCGGCAGACCATGCATGGTGTTCGAGGGAGTTCTGCGCGACGTCGAGGAAGTCGGCGCCGCCGCGGGCCGCGGCGGCGCGCATGGTACTCGAGAGCCTTTGTGCGACCTCACGTCCCCATGCCGCCACCGCCGCGGGCAGCGGATCGGTCGGGACGCTGTCGGGCGGCAGAATGGTCAGGTAGCCGACGATGACAATGCGTGCGTGCGGCGCACGGTCGCGCACCTCCGTAATGAGCGAGACAAGATCTTCGTCGAGCCGGCGGAACCGGTCGTCGAGGCTCTTCGGGTCGGTGAAGTCCTTGAGGCGCCCGCGCGCACCGAGCACCCATCCCAGGGGGCGCGGCAAGCTGGGCAGGGTCAGGCCCAGCCCGTAGCCGACGTCATTGCCTCCGCAGGTGATCGTCACCAGCGATGTCCGGTCGGTAACGGATGCCAGCTGCGGATCGCGGGGGCAGTCACGCTCGCGCAGGATGTCGCCGATGGATGCACCGGAGAAGGTGACATCGGTGAGTTCGAGGAACATGCGGTTGGCCATCAAGTGGGCGTAGTTGATCATCGATCGTCCGGCCAGTAAGGGGCTTGGTTTCACGCGGGGCCGCAGCCCGGGTCCGGCCCCGAAGGAGCTGCCCATTGCCGTGTAATACAGCGGTCCGGTCATGACCGTGGTTTCTGGTGTCGTGCTGTCATGGATCTGTCACCGTTCTGGCGGATGTCGCCGTCTCATTCGGCGCGATCTGCGCCGGGCAAAGCATGAAGTCGAACGTGGCTTGGAGCTATCCGGATTGCATTGTGCGCCAGCCGATGTCGATGTTGAGCTGTTGTGCTGCCTTGACTGCTGCGAGGATGAGTATCTGCGCGTAGGTGGGGAATGACACTGAAACCTGTGCCAATTCATCGACTTTCGTCATGCCCGCTGCTAGCGCGAGGGCGGCAACCTGAACAATCTCGACCGCTCGCTGTCCCACGACGTGACAGCCCAGGATGTCATGGGTGGTGCGGTCGACGATGAGCTTGCAAAAGCCCACCGTTTGTCCGTCGATGATCGCGCGGGTGAGTGCGGCGTAGTCGACGATTGCCGTTTCGACGTCATGGTTCTCACGCGCTTTGAGTTCGGTGAGACCAACCGAGGCGTACTCGGGATCGGTAAAGCTCCCGGTGGGAGTCACATGACTGCGCACCGTCATTCGTGATCCTTTTACGGCGTTGGTCGCTGCGATGAAACCGTCGCGCATGGCCTCCGACGCGAGCAGCAGACGTCCCGTGACGTCACCAGCGGCGAATGCCGTGGGGGCCGACGACTGTAGATATTCATCGACTGCCAAGAATCCGCGTTGTGTCACAGCAATTCCCGCTGCCTCAAGGTTCATGCCGTCGGTATCGGCGCCCCATCCTGCCGCGACGACGATCAGGGCAGCCTCGGCGCTTTGCCTGTGAGAGTCTTTGCAGAAATTCATGCGCACACCCGTCGAGGTCTTGTCGAACGACTCGATCGCACCGAAGCCTTCGTTGACGATTACGCCGGCTTGTCTGAACGCTGCAGCCACTGCTGACGAAATCTCGCGGTCCTCGGCAGCCAGGATGTTGGGCAACGCCTCGAACACTTGGACCCGAGTCCCGAAACTGTTGAATATCGAAGCGACTTGAATTCCCGTGGATCCACCGCCGATGACGATCATCGATGCGGGCACCTCGGTCAACCCCCACGCGTCGCTGTGTGTGCGCGTGTGTTCATATCCGGCGATCGGTAATTTCTTGCTCACGCCACCGGTGCAGAGTATGAATTTATCGGCGCTGAGCCGCAGTCCACTTTCGGTGACCACGGTCTGCGCATCGATGAATTGCGTCAATCCCACGTGCTCGTGGACCACACCGCCCTTTTCTTCGATTTGTTCTCTCAGTGCGGAGTGGCCACGCACGTCATCGCCGACCTCCCGGACGCGGGTAAGCAGGAGCGGGTAGTCGAGGACGGGGTCACTCACCCTGATGCCGTAGGCGCCGAGTTGCCGGGCATCGCGGATGAGGCGCGCGGCATGAGCCAGCGTCCGTACGGGTACTGGACCGTCGTCGGCGGCCATCCCGCCGATCCCGTGTGCAGTGACCATGACAGTCCGAGCACCGAGATCGGCGGCGCGGGCCGCCGCCACGACTCCGGCGGGCCCTCCGCCGATGACAATGACGTCTGCCTCTATTGAGTTCATGTCTGCTTTCCCGGTCGTCATCATCGAGAAGGGGTATCACGTCCTACTTCGCGGTCAATTCCGCACGGTTATGTTGCATAGTCGTAGAAGCCTTTTCCCGATTTGACTCCCAACTTTCCGGCGTCGACGTATTCCTTCAACAAGTCGCGCGACTCGGTGGGAATGTAGGGAAAATGCTTGAGATAGTTTCCTTCGATGTCGAGTGCGACGTCGAGGCCGACGCGGTCCATGAGGCGGAACACGCCGATCTGAAGCCCTGATGCCACCAGGATGTTGTCGAAATCCTGCGGTGTGGCGACGCCTTCGGCCACGACGGCGAGCGACTCACGTTTGATTGCCGCCCATACGCGGTTGATGATGAGGCCAACGCTCTCCTTTCTGGCAACGGCAGTGACGAACCCGTATTTGGGCAGTTCTTCGGTCAGAACATCGAAGATGCGCTCGTCGGTGTGGCCATCGGTCATGATCTCCAATTGCGGAAACTCGGGCGGTTGCCCGTAATGCGTGTTCAGCACGCGCTTGGTGTTCTTCACCTTGCCGATGAGCTCGCTGCTCATGAACGAGGAAGAGTTCGTGCCGATGATCGCGTCAGCATCGGCGAGCTCGTCGATCTGCCCGAGTAGGTCGATCTTCAGCGACTGGATCTCTGGCACCGACTCGACGATGTACCAGGCGTTGCTCAACGCCGACGGTAGGTCGGTGAGGTATTCGAGGGTAGCTGGCGTCGATCCCGGGCGCGTGTCAAGCAGCTTGGGAAGGTGTTCGTCGATGAAATCCTTGGCCGAATCCAACGACGGCTGGGATACGTCATAAAGCTTGACGTGACCACCTTGGGTGGCGAATGTCAGCGCGATCCGTCTGCCGAGGGTTCCCGATCCCAGAACCGTGATTGCGCGTCCCGTCAAATCCTTGGGCGGGGAGTATGTCATGTTGCTTCTTTCGGTTGAGCGTTAGCCGAGTAAACGTCGTGCATCTGACGGATTTGCGTTCGAGAACGGCGGTAGCAGATTCAGGCGCATCAAAGCCCAGCAATACCGGTTATTCCACCCGGTATTTTTGCCACCGTGCGTTCGCCGGTGCCGTCGAGGCTGATCGCTCTGATTTCGCCCGAGAGATCGCCGATGTAGACGGTCCCCGCCTCTTTGTCCACGGCGAGTCCGATCGCCTCGTGATATCCAGCCGACAGCTGCGTGACATCTCCGCCTGGCTGACCCGCGGCGGGGATGTTCGCGCGATTCAAAGTGTTCCCGAGCGGTGGCGCGCCCCGGTCTGTCCAGTAGAGCGTGCCCTCAGCGAGATCGAGACTGAGATCGATCGGCTCGGGCAGCCCCGACCACAGCACTTCGATGCTGCGATCCGATGGGTCTTCATCGCCCGGGTTCAGCGCGGTCCGAAAGATCCGGCCGTCGTTACCCTTCGGCGGTCCCTTCTGAGTCCAGTACAGATAGCCGTTGACCTCGTCCACCGCCACCCCAACGCACTGATTCCGCAGTTGCCGGCGTTGTTCGTCGGTGGTGGCAACGATGACCTCGGCGCGCAGGTCGGAGCCGTCGAGCCGGGCGCTGCGAACCGCCGCGCCCTCGCGATCCGACCAATACAGCCGCCCCGCACGCCAATCGCCGGTCACCTGTTTCCCCGTGACGAAGCTGCCCACCGGCAGCACCATCGCGCGATCCCCACCGTCCACCGATGCACGTTCGATCGAAGCGTTCTTCGTATAGAACTCCAGATCCCGGTCGGACTTCGGTGGCGAATGTCCGTCAATGACGGTTGGCGCTCCCATATTGGTCCAATAGAAGTACTTATCCGGTCCGACGGTTACCCCATCGGGGAAGTCTCCGACACCGCTGATCAATACCGACGCGGTTCCATCGGCGATGTCGACCTTGAAAATCGAACTGTTCGCGGGACTCAGGGCAATCAAGAACTGAAACATCATGTTCCTCTCTGGGAATCGGGATCGGGATCGGACCGAAGTGCTATCGGGGCCCGGGGATCGCCGACGGTGATGGCCCACGTCGTCGCGGCTGCCGTTCCTCCACTGTGCCGCGCGATGGTCGTAGTAGCCAGCGACTTCTGGCCACATGTTGCCAAGAACGCGCCCCGCGACAATCGGCCGTTCATCATTCAGCCCGGTGTGGGGGCGAGGGCACCGAGCCACGCCAGGGAGGGTTTGGGGTGCCTGGCGAAGGTGGCCCGGTCGACGGCGACCAAGCCGAATGTTGGTTCCCACCTTCCCCATTCATAGTTGTCCAGCAGGCTCCAATGCAGATAGCCGCGTACGTCGACGCCGTCGTCCATGGCTGCGCGCAGTGCCTGAAGTGCTTGGGTGGTGAAGCGGATTCGCTCGTCGTCGTCTGCGGTGGCGATGCCGTTTTCTGTGACGATGATCGGCACGTCGCCAACCACGCGCGCCGCTCTGCGGACGGCTCCGCCCAATGCGTCGGGATAGCTCTCCCAGCCCGTCTGGGTCAGCGTGGCTCCCGGGGTGAGATAGACCTGGGCGTGCCCGTCGCTGTTCTTGATTCGGCCGCGAGTGTAGGCCTGCACCCCCACCCAATCGTCGCCGCGGGATGCCTGCAGGAAGACCTCGTCGCGAGGGTGGACGTAGTCGGCGACCAGCGATTGGGCGTCGGGGTCGGGCTGGTAGTCCTGAACGGAGACACCCCACCCGGTCAGCACCGACGGATGGTTGCGCTTCAGGTGTTGCCGCGTGGCGTCGTGCAGCTCGAGCATGACGGCGCTGATCTGCCGGTCCGGCACGGGCAATCCAGCGGACAAGTCGGTCGCCCCGGCAGCAAGCACCGCAACGATGTTGGGCTCGTTGATCGTCTCGATCCGCTCGACGCCGCACTCGAGCACCGGAGCCACGGCGTCGACGTAGCGCAGAAAGCGGTCGATGGCATCCGGTCGTCGCCAGCCACCGGAACGGGAGAACCACATCGGCAGGGTGAAGTGATGCAGTGTTGGCAGCGGCCGCAATCCGAGTTCGTCGGCGCGCTGGACGATTCGCCGGTAGTGCTGCACGTTGGCGACGGACAGGCGGCCGTCGGCGGGTTCGATGCGCGACCACTCGATACCGAAGCGGAAATCGTGCATGCCGGCACCGGCGGCGAGCTCGAGATCCTCGTTCCAGCGGTGGTAGCCGTCGACGGCATCGCCGGACGGCTGCGCGATGGGGCTGTCAGCAGCTGTCTCGAGGGCCCACCAGTCGCTGGCGAGATTGTTTCCCTCGCTTTGATGCGCGCCGATGGAGGTGCCCCACAAGAACCCGGGCGGGAAGGTGTCGCTGGATAGCGCGGTCATAAAAACAGAGTATCACTAGGTTTTCAATGAACCGCTGTAGATTTGCTGTCATGACTGCCAAAGAAGGCCGAGGCCCCTACGCCAAGGGCGTCCTAAAACGCGGAGAGATCCTCACCGCGGCGCTGGCGGCCTACGACGAGCACGATGGCGCCGGCCCGTCGATGAAGGCGATCGCAGCGCGGGTGGGCCTCAGCGAACAGGGCCTCTTGCACTACTTCGGCAGCCGCGAAGCGCTGTTCACTGCGATTTTGGCCGAGCGTGACCGGGTCTATCGGCAGACCTATGACGTCGGCAAGCCGATCGAGGATCTGCTCGAGGCCGTCCGGCTGCAAGTGCAGACGCCGGGTCTGTCACGTCTGTACGTGGCGATGGCCGCGACCGCCGCCGACCCGCAGCGACCACCGCACCGTTACTTCACCGAGCACTTCAAGACCCTGACCGAGGACATTGAGAAAATGCTTCTTGTGCAACCGGATTCGCTGACCTCTCCAGCCCAGGCGCTCGGCGATGTCGACAGATTGACGTTCATCACGAGGATTTTGATCGCCGCAGCCGATGGCTTACAACTACGTTCACTGATCGACGATGACCTCGACGTCGTGGCCGACCTCGGCCGGCTCGTCGCCGTCCTGCAAGCCCTGATCGGGTCGCAGGGGTGATGAGCTCTCATTGTGCTGGAGCATGATCTTCAGCACGTTGCGCAAATTAGTGCTGGAAATGTCAAAGATCCCTTCGTATGGGTTCACCATGTCGACGATCCAGAACAGCATGCTGCTGAGAGTCACTGCACATAAACCGATCATGATGATTGCGACGGCGTTCGTCGGGGCACGCAGGCCGAAGCATACGAAGATGATCATCAGCCAGAAGAGGAGCACTATCAGGAATGCAGAGGGTATCGAGTTCCGGGGGCCCAGAAGCAATGCCCATCGAGCTCGGGCGAATTCCTGATACTGGTCGAAGCAGTCCGCTGCCAACTTCTGCCGCGCCGTGTCGCTGGGTTCAAGTCGAAGGATGTCCAACTTGATGCGGTTCAACTGCTCACTGAGCACCAGCCCGGCGCGCTCACGAGACATGGCACCCACGTCCGGATAACTGACGCCACGCGGACCCGGTTGGGTCCGCCAACAGTTGGCGATCGCGCCAGCGGTAAAGCTCTGCAGTCGATGGCGCATCGGTTCGGATTCCGGGCCGTAATTACGCAAGCACTGGTCGAGCCGGATCAACTGTGCTGCGTAAAGCGCCCAATGGTCGGCGGTAGCGTCGACGAAACTCTTCGCTGCGTTGATGAATAACCCCATCACGATGGCTGCTGTCGTGGTGAGGAACGCGGTGATCACACTCATGAAGTTCATGGCGTCGTCGAGCGTCCGGGGTGCCAGAACCCGAGACTTCAACAAGAAGCCCAGCCCAGCGCTTGCACACAGCACCGTCAACGCGGCTAGCCCCCACCAAAACCCCGACGTGGACGCGAACAAATCCTTTGCGGCTCTTGCCTTCATAGTCCTTCTCTGTGTCAACTTGTCTGCCGTGGTCCTACAAACCCTAGTGTTACTCTGTTTTCATGACCGGGTCGACCGTCGCGCCCATCAGCTGGTGTCGCACCTGGGTGTGGCCTGGTTCGCGGATAGTGCGAGCACTGTTCGAATCCCGCCGGTCCGTCACACCGCCACCCACCATCGCGGAGATCCGGAAGCGGGTCACCGTGTGGCCGACCGTCGCAATAACTGCCGAATTGGCGCCCGCGGCAAGGCTGTCCATCTACAGTCCGGTGGGCGCCGATGCGTGCGCGGTGGTGTTGTGGGTGCACGGGGGCGGCTTCATCGCCAACTCGGCTGCCGGTGTCGCCGACTTCGCCGCGATGATCGCTGACCAGGGGTACGTGGTTGCGTGCCTGGACTACACATTGGCGCCGGGCGCTCGGTATCCGGTCCCGATCATCCAGGGAAACGCCGCGCTTGCCTACATCGCGTCTCACATCGCCTCCTACGGCGGCGACCCCACCCGGATCTTTCTCGGCGGCGACTCGGCCGGAGCACAGATCGCCAGCCAACTCGCAGCGATGCAGACCAATCCCACCCTGGCCCGACGGGTCTCCATCCACCCAGCACTGCGCAACGGGCAGCTGCTCGGAGTCGTCCTGTACTGCGGGTTCTACGACATGTGCACGGTGAAGTCGAGCGGATTCCCCGCCCTCCGTACGTGTCTGTGGGCCTACACCGGCCACCATGATTGGCTGCGGGCACCGTTCATCGACGAGCTGTCCACCGCGCAGCACCTCACCCACAACTTCCCGCCGGCCTTCATCACGGTCGGGGACGACGATCCTTTCGAAGGGCAGAGCAAGGAGTTCGCCGAGGCGCTCGCCGCGCATGGCGTCCGCGCCGACACGCTGTTCTGGACGGGTTCCGGCGCCGGCCTCGGCCACGAGTACCAGTTCGACTACCGACTTCCGCAAGCACAGGCAGCGCTGCGACCCACGCTGAAATACCTTGAATCGAACGCATCGCCGCCCTGTCAGTCCACTGGGGCGTGACTGGAGCGGTATCTCAGCGGCGGGACTCCGACGCTGCGGACGAAGTGGTAGCGCAGTGCGGCGTGGGAGGCGAATCCGGCTTGTTCTGCCACGCGGTCCATCGGCAGCCGGGTGGACTCCAGCAGCCGGCGGGCGCGGTCGATGCGCATCTGCAGGAGCAACTGAATGGGCGTCGTTCCGAGCTGCTCGCGGAAGTGTCGGTTGAGGCTGCGCACGCTCATCGACGCGTGGCCGGCGATGCTCTCCAGATCCAGCGGTTCGAGCACGTTGTCCGCCATCCACCGGATCGTCGCCGACAGAGGATGCGAATCGTTCTGCGGCCGTGCGGGTTCGATGAAAGGCGTCTGGCCACCGTCGCGCCAGCTCAATAGCACCAGCCGCCGGGCGGTGCGGCCCGCGAGGTCGGACCCAGCGTCTTGGCGAATCAGATGCAGGCACAGGTCGAGGCCGGCCGCGCCCCCGGCCGAGGTCAGGATGTCACCGTCGTCGATGAACATCGCCGAGGCATCGACCTCGACGTCATGGTGACGGCGGGCCAGCTCCCCGGCCCATTGCCAATGTGTGGTGGCGCGTCTGCCGGTGAGCAATCCTGCCGCGGCGAGGGTGAAGGCACCGACACAGACCGACCCGATGCGGGCTCCCGCGGCGAAGGCCGCTCGCAGCGCCTCGACCACCTCGGGATCGGGTCGATCGAGGAAGTCCCGCGTCCCCGGCACGATCACGACGTCGGCGGTCGCGACCTCGTCCAAACCGAAGTGGGTCCGGATGTCGACCGCGCCCCAGTCCGTCGTCGTGCTGACAGCACGGCCGGCCGCAGCGATCCGAACGTCATAGCGCGGCGGTTCGGACGGCTCCTCAGCCAACGCCACATTGGCCATCCCGAACACCTGCCCAGGCATCATCAACTCGAAGCCCAGGACCTGCTCACATCCAAGAACGCAGATGATCATCTGGCCAGATCCTTACATTAGATGGCCAGCTGGCCACTCGCCTGATTCGACCGCAACGTCGCAGAATCAAGGGACCAGCCTCCGACGAAGGGCCCTCGTGAGCATCCCCGACGACACCGCGGCCGAACACTTCGGCCTGCCCGACTCCGCCGTAGCGACCGCGGCCCGCAAGTTGGTTCACGACGTTTCTCCCGACTGCATCTACAACCACACCGTCCGTAGCTATCTGTTCGCCCGAGAGCTGCTGGTGGTCAACGGGCCACCCGACGACCATGACGACGAACTGCTCTTCCTGGCCTGCATCCTGCACGACCTCGGCGCCACTGAGCATGCGAACACCGACCAGCGCTTCGAGGTCGATGGGGCCGACGCCGCTGCGCTGTTCCTTCGAGCGCAGGACCTTGACGCCACACGGATCGAGACCGCGTGGACAGCCATCGCGCTGCACACCAGTGTCGGATTGGCCCACCGGTTCGGGCCCATCCCCGCCGCCGCGCACATCGGCATCTCCACCGACATCGTCGGCGCGATGCGTCATGCGCTTCCCGACGGGTACGCCGAGCGCGTGCACGCCACCTGGCCCCGATACGACCTCGGATACGCACTCGCCGAAATCATTGCCCGGCAGGCGGAACGCAACTCCGCCAAGGCTCCTCCCCTGAGCTTTCCGGCGCACGTACTCGGCCTGCTATCGCCCGGCAATGCTTCGGCCACCTGGATCGACCTCATCGACGGCGCCGGGTGGAACGATCGCCCGACCGCCGCATGGCAAAGGACGTCATGACCGCGGGTGCTCGGACGGGGACAGTGTTGTCACGAACTCGATGATCAGGTTGGCGAGCTCGGCGGGCCGTTCGAGCGGGATCAGGTGACCGGTCGCGGGGACGATGACAACGCTCGCCCGGGCAAGGTAGGGCAGCAGATGGTTGCGCAGTACCTCAACGGGTTCGACGATGTCCTTTTCCCCGGCGACCACCAGCACGGGGACCTGTACGCGTTGCGTGTCAGCCACGATGTCTTCCGCAATCCCACGCAACGGCCACTCCGCGCGCGCCTCATCGGCACCGGAGCCGGAATCGGCAAGGACTCGCGCCTTGGCAACCGCGGATAGCACTGTCGCGGTGAGGATTTGGTCTCGGGCGTGGTCGACGGAGTCAACGGTGTCGTATGCGTGCGACAGCGTCTGCTGGTAGTCCGGGGTGATGCCAGGCGGTGGCGCCGCCGGAGCCGGCGCCACCAGAACCAACCCGCGCAGACCGGGCGGGCGCGTGGCACCGATCAATTGAGCAACCTTGCCGCCCATCGAGTGCCCGACGACGACGAAGTCGGTCACTACCTCCGCGGCCAAGATCGCCGCCACATCCTCGGCGCACTGCGCCAACGAGTAGGGTCCCGGCAGCGCCCGAGACCGGGCCCAGCCGCGGAAGTCGATTGCCAGCAGGTCGCGGCCAACGAGACACTCGGCGACCGCGTCCCAGGTCCGCGCAGACCCACCCCAGTAGTGCAGGAACACCAGCGTCGGTCCTGCACCCGGGGTGCGGTCATAGCTCGGCAGCTGGCTCATGCCGGGCGGGCGCCCGAGTTCGCCGTGACGAATTCGGCGATGGCGTCCTGCATCTGGGTCAGACCCGGCTCCTCGAGCGGATAGTGCCCCGCGTTGGTCAGCATGACTGTTCGCACCGGCACGCGGGTGATCTGCGATATGACCGGCTGGCTGAACTCCAGTGGCGACCAACGGTCCTCGGCCGGTTGAGTCAGCAGTACCGGACACGCGTCGAAGTCACGCGGTTCGACTGCCGGGGTGTAGCTCATATAGTTCGCGAGGAAGCGGATCGGCACCCAGTTCCCGCCCGAAGTCCGGTCGGCGATCATGATCTTCAGTGCCTGAGGATCATTGGTCAGCGCCGACATCTTCGACGCCACGGTCATCGGGATCTTTACTCGCGCTGCCGGGGTGTGAGCGAGCAACTCCATCACCGGCATCCCGATACGCGACGTGGGCACGTCGTGAGACGTCTGGTCGCGCACCTTCTGGACACGCTGATCGAGGAACGTCATGCCCACGATGCCCCGCAACGTTCCCTTGGGAGCCTTGGCGGCCACGTGATACGTCAGCATGCCGCCGGCGCTCAGTCCGTAGAGGATGATCGGCCGGTCGTCGCGAGACTGTTCGTAGGCCAGGAAGTCCACGACGAGGTCGACCCAATCGTCGTAGGAGACCACGGCTCCCGGCCGAACCTGGGTGAGTCCGTACCCGAGGTTGTCCAGAGCGACCGTCTCGAATCCGCGTGCCGCCAATGGGGCACCGACGATCAGGCTCATCTGCCGACCGTTGGTCCCGACGCCGTGGTGCAACACGATCTTGGCGGGCGCATCGGGATTGATGTAGCGATCCAGATGAACGTGGTGCCCGCGCCACTCCCAGAACTCTTCGGCAGGACTGTTCGCCTCGGTCAGGCGCAGCCGTTCAGGCAGGAATGCCTGCAGGTCGCGCCATGCCCGCTGGTCGCGGTAGTAGACAACAGGAGGTGTGCTCATCATCGGCTCGCATTCACGTAGACGGAGATTTATGGAATTGATTCCACTGTTGGAGTGTACTCCATTTCCGGAGCTAGTAATGTGACGCCGGTGGTTCGAGGCAGCGATACCCGCACCGCCCGCCGGGTTGCCGCCAACCGGGAGGCGATCCTCGACGCGGCAGAGGAGTTGCTCGTCGAAGGCGGCGTGGATGCCATCACCGTGGACGCCGTCGCTGAGCGCGCCGATGTCGCCCTACAGACGGTGTACAACCGGGTGGGGCGTCGCCCTGAGGTGTTGGTCGCCGTCGCCGAACGCGCGGTAGAGGACAACCGCCGCTACATGGATGCAGCATTCGCCGTTGAAGGAACGCCGTTAGATCGATTCACGGCCGTGGTGGCGGCATACGTCCGGTTCGCCCAGGAACGGCCGCACCACTTCGAGGTGCTCAGCAACCCGCCCAATGAACCTGGCGCGCTGCAACCCATCGCCGCGAAAATCGACGAACAAATGGCCACGCTGGCCGAGCTGGTGGCCGCCGGGATAGCTGACGGCAGCTTCACGTCCTCGATAGATCCGGCCGATGCCGCAGTCGCCTTGTGGGCGATGATGGACGGCGCTCTTTCGCTACGTTGGCGCGCTGACCGGAACGTGACCGACCCGCAGAGACTTCACGACATTATCGCCACCGCGCAATCCCTGGTTGTCAACGGATTACGGTCGCGCTGAAAGGATATCCAGGTCTCCGCCGTTTCTGTCAGCGACAACAGTCGAGGCGCTCGAGGACAGCGTCGACTGCGCGTTCCAAGGGAGCCGAATCTTGTTGGAACTGGCTGAGTACCACGCCGCCAAGCAGCGTTGCCACCGTTACGGTGGCCAGATTGTCCGCATCGACATCGAGGTTCAACTCCCCGCTCTGGAGCATCGCGCGGTACCCATCGCGAACATCGCGTTCAAATTGCCCAAGTCGTTCGACGGCATAGACGTACAGCTTGTCGTCGAGGACTGCACTTCCCGGCGCCAGGATTGGGCATCCGTTGTGGTGCAACGTCCTTCGGTATCGATCGACCAACTCACAGCACCACGCCCGCATTGCATCGATCGACGTGAAGTCGCCAATCATGGGGTCGGCACTGGCCTCTTGGCCGTCGACGTCAACGACCGCCAGCAGTAGGGATTCCCGGTTGGCGAAGTAGTGATAGATCTGTGAGCTACTGACCCTCGCCTCTGCACGGACGTCCTCGAGGGTCATCCGCGCTATACCCCGGACGCCGATGATTCGCGAAGCCGCCTCCACGATGCGCTGGCGGGTCCGCTGCCCTTTCGGAGTGAATTCTGTCGAGTGCCCGGTCATGACGACATGGGTGCCCGCCGATGAGTGAGGCCGCGGAACTCGGGCCGTTCTCGTCTGGGGCGAAAGGGGTCCCGCACCGTCCGCCGCCTCTCCGGACGGTCCGACACGTCGTCTCCGCCCATGACTCGAGATATAGGTACAGCGTACGCATCATGTCAAGCGGCGGGCCAGCACGTCGGGCCCACCGGTGTGGGTGACCTCAATGGCACACATTTCGAGCGCTCCGGCTGGTATCGGTCAGCCCAGATGGGGTAGTTCTGCCTGGGTCCGGACCACGATGACGGTAGGGGCACCGGCCCGGAGGGCGGCCTCGACCTCGGCGGCGAGTTCCTCGGTGGACTCCACGTTGGCCGCCCGGCACCCGAACCCGGTGGCCAACGCGGCGATGTCAAGCCCCGGTAGGTCCAACCCCGGTACCCGCGGGGTGTTCTCCAGCAGTGCGAACGACTTCAGGACGACGTACGCGCCGTTGCGGAGCACGACGAAGACGATCGGCAGTTTGTGCTGAGCGGCGGTCCAGATCGCCTGGATCGAGTACTGGAATGACCCGTCACCGATGGTGGCGATGACAGGCCGTTCAGCTCCGCGGGCCCGATTGCCCAGGGCCACCCCGACGGCGCCGGGTACGCCCCATCCGATGCCGCCGCTGCCGGTGGAGAAATGGCTGGCAGTCCGGGTCGTGGGCAGCCACTGTTGCATCTCGGCCATCGTCGAGGTCGATTCCATCACGACGACGGCATCGTCGGGTCGAACGGCGCCCAACGTCGCATACACCTCGTCGGCGGTCAACAACTCCGATGGCGCGGACGCCTTCACCGCTCGGTCTCGGTTGAAGGGCGCGGGCGCGGCCCGGCCCGGCGGCGGATCGACCATCTCCAGGAGGCATTCCAACGCGATCCGGACATCGCCGACCGCGCTATCACCCACTGGCGCAACGGATGCCAGATGGGGGCTGGCGGTGATCTGCAGTAGTTCAGTACCTTCGGGCAGGTACTCGCCCGCGATGTAGGGGTAGTAGCGGAACACCTGAGCACCGATGACGACCACGAGGTCGTGTCCCTTCATGACTTGGTTGCATTCGGCGATCGTCATGGGCATCGAGCCCGCGTAAAGCCGATGGTCCTCGGGGAAGGACGTGCGGTCGGCAAGTGCGCTACCGCGCACCGGCGCGCCCAGCTTCTCGGCGAATGCAACTCCGGCGGCCCAGCCGTCGGCCCGGTCGACCTCCGGTCCCAACATCAACAGCGGATTCGTGGCTCGGCTGATGCGGTCAGCAAAGCATCGCAGACGTTCGGGGTCCGGGCCGACGCGGTGACTGACACTTCGCACGACGGCAGGACCGAGCGCCGGTTGATGCCAGTCATCGAGCGGGATCGAGAGGAAAACCGGACCCATGGGCGGCTGCGTCGCTATCGCGTATGCCTGCATGAACGCGGCCGGTACGTCTTGTGCTCGCCCGGGTTCGAAGGACCACTTCACCCACGGATGCGGCATCGTCGTGGCATCCCTGTTGTTCAGATACGGGTCGCACAAGGACATTTCGCGGGTCTGCTGGCCTGCGGTGACAATGAGCGGGGTGTTGGCCCGAAATGCCGCGACGAGACTTCCCATCGCGTTACCAGTGCCGGCGGCGGTGTGCAGATTCACCAGTGCCGCCTTGCCGGTCGCCTGAGCGAAACCGTCGGCCATTGCCAGCGCCGAAGCCTCCTGCAAAGCCAGCACGTAGGTGAAATCGTCGGGAAAGTCCTGCAGGAATGTCTGCTCTGTCGAGCCGGGGTTGCCGAACACTGTCGTCAATCCCAACTTTCGCAGCAGGTCGTAGGTAGCGTCGTGGACCGTTTGGCTCGCTGGCGTCGCTGTCGTCATTGTTCTCACCGCTCTTTGATTGGCAGATGTGTCTGTCGGCTTGGGACGGTGCACTACACGGCGGTGCGTCCGCCGTCGACGGCGAGTGCTGCACCTTGTACGAAGCTCGCCGAGTCGCTCACCAAGAAGGCGACGGCGGCAGCGATCTCGCGCGGATCCGCGACTCGACCCGTTGGTGCCTGCGCGGCAAGTATGTCGAGCCCTTCGCCGAGGGCGGCGGATCCAGGCGTCCTCGTCGGTCCGACCACAACCGTGTTCACCCGCACTCCGGACGGACCGAACTCAGCAGCCCAACTCTTCGTGAGGAATTCCAGCGCGGCTTTGGTTGCCCCGTACACGGACATACCCGGCAACGCCACATGGCCGGCGATGCTGGAGACATTGACGACGGCGCCTTTCCCCGTTGCGGCCATTCCCGGCGCCAGGGCGGCCACCAAGTAGTAAGGGGCTGCCAGGTTGGTCGCCATGACGGTATGGAACTCGTCGGCGGGAAACTGAGCGGTCAATGCCACACTGCCCACGGCAGCGTTGTTGATCAGGATGTCAATGGTTCCACCTGCGAGCTCCTGGGCGCGCCGGGCCAACTCCATCGCCGCCTCCGCGCCGCCGGCGAGATCGGCTTTGACGAAATCCGCTCGACCGCCGTCGCGTCGAATGTCAGCCACGACCTCTGCGCCGCGAGGCGCATCCCGGCCGCACACCAGTACGGCGGCGCCTCGGTCGGCGAGAGTTCGCGCGATCGCCGAGCCGATCCCGCTGGTGGAGCCCGTTACGAGAGCAGTCGAACCGGTCATGTGAGAGGTCATGCGATCGAACGTAGAGTCAAAATTTTGGAATATCCAATCCAAAAGTGTTGCCGCGCAATCATATTTGGATCTGTTGAGGTGGTTGCGCGAGGAGACGTAGGAGACGCGTACGAAACTCGGGACGCGCCGGGCACAGACTGCGCGAGCTGGTGTAACTGTCAGCGTCCCGTAGCTGCCGCAGCTATCAACGCCGGCCGGATCTGGCCCTTTTCGTCGATTGAGGTGGACCCCGCTCAGGCGGCCAGCGAGATGTCGACGCCCAGCATGTCGCCGACGGCGTGCGCGGCGGCCCAGTCGCCCTCGCACACCGCCCGGGCCAGGTCGTCGACCAACGGCGTCTGCACACCGAGTTCGGCCAGCCAGACGGACACCGTCGGGACGATCTCATCCGAACACACCAGGCGGCAGCGCCCGTCATGGAGACGATCGCGGACTTCGTACACCGCCGCTCGCCGCTTGCGCATGGCCCACATCCCCTTCCGGCTCGGTATCGATTCTGGTTTCGCTGCTACTGGTATGACGTATCGACACCCGCCCAGGGATCGGTATTCCTGCGAGTTTTTTCGTCACAGCCAGATTTTTCTGTGCGCTCGCCCCGGCGCAGTCGGTGGCGGTCGGTGCACCCCCCGAAGCTCAAGAGAACCGCCCTCCGCACGAGGCGTTTGAGCCACCGATTCGGCAGGTCAGGCCACCATCGGCCGCTAAGGTCTGTGTCCATGCACAAGACCGTGAAGCGCGCGGCCGGCAGGTTGTCCGTCATCGCCGCGGCAGCATTTCTCCCCATGGCGTTCACCGCCGCCGTCACCCCGGCCATCGGCTCCGCCGACTGCGCGGGCGGCCAGTGGTGGGACCCCGTCGCCAATGTGTGCCAGGCACCGCTGGTCCCGAATTGCACCGACGGTTGGTGGGACCCGGTGGCCAACACCTGCCGGCCGGCCATCGCCACCACGCCGCTGGCGTGCGACAACGGCTGGTGGTGGGACCCGGTGGGCAACGTGTGCCGCCCGCCGTTGCTGCCTCCGCAGTAACGAAGGGGTGTCCGGTACCGTGCCAACAACTCAAGGGGTGCGGAAGGGTGACGGTGTCACAGGAAATATCGAAGTCGGGAGCCGACCCGGACATCACGGACGACCAGCCGACCAACCGCGAAGGCCATGAGCGCCGCGCATTTCGGCTGACCACACCGGTGGGCGATCTCGCGGTGATCCTGCGGACGCCGCGGCGGCGACCGGTCGTGCCCAAGCGCTTCGACCCGTTCGGCATCGCGGACCGGGCCATGGATGCGGCCAAGGTGGGTTTCAAGCTCGCGACGTGGGGCGAAGAGCAACTGGCCACCTTGGTCAAGAACCGGCTGGAAGCGCTGGAGGCGCCGTCGCGCACGGTGCCGTCGGCCACACCGGCCGATACCGAGTCCCTGCACGACAAGATGGGCAAGCTGCTCGACCGCGCCCTCGACCAGAGCACCGTCGGCAGCCAGACCGAGCTGTATCACCGGCTACTGGACCAGCTGGTGGCCGACGAAGCGCGCATCATCGGCGCACTGTCCGAAGGTGCGGCCTCGCCGTTGGTCAACGTCTACTCCAGGTCGCGCACCTCGGGCGGCGCCGTGCTGGAAAACGCCTGCCTGATCGGCCGCACGGCCAACGTCGCCTTGCCCAATATGGTCCCGCAATACGTCGGCCATCTGCTATCTCTTGGGTTGGTCGAGACCGGCCAGGAGGACCCGTCCAAGAAGGCGGACTACGAGGTGCTCATGGCCGAGCCCATGGTGTTGCGGGCCATCAAGAACGCAACGCGTGGGCCACTCGTCGCACGGGTGGAGAAACAGACCTTGAGCCTGTCGGCTCTGGGCCGCGGGTTGTGGGAGGCAACGATGCAACAGGACGGCCCGTGACCCGCGCATGACCAGCGAGAAGCCGAAGGCGGATCGCCCATGAGCACCAGCGAGAAGCCGAAGGCGGATCGCGCATGAGTACCGGCGAGAAGCCGAAGGCGGATCGCGCATGAGTACCGGCGAGACCCTGCTCGCCATCCAAAGCTGGAACGAGATCAAGGCCGACTTCAGCGTCAACTGGCTGATCTATCTGTCGATGCCGTTCGTGGCCGCTTTCGTCGGTTGGAGCACCAAGATCGTCGCGCTGGAGATGCTGTATCGGCCGCAGGAGTTCAAGGGCATCGGACCGTTCGGCTGGCAGGGCATCGTGCCGCGGCGGGCCGGCAAGGTGGGGTCCAAGACCATCGAATTGCTCACCCAGAACCTGCTCAAACCGGAGGAACTGCTCCAGAAGGTCGACGCCAAGGAAGCCGTCGAGGCGCTGCGGGAGCCGTTGACCGAGGCCGTCGACGAGATATCCCGCGATCTCGCCGAACAGATCCGCCCCGGATTGTGGGATTCGCTGCCCGAGGCCGCCCGGGCGGCCATCAAGTCCCGGGTGCATGCCGAGACGCCACGGGTGGTCGAGAGCCTGCTGCGAGAAATGCAGTCGGATCTGCCGCGCTTCGTCGACGTCCAGTTCCTGGCCATCACCACCCTGGTGCGCAACAAGGACAAACTCAACAAGCTGATGCGCGGCCTCGGCGACAACGCCATGGCGTTCGTCCGGCGCAGCGGCATCTATTTCGGTCTGGCCATCGGCGTGGTGCAGATGGTGGCCTGGGCGTTGTTCCAGAACCCCTGGATCATGCCGGCGTTCGGCTTCGGCGTCGGCTTCATCAGCGACTACATCGCCCTGAACATGCTGTTCCGGCCGATCCACCCGACCAAGTATCTCGGCTTCATCCCGTTCCAGGGCCTGCTGCACGCCCAGCGCGACACCATCACCCGCGACTACGCGCGGATCCTGTCCGAGGACCTGTTCTCCGCCGAGATCCTGTTCGACGGGGTGCTCCGCGGCCCGGGCGCGGACAAGTTGTTCGCGCTCGTGGCCAAGGAGGTGGACGCCGCGATCGATGCGCAGACCGGGATGGCTAAACCGCTGGTGCAGTTCGCCGTCGGCACCGAGCGCTACAACGCCGTGAAGAACAGCCTGGTGCACATGGTGCTGGAGAAGCTGCCGACGACATTGCACGAGGCGCAGGACTACGCCATGAACGCCCTGGACCTGGAGCAGACGATCATCGACAAGATGAGCCAGCTCAGCAACGAGGAGTACGAGTCGATCCTGCGGCCGGTCTTCAAAGATGACGAACCGACCATGATCGCCGTCGGCGCCATCCTCGGCGGGGTTGTCGGCGAGATCCAGGTTCAGCTCATCGAGCACTTCGGCAACGAGCCGCCGCACGTCGCGCTGTCCGACCTGACCCGCATCGTGCTGCGGCAGTAGGCCGGGAAATAAACCCGCGTTAGGCACCGTTGGACCGGGCGTCCCACCAAACTAAACTGATCGTACAGTTCAGTTATACCGAGAAAAGGCTGGTCACCACCATGAGCGTTTGGTTCATCACAGGAGCATCCCGCGGATTCGGGCTCGAGATCGCCCGCGACGCCCTGGCCCGCGGCCACCGCGTGGTCGCCACCGCGCGCGACACCACGGCCATCTACGACGCGTTGCCCGACGCCGGGGAGAATCTGTTGGCCGTCGCCCTGGACGTCACCGACGAAAGCCAGGCCAAGAACGCGGCCGAGGCCGCCGTGCAACGCTTCGGGCGGATCGACGTGCTGATCAACAATGCCGGCCGCGGACTGCTCGGCGCGGTCGAAGAGGCCTCCGACGCGGAGGTGCGCGCCGTCTACGACACCAATGTGTTCGGGCTGTTGACCGTCACCCGCGCGGTGACGCCGGTGCTGCGGGCGCAGCGGTCCGGCACCATCGTGAACATCTCCTCGGTGGGCGGCTTCGCAAGCTCCCCCGGCTGGGGTGTCTACACCTCCACCAAGTTCGCGGTCGAAGCCATCTCCGAGGCCATGCACGCCGAACTGAAACCACTGGGCGTGCACGTCATGGTCGTCGAACCTGGCTACTTCCGCACCGACTTCCTGGACTCCTCGAGCCTGCACACCCAGCAGACCGTCATCGACGACTACACCGACGGTCCCGCCGGGGCCATGCGCGGCCACGCCGGGGAACGCAACCACGACCAGCCCGGTGACCCGATCAAGGCCGCCGCCGCCATCATCGACGTCGTCGACTCCCCGGCGCCACCACTGCGGCTGTTGCTGGGCAAGGACACCATCGCCGCGGTCGAGGCCAAGATCGCGCTCGTGCAGGCCGAACTCGCACAGTGGCGCGCCGTGGCCGAATCGACCGATTTCGACGATGTCGCCTGACTTCGTCCGCCCGACCGGCGCGCGCAGCGATCGCATCCATCACGCCGTCCTGGCCGCCACCGCCGAATTGCTCGACGACGGTGGTTTCCCGGCGGCCACCATGGATGCGATCGCTGCGCGCTCGGGTGCCAGCAAGGCCACCCTGTACAAGCACTGGCCGTCCCGCACGGCGGTGGCGGCCGAGGCGTTCGGCACCATGATGGCCCAGGCTCTTCCGTTGCCCGACACCGGAAGCACCGTCGACGACCTGGCCGAGCAGGTGGTCCGGGTATCGGCGTTCTACGACAGCCCGCGGGGGCAGGTGTTCGCCCAACTGCTGGCGGCCTGCGCGGACGATCCGACCGGGGCGGCGTATTTCCGGGAGTACTTCCTGCGCGGGCGGCGCGAGGCGATCGCCACGTTGTGGCAGCGCGGCCTGGACCGCGGCGACGCCGACCCGACGCTGGCGATCGACGATGTCATCGACATCCTGTTCGGGCCACTCATCTTTCGCCGGATGACCGGGCATTGTGCACTCACCGAGCAGAATGCCCGGCGGTTGGCGCGGACCGCGCTGGGCGGTGTGCTGCCCAGCGCAGGACAGCCGCGCTGACCACACCGCCGACGATCAGGACCGCCGAACCGGCACCGGCGAGCGCGCCCAGCAGCCAGCCGGCCACCCCGGTGCCGACCACGAACGGCGGCAGCCACTCGATGACGCGCACCCAGGAGGGAACGTGCGCGTGGCCGTGCGCGATGGCCAACGCACGCTCGGGATACACGTCGTTGAACGCCACCCCGAAGGACAGCGCCGCCAGTTGCAGTGTCCAACCGGTCCAGAAGTTGTCGGTGTCGTGCCACAGCGCGTCGCCGACCAGGCCGCCGGCCGCCGCGAAGGCGAACACGGCTGCCCAGACACCCGTGACCGCCATGTTGATCCGCACGAAAAGCGAAGTGCCCCAATGCTCGCGCGCCATCCTGTGCCGTGCGTAGACCATCGTGTACGGCCGCCTGATCACCAGGGTGACCATGGCGTACCCGGCCAGCAGTGCATTGGTGATATCGCCGGACCACAGTTCCAGCCAAGCCTTGGTGGCGGTCGAGGCGAAAAACCCGATGATCGCCATCAGCACGAAGTAGCCGACGCCGAGGAATTCGATGACATGCACCGGGATTCCCCGTCGCCAGCACATCACCAGCACCAGCACCGAGATCGCCAGCGCCCCCGATACCGCCAATTCGAAACGCCCCGGACCGGCCAGGATTGCCATCCACACCCACGGCGCGAGGCCGGAGAACGGCGAGTCCAGGAACCTGTCCCACAAGCGGGCACCGTGCTTGCCGAGCATTACGCCGACCCTAGGTCGGCATGCTGTGAAGTTACCGAGACGCGACGTAACGTTCCCGAAGCCGCGACATTGCAGCCGGTAGCCTCGACGTGTGGTCGGTAGGGGGATACGAGTGGCGGCATGCGCTGCCGCCGTCGTGCTGAGCCTGGGTGGTTGCTCCGACCTGATCAACGGCCATCCCACGGGGGCGCCGGATACCGACGGCATCGAACCGACGGTGCCCACCCCGCGGCCGAGCCGCAGCACCCCCGCGCCCCCGAGCACGCCGGCCCCGTCCAGCCCGGCCCCCACCGCCGCGCCGCCGGGTGCCGAGACCCTCGCTCCGCAGAACGGGTACGTCTTCATCCAGACGAAATCGGGGTTGACGCGCTGCCAGGTGTCCACCGCCGAGGTGGGTTGTGAGTCGCAGTTCCAGAACGCCCCGGAGGTGGACGGAGCGCCGGCCAACGGGGTGCGGTTGAGCGCCGACGGCGAAGTCCATTGGGTGCTGGGCAATCTCGGCGATATTCCGGCTGTCACGCTGGATTACAAGACCTACCAGGCACTGGGTTGGACCATCGCGGCGTCAACGGAGGGCACCCGGTTCACCAACGACGGCACCGGCCACGGCATGCTGGTGCGGGTCGAGGGCGTGGACGTCTTCTGATCCATGAGCGGGGGAATGTGATGTCGGTGGCACGACGTGAACGCGCGGCCCTGGTCGCCACCATGCGCGAGGCCGGGCCCGACGCCCCGACCCTGTGCGAGGGCTGGACCACCCGCGATCTGGCCGCACACCTGGTGGTGCGCGAGCGACGCATCGACGCCGCGCCCGGCATCCTGCTGCCGGCGCTGGCCGGCTACACGGCCAAGGTGCAGGAACAGGTGACGGCGTCCAACGACTGGGCCGCCCTCCTGGACAAGGTCGCCGCCGGGCCGCCGGTGTACTCGCCGTTCGCCCTGCTCGATCCGCTGGTCAACGTCGCCGAGATGTTCATCCACCACGAAGATGTGCGCCGGGCCGGGACATCCTGGGAGCCAAGGGCTCTCGACGATCAGACCGGCCGTGCGCTGACGCGGCAGGTGGCCCAGTTCGCCAGGATGACGCTGTCGAAGTCACCGGCCAGGGTGAGTCTGGCCGCGCCGGACGGCAAGGTGCTCGCCGCCGCCGGTAGCGGCGCACCGGTGACCGTCACCGGCGAGCCGGGGGAACTGCTGTTGTTCGCCGCCGGCCGCGAACCGGCGCGGGTCACCTTCGACGGCGACGACGACGCCGTTGCCGCTCTGCGGGCGGCCCGCCGCGGCCTCTAGTGTTGAGCACATGGGAACAACCGACTTCCGCGTCTTCGTCGAACCGCAACAAGGTGCCACCTACGGCGACCAGCTCGCCGTCGCGCAGGCCGCCGAGAAGCTGGGGTTCTCCGCGTTTTTCCGGTCGGACCACTACCTGGCCATGAGCGGCGACGGATTGCCCGGGCCCACCGATTCGTGGGTCACCCTGGGCGGTATCGCGCGGGAGACCTCCACCATCCGGCTGGGCACCATGGTCACCTCGGCCACCTTCCGCCACCCGGGACCGCTGGCCATCGCCGTCGCGCAGGTCGACGAGATGAGCGGTGGCCGAGTCGAATTGGGCATCGGCGCGGGCTGGTTCGAAGACGAGCACCAGGCTTACGCCATCCCGTTCCCGCCGCTGGGCGAACGGTTCGACCGGCTCACCGAACAGTTGCAAATTCTCACCGGCCTGTGGGGCACGCCCGTCGGCGAGACCTTCGACCACACCGGCAAGCACTACACCGTCAAGGACTCGCCCGCCCTGCCCAAACCGGTGCAGCGCCCGCTGCCGATCATCGTCGGCGGCGGCGGCCCGAAGCGCACCCCGGCGCTCACCGCACAGTTCGCCGGCGAGTTCAACATGCCGTTCGCGCCGCTGGACAAGCTGACCGAGCAGTTCGGACGGGTCGGCGCGGCGGTCGACGCGGCGGGCCGGGCACCGGACTCGCTGGTCTACTCGGCGGCGTTCGTGCTGTGCGCCGGTCGCGACGAGGCGGAACTGACCCGGCGGGCGGCGGCCATCGGCCGCGAGCTGGACGAGATGCGCGGAAACTCGCCGACGGTGGGCACCCCGGCGGAGATCGCCGACAAGCTGGGCGGCTACCTCGACGCCGGGGTTCAGCGGGTGTACCTGCAGGTTCTGGACATGTCGGATCTGGATCACCTGGACTTCTTCGTCTCCGAGGTCATCGGTCAACTCGGTTGACCCGGCAGCCACCGGCACGGCGCGGTTACTATCGGTGCCCGTGACGGACGAGCGTAAGTGGCATGAACGCACGTCCACATTGGCCGCGGCCAGCCTCGCCGCGCTGGCGGCCATCGCGCTGATCGTCTGGGGCGCCCTGTTCGTCGCCCGTCAGTTCGATCAGCCGCAGCAGGCGCCGACGGAATTCGTCACACCCACCTTCTCGGACCGGTCGACGTCGTCGGCGACCACCACCACCGAGACCATCACCAGCACCAGCCCGCCGGCCACCACCGATATCAACGACCCCGACGCCACCACGTCGTCCGGGTCGTCCACGACGACTTCGTCGACGTCGCCGTCGCAGGGCCCGCAGACCCGCCGCCGGAGCACCGAGTCCAGCGATGAGCAGACCACCACCCGGCGGCGCCCACGGTTCAACGAGACCCGGACGCTGTATCCCTAACGCCCCATCGCGTGGTACTCCGCCACCAGCGCCTCCGCGCTGCGTACCGCGGCCCGGCAGGCCCGGGTGGTGAACGGATCGTTGAGCGGGTGATCGGCCCGCCGTCGCCAGCGCTGCGCGGCCGCGAATGCCGCCCGCGGCCCGTCGTACGGATCGTCGGGGCCCAGCCCCAGCCGGCTGGCCGGGTCGGTGCCCGACCCGCCGATCAGTCGGCGTAGCGACGCCATCTCGTCGTCGTTCAAAGTGGTTGGCCGGGAACGCAATTGACTCAGCAGCCGGAGTTCCTCGAACGGATGGGCATCGGCCAGCAGCGGATCGATGTCGGCGAGGATCTGCCTGCCGGCGTAGACCGGATTGACCTGGACGAACCGTCGCAGCGCCAGCAGTGCGGTGTGCGCCTTGAGTAGATCGGACCGCTGCGCGAACTGCTGGTCGATGACGTCGCGCAGCGCGATCAGCCCACTGCGCTCCAGCAGTTCGTCGGCCAGCGCCACCGAATCGCTGATCCCGGCGCGCAACACCGCGATGGCGATGCGGATGCCGAACATGCCGAACCGGTCCAGCAGGGCGGCGCGGGTCGCGGCGTCCACCGGTAACGAGCTGTCCTGTCTGGCGAACCGGTCCACACTCAGCATCGCCTTGGTGAGGTCGGCCGGTTCCACCGCGGCGAGCTTCTCCAGCGCGACGAACTCGCTCTGCCGCAACGTGCGTGCGGTCAGGGCCAGCAGGCCCGACACCGGGATCACGGCCTGGCAGATGCCGGTCTTCTCCATCTCGGAGGTGAACCGGGTGGCCACCTCGCGGGCTGAGAGCATCGCATCGATCCGGCCGGCACCGATCTCGTCGGCCCGCGAGGCCACGCCGATGACACCCAGTGCGCTCGAGACCCCCGCCTCCCCGCCGACCAACTCACCGATCTGTTTGAGCAGCGCGATATCGGCGGCGTTGAGGGTGCGCAGCAGGAACACCACGGCGTCCACCCGGGGCACGCCGTCCTCGGGAACCAGCAGCCGCAGCGTGCGCGCCGAGACGTCGCGCGACAGTGACGAGGTGCCCGGCGTGTCGATGATCGTGGTGTCGACCAGCTCCGCGGCCGGCCACTGCACGTCCAGGTCCTCGATATCGCCCTCGTCCAGGCCGTCGAAGCTGAACGTCAACCCCCGGTCGTGCGGGTCCCTGGTGATCGGCACGTTGGAGCGGCGGCCGCCGCGGTGATTGGCGGTCACCTTCGGGGTCAGACCATGCCGGAACCGGGTGACCAGACGGGTGGCCTCGGTGGCATCGGTCGGGGCGATCTCCTCCCCCACTAGGGCATTGACCAGAGTCGACTTGCCTGACTTGAGGGTGCCGGCCAGCGCGATGCGGATCGGCTCGTTGAGCCGGGCTCCGATCCGCTGGAGTTCGTTGTGCACGTCCGGCCGGTTCCGGTAGGCGGGGTCGGCCTGGTAGGCGCGGACGGTGCCGGCCAGGATCGCGCGCACATTATCGCTGGTGCTCATACCGCCGATCAGCTTAATTTGTCGGCGTTGTCCATCACCTGCCGCAGGATGTTGAGCTGGCGTTCCAGCTCGGCGATGCGGGTGTTGCGCTCGTTTTCCTCCAGCTTGGCCGACGCCAGCGTCGCCTGCAGGGATTCGTTGAGCGAACGCGACGTCTGGTTGGCGATGCCGCGGTAGTGGTCACGCAGCTGGCGTTGGATGGCGCGCAGCCGGTCCCGGGACTCCTTGTTCACCACGAACGACACGTCGTCGACGAACCGGCGCATATTGGTCTTGGCCTCGTTACGCACCCGCAGCATCCGGTTCTCCATGTCCTCCTTATAAGCCTTGCGGCCCAGCAGGAGTCCGGCACCCAGCGACAGTGGATTGAACATGCCCAGGCCCGCGAACGAGGTGAGCATGCCGAACATCAGCACTCCGCCGTAAGAGCCGCGCATCCCGGTGACGATCTTGTGACCGGTCTTGATCGGCTTGGCGTCCAGTCGGGCCAGGGCCTTGAACTCCCCGAGATTGGCCCCCATCTCACGCGCGCTGACATGCGGTTGTTCGATGGCGTCCAAGCCGGCTTCGGTGAAGGTGCGGGCCACCTCGGCGGCCAGCGCCTCGGCGCGTTGATAGGCCCAGACGAAGTTGTCACCGACGGCGGTGGCGATGGCCTCTTCGAGCTCCGCCCCGATCTCGGCCCAGTGATGGGTGGGATCGCAGTTGTCGATCACCCGCTCGGTGTGAGCGGTGATGTGGCGGAAGCGGTTTCGCAGATCGTGGTCGATGTCGGCGGTCAGGTCGGCGATGCCGTCGTTGAGCACCTGTTGCCACAGCGCGGTCTGCGCCAGCGCATCCTGGGCTTCCTGCTTGCGCCGTTCCAGGTCGGCGGCCAGTTTCCCGCGGGTGTCGGGATCGTTGAGTGCCGACAGTTCGGCTTCCGCCGCGAGTGCGAGATGCTCTGCGGCCGCTCTGATTTCATCGACGACGTGGTCGCGCACCCGATCGGTCTCGCGGGACATCACCTTGTCGCCGAGGAACTTGACGAGTTCGGGGAAGTTGGATTCCTCGTTGAGCTCCTTGTCGTTGAGCGAGATCGCGTGGCTGCGCAGCACCGAACTGACCGGGATCATCGGGGTGGTGATGCCGGCGCGCTGCAGGTGCGCGGTATTGGCGGCCACGATCTCGCGCCAGTGCGGGTACAGGTCGGTCTTGGTGGCCAGGATCGCGGCGACGGGTGCGATCTCGACGGCTTGGCGCAGGAAGGTCAGTTCGGGTTCGGTGAACTCCTGACTGGTGTCGCTGATCATCAGCAGCGCGTCCGCCTCGGGCAGCAGGCCCAAGGTGGCCGACAGGTGGGGCTGGCCGTGGCCGCCGACGCCGGGAGTGTCGATGAAGGTCAGGCCGTTCTTGAGCATCGGGCTGGGCACGCCGACCTCGACGCGCAGCACCTGGCGGCCCTGGGCTTGCGGGGCGTTGCGCAGATCGTTGCGCAGGTCGGCCATGTCGATGGGCACGAACTCCGGCTCACCATCGGGCCGGGCGATCGCCAGCCGGGCCGACGGGGTCTCCGCGTAGGAGACGACGGTGGCCAGCACGGTGCTCTCGTCGTCGCCGACGCGGGCCACCGGCATGTTCAGCAGGGAGTTCAGCAGCTGGCTCTTGCCCTGTTTGAGCTGTCCGGCGATGACCACCCGGATCTGCGGGTCGGTGATCCGGTCCCGGGCGATGCGCAGGCGCTCCACCAGGTCGGGACGGTCGTGGGCGGCGGCGATCCGGGAGCTGTGGTCGATGAGCTCGACGATCACTTCGACTGTTCTGGCCGGCCTGCCGGCGGTCCGGTCCTGCGGTTGCGTCATGTCGTCCTCTCCTGACCCATCAAAGGCTATGCGCGCCGAAAGGCGGGGACCTTGTGGTCCCCGCCCATCGGGTGTCGATCAGAATGCGTGGAAATCGGTGTGCGGCTCGATGTTGGTGGTGTTGTGCAGATCGGTATCGGCGTAGGTGTTGATGCCGCCGGCCTGGTGCACCGACTCGTCGGTCACCGTGGTGTGCACCGAGCTGTCCTCGTGCACCGAGCTGTCGATCGTCGAGTGCCCGCTCACCGAGGTGGTGGTCGACGTGTGGCTGGAGCTGTCTACCACGTTGGTGTTGCCGCTGTCGACGTTGGTCGAGCCGTGGCTGTCGTTGATCACGATGCTGCCACCGCTGCCCCCGCTGCCGCCGCTGGCGTGGCCGCCACCCAGGATGCCGCCGCCGGCGCTGGCCCCGCCGCCGTTGCCGCCGCTGGTGTCGACGTCCTTGATGACAGGCCCGCTGTTGTGCGAGATGACGTCCCCGCCCGCGGTCTGCGAGCTGTCGTGCACCTGGTTGCCGGCGCCGACGATCACCGGGGAATGGCTGCCGGTCAGCACGTCGTGGACGTTGGTGTTGCCGTCACCGACGGTGTTGTCGTGACCGGTGGTGACGGTGCCGGTGTTGGTGCCGTCGACCACCACGCCGCCGTTGGTGGCGGTCGTCGTGGTGGTGGTCTTGCTGCCGAACAGCGTGATGTCACCGAAGCCGAGGTTGACCGCGCCCTGCTGGGCGTTGGCGCCGGCGTCCTGGTTGGGGCTGAACACCGGCACGTCGTTATGGCTGGCGAAGTCGGTGTTGTTGTGGCTGGCGAAATCGGTCTGCGGCGCGAAGGTCGGCGCCGAGGTGTAGGAGGTCTGCGGCGAGAACGGGGAGGCGAAGCTGTGGTAGCTCGACACCGCGCTCTGCAGGCCGTACACCGGATCACCGTTGCCCAGGGCCACGCCGGCCGGTGCGACGCTGGCCGCGACCGACGCGAGCTGGGCGGCGCTGACGTTCGGCAGGCCGGCATCGCGCATGGCCTGGTCGGGGTCGGCCACGAAGGCCGCCGCGACGTCGGGGCTGCGGAACAGGTCGAGGATGTAGTCGATCAGAGTGGTCATCGGAGTGCCTTTCATTCGGTGGTCTTCTGTCTGTTTCCGGGTGGTCCGGCGAACTGACAACAACGTTATGGATTTCGCCCTGCGGCTGGAACGGGGCCGAAACCCCTGCTTTCAGAACCCCCGTCGGGGGTATAGGGGGTGCGCCCGTTAGGGGGTTAGGGGGTCGTTGGGGTTGACACTATCCGGACACGAAAAAGCCCGCTCCCTTGCAGGTGAGCGGGCTTTTTGAAGGGTTCAGCCGAAGATGTCGAATCCTCCGTCGTCGATCGGCGTGTGGTGATCGCCGCCGACATCGGGGTTCCAGTGGGTGTCCAGACCCGTGTCGACCACGGGCACGTCGTCGACCGGATGGAGATCTTCAGCAAAGTTCGGCATGTCGGGTGAGTAGTCGTCGACGACAGCGGGCACGCTGTGCTCGAACGCGTCGGCCGGGGCCACCGCCGAGTGCGGATCATCGGTCACCACGACCGGGACGTGATCGCTGACGGCACCGAAATCACCGAACGCGTCGAAGGCGGCCGTCGCGGCGCCGCTGGCCCAGATGTTGTCCCCGGAGTCCACTAGGTCGGCACCGCCGGTGGGCACCGCCGCCGAGAGCGACTCGCTGACCACGGGGATCAGATGGTTGACGTCGGCGGTGGTCACATCCGTGAGATGAGCGTCGGCGATCGCCTGGCCGGGGTCGGCGGCGTAGCGTGCCGCGGCGTCGGGATCACGTACCAGGGACATGACGAAGTCCAGCAGTTCGTTTGCCATCGGATCGCCCTCCTTTCTCCTGTGAGTTGGCTTCGATGCTATCGATGCACGTCGCGGCACAAATCGGTGCCGAGCCCACCTCGCCGATCACACCATTAGGGGATGCCCCATTAGGGGTTTCGACACGTTAGGGGGATTGCCGCGGACCGCCGTCGGCTGCCACTAAGGTGAGGGCGTCACGACTCTCGACAGGAGATCACATGGGCGACTCTCTCGGGTTGTCGATCGGTGTCACGAATCTGGTGGCCGCGCGCGAAGGCCGGCCGCCGGTGGTGCGTCGCGCGGTGCTGACCCTGTTCAACGACCGCGCGCCCGAGGTGGGTGTGCCTTCAGAAAACGCCAGAGCGAACCCCCATCTGAATCAGCCCGGTCTGGTGCTGGGCGGATTCGTGGACCGCGTGGGCGACCCGGTCCCGCTGGTCGCCTCCGACGGGTCGTCGCACCGCGGTGACCAGGTGCTCGCCGAGGCGCTGGACGCGATGGCCCACACCGTCGGCGGTGGCTCACCCATCACCATCGCCGCACCGGCACAGTGGAGCCCGGCCGCGGTCTCCGCGTTGCAGGTCGCGTTGCGCGCCAAGCCGGGCCTGTCCTCGGCGACCGTCGTTCCCGACTCGGTGGCCGCCCTCGCCGGTCTGCGCAGCGGGCCGGGCCTGCCCGGGCAGGGCGTCGTCGTACTGGTCGATCTGGGCGGCAGCGGTACCAGCATCACGCTCGCCGACGCGGGCGCGAACCTGGCCCCGTTGGGAACCACGCAGCGCTACCCCGACTTCTCCGGCGATCAGATCGACCAGGCCTTGCTCAACCACGTCATCGCCGGCATCGCCGAGGCCGGTAACGCCGATCCCGCCGGCACGGCGGCGGTGGGTTCACTCGGCAGGCTGCGCGAGGAGTGCCGCCGGGCCAAGGAGCGGTTGTCCGCCGAGACCGCCACCGTGGTGCCCGCCGAACTGCCCGGGTTCACCTCCGATGTGCGGGTGACCCGTCCCGAGCTGGAGCAACTGATCTCCGGACCGCTGGACGGCTTGCTCAACGCGGTGGACGAAGTGTTGCAGCGCAACAGGATTCCGGTTTCCAGCGTGTCGGCGATCGCCACGGTCGGCGGCGGCGCAGCGATTCCGTTGGTCACCCAGCGGCTGTCCGAACGGTTGCAGGCACCGGTGATCACCACGCCGTACGCTCAGGTCAACACCGCCGTCGGCGCGGCACTGGTGGCCGGGCTGGCCTCCGAAGCCGCTGCCGCAACGGGTTTGGCGCCGGCCGCGGCCCCGGACGCCGCGCCCACCGGTCTGGCCCCGACCATGGGCTGGGCCGGGGCAGGTGACGCCGCAGGGGCACCTCCGACGGCGGCAGCACCGGGATTGGCCTGGTCGCAGGACAATCCGATTCAAGCCGGCGAGCCGGTGCCCTACGAGGGACCCGATTACGCCACCGGTTTCACCGATGCCAGGCCCGAGGTGGCCTTCACCCATGAGGACGAACCGCAGGGCGAGGCGGCCGCACCGCTGCCCTGGTACAAACGCCCCCCGCTGCTCTTCGGCGCGGCCGCCGCGGCGGTCCTGCTGGCCGGTGGTGGGCTGGCCATCACCCTGACCGGTACCAGCGAACCGGGCGGAACGGTGATCGAGACGGCCACCAGCTTCTCCACCCAACCGGGCCAGAGCACCGAGCCGGTGGTCACCGAGCCGCAGACCGTGACCGTGACCGGGTCCGACGGGCTGGTCACCACCTCCGAGGTGCCGCCACCGCCACCCCCGAGCACGACCACGACCACGACCACCACGCCGTCGACCACCAGCTCGACCACGACGACGACCACTACGACCACCACCACGACGACCACGACCACCACCACGACTCCGCCCACCACCACGACGACCACGACCCAGCCGCCGACCACGACCACCACGAAGCCTCCGACCACCTCGGCCGCACCGCCGACCACGACAGCCGCGCCGCCGACCACCACCGTGGTCCAGTCCGGTAGCGCATAACCGAACCGATGGGCTCAGCCGTGCGACGCAACGGGGCGAGCTCCGCCGATCCGCTCGCCGGCCTGATCGAAGCGCCGACCAGGCCGGCCAAGGTGCTGGTGTCCGGGGGGATCGGCACCGGTAAGACCACACGGGTCACCGAGGTGCGCACCGCGCTGCGCGACGCCGGCCGGCCGGTGTTGTCCTGGGTGCCGGACGAATCCGAAATCGATGGTGCGGCAATCGTCATCGACGACGCCGAACTGCTCGACGACGCTGCGCTGATCCGGTTGACGACACTGGTCGAACGCCCGGAGCTGACCATCGTCGTCGCGGCCGCACCGCTGGCGCACCGGGACGCGCTGGGCAATCTGGCCACGGCCTTGGCCCGGGAGAATCCGGTCGTCACGCTCGGACCCCTGTCACTCGACGAATTCCCTTCGCTGCCACATGAATTGGTGCGTGCCGTACAGGCCGCCACTTCCGGACTGCCCTTCCTGGTGGCACCCGCCGCCGCGGCCGTCGGGGCACCGGACACCGACTCCGCAGCGGCCGCCATCGGCACCGCGACGCGGGTCGCCCTGGTGGAACGACTGCACCGGCTGAGCCGACCGGTGCTCGACGCCTTGCTGTTGTGCTCGCTGAGCCCGGGTCTCGGCGCCGACGACATCGCCGCCGCGCTGCGCATCGACGCCGAGCAGGCCGGGCGCGTGATGGATCACGCCCGCGCCACCGGACTCATCGACCCGGCGCATCGCCGGCCGTTCCTGGGCATCCTGCACCGCGCGGTGGCCGAAATCCTCGGGTCGGCCCGGCATCATGACGACGAGACCGCGCTACTGCGGTCGCAATCCGAGATGGGAACGCTCTCAACGGATTTAGCCCTGCGCATGGCAGAGCACGGATTGCGCGACACCCTGCTGGCCGACGCGCTGATCACGCTTGCCACCGAGCAGCGCAGCCAGCCGGCGCGAGCGGCCCGGCTGTTCCGCGCGGCGGCCGACGCCGGAGCGGGCCCTCGCGCGCACAGCGCCGGGCTGGCCGACGCCCTGGCCATGACGGGTGACTGCGCGACCGCGGCCCGGCTGGCCGACGACCTGCTCGGTTCCTCCGACGCGGCCGAACGCGCGGCCGCGGTCCGGATCGCCGCCAGCATCGCCGCCCACGACGGCGCGGCCGGGCAGGCCGCCGATCTGTTCCGCTGGCTCGGCCCGTACCCCGACGCCGTGGTCGGGTCCGCCGCGGCGATCGTGGCCGTCGGCACCGGCGACGCCGCGTCGGCCCGTGCCGCGCTGGCCGTCGAGGACACCGGCCCGCCGACGTCGACGGCGCGGGCGGCCCGCACTTTGGCGGTCGGGTTGCTGGCCACCCTGGACCAGCCCTATGCCACCGCGATCGGGCGGTTGAGCCAGGCAATCACCGCCGAGCGCACCTATGCCGGTGTCGCGCCGGACAGCCCGGCGGCGCTGGTCACCCTCGCCGCGCTGCACGGCGGCGATCCGGTGCGGGCGCGCAGCATCATCGCCCGTGCCGCCGGCACCGACTCGGCCGACGACCACGGATTCACCGCGGCCCGGCACCGGCTGCTGCTCGGCTGGGTGCGCATGCAGGACGGCCAGTTGAGCGCGGCGAACGCCGATGTGGCGGCCATACCGTCGGCACCGCACCGCCGGGACGCGCTCTGGGCGGCGGCGCTGCGTACCGCGATCGCGCGGCGCAGTGGTGACGGCGGCGCGGTGCAGAAGTACTGGTATGCCGCGGTGGAGGTACTGGCCGAGTACTCGCTGGACGTCTACTGCACGCTGCCGCTGGGCGAGGTGTGGGTGGCCGCGGCGCGGCTGCGCCAGGTCGACCGGATTCAGCATCACGTCGACGAGGCGTTCGGCCTGCTCGCCGCGCTCGGTAACCCGGTGCTGTGGTCGGTGCCGCTGCACTGGGCCGGCGTGCATGCCGGCATCCTGGCCAACTCCCCCGAGGCGGTCGCCCCGCACGGTCAGGCGCTGGCCGCCGCGGCCGGGCAGAGCCCGTTCGCCCGCAGCCTGGCCACCGCGGGCCGCAGCTGGCTGCGGGTGCTGGCCAATCAGGTCGATCCCGAAGAGGTGACGGCCGCCGCGCGTGGCCTGGCCCGGTTCGGGCTGACCTGGGACGCCACCCGGCTGGCCAGTCAGGCGGCGCTGCACACACCGGACGGCAAGGTGTCGGGGGCGATGTTGCAGCTCGCCCGCGACCTGAAATCCGATGTGGCAGAGGATGCCATTCCCAGCGCCCCGACCCGCGCCCCGGCGGAGCCGGGGCAATCGATGCCGACGTGGGCGCGGTTGTCGGACCGGGAGCGCGAGGTGGCCGAGCTGGTGCTGCAGGGCATGCCGTACCGCGATATCGGGAACCAGCTGCTGATCTCGGCCAAGACGGTGGAGCACCACGTGGCGCGGATCCGCCGCCGGCTCGGGGCCGAATCGCGCTCGGAGATGCTGTCCATGTTGCGGGCCCTGGTGGGTCCGCAGGGCTGACGGCGCCTCGTCGCAACTGTGGCAACCGCCACAGCGGGTGGTTTGCCAGACCCCGGCGTCGACCGTTCCGCTGGCGCCGTTACACAGACATCGTCCGGTGTCACCAAGACTTTTCCGGTACCGGCGGACCGGGTATCCGGGCGCCCGTCGGCCGCCCATCGAGGTGACATATGACCTACTTAGGTCAGCCTTGCTAGCGGGGCTTCCGGGGCGGATGCAACTATGAGCAGGCATCTAGCCTAAGTTACTGGCGAGTAACACACCTTAAGTTACCTTTGAGTAACTTAAACCACGGGAGGCGCACGGTGGAAAACAGCCTGGAGCACACGCTCACGACGGGCCGGTTGATCCTTGGTTTGTTGATGACCGCCATCGTCTTGGTGTTCGCCGCCAAGCGGGTGCTGTGGCTGACCAAACTGATCAACTCCGGGCAGCGCGTCGGCGACGAACGCGGCCGCAAAGACCACCTGGTCACCCGCTTCCTGAACCAGAACAAGGAAGTCTTCGCGCAGTCGAAGCTGCTGAAGTGGTCGATCCCCGGTATCGCCCACTTCTTCACCATGTGGGGCTTCTTCGTGCTGGCCTCGGTCTACCTGGAGGCTTACGGCGTCCTCTTCGACCCGGAGTTCCACATCCCGTTCGTCGGCCGCTGGGCCGTGCTGGGCTTCCTGCAGGACTTCTTCGCCTTGGCCGTGCTGGCCGGCATCGTCGTGTTCGCCATCATCCGCATCGCCCGCGAGCCCAAGAAGATCGGCCGCGAGTCGCGCTTCTACGGGTCCCACACCGGCGGCGCCTGGGAGATCCTGTTCATGATCTTCCTGGTCATCCTGACCTACGCGATCTTCCGCGGCGCCGCGGTCAACGTGCTCGGCGAGAACTTCCCCTACCAGAGCGGCGCGTTCTTCTCCGACGGCATGGCCGCCCTGCTCGCCCCGCTGGGCCACACTGCCAACGCCTGGATCGAGACCATCGCGCTGATGGGCCACATCGGCGTCATGCTGGTGTTCCTGCTGATCGTGCTGCACTCCAAGCACCTGCACATCGGCCTGGCCCCGATCAACGTCACCTTCAAGCGGCTGCCGGACGGTCTGGGCCCGCTGCTGCCCATGGAACACAAGGGTGAGCTGATCGACTTCGACGATCCGGCCGAGGACGCGGTCTTCGGGCGCGGCAAGATCGAGGACTTCACCTGGAAGGGCTACCTCGACTTCACCACCTGTACCGAATGTGGTCGCTGCCAGTCCCAGTGCCCGGCGTGGAACACCGGTAAGCCGCTGTCGCCCAAGCTCGTCATCATGAACCTGCGCGACCACATGTTCGCGAAGGCGCCCTACCTGATCGAGGGCAAGCCGATGCCCGAGGCGGGTTCGGTCGATTTCGCGGCGCTGGGCGACAGTCTGCACGGGCACGGTGTGCCCGAGGACGGCTTCGCACGCATTGAGGGCCACGGCCCCGAGCAGGCGCTGCGCCCGCTGGTCGGCACCGCCGAGCAGGGCGGTGTCATCGACCCCGATGTGCTGTGGTCCTGCACCAACTGCGGTGCCTGCGTCGAGCAGTGCCCGGTCGACATCGAGCACATCGACCACATCGTCGACATGCGCCGCTACCAGGTCATGGTCGAGTCGGAGTTCCCCGGTGAGCTCGGCGTGCTGTTCAAGAACCTGGAGAACAAGGGCAACCCCTGGGGCCAGAACGCCAAGGACCGCACCAACTGGATCGACGAGGTCGACTTCGACGTCCCGGTGTACGGCCAGGACGTGGACTCCTTCGAGGGCTTCGAGTACCTGTTCTGGGTCGGCTGCGCCGGCGCCTACGAGGACCGCGCCAAGAAGACCACCAAGGCCGTCGCCGAGCTGCTGGCCACCGCCGGGGTGAAGTTCCTGGTGTTGGGCACCGGTGAGACCTGCACCGGTGATTCGGCCCGTCGCGCCGGTAACGAGTTCCTGTTCCAGCAGCTCGCCGCGCAGAACGTGGAGACCATCAACGAGCTGTTCGAGGGTGTCGAGACGTCGCAGCGCAAGGTCGTGGTGACCTGCCCGCACTGCTACAACACGATCAACCGCGAGTACCCCCAGCTGGGAGCCGACTACCAGGTCGTGCACCACACCCAGCTGCTCAACCGCCTGGTCCGGGACAAGAAGCTGATCCCGATCAACCCGGTCGGCCAGGACGTCACCTACCACGACCCGTGCTTCCTGGGTCGCCACAACAAGGAGTACGAGGCCCCGCGTGAGCTGGTCGGTGCCGCCGGCGCGAAGCTCACCGAAATGCCGCGGCACGCCGACCGTGGTCTGTGCTGTGGTGCCGGTGGTGCCCGGATGTGGATGGAAGAGCACATCGGCAAGCGCGTCAACCAGGAACGCACCGAGGAGGCCCTGGACACCGGGGCGTCCGCGATCGCGACGGGCTGCCCGTTCTGCCGGGTGATGATCACCGACGGTGTCGACGAGGTCACCGCCAGCAGCGACCGCGCCAAGGCCGAGGTGCTCGACGTGGCCCAGCTGCTGCTGAACTCGCTGGACACCAGCATCTACACGCTGCCGGAAAAGGGCGCCGCCGCGGCGGCGTCGGCCGCGCGCGCCGAGGCCAGGGCGGCAACGGAGGCCGCAGTGGCCGCAGAGGCCAACGCCGCACCGGTGCAGGAGAAGGCCGCCGAGCCCACCGCTCCGGCCGAGTCTTCCGCCGGAGCGCCCGCTGCGGCTCCCGCACCGGTCACCGGGCTGGGCATCGCGGGTGGGGCCAAGCGTCCCGGCGCCAAGAAGGCCGCACCGGCCGCGGCTGCGGCAGCTCCGGCCGCCGAGGCTGCGGCCCCGGCACCGGTCAAGGGCCTGGGCATCGCCGGTGGGGCCAAGCGTCCCGGCGCCAAGAAGGCCGCTCCGCCCGCCGCTGCCGCTCCGGCCGCCGAGGCAGCCGCCCCGGCCGAAGCCCCCGCCGCCCCGGTGAAGGGTCTGGGGCTGGCCGCCGGCGCCAAGCGTCCGGGTGCCAAGAAGGCCGCTCCGGCCGCTGCCGCCGCCCCGGCGGCAACCGAAGCACCGGCACAGCCCGCCGCCGAAGCCCCCGCGGCGCCGGCCGAGCCCGCCAAGCCGGAACCGCCGGTCGTCGGGTTGGGCATCGCCGCCGGCGCGCGTCGTCCCGGCGCCAAGAAGGCGGCCCCCACGGCAGCCCCTGCCGCGGCTCCGGCCGAACCGCCTTCCGCGGCCGTCGAACCCGAGTCGACGGCGACCGAACCGGCCGCTGCTGCCGAGCCCGCCGAACCGGCCAAGCCGGAGCCTCCGGTGGTCGGGCTGGGTATCAAGCCCGGCGCCCGCCGCCCCGGCAAGCGCTAACCCTCAGCGAGTTGTGGAGCCGCAGCCGTAATGGTTACGGCTGCGGCTCCACAAGTCGCAATTGGAATGGCGTCGCGCTGGTAATCCCGCCCGGGCAGGCGCCATTCGAATCCGCGGTAAGAACACCGCTCAGCGTCGCAGGATCGATCGTCAAATAGATGACGGCCGGCTGATAACTGCCGTCGTCACAGACATATCCATCGGGCTTGGTCACCGAGAAATTCCACCGGCCGTCCGTGAACGTCATCGGGCTCGTCCAGCCCTGATTGCTGGCCACCGTGCCGGTGCACCCGGTGACACCGCATGCACTGGAAATGGTCCAGAGATTCTCATCGTCACCCCCGGCATAGGTGCCGTTGAGCAACGGTGGATCGGCATATGCCGACGCAGCGAAACCCAGTGCGGCAACGGCGCTCATCGCGAAGGCCGCGACCGTCGCACGTGTCATCGACGTCATAGTGATTCAGGAACTTAACACCGATCACGCAGAAAACTCCGACCCCGACGTCAAATTGCAACCTTGTCGGATTCACCATCGGAAAATGGGTTTGCGAGCCCGTGGGAGAATTAGCCGCGTGAGCACCCACCAGCTGTCGTGGCAGAACACCGGGCAACACCCGCGGCCGCGGACATTCGCGCAGTCCACCAAACTGCAGGACGTCCTCTACGAGATCCGCGGTCCGGTGCACGAGCATGCCTCACGGCTGGAGGCCGAAGGCCACCGCATCCTCAAGCTCAACATCGGCAACCCGGCCCCGTTCGGGTTCGAGGCGCCCGACGTGATCATGCGCGACATCATCCAGGCCCTGCCGACGGCCCAGGGCTACTCCGACTCCAAGGGCATCCTCAGCGCGCGTCGTGCGGTGTTCACCCGCTACGAATTGGTGGACGGTTTCCCGAAATTCGACGTCGACGACGTCTTCCTGGGCAATGGCGTCTCCGAGCTCATCACCATGACCCTGCAGGCGCTGCTCGACAACGGTGATCAGGTACTCATCCCCGCGCCGGACTATCCGCTGTGGACGGCGTCGACCTCGCTGGCCGGTGGCACCCCGGTGCATTACCTGTGCGACGAGACGCAGGGCTGGAATCCCGACATCGCCGACCTGGAATCCAAGATCACCGACCGCACCAAGGCGATCGTCGTGATCAACCCGAACAACCCCACCGGCGCGGTGTACACCCGTGAAACCCTCACCCAGATCGCCGATCTGGCCCGTAAGCATCAACTGCTGCTGCTCGCCGACGAGATCTACGACAAGATCCTCTACGACGAGGCCAAGCACGTCGCGATGGCCTCGGTCGCGCCGGACCTGCTGTGCTTGACGTTCAACGGGCTGTCCAAGGCCTACCGGGTGGCCGGGTACCGATCGGGTTGGCTGGTGATCACCGGCCCCAAGGAACACGCGACCAGTTTCATCGAGGGCATCAGCCTGCTGGCGAACATGCGATTGTGCCCGAATGTGCCTGCGCAACATGCCATTCAGGTCGCCCTCGGCGGACATCAGAGCATCGAGGACCTGGTGTTGCCGGGTGGCCGACTGCTCGAGCAGCGTGACGTCGCGTGGGAGAAGCTCAACGAGATTCCCGGGGTGTCGTGCGTCAAACCGTCCGGCGCGCTGTATGCGTTCCCCCGGTTGGATCCCGAGGTGTATGACATCCACGACGACGAGCAGTTGGTGCTCGACCTGCTGCTGCAGGAGAAGATCCTGATCACCCAGGGCACCGGATTCAACTGGCCCACACCGGATCACCTGCGCATCGTGACCCTGCCGTGGGCCCGTGACCTGGCCAAGGCCATCGAACGGCTGGGCAACTTCCTGGTGAGCTACCGGCAGTAAGGCGCCAGCCCGACCCCTTACCCTTGCTCAGGTGACGCACTCGCACGGGCATTCGCACTCACTGGACGGTCCCTCACCGCTGGGCCCGCTGGCCGCCCGGATCGTCATCGGGTTGCTGGCGGCCATCGGCGTCGCCACCGTCATCGGCGCGGTGTGGTTGTGGCCCAGCCAGCAGAAAGTCGATATCCCGCTGCCGTTCCAGAACTCGTCGGGCGGCGCGGTCACCACCGAGGCCGGCCGGGTGCTGGCCACCGGCAAGTCGGTGTGCGGCGGCCAGGACGTCGGCGCGGTGCTGACCAGAGAATCCCTGCCCACCGGGCCCGCGGATTCGCCATGCGTGCGGTCCATGGTGGCCATCGAGTCCGGCCCCAATTCGGGCGCCATGACCGCGCTGGAATTCAGCGGCGGCCCCAGCCAGCCGCACCTCGCGGTCGGTGATCAGATCCGGATCACCCGCCAGGTCGACCCGACCGGCACCACCACCTACGCGTTCTACGACTACGAGCGGACCTGGCCGCTGGCCGCGCTGGCCGCCGCGTTCGCCCTCGTGGTGGTGGCGGTGGCGCGGTGGCGCGGGCTGCGCGCCCTGATCGGCATCGTGGTGGCGTTCATCGTGTTGGTGGTCTTCCTGCTGCCCGCGCTGCGCGACGGTGCGCCCACCGTCCCGGTGGCGCTGGTGGCGTCCTCGGCGATTCTGTACGCGGTGATCTACCTGGCGCACGGCGTGAGCCTGCGCACCAGCGCGGCCTTGCTGGGTACCCTGTCCGCACTCTTCCTCGCGGCGTTGTTGTCTTGGGCCGCAATCGAATTGACCAACCTCACCGGCCTGTCCGAAGAGGAGAACAACGCCGTCGCCACCTATATGGGCAACGTGTCGATCACCGGGCTGCTGCTGGCCGGGTTCATCGTCGGCTCGCTGGGTGTGCTCAACGACGTCACCGTGACGCAGGCGTCGACGGCGTTCGAGTTGGCCGAGCACGCGACATCACGGCGGGCCATCTTCGCCGGGGCCATGCGGGTGGGCCGTGACCACATCGCCAGCACCGTCTACACGCTGGTACTGGCCTACGCCGGCAGCGCGCTACCGCTGCTGTTGTTGTTCAGCGTGGCCAACCGCTCCCTGGGCGACGTGCTGACCAGTGAGAGCGTGGCCATCGAGATTGCGCGCTCCGCGGTGGGCGGCATCGCACTGGCCTTGTCGGTGCCGTTGACGACGGCGATCGCCGCGGTGCTGGCGACGCCGGGCCCCGTCGGCGGCAAGCCCGTCCGCTAGACCAGATCCGACTCGGAAAGCTCGGTGGCCGCCAACGCCGCCTCCAGGCTGGCATGCCGGAACACCGACGTGACGTGATCGTGCACCACCCGGAACGCCGACCCGAAGGTGTCCGCGTCGGCACCGTCGTCGCCGATCACGGTCTGCTCGGCGACCACCACGCCGTCGTGCACATACATCCGGCCCACGGTCACCGTGTCGCCCAGGCCCTGCGCCCAATCCCGCAACGCCATACGTCCCTGCGCGGCGCCGCCGGCGTCACCGAATTCGATGTCGTCGCTGCACAACCGGTCCAAGGTGTCGAAGTCCCTGGCGTTCAGGGCGTCATGCCAGGCGAGGACGGTGGCGATCTCGGAGGTACTCACGCCACAACTCTAGAACGGCGTGGTGGCCAGCCAGCCATCCCACACGGCGGAGTCGCCGAGCACTTCGACACCGTCGCCGCGGCGCCGGGTGATGGCCAGCAGCAGATCCCGCGCGGAGCCGCGCACCGCCGCATCACCTTTGGCGTGCGCGTGCGACCACGCCAGGCCGTCTTCGTCGTTGACGATCAGCCACTCCCCCGTCGGGCCCAGCGTGTCGTCGGTGGCGTGCAGGTGCAGTCGCTGTCCCGGTGACAGGCCCTGGCCGCGGGCGGTGCTGAGCTCGATCCATTCGCTGACCCCGTCGGCGGCCAATTCGGCCGGCAGGCTGAAGTCCGCTCCGGTGGCCAGGTCGGCGTCGGCGCGGTGCACGGTCACCTCGTGCAGCCGGCGGCGGATCCACCAGCCGGCCGGCCGCGGCCCCAGGAACGTCCACACCCGTTGTGAACCCACCTGCTCCACGGCGTCCAGGATCAGCTGCGCCCCGGCGTGCAGCCATGCGATGGCGGCGTCGGGATCGTCGGGCGGTTTGCCGTCTGGCACGTCGCGCGGGTCCAGCGGCTCGGACCGACGGTCGCTGATGATCTTTGCGCTCCAACGGTTTCCGCGGCCGACGTGGCGGAACAACTGTTTCAGGGTCCAGCCCGGACATGTCGGGACGGGCGTCGACGGATCCGCCTCACGGATCACGTCTCCGAAGAGTTTGGTCTGTTCGAGCAGGGCGGCCCGGAAGTCCACGCCTACGACCGTAGCGCGGGACGCGCTTCCCCGAGGGCGATCGGCAGGGTCGCCCACCCGCGCAATACCCGGGTGTCACGCCGGGCTCCGGTACCGGCCAGCCTGGCGTTGGGATACCGCGCGAAGAATGCCTGCAAGCCGACCTCGCCTTCGGCGCGGGCAAGCGCGGCGCCCAGGCAGAAATGCCGGCCGGCCGAGAACGACAGGTGCCGCCCGGCATTGTCGCGCTCGATGTCGAAGCGGTGCGGATCGTCGAACACCGCGGGGTCACGGTTGGCGCCGGCGAGATGGACGATGATCAGTTCGCCGCGCTGCACCGGGGTGCCGGCCAGGTCCAGATCGCGCCCGGCGATGCGGGCGCTCATCTGCACCGGCGAATCCAGCCGCAGGATCTCCTCGACGGTGTTGGGCCACAACTCCGGCCGCATGGCCAGGGTGTCCAGGTGTTCGGGGTGGTCCAACAGCATCCTGATACCGTTGCCCAGCAGGTTGACCGTCGTCTCGAAACCGGCCGCCAGCACCAGCCCGGCCAGTGCCTTGAGCTCACGCTCGGTCAGCGGGGCGCCGGCCGCTCCACCGTCGGAGGCGGCGATGATCTGGCTCAGCAGGTCCTCGCCGGGATTGCGGCGCAGCTCGCGCAGGTGCCCGCCGAGCCAGTTGTCGAATCCGGCGATGCCCTCCTCGACCTGCTGGGACTGCGCCCAGGACAGGCCGATGTCGAGGCTGGGCGCGGCCAGCTCGCCGAAGCGCAGGATGTTGGGCCGGTCCCGTTCGGGGACGCCGAGGATATCGCCGATGACGGCGACGGGCAGTTGCGAGCAGTACCGATCGACGATGTCGACGGTGTCGCCGCCGAGTTCGTCGAGCAGCTGGTCAGCGCGCTCCTGGACGCGTTCGCGCAGCCGCGCCACGGCCCTGGTGGTGAACACCGACGAGACCAGCTTGCGCATCCGGGTGTGTTCGGGCGGCTCGATGGACAGCAGCGACGGCGGCTGGATGGGGTGCAGCAGGTCGTCGGAGGTGTGTTCGACGATCCAGCGCAGCGGCTTGGGCAGGTTGACGCCCAGCGCGCTGACCCGCCAATCCTCGGAGCGCAGCACCTCGGCGGCGATGGCGTGGTCGAAGGTCAGCAGCACGGCCCGGCCGCGGACCACCCGGCCCAGTGTCCGCATCTCGTCGGCGAAGCCACCGGGATCGGTGCGGGCCTGGGGGTCGGCGATCAGCCGCGCCTGCGGGTCACCCCGCTTCGCCGCCACCGCGGAGATTCCGCGCACCACCCCGTGCAGAGCCAGCCAACGAATCCGTTGCCGCATGGCTCTCGAGCTTACGGCGCCCTGCGCGGGCGCAGAAGATCACTCAGTGCGGGGCGCAGAAGATCAGGAAGCAGGGGCCACTCTTCTTCGGGCCGTCGCCGTGATCGCCGCGGCCGCCACCGGGACCGTTGCCGCCTTGGTTACCCGAGCCCGGGTAGCCGCCGTTGGACCCGCCGGGGTACTGGCCCGGATAGCCACCGTTGCCACCCTGGTTACCCGAACCGGGGTAGCCACCGTTGGAGCCGCCGGGGTACTGGCTGGGATAGCCGCCATTCGAGCCGCCCGGGTACTGGCCGGGATAGCCGCCATTTGAGCCGCCCGGGTACTGCCCGGGATACTGGCCCGGGTAGTCGTCATCCGGGTCCTGCTGCTTGGGGCCGGGATCCCACGGCGGCCGCCACACCGGCACCTGCGGGCGCGGCCACACGAACACCGGCGGCGGCACCACGACCGGCGGTGCGACCACCGCAGGAGCTGGGGCCGGCGCCTCGGGCGCGGGGGCCGGCGGGGGCGCGGCCGGTTCCGGTGCGGGTGCGGCCGGCGCGGGGGCCTGCTCGACGTACACCTTGCGTGGTGCGGGGGCTTCCTGCACCACCGGGATGGGCGCCTTGATGGTCTCGGCGGCCGGCGGTGGCGGGGGCGCGGCCGACTGCACCGGCGCTGCTTCCGGGGCAGGTGCGGGCGCGGCGGGCGGCACGCTCGGGGCGACCGCGTTCTGCGCAGGCGATGGACGCTGATCGGCGGTGGGCCGGATGCTGACCGCCAGCGAAACGGCAAGGGCCACAACGCCGACCACGAAAATGGACATCAGGGCGCTGCCCACCAGGAAGAAGGGCTTACGGCCTTCCTCGACCGGCGGCGGCGTTTCGGCGAATGCGGCGTCGACATCGTCGGCGAACAGCGGCGTCTCACCTGACGACATCGCCAGCTGCGTGTCGGCGGCGGCCATGGCCGCGTACGCCGATCCCGCGGTGGGGCCGTCGGGGTCTTGCGAGTAGGCCAGGCCGACGGTCGACGCCTCGAAGGTGGGCGCGTTGGCGGCGGCCAACGCGGCGCCGCGGGCCAGGGCCAGTTCGGATTCCTCCGGAGCGCTGACCGGAATGTCGACGAGGTGCTCGAGGTGGTCTTTGACCGACGACACGTCGACGCCGGAACCGACGATGAACATGCCCTGCGGCGCGGTCGACTGACCGGCGACCGCGGCGGCCATGTCGGCCAGCACGGCCATGGCGTCGGCGCTGTGCAGGCTGCGGCTGAGGACCTTGACGACAGAGCCGTCGTCACCGTTGACGACCGACAA
The DNA here is from genome assembly GCF_002101555.1 of Mycolicibacterium canariasense. Lineage (GTDB taxonomy): Bacteria > Actinomycetota > Actinomycetes > Mycobacteriales > Mycobacteriaceae > Mycobacterium > Mycobacterium canariasense. The sequence goes on from NZ_LQOL01000023.1 coordinate 71,389, forward strand.
GGTGGCGGTGTCACGATCGAGGAACAGCAGCGCGGTGGACTGGTAGCCCACGGCGGCGCCGGCCGCCTGGGCCAGCGAACTGGCGGCGTGCAGTTCCGAGACCAGCATGACGTCGGTGATGCCGTGGGCGGCCAGCGCGTCGCGCAGCGCCGCGGCTTCGGTGTGGTCGGTCCACGTCACGCCGATGTGGGCCAGATGATGACCGCCGGCCTCCGCGCTTTCCTGGGTGCCGAGCACCGCCTGGACCACTTGATCGGCCGCACTGGGCGTTGCCGAGTCGTTCGATGGCGTGACCGGGAAGACGTCGTGGTCGACGGTGGCCCCGTCGGCTTTGTCGCCCTCAACCAGCACCATGCGCACCGTCGTAGGTGTCAACGACACACCTAATACGATGTCCACTTACCCCTCCAAAGTGTTTGCTACACCATCCAGATCGCCGAGGGCCGCGCCCGCGCGGCACAAAGCGCCGACTAGATGGTTCATCGCCTTCGCCCGCGGCGCCGTTACACCCGACGACGTTAGCTAGACCACTTAATCGACCCTACCCGCGTCACGCCGCGGTGGCTCGACCGTGTTCGGCTCACACCCTGCCACCGCAGGCTGTGCGGGGGCTATGACTGGATGAAGTTCTGGTAGGACCGCGACGGCGTCGGGCCGCGCTGGCCTTGGTATTTGGAGCCGGCCGCGGCGCTGCCGTAGGGGTTTTCGGCGGGGCTGGTGAGCCGCAGCAGGCACAGCTGGCCGATTTTCATCCCGGGCCACAAGGTGATCGGCAGGTTGGCCACGTTGGACAGTTCCAGCGTGATGTGGCCGCTGAAGCCCGGGTCGATGAAGCCCGCGGTGGAGTGGGTCAGCAGGCCGAGCCGGCCCAGCGAGGACTTGCCTTCCAGCCGGCCGGCCAGGTCGTCGGGCAGGCTGCAGCGTTCCAGGGTGGCGCCCAGCACGAACTCGCCGGGGTGCAGCACGAACGGCTCACCCTCCTTCGGCTCGACCAGCGAGGTCAGGTCGTCCTGGCGCTGCGCCGGGTCGATGTGGGTGTAGCGGGTGTTGTTGAACACCCGGAACAGGCTGTCCAGGCGGACGTCGACGCTGGACGGCTGGATCAGGGCGTCGTCGAACGGGTCGAGCGCCAGACGGCCGGCAGAGATCTCGGCGCGGATGTCGCGGTCGGAGAGCAGCACGCGATGAGCCTAGCCACCCCGCGTGCATCCGTGCCGAGTCGCGCAGACATCGCCGATCTTCAGCCAGCGCACAGTATTGACGTTAACGTCAATAGATCGAGCGGTTCCGGCCCGGACAGGAGCTTCCAAATGCACGCACTCGCAACCCGATTGAGCCTTCCCGCGGCGGCGCTGGTCGCCGCTGGAGTCGTCACGGTGACACCCGCGGTGGCCCCACCGCCGGCGTTGTCCGTCGCCGCACCACCGGTCCTGCACAGCGTGCAGCTGCCGGACATCCAGCTGGCCGCCACCGTCGCCGACATCCTGGAATTTCCGGCGCTCAAGCAGTGGGTGCGCAACCAGGTCGTCGACGCGGCCACCCTGGCCGTCGGCTGGGCCAAAGCCGGTGAAGGCGTCGGCATGACGCTGCGCGGCGCCCCCGAGTTTGCGCGCACCCTGCTTCAGCAGGTGTTCGCCGGTGACTTGCTCGGGGCGCTGACGACCATCGAGGAGGGCTTCGCCGGTGCCGTCACCGCGATCGGCGGCCCGTTGCTGGTATCGCTCATCGAGCGCAATCAGCGATCGTTGGCCGTGGATCTGGCGATGCAGGAGGCGGTGCCGGCCGCGCTGATCGGTTTGGGCACCGCGCTGGTCGCTGGGTTCGACGACGTCGCCCGGTCGGTGATCATCGCCGGGCAGAACGTCGTCGATTCGTTGCTGCCCATCAATCTCGGCAATGTCATCAATGCTCTGGTGGACGGCGTCAAACTGATCGCGCAGGGGCTGGGCGAGGGGGCCGGCAAGATCGTCGACGGCATCGTGTTCGCGCAGCAGACCATCGCCACCGCTCTGGCCGCGCAGCCGCCGAACACGCTCGCCGCGCCGACGGCGAAGGCGGCCGGGGCTGCCGCCCTGTCGGTGTCGACGCCGCCGAGCACGGCCGACACGACGGTGGTCACGTTGAAGACGGCGACGGATATCACCGGCTCGAGCGCTTCGAGCCCCTCAGGCCTCTCGACACCTTCGGCGACCGCGGATCCGACGCCGACCGCGGCTCCGACCCCGAGTGCGACGGCGACACCCAGTGCGACGCCCAGCCCGACCGCACCCAAGGCCGCCGACGATGTCACCAAGACCGGCAACAAGTTCGAGCCGGGTTCCAAGGTCTCCGACGTCGAGACCAGCACGGGATCCGACGAGTCGACGAGTACGCCGACCACTGGGACGTCGGGTGCCCCTACGACGACCACTACGACGGGTGAAGCCGCGTCGGGCGATACGACCTCGGCCGGGACCACCGGCCATGCCGAGGCTCCGAGCCGCCAGGATGGCGGCGCGGCGGCAGCCTGATTGCGGCGCCCGACCCCGGCGGTGCTAACCTTCCTGATCACCAGCACCGCTGGTACGCCGATGTAGTTCAATGGCAGAACATCAGCTTCCCAAGCTGAATACGCGGGTTCGATTCCCGTCATCGGCTCCACGAACGCCCTGATAGCGGCATATCTACCCGTCCGATCCATGCACCAAGCAGCAAACGTGACCGTCTTTTGACCGTGCGGCTGCGGGACGGTTCCCGAAAGATCGTTGCTGCGGGCCAAAGGCTGCTCAATGAGCCTCCCCGACAATGCAGGTTATCGAACATGCGTTCGCATTTTGTCGGAGTCGTCATCTACCGTCAACACCATGAGCGCCGAGCATCCTCACCACGCGGATGGGTGTCGATTAACAACCAACGGCAATCAATGCTCCTACACTGACGACATGACGGACCTGGGGAGGCCCGGTACAAGGTGGGATAGCCGTCGAAGCCGTCGCGAACGCCATTGCTCGCCGTTGGCGGGACCAAGCCGACACAACCGTTCGAATGGTGACGCCGACTGCTGTCTATCTCCATGAACGAAAACTTGTTGAGTGGGTCTTTGAAAGCACCAAGACTGCAGCTGACTTTGCCGACACTTTTAAGCAGATTCGAAAGCGCGGAATCGATGTCGCGATCGTGTTGCCGATGCCGGAACTCGGTCGCGCACATGAAGAATTCTGGGGAACGGGCCTGAGCCTGTATGGCTGGATCGACCGGGGCGACAACGTGATAAGGTTCACGGGTCCCGAGGTCGCGTGAATGCCGCCGTCCCTCGTCACTCAAACAATCATCGCGTTCATCTGGGATTTCGACCGGACGCTGACGCGTGGCTATATGCAGAAGCCCTTGTTCGAACACTACAACGTCGACGAGGCGGAGTTTTGGCGCGAAGTCAATGCGCTCAAGACATTCTACGCAGATTACGACCTGCAAATCGCCGAAGATACCGCATACTTAGAGCACACCCTGAACTACGTTCGCACGGGCAAGTTTCCTGGACTCACGAACGGATTACTGGCTCTTCATGATTGAGGGTGTAGAACGGTCAGCTGCTGTCGGCCTGTGATTGGGGTGTCTGGTTGGCTGGGTGTGT
>NZ_LQOL01000024.1 GCF_002101555.1 Mycolicibacterium canariasense
GCCAACTGTCGTTGGTCAGTGCGTCATGACCGCGGCCATCAACACTTTCGGTCTGCCGCTGGCGCTCGGCGCTGCGCTGGCGTTCGTCGAGTGGATCACCCGGCGTATCGCCGTCGCGGCGGACTGGGCCCGCGATGAGTGGTGGCGCGCATGGCCCGCCGACGCGGTCGCGAAGGCTGACGCGCTCGCGCGCATCGAAGAGGACCACGACGTGCTGGATCCCGGCCAGGTCCTCCCTGATGACCTGTACGCGGCGCAGCGCCGGCTGGACTGCCCGCCGTGGACGATCTCGGCCTGCCAGCGGCACGGCCTGGTGACGATCGTCCGGCCCGGCGACGGCTGCCCTGAGTGTTTCCCGCCGACCGGCGGGCAGTGAAAGCAAGAGGCCCCGGACGCCTGAGAACGAAACCGGGACCTCTCCACCCACAACAGAAAGCGAGTTCTGAGGTGAGCACCACCAGTGTATGCCGTGCCGCGAGCGCCGCACCCTCCGCTGATCCATGGCGGAAGTCCGCCTGGCCGTACGACATCGCCGTGCGGCCCAGCCGCCACCCCGAGCTGGCCCGCATCGGCAGCGTCCTCGCATGGGCGTCCGTGGCCGCGGCGCCGTTCCTGTTCGGCGGCGCCATCTACTTCGCGTTCGGAGGCATCTGACCTGTGGACACCACGCTGACCCGGCGGCGACGACGAAAGCCGTACCGCACCCAGACAACCGGCGGAACCACGAGCGCCGAGGTGAGACACCAGACCCAGCAGGCCATCACTGCTGCGCACCGCATCCTCGCCAACTGCGGGGTGACGATGTCGCCGTCGAAGGTCAGCCGCCTGGTCCGCCAGTTCGAGGCGCGGGTCGCCCGCAACGGCTGGACGCTGTTCGAGTTCATCGCCAACGCCGTCAGCCTGTCCGCCGACCAGCGCCGCCAGGCGCTCGCCCATCCCGACATCGTCTGCGTGCTCAGCTACGCGGATCCCACCGGTGAGACTGCGGTGAACAACGTTCTCCGCCGCACCAGCTAGCCAACCTCATCCCATTTCGCCTGTAGGCGTTCCGGTTTCGACCGGGACGCCTACAGGTCGTACCCAAGGAGACTCATGGACCGACTCGTCGCGCGGCTCGGCGCCTGCGCCGTCATCGGCGCAGCGATCGCAGCACCGATCGTTCACCCCCCGAACGCGGACGCGTACACCCGCACCCACACCGTCCCGGTCACCGTGCTCATCGCATGGTCCGGCGCCGACTGCGTTGACCTCCGCGAACCAGACCCCACCACTGACCGCACGACGATGGCCGCCACTGTCGACTGCCACCCGGCCGGCGCAGACGCGGTCAGCTACCTGTCCGGAGTCGGGCAGCTCTACGGCGTCCGGATCTCGTCCCGCACCGATGTCGGCCTGGCCTGTGAGGTGAAGATCGCCGGCCGGACCGTGATCAAGCAGAACGCGTACGCGTACGTCGACTGCATGGGCCGGTGGTGACCCCGTGACCGACGTACTCGACCTATGGATCGTCGACACCGAGACAACCGGTCTGGACGAGCACATTCATGTGCCGATCGAAGTCGCCGCAGTGAATTACCACACCGGCGAGGTGATTTCGTTCGTCCCGTACGTGTCGCCCGAGGACCTCGCGGCCGCAGACCCGAAGGCGATGGCGCTGAACCGGTACGCCGAACGTGACCTCGCCAGCCAGGCGTTGGAGCCGTACGAAACTGCCGCCCGCTACGAGTCACTGTTCCGTGCGCTGCAGGGCCAGAGGCTTGGTGGTGCCAATCCGCGGTTCGACGCTGTCATGCTCTGCAGCGGCTACGGGCGGGCCATCCACCGATCGATCCACTCTGCGGTGCCCGAGGATGGCGAGCAGTTCCCCCTGGTGCCCGAATCGTGGCACCACCGGCTGCCCGCCGTCGAGTCCTACGTCGCAGGAGCGCTGGGGCTCGAACCATGGGACGTGCCGTCGCTGGCCCAAGCGTGCCAGCTGCTCTCCGTGGATCGCTCGCCGGACAGCGAGCACACCGCACTGGCCGACGCCCGCGCCGCTGCAGAGTGCTTCCGCCGGGCCCACCAGATGGTCGCGCAGCGTAATGCGCCTGTACCACCGCTGGTGGTCGAGTGAGCGCCCCATGCGTCGAATGCGGCGCGCCGGCCGTCGCCGGGCGCGGCCGGTGCGAGAACCACTACGCGACACACCGTCGCCGTCTGATGGCGTACGGGAAGTGGGAACCGGAGTGGATCGACCCCACCGAGGCGCAGATTCACCTCGCGACGCTGCGCGCCGCCGGCCTGGGGCACCGTCGACTGAGCAAGCTCACAGGCCTGAGCAGGCCTACGCTGCAGCAGATTCCGCGGGTTACACGGGTGAGCCGAAAGACGCGCGACGCGATCCTCGCTGTGCCGATTCCAGTCACGGCGCTGTTCCACCCCGTGTTCGCCCCCGGCACTCAGATCAGCGCTATCGGATCTCAGCGGCGCCTCCGCGCGTTGGCCGCGATCGGTTGGGACAGTGAGACCGTCGGCGCGCTGCTCGGCGGCAGTAGACACCGTGTCACCACCATCACCAGCGGCCGACAGACGAAGGTCACGGTCGCTCGCGCGCGCACCATCGCCGAGCTATTCAACCAACTCCACATGAAGCCCGGCCCGTCCGCCAAGGCGCGCCGGCTTGCCGAGCTGAAGGGCTGGGACGTCCCGTTCGCTTGGGACGAGGACACCATCGACAACCCCAGCGCCGAGCCCGATACCGGCGAGAAGCGATGGGTCAGTACCAGCGAGCGGATCAACGAGATCCGCAACGACCTCGGCATACACGCCGTCGAACAGATCGCCCAAATCCTGGGCAAGAAACCGAGAACCGTTGAGCGACAGCTCAACAGAATGCAGGAGGCATCGTGACACCCACCAGCACCATCCAGCCCGGCCAGACAGCGGAACGGGGCACCGTGCTGTTGCCGATCGGTGCGCGCATCGTCACGGTGTACCCCGCGTCTGACGGCCACCGCTGGCGGCTGCGGTACCAGCACAACATCCTGTCGGACTCCGGTCAGGCCTACGCCGCGAAGCAGTCCGCGCTCGACGCCGCACGTAAGAACGGCGTGCCGGCGGGCGACTTCCCGGTGATCCTCGAATACGACCGGCGCCGCGGCAGCTCCAGCACCCCCGTGTGGGAACGCATTCGCTGATGCAACAGCCGATGAGCGCGGACGGGTTCGAGTGGAACGAAACACTCACCCGCGACGCCATCAAATCCGGCCGCTCCATGGGCGTGTGCGAATGGCACGGCGACCACCCGGCCACCGATATGCATCACCGCCGCAACGCTTCCCAGGGCGGCCCCTGGCACCCGGCGAACATCGTTCACATCTGCCGCGCGATCCACCACCACCTCACGGTGCACCCGGCCTGGGCGCACCAGGTAGGGCTCACCCTGCGCGAGGGTGAATCCACGGCGCGGCCGATCCGTCTCCCGTCCGGTTTGGAGCTGATCCTCACCGACGAGCTGATCGCGAAAGCTGGGGTCAACGCCCGATGACTGCAGTGCTCACAGCCGTCCCTCTTGAAGACGGTGTGTACCCGGACCTCCCGGAGGAGATCTATCACAACGACCCAGACAGCTTGTCCTCCAGCGGTGCCCGCCAACTGCTCAGGACCAGCCCCCGGAAGTTCCGGCTGGCTCAGCGAGTTGAGAAGCGCGAGTGGGATGTCGGCCACGTCGTGCATAAGCTCATCCTCGGCAAAGGCTCCGAGATCGCGGTGCTCGATCCGGCAGTTCACGGTCTGACACAAGACCAGAAGTCGACCAAGAGCTTTCGGCAGACCGCAATGTGGCAGGCCGCCGAAGCTGACGCCCGGGCCCGTGGAGCAGTGCCGATCAGCATCAGCGACTACGAAACCGCCGAGGCGATGGCCGCCGCCGTGTGGGACAACGACTACGCCGCCGATCTGCTGTCCGCGGGAGACCCAGAGATCTCTGGATACTGGACCGACCCGCTGTCTGGGGCGCGGCTGCGTTTGCGGACCGACTGGCTACACCCAGGCCGCAGCCGCATCATCATCGTCGACTACAAGACGACGAAGAACGCTGAGCCGCACGCATTCTGGAAATCGGTCTCCGAGTACGGATACCACTGCCAGGACGCCTGGTACCGCGACGGCGTCATCGCATGCGGGATCGACGACGACCCACTTTTCCTATTCATCGCGCAGGAGAAGGAATTCCCCTACGAGGTCACCGTCCACGAATCACGGCCCACCGACGTCAACCGTGGACGGGCGTTGAACCGCAAGGCCATCAACCTGTGGGCTCAATGCCACAAATCGAACGAGTGGCCCGGCTACCCGCCTGGCATTCACACCATCCGACACCCCTCGTACGCCATACACCGTGAACAGGAACAGATCGCATCATGACCGCCGCCCGTGAGATCGTCCCGGCCAGATTCGGCCGCGGACACGTCACCCCGGCCAGCACCGCCCAGCAGGACCGCACGATCGCCGAAGTGCAAGCCGCAGTCGTGGTCAGCCGAAGCAACCCCCGCGACGACGCCGCCGCCGAACGCGAAATGGAATCGGTGTGCCGGCGCCCTGAGATGGCCGAGCAGGCCTTCTACCAAGTGGACCGAACGTTCCGACCGAGCGTCCACCTGGCGCGCGAGCTCGCGCGAATCTGGGGCAACCTCGACTACGGCGTCAAGGAGCTGGACCGCGACGGCCAGCAGGGGGTTTCCGAGGTCCTGGCGTTCGCCTGGGACGTGCAAAAGAACTCCCGCAGTAGTCGCACGTTCCTGAACCCGCACCAGCGCAACGAGGGTGCCCTGCGCGTCGAACTGACTGACCTGCAGGACATCTACCTGTCCAACCAGAACGTCGGCGCCCGGGCGGTCCGCGAGGTGATCTTCTCGATCCTTCCCCGCTGGTTCGTGGAGAAGGCCCAGAACATCTGCCGCCAGACGCTCGAACGCGGGAACGGTGAACCGCTGCCCGACCGCATCGCCGCGCTGGTGCGCGAATTCGACGACCTCGGCGTCTCCGAACAGCAGCTCGAGGCCCGCCTCGAACGGGACCGCCACACCTGGACCCCGCAAGACCTGGCCCAGCTCACCGTCGCCGGGAACTCGATCCGTCGCGGCGAGGTGCGCCGCGAGGAACTGTTCCCGATCGTCCAGCGGTCATCCGCGGCCGGCGACGAGATCGCACGCGTATCGGACAAGGCGCCGGCCACCGATGATCCATCACCAATCACCCGCCGGCTGCTGAGCAACGTGAAGCGCCAGCTGGCTGCCGAACGGAACCTGACCGTCCCCAGTCACCCCGACACCCTGCAGTACGTCGGGACCGTCGTCGAGCGAGAGATCACCAAGCTCGACGAACTCACCTGCGGGGAAGCACACCGCGTCCTCGCTGCACTCACAACAACCAAGGAGAACTGAACGAAATGTCATGGCAAGCCTGGTTCTTTCTGATCGTCGGCGCTCTGGCGCTGATGCTCTTCCTCGGCGGCGTCGTCGCCAAAGCGCTGTCGGGTGGCCGATCCGAGGGCGGCCCCGAAGTCACCATCACGGGGTCCATTGTGGTGTTCGTCATCGCCCTCATCGTGCTGCTGACTGGCGCATTCACGATCGTCGGCACCCGCCAGGTCGGCATCGCAACGAGCTTCGGAAAGCCGACCGGCCAGACGTATTCGAACGGCCTGCACTGGAAGGCGCCGTGGGTCGAGGTCACCGAGATGGACGCCGCGATCCAGAACGACACCTACAAGGGCGAATCACGCATCGCGGTCCGCCTGGGCAACAACTCCACCGCCCTGGCCGACGTGTCGATCCGCTGGCAGATCAAGCAGGACGCCGCCGACACCCTGTTCGTCGACTACAAGACATTCGACAACGTCCGCGCCAACCTGATCACCCGCAACCTGCAGGCAGCGCTCAACGAGTCGTTCGCCAAGTTCGACCCGCTGGCCACGAAGAACCTGGAGTCCTCACCGCTGCCGGAGCTGGCCAACAACACCGCGAACCTGTTGCGCGGCAAGGTCGGTACCCAGGTCGAAATCTTCGACGTCACCATCCCGACGATCGACTACGACGACGAGACCGAGAAGCGCATCAACGACATCAACGCCGAGCGGGCCCGCACCACCGCGGCCGAGCAGGCCGTGAAGACGGCCGAGCAGACCCGCAAGGCCAACGAGCAGCTGGCCACCGCGCCGGCCCCGCCGAACGCGCTGGTGATCATCCAGACCTGCATCAACAAGGCACTCGACAAGGGCCAGAACCCCGCCGGGTGCTGGCCCATCGGCGGCAACGTCGTCCCGACTCTGGCCGTACCGAACCCCGGGCAGTAGGCCAGTCATGGCAAAGGGTTCGACATTCAAAACTGACATCGTTCTGGGGCAGCAGTATCGCGACGCCCAAACTGGTTTCACTGGCCACGCCACCGCTGTCTATTTCTTCCAGCACGGCTGCGAACGCGTGCAGCTCAAGGCTCTTCACGACGGCGAGCTGAAAGAGCACGTGTTCGACGCGCCGGAACTGGAGCACGTCGCCAGCGGCCGCCGCGCGACTTCGACCCGCACAGGCGGTCCTCACGACCGCACACCCGTGGCCCGCAGGTAAGCCGCGACCTCAACGTCTCGCCGGAAGGCGGCGAAGCGCAACGCAACACCCACACGAAAGGAATCACCGTGCCCGAGCAGAACCACAAACCAGCTGATGCAACGGAATTCGCGGCCGTGCTGCTCGGCCACGACAAGGGCCGTGCACACGACAATGCCTCGAAGCTACTCCGCGAGGCCGTCGAAGCGGTCAAGCTCACCGGCCGCAAAGCCTCTGTCACCGTCAAGTTCGACATCGCGCCGATGAAGAACAACGCCCGCGTCGTCCAGATCGGCGACAAGGTGACCGCCACCATCCCCGAGGACAAGCGGGATTCCATCTGGTTCACCGACGACGAAGGCGGCCTGCACCGCAACGATCCCGACCAGCTCCAGATGGAGTACGGCGGGGCACCCACCAACGCATCCACCGAAGGGAAGAACTGACCCATGACCGTCACTCTGTCCGCCAGCGAAGTGCAGCCCGACGACGTGCTGCTGCACGACCAGCCGCAGCAGGCCATCGTCGTCGGCACCAACATCCCGGGCCTGACTCACGTCATCGGCACCACAGCGGCCAACGGCCTGGAAACCAGGACGATCGACGACGCGCAGCACCTGGCCAACCCGCGGCGCGCCATCGGCACCCGCACGGTGTCGGAGACGCTGTCGTTCCTCGACGAGCTCGACCGCCGGCCTCTCACGCAGGGCTTGTCTACGCTGTGGGGTGACTACACCAAGGGGCGTGTCGTCGCGATCTACAACGATCACGACTCCGAGCGCGCTGGTTGGCGCGACGACCGGCTGGTGCTGCAGTTGGTCGATGATCCGGACTGGGTCCGCTGGCACAGTGTGTCCGGTAAGTGGTTCAGCCAGTACGACTTCGGTGATCTGATCGAGGAGTTGCTGCACACGGTCAGCGACCCCGACCAGGCCGACCTGCTGGAGATCATCAACAGCATCCGCGCCTCGCAATCCGGCAAGTTCGAATCGAAGATCGAACGGTCGACGAGCGACCAGGAACTCACCTACACCACCGAGACGACGGCTTCAGCAGGCAGCGCTACCCGCAAGCTCGAGGTCCCGAAGACCATCACGCTGCGTCTGCGGCCGTGGGAGGGCCATGTCGCTGCACCGGTCGAAGGCGAATCGTTGCCGGCGCAATGGGTCGGCACCTACGAGGTCGAGGCGTGGTTCCGGCTGCTGGTCTCCAACGGTGAACTGAAGCTCGCCATCAAGCTGAAGCCGACGCAGCAGCTGGTCCGTCAGGCGTGGGCCGAAGCTGTCAACGCCATCGTCGGCAAGACCGACATCCCGGTGCTGGCGTACCGGGACCAGCGGTGACTTCTGCCGCTGCCCGCCGGTTCCCGGTGCCGTCGGTGCTGTACGTCAGCACCGGCGGCACCGCGGGGCTGTGCGACAGCCATGGCCTCGCTGTCGTGCAGGAGCTGCTCGGCCACATGACCGGACACCCGATCTTCCTGCACCAGATTCCCCGCGCGGTCGACGTGTGCCGCAAGTACCTCGTCGACCAGTACCCGTGGCTGGAAGCCCTGCAGCCGACCAACGCCCAGGCCGGGGACGCCCGGAAGCTCGCGCACTGGGTCGCCAAGGTCATTGCGGCCCGCGGCGAAACGCTGCTGGTGTCCGCGCTGCCCGGTGGCGCCTACGCCTATATGAGCCCGGTCGACGAGTTCTGCGAGCAACTCGCCGACGGTGTCGGCGCCACGGCCGCGGCGGGCCCCGCCGAATGACCGGGACGCCGGTGCTCATCGCCGCACGGCCACCCGACGCCGTGGGACCCGTGGACCCGCGGCAACTGGATCTTCATCGGAACGGTCGTGACCCCGTCCCATCTCGTCTGGCACGTCTACACGGGCCCAGCTGAGGGAGAACCGATCTACTCATGAGCCCGACGGCTACCACTCAGCACCCGAGAATCGGTTCGCTCTTCTCGGGCGCCGGCGGATTGGACCTCGCCGTTGAGCACGTATTCGGTGGCCGCACCGTCTGGCAGTGCGAGCTCGACCCAGCCGCCGCCGCGGTGCTCGCGTATCGCTGGCCTGGCGTGCCGAACCTCGGCGACATCACAGCTGTCGACTGGTCGGCGGTCGAACTCGTCGACGTGCTCTGCGGCGGGTTCCCCTGCCAAGACGTGTCAGCGGCCGGGCGCCGCGCCGGCATCCAGGCTGGCACCCGGTCGGGGCTGTGGGCGATGTTCGCCGACGCCATCGCTGGCCTGCGACCTCGGTACGTGGTTATCGAGAACGTCCGCGGTCTGCTGAGCGCCGATGGTGAGCCATGGCCCACCGAGGTGCAGGCGGCTGATGCGGAAGTTCAACGCCTTGGCCGCGTTGTGGCGCTCATCAAACACAAGATCGATAAGGCAATCCGAAACGGTTGGTGGCATGGGGAACACAAGCGGCGCAAGCAATCCGAGGCCGCTCGCATGGCTCGACAGAGAGACCGGGCACTGGCTCGATTCCGATCCTTGCGACGTCGACTTGTTCAGCGAGCGATCGGGACAGTTGTTGGAGACCTGGCCGACCTCGGGTATGACACGCAATGGACGACTGTTTCCGCTGCCAGCGTCGGTGCACCGCACAAGCGGGAGCGAATTTTCATCCTCGCAACTCCTACCGACGCCGGTCACGCAACCGAGCACGGGCAACGGTCATGCGCGGAACCTTGGCGGCGAGATCAAGAACCTGCTGCCGACACCCCGGGTGAGCGCCGAACGGACATCGAGAGGTGCGGCTACCCGGCGGGACAGCCGGTCAGCACCGAGCCTGGAGCAGGCAGTGGAGATCGCAGCAGGCCAACTGCCGCGGGAATTCGAGAGCTTCCAGGAACTGCCGCAGAGCTGGCAACCGTAAGCCTGCTGCCGACCACTGCGGCATCTCGGTCTGGCCGAAACCGGTCAGCCAGTGATGGTGCCGCGATCAGGCCATCGATCGACAGCATCACCGATCTACTCCCAACCCCGGCCGCCAGAGACGGCAAGGGAGCCAACCCGAATCGTCAAGGCGGGCTCGACCTCCCAGGCGCACTGTTGCCAACACCAGCTGCCTCGGACGCGAACCGCGGTCCAGATCTCGCGCGTGCGAACCGAGCGGGTTCGGGTGGAGACGATCTGCATACGTTCGTTTACAAGACCGGCCGCACCCAACAGTGGGGCAAGTACGCGGCGGCGATCGCGCGTTGGGTGGCGGTGACGCGACCCGCGCCATCGCCGACCGAGCCGAACACGAAGGGCAATCCGTACCTTGCGCCGGCGTTCCCCGAGTGGATGCAGGGATGGCCCGCCGGCTGGGTAACCGCCGTGCCCGGCATCTCCCGCAACGACATGCTGCGCATCATCGGCAACGGAGTGTGCCCGCAGCAGGCCACCGCGGCGCTGAGCCAGCTCCTAGCGGTCTGTCGGGTGGCGGCGTGAACGCCTACTACCGGGACGACTCGGTGATCGTGCACCACGGTGATTGCCTCGACGTGCTCAAGACGCTGCCGGCGAACTCTGTCGACGCGGTGGTCACGGACCCGCCGTACGGCATTTCGTTCATGGGCCGGGAGTGGGACCAGCCTGGCCAGTTCGGATCCCGACGCGGCGACGGCAAGCCGCGCGGCGGGCACCCGAACTCCCGCCAAGCCCACGACGCCATGGCCGCGGGAAGCTACGACCTGTCACCGTCCGCGCTGCGGAACTTCCAACTCTGGTGTGAAAGATGGTCATTCGAGTGCCGCCGTGTTCTGCAGCCGGGTGGGTACCTGGTGAGCTTCGGCGGATCGCGCACTTGGCACCGGCTAGCCGCCGGCATCGAGGACGCCGGGTTCGAGATGCGCGACTCGATCGCATGGCTGTACGGGTCCGGATTCCCGAAGTCACTCGATGTGTCTAAGGCGCTCGATAAGGCGGCTGGTGCTGAACGTGAGGTCATAGGCACCAAACACGGTCAGCCTGGTTATTCCCTCACCGACGGCAACGGCGACCACCGCACCTACGGAAAGGGGCTGGGCAACACCGGCAGCGGTGAAGCTGAATGCGCCGTCACAGCGCCGGCCACCTCGGAGGCGCGCGAATGGTCTGGTTGGGGCACCGCACTCAAGCCGGCGTTCGAGCCGATCGTGGTCGCCCGGAAGCCGTTCGCGGGCACCGTCGCGCAGAACGTGGTCGAGTACGGCACCGGCGCGCTGAACATCGACGGCTGCCGAGTGCCCGGCGATAACTCAGCCACGATCAACCGCCGTAAGGGGTCAACCGCATTCTTGTCCGATCGGTCAGCGCGCGAAGCTGAATCTTCTGGTCGGATGGAATCACGCACCAGCCCGGAGCGGTACCGGGAGGAACGGCCGGGTGAACTGATCGGCCGCTGGCCGACGAACGTCGTGCTCGACGAGAACCAGGCCACCGAGCTGGACCAGCAGAGCGGCACGCTGTCGTCCGGCAGCCGGCGACCGGGTCAGTACGGGCTGATGGGGTACCACGGGGCCGGTTCCGCTCCCATGCCCGCCGTAGACGGCGACAGCGGCGGCGCGTCGCGGTTCTTCCCGGTGTTCCGGTACGAGGCCAAGGCACCCGGGTCTGAGCGGCCCAGCGTCGACGGTGCTGCGCACCCGACAGTGAAGCCGTTGGACCTGATGCGGTGGCTGGTCAGGCTCGTCACGCCGCCGAACGGCTTGGTGCTGGACCCGTTCGCCGGGTCGGGCACGACGGCCGAGGCCTGCATCCACGAGCACATGCGCTGCATCACGATCGAACGCGAAGCCGAGTACCTGCCGCTGATCACCGCGCGGTTGTCCAAGCCAATGGCGATCGGATTCGACTTCGGCTGAACCACCTCCGTCCCAACCCAACTCGACAACCAAGGAACCCTGCATGACCGTCTACTGCTACGACACCGAATTCCTCGAAGACGGAACCACGATCGATCTGATCTCGATCGGCATCGTCTGCGCGGACGGCCGCGAGTACTACGCCGTCAATGCCGACTGCGACTTCGTCGCCATCCGCGACCATGACTGGCTGTGGGAGAACGTGGTTCCGCATCTGCCGACCACGGTCCCAAGCCGTTTTCCGCTGAAAGGTCGGCACGTGACAGTGCTCGACCTCAAGGCCGCCGCGGTGAAGCCGAAGTGGGTAATAGCCAACGAGGTCCGCGCGTTCATCGTCGACCACATCACCCCGATCGGCGAGAACGAAGGAAAACCAATCTACGTCAGCGAGGACATCCCCGAGCTGTGGGCCTACTACGGCGCGTACGACCACGTCGCGCTCAGCCAACTGTGGGGTCCAATGATCAACCACCCGCACCTCATGCCGATGTTCACCCACGAGCTGGTGCAGGAAATGGAACGCGTCGGCGTCGAAGCTGACATCGTCCCGAAGCCCAAGGATCTCCACAATGCGCTGGCCGATGCCCGATGGAACATGGCCGTGCTCAGTGAGATCCGACACCAGGCAGCATCCCGTGGCTGACACCGCCATCGAGTGGGCGACGAAGGTGTGGAACCCGACCACCGGCTGCGACCGGGTATCACCGGGCTGTGACCACTGCTATGCGCTGACGATGGCGAAGCGGCTGAAAGGCATGGGACACCCGAAGTACCAGCGCGACGGCGACCCACGCACGTCCGGTCCGGGGTTCGGCGCCGCTCACCATCCGGCGGTGCTGAGTGATCCGTTCAAGTGGCGGAAACCGCAACGTGTGTTCGTGAATTCGATGTCCGACCTGTTTCACAAAGCTATCCCGGACGAGTTCATCGCGGGCGTGTGGTCGGTGATGAAGCGGAACCCCGACCACACGTTCATGGTGCTGACGAAGCGTCACGACCGGATGCGGTCACTGGTGTCATCGCCCGAGTTCCGGGAGATGGTGTTCACCCTGGGCGGTGTCGGCTGCGGACAGGCCGGCGGGCACCTCGAGCATTTTCGGCAGTGGCCGGTCCCGAATGTGTGGCTCGGTGTGAGTACCGAGAATCAGCGTTGGGCTGACATCCGGATCCCGGCACTGCTCGACACCCCGGCCGCTGTCCGGTTCATCAGTGCCGAGCCGCTGCTCTACCAGGTCCTGCTACGGCAGGCTTGGCTGCACCCGATCATGAAGAACCCGACGCCCGAGAACAACGCGCTCGGCCGCCGCATCGCGAAGGAGCGCGGTGTCGGTCTGATCGACTGGGTGATCGCCGGTGGCGAGTCAGGACGTGGTGCCCGGCCGATGAACCCGCGGTGGGCTCGTTCGCTGCGCGACCAATGCGTCGCCGCTGGGGTGCCGTTCTTCCTCAAGCAGTGGGGTGAATGGGGTCCGGCGCCGTGGAAGATCGACCGCGATCCGGACGAGTTCACCCTGGACTACAAGGCGCGGGCCGAGGCGCTGGGCGCCAGTCACGCGTTCACCGGCGGCCTGTACACCGACGACCACGGTGACTGGGTCGAGAACTTCATGGAGCTGTCCCACAAACCGTGGTCGGTCGAGCGCGCACCGGAGGCCCCGTCGCTGGCCGAAGGGATGAAGCGGTGGGGCAAGAAAGCCGCCGGCCGCGAACTCGACGGCCGCACCTGGGACCAGTTCCCCGAACCCCTCACCGTCTGACCGATTACATCAACCACTCACCAAGGAGACCCGTCATGTCCGTTGCACCCGTCGTCAACACCTACACCGACCACGAAATCTGGTCGGACATCAAGGAAATCAACTCATCGGACGAAAACGTCAAGAAGTTCGTTTTCACCACCGGCGACGCGGTCGCCGAGTCGGTCCTGTACAAGTACCCGACCTACGAGGACCGGACCGTGATCTGCTGCTCAACGCAGAGCGGCTGCCCGGTCGGCTGCCGATTCTGCGGCGCCGGTGACAACTTCGTCCGCAACCTCACCACCGACGAAATCGTCTCGCAGCCGGCGCACCTGATGGACTCGCAGGGCATCGACGCCGGCCGTGTCGAGCGGATGCAGATCATGTTCATGTCGATGGGTGAACCGCTGCTCAACCCGACTCACCTGTTCCCGGCCATCCGCCAGCTCCACGACCTGTACCCGCGCGCGGCACTGCTGATCTCGACGTCGGCGCCGCGAGTGAACTACGCACCCCTGCGGCTGATCAGCCAAGAAGTGCCGACCGTAGGCCTGCAGTTCTCCGTGCACGAAAGCACCGACGCCGCACGGAATCTGCTCGTGCCGTTCAAGGCCAAGCTGTCACTGGCCGAGATCGCGCACGAGGGCGAGCTGTGGTTCGAGGCCACCGGCCGGCAACCGTTCTTCAACTACTGCGTGCACGAACGCAACAACACCGCCGAGGACGTGGCCCGCCTGGTCTCGCTGTTCACGCCGGGCATCTGGCAGGCAACAATCAGCGTGATATGCGAGCGCGACGAGTCGATCGCCGCGGCCAACGAACGGCAACGCCAACTGGCGTCGGACTTCATGACCATGATGCTCGAATCGGGCTACAGCACCCGGATGTTCGACCCGGCCGGCCAGGACGACATCGGCGGCGGCTGCGGCCAGCTCTGGTACGTACAGGACTGGATGGCCCGCCACCCCGAGCTGGCCCGCCCCTCTGTCGGCCATGGGCTCGACGTCGTGCACACCCCGTCGCTGCGCTGAGCCGATGGACGTCTACGTTGTTGTGTTCGACGAGTCGAAGGCCCGGCCGTTGGCTCACCCCGACGAGGTTCGGGCCCGAGTTGTCGGCGTCCGTAACCGGCTGCAGGCCGCCGAGATGCTGCGGACCGACGAGGCCGAGCGCTGGGCCAGAACCAGTGGGGTTCGGCACTTCCCGACAGCCAATCACGTGTCGCTGCACCGCCGCGCCTATGAGGCGATGACGGTGACCAACTGCGAAATGCCCGACGATGAATAGCGTCCGCCGCTGGCTGCGCGCACGGTCGCACCGGCGTGCGCTGGTGCTGATGGCCTGCGTGTGCGTGGTCGCTTCGGTGAGCAGCGCAGTCGGCCTGCTCATCGCGGGGGCACCGGCGCGGGTGCTGTGGATGTCAGCCCTGCAGGGCATCTGTCTATTTGTGGTGTGCGGCGGCGCGCTCCGGCTCGCAATGGCGTTCTTCGACTGGCTGGACGGCGACGATGCCTGAGCGGATCCAGCGTCGGCGCACCCGTGGCTGGCGGACGCCGTTGTGCCGATGCGGGTGCGGCAAGAAGGCGCGGTTTGTTGGCCGGGGCACCCCGTACGGCAACCCATTTCGCGTCATGCGGCACGGCGGTTTCATGTGGGTCAACCCCGGGGGGCGGCATTTCGTGTGCTCGACGGACCGTGAGGGTAACCGCCAGGAGCGTATAGCCGAGTCGGTCGCCCTGTATCGAGAGCGTGGCGTCACACTGCTGACGCCCGCAGAACTTGAACAGCTGCGTGGCCATGACCTCGTTTGCTGGTGCCCGCTCGGCCAGCCTTGCCACGCCGACGTGCTGCTGGAGCTGGCCAATGCGTGACTGCCACGAATGCAGCTGCGGCATCGCACCGCCGTGCGAGGCGTGTGTGAGCTGCCGGGTCTGCAACCCATGCCGGACGTGCGACGAGGTACACGGCGACCCGCGAGGCGACGAGTGCCTGCGCGGCGAGAAAGGCCAGTACACCGTCGTTTACATGCGCCGTCGCTGGTGGCGGCGCCGCGAGGTCGGCAGCAGCGCCGCACTCGTTCAAGGCGACGGCACCGTGCTCCGCGTGGATCCGCCCATGGTGTACGACGTGCTGATCACCCCGCTGGTCCACACCGGTCGGCTGACCCGGGAGGCCTGTGCGGCGGGCGGCTGCTACCTATGCCTCGTGGTGCTGGCCGAGGCCGCCGAACGTGACGCGGCCACGGCTGCCGCTGCCGTCCAGGCTCACGGCAACGGGCGTCTGTCGTGACGTTCCTCGGCCGGATCGATCACTGCCGGCACTGCAACCACCCGCGCCGCGCGCACCGCACCGAGCTGGCGCCGCACTCCGACCGGGTGTGCACCCACACCGGAGCCTGCTCGTGTGTGGGGTTCGCGCCGTCGCACCTGTCCTGGGACGTGTTCCAGGCCCCGCTGGGGTGGTCGGTGCAGTCCCGGGAGACCGGCCGCGAGTGGTCGGGTCTGCCGTCCACAGCCGCGGCCGACCAGCTCGCCAGGACCCTGACCGATCTTGACGACATGTTCGAACGCATCAACCAAGGAGGTGTGACGTGCGCGCTCTGACCGTGCAGCAGCCCTGGGCCAGCGCCATCATCCACGCCGGCAAGACCATCGAGAACCGCACCCAGCTGTGGGCCTACCGCGGGCCGCTGGCCATCCACGCCGGCCGGCTGTGGTCCGACCGCGGCGAGAACAGCACAGTGCTGCGCGACGCGTTCCGGGCGCTGTACCCCGCCTGGAACGGCGGCAAGCTGCCGCGCTGGTCCTTCCCGATGGGCGTGATCATCGGTGTCGTCGACCTGGTCGACGTCCATCGCGCCACCGACTGCTGCACGCCGTGGGGCCAGTACGGGATCTCGTACGCCGAACCAGGTCAGCGCCGCCCACGCCAAGTCACCCACCTGGTGCTGGAGAACCCCCGGCCGCTGCCAGAACCGATCCCGTGCCGCGGCGCCCTCGGCCTGTGGACCCCCACCGTTGACGTGACCAAGCAGCTGCTGGCGGTGACCGGTGGCTGACTGCTCGCTGATCCCGCACCGCCGGTACCCGTGCGGTGAATGCCCTTGGCGCCGTGACACCCCGGCGGGCGCGTTCCCGGCCGAGCGGTACGACGCGCTGCGGGAGACCAGCGGCGGCCCGGGCGCCGAGGCGCCGATCGGTGCGCCGATGTTTGCGTGCCACAAGAGCGTTGAGGGACGCGACGAAGCGTGCGCTGGCTGGCTCGCCGCGGCCGGCGCCGAGCACCTCGGGGTCCGGCTCGCCGTGGTGACCGGCCGTCTGCCCGCCGAGTACCTGACCCCGAACCAGGGGTGGCCCGAACTGTTCGACAGCTACGACGAGATGGCCGAAGTGCAAGCCGGTCAGGAGGTGAATCAGTGACTGAATCGGTGATGCACGTTGTGCGCCAAAGCATTCAGAAGATGTCTGACGATCAGATCCGCGAGCTGATCGTGGCGCTGGTGGGTGGGCTGGTGCACGGCATGGTCGGCGACGTAGCCGCCCGGGCCGACGAGATCGTCGACACCGTCGTCGACAGCATCATCGACCAGCTGACTGAGGCAGCGGACCGAGCTCAGTCAAAGGACGGTCAAACGGTCCGTGTGCAGGACTCGGTGAAACATACATGCGAGATCTGCGGCCGGGTCGGCAGCCGCCGTTTCGTGCCGACAGCGACGGGGTGGAAGTGCGCGCCAACGGCAACGGCCTGCAAGGGGAATCAGCAGCCAGAACCGCCAGCCCCAGCGTTGGAGCACGGCCACGCAGCGACCTATGATCTCGGATGTCGTTGCGGCCCTTGCAAGGTGGCGAACGCCGAACTGAAAGTCGCCGCCGCCCGCACCGGACCGAAGCCAGCAGACGACAAGACACCGGCTGTCACTGCGCGCTGCCAGGACTGCCCGCGCGCGTGGACGATCACGGGGGATCACCTCCGTGTGGCGATCGAGCACCACGAGCAGACCTATTCGCACATCGTCGATTACGCCGAGGTGCCAGCCTGATGCCTCGCGAGTATGCGAAGAACCTGTTTTCGCAGTGGTCGGACGAGGACTTCTGCAACCAGCCCGTGTTCGACAAGCTGTTGTTTCAGGTGCTGAACGGGCAGCGGGCGGTGAACCTGGCCGGCATCCAGCCGATCAACCTGACGCGGTGGCGCAAAGCGATGCGCGACGGCGACCGGGTGCCGTCCGAGCGTGAGGTGAAAGCCGCCCTGATTCGGATGGAGCGCCGGCAGTACGTGTACACCGACGAGGACACCGGCGAGGTGCTGATCCGGACGCGGATCCGCAACGACGATCTGGCCAAGCAGCCGAACCAGTTCCTCAGCGCGCTGCGCCTGCTGGCTGTCGTCGACTCCCGCAAGTTCGCCGCTGTGATGGCGGCCGAGTTGGACCTGATGGTCACCCCGGACGTAAGGGGTGAAACGCCTCAGGCGCGGGTCTTGCGGGAGAACCTGAAGGTCGAGAGTGTCAACGCACGAACCCATCTCAGAGAGTTGGCGGAAGGGTTTACCGAACCCTTCCCGGAACCCTTCCAAGAAGACTTTACGGGAGGCTTACCCGAAGGGTTTATGGAACCCTTCACGCGACCTGGGAAAACAGAACCCTCCCCGGAAGGGTTCCCAGAAGCCTTCCGAGATGGGTCTGTTTATGGTTCTGTTTCAGGTTCACTCCAGACCGTAGGTGGTCACCTTGGGGGTACGCGCGCGAGCGCACCCGACACCGCCGGCACCCAGCCTCACGGCCCACGCAACGAACCCCCCAACAAATCCAGCGACCAAGAACCACCACACCGCTGCGCGAAACACCGCCAGCTGCCCGCCGACGCAGAGATCCCCGACTGCGGGCCCTGCGCCAACTTCCGGCAAGCACACGAACGCTGGACCGTCCGCGACCGCAGACGCCGCGCCGAAGCCGCCGCCGAGTCCGCCCGGGCCGCCGCCGCCCTCAAGGCCCAGGCGATCGCCAACTGCGAGCTGTGCGACCGCGACGGCTACCGCATCGGCACCACCGTCGTCTGCGACCACCAAGACCGGGCCGCCGCCATTGCGCGTGGCCAGGAACTCGTCCGGAAAGCACTCACCAAACCCGACACCAAGGAGACCGACCATGCCTGAAACCACCCCGGCCGCGCCGCCCTGCGCCCCGCAGAACGCCGAACAGCCCCACGCCGGGGTCACCGGCCCCGACGCGGCGTGTGGACCCCGCACGTGGCACCACAGCCGCAAGGGCCGAATCACCGGCCACCTTCTGCGCGCTGACGACACCTGGGCGTGGATCCGGCTCGTCGGCGACCACCGGCTGTCGTACGCGTCCGAGAGCAACCGCGGCCGGATCGACCGAGACGGCGCGATCATCTCGGTGCGCAAATCGTTGCTCACTGACCTGACCGACCGGTGGGACGTCGTCGATCGCGCTCACTACGCCCTGCGTTGGGGCAATTTCGATGCACTCCATGCAGACCTGGTCGCCGAGGTGACGCGGTTGCGCGCCGCGCTCGGTGAGGCGTGGGACGACGGCAACGCGACCGGACTGGACGGCTGGGTCGGCCCCGGACGCGGCGGCCACCTCCCCGTCGACGACCAGGCCGTGCTCAACCGCGACCGCTGCATCGCGCGGTTGGTCAAGGAACCGGTGGCCACCGATGCCTGAGTACAGCCTGGACCAGGCCCGCGACCTCATCGGCGGCGACCGCATCCCCACCGGCGCCATCCCGGCCGCCTGGTGGATCACCACCGACCCGGACCAGCTCGCCGCGTACGACCGCTGGTCGGCCGACTTCGACGCCCATCGCGAGCAGATCGAAGCGCTGGCCGCCACCATTGGCCGGACGGCTGACGACGCGTACTTCACGGTGTTCGGCGACAGATCGGTGCTGACCGGGTTCAGTGTGCCGCGCGAAATGACCTACTGGCATGAGCATCCCGACCACTTACCCGTGCCGGAGGGATGGCGCATCGACAGGAAAACCGACCGCCTGGTGCCCAGCCGACGCACCAAGGCCGACCGAGAAAGCCAGGCCAACAAGGACTTCGCCGCCGTCGCCAGCATCCCGAATGTCCGCACCTACGTCAGCGGCCTGCCCAACGAGGTGTACATCGAGAACCGCGACATGGGCGGAACCGTGTACGGCACCCAGTACCGCCGCGGTGTCGCCTGCGTGATGGCGTTCAAAGGCGGCGACCCGGACCGCACCCCCGAACGCAAGCGGTGGGACGACACCAAGGTCAACACCAACGTGTGGCATCGGCAACGGATCTCCGTGCTGGTGGCGCTCCGTGAGGACTCCGAACGCGCGAAGGCTGAGGCCGACGGATGAGGCCCGTCACCGCTCCGGTCCCGATCCCCGTCACCTGCGCCGGCAGGCCCACCACCGGTGCAGGGTTCGTCGTCCCATGGGCCAATGTGCAGCTCGCCGACGGCGGCGTCGACTTCCGGTCACAGCACCAGACGAAGGTGCAGCGCTGCTGGCTGGAAGGCCGATGCCAGTTGTGCGGCAAGCAGATCTGGCCGCCTCCGCTGGTGTTCTTCGGCGGGCCCCGACAGGTAGCCGCCCTGACGTTCGACGAGCCGCCGATGCACCCGCAGTGCGCGCGATACGCCTCCCAGGTGTGCCCGATGGTGGCCGGCCGGATGGACCACTACCGCACCGGTGACACGGTCACGGCCGGCGCCCGTGGCGCCACGTGCAGCACCCCGGGCTGTGACTGCGGCGGCTGGGTACGAACCCCGGGCCTGAACGTCGGGGAGGGCGGCGACCCGGCGCACGACTGGTACGCCGTGTACGCGTCGAACTTCGCGCTCGGCGTCGCTACCGGCCGACCCGACCGGGTACAGGCAGGCGTCATCGACCCGGCCGATGTCCTTGTGGTGCGGCAAATCTCCAGCCCCGGTTCGGGTCTCATGTGGAAGCGGGTCGACGACTGGCAATCCATCGGGGGCGGCGGTGCGCGACCCATATGACCCGTACGCGGATGAGCGCGTGAGCGCGCAAGCAGCAGCCGAAGCGGCCGGCCCGAAACCACCATCGGGTCGGCCGCCTCATTTGGAGCCCGAAGCGATCGCCGCCTGCACCCGCTGCGGGCCCGACGGATACCGCGACGGCCACATCTGCACCCACCAGGACCACGCCGCCGCGGCACGCCACGGCAAGGTCCGCGCCCTCGAAGAACTCAGGAAAGCCCGGGAGGCCCGCACCGAACAGTGACATCTCCAGGAAACCGTTTCAGCTGAAAGTCACACCACCGAATCACCAAGGAGCACCACCCCCCATGTCAGATACCAAAGTGAGCCGCGCGACTGCGGCGGTTCTGCTGGCCGCTGCCCTCGCGCTCGCCGGATGCGGTGACGAAGACGACGACTCGACGGGTGATGGCGGTTACCTGATGGTGCCGTACATCATCCAGCCGATCGGCAGCCCCGGATCCCCTGGATACGTGCCAGCGCAGACGATTCAGCCGGGCGCACCGAACTACCGGCCCACGTACAAGGGCCGGCCGCCGGGCTGGACGCCGCCGAAAGTTGCCCCGGCCCCGGCCCCGGCCCCGCGCGCAACCGTCCAGGCACCGCGCCCAGCCCCCGCGCCGGCACCCCGGCCCGCGCCGCCCGTGGTGAGGTCCCGATGAGTGACCTTTTCGAGGTCTCGATGCCGAGCGACCTTCTGGGGTTGAAAATTGCAGCAACGATTCTCGGAGTCGCGTTCATAGCCATGACTGTTCAGATGGTGATGGGCAAGTGGCCGTGGGAGATCCTGTTCCCCAAGCCGCCGACTCCGGAACCCTCGCCGATCGAGCAGCGTCTGCCGTACGGAAATGTCGGCATCCGCGCAACTCACGACCGCGTGGCGATCGTCGACTACGACACCAACACCGTGCTCGCATCCACCAGCTGGCGCATCCGACCCGAATCCGTCGTCCAACTCACCCAGACAGGCCGCGTCTACGCCGTGACCGTCGCCGACGACGACAACGAAAACACTCCCAGACGGACAGTCCTCCAATACATCCGCCCGGCACTACCGGGTGAGGAACTCGACGAAATCCAAGAAGGTGACCATGTTTGAACGATTCACCGACCGATCCCGCCGCGTCATCGTCCTGGCGCAAGAGCAGGCCCGGCAGATGAACCACAACCACCTCGGCACCGAGCATCTTCTGATGGGGATGCTGGCTGAGGGCGAAGGCATTGCCGCACAAGCCTTGCTGGCGAATCGCATTCAGCTGAAGCTGATACGCGACAAGGTGCGCGAGATCGTCGGTGTCGGCCTGGTCCCCGCCTTGGGGCATATCCCGTTCACGCCGCGCGGTCGAAACGCGCTGGAGCAGTCCTTGCGTGAATCACTTCGACTGGGCCACAACTTCATCGGCACCGAGCATCTCCTACTCGCGGTGCTGTTCAGTGAGGGCACCGCGGTCCAGATCATCACAGACCTAGGTCTGACACCGGCGGTGATCCGGCAATCAGTCTTCGCCCTCATCGGCGCTAATCGCGAGCCCGAGGGAGCCGGCGACGACCGTGTGTTCCGGTCCCTGACCGCGGACCTCTCCCGGCTGTCCCGCAGCGGGCTGGCCCACGAGGACTGGGCACGGGACCTGCTGCTCAGCTACAACATCACCCCGAAGGCCTGACCATGGGGCGTCGACCACTACCGGCCAGGTCCGCGCAGATTCAGAGAGGCAAACCACCCAAACCGCCGAAGGGCAGCGCCGGTGTCACGGTGCGCCAAGTCCAGAAGTCCGGGCGGGGATCGGTCAGCATCCAATCAGGCGGCGACGTCAACGTGTCCATCAGTGCGTCGAACGGCAGCGTCGCCGCGATGTACATCGAAGCTGTCAACACCCTCACGCTCAACCCGCAGCCCGATCCGGCCCCAGCCCCGAAGGTGCCCAGTGGTCAGCCGCGACGCGGCGCATGGTTGCGGCTGCCGGACAACGCGATCGCACCACGCACCGGGGCCGCAATCATGCTGGTTGTCCACGCGACGCTAAGCGCGCTGCTGACGTACGGCGTCGTGGTCGGCGCAGCAACGTGGCTGACCGCGATCGCGCTGCCTATCAACCTGCTGATGATGTGGTGGCGGTGCTGGCAGCTCCGCGATGCGCGACGGCGGTCCGTGTCCGCGGCGCAGTCCCGTGCCGACGTCGAGGCGTGGCTGGCCGCCGAGAAGCAGTACCACGCGGAAGTCAACAAACCGGAACCGCAGCCGGTGGGCACCTGGCCGGCCCGGGACTTCGCCGCGGTGTGCGCATGCCCGAACTGCACCGAGATCACCGTGCACGCCATCCGTGAACCTGTGCCCACAGATCCGGCCGGCGCCTACGTGATCCGGCGCTGCGCCGTCTGCGGGCAGGAATGGGCTGAGCGATGAGGGTCAGCGCCACCGACATCCGGACCATGCTGGAGTCCGGCTACTCCGTCACCTTGGAACGCAACGGCTGCACGTGGCAGCTCCCCGCGATCCCCAGCCGCCGGACCCGTGAATTCCCGGCGTGGGGCCTGCTCGACGAGGTGTATGCCGGTGACCGCCTGACCATCCGCGAAACCACCCGACCGCTGATGCTGGCCATGATCGCCGTCGTCCCGCACGCGACACCGTCGCCCTGGTACGGCTGGGCGAACACCGTGCTGCTGCAGTACTTCAGCCACCCCGAATGCCCGGCCTGCACCACCGCCGCCGGCCACCCGATCGACATCCCCACCGGCCTCACCGAAACCGACCCCTGGGTGGTGCGCACCTGCATCACCTGCGAAACCTCATGGCGACAGGAGACATTCCAGTGAACCGAGCAGAACGCCGCGCCGGCCAACGCGACGGCACCGTGTGCGAGCACGGCCACCTCAAGAAGACCGACGGCACCGGATCCCCGCTGTGCCCGCACCGCTGCGGATTCAATCCCGGCCTCCCGCCGGTCGGGTCCAAGGTGCGGCTGGCCCGCGACGGCCGCCGCTGGTGGGATGTCCGCTGCGCTGACGACCGATTCGCAAGCCCGGGAACACCGTCATCCGCTCGGATATCGACTGCATCATCGGTGACGTCTACGTCAAGCAACCCGAGCACCGTCTGGCTGCATCGTTCGGGCCGTGGTTCTGCACGGGCTACGAAGTGCCGGCGCCGAGCGACCAGGTGCCGTTGCCCGCCCGGGTGATCGACACGCCTTGGTCACCGTTCGGGCCTGACGGGCTGAAGCCCGACGCCGAACTCCACGCGCACGGCTACTACCGCGCGGGCGCACTCGAATCCGACTCAGACAGGAGAAGCCAGTGAGACTTCCGAATTGGGCCCGCCCGGGCCGTGTCCCGGCCGAGTGGCGCACGATCGACGAACTGCGCAAGCGCGCCACGGCCGAGCTGCTGACAAACCCGACGATCACGGTCTGCGTGATCGACGACGACGGCGTCGAGCACCACCGCCCGGCCAACCCGCTCCTGCGCCTCGAGGATGCCATGCAGGGGATAGTCGACGCCTTCGGCCGGCTCGGCCTGGCCGCCCAGGACATGGTCGAGCGGATCCGCGACTTCGTGCTGCCGCTCGGCGAAATCGACACGTCGTCCGAGGCAGCTCAGTGAGCCTGTACACCGACATCCGGATCAACGGCGACGTCATCGGCAAGGTCCAGATCACCCGGACGCACGACGACAACGGCACCGACGTGGACAGCGTGAACAACTACCGGTGGCGCTACACCAGGGAATCCGAGCACAGCGACAACGACGCCACCGGCGAGATCGAGCACCGATACGGCGAAGGCGCGATCGCGCTTGTGGCGAAGGTCCTCACGCACATCGGCAACCTGCACGCACTCGGCGCCGCGGTAGTGGCCGAGGCGCAGGCGAAGCTGCTGCGCTGTGAGCGTTGCGGGCACCGCCACAAAACGCCTGGCGGCTCGTACCTGAGCTGCCCAGACTGCAGGAACGGTGACATCGACGACGGTGGTGGCTGCTGGATAACGGCCGCCGCGGTGTACCACCTCGGGGATACGCACGCCTGATGAGCGAAACCACCGACCTCACCGAAACCGTCACGCCGGAACGGGATCCGCACCGCTGCGCCTGGTGGCCCGGCTGCTCGAACCCCGACCTCCGCGACAAGGACAACCCGCAGCCGGCCGTCATCGCCGACGGCTTCATCTGTGACGGCTGCTACTGGCGGCTCCACAAGACGGTGCAGTGGCTGGCCAAGGACTGGCTCCGGCTGCGCGCAGCGATCGGCGACCGCAGCACCACGTCCGGGCAGCGGGTGCACCAGTCCCGCACCCCGGACATCCCGCTGAACGTGGCCACCGAGGCGCTGATGCGCCGCATCGTCGAAGCGGTCGACCGGGCCGCATCCACTGTCGAAAGCATCCTCGGCATGACCGGCGCGAACCGGTCACGCTCCGACTCACCCCCCGACGGCCGCACCGGCCGCGGCTACCTCGCCGCGAACGGGAGACGCCACACCACACCCGGCGACTACCCGCTCCTCGAAACGTCAACGCAGCTGCTGCTCGGCACCCTCGACGTCCTCGTCGAAGCACCACCGGACGAACACCTGGTGTGGCTGCCGCTACCCGACCAGATGCCCGACCGCGTCGACCCACGCGAAACCGCGCCCCACCCCGACGGCGCCCAACCCCGCGCCCACGTCGCACTGTCCGGCCTCGACCTCGCCCGCGAACTCGTCACCCTCGGCCACCACGTCGGCATGCAGCTCGGCCTGTCCTACCTACGCACCCCCTCCGACGTCCCATGCCACCGCTGCGGCGCCGAAACACTCGGCCGCGACAACGGCTGCTGGGACATCGACTGCACCACCTGCGGCGCCCGCTACACCGAGGGCGAGCACGGCCTACTGATCCGGCTGCTCGCCGACGAGATCCAATCCAAGGAGGAGGACCACTTGCTGAAATTCCTACTGGCAGAGGCCTATCAGCGTCTCGACATGCTCAGGAAACGCGCGGCCATCCTCGACGACCTCACCGACGACGCCATCGCCAAAGTCATCGCCGACGGGCCCGACCAGACGCTTGAACTGGTGAAAATCCTGCGCGACGCGACCGCCCAGTGCGCCGGCGTCCTCGACGCCTTCCCCGACGGCCAACCACACCCGACCCCGGCCGAACGGCAGATCGGCGTCCGCGAGCACGAACGGAAAACCGCCGCGCAGCAGAAGAAACTGCAGGCCGCCGCGATCGAACGCGACCAGGCCGCCGCCGAGCAGCGAAACAAGACACACCGCAAGCGGGAACGGAGCACGAAGCGATGAACAACGTCATCACCATCAGCGGGGACCGCCAGGCCGGGAAGACGCACGCCGCGTTGTCGGTTGTGGCCGGCGACGCGATGCGCGGCCAGAGGGCCGTCTACGTCGGCCAGGGATGGCACTACATCGACCATGCCCATTCGCTGCTGCTGGACGGGTTCCTGCCCGCCGGCGCGGTCGAACGGGTCCGCCATTCCCGCGCCGACCAGCGAATCGAATTGGTCGGCGGCGGCGTGATCCGCTACCTGATCCGAGCCCAGTTCGATCACCCCAGCCGAACACGCCACGAGACGATCCGATCCGGTGTCGACAGCATCGTCTTCGACGATGTGCTGCTGCCGCCACGATTCGCCGAAGACCACCCCGACACTCGCATCTACGTCACCGAAACCGTCGGCGCTGCAGCCACCGCAGAGGAGCGCACCGCCGCGCTGATCCGCGCTGCCCGGGTGTTCGTGCACGGCGAAGAGGACTGCCCCATGCAGGGCACGCGCCAGCCCTGCATCGCCGCTGACTGCCCGGTCCACCGCCCCGGTGCACGATGACCGTTCCTGTCCTGAACGCAGACGGCGAGCCGCTCGTCCCGGAACGTGACCTGTGCTGGCAGCAGGCACCGTGCGGCTGCCGCTGCATCCGACGCAAGGGCCACCCACCCGAGGACGCCGCCGCCCCGTGCTTCCACAGCATGCCGATGCCGTGCGGGCCGACACCACCACCTCCCGACGGACCCCTGGGATACCGCGCCGAAACCGTCACCTGCACCTGCGGGGAGCCGTTCACGATCTACCACCGCGGCGGCGGCTGGCGCATCACCGCGGTGTGCCGATGCGGCCAGGTCCACGAACGGACCTACTTCTGATGTGGTGGTTCCACCGCCGGCCGCCGGCCACCGCGTGGTGCGAGGGCTGCAGCCAGTCCCGGCCAGCATGCTGCATGAACTGGAACACCCTTGGCCTGTACCGGTGCCGCCAGTGCAACCCGGACCCCGGCCCGCCGCACGACAGCCAGTCGCCGCAGCAGCGGGCCTGCAGCCTCCGCTACGCCGCCGCGCGCCGCAGCCTCCGGCACCGCTGCACAGAGTGCGGACGCAAGTACCGCGACCACTACGTCATGTCAGGGCCGTGGCGGCTACCGCCGGAAGACCAAGCACTGTACGAAATCCTGAAAGACGTGTCCCTGTGCCCAGATTGCGTGGGAGACGACCCATTCGACCACGGCTGGATGGGCATGACCCTGGGGTACGCCTGATGGCCGCCATCTTCACCGCACGCTACGACGGCCGCTGCGGCATCTGCCCGAAACCAATCCGTGCAGGCGACACCGTCACCTACGTCGACGACGAGCTGGTGCACAACGCATGCGCCACCGACGACGACCCAACGCAAGGAGACCTCACGAAGGTGTGCAATACCTGCAACACGATCCACGCAGGAGAATGCTGGTGACCACCGACGCCGGGTTCCAACCCCCACCCAACTGGACCCAGCAGGACATCGACCGCTTCGTCGGCCTCTCGTACCGCACCCTGCTGGTCCGAGCCGCCGCCGGTGAAATCACCGACATCGCAACCGCCCTGGCCGACCTGGACCGCCTGTACATGAACGGCTCGATCACCTGGCCGATGCCGACGCTGGCGATACGCAGCGACGACGAATGGCTGACCGCCGAAGAGATCGGACGCGAGTGCGGCGTACCGCCCGAGACAGTCCGGGTGTGGGCGCAGCGCGGCAAATTCACCCGCGTCCGGAAACCGGGCCAACTCACCCGCTACCGGTGGGGCGACGTGAAGGCCTACCGCGCCCGCATCCGGCAGCTACTCGCCGACCGCAACAACACCTGAGGGGAGAAACCCAATGTCCACGATCACCGCGTACGACGCGTCCTGGAACGTGCTGTCCGTCAACGGCTGGCGGCCGACCATCGCGCCGCTGGAGTTCCTGCGGTACCCCATCCGTGCACAGGCGGCCGACCCGCGCGGCGGTGCGCGATGAAAGGCGACCGCGACATCGTCGACGAGATCGACGCCCTGGTCGACGAGCAGCTCGCCCGATACGACCAGCGCAGCGGCTACGACCACAACGTCAACCAGGACAGGTGCCCGAACTGCGGCCGGCACTGGCACGGCCTCCCACTCACGGCGGTGGTCGCTTTCATGTACGCCACCGGACGGTATTTCCCGGAGTACTCGGCCGCCGACGATCACTCACCGATCGTGTGCCCCGGCTCCACGGCCGCCACCACCACCGATGTCACCGCGATCACGCCGAATACCTTCCAATTCCGGGCCCTCGCTCCCGCGGAAAGCGATGCTTCCTTCCTCGATCGGCGTTGGCCCGAGCGACGAATGTATACCGCCGATTACGGTCGGATCCACCTCGACGTCCAGGTTGTCCCGATCGGTCTCGGTCTCGGCGTGTGGAACCCAAGACCGGCACCTGGCCAGTTCCACATCCCGCTCGTCACCCGCCAGCGACCAAAACGATGTTGGCAGACAAGGCGATTCCAGATCGCGTGGATAGCCGGCTGGTTGCCCTACTGGTCCACGATCTGGATGCAACCCACCTGGTTGCTGTTCATCACAGCACCGACCGCTGCCCTGGTCGGCTACCTCGTGTACCGGGCGATCCGGAACCGTGGCGCCTGAGGCCCCGGCCGCGCTGGTGCGCTGCGCTTTCGCACTGTTCCGCGAAGGCAAGGTCGAGCAGCGCGCCCGCCGGCTGGCCGTCTGCTCATACATCACCTGGCGGCGCATCGACTCCACCGACGACCTCACCACCCGGGACCTGAAAGCGATCATTCAAACGCTGGAGTACTGGAAGGCCTGCGGGGCACTCGAATACCGGTGCGGACGAATCGCCGCCAGCATGACAACCCCAGGCCCCTCGGCATGACGAACTCACCAACCCCGGCCGCCCGGCTATCGCGGGTCATGTCGGACATGACGACCACCGTGAACCAGCTGCTGGGCATGCACCCCGAGGTACGACTGCGGTACTGCACGCAGCCGCGCCGGTGGGAATGCGAGAAAGCCGCGCCCGAGGTGTGGTTCGGCGAACCGATGCTGACATCCGCCCTCAACGGCCCGGTGTGGAATCGCCACGGCGACATCATCAAGCTCGCCGTGAGCAACGGGACATGGCTCTGGAAACTGACCGGGAAAACGACCGACAGCGCCAATATCTACGGACCATTTCGCATCTTCCAGGCCGTCTGGCCGGACTGAAAGACAGGGAGCAAACGGACATGGCACTGGCTGATATCAGTGGCTCGTTGCAACGCCGACTCGTGGGTGCCTGGCAGTCCGCTACCTGACCTGAATCATCAACGCACCGCAACGTTATCGGCGAACCAACCAACAGAGGAGCAAACAACATGACCGACCGCACCGACGACGCACTGAAGCTGGCGCGCATCCGCGAGGTTCTGCGCGATCCCGACCTCTACGACTCGTACAACAGCATCACCACGCGATGCCTTGTGCGCGACATCAAGCAGGCGATGGGGTTGGAACTCAACGGCACCACAATCCCCGAGCCCGACCCGCCCGCCGCCGCCATCGATGCCGACCACTTGGACCGCCAGCGGGCATGGAGTGAGAACACGTTCGGCCCGTACCCCCGCCTGGCCGGCGTTGTCGACCACATCCGTAAGGAACTGATCGAGGTAGTCGACTCGGACAACGACCTGTCGGAATGGGTGGATGTGATCATGCTGGCATTCGACGGAGCGTGCGGCACGGGTGCGTCATCGCAGGAGATCATCGACGCAATCGCAGCGAAGCTGGAGGTCAACGAGGCCCGGACGTGGCCGGATTGGCGCACCGCAGACCGTACGAAGGCCATCGAACATGTACGTACGTAACTGGTGGAGAGCGCTGACCAGGCCGCGCTGCCTTCGATGCCTACACCGCTTGGACCAGCACGACCGACAGGGCTGCACCAAATGCCTGTGCGGCATTTGATCCGGGCAAACCTCGGCATCCCGTTCCAGCTTGACATAAGACGTGAATCGTGAACCACCGCTCGGTTATCGGCACTCGGCAACAGGAGGGACAGCTACGAATTGTTGGAAGACGTTCCCCGGGGCGTCACGCGGGTTGAGCGGGCGGACGAACGCGACGCTCGGACAGGATGGCCGATGGCGTCACCTAGACGGCCAGATCGTTGCCCTGGACGCACGCGGCCCCTGGCTTCCAGTGCAGCGTGAATCGCAGACCACCGCAACCGATCCCGGCGCCGGCACCGGCACACCATTGGCTGAGGGATTGGGGGCGAGAGAGTGAAACGTCAACGTCATCGAGCCCACGGTGCGGAACGACACGGAGGTGCCGAGGTGAGACGTGATCTGATTGAACGTGGCAGGCATGAGGTCGCCGAGGACCGTAGGATCGCGGCCCTAGCCCGTCAGCAACGCACGAAAGACACACTCCTGCAACGGGCGCAGGTAACAGAAGACCTGATCGCAGAGGTTGAGCGGTTACGTGTTCTAGTCATGGACAAAGGCTTGGGGTTCGACTGCCACCCGTGCCGGCTCCCATCTGAACCCGAGTTCAAAATGCCGAGTGTCTGGTCTGCTGAGTTGGGGCTGCCTGATGTCGGGCCACTTTGGAAGGACTACCCCATCACGAAGGCTGAGTTCCTGGCTCGGCAGGGCAAGTGGGACGAGCGCGGTCGCAGGCTTACGTAAGGGTCGGATATCACGCAGTGGAAAGGAAACTGGACATGCGCATTCCAGGTGGGGTCGGTCTCGGGATCTGCTCGGCGTGCCGGGCGCCGGGTGCGTTCTGGTATGAGCCGACCGTGCGGGGCTGTTCCGGGGTGTGGATGTGCGACTCGTGCCAGTGGCCAGGCGTGGCCGCGGCGCGGGTTCGGGCGGACGTCCGGCGTCAACGAACGCTGGCTATCGAGTTGCCGAGGATGGCTCACGGTGATGCGGACCGGATGGCGGACCTGTGCGAGCACGTCGGCCGGCCGCTGGTGCCGTGGCAGCGGGACCTGCTCCGACAGATGGAGTCGGCGTCGATCGCTGAACAGTTCAACGGGATCGTTAGGAGGGCCATGTGAGTACTGAAGCGGACGAGGCGATGAAGGCGTTTCGTGTAGCGGTCATGAGGCAGGCGGTCCGGTATGTCGACGCGTGGAATATTGGCGATGGCCCTGCGACGTTCGCGCTGGCTGTCGCGAATGAACTGACCCGGGGTGGCTGGACGATCGCCAGGATCTCTTAGGCGCGCCGGTATCGAACAGTTGGGCGACAGGATTGGTGGCTGAAATATGTTGGCGCGGTGTGCTGTATCGCATTACAGTGGGTCGCACGTCAGGAGATGTGAGCCGGACGTTGATCGGTTACCACTTTTAATGGATAGGTCGCGGGTTCGAGTCCCGCCCACCGCCTCGCGGTGGTAGCTCAGCTGGTAGAGCGATAACCCCGGTCGACAGACACACGCCCACATCACCTACAGCACAACAGAATTGAACCGGTGTGAGCCGGAAGCGGTCCGTTAACCTGCAATGTTAAACCGGGTCGCAACTAACACGCCCACACCCATTGAGCCACAACATAATTCCATACGACGATGCGAGCCGGACGAGACTCGGTTCCCCAGCTGATCGCGGGTTCAAATCCCGTCCCACCCCTTTGTTGGGGTGGGTGGCAGAGCGGCCTATTGCACACCCTCGTGGTGATCAGTCCCCCAGTCCGGATCTCACTCACCACGCCCGCATTGTCACCCTCAACGTCGAGCACGGTGTGAGCCGGAATTGATCGGTTAACTTGGATGAGCGGGTTCAAATCCCGCCACTTGCAACCTCCAGGCGCGAGTGAACGCCGGTCGGTACAACACGCCCACACTGCCCTCGAAAGACTCTGGTGCGAGCCGGATTTCGGTCGGTTCTCATTCGGGATGAAACTCCCGGTCGAAGCAAACACGCCCGCACCACCCAACCAAGGAGACCCCGGCGTGGACATTCTGCAGACCATCGACAAGCGGCACACCGCGCAGCGCGAACAGGCCGACCCGCGGCAGGTGAAGAACGCCTCCGGCGGCTACGTGTTCCCCGTCGACGACTGGGCCCGCGTCCACCGCTTCCTCACCCTCGGCACTGACGGCGGCACCTACTACACGTCGGCCGGTGAGCTGACCAAGGACAACGCCGAGGTCGTCCTGCGCGCCGCCGCCACCGACCCCGTCGAGCTGGTCCGCCGCATCCTCGAAGTGTCCACGGCCGGCCGTGCGCCCAAGCAGAACCCGGCACTGTTCGCCCTGGCGATCGCCGCCGCGGCCGACGACGTCGAAGGCCGCCGCCGCGCAGTGGCCGCCCTGCCCCACGTCGCACGAACCGGCACCCACCTGTTCCTGTTCGCCCGCTACGTCGAGCAGTTCCGCGGCTGGGGCCCCGCGCTCAAGCGTGGCGTGGCGGACTGGTACCTCGACCGGTCGGTCGATGCGCTGGCCTACCAGGTCCTCAAGTACCGCCAGCGCGAAGGCTGGACCCACCGCGACATGCTCCGACTGTCCCACCCGGTCACCTCGGATCCCGGCCGCCGAGCCCTGTTCGACTTCGTCACCCGCGGCTCGCTCGGCCCCGTCCCCGAGGTGGTCGACGCTGCTGTCAACCCGGCACGCGTGCCGGCGATCGTTGAGGACTTCACCGAGGCGCAAAACGCGACGTTGCCGAGCGAGTGGGTGGACATCATCGGCCGCGGTAACGGTGTGACCTGGGAGATGCTGCCCGACGCCGCACTCGGCCACGCTGCGGTATGGGAGGCGCTGCTGCATCACGGCATCCCGCAGACCGCGCTCATGCGGCAGCTTCCCCGCCTGACACGCCTGGGCCTAGCCACCGGTGAGACCGGCGCCCTGATCGCCGACCAGCTGGCCGATCCGGACCGCCTCAAGAAGGGCCGCGTCCACCCCATCAACGTGCTGGTGGCGCTGCGCACCTACGTGACCGGCCAGTCGGCCCGCGGTGACGGCACCTGGACCCCGGCCCCGAAGATCAGCGACGCGCTCGACGCCGCGTTCTACGCCTCGTACGGGGCGATCGAACCGGCCAACAAGCCCACTCTGATCGCCCTCGACGTCTCCGCGTCCATGGCGACGGCGTCGATCTCCGGCATGCCGCTGAACGCCCGAGAGGCCGCCGCCGCCATCGCGATGGCCACCGCAGCGTCGGAACCCGACCACACGATCGTCGGATTCACCGGCGTGCACGGCTTACAGGACAACGGGTTCTTCCGGCAACAGGTGATCCGCGAGAACACCATCACCGAGCTGGACATCAGCCCACGCCGCCGACTCGACGACGTGTGCCGCTACGTCGGCGAGCAGTCGATGGGCCGGACGGACTGCGCGCTGCCGTTCACCTGGGCCATGAAGAACAACCGGGTGTTCGACACCGTGGTCATCCTGACCGACAACGAGTCGTGGGCCGGACCTATCCACGTGCACCAGGCGCTGCGCCAGTACCGGGAACGCGTCAACCCACACACCCGCCTCGTGGTGTGCGCGATGACCGCCACCGGGTACTCGGTGGCCGACCCTGGACGTCGTCGGCTTCGATTCCGCGGTGCCGAACCTGATTTCGTCGTTCTCCCGCGGCGACCTCTGACCGTGGGGTGCTGCGATCACGACGAGCACGACTACTGCTGCCGGTGCCCGGACACCTTCGATGAAAAGGTCATTTCGATCATCGAGGACGTACTGACGGGCGAGTACGACGGCGACGCGCTCGACCGCGGCACCCCGCTGCCGAACATGGACGACGAAGCCGCCAGGGCAGCTGCGCTGGCGCTCGTCGCGGTGTTCAAGCACGAGGACGTCATCTGATGGACGCCCGAGCGCAGCAGGCCCGGGAGCATCACCGCAAGTCCGGTGATGCTTCCCGGGTCGCTGCGCGGCACCGCAGCCAACGGGACGCACTCGTGCGGCAGCTGTGGCGCACACAGCGTGACCAGTGGACGTACGCGAAACTCGCTGCGGCGGTGGGATGTTCCCCTGAATTGATTGCGGCAATCATCAAGGCCAACAGGGCTGGATCGTGACCATGAGCGTTGCCGCACGTGCTGCCGCGGTGAAGGCTGACTGTAGCGGTTGCGTCGGGGTGTACGCGCTGCGCGCCGACGGCACAGTGCGCGCCCACGGAGTCACCGGCCGCGGACGTTGCCCCGGCTCGTACCAGCCACCCAGGGTGGTCGCGGTCCCGGCGCCGGTTCCCTCGGCGCCGGTGCGTCCGTTGCCGCCCGAGGTCGCGGCGTGCGACCACCTGTGGTCGGGCTGGACGCACCTGCCGCGCACCCGCGACGACTTCCGACGCTGCGAACACTGTCGACACGTCGAACTGCAGCCCCGGCAGCCCTGCGCTCTGTGCGGCGACGAGGACGCCCGCGCGCTGGAGGTTCCCGACTACGGCACCGCCTACGTGTGCATGCCCTGCCTGAGTGACGTGTAAGGACGGTGATCGAACGATGCGGTTAGCGATCACGGACGGAGAGGTCGCCGAGCTGGTGGTGCTGCAGGACGACGGAACCCGCACCGAGGTCCGCATCGAGGTCGACACCGAGCAAGGCCGCCCGGTCCTGACCGTGCAGAGCACCCGGAAAACCTGCCCGGTCACGGTCATTGTCAACGGCGAACGGAAGCTCCCATGACTATCCAGCAGATCCTGCGGTTCAAGCTCACGTGTGACGGCTGGTACCCCGACGGGCACGGACCATGCCCCTGTGACCTCACGGTCGAAGCCACGAGCCAACAAGACGCTGAGGCCCAAGCCATTTCGACCGGCTGGAGCCGCGACCACCGCGGATGGATATGCAACGCCGACGGCCACCTCGGCGACCAGGTGAAGGGGTGATCGACGTGCTGAGCATCGAACGCGGCCGGGTCGCGCGGGCCCGCGTCGACCGCGCGACCGCCTGCCTATACGCCAGGTCCAACCGCATCGTCCTGGTGGCCGACGGCGGCGACTTCGACGCCGCCCAGGCCGCCCTCGACGAGCTGCGAGCCCACGCCGAACGGAAGGACGAACGGTGATCGTCGCTCAGTACCGGCCCGGCGGCTGGCATGACCTGACCCACCAGGAGACCGGCGTCCGCCTGCTCACGGTGCGCCCGGTCGGGACCATAGAGTGGGGCCAGCTCACCGGCGCGTTCACCGCCCGGTGGATCCCGGACCTGCTGGAAGCGTTCGCGCTGGCGCAGCGCATCGCGGCGCGCGAACGGTCATGGGAGCCGTACAGCGCCAGTGATTCGCGCTGGTGGCGCCTGGAGGTCCCGCTGGGGCCGGCCGCCGAGTCGGCCGCCGCGGCCGTCGGCAACCGCTTCCACCGCCACGCGGCCGGCCCGCACACCGCGACGTGGGACTACCTCGGACCGTGCCCGCCGGACACCGGGCACACGTGGGTGCCGTTGACCGCGCCGGGCGTCACCGAGCACCCCAACGCCGACGTCGGCATCGGCCACGTGATCAAGCCGTTCGTTGAGTTCCTCATCGCGACGCAGCCGTGGATGTCCGCTCAGCCGACATACGGTCGGCCCGACCTCCGGCGCCAGAGCGTGGCTGACGCGATGCGCGACGTCCTCAGGGAAGCGGACCTGACCGTCGAGTGCCGCAGGTGGATGCCGCACTACGAGAACCGACGCCTGCCGCTGCGCCTCAGCGACGTGTAACCACTACTCACCCAAGGAGATACCACCGTGACCGAGCTGAAGATCCCCGCCGGCGAACTGTCGGCAGTCCTGTCCAAGGCCATCCTCGACTCGCTGTCGGCCGACACGAAGGAACGCCTGATCGAAGGCGCGCTGCAGTACCTGATCACCCAGCCACCCAAAGCCAGCTCGTACCACTCGTATCAGCCGCCGTCGCCGTTGCAACAGGCCTTCGAGCAGGCGCTCAACAAGATCGCACTCGGGGTGGCCGAAGAGGTGCTCGAAACCCATGGCGCCAAGGCCAAGCTCACCGCGCAGTTCGCCGAGCTGCTGTCATCGGTGCCGGACTTTGACGATGACTACGAACTGCAGCGCTCGATGATGGCCGCTGTGCTCAAGCGGGCCCGCGAGATCCGCGGTGAGTGTTAGAACAGCCCCGGTGTCGTCAACGCGTAACCGCAGGTCCATTCGTGGCCGGCTGCGCACCGATATCTGCCGTGCAGCGTGTTTCCGTCGATCTCGGTGCGATATGGCGGCGTCGACGAGTTGACCCATTCGTCCGGCTTATCCAGCTCGAGCCGGCGGTCGCATTCCCCACACGAGTCCATGAAGCCGATGGCGCGGGCCAGATGCGACAGCGCATCGGCAAGGTAGTCCTGCGCGCGGCCCACGCGTACTCATCCGGTAACCCGATGGCTTCCTCGCGGCCCACGCGCCGGACCATGCCGTTGACCAGCTGCGCAATCTGCTGCCACTCGGGCTGTGCTGCCCAGTCACGGATGTCGAATTCGGTTATGCCCGTGGGGTTCGAATCTGTCACGTTGCTCACCGCCGCACCATCTCACGCATCGGTGTCGAGCGCAGGAGAATCTGCGACCAACCACGTCGCCCCGCTGAGGCCACCTATCATCAGGCTGCGTTCGGCCACTGCTTGACGACCAGGTCGCGGCCGCGTCGGATCTGCACGCGCCGATACCCGTGGGTCGCTGCGAGCTGCCGGAAGTGCTCGAATGTCGTCTCTGCTTCGCTCAAGGGCAAGGCCTTGTTGAGCCGTACCCACTCGTAGGCCGCACCGTCGAACGACTGCTCCCACAGCACGAAGTACGCCACCTGGTCCTCGACCGCCGGCCGAACGAACTTGGACACCCCCATGCCGTGGCTCTTCGCGATCTCTTCGAGGTGCTGCTTGGTGGTCTTGGCCACCCGGGTTTGCACGATCGGCGAGTGGCTGCCGTCGCCGGAGAGTGACTTGCCGCCGGGGACCAGGCCGCCGCGCCGCCGCTGCTCGGCCTCCTGCTCTGCTGCCGCGTTGAGCTCGGCCAGCCGCGCTTCGGTGAGGTGTTCACCGTCGACGTAGATGTCGCGTTCGTCAAGGTTGTCGACCTCTTCGATTTCGGCGTCGTCGCCGATCACGTAGTCGGCCATGTCGCGGTCGTTGCTGCTCATCGTTCCCACTCCAGAGGTAGTGCGTGAATGATCACGAGGACGTTGCCGCCCTCACGGCCGTCGATGACACCGATTTCGGTGAGACGGCCGTTGGTGTCGCGTCCGGTGTAGAGGACGCTGCCGCTTTCCTGGGCCACCGGTGCGCTGCAGTTCCGCATGACGGCGAGCGCGTTGCGCTTGTTGACGCCGTGCTTGCGGCGGATGCTGGCGGGGAGGATGACTTTCTGCGGCATGACACCAGTATGTCATACATACCCGGCAAAGCGCAACGGGTATGTCGTACATACTCGCCATCATCCACCCCAACGCAACCGGCGCGCAACCCCCGTGTGCACACCCACCCCCTGTGTACGACACACCGACACACACATCCACCCACCAAGCCACATCCGCCCTGCATAACGTGTTATAACTACGGCAGGCACAGCTGTGCCCTAAAGCCCCGAGAGACTCCGGTCTCCGGGGCTTTCGTCATTCGGGCACAGCCCTGACGTACTTCCCCGACGCCAGGTAAGCGCCCCCACCTTCTCGCCGCGCGGCATGCGTCAAACCCGTTTCCTAGCTCGGGCAAGCCCGCGCACCGGATCCCCGCGTGCACACCCACGACCCGCTCCTTGGCGGTGAGGGCGGCGCTGCGCGGCAACCGCGCGGCGAGAAGCCGAACACCAAGGAGACCGCCCATGGGAATCACTCAGGCTGAGATCGACCGCCGCTTCGATCTGCACACCCCGACCGATGCCAACGTCCACAGGACGCTCGACGTCGTCCGCCGGGACTTCAAGCAGCTGGTCGAGATGGTTGTCGCTGTGTCCGAGCACGCTCCGCGTGAGCAGGCCATCGCGGTGCACCACCTCGAGGACGCCCTGGCCGCCACCATCGGCGCCATCGTCCGGCCCCGCGTCGAACGCCCCGGCATCGGTGTCCCTGTCCCCGGAACCCTGGGCGTCAGTGCTGGCCTGCCCGGTATAGCCGAGCAGCTCGGCCAACACCTGGCCAGCCTCGCCAAGGAATACCTCCGGACCACAGTCGGCGCCAGCCCCGACAAGACCGAGCGCGTCTGATGCCCGGCACCGTCGACTTCCCATGCCCGCACCCCGCGTGCGACACCCGAATCCCCATCGCGGTGGAACTCAAGCTCGACGGCTCACAGCGCCAGGTGTCCAAGGACCGCGAGGCAGCGGTCTTCAACATCACGCCCCGCGTCATCGACGGACCCCAGCGGCTGCGTGAGCACTTCGCCCTTGCCCACCCCGACGACGTGGTGTTCACCGACTCCACGCCCGCAGCGCACGTCGAAGGCATGCTGGAGACCTTCGACACCCAGGCATCCAACCCGGACTGACCAGACCCGTGGCGCTGTACGTCGTCACCGGCCCGCCCGCCAGCGGTAAGTCCACCTGGGTCCGCAACCACGCCCAGCCCGGCGACATCACCATTGACTACGACGCCATAGCCTCGGTGCTCACCCCACGCACCGACGGCGTCGGCCACGACCACCCCGTCCACGTCAAGGCCGTCACCAAGGCCGCACGACAGGCAGCCATCGACACCGCCATCGGCGTATCCGGCGCCGTCGACGTGTACGTCATCCACTCCACGCCCAGCCCCGAGCTGCTCGCCAAGTACGACCGACTCGGCGCCGAGGTCATCACCATCGACCCTGGCATGGACACCGTGCTGGCCCGAGCCAAGGCCGAGCGGCCCCAACAGATGCAGGCCGCTGTCAAGCGCTGGTACCGAGAGAACACCGGCGCACAGCGCGACGAGGCCCGCAAGATCCGATCCAGCCACGCCTGGCGCGTCCTGGCCCAAGAGTTCAAGGACGAGTGCCAGCGGCACCGCAACCCCGATGGCACGTACGGCCGGCCATGCCACATCTGCAACCAGCCGATCGACTACGAAGCCCCGGCCCGCACGCCGCCGGCATTCGAGGCTGACCACTACCAGCCCGTGGCCATCCGCCCCGACCTCGCCTTCATGAGGTCGAACCTGCGGCCCTCGCACTCGAAGTGCAACGGCTCTCGCGGCGCGAAGGCAGCACCCCAACAAGGCGAATGGGTCCAGCCCGCCTGGTAACTCGGCCCGAACGAAAGTTTGCTGGGTCGCCGTCGGAGTTTGCTGGACCTGACCCCCGCGGCCCCCGGCCCCCTGGGGGGGTGGGTCGGCGTCGAAGGAGGGGGCCCAGGACCAGACCCCTGCGCAGCCATCGAGTTTCGCGGAGGCCGTCCCGGGACACATGTGAGGGCGGCCGACCTGGGCGGGCCGTCAGATTTGCTGGAAATCAGAGTTTGCTAGCCCGTCGACATTGTTTGCTGGTAGCGGAAGGTGGGAGGTATGGCTGCTGAGCATGGCACTCGCAGCCGATACAACTCCGGCTGCCGCTGCGACCTGTGTGTGCAGGCAGAACGCGATTATCAGCGTGCACGGAAGCAGGCAAAGAACGAACAGAAAGCGACCGGCGGCAGCAAGCCGTCACCGGTTGCTGTGCTGCACAGTCCGCGCGCGGCGGCGCCCGCGCAGGAGCCCTCACACAGTCCAGCCCCCGCCGGTTACGGGCCCGTCGAGGCCGCGATCCGGACGCAGCTGGCCGGCCTCTCGACGGTCGAGGCTCGGCCCGGTGAGGCCGAAATCGCGTACGCGCTGGCGCGGCTGCTGGACAACCCGCGGGCGATCGGTCAGCACCCGCAGGCGTCGGCCCGGCTGTCGGAGATGGTCGACAAGCTGCGCAAGGGCGCGGACAAGAAGACCGGGAAGTTGGCGTCGGTGCGTCGGATGACGCGACCGGAGTCGGCGACGGGCTGAC
Source organism: Mycolicibacterium canariasense (assembly GCF_002101555.1). Taxonomy (GTDB): domain Bacteria; phylum Actinomycetota; class Actinomycetes; order Mycobacteriales; family Mycobacteriaceae; genus Mycobacterium; species Mycobacterium canariasense. Next base: position 39,325 of record NZ_LQOL01000024.1, read on the forward strand.
GTGCCGACCGCCACCGCTGAGCGTCCGCAGCTGCTCGGCAGTGAGACGCCGCGCGTCTTCACCAAGCCGCTGCAGCCGCTGGTGCCCGGCGACGAGTACGGGATCGGCCGGACGACCAACGGGTACGCGGCGATCGCGTTCGCCGAGCTGATCCTGGGCCTGCGGCTGTTCCCCTGGCAGAAGTGGCTGCTGATCCACGCGCTGGAGCTGACCGCGCCGGTGGGCCCGGACGGGCTGTTCTCGTACCGGTTCCGGTTCATCGTCGTGCTCGTCGGTCGGCAGAACGGCAAGACGCTGGTCATGACGGTGCTGGCGTTGTGGCACCTGTACGACCAGGACTCGCCGATGGTGATCGGCACCGCGCAGGATCTCGCCCGGTCGGAGGCGGCGTGGGGTGAGGCCGTCGAGATGGCCCAGGACGACGAGGAACTGGCCGATCTGATCGAGAAGATCGACCAGGGTCACCCGAAGTTCATGCGATTGGCGAAAACCGAAGAGACGCCGTGGTTCCGCGAGTACCGGGTGGCGTCGGCTACCCGCCGCGGTGGGCGCGGGTTCTCGGGCGATCTGATCCTGCTGGACGAGCTGCGGGAACACCAGTCGTGGGATGCCTGGTCGGCGGTCACGAACGCGATGAACGCCCGGCCGCGTGGCCAGGCGTGGGCATTCTCGAACGCTGGTGACGCGCTGAGCGTGGTGCTGCGGTTCCTGCGGGCGCAGGCGCACCGCGCGCTGGGGTGGCCGGACGGCGACGACGACGCCGAGGTCCTGGACGCGCTCGACGCTGAGATGGAGGAATACCTCTCCGAGCTCGGCGACGACGACGAGGTGCTGGGGTTCTTCGAATGGTCAGCGCCGCCAACGGCGAAGCGCACGGACCCGAACGCGTGGGCGCAGGCCAACCCGTCGATGAACCACACAGACATCGTTCCGGAGTGCGTCACCGACCGGGCGATCGCGGCGGCGCTGCGGGCCAACCCGCCGATTCAGTTCGAGATCGAGGTGCTGTGCCGCTGGGTGGCGATGGCCGACGCCGGGCCGTTCCCCGAGGGCGCCTGGTCGGTGTCGCAGGCCGACGCTCAGCGGCCGGCCGAGGACAGCCCGCTGATGGTGTCGGTGGCCGTGAACATGTCGCGGTCGCGGGCGTACATCGCGCGGGGCGGCTTCACCGAGGACGGCGACGTGGTCGCCGGCATCATGGCCGACCGCGCCGGCGTGGACTGGGTGGTCCCGTGGCTGGTGGAGAACCGGGACACGTTCACCGCGGTCGTCGTGCAGTCCAGCGGCGCCCCGGCGACATCGCTGATCGACGCGATCGAAGGCGCCACCCTGAGCGACGGCAAATCGGCTGACCTGCGGGTGATCCCGTGGGGTGGTGCCGATGAGCACGTCGGATGTAGTGACGTGTTCGACCTGCTGGACCGGGACGAGAAGAACCCGGAGCAGCGCAAGCTGTGGCACCTCCCGCACCCAGGTTTGGACGCCGCCGCGACGTCGGCGCACGTGAAGTTCCTGTCCAAGGGCGCGTGGGTGCTGGACCCGATCCGGTCGCCGACCGATGTGTATCCGCTGCAAGGACTGATCGGCCTGACGTGGGGACTTCTCCACGAGCAGCCGCAAGAGACGGAAGTATGGGGATTCATGTCGTGACGCCGAAACAAGCTCTGCCCCTTGGGACTCTCGCACTGGCCGCCATTGTCGCGGGCGTTGTTGTGCAGTTCGGTGTCGGGTGGGGTCTGCTCGTTGGCGGCGTGTTGCTGCTCGTCGCGGTGGTCGTTCTGTACGACCCCGTCGCGGGCCAGTCGGTGGCCCAGCGTGTCCGGCCGCGGGAAGCTCGTAGCCAGCAGTGAACCTGCTGTCGCGGTTCAAGCTCGGGGTCAGCGCTGAGCGGGCCGGTCAGATCACGCTCGAACAGTATGCGGCGCAGCTGAATTCGTTCATGTATGGCGGGTTCGGCTACCCCGGTAGCGGCTATAAGGAGACGCTGTCGGACGGGAAGGCCACCGAGCGGCCGGCGAACAACTTCGAAGGCCTCACCCGCGGCGCCTACCAGGCCAACGGAGTGGTGTTCTCCTGCATGCTGGCCCGCCAGTTGGTGTTCTCCGGCATGCGGTTCCAGTGGCAGCAGATGCTCAACGGATCGCCGTCGGACACCTTCGGTAACCGCGAGCTGCGCGTGCTGGAACGGCCATGGGGCGGCGGCACCACCCAGGACTTGCTGTCTCGGCTGATCCAGGATGCCGACCTTGCCGGTAACTCGTACTGGGTGCGGCAGGGCGACGAGCTGGTGCGGCTGCGGCCGGACTGGGTCCGGATCGTCGGGCAGCGCCGGTACATGAACCAGACTGGCCGCGCGACCGACCTGAACCGCGGTGACGGGCAAGTCGGTTGGGTGAAGATCGGCTACCTGTACAACGAGGGCGGTTGGCACCAGTCCGACAGCAAGATCGAACCAGTCGCCTTCACGGTAGACGAGGTCGCGCACTTCGCGCCGATCCCCGATCCGCTTTCGGACGTAGCCGCCGGAATGTCATGGCTGACGCCGATTCTGCGCGAGATCCAAGCCGATCAGGCCATGACGAACCACCAGACCAAGTACATGGACAACGCGGCCACCCCGAACATGGTCATCCGGCACTTCGCCGGGGTCTCGGGTGTCAAGGGCGCGACGCAGGAAGCCGTCAAGGCGTGGGTCGCCGAGTTCGAGGACAAGCACGCCGGCCCTGGCAACTCTGGCAAGACGCTGCACCTGTACCCGGGTGCCGAGGTGACAATCGCTGGCGCTCACCTCAAGGAAATCGACTTCGCCAATGTGCGCGGCGGCGGTGAAGTCCGCGTCGCCGCCGCCGCTGGTGTCCCGCCAGTCATCGCCGGCCTGAGCAAGGGCCTGGAATCCAGCACCTACTCCAACTACTCGCAGGCCCGCCGCCGATTCGCTGACGGCACCATCCACCCGTTGTGGCAGAACGCATCCGGAACCATGGAACGCGTACTGACGGTGCCCAGCGACAGCACGCGACTCTGGTACGACTCCACCGACGTCCCGTTCCTGCGTGAGGACGAGAAAGACGCCGCCGCGATCGCCGCGATCAAGGCGTCGACCATCAACTCGTACATCACCGCCGGCTACGAGCCCGACTCGGTGGTGCTGGCCGTCGAGTCCAACGACCTGCGTCTGCTGAAGCACAGCGGCCGGTACTCCGTCCAGCTGCAACCACCCGGGAGCACGAACGGCCAACAGTCCCAGGACGATCAGGGCCGCGGCGCCGACATCACGCTCGCTGAGGTGCGCCGAATCCTCGAACTGATTACACCCGCCGAGCAGCCCGCACTCCCAGCAGGCAGCACCGAGGAGGAACCGTGAGCACTGCCCAACTGACCAAGCCCAAGGAGCTGCCGCGCGAGAACCTCGTCCGGTCCGTCGACTTCACCTTCCTGCGTGCCGCCGATGCTGCTGACGACGAGCAGAACGACGGCCGCACGTTCGTCGGCTACGGTGCCGTGTTCAACTCGCCGACCCGAATCAACTCGTGGGAGGGCGATTTCGACGAGCAGATCGCGCCCGGCGCGTTCCGGAAGTCGCTGCGCGAACGCACGCCCAAGTTCCAGTTCGACCACGGCCACCACCCACTCATCGGTTCGATCCCGATCGGGATGATCGAGGACATCCACGAGGACGACCGAGGCCTGTACGTCCAGGCCCGGCTCGGTGAGCACATCATCATCGACCTGATCCGCGAAGCGATCGCCTCCGGCGCGATCGACGGAATGAGCTTCCGGTTCAGCGTTGTTCGCGACGAGTGGCGTGATAAGGACGGCAAGACGGTCAAGCCCGAAGACGTCAAGCGGATCCTGTACTACGGTGAGCAGCCCGAACGAACCCCGCTGCTGCGCATTCTCAAGGAAGTCCGCGTCGCCGAGGTGGGCCCCGTCGTGTGGCCGGCCTACGACGGCACTTCGGCCGCGGTGCGCGCGAAGCTCACCGCCGCCGACGGCACGGTCCATTTGAACCTGGACCGCCTGAATAAGCCTGAGGAGCAACGCAAGTTGCTGCTCGTGGAGTCAGCGCTGCGCGCGCTGACCCCAGCCCCTTCGGGGGAAGCGTCCGATGAAGAGCCGCGAGACACCCCCGATGACGGGGCCGTCGAGCACTCGGATGAGGACAACGCTGCGCCGCAATCCACCGACTCGGCCGGAGAGCACGCAGACGATTCGCCGCGATCCACCGACGACTCGGCCGGAGAGCACGAATCCGACTCCCATTCCGATGCACCACCCGCCACGGATGACCCCGTCGACGCCGCCCGCGCGGCAGCTGTCGAGCGGCTGTTCCAAGGCGCGTTCGACCTCGTCAGAAACACCCGGGAGGCGACCCCGCCTCCCACGAATGTTTAGGAGTTATTGCGATGGCTCGCACCCACAAAGAGTCTCTCAACCGAGAGAAGGACATCCAGGACGAACTGGAGCGTCTGAAGAACAAGAAGGACAAGACGCCCGAGGACATGGCCGCGGTACAGCCGCTGCTGGAAGAGTTCCGCGAGGTGCACCAGCACCGCTTGGACCTCGAGCACGACGCCGCACTGGCCGAGGTCCGCGCCGCGTCCGGTGTCGGCGTGTCCACGTCGACACCGGCCGACGAGGCTGCTCGCGTCGACCGTCGCCCCAGTGGCGACGTCGACATCGTCGACCAGAAGCGCTTCGGTGCCCCCGAACTGACGGGCAAGTACCGCGACCCGTGGGACATCTCGGAAATGCGGATGGGTTACGGCGACAGCGCCGCATCCGAACTGCGTTCCCGAGCCAAGTCCGCGGTCGAGCGGATGGAGTTCGCCGACGACAAGGTTCGCGAGGTCTGCACCCGCTACATCGAGCGGGACGCCGACACCGACACCCCGGTCGCCCGCCTCGTGCTGGCCACCACCTCGCCGGCGTACTCGAAGGCGTTCATCAAGCTCGTCCGGTCCCGCGGTGAAGCCGCGGTGCTGAACGACGAAGAGCGTGAGGCCTACACCCGCGCGATGAGTCTGACGGACAACCAGGGCGGCTTCATGGTTCCCATGCAGCTGGACCCGACGATCATCATCACCGCCAACGGTTCGTTCAACCAGGTGCGGCAGATCGCCCGGGTAGTGCAGGCCACCGGCGACGTCTGGAAGGGCATCTCGTCGGCCGGCGTGACCGGTTCGTGGGACGGTGAGGGTGAAGAGGTCTCCGACGACGCACCGTCGCTGGAGCAGCCCGAAATTCCGGTGCACAAGCTGCAGATCTTCGTGCCGTTCTCGCACGAGCTGCAGATGGACGCACCGGGCCTGGCCGACGAGATCTCGAAGATGATCGCCTTCGAGAAGGAGGTCAAGGAGTCCATCGCGTTCGTCACCGGCTCCGGTGTCGGGCAGCCGACCGGCATCATCACCGCCCTGACCGGCACCCCGTCGGTCGTGCCCTCGGCTGGCACCGACACGTTCGCCGTCGGTGACGTGCACAACCTGGACGCGGCGCTGCCGCAGCGGTACGCGTTCAACGCATCCTGGCTGGCCCACCGCGGCATCTACAGCAAGATGCGTCAGTTCGACACCAACGGCGGCTCCGCGCTGTGGGGCCAGCTGGCCGACGGCCGGAAGCAGGAACTGCTGGGCCGGCCGGATTACGTCGCGGAGGCGATGGACGGTGTCATCAACGCGGGCCAGGACAACCTGGTGCTGGCGTACGGCGATTTCCAGAACTACGTGATCGCCGACCGCCTGGGCACCACGCTGTCCTACATCCCGCAGCTGTTCGGGCCCAACGGCCGTCCGGTCGGCAAGGCCGGCTGGCACGCGTGGATCCGTGTCGGCGCCGACTCCGTGAACGACTCGGCCTTCCGGGTTCTGAACGTCACGTAGTCACCTGCTGTGCGGTTGGGGGCGCTCCCACGAGGTGCGCCCCCAACCGCGCAGCCCCACCCCCGAAACCGCGTCGGGAGCTGCGCAGCTCCCCACCGCCGCAAGGAAAGAGCTGCACATGAGCCACCGCTGCATCAATGCCTTCGAATTCGCGGGGACGATCTACCCCGGCGGATCGCAGGTCGACGACGACCATCCAATCCTGGCGACGCACGCGTCGTACTTCGCCCCCGTGCAGGGCACGGACCGCCCCGGCACCGAGACCGCCACGGCCGCGCCCGGCGAGCGGCGAGCCCCGCAGCCGGCCGCCGCCGACGTTGAGGCATGGCTGGCCGCGGAGAAGCAGTACGAGGAAGACGTCCAGGCCTGGCTGCTGGCCGAGGAAGAGCACCAGGGTGCGACCACCGCCGCGGCGTCGAGCGCCGGTGACGACGCGGACAAGAAGGCCGAGACGCACGAGTCCCAGGCCGCACCGCGCGCCGCTGGCCGCCGCCAGCGCCCCCAGGAAGGAAAGAACTGATGAACACCCTGCATACCCAGAGCCTGGCCGTGCTCGCTCTGCCGTCGGGAGCGCTCGACGACGACGCCACCGTGAACGGAGCGTCGATCGACCTCGCTCTGTTCAAGAACAACTTTCGCACCGCGCTGTTCGTGGTGACCGCGGGCGCCGTCACCGACGGCACACACACCGTCGCGCTGCAGCATTCCGCCAACGGCGCCGACTGGTCCGACGTCCCGGCCGACCGGGTGCAGGGCGGTCCCGTGGTGGTCGACAACACCAAGAGCAACACCGTCGCCCAGCTCGGCTACGTGGTCGGCACCCAGCGGTACGTACGCCTCAAGGTCACCACCGCGGATGCGACAACCGGCGGCGTGCTGTCCGCCGTCGCCCTGCTGGCAGCCGGGTCCACCGCCCCGCCGGCACGGGCGTAACCGCCTGATGGCTGCACTGAGCTACGCCGACGTCGAGGCCTACACCAAGGGCCGCTTGCAGGCGGAAGACGTCGAAGTGCAGCGACTGTTCGACGCGGCGTTGCGTGCCGCCCGCAATTACTGCGGGTGGCACGTAACCCCGGTCGTCGACGACGAGGTGCTGGAGCTGGACGGCCACGGCGGACATGTCCTCGCGTTGCCGACCCGCAAGATCATCAACGTCTCGATCGTCGAGGACGGCGTCGCGATCGACACCCAGACGCAGCTTCGTGTGTCCAAGTCGATGGGTTTGGTGCGCAAGCGATCCGGCGCTTGTTGGACCGACCAGTACGGCGCCATCGCTGTCACCATGACGCACGGCCACGAGACCGCACCAGATTTCGACCTGGCCGTCCTCACCTGCGTCGACAAGGTCGCTTTGAGCGTCGGAATGTCCTCGGAGGCGCGGGGTTCCGGCGGCGCGCTGACCAAGAAGCGAGTCGACGACGTCGAATACAACTGGTCCGATCGCGACGTGGAAGAGGCCCTGAACACCAGCTGGCTCGATTCCTACCGCCGCATCATCTACACCTGAATCCAAGGAGCACCATGCCCGCACCCACCACCGCGGAAGTGCTGGCCGAGTGGGTTAAGTCCGAACACGTACGCCTGCGCGGCGTCGGTGTCGTGGGCACCTGGTTGGCCGGCAACACCAATGTCGAGGATCCGATCAAGGCCGCTGAGGACCTGATCAAAGCCATGAGTGCCGGCGACCTGGTCACCATGATCAAGGGCGACTTCGACGCGTTCATCAACGACATCAAGGCCGGTAAGGGGACCCCGTCGTGAACCGCCAGGCAGTGACGATGCTCGCCGACGGTCTGCGCACGGGCCTGCCGCACCCCGGCGACGACCAGACCCCCGAGCGCCTCATCCCCATGCCCGGATTCCGGAACACCGGAATGTCCGACGAGCAGGCCGAGGAATTCATCGGCGCTACAGCCACACTCATCGCCGAGGCCGCGGTGCACCTGCTCGAAACCCGCTTCGAACTGATGGAGAAGGGCGACGCGCTGCAGCTGCGCCAAGACGCCGCCGATGCACCCGACGGCCGACGCGTCATCCACATCCATCCCGACGCCCAGCACGAGCCCGCCGCCCTGTCCATCACCATCGGGAAGGGCGACCACGTCGTCATTCCCCGTCGCGCGCTGGCCGCGCTGGGAGAAGCATGAGCCACATCAAGATTGAGGTCGACGGCAACATCGTGATGGACGCCGAGGTGAGTCCCCGGCGCGGCGAGCTGCCCAGCCTCGACGACATCCAGGGGTCGCTCAAGAAGGCCGCCGGCGGGACCTTCCAACCGTGGGCCGTGTGCGCGATCCAAGCCCTGGCGCTGGCGATGCAGCCCATGCTCGTCGGAAAGCCCACCGGTGATACCACCATCGCGGTGACCACCCGGGCCGGCGGCTGGGCACTGGACGTCAGCGAGACATGACCGTCCCCGTCCCGCAGACCTTCGGCGGCCAGACGCTGCTGGTCGTGAACTTCACCGACAATGGTCCGCCCGACACCCTGGGCATGCGGGAGCCGGCCGAGAATAAGACCGTGGTGCCGGGATGCCGTCACCGTCCGCTGTCGGCGAAGGAGATCGCGGAGTACGGCATCAACGTCGGAACCATGGTGTGGAAGTCCACCGTGCCACCCGTACCGGCGGTGCTGGCGATGACCGTCGACAGCGAAATACGCGAAGGCGACGCGACTTTCAAGGTGATTGCGGGACCGCAGCACCACACCGACATGGACGGGTCGCCGTTCAAGGTGACCGTCCTCTCTCAAAGGCAGGTGTCGTAATGGCCAAGTACCAGATTCTCGAACCGTGCGCGTACGCCGTCGACGGGGTGGGCGTGCAGCACACCGAGCCCGGCGCCGTGGTGGAACTCGACGCCGCGACCGCCGAGGCACTCGGTCAGTCGGTGGACCGGCTGTCCCCGGCCGGCGCCGACGCCGGGGCGAACCTGGCCGACTGGCTGGCGGCCGAGAACGCCTACAACGCCGATGTCGAGGCCTGGCTGAACGCTGAAAAGGCTCACGCCCGCAAGCGATGACGACGACTCCCAGCAGCGAGATTCAGCGCGAGATCGAGTCGAAGATCCGCCGTGACGCTGAACTCAAGCTGAAGTCGAAAGAGGGCGCCGAGGCGATCCGCGACGAGGTCCGCGCCGAAACACCCGTGCGCACAGGGCGAGCTGCGGCATCTGTCGAACTGGAAAAGCGACCCGACCATGACGGACTGCCGGCGTGGTGGGTCGGGTCGCGGCTCTGGTACTTCGCGTTCATCGAATACGGCACCGAGGCAGACCCGCCCGATTCCAAGTCGCCGTTCGGGCCCGACACTCCCACCCCTGAGTTTGCGCCCTTCGGGAAGGTGGCGCACCGCCACGGCGGCACCCTCGACGGTGGCGTCGAGGTCGACGGGTGAGCGCGCTCGGTGAAGCACCGGACGATGTCGAAGAGGCGCTGGTCGCCTACTTGAGCGGGCTGCGTCGGACAGCGATCGGCCGCCGGCCGGCGCGTGATCCGCTGCCAATGAATCTGGTGCGCAACATCCCAGGAGGCACCGAGCGGGCCGAGTACGGGCTGTCAGACCAGCTGGTCAGCGTCAGGACGTTGTGCGACAAGAACCTTGGCGAGAAAGCCGCCATGGAGAACAGCGCAGACACGCACGAGTGGATGCTGACGCTGGCCCGCGAGCAAGTGGACATCCACATCCCCGGCGGCCGAATCGTGAACTTCGACTATGTGAACGTCGTCGAGTCGCCGCACTGGATTGATTTTGCAGACGACCAGGTCCTCTGCAGGTTGGCCCGATATTCCATCGGCCTGTCGTACGTCCGAACCACCTCTTAGCCGAGAACCAGTTTCACCGCAGCCCAATTCGGGGCTGTGGTGCGCGGCGCCCTGCCGCAAAAACGCCGGATCCACTCCGGGTTCATCATCCGAAAGGACAGCACTATGCCTCAACCGGCTACCGGCGTCAGTCTCACCGACTCGGCACTGGCCCGATTCAACGCCCTGCGTGTCCGGCGTGGCGGCAAGTGGTCGCTTCTGGTCCGCGACTTCGCCGGGCTCGCAACGGACATCAGCCCCGGCGGGGACTTCGTTTCCCCGTTCGCAGCCGACGGAAACTGGCGCGACGACCTGCTCGCCGTCAAGATCGTCAACCGCCGGCAGGTGTACAACCAGGCAGCCAACCACGGGTTCCACAAGATCGGCTGCGTCAACCCCGACGGCTTCGTGCAGGAGCACGACACCAACGTGGATGCGCTGGAGATCCTGCAGTCGATCGATCCGGCTCGCGTCGACATGACATCGCGTGAAAAGCGCGTGGTGTTCACCGGTTTCGAGAACAACCGGGTGCTCCACCGGCTGCTGAACGATCTGCCGCTGACCAACATCCTGCACCCGTCGAAGGCCGGCGCCACCTACGTGGTCGAGGAGTCCGACGAGATCGACTTCGTGGAACGTCAGTTCATCCTGATCCACGAAGACAAGGCCGCTGGCCTGCCCGAGCGGACCGCGTTCGGCCTGTCCCGGGCGGTCCGCTCCGAGATCGGCAACCTGCAGGGCAGCAAGACCGACCCGACCGCCGCTGAGCTGAAGTTCACCCGCCTGATCGACCCGAACTTCATCGGTACCAAGGGGCAGCCGCTGATTTCGTGCATGTGGGTCGCCGGCGAGGCATGGGAGGAATACGACACCCCCGGCCTGACGTTCGTGCCGCCCCGCCCGGTCGGCACGCCGACGGCCGCGACGACGGCCAACCTGGTGTTCGAGCAGCCGCTGGGCGGCAAGTCGCCGTACACCTACGCGGTCAAGAAGTCGGCCACCGAGGACATGGCCGCTCCGACGGACGCGGTGGTCGGCTCGACGAACGTCGCCAATGGCTTTGTGACCCTGGGCCTGACCGGGCTCACCACAGCCACCACGTCGTTCTACCAGGTCGAGGTGACCGACGACGACGACGTGACCGCGGTGTCGGCCGTGTCGAACTCGGTGACGCAGCCCTAGTGATCGTTCCCGGCGGGCGGGTCTTCCTCGGCTACCGCCCGCCGGGGACTTTCAACCAGAGCCGAGGGGTGTAGTCGAGGAGAAACCCACATGGCCGAGGACCAGGACCAGAACGCCCAAGCCCAAGCGGACGCCAACCAGTCGTTCGCACGCTCGGGGACCATCACGACGGAAAACGGGAGCGACTTCCAGGTCCGTAATCCGTTGTTCTTCAACGCAAAGCAGCTCAGGGCATACACCGAGCTGCACCACCGGATGAACCAGTGCGACAAGTGGCCGGACCGGAACATCCCCGAACAGCGCCGGATCATCGAGCAGAAGGACGGCACGAAGATCGAAACCTACACGGGCGCGTTTGTGCAGGTGGGTGACTACATCGAGCCGTACCAGGAGACCAACGCCGAGGGCATCACGAAGCTGGTCGAGCCGCCGTACGAGATCCAGGTCGCCCAAATCGTCCTCGGTGACAAGTACCAGGAATTCGAAGACGCTGGCGGATCACCCTCCGAACTCGTGCAACTACTCAAGGACCTGCGCAACGGCGTAGCGAAGCGAGCTGATGCCGACGACAAAAGTGTGGGAAGCACTGGCGTTCTGGCGGCTGTTCCCGCGCCGGATAGCGTCTGACCTTCAGCGGTTCTTCCACCGTCGGATTGCCGATTGGCATTCCGGCGCAATGTCATCGTTCGAGCTGCTGGAGCTGTTCGGCGTCACGATCGACGAAGACCACGAGAACGAAGTTCGCACGGTCACTGTCGAATTCGCTCCTGAGGATGGCGCCGTCGCGGATGCACTCCGCGACGGTGAGCGGCCGGAGTGGAAGCAGATGCTGGCGCAGATCGCCAACATTGCTGCGCTGTTCCGCTCGGGCAAGTTCCCACGTGCTGAGCATGAGGAATACGGCGAGCGAACGTTCTTGCCGGTCAAGCGAATTAAGCAAATCATCGCCGATCGCCAGGCCGTCGAGGCTGGCGGCGGTCTGATCATGTTCCCAGGAGAGGGGTAGGCGTGGCAATCCACATGGACGTCTACACCCGCCTCGATGAGCGTGGTATTCGCCGCGACGCCGACAAGCTCCATGACACGTATGACCAGGCTGGCGACCGAGCCGGCCGGGCGTTCGGCGAGAAGCTCTCGGCTGGCATCGAGCGGTCATCGCCAAAGGTGGAACGGTCAGCGCAGCGAATGGAAAAGGCGGTCGACAAGGTCGCAGACGCCATTGGCAAAACTCGCTCTGAGCAAGCGAAGTACGACGAGGTACTGAAAAAGTCAGATGCCACCGATCGCCAGAAGATCGAGCGGTCGGAGGCTCTGGCCAAGGCTAAACGCGCTGAGGCCGCCGCCATTCGGGAAGCGACGCGAATCCACCGGGACAACAACCGGGATTTGCTGGATCTGTCCCAGGCGTCCGGCGCCGCCGCGGGGGGCGTCACGCAGTTGGCATCCACGTTCCGGAATCTCAGCAGCGTCGGCGGCCCGGCCGCGGTCGGTGCGCTCGTTGCGGGCATCACCGGGCTGGCAGGGGCGGCTGCGGCGGCATCGGGTGTGATCGGTCTGCTGCCTGGCGTGGTCGGTGGTGCCGCGGCGGCGTTCGGCACCCTGAAAATCGCGACACTCGGGTTCGGTGACGCGCTCGAGAACATCAGGGACACTGAGAAGTTCACCGAGGCGATCAAGGCGTTGTCGCCGAATGCGCGTGACGCTGCGTTGTCTCTGCGGGGGTTGCTTCCGGCGTTCGATCAGTTGAAGAACGCGACGCAGGATGCCCTGTTCGCCAACGTCGGTGCGCAGATCGATCAGCTGGCCGACCGATTCATGCCCGCTATTCAGCAGATGACGACCGGTGTTGCGTCGGCGTTCAATGACATGTTCTCGGGCGTCACCGCGCAGCTGATGACGCCCGAGACGGCCGGCGCGATCGAGAACATCACCGGGAACATAGCGACAGCGTTCCAGAAGCTGGCCCCGGCCGCGGCGTCGATGACTGATGCGTTCGTTCAGTTGACCAGTGTCGGCTCGGATTTCTTGCCTTCGTTGGCCGCGGCAGCGTCGAGGGCCGCTGACTCATTCGCAAAGTTCATCACCGAGGCGTCCAACTCGGGCCAGCTGGACCAGTGGATTCAGACCGGGCTGGACACGATGGAGCAGCTCGGCGAGGCCACGGTGAATGTCCTGCAGGCGTTCGTGGGCATGGCGCCGATCGGCGAAAAGATCATGCCGATGATCGTCGACGCGACGCAGATCCTCGCGGACATCATGCCGACGATTTCGACTGTCGTGGAACATATGTCGCCGTTCTTCACGCTGTGGGCGCCCGCGATCGAAGATGCGTCGCGCAAGGTGGGTCTGTTGATGAGTGCGATGTCGCCGCTGCTGACGACGGTGACGGCGATCTCCGACGCACTCGCCTACATCCGCGGCGACGGCGGCCCAAAGATGGGCGCCGTCGTACCCAAGACGGGCGGCGGCGCAGGCGGCGCCGCGGGCGGGGCTCCCGGCGGCCGAGCGGGGGGATCATTCCGAAACCCGTTCGGCGGCGGCGGTGCAGGCGCACCGCAGGGAATCGGAAGCCTCGGTGGCCGCGGCGGCATCGGCGACATCGACCCGTGGACTGGCCGACCGATCAACAAGGGCGCGAGCTCCGGCAGCGGCGGCGGGCCGAAGCTGCCCGATGCCCCCGTGCTGCCGTACACGCCGCCGGCCAGCACCGCGCCCACCGCGGCGCTGACATCGGCCGAGAACTCGCTGTACGACGCCCAATTCAAGGTCGAGGAGAAGAAAGCCCGCCTCAACCAGCTGCTCACGTCCAACGTGGCCACGGACCGCGACATCCAGGACGCCCGCAACGACGTGGCCCGCGCCGAGCAGGACCGGCACGAAGCCGAGATGCGGCTGACTGAGGCGCGGCAGTCGGCGGCCGAGAAGGGCCTCAAGCAGCTCAACTCGATGGCCGACCAGCTCGGCGACGTCGGCGCGAAACTGGACCAGGACTTCGGCCTGTCGCGCGGTCTCCCCGGCCTGGCCGAGAACCTCACCAAGTTCGTCGCGAACCTCGCCGCGGCGCCGCTGCTCGGCCAGCTGGGCGCCATCTCGGCGGTCAACCCGTCCAAGGGCGGATACGGTGCGATCGGCATCGCCGGCGCCCAGGGCGCGTTCGGGCCCCGGTTCACCGGCATCGACCCGCAGCAGGCCTATAGCTACGCCGCATCGGCGATGGGCCCGGCCGGACTGAGCCTCGCGGCGCCGACGATGCTCAAGGACACCGGCAGCGTGCCGTCCGGCCCGCAGTCCCGGATGGCCGCATCCCTCGTCGAGCAGATCTTCGGCAGCCAGCTGCGCGGCCCGATCGGCGGCAGCCGCGACAACAACACCGCGCCGGGCACCCACGACGCCGGGCTGTCGATCGACATCCCCATCGGGCCGGACCAGATGCAGCTGGGCGACCAGATCCGAGACTTCCTGCAGAGCCACGCCGAGGAACTCGGCCTGGA
>NZ_LQOL01000025.1 GCF_002101555.1 Mycolicibacterium canariasense
CTCATTTTCGAGAGACCTCGACCTCTATCCCGGCAACGACGCGCCAACCACCTCTACACCCTCATCTGTGAAGAGCCGCTATACCTCCCATTATTTTGGGTGTAGCGTCCCAATTTGTGAACCGGAATCGATGCCGGTCGCGGAGTACCGAGTGGCGAGCCGGAGTGAACTCGCCGGTTGAGAGCGTGGAGGCACTGCGATGGGATTGGCCTGGCAGCAAGGACCATGTGCTCCTCAGCCGGCCGGCCAGTACCTCACACCGGTGCCGCTGCCCCGACTACTATACGCCGAGCCTTTGCGGCGCCGGATGAGGGCACGGCTGGGGCAGTCCTGGGTCGCAGACAGTGAAGATGTTCTGTTGTTACATGAGCCGGGTCGTTATCCCGTGGCGTACTTTCCGCTCGGAGACGTCGACGCGCGGGTGCTCGTGCGCGATGGACACGTCACCCAGCATTCCGAACTAGGGCCGGTTACCTGGTTCGGAGTGCGCAGCGGGCAGCGGGATGTCAGACGAGCCGCGTGGGGGTTCGAATCGCTGCCGGTTCATGCGCGTGTGTTGGATGGGCGTGTGGCGTTTGCGTGGCGGGCCATGGATGCCTTCTACGAAGAGGACGAGCGGATCGTCGGCCATGCTGCGGATTTTTATCATCGCATCGACATCCGTTCGACATCAAGACATCTCGTGGTTCGGGATGGCGATCGAGTGGTCGCCGATACTGGGCGGCCGTTGGCGTTGTTCGAATCGGGTTTTGCCCCGCGCTGGTATGTCCCACGAGAAGATATCGACACAACGGCGCTACGGCCGGTCGACGTCCAAACCTTCTGTCCTTACAAAGGGTTGGCCAGCTACTACGACATCGGTGATCGACCGCGCGCGGCGTGGTCGTACCCCGACGCCTGGGCGGAGGTGGAACGGGTGCGTGACTTCGTGTCCTTCGAACCCGACAAGATCGAGGTATGGCTCGATGATCGACGACTGGTCATGGAGCCAGGGCAGGCCGTGCTCGCCCACGGCCCTGATCGGGGCCTCGATCCAGACGAGCTCGCTCGCGGCAGGTTCGTCTAGCGAGTACCGGATGCGATCCCTTGGCGCGGTAATCGCATCAGCGCTGTGTCACCGCGAACTACCAGCTATGAAAGGGAACCAATGAGCACCCAGTATGAGAACGGCGAGGCCGTGCAGGGAACCGGCGAAGTCTACGACGTCATCGTCCTCGGTGGGGGACCGGTCGGCATCAACGCCGCAGACCGCGCTCATGCGCAGGGCCTGTCGGTGGCGCTGATCGAGCGCGAACTGGTGGGGGGCGAATGCAATTACTGGGGCTGCGTGCCCAGCAAGTCACTACTGCGCCCCGTGCTCGCGGTCGCCGACGCGCGTCGAGTCGACGGCGCACGAGAAGCCGTCATCGGAGGCATCGATCCGAAGGGTGTGTTCGGTCGCCGCGACCGTTA
The DNA here is from genome assembly GCF_002101555.1 of Mycolicibacterium canariasense. GTDB lineage: Bacteria > Actinomycetota > Actinomycetes > Mycobacteriales > Mycobacteriaceae > Mycobacterium > Mycobacterium canariasense. Next base: position 1,453 of record NZ_LQOL01000025.1, read on the forward strand.
TGTCACCAATTGGGATGACACCCCGGTGGCCGAGGCGGTTGCCGCTATGGGACCGCGGTTGTTTCGCGGACACGCCCGACTGGCCGGTGCGCGTCGAGTCGCGCTCACCACCGCAAACGAAGGCGTTGTCGCACTGCGGGCCCGCCACGCGGTGGTGATCTGCACCGGAACGACGGCAGCTGTTCCCGACCTTCCCGGTGTGGCAGAGGCCAAGCCGTGGACGAACCGAAAAGCGACGGACAGCAGTGAGGTGCCTGCTCGATTGGCGGTTGTCGGAGCCGGCGGTGTGGGCGTCGAGATGGCCACGGCATGGCGTGGCCTCGGATCATCGGTGACACTGTTGGCGCGCACCGCCAGCCTGCTGCCACGAATGGAGTCGTTCGTCGGAAAGCACGTCCACGCCGGCCTGGTGGAGTCGGGGGTGGACGTACGGGTCGGCGTCGCGGTTTCGTCGCTGTGCCGGACCGGCGGGGTCGGCCCCATCCAGGTCACACTGGATTCCGGGGAGCGGCTGGAGGTGGATGAAATCCTGTTCGCGACAGGACGTATCCCGAACACCTCCGACATCGGTCTGGAAACCATCGGTCTGCAGCCGGGTAGTTGGCTCGACGTGGATGACACCTGCACGGTGCGTGCGGTCGAAGGAGATTGGCTTTATGCGCTCGGCGATGTCAATCACCGCGCCTTGCTGACGCACCAAGGCAAGTACCAGGCCCGCATTGCCGGTGCGGTGATCGGTGCCCGGGCACACGGTCAGCCGGTCGACACCGAACCATGGAGTCCCCATGTCGCAACCGCGGACGAATTCGCTGTACCGCAAGCATTTTTCACCGACCCGGAAGCAGGTTCGGTAGGGCTGACCAGCGAGCAGGCGACGCGCCGAGGGTATCGAGTGCGAACGGTCGATGTCGACATGGGAGCCGCGGTCCCGGGGGCCAATTTCTATGCTGACGGCTACCGTGGCCAGGCGCGGATGGTTGTCGACGAAGACGGTGAGTACCTGCTCGGCGTCACATTGGTGGGCCCGGGGGTAGCCGAGATGCTCCACTCGGCCACCATCGCGGTCGTGAGTCGTATTCCGTTGGCGCGGCTGTGGCATGCGGTCCCATGTTTTCCCACGATCAGCGAGGTCTGGTTGCGACTTCTCGAAGCGTATCGGGACGGCCAGGGTGCCACCGATTAGGTAGCGCGCGCCCCGGATGTACAGCTGCGGTGGGACGACGTGGGCCGGCACCATCTGTTCTATTGATGAGACTCATCAGAAACGTTCGTTGGACGAGATGAGAGCCCACTGTTCGAATGGAGGCATGACAACCGAGACCCGACCGAGGCCGTCGTCGACCATGTTGTCCGGCTGGAAGCTGACCTGGTTCCTCATCGCCTTCGTCGCCATCATCTCCACGATCGCGGCCACCGCGGTCGGCGGGGCGGGTGGGGCCAACCTCGGCATCCGCATCACCGCCCGGACATCGGCGATCCTGTTCCTGCTCGCCTTCACCGCATCGTCGCTGTACCAGCTCTGGCCCACCGCCTCCACCCGGTGGATCCGGCGCAACCGCCGCTACCTCGGTGTCGCCTTCGCCGGATCCCATGTGATCCATGCCTTTTTCATCGTGGCCACCATCGTGTTGAACACGCAGCGGTTCGATGCCGGCGTCGAACGTACTCCGCACGGCGTCTACGTCATCGACTTCATCGCGTACGGCTTCCTCATCGCCATGACCGTGACGTCCTTCGACCGCATCGCCAAACGGATGCCGTATGTGACCTGGCACCGGCTGCACGTATCCGGAAGCTATGTCATCTGGTTCGCGTTCTTCATCGCCTACTGGCGCCGCGGCGTCACCTACACCGAGTTCTACGGGCCGTTCCTGATCATCGTCTTGGCGGCGCTCGTCATTCGCTTCATCGCGAAATCGAAACGGTACGCCAGTCGCATGAGCAGCTCATGAGCCGGAGCGAGCGGTCTCCCGTCGCAGCCGGATCAGCAGCCAGGCCGCCAGGGACTGCGAGTCGGTGATCAGGCCGTCCCGGATCATCTCCTCGATCTGGTCGGCGGTGAACCACTCGCTGTGCATGTCCTGCTCTTCGTGTTCGCGTTCGTGTTCGCCCTCGGTGATGCCGGTCGCCAGGAAAGCCCAGCCACGCTGGCTGCTCATCCCCGGCGCGACGTCGAGGCGGCCCAGCACCTCCCACGACTGAGCGCGCAGACCCGTCTCCTCCCGGAGTTCCTGCTCGGCCAGGGCCTCCGGCTCCGGCTCGTCACCGTCGAGGCTGCCCGGAGCGGTGCCCTGGACAAACTCCCAGCGTCGCAACCCGATTGGATAGCGGAACTGCTCCACCATCCGGTAACGGTCGCCGTCCTGGGCAACCACCAGCGCGAACGTCGGCTTGTCGATGACGCCGTAGATGCCCACCGAACCGTCGGGGCGGCGGATATCGTCCTCGCGCACCACCATCCAGTTGTTGCGGTACACCTCACGACTGGCCAGTCTTTCGATCGGGTCCACCGGCCCAGAGTAGCCTCACCAGAATGCTGTTGACTTCGCTGGACCCCGCAGCCGTGGCCGCCGGACACGATCTCGCGGACGCGGTGCGCATCGATGGTGTGACCCTGAGCCGAAGCGACCTGGTCGGAGCGGCCACCTCGGTGGCCGAACGCGTGTCCGTCGCGCGGCGCGTCGCCATTCTGGCCACCCCGACCGCCACCACCGTGTTGGCCGTCACCGGATGCCTCATCGCGGGTGTCCCGTTCGTCCCGGTGCCCGCCGATGTGGGCGCCGCCGAACGCGCGCACATCCTCACCGATTCCGCTGCACAGGCATGGTTGGGGGAGTTGCCGGCCGAAACCGAAGGGCTGCCACATATTCCGGTCCGGATGCACGCGCGGTCCTGGCATCGCTATGCCGAACCGGCGCCCGACAGCCCCGCGATCATCATGTACACCTCCGGCACCACCGGCCTACCCAAAGGGGTGCTGATCAGCCGGCGCGCGATCGCCGCCGACGTCGACGCCCTCGCCACGGCGTGGCAGTGGACCGCCGACGACACCCTGGTGCACGGGCTCCCGCTGTTCCACGTGCACGGCCTGGTACTCGGCCTGCTCGGGTCGCTGCGGATCGGAAACCGATTCGTACACACCGGAAAACCCACTCCCGCCGCGTACGCGGCGGCCGCCGGTTCGCTGTACTTCGGTGTGCCCACGGTGTGGTCGCGCGTGGTCGACGACGAGGCGTCGGCGCGTGCGCTCGCCTCGGCACGGCTGCTGGTTTCGGGCAGCGCGGCGCTGCCGGTACCGGTGTTCGACGAGTTGGTGCGGCTCACCGGCCACGCGCCGGTGGAGCGCTACGGCAGCACCGAATCCCTGATCACCATCAGCACGCGGGCCGACGGGGAACGCCGGCCGGGCTGGGTGGGGCTGCCATTGCCCGGGGTGCAGACCAGACTGGTCGATGACGGGGGTGCGCCGGTGCCCCACGACGGCGAAACCATCGGCCACCTGCAGATCAAGAGCCCCACCGTGTTCAGCGGTTACCTCAATCGCCCCGACGCCACCGCCGAGGCGTTCGACGAGGAGGGCTGGTTCCGCACCGGGGACGTCGCCGTGATCGACGGTGACGGTATGCACCGCATCGTGGGCCGGGAATCGGTCGATCTGATCAAATCAGGTGGCTTCCGAATCGGGGCGGGCGAGATTGAAACGGTGCTGCTCGGGTATCCGGGTGTGGACGAGGTGGCGGTGGTCGGCGTGCCCGACGACGATCTCGGTCAACGTATCGTTGCGTTCATCGTGGGATCCGTGGCGTCGGACGACGTGATCGACTTTGTCGCACAGCAGCTTTCGGTGCACAAGCGGCCGCGCGAGGTGCGCGTGGTCGAATCGTTGCCGCGTAATGCGATGGGGAAGGTGCTCAAGAAGGAGTTGTTGACGTGACGTGGAGACCGACGCGAGTGAGGAACGAGCGAGCGGGAGTCGACCAATGACCCTGAGATTCTCCGAAATCTGCATCGACGCCCATGACCCTCATGCGCAGGGCGCCTGGTGGTCGCGGGTACTCGGGTGGGAGCACCATGTCGACAAGGACGGTGACGTGGTGCTCAGCGCCCCACCGGGCGCCGGCCCGGACTGGCTGTTCCTGCAGGTTCCCGAGGACAAGACCGTGAAGAACCGGCTGCACCTGGACTTCACCCCCGATGACCAGGACGCCGAGGTGCAACGGGTGATCAGCCTGGGTGCCACGCGTGTCGATATCGGCCAGGGGGAGCAGAGCTGGGTGGTGCTGGCCGACCCGGAAGGCAACGAGTTCTGCATCCTGTCGGCCACATAGCCGGTCACATGATGCTCCCAGCCTGAACTGCGACCATGGCCCGATGCGTGCTCTGGCCTGGTTGGCGACGTGCGTCCTGCTGCTCGCCGGATGCGCCACCACCGCCCCGTCGCGCGCCCTGACCCCGCCGATGGGCTGGAATTCGTGGAATTCCGGTATCGAGCTGACCGAGTCCAGCGTGCACCAGATCATCGACGCCATGGTGACCTCCGGCATGCGGGACGCCGGGTACCGCTACGTCAACCTGGATGCGGGCTGGGCGGCCCCGACCCGTGACGCCGACGGTCGCCTCCACGCCGACCCTGACCGCTTCCCGCACGGGATCACCGCCCTGGCGCATTACGCCCACGATCGTGGCATGCTGCTCGGCATCTATCACAGCCCGTTCAACGAGGGCTGCGGGCAGGACCCGCGGATCGGTGCAGCGGGTCACGAGCGAATCGATGCGCAGACATTCGCCGACTGGGGCGTCGATTACCTGAAGTACGACTGGTGTCGGTTGGCGGCCGGCCACGACGACCAGGTGAAGTACTTCACCGCGATGCGTGACGCCCTGCGCGCGACCGGCCGGCGCATCGTCTACTCCATCAATCCCAACAGCTCCGGTGATCCGGGCGCCGGCCTCGAATACGACTGGTCGAAGATCGCCGATATCACCCGCAATACCGTCGACCTGGTTCCGGCGTGGGGTGATTCGGCGCTGTGGTCATCGGGGCTCGCCGGGGTGAGCCAGGCGTTCACCGAAGCGGGCGGGGCGGCATCACCCAGCGGGCCGACCCATGTCAACGACCCCGACATGATGGTGATCGGGGTGGGCTGGAACGAGTTCGTGGCCGGGCACCCCACGATGTCCCTGGGCGCGGCCCGGGCGGACCTGACCGATGTCGAGCAGCAGGCCCATTTCTCGTTGTGGGCACTGCTGGCTGCGCCGCTCTTGGCGGGCAACGATATTCGGTCCATGTCGGCCCGGACCGCGGCACTGCTGACCAACCGCGATGTCATCGCCGTCGACCAGGATCCGTTGGTCAAGCAGGCGCATCCGTCCTCCGGTGACCCGCGGGTGCTGGTGAAGCCGCTGGCCGACGGTGCAGTGGCCGTCGGGCTGTTCAATCAGGCCGCCGACACCGTCACCATCCGCACCGCGTTGGGCGCGATCGGCTTGTCGGACGGGAGCTGTCACACCGTGCGAGATCTGTGGCAGCACACCGACTCTCAGACCACCGGCCCCGTCGTGGCGACGGTGCCGCGGCACGGGGTGGCGCTGTTGCGGGTGAGCAGTTGCCAAGCGTGACCGCGTGCAAGTTTCGGTCGGTTTTTCGCAAAGATGGTCCGGTGGGTCAATGCTCATTGCGCATGGTGGTGAACCGGCGCGGCGAATTGCCGCGGGTGGGGATGACACTCAAATGCGATGTGAAGGACCGTGCTGGTGTGGTCGGTGAAGCCACTTATCGATGCCCACGACGAAGCTCACAAAAACCGCGATGACGAAGATGCGCAACCACGCGGCGACGCTGATCGGGGCGGTGCCGAAAACCGCGTTCATGACCGGTAGGTAGGTGATAGCGAGTTGGGCGACGGCTTGTGCAGTGACACCGATGATGATCCAGCGGTTGGAGAACACACCGATACGCCAGGCCGAGTAGGTCGATGACCGGCAGCTGAAAAGGTAGAACGCTTCAACGACGACGAAGAGGTTGAGTGCTGCCGTCCGGGCCGCTACGAGACTGGCGCCATTGCCTATTTCCCACTCGAACAGCCACCAGGCGCTGGCGACGAGCAGGGTGGAGACAAGCAGGATCCGTGCGACCAGGGCACGGGTGAGCAGTGGCTGATCAGGGTCGCGCGGCGGACGGTGCATGATGCCGGGTTCCTTGGGCTCGAACGCCAGCATCAGACCCAGCGCGACGGCGGTGGTCATATTGATCCACAGAATCTGGGTCGGCAAGATGGGCAAAGCTGTGCCAAAAGCGATGGCGGAAAGGATGACCAATCCCTCGCCGATATTCGTCGGCAGGGTCCACGTGATGAATTTCGTGAGGTTGTCAAAGACGCCGCGGCCCTCTTCGACCGCGGCCTCGATAGTGGCGAAGTCGTCATCGGTCAGCACCATGTCGGCGGCATCCTTGGCCACCTCAGTGCCCCCTTTGCCCATCGCGACGCCAATGTTGGCCTGTCGCAGTGCCGGCGCATCGTTCACACCATCACCGGTCATCGCCACCACGTGCCCCCGGGCTTGCAGTGCCTCCACGAGCCGCAACTTCTGCTCGGGCGATACCCTGGCGAACACGTTGGCCCGATCCACGGCTTTGGGGTAGTTCTCGGACCTCAGAGCGGCCAAATCGGCACCGGTGAGAACTGCGTCGGCTGTCGGTTCACCGTCGGTGAGCAATCCCATCTTGGTGGCGATCGCCGTTGCCGTGCCGGCATGATCGCCGGTGATCATCTTCACCGCTATACCAGCGGTGTGGCAGGCGGCAACTGCGGACGTCGCCGCCGCACGGGGCGGATCGAGCATCGCCTGCAGTCCGGTCAACGTCAGCGGACCCGCGAGCGCATCCTCCTGAAAGTCTTGGGGATCGGTGCCGGTGAGTACACCGGTGGCCAACAACCTCAGCCCGCGACGGGACAGCACCTCGGCGGTCTGCAGAATCTCCTCGCGGTCCAGCGGTCGTGGTGCACCGTCGGTGCCCATCTGGGTGTTGCACAGCTCGAGCATCCGTTCTACCGAGCCCTTGACCAAGACGAAATGTTTGTTGCCACCGTCGTGGTGCAGCGTGGCCATGAATTGACGTTCGGAGGTGAACGGGATCGCCGCCACCCGAGGCAGTTCGGTCGCGAGGCAATCGCGGTCGAGGCCGGCCTTCGCCGCGGCCACTAGCATCGCACCCTCGGTCGGATCACCTACGATGTCCCAGCGTTCGCCTACTTGGACGAGTGCAGCGTCGTTGCAGCATGCGCCTGCCAGCAGAGACCAGCGCAGCGCCGCATTGGCCTCCAGCGACACCGGCGCACCGTCGGGACACCTTAGGGCGCCATGGGGCGCGTAGCCAGTACCGGTCACCTCAACTAGACCGTAGGGGGTCCAGATCAGCTGGACGGTCATCTGGTTTTCGGTCAGTGTTCCGGTCTTATCCGCGCAGATCACTGTGGTACTGCCCAGGGTCTCCACCGCAGGGAGACACCGAATAACCGCTCGACGCTTGGCCATTCGGGCAACGCCGATCGCCAGCGTGATCGTCACGGCAGATGGCAGGCCTTCAGGGATGGCACCGACGGCGAGTGCGACCGCGGCCGTGAATGTTTCCACCGAGTCCTGGTGGCGCAGCAAGCCGACAGCGAAGGTGACCGAGGCCAGGCCCAGGATGGCGATGGTCAGGACCTTGCTGAACCAAACAAGCTTCGCGGTCAACGGCGTGGAGAGCACTTCGGCTGCCCCGACCAGGCGATGAATCTCACCGAGCTCAGTTTCCGTACCCGTTGCGACGACGACGCCAGCACCGGCGCCCGCCGCGATCAGGGTGCCGGAGTAAGCCATGTTTCGGCGATCGGCGACGGGCGTCGCCTGAGGCAGCACCACCTCGTATTTGCGCACAGGTGCCGACTCTCCGGTGAGCGCCGATTCGTTCACCTTCAGCTCGGTCTCGTGCACCACTCGCAGGTCGGCAGGGACCTTGTCACCAGCCTCCAGCAAAACCAGATCACCCGGGACCAGCTCGTCGGACGGCACGGTATTCCTGTGGCCATCGCGCACGACCTTGGCCTGCGTATGCACCATCGAGCGCAAGCTCTCCAGTGCGGTCTCGGCCTTGGACTCCTGAATGAACCCGACGATCCCGTTGATCACCACCACGCCGAAAATCACCGCGGAGTCCACGAATTCCCGCAGTCCGGCGGTGATGACCCCGGCGACGAGCAAGACATAGATCAGGGGGTGATGAAACTGGTGAAGGATGCGCACCAGCGGGCCGGTGCCCCCGGCCGTCGGCAAGGTGTTGGACCCGAAGCGCTCAAGCCGCTCGGACGCCTCAGCGCTGGACAGACCGCGGTGTGGATCGGTCTCGAACAGAAGCATCACTTCATGTGCTGGCAGACTGTGATTAGCCGCCGTCAACGACGTCGATACCGACAACAATCTCACCTCGCGCGTGGCCAGACCAATCTTGGATTCCAACATTGCCCTGTGCATGCCGGGTGTCGATAGAGCCGTAAGTCCCCCGGGACGCGGGTCCCAGGACCGCCCTGGGCTCACGGTTGAAGGCATCATCCGGTCATGAGCGCTCCGGGTCACGTCAAAGGCGTTGAATCTCGGTGTGATTGAAGACCAAGTCTTCGCCGTGGCGCCGGGATGAAGCCTTCCCGTCGGCGTTCCGTCACTTAGTTGGCGTGTAATGCCTCGTTGAGCGTGATGCCGGTGCCGTCCCGCTTGACCACCTCGACCGCACCGGAGATGGAGTTGCGGCGGAACAACAGGTTGCTGCCGCCGGAAAGCTCCTTGGCCTTGACGATCTGACCGTCCGCGGTGGTGACCTTGGTGCCGGCGGTGATGTACAGCCCGGCCTCGACGACGCTGTCGTCGCCCAGGGAGATGCCCAGGCCCGCGTTCGCGCCGAGCAGGCAGCGCTTACCCACCGAGATGACCTCTTTGCCGCCCCCGGACAGCGTGCCCATGATCGACGCGCCGCCGCCGATGTCGGAGCCGTCCCCGACCACCACCCCGGCCGAGATGCGGCCCTCCACCATCGAGACGCCCAGCGTGCCCGCGTTGAAGTTCACGAACCCCTCGTGCATCACCGTGGTGCCCTCGGCCAGGTGCGCGCCCAGGCGGACCCGGTCGGCGTCGGCGATCCGGACACCCTTGGGCAATACGTAGTCGACCATCCGCGGGAACTTGTCGACGCCGTAGACCGTCACCGCGCCCCGGCGGCGCAGCTTGGCCCGGACCGCCTCGAAGCCGTCGACCGCGGCCGGCCCGAAGTTGGTCCACACCACGTTGGCCAGCAGCCCGAAGATGCCGTCCAGATTTGCCTCGTGCGGCTTGGTCAGCCGGTGCGACAGCAGATGCAGCCGCAGGTACGCGTCGTAGGTGTCGGCCGGCTTGTCGGCGATATCGGCGATGGTGGTGCGCACGGCCACCACCTCGACGCCACGATCGGCATCGGGGCCGGTCAGAGCGGCCAGATCGTCGGATACCTCGGCCACCGACAGCCGTGTGGTGCCGGCCGGTCCGTCGGCGCTGAGCTCCGGGGCGGGAAACCAGGTGTCCAGTACGGTTCCGTCGGCGGCGATGGTGGCCAGGCCGACGCCAGATGCGGCAGTCACGGTGGCTTAGGGTACTCGACTAACCTCGAGGGTTGTGGGCCTAGATCTGCGTGCCGACCCGATCGCACTGACCGCTGCGCTGGTGGACATTCCCAGCGAGTCGCGCCATGAACGGCGCATCGCCGACGAGATCGAGGCCGCGCTGCGGGTGCAGGCGCCGCACTTCGAGGTGATCCGCAACGGTGACGCCGTGCTGGCCCGCACTCACCTCGGTCGCCCGTCGCGCGTGCTGCTGGCCGGACACACCGACACCGTGCCCGTCGCCGACAATCTGCCCAGCCGCGTCGAGGACGGCCTGATGTACGGCTGCGGTACCTCGGACATGAAGTCCGGTGATGCGGTGTTCCTACACCTGGCCGCGACGCTCGCCGAGCCGACCCACGACATCACCCTGGTCATGTACGACTGCGAGGAGATCGAATCCAGCGCCAACGGCCTGGGCCGCATCGAGCGCGAACTTCCCGACTGGTTGACCGCCGACGTCGCCATCCTCGGTGAACCATCGGGCGGTTTCATCGAAGCCGGCTGTCAGGGCACCATTCGCGTCGTGGTCAGTGCGGCCGGGACCCGGGCGCACTCCGCGCGATCATGGTTGGGCGACAACGCTATTCACAAACTGGGGGCGGTGCTGGATCGACTGTCGCGGTATGCGGCGCGCAGTGTGGACATCGACGGCTGCGTATACCGGGAAGGGTTGTCGGCCGTTCGCATCGACGGGGGCATCGCGGGCAACGTCATACCCGATGCGGCGTCGGTGACGGTCAACTTCCGCTTTGCGCCCGATCGCAGCATCGATCAGGCCGTGGCGCACGTGTACGAGGTGTTCGACGGGCTCAATGTGTCCCTGGAGGTCACCGATGCCGCCGCGGGAGCGCTGCCCGGACTGACGAATCCGGCCGCGGCGTCGCTGGTGGCCGCGGCCGGCGGGCAGGTCCGGGCCAAGTACGGCTGGACGGACGTGTCGCGATTCGCGGCGCTGGGCATCGCGGCCGTCAACTACGGCCCGGGCGATCCCAATCTGGCCCACAAGGTCGACGAGCACGTCGACATTGCGGCTATCACCGCCACCACCGACATGCTGCGGGCTTACTTAACCGCTTGACCCGGCGGGTAAGATGTTTGTCGTGCTGGGAATCGACGACATCTCCGGGTAAAACCCCGAGATCTTTCGCGTCGTCACACATCCTTTTCTTCTTGGAGTTCCCGCATGTCTATTGTCTGTTCCCATCTTTGGTTCGCCTGGCCCGACGACACCCCGGTGTTCACCGACTTGTCCTTCGCGGTGGGAGAGGGCCGAACCGGGCTGGTGGCACCTAACGGCGCCGGCAAAAGCACACTGCTGCGACTGATCGCCGGGGTGTTGTCGCCCAGTTCTGGAACCGTGAAGGTAGACGGTGTCCTGGGCTATCTGCCGCAGGAGCTGCCGTTCCTGTCGGATCAGACGGTGGCCGATGTCCTGGGTGTCACACCGATTTTGGCGGCGCTGGACGCGCTGGCCGCCGGTGACGCGAGCGAGGAGGTGTTCGCCGCGATCGGGGATGACTGGGATATCGAGGAGCGGCTGCGGGCACAGCTGGGTGACATCGAATTCGACCGTCCGCTGAGTTCGCTGTCGGGTGGGCAGGTGGTGTCGCTCGGCTTGACTGCGCAGCTACTGAAGCGGCCGGATGTGCTGCTGCTCGACGAACCGACCAACAACCTGGATTCCCCAGCGCGTGAACGCCTTTACGCGACGCTGGACGGCTTCCGTGGCACGCTGCTGGTGGTCAGCCACGATCGAGCGCTGTTGGACCGGATGGGCACGATCGCCGAGCTGCGTGCCGGTGAGGTGTCGATGTTCGGCGGCGGGTTCTCGGCGTACGAGGAGTCGGTGCAGGCTGCCCAGCGCGTGGCCGAAGGCAATGTCCGCAACGCCGAGCAGCAGCTGAAACGCGAGAAGCGGCAGATGCAGGAGGCGCGCGAGCGGGCCGACCGCCGGGCATCCAACGCGGCCCGCAACATCAAGGACGCCGGGTTGCCGAAAATCCTTGCCGGGGCGCGTAAGCGGAGTGCGGAGGAGTCGGCCGGCCGGGCCGACGATGTGCACAGCCGCCGGGTCGGTGACGCGCGGGCACGGCTCGACGAGGCGGAACGAGCTTTGCGTGACGATGATGTGCTGGCGCTGGACCTGCCGGCGACCGAAGTGCCAACCGGGCGAATACTGTTTTCCGCCAACGGATTACGTTCATCGGCATTCGACGCGGTCGACCTGGACATCCGTGGTCCGGAGCGGATCGCGCTGACCGGACCCAACGGCGCCGGCAAGTCGACGCTGCTGCGACTGGTGGTGGCCGGCGCCGATGTGCCGGTGGCGTATCTGTCGCAGCGGCTCGATCTGCTCGATCCGGCACTGACCGTTCTGCAGTCATTGGAGACATTCGCGCCGGGCTTGTCGGTGACGCGCAGGCGGCATCTGTTGGCACAGTTCCTGTTTCGCGGAGACATGGTCGATCTGCCGGTAAGTGCGTTGTCCGGCGGCGAGCGGTTGCGGGCAACGCTGGCCTGCGTGCTGTTCGCCGAGCCCGCGCCGCAGCTGTTGCTGCTCGACGAGCCCACCAACAACCTCGACCTGGTCAGCATCGACCAGCTGGAAACGGCGTTGAATGCCTATCGCGGCGCATTCGTGGTGGTCAGCCACGACGAGCGATTCCTGGCCAACATCGGGGTGCAGCGCCGGTTGGTATTGGAGCGGGGTGAGCTCACGTCGTCGCCGTGACGCTGGCCTCGGCCTCGGTGAGTAGGTCGTACTGGTGTAGCCAGTACAGCCAGTCGGCGACGGCTGCGCGCTGGTCGGCGATTTCCAGGGCGGTGTGGGCGCGGTAGAGCGCGAGGTCTGCGGCGTGGGCGGCGTAGCGCACGAAGGCGGCCAGGTGGGCGACTTCGCGTCCGGAAGCCGCGCTCATCAGTGGTTGCATCACGTCGAACCACAGGGTGAACGATTCGTTGGCCGGCGGTGTGTTGTCTGCCCCGGCGGGCGGCAACTGCGCGACCAGGTCCGGGTCTTTGACCGCCGCCAGTTTGGCCGCGGCGTCGGGGAAGCTGATTTCCAGTCGGCTGCGGCCGGTCATCTTTCCCGTCGCCGGGATGTCATCGTCTTCCAAGAGCACCTTGTGTGCGCCCGGATCGATACCCTCCAGGTGTGCCTTGGCTCCGATGACCGCGCGCAGGGTCGTGTCGTGTGCTTGCGCCCAACCCGTCAGGGCCGCAACAGGATAGGTGGCCCACCGGGCCCGCTCGCCGGCGGGGATGGAACTGTCGGCGCTGGCCAGCTTGACCTGTTCCGGCAGGCTGGCGCCCTCGGGGAGATAGGCGATGCCGTAACTGTTGGCGACGACGATCGTGTCGGCAGCGGTGAGAGCCACCAGCCAGAAGAACCCGATGTCGTTCGGCCGAGCCATGTCCGGTGCGTTCAGGGCGGCGGCGATGCGGCGGGCGATGCTCAGCGGATCATTGCCACCCGTCTGACGCTTCAGCGCCCCCGCCGCCGCTGACGTGGCCATCAGATCGCGTTCGGCTCGCGCGGCCGATACCGGGATGGGGGCAGCGGCAGCGCCTCCCGGCTGGGTGCCGGAAGTCGCGGCGGGTGCGACGCCGGGCCCGAGAGCTCCCGCCGATGGTGGCACCGGAGCGGCGGGGGGTGGCGTCGACGGCGGGCCGAGCGGCATCGGCGGCGTCGGTGACGTGGGTGCCGACGGCGGTGCGGCTGGGGGAGCGGCGGGGCCACCACCGCCGGTCGGGACGGCCGGGTGGGCCGCGGCGGGTGTCGTCGGTGAGCTGGCAGCGGCTTGCTCGATCGGTGCTGCAGGCGCGGACAGAGGTGTGGCCGGCGTTGCGTTGCTCAGCGGCGCAGGTGGCGGCTGCAACGGCGCCTGCGCAGCGGGCCCCTTGGGGCCTGCTGCGCCACTGAGGGGATCGGGCTTGGTCGCCGGTGTGCCTTGTGGGCCCTGGGCACCTTGGGTGCCTTGGGTGCCTTGACCTGTTTGGGGGCCGGACTGGCCGGGTGTGCCTGCGCCGCTTGATGAGGAGAGTGGTGAGGGGGAACCACCGCCGGAGGTGGGGGATGAGGTTCCGGCTCCACCCGTCGGGCCTCCCGGAGATCCAGCTGTAATGGGGCCTGTCGGCGCGGGCGGTGCGGCCGGCGGTGCCAAGGAACCAGAGGCGGGGTTGGGGACAGTTGTGTGGGGGGACGGCACCTGGCTCGGGGCAGCTGGAGTCGGTGCGGTTCCCCGGACTGGACTGCCCCGTCCGCCTTGGCCTGTTGGCGACGGCGTCGCAGGCGGCACAGTTTCCGGCGCCGAGACCATCGGATCGGCGCGGTTCGGTGGAGGTTCTTTCGGTCCAGATTGATGACCGGTTGAGGTTGCGGGCGGTGATACGACTTCTGGCGCACCGGGGCGTTCCACGCCGCGTCCTGAGATGAACTGCGGGTTAGGTGGTGAAGGCGATGCTGGTGCTGGGGCACCATTTGCGGAAGGGGTGTTTTGTGGTGTCGGAGAAGCTGGTGGGGGCAACTTCTGGTTCAAAAGCTGTTGGAGTGCCTCGCCCGGCGGCTTCCAGCCGTCGCGGTTCGGGACTTGAGCGCTTGTGGCTGCAACTACTCCAACGTTCAGTGCATGAAATACATTCAATACGTTCTCGATCGCTGTCTCTCGGTCGTCTGCGTCGATAGACGGATCATCCGAGGCCTGTATTTCAGCGATGAGACGTTGCGCCTCATGAACATTCTCTACGATTGTGTTCTTGGCCATTTCGACCATTCCGCCTACATGATTATGCCATGTGGCGGCGGCAACCAACTTTTTTTGTTCTGCGATGAATTTGGAGGCATACTCACCTGCTTTACCGTTGGCTGCGTCCGAGGCGCCGCCACCCCACACTCCGCCGTCAAAAGTCTCGCCGCGTTCATGGACCCAAGGTTCAAGTGCTTCGAAAGTCAATTTCTGAAGAGTGCGACCGCATTCGGTGGCTGTTGTGTAGAGACGATCCTCATCGACGTCCGGCCAGCCGGACGGTTCAAGCAATCGGTCGACGTAGGGACCACTAGGCTTCCGAACAACCATCAATTACTCCCTAAGTACATCGCAAGCGCCGAGAACGATGCCCGTAGAGTGCAGTGATACGTCGTACAGATGCCCGTCGCTGGCACTATACGTAGGAATGGCTTCCGCAAAAGCTCGCCGGTATTGGGCGGCCAACGTGGCGAAGTCTTCTAAGGTTGGATTCCCGCTATCGCGTCCGAGCTGTTCCAACGTATCGGCTGATGATCGAAGTAACGGAACCATGCTCTCGTACATGTCCCGCTGTTCCGGAGTCCACTGGCCAGCAGGGATATTGGCATCAATTTTCGCCCAGTCCGCTGAGTCATTTCTGAACTGGTCAGTAGCCTTGTTCCAATCATCACATACTGGGTTTTCCTCTACGAGAAACTTAAGCGGGTTACTGGCATCTCCAACCGGTCCGATCTTCGATGGAGGCTCGCCGCCAGTTAACAGAGGACCTCGAGCCGCAGCGGAGCCGGAAGAGATTGCTTGACAGACGTCAGAGATTGCGGTGGCTGCGCTGACGGCTGTTAGCGCTAGCTCATTATCCTTCGGAACATAGACCGGAATGCGGTCTGCATAAGGACGCGCATAGGCGATGAACTGCTCGTACAGTTCACGCATTACGCGGTGGGGTGTCAGCTTGACCAGCCTCTCGGTCTGATTTGCCGCATCGCGTAATGCGCGACCGATGGCTTGATACTGGCCGCGAGTGGCCGGGTCCCAGCTAGTCGCAGGTATCGACGGATCGCGTTGGGCCCAGCCTTGGTTCGATACATCGGCCCAGGTGTTGTTTATCGGAACCCACGGCGCACACGACGGATCCTCGGTAATCACCGAGACCGGCCCGGTGTCATTCGCACTCGCAAAATCTGATGTCGGCGCACCGCTCGTCGTCGGTGCCGCGGTCGGCTTATCCGTCCCGCCACTGCTTTTCGTGCATGACACCGCCACGACTGCCGTCACGGCGATAACGCCGACCAGCGCCACCCCGCCGATGATCCATTTCACGAATCCGCGCTTCTGCGGCGGCGGCGGTGTCTGCGGCCAGCCCTGCTGCGGATTCCACTGCGGGCCGGGCTGCCCGCCGGGATAGCCCTGCGGCCAGCCACCGGGTCCGGGATTCCAGGAACCGTTGGGCGGCGGGGGAGGCTGAGTCACAACACATTCTCCGGTGATTGACGTGATGACGCGTGACGGTGCGCATCCCCAGAAACCTCGTCGGGAACACGCTCGGCATTCGGCACCGCGGGCGCAGCACCGGAGGTGGTGGGCTCCGTCGACTCCTCGGGCGATTCCTCTCGCCGGTGTTTGCCCTCCCGGTCCTGCTCATCCTCGGGCTTTCCGTCGGGCTTCTCCGAGCCGCCAGCCTTGCCGGCAACCTGACTCACCTGCTCGGCGACCTGCTGTGCACCCTGCATCGCGGCCTGCGGCAGCGAGCCCGCCATTCCCATCACCTGCTGGGGAATCTGCGCCGCCTGGCTGGCCATCTGCATCGGCATCTGCAACATCTGGCCGAGCTGGTCCGCGCCCTGCGCGGCATCAGCCGCCGGTCCGCCCACACCCGCAGCTACACCCGAGGCGGGCGACCCGGCGCTTCCGCCGCCGCCGCCACCACTTCCCGAGCCGCCGCCCATCTGACCCGACAGCTTGGCGTGCGACTGCGCATCGGTGGCCGCATAGCGCTCGGCGACGGTCTTGATGTTCTGCGCGAACTGGGCGGTCTGCGCCTTCAGCACCGGCAAGCCGGCCGCGATCGGCGCGAGGAACTGCGGCGCCACCGCCGCGATCGCCGTAGACAACGGATCGGAGCCACTGGGCGTATAACCGGTGGGCGGCTGGGGGATGCCCTGCGACGCCGTCAAGAAGTTGTCACCCGCCTGGGACAACGCCGTGGTGTCAACCTTCAGCGTCTCAGGCGCCATGACGACCCGCCTCAACGGACGTGGCACGGACCCCCGAAACCCCCGCGGCTCGGCCTGGGCCCATGGGCTCAACCAGCATCGACAATCCCCTCCGCATACCTCAGCTAAGACACTACCCAACCTGCAGAGGCCGTTGATGCAGAACATTCCGGGCTTTGCGCAGCACAAAGCCCGGAGGAATTGATGCGAGTCACCCCGACAGGAAGCTCCGCTTGTTTGCTGGGGATAGTCCGGGTGGCGGGTCAGCCGACGTAGCGGACGTGCGATGGAGCCGAAGCGCGCTGCCAGAACGGCATCAAAGGCTCAATCCGCTTGCGGATGGGTCGGTGCCGGACGCTGGCGAGGAGCGGAGGGCTCCACCGGTGCACGCTCGGCCGGTGACGTAGGTCCAGCTTCGGCTCGGGCCTCCTGCTCCTTTTCCTCGGTGCCGTGCTTGTCCCTGTCCTCGGCTTTCTCCTCGGCGCGGCGGTCGTCCTTCTCGATCTGGGCGCTCTTGACCTCGGATTGGCCTCCGATACCCGACGCCGACTGCGCCGCTTGCTGCACACCTTGCATGATCTGCTGCGGAATCTGCTGCAATCCCTGGGCTAATCCCTGCAGTGGTTGGGTGATCGACTGAGCCATCTGGCCGACCTGCTGTCCCACCTGGCCCAGCACCTGCCCCATCTGGCCGGCCATGTCCCCGCCGGCTCCACCAGAGGAAGCCGGCGCGCCGCCAACAGCAGAGCCTGCGGATCGCCCCGGTGCATCCTTGCCTTCGAGAACATCAGCAGCTGCCTTGAGTCGTTCAGCTCCCTGCTGATCGCCTGCCGCATACGCCTGCGCGGCCTTCTGCAGGAGCTCAGAGATGGTGCTCGCCGCCGTCGACGTGACGCCAAGCGTGTTCTGCCGGCCGGCCAGGACTCCCGACAGTGCGGTGTTCACGGCCGAGGCGATGACGCCATGGCTGGTCTCGACACCCGATCCGTCAACACCGGCAAGACCGGACAGTCCCGCCGCGACAGCGGAATGCAGTTGCGAGTAGTTCAGCACCCCGTCGGTCTGGACATGAAGCGGATCAGTCATCGTCGTCGGCCTCCGTTCGGTTCGAAGCTCATTCTATTGGCGACGGCTTCGAGGAAGTGACGGATATTCAGTCGTTCTCCGGCCAGCCCGGCATTGCTGGTTTAATCGGGGGAGCTTCAGTGAGGATGGTGGTCGCTTGCCTGGCACGCTGAGCGGCGTCGAGGGGGAAACGCGCCAAGCATTCCTGTTTCATTGCGTCTTGAGCGGCGATCGCTTCATGCGTGCGCTGAGTGTCCTCCGGGCTTCCCGGGACAAGCCCAGGAAAGTCAGTGTCTGCCCAGAGGTCGACCTCGTCGGCTCCGGTGACAAACCAGGGCCCGAACACGTCCGTCGTGGGAGCCGGTAGGGGTCCGAACTGTGGGCGTCCCGGCCGGCTGCGGTGGCGAGTCAATTGCAGCTGCGGTCTTGTCGCTGAACTCGATTCTCCACGTCTTGACGTTTCCTGCGTCGGCGCGGCCTGAATTCCGAGCGTATTCGTATGCGATCGGCGTGTATCCGTCGGGGGAGCGGAGATAGACGCCGAACGTCATGTCGCAGACAAACGCTCGGAAACCGGTCGGAATCTGTTCTACACGAAGGACATGGAGGGCTTCGTTTCCAACCGTCGGCTTGACGTTGCCGTGCGTGGGCTTGCCTTTGAATCCTCGAATGTAGCGCTTGGCGTAGGGAGTGCGAGCCCACTCCGTTGATCCCCGCTCGAGGAGTTCGGGAGTGGCTCGTAGATATCCTGGATAGCCCGCGTCGAAATCGTCTGTGTGCGAGATGATCAGCCACGATTCCAGGTAGGCGCGTAGGGGTACGGCCCAGCCGGTGGTCAGATCGAAGCCGGGTTCGGCAGTCCATTGGAGCCGGAAGTCGTAGAGCAGTGGCGGCCAGTTGCGCTTCGATTGAGTCGATGATGGCGCAGTGGGCTGATGTGGCGACGCCCCGCAACCGGCGATCGTCACCGTCAGCGCAATTGCCAGGGCCAACAGGCATTTCAGCCTTCTTGTCGTAAGCAAACTGACCATCCTCACTTATGCGGCATCAGCGGATTGAACTCGCCCGGAGGTACAGATCGAGGCGATGACGCCATGGCCGGCGTCGACCGTCCTTAAGTCGTTAGTGCTCAAGGTAATTACCCCGTACGTCCTCTTCCGGCTTCGTGTCACATCTCTGAGTCGTGTTGCACGCGGTGAGCTGTCGACAACGCCGGGCTGTCAGTCGCCTACCGGACTCTCAGCGGTCAGAGCTGGTGATGAACCACTGGGGGACCTGGAGGTAGCTTGCAAGGCGATTTGTTCAGCTTGCATCCAGCGGCCAACCGGGGACCGCATCGCCATGCGGCGGAGGACTGTCCTTGAAGCCTGTGATGATGGCAAGTCTCTCGCTTTCGTTCTGGGGCATGACCTGGCTGCAACGCTGCTGAAGCGAAGCTGGCGGCCAGCGAAGCGGTTCGGGTGCATCCTTCGGTCCCCATCCCCCGAAGCTGGCTCCGGTCATGAACCAGTTAGCGAACAAATCTTGATCGGGTGCTGGGGCAGGTCCGCGCTGTGGCACCGAAACAGGCGCCGGGCCGCCTCTTTCCAGCTGGGTGAGTGTGATGCGAAACGGACGCACGCCGCTGCCTGGGCGTGGTTGGGCGTTTGACTGAAAGGCTGCAACGGAGACGAACTTCCCAGGATGTACCTCGCTCTCCATAAAGTTCGTATAGTCACCTGTGCAGCCAAGTACGTCCCATCCATCAGGAGTCGAGTTCATCTCGAGAAGGTGGTACTGAACGGCTCCGTAGTGAGGGCGGGCGTCTTTAGAAGTGATGCTGTAACCCTCGCCTAGCGGGCGGATCCCCGTCACTTGTAGCTCGGGCGCTTCGCGATACGTCTGGTTCTCTGGCGTGGCGCGCATAAAGCCGGGATACACGTTATTGATGTCGGCGGTGAACGTCGCGATGTCGTAGGACTCCAAGTAAGCGCGGATGATCACGGCCGGTCCGGTGAAGAGGTCGATACCAGGTTCAGCGGACCAGTGGAACCGGAAGTCGTTGAGTAGCGGGGGCCAATGTGGGGACAGGCGGCCCGGCGCCGCGCTCGGCAAAGGCGACAAGCCGGTTTGCGAGAGACCGCCACATCCAGCCAACACGACAACGACCATCAGCGTTGTCAACAGGCGCATCGCGGATGCTTGCTTACGTCGCACCGTAGGCCGCCGCAACGTAGCTCCGCCAGTAGGCGGTCATCAGATCATCGATAGGGCGGTCGACTCCGACCGAATCGAGGTACGCGTTGACGCTGTTGTGAAAGTCCCTGTACTCCTTGCTTCCTGACTGGTCAGGTGCTGTGAGTTCGCCGGACTGGAGGTACTCATCAATCAATGACATGTTCCCAGCGTTCGCATTCGCCAACACCTGCGCCAGATACTGCTGGGTCGGAAACGTTCCGGGGATGGTCACATTCGGGGGCTTACCTTCCAGGGGTTCGGGGCCGATGATGAAGTCCTTTCCGATCGAGCCGGCCTCGGATGCCAGCCCGCCGGGTGTTCCTCCATGCCCTGCCACAGTTGTCGCGAGATCGAAGAGCTTCCCCTGCAGCTGCCACGATTCGTGGCGCGCCTGGAACTCGTTGTGCAGCCTGGATGCGGCCTCGTCATAGCTTCCGAGGTTCAGCGCTGCTTGCAGACGGCCGGCCGATTGCATGGCGAAATCGTCCTTCACCGGATTCCCGCTCGCGGCTGACAGCGCTGCGTTCTCGAACGCCTTGTTGACGTGCTGCTGGGTGTTCTCGAAGAGAATCTCGCTGGCGGTCTTCGGCGCACCGGACCCTGGCTGTTGATCTAACGGTGGATGGTCCGACATCAGCACACTCATCAGATGGCGGGTCTTCACGGGTTCGGTCTGGGATTGATCGGCGGGATCGAGCGGCGCGAAAAGTCCGTTGTTGCCTCCGGTGTTGTTGCCGACCATATCGTCAAAGTACGGCGACAATGCTCGGGCCATGTCCCTGGTGAGCTCTGGGTTGACTTGGCCGAGTGATTGACCCTCCGCCCCATAGCCTCTGGTGCTATCGAGATTGAGCAGATGGTTGTCCGGATTGCTGGTGAACTCAGCGAGGGCGTGGGCTGTTTCGGCCGCCCGCCCCGTCGAGTCCTGATCGGCAGACTGCTCCACCCAGTCGAACAGGCCGCCGGCCGCCAGGCCGTCGTCCTGCCACTGGTGGTTGGTCAGGTCATGCAGGAACTTGTCACCGCCGGCGCCGGTCACCGTGTCGTGGATGACCATGTCGTCCTTGTTCACCGAGTTGAGCATGTTCTGCAGGGTCGGATCGACGTTCTCGTGGTACCACCGCGGCGCGTCATCGCCAGGGCCGAATCCGGTCCCCGGTGCCTGTGGTATCGGCTGACGGTTGGAAATATCGAGCATCTCTTGGCTTTTCGCCATCATTCCAGCGTCCAAGGCGGAACCTTGTTGCAAGTTGCTGTTGCCCTGCTGCATCACGTTCGCGAGATCATTGAGGCCTTGCGTCGGCTGAAGCGGACCTGTCGGTTCCGGGGGAACGATCCAGCGTCCATCCTCGAATACGCCGCTCGACATCGGCTGCGTCATCGCAGGTCCGTCCAAAACCTTCTGGACGCCATCAGGTAGCGCGTACTTGCCGCCGCTCGCGGGCCGATCGATCGACGGCGGCTCGGTCTGCGGAAGTCCGGTGGTGATGTGCGGGTTCGAAGCAAGCTGGAACACGTCTGCGACACGGCCGCCATCGGATCCGGACTTGTCCATGATGGCTTTGATTTCGGCAGGCGTCTTGTCCCCGAATGCTCTCGAAAAGCCCTGGAGATAGGACATCTGGTCGGGTGGCAGGGTGAGATTCCCGTTGTGCAGCGCCGCCTGCTGCTCAGGGGTCAAGGTGGTGTTCTGGGTCAGGCGCTCTCGCTGCTCGGGGGTGAGTTGCCCGTTTTGTAAGGCCTCGGAATCCTCAGCCCCGGTCTCGCTGGGCGACTTGTCTTCGCCGGTCGTCGCTTCGCCGTTCCCCTTGATCCCTTGGAAGTCGCCCTTGCCCTCTTTCGGCCCGCCCCCGAACTTCTGATCGGTCGAGAGCTTCTCCCACTCCGACCCCAGCCCGCGGATCTTGCCGGCGATGGTGTTCAGCTCACCGTTGGAAGCCATGATGACGCCGGAGACCCGGCTCAGCCCCTCCCGCACGATCGGGACCAGATCGCGGTCGCGATTCTTGCCCGGTGGCACCTGCGCCGCGGCGTCGAGAACCCATTTCTTGATGCCGTCGAGGGTCTGCCTGCCGTTGGCCACCACCTGTGCGGACTCCGTGACGTGCGCGCCGAGGCGTTGGTCCAGCACGGCCAGTTGGGCGAACACCTTGGCGTGATCGGTGTTGACGGCGCCGTAGGCGTTCGCCGCGGCTCCCGTCCATTTGGATCCGGGGGCCGCGGTCTCGACGGTGGACTGCATCTGGCGCAGCGACGCGCTCTGGTCTAAGCGTTCACCGGATTGCGGTGTCCCCGTCCCGAAGGTCTCGCGTGCCTTCGACCACGTCGACAGAAACGCGTCCAGCACACTCACGTGATCCCTCCCGTCACGACATCGATCTTATTGCCGAGCCTCACCGCCGTGGTCCACCAATTCCTGCGCCTGACGCGCCGCGTCGGCGGCCGCCGCGCCGAACCCGAGATCGAGCCACTCGTCGGCCACCGCGGCCAAGCCGTCCGCGTCGCGCGCCGCCAGGGCCTGCGCGTGCGCCGTCGTCAGCCGGGCGAACGGACACGGCAGGGATAATGCCTCCAGCGCCGCCACCGCTCGCATGTCACCCAGTCGCACCGCATCGTGCGCGGCGCGCAATGCCACCGCGGATTGGCCGCCGCGTTCGGCCGCGCGGAAAGCCTCCCGCGCGGCGCTCACCGCGCCGATGGAATCCTTACGGGCCCAGCTGGTCCACGCCCGGGCCAGTGCAAGCTCCGGCGCGAACAGCATCGACTTCAGACCGTGCCGAGACTCGGCCCGCCCCAACGCCTTTGCCGCGGCCACCGTCGACCCCTGCTGCCCGAGGGTCTGCGCCAACAACATCCATGCCAGTGGAGTCCACGAGTAACCGGTCGGTGCCAAACTGTCCGCCGCCGAGCGCAACAACCCCACCGCGGCGTCCAGCTCGCCGCGCGCGGTTAACACCTCCGCGGTCAGTAACTGGCCTATCCAATGTCCGGGCCCGGAGTCGCCCGTCAACTCCGCGGCCAGCTCCTCGGCGCGGTCCAGCTCGGCGCCGAACACCGCGACAAGCACCTGTCCGTAACCGGACGTGAAGCGCAGCAAGCCGGGATGGCCGGCCTCGATCGCCCGGGACGCCAACTCGTCGACCGGGCCGAACTCGCCCATCCGCGCGTGCGCCAACGCCGCCGCCGACGCCGCCCAGCCGATCGCCTGATCCGATGCCGTCGACGACGCCAGCACCGACGCCGACAAGGCCCGGCACCGCCGCAGGTCCCCGGCGTTCATCGCGAACGTGCCCAACAGCGCGTCCACCGCGGCATCCGACGACACCCGGCCACGCAGCGCGCGCAGAAACGCCGTCGCCCGCTCCGGCTCGTCGAGCATCCAGAACTGGTTGGCCGCCCGCGGCAGCGCCCACGCCAGCAGGTCGGCTTCGTCCAATGTCGCCGGATCGACCGCCGCGAGGACCGCGTCGGCCTCACGCCCGCGGCCCTGCCAGGCCAGCTCCTGCGCCCGGGCCAACCGCGCCGGCAGCGACTCGGCTACGGGATCTGGCACCGCCGCAGTGTATGGCGGTCACGGGACGCTCGGTAACGTTTCGCCCCGTGGCCGAAACCCCTCCCTGGGCGGTGTGCGTCTACTGCGCCTCCGGCCCCACACATCCTGAACTGCTCAAGCTCGCCCACGACGTGGGCCATGCCATCGCCGACCGCGGCTGGACGCTGGTCTCCGGCGGAGGCAACGTCTCGGCGATGGGCGCCGTCGCCGACGGGGCGCGCCAGCACAGCGGGCGCACCGTCGGCGTCATCCCCAAGGCCCTGGTACATCGCGAACTCGCCGACGTGGACGCCGACGAGCTGATCGTCACCGACACCATGCGGGAGCGCAAACAGGTGATGGAGGAACGCGCGAACGCGTTCATCGCGTTGCCCGGTGGCATCGGCACTCTCGAAGAGTTTTTCGAGGCATGGACTGCCGGCTATCTCGGGATGCACCACAAGCCGATCGTCATGCTCGACCCGTTCGGCCACTACGACGGGCTGCTCACCTGGCTGCGCGGTCTGGTCGACACCGGATACGTCGGCACCACCGCCCTTGATCGCCTGGTCGTGGTTAACAATGTGGACGCCGCCATGGCTGCCTGTGCTCCCGGTGAGATCGCTCACTAGAGTTCTTACTCATGAGTAACGACACATCCCGCGCCAGCGTCGGTCTGCTCGATATCGCCAGTCAGCTCCCAGGGTTCTTGGCCGATGCTCCCGCGATCGTGCGCGGGCTGGTCACCGGGCTGGCCGCGCGGCCGACGGCCAAGACCTCGATCGGCAAAGTGTTCCAGGATCGGGCCGCCCAGTACCCGGACAAGGTGTTCCTCAAGTTCGAGGACCAGCAGTACACCTACCGGCAGGCCAACGAGACGGTCAACCGCTACGCCGCTGTGCTGGCCGCCAAGGGCGTGGGTCACGGCGACGTCGTGGGGATCATGCTGCGCAACTCACCCGATGCGGTGCTGCTCATGCTGGCCACGGTCAAGTGCGGCGCGGTCGCCGGGATGCTCAACTACCACCAGCGCGGCGATGTGCTGGCCCACAGCTTCGGTCTGCTCAACCCCCGGGCCGTGGTCGCCGAGAACGACCTGATCGAACCCGTTGGGGAGAGCGGCGCCGAGCCGGACGGCTTGATGACCATCGATGACCTGCGCCAGCTCGCGCTCACCGCGCCGACCACC
The DNA here is from genome assembly GCF_002101555.1 of Mycolicibacterium canariasense. GTDB lineage: Bacteria > Actinomycetota > Actinomycetes > Mycobacteriales > Mycobacteriaceae > Mycobacterium > Mycobacterium canariasense. Next base: position 26,085 of record NZ_LQOL01000025.1, read on the forward strand.
AACCCGGCCGTCACCTCGGCCGTGCTGGCCAAGGACAAGGCCTTCTACATCTTCACCTCGGGTACCACCGGTCTGCCCAAGGCCAGCGTCATGACGCACTACCGCTGGCTGCGCGCGCTGGGCGGCTTCGGCGGGCTGGGACTGCGCCTGAACAGCAACGACACCCTCTACTGCTGCCTGCCGCTCTACCACAACAACGCGCTGACGGTGGCCACCGGATCGGCCATCAACGCCGGCGCCGCGCTGGCCCTTGGCAAGTCGTTCTCGGCCTCGCGATTCTGGGACGAGGTCATCCGCTACGGCGCCACCTCCTTCGTCTACATCGGCGAGATCTGCGGTTATCTGCTCAACCAGCCGCCCAAGCCGACCGACCGCCAGCACAAGGTGCGGGTCATCGCCGGCAATGGGCTGCGCCCGGCCATCTGGGACGAGTTCACGCAGCGGTTCGGTATCCCGCGGGTGTGCGAGTTCTACGCCGCCAGCGAGGGCAACACCGCCTTCGTCAACGTGTTCAACCTCGACAAGACCACCGGGATCTGCCCGAGCCCGGTCGCCTTCGTCGAATACGACCTGGACACCGGCGAGCCGGCCCGCGGCCCCGACGGCCGGTTGCGCCGGGTCAAGCGCGGCCAGCCCGGCCTGCTGCTGAGCAAGGTGTCCAGCTTCCAGCCGTTCGACGGCTACACCGACAAGTCGGCCAGCGAGAAAAAACTGGTGCGCAACGCGTTCAAGGACGGCGACGTTTGGTTCAACACCGGTGACCTGATGCGTTCGCAGGGCTTCGGGCATGCCGCCTTCGCCGACCGGCTCGGCGATACCTTCCGCTGGAAGGGCGAGAACGTCGCCACCACCCAGGTGGAGGCCGCCATCTCGGCGGACCACCAGGTCGAAGAGGCGACGGTGTTCGGCGTCGAGGTGCCCGGCTGCGGGGGGCGGGCCGGAATGGTCGCCCTGCAGCTCAAGCCCGGTACCGAGTTCGACGGCGGGGCACTGGCCAAGGCCGCGTACGCAAACCTGCCCACCTACGCGGTGCCGTTGTTCGTCCGGGTGGTCGCGGAACTCGCACACACGTCGACGTTCAAGAGTCAGAAGGGCGAGCTGCGCAAGCAGGGCTACGGACCCGACGTCGAGGACCCGATCTACGTGCTGGCCGGCCGGGACGAGGGCTACGTCCCGTTCTACGACGGCTACGCCGACGAGGTGCGGGACGGCAAGCGGCCCAAGTCGTAGCGATTTCGCCCGCGCCGGCGTTCTGTGTGCGGACGAAAACGCGCCGAAGTCGCGCGAGGCTAGCCTGGTGACGTGCAGTCGACGTGGCGGGGCGAGCGAAGCGACGGGAGATTGTTTCTGGGCCGCCCGGTCGCCGTCGACCGGGCGATGATCATGGCCATCGTCAACCGCACCCCGGACTCCTTCTATGACCGCGGCGCCACCTTCGCCGACCAGGCGGCCAAAGAGGCCGTGCACCGCGTCATCGCGGACGGTGCCGACGTCATCGATGTCGGCGGGGTCAAAGCTGGTCCGGGCAGCAGCGTCGACGCCGACGAGGAGATCGCCCGGGTGGTGCCCTTCATCGAATGGCTGCGCGACGCCTACCCGAACCAGCTGATCAGCGTCGACACCTGGCGGGCCAGCGTGGCCAAGCAGGCCTGCGCGGCCGGCGCGGACCTGATCAATGACACCTGGGCGGGTGCCGACCCGGGCTTGCCGGAGGTGGCCGCGGCGTTCAACGCCGGGCTGGTGTGCTCCCACACCGGCGGCGCGGTGCCGCGGACCAGGCCATTCCGGGTGAACTACGGCATCACCGAACGCGGCGTGGTCGACGATGTCATCGCCGAGGTGACCGCGGCGGCCGAACACGCGGTCGAGGTCGGGGTGTCCAGGGACGCGATCTTGATCGATCCGACCCACGATTTCGGCAAAAACACTTACCACGGCCTTAGTTTGTTGCGCCATGTAAAAGATCTTGTTAATACGGGATGGCCGGTCCTGATGGCCCTGAGTAACAAGGATTTCGTCGGGGAGACTCTGGGTGTGGGCCTCACTGAACGCCTGGAAGGCACCCTGGCAGCGACCGCACTGGCGGCCGCCGATGGAGCTGCGATGTTCCGGGTACACGAGGTGGGACCTACACGGCGCGTACTGGAAATGGTCGCGTCTATCCAAGGGGAGCGTCCACCGACGCGGACCGTGAGGGGACTGGCATGACACTCTCGCCTGACCTGGCCACCGGAATCACCGGCCATTCATGGCTCACTGACCACAGCTGGAGCCGACCGATGTGGACGATCGCCGAGCTGGAGGCCGCGAAAGCGGGCCGCACCGTCTCCGTCGTGCTGCCGGCGCTGAACGAGGAGGAGACCGTCGGCGCGGTGGTGGAGACCATCGCGCCGCTACTGGGCGGGCTGGTAGACGAGCTGATCGTGCTGGATTCGGGGTCCACCGACGACACCGAATTCCGCGCCGTCGCCGCCGGCGCCCGGGTGATCAGCCGCGAAACCGCCCTGCCCGAGGTCGAACCGCGCCCGGGCAAGGGCGAGGTGCTGTGGCGCTCGCTGGCCGCGACCACCGGAGACATCATCGCGTTCGTCGACTCCGATCTGATCGACCCCGACCCGATGTTCGTGCCCAAGCTGCTCGGGCCGCTGCTCACCACCGACGGGGTGCATCTGGTCAAGGGCTTCTACCGGCGTCCGCTGAAGGTCAGCGGCGCCGAGGACGCCAATGGCGGTGGCCGTGTCACCGAGCTGGTCGCCCGGCCGCTGCTGGCCGCGCTGCGCCCTGAGTTGACCTGCCTGCTGCAACCGCTGGGCGGCGAGTATGCCGGGACCCGCGAACTGCTGACCTCGGTGCCCTTCGCGCCGGGCTACGGGGTGGAGATCGGCCTGCTCGTCGACACCTACGACAAGCTGGGCCTGGACGCCATCGCCCAGGTGAACCTGGGGGTGCGCACCCACCGCAACCGGCCGCTCACCGAGCTCGCGGCGATGAGCCGGCAGGTCATCGCGACCTTGTTGTCGCGCTGCGGTATCTCGGATTCCGGGGTCGGGCTGACGCAGTTCTTCGCCGACGGTGACGACTACACCGCCCGGACCTCGTCGGTGTGTCTGGAGGACCGGCCGCCGATGAACACGCTGCGCCCCTGAGCCACTTGTCGGTGGGGTAAGGCACTATCGAAGCGTGACCCTGATCCTGCTGTACTTGGTCGTGCTGGTGCTGGTCGGCATCGTCTTGTTTGCCGTGGGCAGCGTGCTGTTCGGGCGTGGCGAATCCCTGCCGCCGCTGCCGCGGGGTACCACCGCGACGGTGCTCCCGGCCTCCGGGGTCACCGGCGCCGACGTGGACGCGGTCAAACTGACGCAGACCTTCCGCGGCTACAAGACCAGTGAGGTCGACTGGGTGCTGGACCGGTTGGGTGCCGAGCTGGACCTGGTGCGTGGCGAATTGGCCGCGGTGCGTGCCGCCTACGGGATTGCCGAGGAACCCGAATCCGCCGAGCATGAGGCGGCGCATGCCCGCGCCGAGGAGTCATGAGCGCGCTGGTGACGGACGACGGTCTGATCCGGTGCGGTTGGGCCCCAATGGATTCCAAACCCGACTCGGTGCTCTACCGCGAGTATCACGACACCGAATGGGGGCAGCCGGTACGGGATTCGGCCGCACTGTTCGAGAGGGTCAGCCTGGAGGCTTTCCAGAGCGGGCTGTCCTGGCTGGTGATCCTGCGCAAACGGGAGAACTTCCGTAAGGCGTTCAAACGGTTCGATGTCGACAAGGTGGCCCGCTTCACCGATCGGGATGTGCAACGCCTGCTGGCCGACGAGGGCATCGTGCGCAACCGGGCCAAGATCGACGCCACCATCGCCAACGCCCGGGCGGTGTCCGACCTCGATGTCGAGTTTGCCGACCTGTTGTGGTCGTTTGCGCCGGAGCGGCGCGAACGGCCCGCCGACATGTCCTTGGTGCCGGCGGTCACGGCCGAGTCGACGGCAATGGCGAAGGAACTGAAGCGTCGCGGGTTCCGATTCGTGGGGCCGACGACGGCCTACGCACTGATGCAGGCGACCGGGATGGTGGACGACCACATCGCCTCGTGTTGGGTGCCGTCAGCGACCTGAACTGGTCACAGTCAGGCGCCATCGCCGGGTCTTTTCACACCGAAGGCTCCGGATAGGGAACAATAGAGTCAGTTCACTATCCATCTCGAGCCGGTGAGACCGGCCATGAACGGGTCCGCCGGCGCGGGCCGGCGCACGCGGAGGGAGCACACGATGGCGGCGATGAAGCCCCGGACCGGTGACGGTCCACTGGAAGCAACCAAAGAGGGGCGCGGCATCGTGATGCGAGTACCACTGGAAGGTGGGGGACGACTGGTCGTCGAACTCACCCCGGACGAGGCTGCCGCACTGGGCGACGAGCTCAAGGGCGTCACCAGCTAGTTCCACCCCGCCACAGCGCTGATCCCCTCGGGGTCAGCGCTGTACCTTGCGGTAGATCTCCACGGTCTGCTCGGCGATATGGGCCCACGAGAACTCGTCGATGCAGCGCTGCCGACCCGCCGCGCCGTAGCGACGCGCCCGCTCGGGGTCGGCCACCAGCGTGTTGACCGCATCGGCGAGCCGCTGCTCGAAGAACGCGGTGTCCGCGGCGTCGTAGTGCACCAGCAGGCCGGTGCTGTGGTCGGCCACCACCTCGGGGATGCCGCCGACATCCGAGGCCACCACGGCCGTCGAGCACGCCATCGCTTCGAGGTTGACGATGCCCAGCGGCTCGTACACCGACGGGCATACGAACACCGATGCTGCCGACAGGATTTCGCGGATCTTGCCGATGGGCAGCATCTCCCGCACCCAGAACACGCCGGACCGGCTCCGGGCCAGCTCCTGCACCGCCGAACTGATCTCCGCCGCGATCTCCGGGGTGTCCGGTGCGCCCGCACACAACACCAGCTGCACGTCGGGATCGAACTTGTGTGCCGCCGCAACCAGATGTGCGACGCCTTTCTGGCGGGTGATACGGCCGACGAAGGCCACGATCGGCTTACCCAAGTCCACCCCGAGCTCGGTCAGCACCGACTCACCCGGTTCCGGCGGGGAGGGGTACCACACCGTGGTGTCGATCCCGTTGCGCACCACGTGCACCCGGCTGGGGTCTAGCGCCGGATACGTGCTCAACACGTCGTCGCGCATCCCGGAACTGACGGCGATCACCGCGTCGGCGGCCTCGATCGCGGTCTTCTCCACCCAGGACGAGACGCGGTACCCGCCGCCGAGCTGTTCGGCCTTCCAGGGTCGCAGCGGTTCCAACGAGTGGGCGGTGAGCACGTGCGGGACACCGTGCAGCAGCGCGGCCAGATGCCCGGCCATCCCCGTGTACCAGGTGTGTGAGTGCACGACGGTCGCATCCGCCGCGTTGTTCACCATCACCAGGTCGGCCGACAGGGTGGACAGCGCCGCGTTGGCGGAGGTGAGCGCCGGATCGGGCTGCGCCACGATGGCGGTGTCCCGCGGTGCGCCCATGCAGTGCACGTCGACCTCGCATAGCCGCCTGAGTTGGGTGACCAGTTCGGTGACGTGCACGCCGGCGCCGCCGTACACCTCAGGCGGATACTCCCGTGTCATCATCGCCACGCGCATGCTGTGCACGGTAGTGGGCCGCGGTTCGCCGCGCACCGTTGCGGTCGAACCCGCGGGATGGCACGACGGGCACCGCAGCGAAATGTCTTGACCGACATGCGCCAATAGGGCCGATTGGCTGGCCCTGGTGCGGTATCGCCGATAGGTTGGCACCATGAGGGAAGCGCCACATGTGCTGGGCATCGTCCTGGCGGGCGGGGAAGGGAAACGGCTCTACCCGCTGACGGCCGACCGGGCCAAACCGGCGGTGCCTTTCGGCGGTTCCTACCGGCTGATCGACTTCGTGCTCTCCAACCTGGTCAACGCCAGATTCCTGCGGATTTGTGTTCTCACGCAATATAAATCGCACTCGCTGGACCGGCACATCTCGCAGAACTGGCGGCTGTCGGGTCTGGCCGGCGAATACATCACGCCGGTCCCGGCCCAGCAGCGCCTGGGCCCACGCTGGTACACCGGCTCCGGGGATGCGATCCTGCAGTCGCTGAATCTCATCTACGACGAGGACCCCGACTACGTCGTGGTGTTCGGTGCCGACCACATCTACCGGATGGACCCGGAGCAGATGCTGCAGTTCCACATCGAGAGCGGTGCGGGCGCCACCGTGGCCGGCATCCGGGTGCCGCGTTCGGAGGCCTCGGCCTTCGGCTGCATCGACGCCGACGACTCCGGCCGGATCCGGGCGTTCGTGGAGAAGCCGGCGAACCCGCCCGGCACGCCTGATGACCCGGAGCAGACCTTCGTCTCGATGGGCAACTACATCTTCACCACCAAGGTGCTCATCGACGCCATCCGTGCCGACGCCGAGGACGACCACTCCGACCACGACATGGGCGGTGACATCATCCCGCGCCTGGTGACCGACGGGATGGCTGCGGTGTACGACTTCAACGACAACGAAGTCCCCGGCGCCACCGAGCGCGACCACGGGTACTGGCGTGATGTCGGCACCCTCGACGCGTTCTACGACGCGCACATGGACCTGGTGTCGGTGCACCCGATTTTCAACCTGTACAACAAACGGTGGCCCATCCGCGGCGGCTCGGAGAACCTGGCCCCGGCCAAGTTCGTCAACGGCGGCTCCGCCCAGGAGTCGGTCGTCGGCGCGGGCAGCATCATTTCCGCGGCCTCCGTGCGCAATTCGGTGCTGTCGTCCAACGTCGCCATCGACGACGGCGCCATCGTCGAGGGCAGCGTGCTGATGCCCGGCGTGCGGATCGGGCGCGGCGCCGTGGTGCGCCGGGCAATCCTGGACAAGAACGTCGTCGTCGGGCCCGGGGAGATGGTCGGGGTCGACCTGGAAAAGGATCAGGAACGCTTCTCGATCAGCGCCGGGGGAGTGGTGGCCGTCGGCAAGGGCGTCTGGATCTAGGCGGCAGCCCGACACTGACGACATCGTCGGCGGTGCTCAACGCCGGGGCGGCCAACCCCGTCGTCACCACACGGCGTGACGGCTCAGCCGCGTCGCTGCTTGTGGTCGTCGCTACGCGGCCGGTCGTGCGGCGGGACGATCGGGGTGTCGCGCGGAGTGCGCCCCCGGCCCGCCAGGGTACTCAGGGCCCGCCGGCAGCGCGGGCAGACCGGTCGGCCGGTCTTGTCGACCGTCCACTTCTTGCCGCCCCCAGGGCAGGGCGTCGCGCTCGGGCTGGGCATGGCCTGATCCTAGATCGGGCTCTATGTCACCAGACGTAGGGCACGATGCGATAGCGAATCGTCCGGGTGTATTCGTCGTAGCCGGCCAGTTCGGTCCGCAGCAGCGACTCCTCGTCGAGGATCCGCAGCACCAAGACTGGCACGGCCAGCAGGGCGACGAGCAGACCCCAGTAGGAGTCCAGCGCCAGCGGCATACCGAACATCGTGATCAGCGCACCGGAGTACATCGGATGACGGACAACGGCGTACAGGCCCGTGGAGACCAGCGGTTGCTCGTCCTCGACCTGGATACTGGCCCCGGCGTAGTTGTTCTGCAGGATCACCGCCTGTGCCAGCACCAGGCCGAGCACCACCAGCACGTCGCCCAGAACGACCACCGCGGTCGGGACGTGCGACCAGCCGAACCGGTGATCCAGCGCGCTCACCACCGTCAGCGCCACCACGGAGGCGAACGTCGCCGTGATGATCACCTTCTGCAGCGGCCGGGTCTCGGCGGTGGGTCCGCCGTGCATCCGCCGGGCCAGGGTCGCCGGGTTCTTCACCGCGAGGTAGAGACTGGGTCCCAGGGTGGCGGTCAGAAAGACGGCGATGAAAACCCAAGCCTGCCAATAATTCAGCGTGCCCGCGGGCAGAAACAACAGCACCCCGAAGAACAGCACCCCGGACAGCCCGGACGCGACGGTCTGGATGGCGAGCTTCATCGGATATCCCTCCGGCGGAACGCGGCGACGCCGACGGCGCTGAGCGCCACGTCGATAACCAACAGCCACAACAGGGGTGTGGCGGTGAGGGCACCGGGGTGCGGGACGTGGGCGAAGGGCTCCAGATCCAGCAGCAACTGCGGGAAACCCGACAGCGAGCCCAGCAGGAAGAGCGCGATGAAGCCGACCAACACGCCCCACGCCAGCGGCGTGAAACGCGGTGCGAGCCCGAAGATCGCCACCGTGACGGCCACCAGCAGCCACACCGCGGGCAGCTGCACCGCCGCGGCGCTCACTACGGTCGCCAGTTTGCCGCCGATATCGCCGGCCGCCGCCCCGTAGGTCAGTCCCGCCACCACGCCGGCGATCAGTAGTGCGGCCGCAGATCCGGCCACCGCGAACACCAGATGGCCTGCCATCCAACGGGTCCGGCTCACCGATCCGGACAATACGGTCTCGGCGCGCTGTTCGGACTCCTCCTGGTGCAGCCGCAGGGTGAGGGAGATGGCGAACGCCGAGGCGATCATCGCCAGCATGGTGAACGCCACCGCCACGAACGCCTCTTCCATGGCGGCGCTGCCACCCAACCGCACCACCACATCGCGTGCCACCGCACTGTTACCGACCTCGCCGGCGATCCCGTGCACCACGCTGCCGATCACCAAGCCGTACAGGCACAGCCCGACGGTCCACAGCAGCAACGCGCCTCGGTCCAGTCGCCGAGCCAGACCGAACGGGCCGCTGAGGCTCGGCGCGGCGACCGGGGCGCCCGGCCGTTCGGCGAACAATCCGGCGCCCACGTCGCGGCGGGCCAACAACCGGTAGGCCAGGGCGGTCAGCGTCGCGGTGAGCGCCAGATGCAGCAGCAGCACCCACCAGCGGTCCCCGGCGAACGGGCGCACCTGCAACGACCAACCCAGCGGGGACAGCCAACTCAACAGGCCGCCCTCGGCGCTGGAGGCATCCCCGACTGCCCGCAGGGTGAACGCCGCGCCGAGTGCGGAAAATGCTGCGCCACGGGCGAATCGGGCACTCGACGACAACTGCGCGGTGACCGCGGCCACCGCCGTGAACACCAGGCCGGAGGCGGCCAGCGCAATGCCGAAGGCGATGGACCCGCTCGGCGGGATGTCCAGGGTCAGCAGGCCGGCGGTGCTCAGCAGACCGGTCAGCACCGATGCGGCACCGGTGAGCACCAGGGTGGCCGTCAGCCCGGCGTATCGGCCGACGGCAGTGGAGTCGAGCAGTTCCGTGCGGCCGGATTCCTCGTCGCCGCGGGTGTGCCGGATGACGGTGAGGATGACGGCCACCGCGATGAGCAGGTGGAACATCCCGGCCTTCCACACGCCGACGGCGCCGACGGACTCGTTGTAGATGTTGCCGTACAGCGCACGCTGGGCCGGGCTGGCCATGATGGTGGCGGCGAAGGCGGCCCGGTCGGCCGCGGTGGGATACACCGCCTCGGTACTGCCGACGTACACCGTCGACACCGGTATCGACAGCAGCAGCACCCACAGCGGGAGCACCACGCGGTCACGGCGCAGGTAAAGGCGCAGCAGGCTTTCGGTTCCGGTGAAACTGGAGCCGCGCAGTGCGGGCCGGTCCAGCAGGGTCATGAGTGCACCACGTCGTAATGCCGTAGGAACAGGTCCTCCAAGGTGGGTGGCTGACTGACCAGGCTGCGCACCCCGGCGTCGCCGAGCACCTTGATCACCCGGCCGAGGCTTTCGCTGTCGACCTGGGCACGCAGCGTGCTGCCGTCCAGACTGACATCCTCCACACCCGGGATGAGGCTGAGATCGCCGGGGTGGCGCAGCATCTCGGCGGTGATCGAGGTCCGGGACAGGTGTCGCATCGAATCCAGGGTTCCGGTTTCGACGGTGCGCCCGGCGCGGATGATGGTCAGCCGGTTACAGAGCGCCTCCGTTTCGGCGAGGATGTGACTGGACAGCAACACGGTGGTGCCGCGACCGTTCGCCTCACGCACGCATTGCTGAAAGATATTCTCCATCAACGGGTCCAAGCCGGTGCTCGGTTCGTCCAGCAGCAACAGTCTGGCGTGTGAGGCGAACGCGGAGATCAAGGAGACCTTCTGCCGGTTGCCCTTCGAGTAGGTCCTGGCCTTCTTGGACGGGTCGAGGGCGAATCGCTCGATCAGCTCGGCACGCCGGCGGTCGTCGATACCGCCGCGCATCCGCGCCAGCAGGTCGATGGTCTCGCCGCCGGTCAGCGACGGCCACAGGGTGACATCACCGGGTACGTAGGCGATATCGCGGTGCAGTTCGACGGCATCGGACCACGGGTCGCCACCGAGCAGGCGGACCGTGCCGGCGTCGGCGCGCACCAACCCGAGCAAGACGCGAATGGTGGTGGACTTGCCTGCGCCGTTCGGCCCCAGGAAGCCGTGCACCTCGCCGTGCGCGACGGTGAGATCCAGCCCGTCCAGGGCGCGCGCCGCGCCGAAGTTCTTGACCAGTCCTCGTATTTCGATGGCGTTCTGCGTCATCAGTTGTTCCCTTCCACAGAGGTGACGATGGGCAGTCCCTGGTCGTCGTGGGCGGCGAACGCGTCGTACATGGTGGAGTCGGTGAGCAGGCCGTGGGTGTAGACCTCGAGGGCGGGCAGCACCATCTCCTGGGCGTAGTCGTGCAGCACCGCGCGCAGGTCGGTGGGGTTGTCGTGCAGTTGCAGATACATCAGGAAAGCGCCGCCGCCGGCCATGGCCAGGAATCGCGCGCGCGCCTTGGGGTTTCGGCTCGGTTTGACGGTGCCGGCTCGAACGCCCTCCTCGATGTACTGCTCGACGTTGTCGATCATCTTGCGCCACAACGTGTTCGACAGCTCGCCGCCGGTCTGCATGGAACGCACCAGGTAGGCCATCGCTGGCGCGAAGGATTCGATCTCGGCCAACTGGGCGAACCAGCTGGCCGGGTCGGTGCTCTGGATGGACTCGCTCTTGGCCTCCAGGATCAGTTCCGCGATGTACTCGTCGCACGCCCGGCGCAGCTTGTCCTTGGAGCCGAAGTGGTGGATCACCAGCCCGGGGCTCACGCCGGCGGCGGCGGCAATGGCCCGCACGCTGGTGCCGAAGCCGTGCTGACCGAACTGTTCGATCGCGGCGTCGCGGATCCGGGCCACTGCCGTCAGATCGTCGGCTGAACGCATGTTCAGTACGTTAAACGCGCGTTTAGTCCGCCGTCAAGGGTTTCTCTCGCGAGCAGACGCAAAGGGCCCCAATTTGCCGGTCCGCGAGGGCCATATGTGTCTGCTCAGCCGGCCAAACCCAGGAGGCGACCAGAGATGCGCGCCACCAACTCGACGGGGTGACGACGGACGTCGTCGACGACCAACGGGATGGTCGTCCACCCACACTCCTGCAGTCGGGCCACTTTCATCCGGTCGTGGCGCAACGCCTCAGGTGTCGCGTGCCATTCCATGCTCTCGTACTCGGCGACCAGCATGGCTTCCGGCCACGCAAAGTCGACGCGCCACAGGCGACCCTGGAGGTCGACGATCTCGTACTGCAACTCGGGCATCGGCAATCCGCCGTCGATGAAGACCAGCCGCGTCTCGCTCTCCATCGGGGACTCCGCCCTGGCGTCGGCGTACTGCAGCACCTCGCGGACGTTGACGATCCCGCGGCGGCCCTTCTGCTCGCCGACGGCGTGCGAGAGCTCGGCGACCGTGGTGGACCGTGTGCGCAACGCGGCGTCGAGGACGGCCAGCGCGCGCGGTCGTCGCACCGAACGCGCCAACTCGACCGCCGTCCACGCGGGTGTCGTCGCCAGTCGATGGCCGACCTTGCGCAGCGGTGCGCCGAGCCGCTGATGCACCATCACATCCGGAGTCGGCCGAAGCCGACGGCCCGGGTCGAGGATGTGCAGGCGGGTGTCGGGTTCGGTATTGAAGCCGTAGAGATCGGCCGCCGTATTCAGGCACGCCACGATGCGCACGCCCGTCCGCAGGTCGAGCGCCTCGAGTCGGGTGATCGCGTCCGGCGGCCTGATCGCGTACACGCCGCGCTGCACGCGAATGAGTTCTCCGCGTTCGACCCGACCCCGCAATTGTTTACGGGTCATGGTTGCGAGCAACTCGCGGGTACCGAGCACCTCGGTGTCCGCGAACACGTCACGCCAATCCACACCGAGGATCGTGGCCGCGATCGGCTACAGCGGGTAGCGCCGACGGCTGAGGCCTGTGGATAACTCGACGAACAGACGCCAAGGGCCCCGGAACACCCCGAAATAGGGGCCCCACGCGTCTGCTCGCGGATAGAAGGTTAGTCGCGGGCGGCGGCCAGCAGCCCGTCACCCAGTGGCACCAGCACCGGGGTGAACCGCTCGTCCTCGGCGATCAGGCGGGCAGCTTCGCGCACGGCACTCACCTCGGGATCGCTGGCCGACGCATCCCCGGCGCGGCCACCGAGTGCGGCACGGTGCACCACGACCGCGCCGCCGGGGCGCAGCAACCGGACGGCCTCGGCCACATAGGCCGGCTGATCCGTCGGCGCCGCATCGATGAACACCAGGTCATAGGACTCGTCGGCCAGCCGGGTCAGCACTTCCTGAGCGCGGCCGGCGATCAGCCGGGTGCGCGACGGCCCCACCCCGGCCTCGACGAACGCCTGCTTGGCCAACCGCTGGTATTCCGGCTCGATATCGATCGTCGTCAGCACGCCGTCCTCGCGCATCCCGGCGAGCAGCCACAGGCCGCTGACCCCGGCGCCGGTGCCCACCTCGACGACGGCCTTTGCTCCGGTCAACCGGGCCAGCACGCTCAGCAGCGCGCCCACGGCCGGGGTGACGGCACCGGCGCCGCTGTCCACGGCGCGTTCCCGGGCCGCAGCGGTGACGTCGTCCTCGGTGATCGAGCCCTCGGCATGGGCGACGATCGCCTGGGCACGCTGGGCGGCGTCGTCGGTGCTGGTCATGCCCGCAGCGTAAAGCCAAGGGCGACCGGCTTGCGCGCCGACACGCCCGCCCGTGGAATCAGGATCACATCCACTTTCGATCTGGTTTTGGCTGGTCGATTATGGGGTAAAACGCTTTCTCAGGAATTGTTCAGTTTTCTTCTATGTCTGCCTTATCGCCATCGGCGAACGTACTGGGCATGAACATCGGCGGAAGCTGGCACCCGGGGAATAGCGATTTCTATGGTCGCGTTCCACAAGGCACCGAGCAGTCGCCGGAGACGGACGGCTGCCACAGCGACACGGAGGATCTGACGAACACCACCACGCGCCTGGCCACACCGGTCTCGATGCCGCACCTGGAGCAGTACACGGACGGCGATTGGGTGGAGCCCTCGGACGAACTGACCGGGACGGCCGTATTCGACGCTACCGGTGACAAAGCCGCCATGCCGTCGTGGGACGAGCTCGTCCGCCAGCACGCCGACCGCGTGTATCGGCTGGCCTACCGCCTGTCGGGTAACCAGCAGGACGCCGAGGACCTGACCCAGGAAACGTTCATCAGGGTGTTCCGCTCGGTGCACAACTACCAGGCCGGCACCTTCGAGGGCTGGCTGCACCGCATCACCACGAACCTGTTCCTGGACATGGTCCGCCGGCGCACCCGCATCCGTATGGAGGCGCTGCCCGAGGACTACGACCGGGTGCCGGCCGAGGACCCGAACCCCGAGCAGATCTTCCACGATTCGCGCCTGGGCCCGGACCTGCAGGCGGCCCTGGACTCGCTGCCGCCGGAGTTCCGTGCGGCCGTCGTCCTCTGCGATATCGAAGGTCTGTCCTACGAGGAGATCGGTGCCACCCTGGGCGTCAAGCTCGGCACCGTGCGTAGCCGCATTCACCGTGGACGCCAGGCGCTGCGCGAACATTTGGCCAAGCACTCCGATACCCTGCCGACGTCCGCCTGAGCGTCGCAGGTGTGGGGCACAGCTTCCCGCGCTACATTCAAAAGAACAGAGTGTGCGCGATGCGTTGTGGCCAGAGAGGAGCTGGGTGATGGTCGACCCCGGGGACGTGTTCCGGCGCGCCTTCTCCTGGTTGCCCACTCAGTTCGCCTCGCAGAGCAGCGAGCCGGTGGGCCCACGCCGGTTCCGCTCCACCGAACACCTCTCCACCGAAGCCATCGCCGCGTTCGTCGACGGTGAGCTGCGGATGACGGCGCACCTGCGGGCCGGTCATCATCTGTCGCTGTGCCCGACGTGCGCCGCCGAGGTGGAGGCCCAGCGCCAGGCCCGCTCCGCCTTGCGGGACTCCTGCCCGATCTCCATACCGACCTCACTCCTCGGCCTGTTATCGCAGATCCCGGATGAGAATCCGAGGGAAGCGACGGTCGACGAGACGGCCGAGGAGTTCGCTGACGAGCCGGTACGGCCCCGCCGCAAGCGCCGGTAGATTTGATGAGACAGACAGCTGTGCGCGCCCCCTCGGGCGCGCCGGAGTGGAAAGTGATGCACGGGTGACCAATCAGGACCCCTCCGGCGACCGGCCCCGGCTGGCACCGCGCCCGGTCTCGCGTCCCCCGGTGGACCCGGCGGCGCAGCGCGCGTTCGGCCGGCCCGCCGGTTTCGACGGCTCCTTCCTGGCCGCGGACCAGTACCAGGACCAGGGCGAGTACACCCCCAGGGACCAGGCGCCCGACCCGGTGCTGGCCGAGGCGTTCGGCCGGCCCTATCCCGGTGTCGACTCGCTGCAGCGTCATCCCGCCGACGCCGGCGCATTGGACGCCGAACGCGATGGTGACGGCCCCGACATGGCGGCCGACCCATGGCGCGATCCCGCGGCCGGGGCGGCCCTCGGTGCGCCCGCGGTGACGCCCGCCGGGCCCACCGTCGTCACGGCCCCGCAGGGCAAGCTCGGGGTGCGCGATGTGCTGTTCGGTGGGCGGGTGTCCTTCGTGGCGCTGGCCATCCTGGCCATCGTCGCGCTGGTCATCGGTTTCGCCGGTGGCTGGGTGGGCCGCAAGACCGCCGAGGTGGTCGAGGCGTTCACCACCTCCAAGGTCACCTTGGAAACCAGCGACAACCCGCAGAACCCGCCCGGGCGGTTCGCGAAAGTGGCCGCTGCCGTGGCTGATTCGGTGGTCACCATCGAGGCGGTCAGCGACCAGGAGGGCTCGCAGGGCTCCGGTGTGGTGGTCGACGGGCGTGGCTATATCGTCACCAACAACCACGTGATCTCCGAAGCGGCGACCAACCCGAGCAAGTTCAAGATCTCCGTCGTCTTCAACGACGGCAAGGAAGTGCCGGCCAACCTCGTCGGCCGCGATCCCAAGACCGACCTGGCCGTGCTCAAGGTCGACAACGTCGACAATCTGACCGTTGCGCGGATGGGCGACTCGGACAAGCTCACCGTCGGCGAAGAAGTGATCGCCGCCGGTGCCCCGCTGGGCCTGCGCAGCACCGTCACCCAGGGCATCATCAGCGCCCTGCACCGGCCCGTCCCGCTCTCGGGCGAGGGCTCGGACACCGACACCGTCATCGACGGCGTGCAGACCGACGCGTCGATCAACCACGGCAACTCCGGCGGCCCGCTGATCAACATGAACTCCGAGGTGATCGGCATCAACACGGCCGGTAAGTCGCTGTCCGACAGCGCCAGCGGCCTGGGCTTCGCGATCCCGGTCAACGAGGTCAAGGACGTCGTGCAGGCGCTCATCGAGGCCGGCAAGATCTCGCACCCGACGCTGGGCCTGAGTGCCCGGTCGGTGAGCAACGACGTCGCCTCGGGCGCACAGGTGGCCAACGTCAAGGCCGGGGGCCCCGCCGAGAAGGCCGGCATCCTGGAGAACGACGTGGTGGTCAAGGTCGGTGGCCGCAATGTGGCCGACGCCGACGAGTTCGTCGTCGCGGTGCGCCAGCTCAAGATCGGGCAGGAGGCCCCGATCGAGGTGGTCCGTGACGGCCGGCACGTGACGCTGATGGTCACCCCCACCGGCGACAACCCCACCTAAACCCGTGTTCGCGAACGTGGGCTGGGGCGAGATGCTCATCCTGGTAATCGCCGGTTTGGTGATCCTGGGACCCGAGCGGCTGCCCGGTGCCATCCGCTGGGCGGCGGGCACACTGCGCCAGGCCCGCGAATACCTGAGCGGGGCGACCAGTCAGCTGCGGCAGGATCTCGGGCCGGAGTTCGACGATCTGCGCGAACCGCTGTCCGAGCTGCAGAAGCTGCGCGGCATGACACCGCGCGCGGCGCTCACCAAACACCTGCTCGACGGTGACGATTCGTTCCTGACGGGCAATTTCGACGCGCCCACCAAGCCGGTGTCGCCCGACGGGCCCAAGCCGGTGCCCGCGCCGGAAACACCGCCGGCCGAGCCGGGTGTCACCAAGTTCGACAGCGACGCGACCTAGCGGCCCGCGGGGTCCAGCCCCAGCGACATCCCCGCCAGCCCGCGCTTGCGCGCACCGAGCGAGTCGGCGATCTTGCGCAGTTCCTTCCCGGCCGCCGAATCCGGCGCCGAGAGCACCAGCGGCACCCCGGTGTCACCGGCATCCACCAGCGCCGGGTCCAGCGGGACCTGGCCCAGCAGCGGCACGTCGGCACCCACCGAGCGGGTCAGCGATTCGGCGACCTGACGGCCGCCGCCCTCACCGAAGATCTGCATGACCGTGCCGTCGGGCAGGGTCAGGCCGGCCATGTTCTCCACCACGCCGACGATGCGCTGTCGGGTCTGCAGGGCGATCGCGCCGGCTCGTTCGGCGACCTCGGCGGCCGCCGATTGCGGGGTGGTGACCACCAGGATCTCCGCACCCGGGATCAGCTGTGACACCGAGATCGCGATATCGCCGGTGCCCGGCGGCAGGTCCAGCAGCAGCACGTCCAGGTCGCCCCAGTACACGTCGGCGAGGAACTGCTGCAGCGCGCGGTGCAGCATCGGTCCGCGCCACACCACCGGGGTGTTGCCCTGGGTGAACATCGCGATCGAGATGACCTTCACCTCGTGCGCGACCGGCGGCAGGATCATCGAATCGACCTGGGTGGGGCGGTCGGTCACGCCCATCATGCGGGGCACCGAATGGCCGTAGATATCGGCGTCGAGCAGCCCCACCGACAGACCGCGGGCGGCCAGCGCGGCGGCCAGGTTCACCGTCACACTGGACTTGCCGACGCCACCCTTACCGGACGCCACCGCGTACACCCTGGTCAGCGAATTGGGCTGGGCGAAGGGGATGACGGGCTCTCGGGAATCGCCGCGCAACAGCTTGCGCAGCTCGGCGCGTTGCTCGTCGTTCATGACGTCGAGGCTGACCTTGACCGCCCCGGTGCCCGGCACGTCGGTCACCGCCGCGGTCACCCGGTCGACGATCTCGTTCTTCTTCGGGCAGGCCGAGGTGGTCAGGTACACCTCGACGTGCACGCCGGCGTCACCGTCGATCGTGACGTTCTTGACCATGCCGACCTCGGTGATCGGACGGCGCAGTTCGGGGTCGATCACCTTGCTCAACGCAGAGCGGACCGCCGCGGCCAGGTCCTTATTCGTCGCAGACATCATCCGCGAGTGTAGGCCGAGTAACGGGGACCTCCGGACCGGGTCAGGCCGCGGGGCGGGTCTTGACGCTCAGGCCGCGGGGCTCGTCTTGACGCTCAGGCCGCGGGGCCGGGCGGGGGACCCAGCGGAGCCGGGACCGGTGCCGGCGCGGGCGCAGGCGGCGGGGGCGGGGCGAACGGGTTGAATACCGGCGGCGGCGCGATCGGTACGACGGGTGCCGGCGGCTCCGCGGGAACCGGCGCGGGCGCGGCCTCGGGCGGCGGCGGCGCGAACGGGTTGAAGAACGGGGGTGGGGCGGCCGGCGGTGCCGGCACCGGCTCGGGGACGTTCTGACCGATGCAGAACACCGCGCAGTTCTGTTGCGGTGCCACGGCACCGGGCCCGGGCGCGGTGGGCAGCTGGCTGGCGACGTCGGTGCGGCCCACATCGAAGATCGGGGTGAGCGCCAACGGGTCCCCGGCGGGCAGGCCGATGGCGTTGAGCGGGAGCCCGGGACCGATGCCTTCGGGGTTGGCGTCCAGGTGCGCATCGCCCAGCGGCGGAATCGGACCGGTGATGGGCGGCAGGTTCACCGGCACCACACCGGTGGCGTAGGCGCGCGCCCAGCCGAGCACGTTCTGCGCGTAGGCGACCGAGTTGTTGTACCGCAGGATCGCCGTCATCACCTGGTTCGGATCGCGCATGTTCAAACCACCGCTGCACAGGTAGCGGGCCGCGGCCAGGGTCGCGTCGAACACGTTCTGCACATCGGCTTTGCCGTCGCCGTTGCCGTCGGAGGCATAGCGCGACCAGGTGCCCGGCAGGAACTGCATGGGGCCCATGGCGCGCGCAAAGGTGATGCGGTCGTTGCTGCGGCTCTGCACGATGATCTCGTTGCCGGGTAGCGTGCCGTCCAGTGCGGGACCGTAGATCGGCCGCACCGCGGTGCCGTTGGTGTCGGTCGAGCCGCCGTTGGCGTGCATGGACTCGATCCGCCCGATGCCGGCCAGGATGTTCCAACTCATCCCGCAGTTCGGCGCCGCGGCCGCCATCATCCGCTCGGCGTTGCGGTAGGCGTTCAGGGCGATGCTCGGAATGCGAAGGCTGCCGGGGGAATTGATGACGACCGACGGCGGGGGAGCCGACAAGGCCGCGCCCGCGATGTGGAACGGGCGCGGTGTCTTGAATGCCGCGACGATCGATGGTCCGGAATCGTCGGGGGCCACGGGCCCGACGGCGGCCAGCGTGGTGACCGTGGTGTCGCGCACCGGCTTGATGGACGGTGCCGAGGCACCCACGCTGACGGCGAGCACGATCGGTGTGAGCACCGCGATACCGAACACGGGCTTGCTGACCGCTCGGCCTGCTCGGCGCCGCGCTGCGGCGAGGGCGGCGCCTCCCCCTTTGACCACTCAACCGTCCTAGTTATGCGGTACCCGACTGGTTGTGAACCAAGTCACCATACCTATTCGGTGATCGCTGTGGTGCGGCAATGGTCAGCTAGTGCCGTCCGAAACGATCTCGTCGGCCTCGGTGTTGTCGGTCTCGGCCGCCACCGGCGCGTGTTTGCTCTTCTTCTTGCCTTTCGGCGGGACCAGCTCGACGAGCATGTCGCGCAGGTCCTCCAATTCGTGGCGCAGGTAGTCGCGGGTGGCTACCTCGCCCACCGCCAACCGCAGCGCCGCCAGCTCCCGGGCCAGGAACTCGGTATCAGCCTTGGTCTGTTCGGCGCGCCGGCGGTCCTCTTCCAGGGCCACCCGGTCCCGGTTCTCCTGCCGGTTCTGGGCCAGCAGGATCAGCGGCGCGGCGTACGCGGCCTGGGTCGAGAAGGCCAGGTTGAGCAGGATGAACGGGTAGGGGTCCCACTGCAGCCCGACGGCGAACAGGTTCAGGCAGATCCACACGACGACGAAAACCGTCTGCATCGCCAGGTAGCGGCCGGTACCCAGGAACCTGGCCAGCGACTCGCTGTACTGCCCGACGGCCTCGATGTCGATGCGTGGAGCCAGCCGCCACCGCGACACCTGCGGGGTGTCGATGCGTTCGCTCACGGGGTGGCCCCCAACTCAGGCTCCTCGGCGCTGACGCGCCAATCGTGCGGCAGCAGGTGGTCGAGCACGTCGTCCACCGACACCGCCCCCAGCAGGTGGCTCTCCTCGTCGACCACCGGCCCGCACACCAGGTTGTAGGCGGCGAAGTACCGCGTCACGGCGGCCAGCGACGATTCCGGCGTGAGACTGGGGAGATTCTTGTCGACGATGCCGCTGACCAGCGTGGCCGGTGGTTCCCGCAGTAGGCGCTGCAGGTGTACGCAGCCCAGGTAGCGGCCCGTCGGTGTCGCCGTCGGCGGCCGCACGACGAACGCCAGGGAGGCCAGCGCAGGGGTGAGGTCGGGATCGCGGAGCCTGGCCAGCGCCCCGGCCACCGTGGTGTCGGGGGCCAGCACCACCGGGTCCGAGGTCATCAGACCGCCCGCGGTGTCGGGAGAGTGCTGCAGGAGGCGACGGACCGGCTCGGAGTCCTCCGGGTCCATCCGGGCCAGCAGGATCTCGGCGCGTTTGGCGTCGAGCTCACCGAGCAGGTCGGCCGCGTCGTCGGGATCCATCTCCTCGAGCACGTCGGCGGCGCGTTCGGTGTCGAGCTGTTCGAGCAGATCGGCCTGCTCGCTTTCGGGCAGCTCCTGCAGGATATCGGCGAGGCGCTCGTCGGCCAGGGCGCTGACCACCTCGAAGCGGCGCTTGGCAGGCAGGTCGCGGATGGCGTCGGCGACCTCGATGGGTCGCTGTCCCTCGAACTGCGCCAACAGCTGGGCCACGCCCTGGCCCGGCAGGTTCAATGCCGACGGGGTGAGGCCGCTGACGTTCTGCCAGTCGACGATGTGCAGGGTGGTGCGGCGGCCGAGCCTGCGGTGGTTGCGCACCGCGACCTTGGTCACCATCCAGTCCCGCGAGCGCACTTGTTCGATCCCGAGATCGACCACGACGACATCGGTGCCGCTGAGCATTTCGAGTTCCGGGTCATGGACCCGCACCCGGGTGTCCAGCACCTGACCCAGCACCAGCACCTCGCCGGGTCGTTGGGCGAACCGGCGCAGCGACACGTTGGCCGTGGTGAGTGTCACGGCGTTCGGTTCGATCGCGGTGACCCGCAGAATGGGAACGAAAATCCTTCTGCGGGTGAGCAGTTCGACAACCAGACCGAGAACCCGGGGTTGTTGACGGACGACGCTGATGCTCACCACCACATCACGCACACGGCCGATGGACTCGCCGTCCGGGCCGAGCACCACCATCCCCGCAAGTCGGGCCGCATAGACCCGGTTGACCGCCACCATGACCGCAAGCGTAGAGACTGGCAGTGTGGACAACCTGTATCGCCCCCGCCGAACATGCCTCTCGGTTCCGGGCAGTAGCGACAAGATGATTCAGAAGGCCAAGACGCTGGCCGCCGACCAGGTGTTCCTCGACCTCGAGGACGCGGTCGCGCCCGAGGCCAAGGCGGCCGCTCGCTCCAGGGTGGCCCGGGCGCTGGCCGAGCCCGGCTGGGCCGGACAGTTGCGCGGCGTGCGGGTGAACGACTGGACCACGCCGTGGACGCATGCCGACATCATCGAGGTGGTGGGCGCCGCCGGCGCGCATCTCGACATCGTGGTGCTGCCCAAGGTGACCGACGCCGCTCATGTGCGGGCCCTGGATCTGCTGCTGACCCAGTTGGAGCTCACCCATGGACTTCCCGTGGGCCGCATCGGCATCGAGGCACAGATCGAGAATGCCGCCGGGCTGACCCATGTGAACGAGATCGCCGCCGCGCCTCGGGTGCAGGCGCTGGTCCTCGGGCCGGCCGACATGATGGCCAGCCTCAACATGCGCACGCTCGTGGTGGGGGAACAGCCCGAGGGGTACGACGTCGGCGACGCACACCACCACGTGCTGATGACGATCCTGGTGGCCGCCCGCGCGCACGGCATCAACGCCATCGACGGCCCGTATCTGAAGGTGCGGGACACCGACGCGTTCCGCCGGGTTGCGGGCCGGGTCGCCGCACTCGGGTACGACGGCAAGTGGGTGCTGCACCCCGATCAGATCGCCGCGGGCAACGAGGTGTTCAGCCCTCGGCAGGACGATTACGACCACGCCGAGCTGATCTTGGAGGCCTACGAATGGCACACCTCGCGGGCCGGCGGAGCGCGTGGCGCGGTGATGCTCGGTGACGAGATGATCGACGAGGCCAGCCGCAAGATGGCGCTGGTGATCGCCGGGAAGGGCCGGGCCGCGGGGATGACGCGGACAACGGGGCCGTTCCGGCAAGAGGGGTAAGGCGCCCACGGCACCCGTCGATGCGCTCCTACGGCGCTTCTCCCGATGCGCTCCTACGGAGCTTCTCCCGATGCGCTCCTACGGAGCGTAAGACCAGCCGCTGGCGATGATGCCCACCCACAGCAATGCGTAGAGCACCAGGCCGGCGGTGGCCAGGCCGCCGATGATCGTGCCGGCCAGCGCCAGGCCGAACCCGTCCTGGCCGGTGCGGCGGGTTTCACGCATGGCGATCACCCCGAGGACCAATCCGACGACCGATGGCAGCCCGCAGAACACCAATCCACCGACCGCGGTTATCAGCGCGGCGATCGCCTTGCCGTTGGTGCCGAGCGGCTTCTGCCGATACGGGTCATACCCGGGATACGGGTAGCCGGCGGGCGGATACCCGGGTGCGGCCTGATAGGGCTGGGGTTGATAGGGCTGGGGTTGATAGGGCGAAGGGTAGACCGGCGGCGGCAGCCGAGGATCGGTCGGATAGTCGACCGGCGCGAACGGGTCCGGCGACGGCGGCGGGTAGGGCCCGTTACCGGTCATGTGTTCGGGGAGAACATGGTGATCGCGAGCACCATGCTGAGTACCAGCGACACCGCTCCCACCGCGATACCCGCGATCGCCAGCCCGTGTCCGCCCTGGTTGTCCCGCTTGATCTGGTTCAGAGCGACGATGCCGAGCACGATCCCGATGATCGAACCGATCCCGCACAGCACGCCGATCGCCGAGGCGACCAGCGATGCGATGGCCAGGGGGTTGGTCGATGACGGAGCGCCGTCGTAGGGGCTGCCGTAGCCCGCCGGCGGGTAACCCGGTGGCGTGCCATAAGGCGGGGGCGGGGTGCCGTATTGGGCGCCGGGGTAGCCGGGCACGCCGAAGCCGGGCGGCGGAGGCGGGTAGCCGCCGACATCGGACGTGGGTGGCGGGTAGCCGCCGACATCGGACGTGGGTGGCGGGTAGCCGCCGACATCGGACATGGGAGGCGGGTAGCCCCCCGGTGGCGGGTAGCCGGAGGGCGGCGGGTAACCACCCGGCTGGAAGTCCTGCGGCGGGTAGCCCGGCTGTGGATAGCTCGGCTGCGGCCCGGGCTGGCCATAGTCCGGTTGCTGGTAGCTCGGCGGCGGGTAGCCCGTCGGCGCCGCGTAGCCGGGCGGTTGGTTGTAACCCGGGTACTCCTGACCTTGCGACGACTGCCCCGGTTCGGAGGTCTGCTCGATCGGCGGGGCCTCGTAGGCGCCCGACTGCGGCTCGGTCCCCGAGCCCGATTCCGACGATGTCTCAGATGGCCCCGACGATGATGTCGCGCCTGACTCCTGGCCCGGTTCGCTCATGCCCTAAACGTAGCGTATGCGCTGGTCCTCGCGGTGCGGATGAACCCTGCGCGTCCGGAGTCGCCGACCATCGATACGCGCGGGCGAATACCGATAGGTTGGGAGGCGGCATCACCATGCGGATGAAGGAGAACTCACGATGAGCGGTCCCCTACAGCCCGGCCAGAGACCGGGTGCCACTCCCGGCGGCCGCGGACCCGCGCCGCTGCCCACCCCGCCCAAAGGCTGGCCCATCGGTTCCTACCCGACCTACGCCGAGGCTCAGCGGGCGGTGGATTACCTCTCCGATCAACAATTTCCGGTCGAGCAGGTCACGATCGTCGGTGTCGACCTGATGCAGGTCGAGCGCGTCACGGGCCGGCTCACCTGGCCGAAGGTGCTCGGTGGCGGCGTGCTGTCCGGTGCGTGGCTGGGCCTGTTCATCGGCTTGATCCTCGGGTTCTTCAGCCCGAGTCCGTGGGGTGCGCTGGTCACCGGCCTCGTCGCGGGCGTGTTCTTCGGCCTGATCACCTCCGCCATCCCGTACGCAATCGCCAGGGGCACAAGGGATTTCAGCTCGACGACGCAGTTGGTGGCCGGCCGCTACGACGTGCTGTGCGAGCCCGCCGGCGCCGAACAGGGCCGGGATCTGCTGGCGCGCTTGACGATCTGAGTGGGCGACCCGCCGAGGATACGGTTGCATATCACGTCTGAATAGCTCTACGGTTTGCCCGCGGGAGGTTCCCGCCCGGATCCCGACGGGAGGCCGAAGTGCGCACACGACGGCTCTGCGCTGCGGTGTTGGCCGCGCTCACGGCTGGGTCGGTGGTCACGGCGTGTGGTGCCAAGGATGACGGGATCGTCATCAACTACTACACCCCGGCAAACGAGATGGCGACGTTCTCCGCGGTCGCCAAACGGTGCAACGAGCAACTCGGCGGGCGGTTCACCATCAAGCAGGTGTCGTTGCCCAAAGGTGCCGACGACCAACGTTTGCAGCTGGCGCGCCGACTCACCGGCAACGACAAGTCGCTCGACGTGATGGCGCTCGACGTGGTGTGGACCGCCGAATTCGCGGAAGCCGGTTGGGCGTTGCCGTTATCGGACGACCCGGCGGGCCAGGCCGAGGCCGACGCCACCGAGAACACCCTGCCGGGCCCGCTGGCCACCGCTCGCTGGCAGGACAAGCTCTACGCCGCGCCGATCACCACCAATACCCAATTGCTTTGGTACCGCGCTGATTTGATGAGCGGTCCGCCGCCCACCTGGGATGGCATGGTGGCCGAGGCCACCCGGCTGCACAACGAGGGCGGGCCCAGCTGGATCGCCGTGCAGGCCAAGCAGTACGAGGGTCTGGTGGTGTGGTTCAACACCCTGCTGCAGAGCGCGGGAGGGCAAGTGCTCTCCGACGACGGCAAGACCGTCACCCTCACCGACACACCCGAGCACCGGGCCGCCACGGTCAAGGCGCTGTCCATCATCAAATCGGTTGCCACCGCGCCCGGTGCGGATCCGTCGATCACCCAGACCGACGAGGGCACCGCGCGGCTGGCCTTGGAACAGGGCAAAGCCGCGCTGGAAGTCAACTGGCCGTTCGTGCTGCCGTCGCTGCTGGAGAATGCCGCCAAGGGTGGGGTGAGCTTCCTGCCGCTGAACGAAGATCCGGCGCTCAAGGGTGCCATCAACGACCTCGGTACGTTCTCGCCGTCGGATGAGCAGTTCGACATCGCCTACAACGCCAGCAAGAAGGTGTTCGGCTTCGCCCCATATCCTGCGGTGAATCCCGGTGAGCAGGCCCGCGTGACACTGGGCGGGCTCAATCTCGCCGTCGGCCGCAACACCCAGCACAAGGCCGAAGCCTTCGAAGCCATCCGGTGCCTGCGCAGTGTGGACAACCAGCGCTACACCTCGGTGGAGGGCGGGCTGCCGGCCGTGCGCACCTCGTTGTACGACGATCCACAGTTCCAGGCGAAGTACCCGCAGTACGAGATCATCCGCCAGCAGCTCACCAACGCGGCCGTCCGGCCCGCCACGCCGGTGTACCAGGCGGTGTCGACGCGCATCTCGGCCACGCTGGCCCCGATCAACGCGATCGACCCGGAGCGGACCGCCGATGAGCTGACCCATCAGGTGCAGCAGGCGATCGACGGGAAGGGGCTCATCCCGTGAGCGAAGCCCGCGAGGTGACGCCGTGAGTAGCGCGGACGTCGACGACCGCACCTCCCAGCGGCGGCTGGCCTACTGGCTGATCAGCCCGGCGGTGGTGCTGATGCTGGCGGTGACGGCCTACCCGATCGCCTATGCGGTGCGGTTGAGCCTGCAGCGCTACAACCTGGCCGCGCCCGACGACACGAAGTTCGTCGGCATCGACAACTACGTCACGATCCTCACCGACCGGTATTGGTGGACGGCGTTCGTCGTCACGCTGGCCATCACCGTGGTCTCGGTGGCCATCGAGTTCGTGCTGGGCATGGCGCTGGCCCTGGTGATGCACCGGACCATCTTCGGTAAGGGCGTGGTGCGCACCGCGATCCTGGTGCCGTACGGCATCGTGACCGTCGCCGCCTCGTACAGCTGGTATTACGCGTGGACCCCCGGCACCGGTTATCTGGCCAACCTGCTGCCGACGGGTAGCGCCCCGCTCACCGAGCAGATCCCGTCGCTGGCCGTGGTGGTGCTGGCCGAGGTGTGGAAGACGACGCCGTTCATGGCGCTGCTGCTGTTGGCCGGGCTGGCCCTGGTGCCGCAGGATCTGCTCAATGCCGCGCAGGTGGACGGGGCCGGGGCGTGGCAGCGGCTGCTCCGGGTGATCCTGCCGATGATCAAACCGGCGATCCTGGTGGCCCTGCTGTTCCGCACCCTGGACGCGTTCCGGATCTTCGACAACATCTACGTGCTCACCGGCGGTGCCAACGACACCGGGTCGGTGTCGATCCTGGGTTACGACAACCTGTTCAAGGCGTTCAATCTCGGGCTCGGTTCGGCGATCAGCGTGCTGGTGTTCCTGTGCGTGGCGGTGATCGCGTTCATCTACATCAAGATCTTCGGGGCGTCGGCGCCGGGCGCAGATGACGAAGGGGCAGGCCGATGAGCGCTTGCGCGAAGAGCAGAGGGCACCGATGAGCGCTTGCGCGAAGAGCAGAGGGCACCGATGAGCGAACGGGTCGGCCCCGGCCGCGCCTCCGGCTGGGTCGTGGTCAACATCCTGGTGGTGCTCTACGCGTTGATCCCGGTGCTGTGGATCCTGTCGCTGTCGCTCAAGCCGACCTCGACGGTGAAGGACGGCAAGTTCATTCCGTCGGACATCACCTTCGACAACTACAAGGCCATCTTCTCCGGCGACATCTTCTCCTCGGCGCTGATCAACTCGATCGGCATCGGGTTGATCACCACCGTGATCGCGGTGACCATCGGCGGCATGGCCGCTTATGCCATTGCACGCCTCGCGTTCCCGGGGAAGAAGGTGCTCGTCGGGGTGGCGCTGCTGATCGCCATGTTCCCGCAGATCTCGCTGGTGACCCCGATCTTCAACATCGAACGCCGGGTGGGTCTGTTCGACACCTGGCCCGGCCTGATCATTCCGTACATCACCTTCGCGCTGCCGTTGGCGATCTACACCATGAGTGCGTTCTTCAAAGAGATCCCATGGGATCTGGAGAAGGCCGCGAAGATGGACGGCGCCACCCCGGGTCAGGCGTTCCGCAAGGTGATCGCTCCGCTGGCCGCGCCGGGCATCGTCACCGCCGCAATCCTGGTGTTCATCTTCGCGTGGAACGACCTGCTGCTGGCGCTGTCGCTGACGGCCACGGAGCGGGCCATCACCGCGCCGGTGGCGATCGCGAACTTCACCGGCAGTTCGCAGTTCGAGGAACCGACCGGGTCCATCGCCGCCGGCGCGATGGTCATCACGGTGCCCATCATCATCTTTGTTCTGATTTTCCAGCGACGGATCGTGGCCGGGTTGACCTCCGGCGCGGTGAAGGGGTAGCTCATGGCCGAGATCGTTCTGGACCACGTCACCAAGAGTTACGCCGGCGGTGCGGTGGCGGTGCAGGACTTTTCGCTGACCATCAACGACGGCGAGTTCATCATCCTGGTGGGTCCGTCGGGGTGCGGGAAGTCCACCACGCTCAACATGATCGCGGGCCTGGAGGAGATCACCTCCGGTGAACTGCGCATCGGCGGTGAGCGGGTCAACGAGAAACAGCCCAAGGACCGCGACATCGCCATGGTGTTCCAGTCGTATGCGCTGTATCCGCACATGACGGTGCGGCAGAACATCGCGTTCCCGCTCACCCTGGCCAAGATGTCGAAGGCCGAGATCGCCGCCAAGGTCGAGGAGACGGCGAAAATCCTTGACCTGAGCCAACTTCTGGACCGCAGGCCGGCGCAGCTGTCGGGTGGCCAACGCCAACGCGTGGCCATGGGCCGTGCGATCGTGCGCAGCCCCAAGGCATTCCTGATGGACGAGCCGTTGTCCAATCTCGACGCGAAACTGCGCGTGCAGATGCGCACCGAGATCGCCCGCCTGCAGAGCCGACTCGGGACCACCACCGTCTACGTCACCCATGACCAGACCGAGGCGATGACGCTGGGGGACCGGGTGGTGGTGATGCTGGCCGGTGTGGTCCAGCAGATCGGCACCCCCGAGGAGCTGTACAACAGCCCGGTGAACCTGTTCGTGGCCGGGTTCATCGGCTCGCCGGCGATGAACTTCTTCCCGGCCACGCTCACCGACGTCGGTTTGCGCTTGCCGTTCGGCGAGATCACGCTGCCGGTCGAGGGTCCGGTGACACATGCCGGGCTGTCGCAGCACCAAGGGACCAACCTCATCGTCGGCGTCCGTCCCGAGCACTTCGACGATGCTGCCCAGATCGATTCGTATGCCCGAATCCGGGCCCATGTGTTCGAGGTGACAGTGGATCTGGTCGAGTCGCTGGGCGCCGAGAAGTACCTGCACTTCCGCACCGAGGGCGAAGGGGCGCAGTCGGCTCAGCTGGCTCAGCTGGCCGCCGAGTCGGGGACCGGGGTGAACGAGTTCGTGGCACGGGTGTCCGCGTCGTCGGAGGTGAAGGCCGGGCAGAAGGCGGAACTGGCCCTGGATGCCTCGAAGCTGGTGATCTTCGACGCGGCCACCGGTGCCAACCTGTCGATCGCAGCGGAGTGACAGACGTTCTCGCCGATGTCCGCGCTCATCTGAGCGCCCACTTCACGGCGGCCGGGGTGCTCGGTGAACCGGACGAGGCCAGCATCACCTTCCTGGGCACCGACCGGATCGACGTACTTCGCTTCGGCCCGGATGTCGAGCAGGTGAATCACTTTGTGTCGGTTGGTTGTTCGCGCCACGCGATGACCGATCCGACGGAGTTCCTGACCGATTCCCAGCGCGGCCCGCGTGCCGAGGTGGTGGTGTCGCTGCGGATGCCCACCCCGACCGGCCTGGCCAAGTCGGTGGCGGTGCTGGCCGCGGCCCCCGCGGTCGAGGGCCTGATCCTCGACGGCGACGCGTTGGTGGACCTCGGCGCACCGTTGTTCGAGGGTGCGCCTTTCACCGCATTCTTGTTGGGCCCCAGCGCAATCGGCGATCTGGAACTGCCGGAGCCGTTGTCGCCGGTGCGGTTCTTCGCCGCCACGCCGATCACGCCGACGGAGGCGGCGTGGGTGCGGCTCAAGGGTGCCGACGCGATGCGTGAGGCATGGAAGACCGACGGGGTGGACGTCCTGGATGCACGGCGGCGAGCCGCCAATCCCACTTGAACGGCGCGCTCAGCGCCCGACCATCGCGTCGGTGAGACCCGCCGCGCCGCCGCCCGTTCCGGCCGGGTCGCGGCGGAGTATCAGCGCGGCGACGCCGAGGACCACCAGCGTGAGAACCAACATCAGTGTCGACATCGCGGCGATCTCGGGCCGCAGCGCGGCCTTGAGCGAGGCGAAGATGTACACCGGCCACGGCGTGGAGCCGGCGACCGAGACGAACGAGGAGACGACGGTGTTGTCGAGGCTGAGGGTGAAGGCCAGTAGCGCGCCGGCGATGACGGCGGGGCGGATCAGCGGCAGGGTGACGTCGGTGAATCGGCGCAGCGGCGTCGCGTAGAGGTCGGCCGCCGCCTCCTCCAGGCTTTCGTTCATCCCGGTCATCCGGGCCCGCACGATGAATGTCACGACGGCGCTGGCGAACAGTGAATTGGCGATGATCAAGCGCACCTGACCGATGTTGAACATGGTGATGTACCAGTCGGTTCCGAGTGTCACGAACCAGGGGAGCAGCGAGATGGCGCTGACGATCTCCGGGGTCACCATCACCAGGCCCAGCAGGACGAGCAATCCGGGTGCCCACCACCGGGGTCGGCGGGCCAAGGCGATTCCCGCGGAGGTGCCCAGAATCGTCGCCACCACGGCCGTACCGGCAGCGGTGACCAAGGAGACGGTGATCGAGTTCGTGATTGCAGGGTTGCTCAGTGCTGCGACGTAGGGTTCGACGCTGAAGCCGTCGAACGTCTGCAGGGTCCGGCCGGAGTTGAACGAGTAGACCACGATGACGATGATCGGGAAGAACAGGAACAGCAGGCCGAGTACACCCCAGATGTTCAGGATTGCGTCGCCGGGCCGCACCCGGCGCCGGCGGCTTCGGCTTACGCGCGCCGGGGAAGTGGTCATGAGGACTCCTTGGCCGGCAGTCTCAACGAGGTCATGGCGGAGGTGATGCGGCCGGCTGCCTTGAGAAGACCGCCGACGACGACGCTCGTCCCGAAGATGGCGAGCATGAGCAGTACAGCCATCGCGGCGCCGAGGGCCCAGTTCTGCGCGCTCTGGAATTGGGCGGCAACCATCTGACCGACCATGCTTCCACTGGCTCCGCCCAGGACGGTGGGAGTGATGTAGTCGCCCATCAAGGGCACGAAGACCAGCAGCAATCCGGCCGTTACTCCGGGCGCAGCCAGCGGGACGGTGATGCACCGGAACGTGCTCCACGCGGTGCCGCCGAGATCGCGACTGGCCTCCAGCAGTTTGGGATCGAGACGTTCCAATGCCACGTAGAGGGGCAGGATCATCAGTGGCAGATAGTTGTACACCACACCGAGCTGGACCGCGGCCGAGGTGTACAGCACGTGCAGTGGTCCATCGGTGAGGTGCGCCCATTGCAGCAGCTTGGATACGAATCCGGCTGGGCTGAGCGAGATCTGCCAACCGATGGTGCGGACCAGGAAGTTCGTCCAGTACGGGATCAGGATCAGCGCGAGTACGGCTCCGCGCCACCGCGCGGGTAGCTTCACGGCCATCCAGTAGGCCATGGGGAAGGCGATCACCAGACACAGTGCCGTGCCCAGGGTGGCGATCTTCAACGTGCGGACGAAGATCGCGAAGAAGGCCGGTGACGCCGCCTCGCCGTAGCGGTCGAAGGACAGCACGTCGTTGGCGTGGGTCGTGTAGAGACCCGGCTTGTAGCCGAAGCTGTACCAGACCACGAGGGCGAACGGCAGCACGAAGAACAGGACCATCCACACGCTGATGGGTAGGGCGCCCAGGCCCCCCGGTAGTCGCGGTCGTCTCCGCCGGGCCGGGCCGTCGGGGGTTCCCGGACTCCGCACCGATGGCTCCTGCAGGACGGTCACTTGCCCGCCGCGGCCTTGAGCTCGTCGTAGATGGCGATGATCTTGCCGTCCATCGACGTCATCTGGCTGTAGATCAGTTTCGACATGATCTGATCGCTGATGAACACCATGTCGGGCCGTTTGATATCGGCCTTCCGCGCGGCCTCCTCGATCCCTTGGATGCCGGTGTTGTAGCCGATGTAGGTGAGTTCCTTGAGAGAGACCGTCGGATCCAGCACGTAGTTGATGAACTCGTAGGCCGCGTCTTCGTGCGGTGCGCCCTTGACGATGGCCCAGTTGTCCTGCCACAGGTTGGCGCCCTCGCTGGGCCAGACCCACTTGTACCGGTCCGGCTCGGGGTTGGCGAGGATGCCGAGGCGAGCGTCCCCGTTCCAGCAGTGGATCAGGGTGCGTGCCGACGACGAGATCGAGTTGTTGGTCGATGATTCGAAGGCCTGCACGTGGGGTGCGATCTTGTCGAGGATGAACGAGCGGTAGGCGTCGATGTGGGCGGGGTCGGTGGTGTTCGGGTCGATTCCGTTGGCGTAGAAGTACGTGAAGGCGACCTCACCTTGGTCCTCGAGCAGCGACATACTGCCCGACGCCTCCTTCTGCGCCGCGTCGAGGAAGTCGGCCCACGACGTCAGGTTGCGCTTGATGACGGTGGTGTCGTAGACGTAGCCCGTCGAACCCCAGTCCTTGCAGACGCTGTACTTGTTGCCGGGGTCGAACGGGGTGTTCACGACCTTTGCGTTGAGGTTCTTCATGTTCGGCAGTTTGGTGTGATCGAGTTCGGTCAACAGTCCACCGGTGGCCATCTGCTGGATCGACGAGTGGGTGGGAACGCAGATGTCGTAGCCGCTGGTGCCCTTGGCCGCACTGAGTTTGGCGATCATCTCCGGGTTGGAACCGTACGAGTCGAGGGTGATCGCCGGGCCCTTGGCCGAGGTGAAATCCTTGAGCACGGCCGGGTCGTCGTATTCGCCCCAGGTGTAGATGTTCAGGCCACCCGAGGAGGAGGAGCCGCCGCCTGAGGGCTTGGAACACGCGGCGAGGAAGGCGCCGATTCCCAGGGCTGCGGTACCGCCCAGGAAGGTTCGCCGGCTCAGCGAGTTCTCAAGGGCTTTGGGGATCAGGATGCGTACGGGTTGATTCATGGCAGCACTTTCGGATCGGGGCGGCGGGGTTGGGTCGGTCAGGAGGTGAAGATCCGCACGGCGTCGGCGGACCACGAGCAGGAGACGGGGGCGCCGAGTTCGGTGGGCGGGTTCGCGCTGCGGGGCAGCCGGGCCAGGATCCTGTCGTCGGTGCCCGTGTGGACGACCAGCTGCAGGCTGTGGCCGAGTTCGGAGACACCGAGCAGCACGCCGGATACGACGTTGACCCCGGCGGTGCTCGATGCGGGGGTCTCGGGTGCCGCCTGCTCGGTGACGAGGACCGATTCCGGCCGGATCGCGGCGGTGACGGTGGCACCGCCAGCGGCCGGCACGTCACCCTTGGCCGGACGGGTGGAGTACAGCGCGAGACCGGCGGTCCGAACGTTGAGCCCGGCGGCGTCGAAGGAGGAGATGGTGCCGGTGAACGAGTTCTGCCGCCCGATGAAACCCGCCACGAACGCCGATTCCGGTGCGTCGTAAACCGCTGACGCCGTGCCGATTTGCTCGATCCGCCCGTCGTTCATCACCGCGACCCGGTCGCTCATGGACAGGGCCTCCTCCTGGTCGTGGGTGACGAAGATGAAGGTGGTACCGAGTTCCTGCTGCAGCAACTTCAGTTCGACCTGCATCTCCTCGCGCAGCTTGCGGTCGAGCGCGCTCATCGGTTCGTCGAGGAGCACCACGGCGGGTCGGTTGACCAGTGCCCTGGCCAGGGCGACGCGCTGCTGCTGGCCGCCGGAGAGTTGCGCCGGCTTGCGCGCGGCGAATGCCGTCATCCGCACCATGTCGAGGGCGCGGCTCACGCGGTCGGACATCTCCGCTTTGGGCACCCCGGACCGGCGCAGTCCGTAGGCGACGTTGTCGGCGACCTTCATGTGCGGGAACAGGGCATACGCCTGGAAGACGGTGTTGACGGGGCGCTTGTGCGGAGGCAGGCTCTCGACGTTGCGGCCGGAGATCGCGATGGTGCCGTCGTCGGGGAACTCGAAACCGCCGATCATCCGAAGCGTCGTCGTCTTGCCGCACCCGCTGGGCCCGAGCAGGCTGAGGAATTCGCCGGCCTGCACGTGCAGGGAGAGGTTGTCGACGGCGACGGCGCTGCCGTACGCCTTGGTGAGTCCGCGCAATTCGACCGAGCCGGCCACCTCGGTGCTCGGCGCTGCTCCGACGGCGGTGAGGAGGCTCATGCCGATACCGGGACGGAGTCGGCCTCGTAGACGACCTCACCGCCGATGAGGGTGTAGGCCACCGAAGCGGAGCCGATCTCGGCCACCGGGGCGGCGAAGATATCCCGGTCGAGAATCACGATATCGGCCGATTTTCCGACTTCGATTGTTCCGGAACGGTGTTCGTCGTGGTTGAGGTACGCCGTTCCGAGGCTGTGGGCGATCAGGGCGTCGGCCAGCGACAGCGCCTGCTCGCCGAGGAAGGGCAGCGACGACGGGCCTGTCGCACCCACCGGGGCGCGGTTGACCGACGTGTGGATGATCTCCAACGGGTTCGCGGTGCTCACCGGCCAGTCACTGCCCGACGCCAGCGCCGCCCCCGCTCGTTGCAGCGACCCGAACGGGTATTGCCAGGCCGCCCGTCGGCGGCCGAGGAACGGGACGGTGAGCAGATCCATCTGGTCTTCGTGGCGGGCCCACAGTGGCTGCATGTTGGCCACCACCCCCAACTCGGCGAAGCGGGGGACATCGGCGGGATGGACCACCTGGATGTGCGCCAGCGTGTGGCGAAGGTCGTTGTCGCCGTTGGCTGTCCGGGCTGCCTCGATCGCATCCAGCGATTCGCGCACGGCGCGGTCACCGAGAGCGTGGAAGTGCAGCTGGAAGCCCAGCGCGTCGAGTTCCGTCGAGATCTGCTTGAGGGTGGTCGGGTCGACGAAGCTCTTCCCCATGTTCTCGCCGGGGCAGCCGCACGCATCGAGGTAGGGCTCCAGCATCCCGGCCGTGAAGTTCTCGGCGACGCCGTCCTGCATGATCTTGACGGTCGTGGCCGAGAACCCGCCGGCCAGGGCACGTTCGCGCTTCGCGACGAGTTCGGGGATCTGCTCGAGGCCGCGGTTGCGGTCCCACCACAGCGCACCGACGACGTGCGCCTTGAGCATGCCCGACGCGGTGGCGCGGAGGTAGGAGTCCAGCGAGTCCGGGGTGTCGTTGGTGGCGCCGACGATGGCGTCCTGCCACGCCGTCACACCCCATCCGAACAGTCGCTGCTGGGCGATCTTCAGCGCTTCGTCGAGGTCGTCCTGGCTGGGCAACGGGATGTGCCGGGCGACCAGGGCCATGGCGCCTTCCTGCAGCGTGCCGATCGCGTGCCCGCCGGCGTCGCGCTCGATGCGACCGTCGAACGGGTCGGGCGTGGCGTCGTCGATCCCCGCGATCTCGAGGGCTCTGGTGTTCACCCACGCGCCGTGACCGTCACGGTTGGGGAAGTAGGCGGGCCGATCGGGGACGACGGCGTCGAGCGCCGCCGCGGTCGGCAGGCCGCCGGGGAACGAGTCCATCGACCATCCGCCACCGCTGATCCAGGTCAATTCCGGGTTGGCGGCGGCATATTCGGCGATCCGGGTGAGGTAGCCGTCGGCGGTGGTGTACGGCGTCAGGTCGCACGCGATCATGTCGAGACCGGCGTGATACGGGTGAATGTGGCTGTCCTGGAAGCCTGGCGAGACCAGGCCACCGGCCGCGTCGATCTCGACGGCCCCGGATCCGGTGAGCGCCTCGGCGCCGATCGCGGTGATGACACCGTCGTCGATGAGAACCGGCTCCTCGACGATGCCGGCGGGCGTGAAGACGTGCCCTCCGGTGATCAGGACTCGCTGGGCAGCAGACATCTGTCAATCCTTCATCTGGTGTGCGGGTGAGGCATTGAGCGGGTTGGCGTCGATGGGCGGGGTGAAGTGCGAGGTGATCCACATGGCCTGCGCCGAACTCGCGCCGATGTTCACCGCCCGGTGCGGAACCGAGGACAGAAACTCGACGCTGTCACGTGGCCCGAGCGCGAATGTCGCTGAGCCGACCGATAATTCGATGTGACCCGACAGGACGTAGAACAATTCTTGCGCGTCGTCGTGGGCGTAGGGCTCCGCACCGGTCGACCCCCCGACGTCGAACGTGCCTTCATAGACCTCGAGTTGACGGATGGGTGGCCGGGACAGCAGCAGCTTCTCCAGACCGCTGTCGCTGGAGAACACCGGGCGCTCGTGCGCCCGCAGAACGGGCCGCACGATCGGCGCCTCGTCCGACAGCAGATCGGCGACGGAGATGCCGACGGCGGCCGAGATGCGCTTCAGCGCCCCGACCGATACCCCGCACTTCCCGTTCTCGAGCTGGCTGATGAAGCCGGCGCTGACTCCGGCCCTGGCGGCGACGTCACGTGTGGACAGTCGGCTGCGGTCGCGGGCCTCTCGGAGCCGACGCCCGAGGATGACGCGCGCCGTCGAGTCCGACGCGGTGACGGTGGTCGCGGGTTGGTAAGGCACTGGCCTCATTTCGCTTATGCGTACTTAACGGATCGCTTAGTGGCGAACGGTATGGGCACCGGCGACGGCGTGCAAGGCGTGGCGCTGACGGACGCGAAGTATTTACACGCGCGCAACGCAGGAGGTCGACCCGAAACGGCCGACGCGATCACACGAGCGGCAGCCACCCGCTGGTGGAGCACGCCAGTTCATCGATCGACGGGCTGCGCGCGAAGACTAGAGCCAGTTGTTGCGGCGGAAGGTACGGTGCAGCACCAGGCACACCGTCGCCATGACCAACAGCACCATCGGATATCCCAGCGTCCAATGCAATTCGGGCATGTTGTCGAAATTCATGCCGTAGATCCCGGCCAGCGCGGTCGGCACGGCGGCAATGGCGACCCACGCCGAGATCTTGCGCATATCGGTGTTCTGCTGCATGCCCACCTTGCCGACCGCGGCCTGCACCAGGGAACTGAGCACCTCGTCGTAGCTGGC
This sequence comes from Mycolicibacterium canariasense, assembly GCF_002101555.1. Lineage (GTDB taxonomy): Bacteria > Actinomycetota > Actinomycetes > Mycobacteriales > Mycobacteriaceae > Mycobacterium > Mycobacterium canariasense. The sequence goes on from NZ_LQOL01000025.1 coordinate 61,833, forward strand.
GATCCGGTCCGCGGCTGCGATGGTGTGGTCCAGTACGTCGCGCATGTAGCGGCGGACCTCTTTGGAGATCAGGTCGTTGTGATCACTACCCAGGCGCTGGAGGGCGAAGGTCAGCGGGGCGACCGCACGCCGCATCTCGACGATCTCACGCTTGAGCAGATAGATGTGTTCGATATCGGTGGGGCTGGTGGGGGAGAAGACGTTCTCCTCCATGGCGTCGATATCGGTCTCCACCAGATCGGTCACCCCGAGGTAGGAGTCGACGACATGGTCGGCGATCGCGTGCATCACCGCGTACGGCCCGAGAGCGCAGTTGGCCGGTGAGGTGTCCATCTGCTTGCGCACGCCGGCCAGTCCGCCGTGGTCGCCGTGGCGCACGGTCACCACGAAATCGGGTCCGACGAAGATCATGATCTCGCCGGTCTCGACGATCTCGCGGGCGTTGGCCACCGACTCGTGCTCGACGTAGTTGATGGTCTTGAGCACCAGGAACAGCGTGTCGTCATAGCGTTCCAGCTTCGGCCGCTGATGTGCGTGCACGGCGTCCTCGACGGCCAGCTCGTGCAGCCCGAACACATCGGCCACCGCCTGCATCTGGTGCTCGTCGGGTTCGTGCAGCCCGATCCACACGAAGGCGTGGTTGTTGCCCTCGGCCTCGACCTCGCGAACCTTGGTCAGTGCCGCGGCATGGGTGAACTTGCCGGGCAGTCGGACCCCGTCGACGTACACACCGCAGTCGACCATCGCTCGCGCGACGGGGACGTGGATGGTGCGGGCATCGGGAGTTGCGGCCACCGCCTTCTTGGCTCCGGGGCGAAGCAGCGACGGTGGCAATGCACGGAATGTGGGCATCGCAAACCTCCGGATCAGCGCGCGTCGTAGCCGGCCGGGTACCGGGCCGGAACGCATCGAATGCTACGTGTCCCAGGTGTCCGGCACCCGCCTTCGCAAGCTGTCTACTCGCTGGGAACCTACCCGCGGGTAGCCTGTTTCTCGACGTAAAGGGCATCTTTCGGTCTTCTCACGAGTGGGGAACCGGCCTCGGTGAGCTGGGGGTGTGGGTTACCGTGGTCGCCGTGGCCGAATTGGTGCGTACCCCGCAAGTCGTAGTCGAGGATGCCGAGATCTTCGCCGCCCACGAGGGCGGCAAACTCTCGGTGGCGTTGAACGAGCCGCTGGACACCCAGCGTGCCCTGTCCATCGCCTACACGCCGGGCGTGGCGCAGGTGAGCCGCGCGATCGCAGCCGATGTGACGTTGGCGAAGAAGTACACCTGGGCCAACCGGCTCGTGGCCGTGGTCAGTGACGGCAGCGCGGTGCTGGGTCTCGGTGATATCGGCGCTGCCGCGTCGCTGCCGGTGATGGAGGGCAAGAGCGCGCTGTTCAAGACGTTCGGCGGGCTGGACTCCATCCCGATCGTGCTGGACACCAAGGATCCCGACGAGATCGTCGAAACCCTGATCCGGCTGCGCCCCACCTTCGGTGCGGTCAATCTGGAGGACATCTCCGCGCCGCGCTGCTTCGAGATCGAGCGCCGGGTCATCGAAGCCTTGGATTGCCCCGTCATGCACGACGATCAGCACGGCACCGCCATCGTGGTGCTCGCCGCGCTGCTCGGTGCGGTCCAGGCGCTCGACCGTGACATCCACGAACTCAAGGTGGTGGTGTCCGGGGCCGGGGCGGCCGGTGTCGCGTGCACCAACATCCTGCTCAACAGCGGCATCACGGACATCGTCGTGCTGGACAGCAAGGGCATCGTCGAGACGGGCCGGGCCGACCTGAACTCGTTCAAGGCCGAACTGGCCGGGCGTACCAACCCGCGTGGTCTCACCGGCGGCGTGGCCGAAGCCCTCGACGGCGCCGACGTCTTCCTCGGTGTGTCGGCCGGCCTGGTGCCCGAGGAACTCATCGCGACGATGGCCCCCGGCGGCATCGTGTTCGCGCTGTCCAACCCGGACCCGGAGATCCACCCGGATGCGGCCCGCAAGTACGCCGCCGTGGTGGCCACCGGCCGCAGCGACTTCCCGAACCAGATCAACAATGTGCTGGCCTTTCCCGGCGTGTTCCGCGGCGCCCTGGACGCCGGTGCCCGGCGTATCACCGAGGAGATGAAAGTCGCTGCGGCGCATGCGATTTTCTCGGTGGTTGGGGACGATCTCGCAGTCGATCACATCGTGCCGAGCGCGCTGGACCCGCGGGTGGGGCCGGCGGTCGCCGCGGCCGTGGCGGAAGCGTCGAAGGCCTGAGCGCTGATTTGATGCGTCGGATGCTGGCGAGACTGGCGGCGCTGCTGGTGGTCGCCGGGTGTGCCGCCGGATGTTCAGTGGCCCCACCGCCGCCGTCGGTGACCGTCGGCGCCCGCAACGACGCGGAGTCGGCACTGCTGGCGCATCTGTACGCGGCGGCATTGCGGTTCTACGGCAGTGCCGCACACGTCCAGGTGGCCGAGGATCCGGTGGGCGGCCTGGATTCCGGCAACGTCGACGTCGCACCCGGCTTGACCGGGGCGCTGCTCACCCGGTTCCAGCCGGACGCGCCGGCACGCTCGGCGGCGCAGGTGTACCGCTCGATGGTGGCCGCGCTGCCGGAGGGGCTGGCCGCCGGTGACTACGCGGACACCACGTCGGACAAGCCGCTACCGGCGGTGACCGATCGGACCGCGCGCGCGTGGGGCGCCGCCGACACGCTGGCACTGCTGCCGCGGTGTGGCACGTTGCGGGTCGGTCGTGTCGCCGGGGAGGTGGCCCCCAGCTCGCTGGCCGCCTGCGTGCTGCCGAAGGCACGTGAATTCCCGGATGCCGCCGCGCTTTTCGGCGCCTTGCGGGACGGCACGATCGACGTGGCCTGGACGTCGGCGGCCGCCCCGGACATCCCCGATCAGGTGACCGTGCTGGCCGACCGGACGGCGCTGGTGCGGGCGGAGAACGTGGTACCGATCTACCGGCGCAACACCCTGACCGACCCGCAGGTGCGCTCGATCAACGAGCTGGCCGGTGTGCTGGACACCGACGCGCTGGCGCAGATGCGGGCGAAGGTCGCCGCCGGGCAGGATCCGGGTGTGGTGGCCGCGGCGTACCTGGACGCACATCCGCTGGGCCGGTAGCACTACCCCAGTCGCGGTTACGCCTGCCGCAGTCGCGCGGGGGCGTCGTCGGAACGCAGCCGCTGGCCCAGCGCGACATCGATGATGGCCAGGACGTGCGGGTCGGTGGCGACGTACACCTGGCGTTTGCCGGCGCGCTGTGCCCGCACCAGGCCGGCGAGTTTGAGCTTGGCGAGATGATGGCTGACGGTGGCCAGGCTCTGGCCCGTCCTGGCGGCCAGCGTGCCGACGTCCTGCTCGCCCTTGGCGAGCACCCACAGAATGTGCAGTCGCACGGTGGCCGAGAGCAGGCCGAGGGTCGCGGCAGTCTCCTGGAGGAGTTGCACGGTCAACTCGTCGTCGGGTGGTACGGACGGGGACGGGTCGGGCACGGGACTCCTCTCGGCGACACGAACAGACTCCACCATTGGGGACAGTTGCGCAAGCGTTTGACTGATTGGGCGCGGTGAGTTCTACTGGTGGGGCGCCGCGCCACCGCGGCGTCATCCGTTCCGCAGGAGGTGTCCTCGTGATCGAGGGAAGTAGTACGCCGCCTCCGTGCGTGCGTCCGGCCTGACCCGGCCGGTGCGGCATGCATGGAGTCGACCTTCGCTGACCACGTCGACCGACGCCTCTGCTGCCGTAAGGACCGGACCATGGCTGACACCTCATTGCCTGAGCTGGCGACGCTGCCCACCTTCCAGGTCTTCCAGCATGTCGGCGGCTCGCCGCGCGGGTTGACCGAAGCCGAGGCCGCCGAACGGCTGCGGCGCTTCGGGGACAACCAGGAGTTCCACCCCGCCGGGGAGGGGCTGGCCGCGAGCACGCTGGCCGCGGTGCGCAGCCCGTTCGTGGCGCTGCTGGCTGCACTCGCGGTGGTGTTCGTGGTCGTGGGGGACAGCCGCGGTGCCGCGATGGTCGGGATCATCGACGCACTCGCGGTCCTGCTGCGGATCTGGCAGCACACCCGCTCCGCGCGGGCTGCCGGGGAATTGCGCAAACTGGTGACGTCGACGGCCACCGTCCGCCGCCGCGCCGACGACACGGCCGAGCGGATGGACCGCGAGGTGCCGATCGGCGATCTGGTGCCAGGGGATGTTGTGCTCCTGCAGGCAGGGGACGTGGTGGCGGCCGACCTTCGGGTGGTGGCGGCCCAGGACCTCATGGTCGATCAGTCGGTGCTCACCGGGGAATCGCTGCCCACCGCCAAGTCCGCCGACGCCGTCGGGTCCGCCGCGCACCGGGTGCTGGCCGACACACCGTCGCTGTGCTTCTCCGGTTCGACCGTCGTCGCCGGGAATGCCACTGCGGTGGTGCTGGCGACGGGCCGGCACACCTACTTCGGGTCGCTGGCCGCCGGTGCGGCGGCACTGCGGCCGACCTCGAGCTTCGATCTGGGTGTCCGTGCCGTGGGCTGGACCTTGATCCGGCTGATGCTCGTGCTGGCCCCGATCGTGTTCGTGGTCAACGGATTTGTCAGCGGGGTCTGGGACCAGGCGGCGATGTTCGGCGTCGCGGTGGCCGTCGGGCTGACGCCGGAGATGCTGCCGGTGATCGTCACCACCAACCTGGCGCGCGGCGCGGCCAAACTCGCCCGCGAGCGCGTCGTGGTCAGCCGGCTCAACGCCATTCAGGATCTCGGTGCCATGGACGTGCTGTGCGTGGACAAGACCGGCACCTTGACCGAGGACCGCATCGTCTACGCCCACGGGATCGACGTCACCGGACGCTATGACGACGTCGTGACCGAACTGGCCTTCCTGGCCGCGTTCTTCCAGGACGGTGTGCACGACAGGATGGACGAGGCCATCCTGGAAATGCTTGCCGAGCAAGGCATGTCGGTGCTCGCCGACGCGGCGTACACGAAGGTGGACGAGATCGGCGCCGACGATGGCCGTGGCAACACCGGTGTCGTGCTGCGCAGGCAACCCGGTGAGCACCTGCTGATCTGCAAGGGCGACCCGAACACGGTGCTGGCCCTGTGCACGCGGGCCCGACTGAACGGGGCCGACGTCGCGTTCGGGCCGGATCTGTTGGCCGAAGCCGCCGATCTGGTCACGGCCTACCACAAGCAGGGTATGCGGGTGATGGCCGTCGCGGTGCGCACGCTGCCGGCCCGGCTGGAGCACTACGGCCACTCCGACGAACGCGATCTGGTGCTGGCGGGGTTCATCGGCTTCGTCGACCCGGTCCGGGCCAGCGCCGCGGGCGCCGTCGCGGATCTGGGCGCCCACGGTGTGCGGGTCACGATCCTCACCGGCGACAGCCCGATCGTCGCGCGGCACGTGGCCCGGCAGGTCGGTGTGCCGACCGACCAGGTCGTCGTCGGCGAACAGGTCGACAGGTGCAGTGATCGCCGGTTGCGCACCCTCGTCACGCGGGCCGCCGTGTTCGCCGGGCTCTCGCCCGAACACAAGGTGCGCATCGTGGTCGCCCTGCGGGAAAGTGGTTGCGCCGTCGGCTATCTCGGGGATGGTGTGAACGACGTGGTGGCGTTGCGCACCGCGGATGCCGGAATCGCCGCGGACACCGCCACCGACGCGGCGAAGGCGGCCGCCGATCTGATCTTGCTGGACAAGGATCTCGGTGTGCTCGCCGATGCCGTCGTCGAGGGTCGCCGTACGCTGGCCAACACGCTCAAATACGTGAAGATCACCGCCGCCTCGAACTTCGGGAACGTGCTCTCCGTGCTGGTGGCCAGCGTCTTCCTGCCGTTCCTGCCGATGCTGCCCATCCAGCTCATGGTGCAGAACCTGCTGTACGACTGTGCGCAGTTGGCCTTGCCGTGGGACCGTGTCGAGCAGGACTACCTGCGCTCCCCGCGGCGGTGGCAATCACGCGGGCTGGCCTCGTTCATGCTGACGTTCGGGCCGCTGAGTTCGGCGTTCGACCTGATCACCTTCGCGGTGTTGTGGTGGGGTTACGGAGCGGGCGACGCGCCGTCGACCTTCCAGACCGGTTGGTTCATCGAGGGTCTGCTGAGCCAGCTGGCGGTGGTCCTGGTGCTGCGCTCGGGCGTCGCGCCCTGGCGCGGTGAGCGCGCCGCCCCGGTGGTGGTGATCGCCGCGCTCGCGGCCGCAGCGATCGGTCTGGTGCAGCCGTACAGCCCGCTCGGCGAGCCGCTGCGGCTGGTGCCGCTACCGCTGCCGTGTGTGTCGTGGCTGCTGCTGATCGTGCTCGGATATGCCGCGGCGGCGCAGTGCGTCAAGCACTTCCATCACAAGCAGGACTGGCTCTAGTCCCACCACTTTCGAAAGAGAGCGCAGATGACGACTGCGGATATGTTGCTGCGCCTGGCCGCCGGAATGGGGCTCGGTGCACTGATCGGATTCGAACGGCAGTACCGGGCCCGGATGGCCGGGCTGCGCACCAACGCGCTGGTGTCGGCGGGGGCGACGTTGTTCGTGCTGCTGTCGGCGCACGGTTTCGCGGGTGCCACTGCCGACCCGACACGCGTTGCGGCACAGATTGTTTCCGGTATCGGATTTCTCGGCGGTGGGGTGATCCTGCGCGAGGGCCTGACCGTGCGGGGCCTCAACACCGCGGCCACACTGTGGTGTTCGGCGGCGGTGGGCGCGCTGGCGGGCGCCGGCATGTATCCGGCGGCCGCCGCCGGTGCCGCCGCGGTGATCGTCATCCACGTGGTGATGCGCCCGATCGGCATGTTCGTCGACCGGCGGCCCGTCACCACCGCCGAGGCGCCGGCGACGTATACGTTTCGTGCGCTCGGCGCCGAAGCGGCCGAGGCGCATATCCGGGCCGTCTTGGTGGACGCGTTGTCCCGCACCGACTTGGCGCTGCAGTCGGTGGAGAGCACGCACACCGGCTGCGGCGGCCAGGTGCAGGTATGCGCGGCGGTCACCGCACCCGAACGTGACGACAAGGCCATGGAGACGGCGATCAGCCGACTGTCCATCGAACCGGCCGTGACCAGCGTGCGGTGGCAGGTCGACGAACCGGCCGCCGCCGATACCCGGGAGTGAGACGAGGATGACCATCTTTCGCACCTACCCGACCGAAGGCGTGCTCACCCGGCCCGTCCGCCGGATCGGTTCCGACGTCGCCGTTTTCGCCGGGGCGGCCGCCCTGCTATGGGTGATCATCGCGCTGGTCCACAGCACCGACGTGCCCTGGACCGTCGACACCGCCGCCCCCGCGGTCTCCACCGACCCGGGTGAGCTGCCCTACTACGCGGGGCGCTCCCTGCTGCGGATGTTCGTGGCGCTCGGCTGCTCGCTGGTCTTCACCTTCGTCTACGCCACGGTCGCAGCGCGTTCGCGCCGGGCCGAGAAGGTGCTGATCCCGTTGCTGGACATCCTGCAATCGGTACCGATCCTCGGGTTCCTGTCGGTGACCATCACCGGGTTCATCGCCCTGTTCCCCGGCTCCGAGCTGGGCCTGGAGTGCGCATCCATCTTCGCGATCTTCACCTCGCAGGCGTGGAACATGACGTTCGCCTTCTATTCGTCGCTGGTGTCGCAGCCGCGCGACCTGGACGAGGCGTCACGATTGCTGAGACTGTCGCGCTGGCAACGGTTCTGGCGGGTCGATCTGCCCAGCGGGATGATCCCGCTGGTATGGAACGGCATGATGAGTTTCGGTGGCGGATGGTTCTTCCTCACCGCCTCGGAGGCATTGAGCGTCAACAACCACAACTTCGCGCTCCCCGGTGTCGGCGCCTACGTGGCGGCCGCCGGTGACGCCGGTGACCTCGACAAGGTGCTGCTGGCCGTCGGCGTGATGATCGTCATGGTGGTGGGGGTCAACCTGCTGTTCTGGCGGCCGTTGACCGCGTGGGCCGAACGCTTCCGGCTGGAGGACTCCGGCTCCGGCCAGGCGCCACGCAGTCTGACCCTGGAGTTGTTGCGCCGCTCCAGTATTCCGCGCGCCCTCGGCCGGTTCGCCGGTCGGCTGGTATATCCGCTGGACCGGGTGACGTCGGTGTTCGGTCGCGCCGAGCGGCCGTTGCGCGGCTCCCCGGCGCGTACGCGAGCCGGGGACTGGGTCTTCGGTCTGGCGGTCGGTGCGCTCGTCGGCTATGGAGTTCTCCGGGCCGTTGCCTACATCGGCGCGACCGTCGGGTTCGGTGAGATCGGCCACGCGCTGCTGCTCGGCCTGGCCACTTTCGCGCGCGTGCTGGTGCTCATCGTCGTGGCCACGGTGGTGTGGGTGCCGGTCGGGGTGTGGATCGGCCTGAACCCCAAGGTCTCTCGGCTGGCCCAACCGGTGGTGCAGATACTGGCGTCGTTCCCGGCCAACTTCCTCTTCCCGATGTTCACCGCCGTGTTGCTGGTCACCGGAATCAGCCTGGACGTCGGTGGCATCGTGCTGATGGCACTGGGGGCGCAGTGGTACATCCTGTTCAACGTCATCGCCGGGGCCAGCGCCATCCCCAATGACCTGCGGGAGGCCGCCGCCAACCTGCGACTCACCCGGATGTTGCGGTGGCGCAAACTGATTGCCCCCGCCATCTTCTCCAGCTATGTCACCGGCGGGATCACCGCCGCCGGCGGGGCGTGGAACGCCTCGATCGTCGCCGAGGTGGTCACCTATCACGGCACGACGCTGACCGCCGCCGGTCTGGGCGCCTACATCCGGGACGCGACCGCCGACGGCGACGCGGGCCGGATCCTGGTCGGCGTCATCGTGATGAGCGTCTACGTGGTGGCGATGAACCGGCTGCTCTGGCGCCGGTTGTACGCGATCGCGCAGCGACGTTACTCCCTTGCCTGACAATGAATGTCGAATGGAGAACACGATGACGAAGAGCAATGCTGACGTGTTGGTCAGTGTCGAGGACGTGACCAAGACCTTCACCGGTGCGGCCGGTGACCCACTCCTGGTCTTGGACGGCATCTCCCTTGCGCTGCGGGCCGGTGAGATCGTGGCCCTGCTGGGGCGCTCCGGCTCCGGCAAGTCGACGCTGCTGCGGATGATCGCGGGTCTCATCGGGCCGTCCACCGGCACCGTGCGGTATCGCGGCGCCGAGCTCAACGGCGCGAACCCCGGCACCGCGATGGTGTTCCAGACGTTCGCGCTGATGCCGTGGCTCACGGTGCAGGACAATGTCGAACTCGGCCTGGCGGCCCGCGGTGTGCCGCCCGCGCAGCGACGCGAACGTGCGCTGAAGGCGATCGACGCGATCGGCCTGGACGGCTTCGAATCGGCTTATCCGAAGGAGCTTTCCGGTGGCATGCGGCAGCGGGTGGGATTCGCCCGCGCCTTGGTGCTCGAGCCGGATGTGCTGTTGATGGACGAACCGTTCTCGGCCTTGGATGTGCTGACCGCCGAGAACCTTCGCACCGAGCTGATGGGCCTGTGGGCGGGTGCCGACTTCCCGACCCGCGCCATCTGCCTGGTCACCCACAACATCGAGGAAGCGGTGCTGCTGGCCGACCGTGTGGTGGTGCTCGGCGCCAACCCCGGCCATGTCCGCGCCGAGGTGCGCATCGACCTGCCCCGGCCGCGGGCGCGTCGCTCGGCGGCCTTCGCCGCCGTGGTGGACTCCCTCTACGAACTGCTGACCGGCGCCGAGCCGGGTGTCACCCGGCAGCCACCCGCGCAGGCCACGCCCACCGGCAGCCCGCTGCCCGACGCGACCGTCGGCGGGCTGGCCGGCTTGGTGGAGATCGTGCATGCCAGGGGCGGCCGGGCCGATCTGCCGGATATCGCCACCGAACTCAGTTTCGAGATCGACGATCTGCTACCGCTCGTCGACGCGGCCGCGCTGCTCGGTCTGCTCACCGTCGACCGCGGTGACCTCGAGCTGACGCCGGTGGGCACGCAGTTCACCACCGCGGACATTCAGCGCAGCAAGCAGATTTTCGCCGAGCAGGCGCGCACCCGTGCCCCGCTGGTGCGCACGATCTGCACGGCGCTTCAGTCCAGTGCCGACGGCAACCTGCGCGCCGGCTTCTTCCTAGACCTGCTGCGCCGCGGGTTCGGTCCGGCCGATGCCCAGCGGCAGCTCGACATCGCCATCGACTGGGGCCGTTACGCCGAGTTGTACGACTACGACACCGATTCCGATCAGATCTCCGCCGACACCGGTGCCGAAAACATCAGTGCGGCATCATCTTCCCGATCACACCGGAGAACAGCCGCTGGTAGCCCGACCCAGTGAGCCGGACGATCACGTCCAGCACCTTGGCGTCCGCGCCGACCAGCACGCGTGCCTGGTTCTTGCGCACGGCTTCCAGGATGATCCTGGCGGCTTTGTCCGGGGTGGTCTTGGCCAGCTTCTTGTCGAACACCTTGGCCAGCTGATCGGCGTCCAGGCCGTCGGCGGCACCGGCGTTGCGGGCGATGGCGGTCTTGATGCCACCGGGGTGCACGGCGGTGACCTTCACCGGGCGCTTGGCCAGGACCATCTCCTGGCGCAGTGCCTCGGTGAAACCGCGCACCGCGAATTTCGCCGAGTTGTACGCGGCCTGACCGGGCACCGAGAAGATACCGAACAGGCTGGACACGTTGATGACGTGGCCGTCGCCGGACTCGATGAGGTGCGGCAGGAACGCCTTGGTGCCGTTGACGACACCCCAGAAGTCGACGTCCATCACGCGTTCGATGTCCTTGTAGGAGCTGACCTCGACATCGCCGGTGAAGGCGATGCCCGCGTTGTTGTAGATCTGGTTGACCTTGCCGAAGTGCTCCTTGACGGCGGTCGCGTACAGCTCGAAGGCTTCGCGCTCGGTGACGTCGAGCCGGTCGGCCTTCACCGGGGCGCCGATCGCCTTCAACCGCTCCTCGGTGACGGCCAGCCCCTCGGTGTCCACGTCGCTGATCGCCAGCTTGGCGCCCGAGCGCCCCAGCTCGACGGCCAGCGCCTGGCCGATACCCGACCCGGCACCGGTGACGACGGCGACCTTTCCGGCAAAGCCCTCCATGGACACTCCCTCGTAGATGGCGGTTCGACTGGCGTCGAGCTTAGCCCGTCGCGGCGGTACCGCCGGTACGGGGTAACGCTTGAGCGGTCGGCACCGATAACCCGGTCATGAATCGAACCCGGATCGCCGTCCTGGCGGCAGCCCTGGCTGCCGGCTCCATCCTCATGGCCACCCCGGCCCAGGCCGATCCCGGCACCGACCTGTTCACCACGGCGTTGGACGCGGCCGGTTTCGGCGATATCGATCCTGGCACCGCGGTGGAGGTCGGCCAGTCGGTCTGCCCCATGCTCGCCGAGCCCGGCCAGCAGGTCGCCGACGCGGCCGCTCATGTCGCCGATGCGCTGGGCAAGCCGCTAGGCCCGGCCACCATGTTCACCGGCCTGGCGATCCAGGCCTTCTGCCCGGGTGCGGTCGCATCACTGGCCAACGGCAACTCGCCGCTACCGTTTCCCCTGCCCGGCTTCTGACGCGTTTTTGACCGCGTTTGTGCGGTCTCATCCACTCGGACCGGTATGTCGGGGATGAAACCGCACAAACGCGGCGACGTTACGGAGCGAACGCCTCGTCGATGATCTCCTGCTGCTCGACGGCGTGCACCTTCGACGACCCCGACGACGGTGCGCTCATGGCGCGGCGCGAGATCCGCTTGATCCCGGTCAGCTTCTCCGGCAGCAGCTCGGGCAGCGACAGACCGAACGTCGGCCAGGCGCCCTGGTTGGCCGGCTCCTCCTGCACCCAGAAATACTGCGTGACATTCGGGTACTGGTCCAGCGTCGCGTTCAGGCGGCGCTTGGGCAGCGGGTACAGCTGCTCGATGCGCACGATCGCGATGTCGTCGCGCTGCTCCTTGGCCTTGCGGGCCGCCAGCTCGTAGTAGATCTTGCCGCTGGTCAGCAGGACCCGCGTGACCTTGCTGCGATCGCCGATGCCGTCCTCGTAGGTCGGCTCCTCCAGCACCGAGCGGAACTTGATCTCGGTGAAGTCCTTCACATCGCTGACCGCGGCCTTGTTGCGCAGCATCGACTTCGGGGTGAAGACGATGAGCGGACGGTGGATGCCGTCCAGGGCGTGCCGGCGCAGCAGGTGGAAGTAGTTGGCCGGGGTGGACGGCTGGGCCACCGTCATCGATCCCTCGGCGCACACCTGCAGGAACCGCTCGATCCGGCCCGAGGTGTGGTCGGGGCCCTGGCCCTCGTGGCCGTGCGGCAGCAGCAGCACGACATCGGAGAGCTGGCCCCACTTGGCCTCGCCGGAGGAGATGAACTCGTCGATGATCGACTGCGCGCCGTTGACGAAGTCACCGAACTGGGCTTCCCACAACACGATGGCATCGGGATCGCCCACCGAGTAGCCGTATTCGAAACCGACGGCGGCGAACTCGGACAGTGCGGAGTTGTAGACCAGGAACTTGCCGCCGGTCGGGTTGCCGTCGGCGTCGACGGTGAGCAGGTCCAGCGGGGTGAACTCGGCGCCGGTCTTGCGGTCCACGATCACCGCGTGCCGCTGGGTGAAGGTGCCGCGCTGCACGTCCTGGCCGGTGAGGCGCACCGTCTTGCCTTCGGCGACAAGGGTTCCCAGCGCCAGCAGCTCGGCGAACGCCCAGTCGATCTTGCCCTCGTAGGCCATCTCACGGCGCTTGTCGAGCACCGGCTGCACGCGCGGGTGCACGTTGAAGCCGTCCGGCGCGGCCAGGTGGGCGTCGCCGATGCGGGCCAGCAGGGATTTGTCGACGGCGGTGTTCACCCCCTTCGGGGCGAGCTGGTCGGACTCCACCGACTCGCTCGGCTCGATGGTGTGCTTCTCCAGTTCGCGGACCTCGTTGAAGACCCGCTCCAGCTGACCCTGGTAGTCGCGCAGCGCGTCCTCGGCCTCCTTGATGGAGATGTCACCGCGGCCGATCAGCGCTTCGGTGTAGGTCTTGCGGACACCGCGCTTGTGGTCGATGACGTCGTACATGCCGGGCTGCGTCATCGACGGGTCGTCGCCCTCGTTGTGCCCGCGGCGGCGGTAGCACAGCATGTCGATGATGACGTCCTTCTTGAACTTCTGCCGGAAGTCCATGGCCAGCCGGGCGACCCACACGCAGGCTTCCGGGTCGTCGCCGTTGACGTGGAAGATGGGCGCTCCCACCATCTTTGCGACGTCGGTGCAGTACTCGCTGGAGCGCGAGTCCTGCGGTGAGGTGGTGAAGCCGATCTGGTTGTTGACGATGATGTGGATGGTGCCGCCGGTGCGGTAGCCACGCAGCAGCGCCAGGTTCAGCGTCTCGGCAACCACGCCCTGTCCGGCGAAGGCGGCATCGCCGTGCAGCATCATCGGCACGACGGTGAACCCGTCGGCTCCGTTGCCCTTGTCCAGCAGGTCCTGCTTGGCGCGGACCAGCCCCTCCAGCACCGGGTCGACGGCTTCGAGGTGGCTGGGGTTGGCCACCAGCGAGACCTCGATGTCGTTGTCCCCGAACATCTGGATGTAGGTGCCGGTGGCGCCGAGGTGGTACTTGACGTCACCGGAGCCGTGCGCCTGCGACGGGTTCAGGTTGCCCTCGAACTCGCTGAAGATCTGGCCGTAGGGCTTGCCGACGATGTTGGCCAGCACGTTGAGCCGGCCGCGGTGCGGCATACCGATGACGACCTCGTCGAGGCCGTGCTCGGCGGCCTGGTCGATGGCGGCGTCCATCATCGGGATGACGGTCTCCGCGCCTTCCAGCGAAAAGCGCTTCTGACCAACGTATTTGGTCTGCAGGAAGGTCTCGAAAGCCTCGGCTGCGTTCAGCCTGGACAGGATGTACTTCTGCTCGGCGACGGTCGGCTTCTCGTGCCTGACCTCGACGCGCTCCTGCAGCCACTTCTGCTGCTCGGGCTCCAGGATGTGGGTGTACTCGACGCCGACGTGGCGGCAGTAGGCGTCGCGAAGTACCGAGAGAACATCGCGCAGCTTCTTGTACTCCTTGCCGGCGAAGCCGTCGACCTTGAACTCGCGATCCAGGTCCCACAGCGTCAACCCGTGGGTGAGCACGTCCAGGTCGGGGTGGCTGCGGAACCGGGTCTTGTCCAGCCGCAGCGGATCGATGTCGGCCATCAAGTGACCGCGGTTGCGGTAGGCGGCGATCAACTCGATGATGCGGGCGTTCTTGTGCGCGATCGAATCCGGGTTGTCGATGCGCCAGCGCACCGGCTCGTACGGGATGCCCAGCTCACGGAAGATCTCGTCGAAGAAGTCGTCGTCGAGCAGCAGTTGGTGGATGGTGCGCAGGAAGTCGCCGGATTCCGCGCCCTGGATGATCCGGTGGTCGTAGGTCGAGGTCAGCGTGATGAGCTTGCCGATACCCAGGTCGGCGATGCGTTCCTCGCTGGCGCCCTGGAACTCCGCGGGGTACTCCATGGCGCCGGCCCCGATGATCGCGCCCTGGCCGCGCATCAGACGTGGCACCGAGTGCACGGTGCCGATGGTGCCGGGGTTGGTCAGCGAGATGGTCACTCCGGCGAAATCCTCGGCGGTCAGCTTGCCGTCGCGGGCGCGCCGCACGATGTCCTCGTAGGCGGCGATGAACTGGCCGAATTGCATTGTCTCGCAACGCTTGATCGCGGCGACGACGAGCTGGCGCGCACCGTCCTTGCCCTGCAGGTCGATGGCCAGGCCGAGGTTGGTGTGCGCGGGGGTGACGGCGGTGGGCTTGCCGTCGATCTCGGCGAAGTGCCGGTTCATGTTGGGGAACTTCTTGACCGCCTGGACGATCGCGTAGCCCAGCAGGTGGGTGAAGCTGATCTTGCCGCCGCGGGTGCGCTTGAGGTGGTTGTTGATGACGACGCGGTTGTCGATCATCAGCTTGGCCGGGATGGCCCGCACGCTGGTGGCGGTGGGCACCTCCAGCGAGGCGTTCATGTTCTTCACCACGGCCGCCGCGGCGCCGCGCAGCACCGAGGTCTCGGCGTCGTCAGAGGGTGGGGCGGCGGGAGAAGCCTTGGGTGGGGT
>NZ_LQOL01000026.1 GCF_002101555.1 Mycolicibacterium canariasense
TTATCTGTAACAAAGGGGGCCTAGCTGAGCTATCCGACTGTTCAGGACGAGTGTTACATGTGTACCTGGTCTAATCGGGCGCCGGATTGTCCTGCACATGTGTAGGACGCGGGTTGGCGATTGCTGCCGCGGAGAACCAGAAGTGCTAGACCCTACGCTGGGGTGGCTTTGTCACTGCCGAGGACTCGACGCCTTGGGCGCCGCTACTCTGTGGCGCTATGACTGCGGCCGTACTTCGCCATCGCGCGTGCCCGGAAGCCCGCCGACTGGCACCGCGCGGCACGCGGCGAAATCTATTTCAGATCAGCAACAACCTGCGACAGCCACAATGACGCCCGTGGCTGTCAAGTGTCCGATTCGCCGATCAGCTCCGGGCGAGTTCGGCGCGGGCTCGGCGCTCGACGAACAGCGGAACGAAGTCCCGGATCCGGCTGTGTTCAAACTGGGCGTAGGCGCTCTGGACGATGGAGTTGATGCGCTCGGCTGGAATGTCTGTGTAGCTGTCGGCGAGCCGACGCTCGACTTCTTCAACCATGACGTGCTCATCGACCTCCGGCATGTCGATAGCATGCCTGGGCGGCCAGGTGCCGTCAACCGAGGAATTGACGTCCGTTCACCTCACATCGTGGCTATCGAACCCGTGAGGTTCGGGAAGTGTGAAGATCTGTTAGATGAGCAACGACGAGTCCGACCTGGCGCAGGCCTTCCGACTGTTGTCAGCGTTGCACGAGAACATCACTCATACGACGAGGGCGATCGAGAAGTTCGAGCGGCAACGCCGCTTGGGGTCGCCCGCAGGACCGCAAGAGCAACTACTACGCCGTGAACTCGCCGAAGCCCACGGGCACATCAACCGCATCTACGAACGGTTCCCCGAGACACGGCGGTAGCGCCTTGATGTGAAAGCTCACAGGTCGCGCCAGACCGACGTCATCAACACCGGTGAGCCAGGCGATGTCCCCTGGGGTTTAGGACTCCGGTCGAATAATCGTCATGCTCATGTTGGGTGGCGTCGCGCCGCGCGAGGGGGGTCGCCCGGCGCGACACCGGCCAGATGGCATATCCCGTTTCCGAGGCTAGTCCCGGCGTCCAGGACTTTGCGGTGATGCGCGGTTAACGAAGGCTAACGACTAACCGGATCGGCGGTACCGGTCTG
>NZ_LQOL01000027.1 GCF_002101555.1 Mycolicibacterium canariasense
ACTACGCTCAACGACAGAGACCAGCCGCCGGCTGAGTTCTCACATCAGGAAGTCTCCGGACTCGCCGGGGCGACTCAGCAGCGAGATTGAGATAGACGGTGTGAGACGAGATATGAAACCCGATGACTGCCGTGACTTTGGTGGCGGAGTGGCGCCTCGGAGGGTGTCCTGCTTCTCTACAAATGAGAAACAGCACCCCCGACTCGTTCGACCGCAGACTAGGCGACGAGCTGCTCACCTCAGGCCGCGTGGTGACCGGACCGTCGAAAGACGATCTCGAAGGTATTCAAGACGGGACGATGTTGTTCGGGACCGCCTGGGCCCGTTAGCTTTTAAGCCATGACATCAGTGCTCATCACCGGTTGCTCCTCGGGCTACGGCCTCGCCACTGCACGTAAGTTCCTCGATGAGGGATGGAACGTCGTCGCCACCATGCGAACGCCCCGCGAGGACGTGCTACCGAGTTCGGATAGGCTGAAGATCGTCGCACTCGACGTCACCAGCCCAGACAGCATCGCCAACGCAATTCAGGCCGCTGGGCCGATCGACGTCCTGGTCAACAACGCGGGGATCGGTGGTATCGGACCCTTCGAGGCGACCCCCATGGAGACGACCCGAGAGCTGTTCGACACCAACACCTTCGGCGCCATGGCGGTAACGCAGGCCGTGATTCCACAGATGCGGCAGCGCCGCTCCGGAGTGATCGTCAACGTCACCTCCAGCACCACCTTGGCGGCCATGCCGTTGGCCGCCGTCTACACCGCGAGCAAGGCCGCCATCGAGGGCTTCGCCGGGTCACTGGCCTTGGAGTTGGGGTTCTTCGGCGTGCGGGTCAAGCTCGTCGAACCGGGCTACGGTCCATCGACGGCGTTCACCAGCAACGGCGCCGACCGCATGGGTCAAACCCCCGAGGACTACGTCCCGTTCGCCGCACCCATCATGGAGGCGTTCGGTCAGCCCGGTGAGGTCACCACCCCCGGTGACGTGGCCGATGTGGTGTTCACGGCCGCCACCGACACATCGGAGCAGCTGAGGTTTCCCGCGGGCCCCGACGCCGTGGCGTTGGCCCAGGCAACCGGACTCGCCACATCGGGATAGGTATGCCGGAAGTGCAGTGGAGTCCGCGCTAGCGTCTGCGGCATGGGCGACACGCAACCGATAGAGGAATTGATGTCGCTGCTGCGCCCCGAGGCTGTCCTGGCCAAGATCATCACCGGCGCCGGCCAGTGGGGTGTCCAGAAGCCCCGTTACGGCGACCCCGCGTTCTGCCTGATGCTCGACGGGGCATGCCTACTGGAGCCTGAGGGGCTCGACGGCATCGACCTTCGCCGCGGAGACTTCGTGCTCTTCCCGCAGACACCAGGCTTCACCATGCGGAGCCATTCGGGGGCGTCCCCGGTCTACACACCCCTCGATCACTCACGTGAAACGCACCACGGCCGCGGATCCGAGCCGATCACCATGCGCATGCTCGGCGGGTACTTCCGCTTCGACCCGGCCAGCGCGAGCCTGCTGGTTGCACTACTACCGCCGGTGATCCTCGTCAGGGGCGGACAATCTGGTGCGGCCAGATTGACCCGGCTGGTCGAACTCATCGCCGAGGAAGCAGACACCGACGGCCCCAGTCGCGACGTGATCCTCAAACGCCTCGTCGAGGTGCTGGTCATCGAAGCTGCCCGCGTCCCGGCCGGGCCGGAGTTGGGCAGCCGGGGCAGAGGATTGATCGCCGGGCTCGCGGACCCCGTGCTGGCCCCTGCGCTGCGTGCGTTGCACGCCAACGTCGCCCATGGCTGGACCGTCGAGAACCTCGCTGCCGAAGCCGCCGTGTCACGCGCGGTGTTCGCGCAACGATTCGCCAGGACAGTGGGGCTGACGCCCATGCAGTACCTCCTGGAATGGCGGGTCGCCTTGGCCAAAGACCTACTCAGGACCGAGCGGCCAGCCGTGGCCCACGTGGCTCAGGTAGTCGGCTACCAATCCGCGACCGCATTCACGACCGCATTCGGACGGGTGGCGGGATGCACCCCCTCTGAATACGCGCGCCTCGCCCTCAGCACGAAAGACGGCGCGGGCCCGCACCGAACGTCGACCTGAGCCCACCTTGGCTGCACCCCCTTTCGAGGTGCAACCTCCGACTCAATTTCGAAGGTCACCGATACCGTCTAGCTCCGCGATAGCGGTTTCGAGTTGTTTTGCCACGCCAAGCGCCGGTGCGTACACGATGTACTCGAAGGTATGCGTCCGGGCGCAGTCTTCAGTGGCGATGATGCATCCAGTTCGGCTGGCTGCGTCCCAGGCGAGAGCTGTCTATCAACCCTTCACGACTGGCGCCGCACCGGCGTTCGCCACTGCGTACCGACCGTGACCACCGCCGCGCCCATCAGCACCAGCAGCGTCGGCGACCGCGGCTTCAGCAGTCAGCCCGCAACGACGGTGATATCCGGGATGGGCGCGATGTCGAGACCTGCCAACAGTTGCGGCGCGCCCTTTCTACCATGTGGACGGCCATGACCGGGTAATCCGAAGCCAAGCTGATCATCGGATTGCGCGAGATCCCGTCCGAAGACGCTCTGGAAGCCGGGGCTATCTAAGGGGTGGCCGTGAATTCTGAGTTCACTTGCATCAGTTGCGTTTTGGAGGGCCGGTCGTCGCGTGCG
The DNA here is from genome assembly GCF_002101555.1 of Mycolicibacterium canariasense. Lineage (GTDB taxonomy): Bacteria > Actinomycetota > Actinomycetes > Mycobacteriales > Mycobacteriaceae > Mycobacterium > Mycobacterium canariasense. Next base: position 2,658 of record NZ_LQOL01000027.1, read on the forward strand.
GCGGTGGAAGCTGCATCGCATGGCCCGTGTGGCCGAAGGGGTGCACACCTGTTCGCACTGGTGCACCTGTGACTGAGGGTTGCCGGCACTAGGCGATCATGCGCGCAGTTGCGCGGGGAAATAGTCCCGCGGCTGTTTCGTCGAGTGTCTCGACATCGCGCGCGGACAGCGGCCGCCCGCTCAGCAGTGTGGCAAGGTACGCCCCGGCAACATCGTCGCCGCCCGGCGGGAAGTCGGTGCCGAAAACGATGTGGTCAACGCCGGCGAGTTCGATGACCGGCAGTATCGTTGCCGCGGTGGTGGCCAGTGCCGTATCGAAGTAGAGCGACGACAGCTGGTCGTGAAGTTGTGCCGAGGTGAGGCCGAGTGGGTTTGCCACCCACGGCTGCACGCCCAGGTTCACGATGCGGTCCGCGAGCGAGGGCAGCGCACCCCCTGCATGAGCAAGGATCATCCGGATTCCGGGATGACGCAGGAAGAGTCCCGCGAAGACGGCGTCGACCACGGTCCGGGCGGTGTCCATGGGGAACTCGATCAATGGCCCGGGCCGACCGAGGGATAGCTCGGGAAATCCGGGAGGCGCAGCCGGGTGCACGAACACCGAGGCGTTGCGTCGATCCAGCTCGGCGAACACCGGCTCAAAGCGGGGATCGCCGAGATATGCGCCTTGATAGTTCGTGACCAGAACGATTCCGTCGGCGCCGAGTTCGTCGAACGCTCGGTGGACCTCACGTAACGCGGCTTCGGGTTCGGCCATCGGCAGTGAGGCGAGTAGCCCAAAACGCCTGGGATACATGGCGACCACCTTTGTCCCGATGTCATTCATCGCAGTAGCGGCGGGCGCGGTCATCTCGCCCGGTGCAGACAACAGCTGCATCTGGATGTGGCGGCGGTCCATGAAGTCAATGGCAATGGCAGGCGACCACTCCATGGGAGGTGCCACCTTGTTGAATCCTTCGCGCGCGACGATGCGGGCAACGGCCTCCTGACTGGGCGTACCCGGCATGAGATGGGCGTGGACATCAATGGTGGGCATGGAACCCACTCCCCTCATTCATATAACACTTGTTAATTATTAACAGCTGCTATATTCACACCGTGGATCCGGACGCGCAAGCCCTGCACCTGGTCGATCTCCTGCATCGCTTAACTCGATCGATTGCGGACGACGCGCGTCGGGTACAGGAAGTCGCGACGCTCGATCTCGGAGATTTCATCGCGCTCCGAGCAATCGCATCAGGAAAGCTCTCGCCAGGGGACTTGTCCCGAGATCTCCACTCGCATCCGAGCGCAACCAGCAGGACGATCACTGGCCTCGCAAAGGCTGGACTGGTCACGCGCGTCAACGACCCTGTCGATTCCCGCAAGATCATCCTGACGCTCACGCCCAAAGGAGCCGCGGCGGTCGAACGGATCGGTCGTGAGATTCGACCCTCGCTGCAGCGTCGTCTGGACGCCCTTCCTGGCGCCGATGCGGCAAACCTGCTGGCGGCTCTCGAAGCCCTGCTGGGAAGTGATCCGCCGCAATAGACCTGCTACGAATCCTGCCAACCGGAGGAGGTTTCCTCGCGTCTCGTCGGCGTGATTGACGCGTGAAATCAAGCAATCTAGGTTGTCAATCGTGGATAGTGAGCCGAACGTTGACACGATTGCCGCGGTGATCTATCAAGCGGTTTCTCTGATCTCGCGCCGGGCCAAGCATCTGCAAGCCGCCGGCGAGCTGACGTTGCCTGAGCGGGTGGCGCTGGCGAGATTGGACCGTGGTGGGCCGGCCTCGGCGGCGGAGTTGGCACGCGTCGAGCAGATCAGCCCGCAGGCAATGCGGGTGACGCTTGCGTCGCTGGAGTCGCGGGGGCTCGTTCGGCGAGCGTCCGATCCGAACGACGGTAGGCGGCAGGTGATGTCGTTGACGCGGGCCGGTGCAAGGAGGGTGCACGGCGACCGCGATGCCCGTGCCCAGCGCCTCGCCGAGGTCCTCGCCGAGGAGTTCAGTGCCGCGGAGTTGCGGACCTTGCAACGGGCTGCGCCACTCATCGAACGGCTGGGTGCACGCTTCTAGATATGAGAGCCATGCCCGTCGGAGCAAGCGTCTGACGGCGCGCGGCGGTGCGTCCCTATCCGGTCAAGGCCTTCTCGTAGTGAGTGGAGTCCACGACGTCGGCCTCGATGGGTAGGACTTTGTCCAGCAGAACGTGATTGACCTCGGGGTCGGGATCGGCGACGCAGTCGGACAATACGATCACTCGGTAGTCGAGGTCGGCGGCCGCCTCTGCGGTCGCCAACACGACGCCGCTGGTCGCGATGCCGGTCAGCACCAGGGTGTCAATGCCGTTGGCGCGCAATTCCTGCTGGAGCGGGGCTGCGCTGAAGGCGCCGACCTCGTGCTTGACGATGACGGGTTCGGCGGCGAGAGGCGCTATTTGGGAATCCAGCCAGGTTTCGGGGCTGCCTAGGAGCATCGGGTTGCTTTCCCGGATTCGGGCGAAGGCTTTGTTGTTGGGCGAGATGTCGGGGTGGCCGGGGGTGAAAGCGGTCGCCACGAAGATGACGCGAACACCGGCGCGGCGGCTGGAGCGTTCCGCCTGGGCTGTGCGCTTCAAGGGTTCGTCGACGGAGGCGCCGGCCATGTCGGTGATGGCCTTTTGCATGTCCATCACCAGCAGAGCGGTGTGCTTGGGATTGACGGTATACGGGATGTCGGGCGAAGCGGAGGACCTGGCTGGCGCCGTGGCCGGGGCAGCTGGCGGGGTCGGCGCGTGGCCGCACCCGGCGATCGTCATGGCCAGTACGGCGCAGCTGACGCCGCGGCGGACAAGCCGCATTACCGGAGTCATGGTGCGGGGTCTGCCCGACCTCGGGCGGCGGGGCCGCTTCCGCGGTCTGGTGGTGGCATCAGATCGCGTAGGTGGGCGACGTCGATGACGGCGGCGTGTCGGGGGAAGACGACGTCGGTGAGGAAGGAGTGCACGGCCGCGTCGGGATCGGCGCAGCCGTCGCCGAGGACGATGACCCGGTAGTCGAGGTCTATCGCCTCGCGCATCGTGCTCAGGACCACTCCGCTCGTGCTGATGCCCGCCAAGACGAGCGTCGTGATCCCCCGGGCTGTGAGCTGCTGGTGCAGGTCGGTGGTGCTGAACGCTCCCATGCGAATCTTGCGGACAGTGATGTCGGACGAGCGTGGGCTGAGGCCTCCGTGAATCCGGGTGGCCGGCGAGTTGGCGTGTAGCTCGTTGCGGCGCTCGGGCGTCACGATGCTTGCCATGACGCTGGTCGGTGAAATCGCCTCGAATTGCCTGTCGTCCAACCCCATTCGAACCCATGCAACGTGCCCACCCATTATACGAACGTCGTTGACTGCGACCTGGACTCGTTGGAGCGCCAGGACCGCGGCGGGCAGGCGGTTGACAAGGCCGACCTGGTAATCCATGACCACCAAGACCGTTCGGGCCGGGCTGGCGTCCATCGGGTTGGGCACTAGGTCACCCTTCTGATTCGGTGGTATCACTGTTGGCGACTGGTCGGACGCTACGGGAGAGTGAGCGGTCGAGGACGTTGAGCAGAAGGAATGCGGCGCTGGTGCCGACGAGAAGTACTGCGAGACGGTGCATTCCGTCAGTGTCCGCGTGCTCGCCGTAGAAGCCCGCCTGCGCAGCCGAGGCCGCGATGGCCCCGATGTAACCGGCGGTACGTAGCAGGCCGGCCGAGGCGCCGATGTCGTCGGGTGTCGCTTGTCGGTACACCGCGTTCTGAAGGGCGATGCTGTTGAGCCCTTGGGGGAGGCCAAAGATCAACATGACGACGACGAGCATCCACACTGGGCTCTGCGGATTCAGCGTCAGCAGCAGCACACACGCGACGAGCTGTGCTAGTGCCGCAACGGTGAGCTTGCCGCGGATCTGCTCGCGGCGCCCGGTGATGGTCGAGACCACCAGGCCGGTCGCGAAAATAGGCAGCGTGACCATGCCGGCTTGGGTGGCGGTGAGCCCGCGTCCGGCCTGCAGCCATTGCGTGATGCCATAGAGGAAGCTGTAGGACACGATGTAAGCCAGTAGCGCGCGGGCGTAGGTGGCTAACAGTGGCCGGTTTCCGCCCAGCACGCGCAGGTCGATGAAGGGTTCGCGGCAACGAAGCTCCCGCACCACGAATCCGGCCGTGGTGATCGCGAGGGCACCTGCGAGGTACCAGGAAGCGTCCCGCGGGTTCATCATCAGCAGCAGCAACGCCACCAGTGCGCCAGCGAACAGCACCATCCCGATGACGTCGATTCCCACGTTGCCCCGACTACTCACCGACGCGGGTCGCGGATCGTCCTTGGGGAAGCGGCGCCACCCGAAGAAGAAGGCCACTGCGGCCAGAGGGATGTTGATCGCCAAGGTGGTTCGCCATCCGCCCAGCCCAATCAGCAGCCCACCGAGCGCGGGCCCGATCACGGCGATGGTCTGGGTGGCAATGGCCAGGATGGTCAGGACAGCGGCGGGGCTGTCTCTGCCGGTGCGGTCGGCCTCATCGTGGATCAGTCGCATCGCCGCTGGATAGCCTGCGCAGGTTCCGAACCCCAGCAGGGCCCGGGCGATCACCAGGACCGCCAAGTTGGGGGCGACGGTACCGACCACACCCGCGAGCCCAACCAGGGCGGTCGCAGGCAAAAACAGCCGCCGAGGTCCGTACGTGTCGATCAACCGGCCGACGACCGGTTGGCCGACCGCGGTCGCCAGATATAGCCCCGAGATCAGCCACGCCGTCGCCGACGGCGGCTCACCGAAGGCCACCCCGATCGGAACTAACGCCACCGCCACGACGCTGGAGTTGACCGGATTCAATGCCGCGCCGGAAACGAGAGGCGCGATCAGTTTGGGATTGAACCCCCCGTCCAGGCGTAGACGCTGCCGAACCCACCCGGACGCCGACCACCGACACCGCGTGGCCTGCGCCGTCGATTCATTCATCGCCATCTCGGACCTTTGTCACCGCTTCCCTCGACAGAACCCAGCACCGCAAGCGTTGCCGGAAACCCTGAACGTCGTTGCGCCTACGTCGGGCATCTGCATCCAAACATATGAAATGACAGCTGAATCCGGTCTGCCACAGGGGCGAACCACCATGACGGGCACCCTTCGCGGCCTCCACAATTGACAATCTAGATTGCGCAATCTAGATTGTCAATATCGGTCGAGCCAACCCCAGCGCTCCCGGTGCCATCGAGTTGACGAAGGGGTACGAGTAATGGACATCGTCGATGCACAAGTGCACGCCAACCTTCTGGGCACCGAAGTCACGCTCGCGATCATGGATGCCTTGGGGATCACCGGCCTGCTGTTTGACGAGTACGTTGGCGTCGATCACGATGGGGCTTTACACCCTGGTTATCGGCTGCCCAATGGCACGTTCCGCAGCGTCGCGCCGCATGCCGAAGCCGCGGCCTTGGACCATCCCGACCGATTCGCCTTCTTGATGCGCGTGGATCCCCTGGACCCTGGCATTGACTGCTGGGTCGAAACCATCAGTGCAGCACCCGGTTTCAAAGCACTGCGTACGCTTGTCATCACCGCCGCCCAAAAAGCGGCGTTCATAGACGGTGGTTACCAGCGGCTACTAGAGGTTGCCCAGACCCACGGCCTGCCGGTTTTCGTCGGCTGTCCTGGCCTGCTACCGCACCTGGCCCGCTACGCCCGGCGCTTCCCCGACGTCCAGTTCGTCATCGATCACTGTGGAGCGGCGACCGACAAGCCAGCCGGGGACGCCACCATCGACGACGCGCTGACCCTGGCCCACTATGACAACGTCGCCTTGAAATGGGCGCACGCCCCATCGCTTCTGTCTCAGGCGCCCTACCCGTTCTCCGACCTGGATGTCACGCTGCATAGCGCGGTGGATGCCTTCGGTTCGCACCGGGTGATGTGGGCCAGCGACTACACAGCCACCCGCGAGCGAGCGAACTGGGGCGAGAGCCTGTTCTGCATTCGCCATTGCCCATCGCTGTCCGAGGACGACAAGGAGTGGATCCTCGGTCACACCGCCCGAAAGTTATTGAACTGGACACCCCCAAATTCGCGCGGGGATCCCGCGCCCCCAAGAGCGGCGACGAGGTCGGGCCGGGAAGACGCGGTTTGCCAAGCCGACAACCACCAGACACGAAGAAAGGACACCCAAACAGAATGAAAACAGCAATACACTTCGTCGACTTCCTGCCCGGCGCCCCCGAGAAACTGGGCCCGACGCTAGCAGCGGTGGCCAGAACTGCCGAACAAGCCGGCGCGTCTCTCATCACATTGGCTGATCACTTCTTTCAGATGGAGGCCGTGGACGCACCAGCAGAAAACCCATTCCTGGAGGGATACACCTCACTGGGTTTCCTTGCCGCACAGACAGAAGCGATCGAGCTGAGCTTGCTGGTCACCGGGGTCACCTACCGTTACCCAGGCATACTGGCCAAGACAGTCGCCACCCTCGATGTGCTGTCCCAGGGACGTTCCATGCTCGGTATCGGCGCCGCATGGTATGAACGCGAACATCGGGGTCTGGGCATCCCCTACCCCTCCTTGACGCAGCGCTTCGAAATGCTCGAAGAAACACTCCAGATCTGCGCACAGATGTGGAGCCAGGACGACGGACCCTACCGCGGCAAGCACTACCAGCTCGCCGAGACGATCTGTCAACCCCAACCCATACGGCACCCACCGGTCATCATCGGCGGGGACGGGGAAAAGAAGACGCTGCGCCTGGTCGCCGAATACGCCGACGTCTGGAACAGCGTCACCGAGGACGCCGAAATCCTGAAGCACAAGATTGAAGTGCTGCAGCGGCACTGCGATACCGCCGGACGCGACGCAGCTGAGATCCGCAAGACCGTAGGCCTCGGCCATCACACCGAACCCTTCACCGACACAGCGGCATTCATGCGCACCATGGAGAGCTACGCCGCGCTCGGCGTCGAAATGGTCAACATCGGCGTGTTCCCCGATGTCTCGGATCCCGTGGGATACGTTGCCCGCCTTGGCGATCAGATCATCCCCCAGCTGTCGTCACTGAGCTGACGACACCCCCGGTATTTCCCGAATCGTCCGCACGACGCCGCGGCAACCCAAGCCGCAAGAAAGGAAATCCTGCGATGCGCTTCGCCTTCAAGACCTCACCACAGAACACCACGTGGCCCGACCTGCTGGCAGTCTGGGCGGCGGCCGACGACATCGACATCTTCGAGTCCGGCTTCACCTTCGACCACTTCTACCCCGTGACCGGCGGGCCCTCCACCGGCCCGTGCCTGGAAGGCTGGACCACGCTGACGGCGCTGGCTCAGGCCACCAAGCGACTGCGGCTGGGCACGATGGTGACCGGCATCCACCACCGCCACCCCGCAGTGCTGGCCAACATGGCCGCGGCCCTCGACATCATCTCGAACGGACGACTAGAGCTGGGCATCGGAGCGGGATGGAACGAGGAGGAGTCACACGCCTACGGCATCGAGCTGGGCAGCCTCAAGGAACGCTTCGACCGGTTCGAAGAAGCCTGCGAGGTGCTGACCAGTCTGCTCAGCCGGGACACCACGACGTTCGACGGCCACTACTACCATCTCGACACAGCTCGCAACGAACCCAAAGGCCCACAACGCCCGCACCCACCCATCACGATCGCCGGCAAAGGCGAAAAGCGCACCCTGCGCCTGGTTGCCCGCTACGCGCAACGGTGGGACTTCGGCGACGGTACGGACGTGACGGAGTTTGCCCGCAAACGCGACGTGCTGGGCGCGCATTGCGCCGATATTGGACGCAACCCCCACGACATCACCTTGTGTGCCCACCTTCGCCTCGAATCGGACCGCAACTACGGGAACATCGTCGAGCAGGCAGCGGCACTGGAGCCCGAAGGACTGGGTCTGGCAGTCATTTACCTCGATCCCCCTCACGACCCCGCCATGCTGGAACCGCTCGCCACAGCCATCCAAGCTTCGGACCTCCTTCGCCAGAGCACCGCCTGGGATTGATACCGAGGCGCGACCCTAGGACCGTCCTGGTTCACACCGCTGTGCAACGGGAACCGTCCCTGCGCCAACAGGTTCAACTCCGTGAGCGTTCCATTCGACCGAAAATCGTGCATCTATTGGCGAGAACTCCTGGTGGGATGTCCGTCGGAGGCACGGATCTGCCGGCGCGGATCGCTGCCCCCATGCCAAGGCGGACGGGGTCGGGACCTTTCCAGCTCCCGCCATACGGGCAAGGCGGAGACCTCCTGCGGGGCAGGGTTGCCGGGGGAGCGGGGACGCCGTTGTCGCTGATGTCATGGTCGAACCTGCCTGACGCCAATGGGTTGAAGACGCGTCCGACCTAGGATTCGCATCGGAAGCCGTGCCAAGTCCCCGAACCGCTCTGTACGTCGCTACGTGCAACCTTCGACGTGGCCGTCTCCGACGACTCAACGCCGGACAGGGCTCAGATGGCTAGCCGCGTACATGAGGTGGTCTTCGAGACGCCCGGTGGTCTGCGGCCGCTATCTGTGTCGGCTCCGGTCGAATCCTGAGCAGCCTGCTCGGGGTGGGTTCCAGTCAACGTCGCAACACCGACGGACTGTCTGAGGCTAGTAAGGCTGCGAATAGGTGGACGGGGCAACGGTCTTGGAGGACCATTCGGGGGCGCTGGTTAAGTCATTCTCGACAGCCAGCAGGTGCTTCAGCGAATGGTTGGCGAGGGTGACGCCCTCAGGGAAGTAATCGCGCAGCAGGCCGTTCGTGTTCTCGTCGGTGCCCCGTTGCCAGGGCGATCGAGAGTCGCAGAAATAGGCGGGGGCGCCGTAGATCCTGCATGCGGGACACCAGAGCGGCGTGCAATGAGTCAGCGTCAGCGCGGGCCAGATGCACCAAGCGCAGCACCCGCGTTTGGCGGTCGACCAGAGTGCCGATCGCCGAGAGGTGGTAGTCGCCGGTGATGAGAGCGCCCTCCCAATGGCTAGCCCGTGACCGCTCGACAGGCGGGAACGGCCGATCGTGGATAGTCAGCATTGGCTGCTGACACCGCGGTCGCCGGGGCTGCGTGCGCTGATGGGCTCGGCGGTGATCCCGACCGCGGTACGCAGCGGTGAGCGACGGTGCGGCGCCAGCCGCGATGGTCGCATGAAACGTGAATTCCGTTGATAAACAGCGTGATAGATACTTTCGCGGCATAATCACATGGACGGATCCGCAGAGAGCCGTTGCCGGAGGTGGCGGCTGATCTGTTGTGGGCTCCACCGACGGCCAAGCAGTTCGATGACCAGGCCCCTTCTTCATCCGACGCGACGATGCCAACACAACCTCCGGAATCTATGGAACTTGTGCGATGGGGCCGAGTCGGCGCATCGCCAGGCGACCGTTCGATGACTGAAGTCTTCAGAAACGCAGCACAAGGCGGCCACGGATACCACCCCGTTCCAGGAGCTGATGCGCCTCTGCGGCGTCGTCTGCGGGCAGCTCGCGGGCTACGCGCAGCGTGAGCCCTCCTGTGGAAGCCTGGTCGGACAGGTAGTCCAGTCGTGGTTTGCGGGCGATGTCCGGTCCTACCCAGACTGTCTCCACTTTCAGGTCGTATCCGCGATCCACTGCGCCACCTAGTTCGGGTGGACGCACGGCGACGTAGGTGCCGCCTGCCCGAATGGCGGGTGCGACGGTGTTACCCAGTACTGCGCTATCGACCAGGGCGTCGACGCCACCTGGTGCATGACGCCGAATGTGTGCTGCCACGTCCTGGCCGCGGTCGACGACGACGTCAGCGCCGAGGGCCTCCAATAGTGAACGGTCGTGGGGCGCCGCGTCGGCGATGACACGGAACCCCCGCTGTTTGGCCAGTTCGATGACATACCCTCCCAGGACACCTGCACCCCCGGTCACCGCCACGAGTCCGCCGGCGAGGCTGTCGAGCTTGTCCAGCACTTGGAGCGCGGTGAGCCCGTTCATCAAAATCGTTGAGCCAGCTGCAAAATCGTGGCCATGTGGGAGCCGGGTTATCGAATCCGGCGAGACGACGACTTTCTCGGCGTATGTTCCGCCACCGTCGATCACAGGCGCTTTAATGGCCAGAACCTTGTCGCCGGGTACGTAGCCCGTCGCCGGATCGGCGTCATCAACGATTCCCGCGGCGTCCCAGCCGGGAATGAGAGGAGGTTCCACGGCGGCGTACATGGGGTGCAGGGGTCGATGGCTACGTGTGACCGCATCTGTAGGGTTAACCGCCGCCGCAAGGACACGCACGCGCACCTGATTCGGTCCGACAGGCGGCTCCGCGATGTCGAATGCTTGCAACACTTCCGGCCCGCCTGGGACGCTGAATCCGATGACCTTCACGAGTGATCTCCGACGCCGGACACGCTCGTGAGATGACCCTGGTCCACGGGTGTGCACGATGACCCGCTTCTGTCACCTTGGCTCGCGTCCTCCGCCTGCGGGACGAAGCCAGGTGCGTCGCGCCCGTTGGGGTCGAGGATCCCGGCCACTGCGGGATCGATCGCGGCGACGATACGGCGTGCCGCATGACCCAGGCCGGCTAGTTCTGTGTCCGTGAGCGTCTCGACGACGAGGCGACGAGCTTCGGCGACGTGGCCGGGAGCGCTCTGCTCAAGCTTCTCGACTCCGGCCTCGGTCAGCTGGACCTCGGTCCGGCGGCCGGGTCCCCGGCGGGAAAGGCGCTGCAGCCACCCGGCGGTCTCAAGGCGTGAGACCGCGTGGGACAACCGCGACAACGACCCACGCGCGTGAAGGGCCAACTCGCTCATCGCCCGCTTGCGCTCCGGCGCCTCCGACAACTCCACCAACACGTGATATTCGAACAAGTTCAACCCCGCATCCCGGCTCAGTTGTGCGTCCAACCGGGCGGGCAACAGGGTCACCAAGGCCATCAGCGACACCCACTCACGAAGCTGCCCGGCAGACAGCCATTGATCCAGCGGCTCTTGACCAATATCCATCTTGTCAGCGTACCTCGACTTTAATATTCAAGTCTAACCCTGCAGTGGTGCGCCGGTCGCAATGGAAAACGTGGTCCGACTCTCAGGGTTCAGTCGTGTTGAGCACGCTAAAGACCGACCGCCACGTGACTTCGATGCTCGTGTACCGGCATCACCGCCCAACTTTTTGTACGCGACGCCATTCCTGACACATGGTGAACATGAAGGTTCAAGTAGATAATGCAAACAATATGTTGTACGTTCAACATGTAAGCGCGGTTTCGAGACCAGCGCCTCCGATGGAGGGAAGGAGTGATTACCGTGGCTAATGCAGCCATAACGGATCTGCACAGCCTGAGCGGCGTGTGGCGACTCGACCCACACGCCACCACCCTGAGGTGGCGCACTCGGCTGCTGTCCGTCCCGGTCGCCAAGGGAGTCATGCGGGCCAAGGGGGGTCGCGCCGAAGTCTCCAGTGCGGGCAGGGCCTCGGGCACATTTGTGGTCGACCCGGAATCGATTACTTCGCGGATCGCAAAGCGTGACGCACACCTACGATCCTCTGACTACTTCGACGCGGAAAAGTATCCCGCGATCACGTTCACCTCTAGCGAGGTCCGCTCAGTCGGCCCCGGTGAGGTGCAAATCATCGGCGATATCGAGGTCCACGGCCATACGTCAGCGCTGACGGCGACAGGTCACATCGTCGCGCGCGATCGACGTGCCACCCTCACGGCCACCGCACGCATCGGCAACGACGTCCTACACATGAAAGACATGGACCGCTTTACCACCGAAGTCACCGTGGAGGCCCACTACACCTTCTCCGATTCACCGTCGTAAACACCAACCCCACCAAGGAGATTGAAGAAATGACACTGTTCCGTCTCGACGCGAGCATCCGCGTCGAAGGTTCCCACAGCCGCGAGATCGCCGACATTGCGCAACAGGAATGGCTCGCAGCCAACCCCGAAGCTGCCGTCATCCGCCGCAGCGTCGGCACCGAACCCATTCCATCCACTGCCTGGGGCACAGCAGCATTCGCCGGTTACACTCCGGAAGAACACCGCACCCCCGAACAGCGCGAGGCCGTCCGCTTAGCGACAACTCTCGCCGACGAACTCCTGGCCGCCGACGCGTTCCTGTTCGCTGTCCCGCTCTACAACTACGGGGTCTCTCAACACTTCAAGTCGTGGGTGGACATGATCATCACCGATCCACGATTTAATCCGGCCGAACCGCCCGCGATCGCCGGCAAGCCGGCAATCCTGGTCACCGTCCACGGCGGTTACTACGCCGAGGGAACTCCCCGTCACGGCTGGGATCACGCCACGGCGTGGATGCAGCGCATCCTCAATGACGTCTGGGGCCTCGACCTCGACACCGTGGTATCTGAATTCAGCTTGGTTGGCGTCAATCCTGCACTCGACGAGTTCAAAGACCTCGCAGCCACCCTGCGCGCTGACGCCGAAAACCGGGCACGTGAACTCGGACATCGGCTAGCAATCCCGTCAGCTAGCCGATGACGTAGGTTCTCGCGTTATGAGACTTCGCGCGGATGAGCAGAGGCTGTGGCCACGCAGGTGATTGTCGTCGACGGTGTCGATGCGGGCCGGGCTGAACCTCGCAGATCAGGACGGCGACGTGTACGTAGGGCGGTACCGGCGATTGGGATTCGTCGTGGTCGGTGAGACGGATTCGTAGACAGATGCGGGCGCATCGACTTTCAGCCGGTGAATGCGGCAAGCTCGTACGGATACTGCCGAGATTCTCGAGGTCACCTGGATCGGGCGGGCTCTGCATAATCGCGAGATAGCCGCCGAGCAGGCTTCCGAAGCCATCTCCCGTGTCGGCGTCAGCCGCGACGATTTCGACCTCGCCTCCAGCTGACTTCTCACACTAGGCGCTTCGGTCTCGAAAAGTGCTGCTCACCAGTGCAATTGGCCTCTACGGTAAGGTAGGGACACCAGGCGGCCTGGTCAACGTTGGACACGACGTGTCCAAGCGTGATCACGAGATCGGCGACTCCGGCAGACAGCGGTCCAAGGGGTGATGCCGCGAACCTCCAACCTGCTCGGGCCCTATTCCACACCCGCCGACGGGGTTTGCCGGTCCGCACTCGTTGCGGTTGTGGCCCTCCTGCAGCTCGTCCGCGCCAATTCCGGAGTGATCCAACGTAAACAACGCGTTCTCGATAGCGTGCGCAGGTAGTCCAATCAAACTGAGATAGCAGTGCCGGGATCCCGTTTCCTTCAAGAGGACAGTGTGGACGAGATCCTCGAGGGGCAAACCTCTCCGGCCTTCGCCTATCAATGGGCCTGCAGAGCAGACATTCCCGTCACTTGGTTCGCACCAGGAATGCCTGCTGCGCATCGGGAGAAATCAAAGTGTGGGATGCAGCCCACGCGTCGGACTCGCGCTCTCCAACAGGGCCGCTGCATGCAGGATTGTGGACTCGGCGAACCAGCTTCCAACGAGTTGGACGTTGATGGGCAGGCCTTCCTTGCTGGTGCCGAAGCGCATCGAGATGCCCGGCAGGCCAGCGACATTCAGCGGCACGGTCGCACCCTGGAGATACGTCGCGTCCACGGTGTGGCCGTCGATCACGAACTCGCTCACGCCGTGCTTGTGCGCCGGGATGGGGAGAACGTGTGTAATCAGCACGTCATACCGGGAGAAGTATTCGGCGTATCCGTCGCGTATCCGTTCGGCGGCCTGTTCTGCGTCGACGTAGTCCTCCATCGAGGTGTCGGGCAAGGAGAGCATCGTCTTGGCCATCTTGTATAGCTCGTCGTCTCGGCGGCCCTTCGTGGCCTCCCGGAACGCGGGTTTCATCTCCATGACGTGCAGTCGGTTGAACACGTCGAGAGCGAAATCCTTCTCCAGTGCCGGGATTCCGACATGCTCGACGACATGGCCGAGGCCGGCGAGCCCGTCGGCGGCACTCTTGACGACTGCCGCGACCTCGGGGTCGACCGGTCCGAATCCTGGCCCGACCATCCATCCCACGCGCAGTGGGCGGTGCGGTGTGTCACCGACGCCGGCGTCGCCGTGCGCCGCGCTGGAGGCGAATGCGTCATGACCATCTGGACCGGCCAGTTGCGTGTACGCGAGCGCAATGTCGCGAACCGATCGCGCCATCGGTCCGACGTGCCAGAAGCGGCGTGGTGCGCGGGGCCAGATTCCGGTCATCGGCACCCGGCCGTGTGTGGCCTTGATCGAAGTGATGCCGGTTTGTGCGGCGGGTCCGCGCACGGAGATTGCGAGGTCGGTGCCCAGCCCAAGCGGCGACATGCCGGCTGCGATCGCAGCGGATTCACCACCACTTGAGCCGCCTGGTGTGCGGTCGAGGTCCCAGGGATTGTTCGTGCGCCCCGAGAGCAGATTGTCACTCTCGATCCAGTAGGAGAACTCCGGGAGGTTGGTCTTGGCCAACAAGATGCCCCCGGCGCGCTTGAGACGGGCCACACTGACTGCGTCATGGTCGGGAACCCGCCCGGCGAAGATTGGCGATCCGCGCTGGGTCAGGACGTCGGCAGTGTCGATCGAATCTTTCACAGTGAAGGGCACGCCGTGCAGCGGGCCGAGTTCGTCGCCCCTCAACACCGCAGCTTCTGCCGCTTTCGCGGCGCCGAGGGCTCCGGTCGCCACCGTCACGATGGCGTTCACCTGGGGATCAACCGCCTCGATCCGGTCGAGGTGCGTTCTGACAACGTCCACCGGCGAAATCTCTTTCGCGCGGACCAGCGCTGCCAGTGCGGTTGCGTCCTGGAACACGAGGTCTTGATTCACGAGCCATCTCCTGCTGCATCCGATGAGCAGGAGGTCGGTCCCTACCTGCCACTAGGTAGGGATCAATGTATGCCCTTGCTTGGCGCTCGTCAATCCCTACCTGACAGATGGTAGGCTGTGCTGAGGGTCAGCATGGGCGAGCGGACGGACAGCATGAGCACGAATTCGAGAGACGCGATACTTGAGGCGGCCCGCCGCGGCGCCCAGGCACACGGTTACACCGGTATCAGCTTCCGGGACCTGGCGAAGATTGTCGGCATCAAGGCAGCGAGTATCTACCACTACTTTCCGACCAAAGCTGAACTGGGAGTGGCGGTCGCGCGTCGCTACTGGGAACAGACGGCCAGTGACCTCGAGCAGCTTCTGGCCGATGAGGGGAGCCCGACGGCTGCTCTCGTGAAATATCCCAGCATCTTCCGCAGATCGCTCGAAAACGAGAATCGGCTTTGCATGGTCAGTTTCATGGCCGCCGAGTTCGACGACCTTCCAGAGGAGGTCAGGGAAGAGGTCCAGAAGTTCGCGGATGTCAACGTGGCGTGGCTGAGTGACATGCTAGCGGCGGCCGGACTCGCCTCTGCCGACGAAAGTGTGGACCGGGGCCGCGCCATCTACGCAGCGGTTGCCGGTGCTCAACTGCTGGCCAGGAGCCGGTCAGACATCACTCTGTTCGACACTCTTATTTCCAGCTACCGGGCAGCGGGCCTGCTGCCACACTGAGGATCCTCAGTCCCACTTGCGTTACAAGCGATCGCTGCACCAAATCAGCTGAACGATTGGATCAAACCCGGCGCGACTGTCATCGACGCCGGCTACAACCCGGCAACGTGGGCGACGTCGACTACGCGGTAGCCGCGCAGCAGGCCGGGTTCATCACACCGGTCCCGGGCGGGGTGGGATCGACGACGATCGCGGTGTTGCTTCAACAGACCGTCGCTGCCGCCGAGAAAGATTGATCATGCGCGCCGCTCGGGTTGTGTCTGTGACGGTCGAAGGCGACGGTGTCGCACCCAGGGGTCGACTGAGGCGGAGAAAATCACCGTGCGGGCCGCGGAATCCGACATCGCCTCCCAAAAGATCGGCCATGGTCCGTCGTATCAGGCACCGCCGATCGAGCCACCGCTATCGGCCCGCAGAACGTGCCCGGTGATGAAGGCCGCGGCAGGACCGCCTCCGCGGCCGCGATCTGCCTACGGCATTCATGGTCACACCGGTCGCGTCGAGTTCGGCAGCCCACGACCGTGTGCAGAAATTCAGGGCGGCGTTCGCGGAACCGTACGCGGTCAGGACGGCAGATACTCGTCACTCCAGCTGGTCGAGATCGCGCCAGTCGTCAGCATCGTGTCGACGTCATCGTCGCTGAATCCGACGGATCGCAGTACTGCAGCCGTTGACGCCCCGTACTTCTCGGCGGGTTCGGGCGCCACGACGCGGGCCTGCGACAAGCGGACGCCGATCGGGTCGAGTTGAGTCACCGTGTGTCCGCTGGGGTGCGCAGTGAAGCGGGAGAAGGCGTAGCTGCTGCCCGTGTCGGCACCGCTCGATCCGTCCGCCTCACGGGTGTACCGGTTACGCAGGGTGACCATGTCGACACACCGGGCAACACCGACATCGATGCCGCGCAACGCGTTCAACCACCAGTCGGAGTCCGCGCGCAGGAATGCCGCCTCGAGGTAGGCCTGCCTGCCGGCATCGGAAACGTCCGGGAGGTCTCCGAGTCCGTCGATCGTGGACAGTCGCTCTACGTCGCGGTCTGATGCCGCCAGCATGATCGTCTCGCCGTCCCGTGTCGTATAGAGCCGCTCCAGCGCATGGTATCCGCGGGCCGAGGGGCCGCTGGGTTCGTCAAAGGCGCCCCGGCCCGGATACTTGTGAAAGAACGGAATTTGGGCGAGACCGGTAAGTGCCGCAAGCGAGGTGCGCGCTCGATCCGCACGACCGGTGACTTCTCGGTGCAACAGCGCCGCGCCGATACCCAGCGACGCAGCGAACCCGCACATGACATCGATGGTGCCGACGTGCGCATGTTCCTCGGGGCTCGCCATCGACCCGCCGAACCGCAGCATGATGCCCGTTGCGGCTTGGATCAGGTCGTCGTAGCCCAGGTAGTTGGTTCGAGGACCGGGCTGTGTCCCGCTGAAACAGTCAAGCTGGCAGAAGATCGCGCGCGGGTTGAGGCGGTGAAGGCCGTCCCGATCGAGACCGAGCTTCGCGACCTGCCGGTCGGTGGCGTTCCACACGACCACGTCGACGGAAGCGACCAGTTTCTCGAGCACGCGCTTGCCCTCGGCGCTGGTGAGGTCGACGAGCGTGGACTGCTTGCCGCGCATGTGAGTCATCCCGAACACCACGGTGTTCCACGGGTCATAGAGCGGCTGCGCGGGATCGAGTTTGATGACCTCGGCACCGAACCGTGCCAGGAACCCCGCCGAGTGCGGCCCGGCGATAACGTTGCACAGGTCCAGAACTCGAACCCCCTCCAGCCATGGGGAATTCGACTCCGGCAGCGGGGCGGACAGGGCGGGACGCGGCGTGCGCCCCAGTTCGTCCAGTGCCTCGGCCACGGTGCCCCAGCGGCGGGGTCGCGGATTCGCGCTCGCCGTTGCGCTCTCACCCAGCCAGGCCACGGGTCCCGGCTGGACCATGCCGGCGTACTCCGGATCATCGACCTCGACAGCCAGACGCGCCTCCCGAACGTGGGGGTCGTCGATCCACTCCTCGAGCCACTGTTGTGACGCTCCAGGGAACTTTCCCTCGCCGAAGACGCGGTCCCACTCGGCTGCGGTCTTGGTGAGAAAGACCGATTTCATACGTGCCGCGATCGGGTCTGCCCATTCCTTCGGCAGGGGATAGGAACCCAATGAGGCGCCGGCGGCCCACCGCGCGCGGGGCTGATAGACGTCCGGTTCCTCGGGTAGACCCCGCTCGACGAACTCCTGGTAAAGACCGAGCGCCTGCAGACACCGCTTCGCGTGGTAACGGTGACTCGGACACACCACGTAGAACATCCGACCGTCGGCGCATTCGTAGCTTCGATAGAAAGGATCCAGCAGCTCTTGAAGTTCGCCGTAGCTGAGGTCGAAAGGCGTCGCCTCGGCGCGGCGCCGGTCGATCTCCTGCTCGCGCTGCGTCTTGTAACGCTGCGGATAGTCCTCGACGTGGAGGGTGTTGTAGGACAGGCCTTCCATCACGGCGCTGGCCAACGGTACCTCGATGTGGTCGCCGCGGCCCGTCCGCTGCCGGGCATAGAGCGCGATCGACACCGACGCGGCAGCCATGCTCGTCGCATAGGCCGACGCGAGCGGCAGCGGTGAGAACGACGGGTTCACGCCCATGAGAACACGATTGAGCCCCATGTCGGTGAACACGCCCGACGCGGCGGCGATCACCGATTCGAAAGCCCGCCAGTCGCGGCGCAATTCGTCGTCGGTGGAGAAGCCTGGCAGTGACACGGTAATCATGTGCGGCTGAGCCTCGCGGATCGCCGCGAGATCGATGCCGAGCCTCGCCATGACGCCCGGCCGGAAATTCTCGATCACCACATCGCTGGCAGCGATGAGGCGGTGCGCGTCCGCTACGCCCTCCTCGGTCTTGAGATCGATGGGGACGATGAGCTTGTTGCGATTGAGCACGGCATTGGCCGGACTGTCCCACATGGGTCCGTCGGGATGCTCCACCCGTACGATGTGCGCCCCGAGGTCGCCCAGGATCATCGCCACAGCCGGGCCCGCAAGATACTGCCCGAAGTCGACGACGTTGATTCCTGCCAGCGGCAAGCGCGTGCGGGGATCCGAGTCTTCGGGGTGGGGAAATGGACGCATGGTGCTCTACCTCTGGTTGCTGGTGCGGCTGATGACGGGACGTCAGCTGTGTGTGGGCATCGAGAAGTCGGTCTGAACACGAGTCTGATCCGGCCACCGGATGGTCGCGGTCTTGTTGCGGGTGTAGAACCGTACCCCCTCGGGTCCATGGATGTGGTGATCGCCGAACAAGGATCGCTTCCACCCGCCGAATGAGTGGAACGCCATCGGAACGGGAATGGGGACGTTGATCCCGACCATGCCGGCGCGGACCCGCGACAGGTAGGTGCGTGCCGTGTTGCCATCGGCCGTGAAGATCGCCGTGCCGTTGCCGAACTCGTGGTCATTCACCAGCTGCAAGGCCTCATCGAACGAACCCGCACGCACCATCGACAGGACGGGACCGAAGATCTCCTCGCGATAAATCCGCATCTCCGGCGTGACATGGTCGAACAGCGTCCCGCCCAGAAAGAATCCGTCTCCGGCGGGCGCGGTCGTGCGACCGTCCACGACCAACTCTGCTCCTTCGTCCGCGCCGATCTGGATGTAGTCGGCCACCTTGTCGCGGTGCACTCCGCTCACCAGCGGGCCCATATCGACCCCGTCGGTGCTGCCGTCACCGACGTGCAGCTCGGCCAACGCGGCGACAAGGCGCTCGCGGAGTGCGTCGGCCACCTCGTCGCCGACCGGGACAGCCACGGAGATCGCCATGCAGCGCTCACCGGCCGAGCCGTAAGCAGCACCCATCAATGCGGACACGGCCTGATCGAGGTCGGCGTCGGGCATGATGACCATGTGGTTCTTGGCGCCGCCGAGCGCCTGCACCCGCTTGCCGTTCGCGGCCGCTGTGGCGTGGATGTATTCGGCGACCGGGGTGGACCCGACGAAGCTGATGGCCTCGACCTGCGGATGTTGCAGGAGGGCGTCGACGGCGACCTTGTCACCCTGGACGACGTTGAAGACGCCGGGGGGCAACCCGGCCGCGGTGAGGAGTTTGGCCAGTTCGACGCTGAGGGTGGGGTCCTTTTCCGACGGCTTCATGACGAAGGTGTTCCCACAGGCGAGTGCGACGGGGAACATCCACATCGGAACCATTGCCGGGAAGTTGAACGGCGAGATTCCGGCCACCACCCCGAGTGGCTGGCGCAGTGTCACACCGTCCACCTCGCGCCCCACGTTCTCCGAGTACTCGCCCTTGAGCATCTGCGGTATGCCGCAGGAGAATTCGACGACCTCAAGCCCGCGGATGATCTCGCCCTTCGCATCGGAGAGCACCTTGCCGTGTTCGGCGGTGATGATCGCTGCGAGCCGGTCGGCGTGCTGGTCGACGAGATCACGGAATCGGAACAGGATGCGCGCCCGTACATGTGGTGGGGTGGCGGACCACCCTGCAAACGCCGTATGGGCGGCGGTGACCGCTGCGTCGACGTCGTCGGCAGTGGCCATGGCGACCCGACCGGTGACCGCGCCGGTGGCCGGATTGTAGACATCTCTCCTGTGCTGCGCACCGCGGGAATCGACTGTGTCGCCGATGAAGTGGTCGATGTCGGTGATCAGTGTCGGTGTCATGGTCGTGGTCATCTCGTAGTGCTCCTTCGTGAGGTTTCAGGCGTAGATCTGGGCGTAGAGGTCGCGGATCTCGTCCTCGGTCGGGACGAGTGGGTTGTTGCCGGGGGAACCTGACGCGAGGGCCTGACGCGCCATGATCGGTGTGAGTTCGGTCCAGCGAGCGCGATCGATTCCGTACTGTTTGGGTGTCGGAACCGCGACCTCGGCGCACAGTTCGGTCAGTGCTGACACAAGCGCATTTGCGGCACAACTGTCGTCGTCGGTACCGAGCGCGACATCCAGTGCACGCGCGCAATCGGCGTAGCGGGACTCGGCGGCTCGGACTGAGAACGCGGTCACCGCCGGGAACAACATCGCATTGGACAGCCCGTGCGCCACGTGGAAGTGCCCACCGATGGGTCGGCTCATACCGTGCACGAGCGCGACCGAGGAGTTGGAGAAGGCGATACCGGCCTGCGTCGAGGCCAGCATCATCTGTTCGCGGGCGTATACGTCGTTGCCGTCGTCGTACGCGCGCCGTAACACCCGCCCGATCGTGGCGATCGCACTCAGGGCGAGTGCGTCGGAGAAGGGATTGGCTTTCTTGCTGACGTAGGCCTCGACGGCATGGGTGAGGGCATCCACGCCGGTGTCGGCAGTCAGTCGCGGTGGCATGGACATCGTCAGCCGATAGTCGATCACCGCAGCGACCGGGAGGAACGCGGTCCCGGCGCACAGCATCTTCTCGTCGTTGAATGTGTCGGTGATGATGCTGAATTGTGTTGCTTCCGAACCACTGCCAGCAGTCGTCGGTACCGCGATCACGGGCAGCGCCGGCCCGGTGTTGTTCCGCGGGGCCTTGTAGTCGCGCATCGAGCCACCTTGGGCCCCCAGCAGCCCCAGTGCTTTCGCGGTATCCATCGGGCTTCCCCCGCCGAACCCGATGATCGCGTCGGCTCGGTGCGCCGTCACAGCCGCCAGGCCGGCCGTGAGTGAATCGGTGGTGGGGTCGGGGACGGTCCCAGCGAAGAGTTCGGGGTGCAGACCCCCGTCGCGCAGGTCGTCGAGCATGGTCTCTGCGGCGCCGGTACCGACGATGAACGCGTCGGTGACGATCAGGGGGCGAGAGACCCCCAGGCTCCGGGTGACTTCTGCGATCTCACGGACGGCTCCTCCACCGATCCGCATGGTGCGTGGGAGGGCGATCTGAGGGTTCACGATGGTGCTCCTTCTCGGGGTGGTAGGGCGTATGTCGGGCGAAGTGGTCATGCTGAGTTGGACGGATGCGGGACGGAAGGAGCGGCGGAGAGGTCGTCGTCTGCAGCCGCGTCGCTGACGCTGCCGTCGTCGGCGGCCGAGTACCGACGCCGGAGTGTCTTGGCGGCGAAGGCGATGAGCACGATCGCCCACACCACGAGTCCCTGGATGAGGGAAACCCGTGAAGTCGCGTCACGCAGCATGCTCAGCAGAATCAAGACGATCGCTGCGGTCACGGCGATGGATAGATACGGGAAGCACCACATCGCGAACTGGAATCGGGCGCCGTTGTTGGCCTCGTTGCGTCGCCGAAGGACGATCTGCGACACGCAGATCATCAGGTAGACGAAGAGGATCATCGCGCCCGAGGCGTTTATGAGGAACAGGAACACGGTGTCGGGGAAGAAGTAGCCGACGGCGATACATGCGTAACCGATGACGGTGCACGAGAGGACGCCGAGTACCGGGACTCCTCGGTGATTTGTGCGCGACATCCACGCCGGGCAATCACCGTTCGCGGCGAGCGTGAAGAGCATGCGGGAACTCGAGTACAGGCTGACGTTCAAGCACGACAGCACCGCGACGAGGATGACGAGGTTCAGGATGTCGGCCACACCGGGGATGTTGAGGACCTGGAGCACGTTCAGGAAAGGCGACGTACCCGCGGGGATGGAATTCCACGGAACGATGGTCACGATCAGGAACGACGACGCGACAAAGAAGAACAGCACCCGATAGACGACGGCGTTGACAGCACGCTTGATCGCCAGGCCCGGCTCTGCAGATTCCGCCGCGGCCACCGTTACCACCTCGGCGCCGACCATCGAGAAGATGACCACGACGACACCGGAGAACATCGGCAGGACACCATTGGGCGCCAGACCGCCGTGGTCGGTGAGGTTCGAGAAGTCGATGGTCGCGCCGGGCCACAGCCCGAGCACGAAACACGTTGCCAACACCACGAAGAGCGTCACTGCCGCGACCTTGATTCCGGAGAACCAGTACTCGAATCGGCCGAAGTTGCCGACGGAGACGAGGTTCACCACAGTCAAGATCAACAAGAGGATGACGGACATGATCCAGTTGGGCACGCCGTGGATCCATCGCTGCAACAGTTGGGCACCGACGACGGCCTCGAAGCCGACAACGACCATCTGGTAGTACCAGTACAACCAGGCCGACGAGAATCCCGCCCAGTTTCCCAACGCGTCGCGGGCATAGTCGGTGAAGCTGCCTGTGCGTGGATTCGCCACGGCCATTTCGCCCAGCATCCGCATGACCAGCATGATCAAGACCCCCGTGACCGCATAGGTTGCGACCGCAAGGGGACCCGTTTGGGTGATGAGAGCTCCCGAACCGATGAACAGGCCGGCCCCCATGGTGCCGCCGATGGCGAGCATCGTCAGCTGAGGTCTGCGCAGAGATGTGTGTAGCTTTCCCGCATGCACAGCGTTGTCGGACACGGTGGGCCCCTTCCTTGTGGTGGATGCGCGCTTGATATCTGCCGGGGGCGATCTGTCGCGGTCTGCGGAGCCTGCGGATGAGCGGGCCGCGGCCCTAGCGTGTGAGCCAAGTCTCACGCGCCGTAGTTCATGGGGCAATACACAATGTCGCACTCGCCTGTGCATGCATGCACAGGTCGGTATGGTCACTGTGTGGACGCCAACTCGCTTCGCTATTTCCTCGAAGTGGCCCGGACAGGTCGTCTCGTGGCAGCCGGTGAGAACCTCGCGGTCAATCACACGACCGTCGGACGGCAGATCACGGCATTGGAGCGATCGTGTGGTCAGCGCCTTTTCGATCGGCGGCCCACGGGATGGACGTTGACCGAGTCCGGTCAGGAGATGGTGATCCACGCCGAGGCAGTGGAGGCCGCGGTACGCGCGGCAGGTGACATCGGTGGCGCGGGGGGTGGGCGATTGTCGGGGACTGTGCGCATCCGCACGCCCGATGGCTTCGGCGCCTTCGTCCTGGCCCCACACCTGGGCGATCTGCACTCGCGGCATCCCGATCTGAACATCGAGATCGTCACCGCAACCGGCTTCGACGCGTTGTCCATGCGAGAGTTCGACGTCGGGGTCACGTTGGATCCCCCGTCGCCGAGCCGGGTGGCGGTTGACCATCTGATGACCTATCACCTCGGTCTCTATGCCTCAGCCGGCTATCTCGAATCGCGTCCGCCGATCGCGCAGGTGCGAGACCTGTACCAGCACACCCTGATCGGCTACGTCGAATCGTTGCTGGACGTGCCGGCATTGCGGCTTCTCGACGAACTGTTGCCGGACCATCGCACGCGGATTCAGACCAACAATTTGACGGGACAGTGGGAGGCGGCCGCCGCGGGCATCGGTATCGCGGTTCTTCCTGAATACATGGGTGGCCGGGACCACCGGCTCAGACAAATTCTCCCGCAGACGGTTTCGCTTGAAAGATCGTACTGGTTGGTCGTCCCTCGAGAGCTACAGCGGCTGGCGCGGATACGCGTCGTGTCCGACGCGCTGCGATCGATAGCGGCCGCCTCCGGGCCGGATGCGCGTTCTGGGCCTGCCGTGGCTGGCACTGCCTCACGAGTAGCCTCGTCACATGCCGCGCAAACTCACTGACGACGAAATCACGGCGCTTCTCGACAGCCGTCCGGGCTGGGCGATCCTGACCACCATCGACAAGGACGGATTCCCACACACCGTGCCGCTGGGATACTTCCGGCTGGGCGGTGATGTCGTCATGGGCGTGCGAGACGGCACGCGCAAAGTGGCCAACGTAGAGCGCAATCCGGCCGTGAGCGTCATGCTCGAAGACGGCTCAACCATGGCGGATATCCGCGGGGTGATGTTCCAAGGTCACGCACGCATCGTTCGGGAAGCCGCTGAAACGCTTGAACTCGCACGGCATGGTGCCCGGTCGCGCGGCGTGCCAGAATCCGAGTGGCCCACCGCGCCGAGACCGGGTGCCACCTACATCTACGTGACCCCCGTACGCACCCTGTCGTGGTATTACGGCGACTCCACGTCGGACGAGGACTAGCCTCAGCGGGCCTCAGTCGCCCCGAAGCCCGCGCGGGTCGCCCAGCAGCAGGCTGATGAAACCGGTTGCGGGAGCCGGGGTATCACGGACACTCAGTTCGTCGAGTCCGGTAGCGGCCCTCAAAAAAGGGCCGAAGAGCCGCCATCCCAACTGCAAGGCAAGCGCGTCCGCGGTGG
The DNA here is from genome assembly GCF_002101555.1 of Mycolicibacterium canariasense. Lineage (GTDB taxonomy): Bacteria > Actinomycetota > Actinomycetes > Mycobacteriales > Mycobacteriaceae > Mycobacterium > Mycobacterium canariasense. Next base: position 27,160 of record NZ_LQOL01000027.1, read on the forward strand.
CGACGCGTGCTGTGTAATCGTCAATCGTAGTGGTCTCGGGCGGCTGCCAGGAGCTGGTCGATATTGGGGAACCTGTGCTGAAGCCGCGCTACATCGAAGCCGTCGAGCAGCGCGCGGGCGATGACTTTCCAGCTGCGTTCCGCGCGGGCCTCGATGACGGCTCGCGCCGCGCCACCATCTCGCGCCGAAACCAGGTCTTCGGCGAGGTACTCCAGCACGGACGTCACGACCGCTTCCTTCGTGCCGATGTGGCGAAAGATCAATCCTGCGTTCACGCCTGAGCGATCGGCGATATCGCGCATCGGCGTGGCCGCCGGACCTCGCTCGGTGAACAGGTCTGCCGCATGGGGGAGCACGGTGGTACGAACACGTTCGGCCGCGTCGGTCGGCCCGCGACTACACGCCGACCACTCCGTGCATCCAAGAAGGACAAACGCATGTCAGATCAAATCCTCGAGCGCTATCAGCCTGTTGGTGCCGACCGCACCCTGGCGTCCTACTACGCTGTGCGAAGCACAGTTTCGCTCGCCTGGGTCGCCACCGCGCTGATCATCGGCTCCACATCGACGTTCATTGCCGGCGCATTGTTGCTGTTCTATCCGGCATGGGATGCTGTAGCCAACGTGGTCGATGCGGAGCACGGAGGCCTGCGTAACAACCCCACCCAGGCGTTCAACATGGCGGTCAGCGCGTTGACGACCGTGGCCGTGGGCATCGCCCTGACGGCACGTGCGCCGGAGACTCCCGGCGCAGATGTCGCCCGCGCCCACCAGTGCACCGTGGGACAGGTGGCGATCGCCTGGCTGCTGCAGCTCTCACCGGTCATGCTGCCCATTCCCGGCACCTCGCAACGCACGCACCTGGAAGAGAACCTGGCTGCCACTGACGTGCAGTTGACAACAGAGCAGATCGATCACCTCACGGCGGCGTCCACCTGATCGAGTCATGCACGGCAGCACGCGATGACTGCTGGCTGTCTAGGCGGGGAAATCGGAGCTGCGAGAGAGCTTTTCGTTTGCCCGGATGTCTGTCAGGGTCTGCTCCAGCGCATCGATCACGGCGTCGTAGCCGCTGTTGCCCAGGACCAGCCGCCGCGGCGGCTGGTCCTGAGCCATCGCCGCGATCACCGCACGGGCACCACGGTGCGGATCGCCGGGCTGCTCACCGTCCATCCCGACGAAGACGGCGCGGACCTGCTCGAGCATGTCGTGGTACTCCGGAATGGGTTCTTCGATGGGCTCGTTGGCGAAGCCGGCGTAGGCGTTGGTGCGGAAGGCGCCCGGTTCGACGGTCAGCACGGAGATGCCCTGTGGGGCGACCTCGTCGCGCAGGGCGTCGGTGATGGCTTCGATGGCGAACTTCGTCGCACTGTAGTAGCCGAATCCCGGTGCTGATACCAGCCCTGCCACCGAGGACACGTTGACGATCCACCCGCTGCCGCGGGCGCGCATCCCCGGCAGCACCGCACGTGTCACCGACAGCAACGCGAAGAAGTTCAGCTCGAACATCGCCCGCAGCGCAGACTCGTCCATGCCTTCGATCGATCCGTACCAGCCGCGGCCGGCGTTGTTGACCAGCACGTCGATACCGCCGAAGTGCTCCTCGGCCGTATGCACCGCGCGCTGCACCTGCGCGGCATCGGTGAGTTCCAGCGGCACGACGAGAACGCGCTCACCGTACTGCTCGGCCCAGGTCGCCAGCTCTTGCGGGCGCCGGGAGGTGAGTACCACGCGGTCCCCGGTTTCCAGTGCCGCCTCGGCGAACGCCACTCCGAAGTTGCCGGGGGTGCCGCCGGTGATGAACCATCGTTTGCTCATGGCTCGATCACCACCCGGCTGATCAACACGCCGTCGAGGGTGAACCGGTAGTGCAGGTCGGCGACGCCGCCGGGGAAGTCACCCTCCAGGTGCTGCCCGACGTCGACGCCCGCGTCGGTAGTCGTGGCGCCGGTGAATGCGGTGGTGTAGGTGTACTCGGCGGCCGCGTTGGCCACCCAGGTCCCGATCTCGTCACGCCCCTTGTAGTCGTGGCCCTCGTCGGTCACCACGGCGTCAGTGGTGAGTGTGGCCAGCACATGTTCCACCTCACGGGCATCCAGCGCGGTCATGAACGTTTTCACGGTTTCTGGGAGCGTGTCCCATGCTGTATCGGTCATGGCATCACGATGGTGTTTCCCGTTAGGGGAAGGTCAAGCACCGATTCAGATCAGGCCTCCGTGTTGACCTTGCCACAGGGGGAGGGTTCAGGATGACCTTGTTCGACATAGGCGATGCATACGCAGAGGAGGACGCCATGGGCGCACAGGTCTCGATCGGTGACTTCGCGGTGATGACCAGTCTGAGCAGGAAAGCACTACGCCACTATCACGACATCGGCATTCTCGAACCTGCCCACATCGACCCCTACACCGGCTACCGCTTCTATGACACCAGCCAGGTCGATCACGCACACATCATCCGCCGGTTCAGGACCCTGGGCATGTCCATTCCTGACATCAAGGCGCTCCTGAGCACCGACGACGCCGGCGCCCGCACCGACATCATCACAACCCACCTCGAGCAGATGGAGGCACAGTTGCAGCAGACCCGGGACACCGTGGGTGCGCTGCGCGAACTGCTCTCCCCCGTGAAAACTCCCACCGACGTCACAGTGCGCCACGAACCGGCACTGGCCGTGTGGTCCGTCAGCGCCACCATCGACACCTCGGGGATCGACGACTGGTTCGGGGAGTCGCTGACCACACTGCACCAGGCCGTCGCCATGGCAGTAGGCGAGCCGACCGCGGTGGTGCCGGGCGGTCTCTACGACCGCGCACTGTTTCTCGAACAGCGCGGCAGCGCAACCATGTTCGTCGAAGCACCACCATCTGCAGATCCCCCCGAAGGTGTCCACGCCGAGGTCCTACCCAAGGCCGAATTCGCGGTACTCACCCACCCCGGCGGTCACGACGAGGGCATCGACCGCAGCTACGCGGCCCTGGGCATCTACGTGAACGAGCATCTGATCAGCAGCCAGGGACCCATCCGCGAGCACTACCTCGGTGGCACGCCCACAGATCCGGCCCGGTTCACCGCGACCGAAATCTGCTGGCCGATCTTCAGCACCACGGCGCCGGCGCGATGAACGACACACACGAGCGGTTCGGCACATACGGAGCGTGGCTCAACCCCGCACTGGGTGATGCTCCCCGTATCGCCTACGCCTCCGAACTCGAAGAGTTGGGCTATCAGACGATCTGGGTAGGAATCGGCGCAGACCCCGTCGGCGACATGGACCTTCTCGAGAAGATGGTCGCCGCGACCAAGGACGCGATCATCGCGACGGCGATCATCAACATGTGGCAGGACGACGCCCGCGGTATCGCCCATCACTACCGTCGGATCATCGATCGGTACGGACCTCGCCTGCTGTTGGGCATCGGTCTCGGGCATCCCGAGACGCGAGCCACCTACGAACGGCCTTTCGAGCGGATGGTCAGCTACGTCGATACGCTCCTGGGTAATTCGGTGCCGGCCGACGCGATCGTGATCGGCGCCCTGGGAACCAACACACTGTCCCTGGCCGGTGAGAAGACACTCGGGGCGCACCCCTATCTCACCGTGCCCGCGCACACGCGATACGCGCGAGAAACGCTGGGTAGCAGCGCCTTCCTTGCTCCCGAGCTGAAGGTCGTGCTGTCCGAGGACGGTGAGGAGGCGCGCAGGATCGGCCGTCCCGCCATCCAGTATCCCTACCTCGGCCTGCGCAACTACACCAACAACCTGCTGCGGCACGGGTTCACCGAAGCCGATATCGCCGAGGCAGGTAGCGACGCACTCATCGACGCCCTGGTCGCCCACGGTTGCCCGGAGACCATCTACACCAAGATCGACGAGCATCTCTCGGCCGGCGCCGACCATGTCGGCATCCAAGTTCTCGCCGCGGATCCCACCGCCTCACCGGTACAGGCCTTCCGAACCCTGGCCGAACACCGACCCGCCAACTGAGACGGTATCGAAACGCTCCCTGCGACGGGCATGGGTGGACGGGCGGACCTCAGCGGCGAGGCCGTCGACAAACGAGACGAGAACCGTTTGGCCACGTCCCTCCTATAGACATGAACCGGGATCGTCGCTGTCGCCGATCATTTCGATGAGCATGCGACGTAGCAGCTGTACCTCGTCGTGAGTGAAGCTCGGAAGGGCCGCCTCTTCAACACGCTGGCACGCCCGGGCCACCTTCGCGCGCAATTTTTCCCCGGCCTCGGTGATGTGGGGGATCCGTGCGCGACGGTCCCGGGGATCATGGCGACGGATCACCAGACCCATCCGCTCTAGCTTGTCCAGTTGACTCATCAGCGTTGTCTTGTCCAAGCCGAGGGCCTTGCCGAGTTCTGCCTGCGTCAGGTTCGTGGTCAGGTTGAGGGCGCTGAGCACGATGTAGTCGCGTAGTTGCAGGCCGTGCTCTTCGGCGCGCTCGCCGGTGGCAGTGTGCATCCGCTGCGCGGCTCGATGGAGGAGCCAGGTGAGTTCGGAGTCAGCGGATGGTCGCGGACTCATCGCCTGGTGGTCGGCGGCCTCTGGCGAGACGGAGATCGGTGTCATCGGGCGCTGCATAGGACAACATTGTGCTCCTTGCTTACCGGCCCGACCGGTTGCGGTGCACCCATGAATGCTAACCGGTTGGGAAGACGGGGATCCCGTCGTAGGCGTTCACGTCGTGAGAGGGCACGATCTGCATGACGTCGTCGAGCGCGATCGCGCGCAGCAGACCTTGTCGGGTCTGTTCGGGATCGCTGTCGGCAACTTTGCGCATCAGCCAGGGCCGCTGAACACGCTTGCGGATTCCATCGAGCTGCCACGTCAGATCGCCGATGAAGGCATACCGCTTCTGGGACGGCACCGTCACGAACACGATGACAGACCCGGCTGTGTGCCCCCCGGCGAAGGCGACCACTACCGTACCGTCGCCGTATATGTCGTAGCTGCCCGAATAGCCCAGATACGGGCCCGAATCGAAGTTGTAGTGATGAATCTTGCGGCCAGCCGAGACGATCCTGAACACCTCACCATCTGATTCCTCCGCGGCGTAACGTGTTTCGGCTGGATTGATCCAGATCGGCACATCCAGCTGGTCCAGGCCGCTCACATGGTCCCAATGCGCGTGTGTCACCAACGCGCCGAGGAGTCGATGACGGTCATACCCTGCAGAGTCGAATTGCTCGCTCACCGTCGCGGTCGCCTGGTAGGGAGCCCGCGCGATCCGCGGCAGGGTCGCGATGTGCGCCGCGACGTCGGCACCGAACCCCGCATCGATCAGAAGGTCGCCTTTCGGGTGCTGCACAAGGATGGCGGTCGCCGCGAATTGGCGCTTGTCATTGAACGACCCACCGCAGACGGCGAACGCCGCACGCGTTTCGTACGTTCCGGTGGGGAGCTGGTAGATCGCCATATCCGACGGCGGGTGTGCGTCGGGCAAGGGCTGCGACCAGGCGGCCGGCCGGGGAAGTGTCGACATGAGACGATACTATGAGCTCAGATAATCTGACGCAAGACTATCTCGGCTTCTATTCCTTCCTCGGCGGGTCACTTCTCTCGTTCAAACTGCTCGTAGAACGCTAGCGCCGCGTACCGGATGTTGCGAGGGCCGTCCCACCCGGGCCAGATGGTGCGAGCCTGCCGTGCGACAACGGTCGAGATCTCCTGCGCCGGAGTGCCATCAAGCCAGAGCAATCGGGTGAGCTCGCGTACGTAGCGCAGGTAGTCGCGGACAGCGACGAGCTGGTGCACGTCGGTTACTTCACCGTGGCCCGGCACCACAACCTCGGGTTGGTCGGCGATGAGTCGGTCGAGCGCTTCGATCCATCTCCGTCCGTCGAAGTGCTTATCGAATGGTGGGAAGTACGGCAGGATCGGAAACATTCTGGTCTCACACAAATCGCCGGTGAACACGACCCGCTGACCGATGTGCACTGTCTGGTTGTCGCGGGTGTGCGCGGGGCCCCACTGCCGCAGCGTGGCCGTGATGCCACCGAGATCGATGTCCAATCGCCGGCCGAAGGATATGTCGCAGTCGATGAGGTCGAGGCCCTCCAGGCGGGCGGCAACATCAGGGCTCAGGGAGCGAAACGTGGGCACGAAGGAGTCTGCGTCCAGACGTAACCTGTCGCGTTGGGCATCGCTGTAGATCACGGTGGCTGCATCTTTGAACGCTTGGACGCCGAATCCGTGCCCGGGATCAAATTGCGTAACCGTCAGGTAGAGCCGCCGCCGGCCGGCCAGTCGTCGGGCATGGTCGAGCACCACGCGGCCGTTGTCGGACCCGATCCCAGTGTCGATGACAAGTGCGGCATCGGCACCTACCACGATTCCCACATTGGGGACGAATGGGATCCTGTTGTCGCCGATGACGAAGACGCCATCGGACACCTCGACCGGCCTACCGGAGATAGCGGGATCGGTAGTGCCGGCCACATAGGTGTCGGGTTGCCTACTGGTGCTGTCACCGTTCATAACACTCCCGTTGGCGCGGCGTCATGAGTTGTGAACTGCAAAGGGAGAAGGCGTTTCACGGTGACGGCGTCTTGAAGGCACGGCCACGTGCGGCGAGACGTTCCGCGTGAGGGGCGGTCACCGACGACGCATCGCATGGCGGGGTCGTGGGCGCGCTGAGTCCCGACAGTATCGCGCGCACCAGCCGTTCAGCTTCCAGGTCGGTGGTGCGGCGGTTCCGATGGCGGATCATGCCCTCCGCGGACAGCATTGCCAACCCGTGCACCCCGGCCCACACCGCGAACTCCGCACCCGGGCGTGCATCGGAGGCCAGAAATCCCTTGGTGACAAGCGAATTCAATTCCTCGACCAGTATGTCGTGAGGATGGGGCGTGACGATCGTTTCGATCCCCGGGCTGCGGTTGGCGGCGAACGCCAGCGCGGCGAGGCCGGGATTGTCCACTGTCCAACGAACGTAAGCGCGGGCGTAGGCAACCAGACGCGCGACGGGATCGTCGGTGTCGGCACGGGAGACGGCGAGCGCCAAGTATTTCCCGGCACTGGCCTGGATGTGTTCGGCCAATGTGCTGACGAGCGCCCCGCGGCTTTCGAAGTGGTGGTAGGCCGCGCTGGGTGCGACGCCGACCCGCGCCGAGACCTCGCGAAGGGACCAGCCTTCGGCGCCGCGCTCGGTGGCCAGCTCCGCGGCTGCCGCCAAGAGAGCCTCGCGCAGCTGACCGTGGTGGTAGCGACTTCTAGCCACCCAGGAAGCCTAGCACCGAACACATTTGATCTGTACAGTGTTCAGATGCGTGGCAGATTTTGCGGGCCACGTGAACTGCGCTCAGATTGGAGCCAGCCGATGTGCGTTGTCACGCCGTCGTCTTCTGCCGACGTTTTCGGTGACGACCCAGCGGTATCTCACGCCGTGCCGCCGGTCGTTGCAGGTGTGCCCACCGAAATCAGTCCGGGCGTGTACGTCATCCCAGATGGTCGGACGCCACTCGTTCCCAACGTCGGGATTGTGGTGGGGGAGCGAGCGGCCTTGGTGGTCGACACCGGCCTGGGTCCGCGCAGCGGCGCTTACGTGCTGGGGCGAGCGAGGGATCTCGCCGGTGGTCGGCCGTTGTACATGACCACCACCCATTTCCACCCTGAGCATGCCTTTGGCGCCCAGGCGTTCAAGGGTGAGGCGACGATCGTCTGCAACAGGGCTCAGCGCGACGAGTTGCGCCGCAAGGGGCAGGCGTGCCTCGACTTGTTTCGGGCTGCAGGCCCAGTCTGTGCGGAGGAGTTGCAGCATGTCACGTTTGTCGATCCCGATATCGTCTATGTCGGGTCGGCCGCGATCGACCTGGGCGGAGTCCGGGTCCGTTTACGATCGGTTGGCCCCGCCCACAGTGCCGGCGACCAGATCGTCGCGGTCGGGGACCGCGTGCTGTTCACCGGGGACTTGCTGGAACACAAGATGTTCCCGCTCGCACCATTCAGCTCGCCGACCGATGTGGACTGCGACGTCATGCGATGGACGGGGCTACTTGACGAATTAATCAGCGTCAGAACAGAAATCACCGTCCCGGGACACGGTGAGATCGCGCCGCACACGCTCGCCTCCTACCGCGACTACTTCCAGTTCCTTCGAGCCGAAGTCACCCGGTTGTGGGCATCGGGCATCTCGGTAGATCGAGTTGCCGAGACCCTCAACGAGGCGGCTCAGTCCAGATGGCCAGATTGGGACCATCCGGGCCGGATCCCATCAGTCGTTGAAGCGTTCTACCGTGCAGCCGAGAATGCATAGTCGGATATCGAGCCAGCATGAACGCCGGAATAGTCGTTGGCATCGAGGTGAACCGACACGCATGTCGACGCCACGCACAGACCGCCCCAAGGGGGCGGATCCTCGTGTCTGATTGCCCGCGAGGTGGCGCGGTAGTTGCATGCAGTCCCGACACCCCATGAGTCGGCTCGACGGCCGCGGCCTGGTGGCAGTGGGCAGACAGATCTGCGCTCAGTGTTCGCACACGCGAGTACCATCGCCTGCGCTGTCGGACGTTGCGGCGCCGTCGACGCCTCCTGGCCCAGAATGGTGGAATGGCGTGGAGTACTCGTGAGGTAGCAGAACTGGCCGGTACCAGCCTGCGGGCGGTCCGCCATTATCACCAGGTCGGGTTGCTCGCCGAACCTGAACGCCTCGCCAATGGTTACAAGCAGTACGGCGTCGCTCACCTCGTTCGGCTGGTGCGGATCAAACGACTCGTCGACCTCGGGTTCTCCCTTCCTCAGATAGCCGACATGGGCGACACCGACGTCCATCCCGAAGAAGCTCTGCGGGCATTGGACACCGAACTGGCCGCGACAATCGATCGACTCCAACGGGCGCGTGTCGAACTGGGGCTGTTGTTGGAGCGCTCTGCACCGACCGACCTACCACCAGATCTCGTTCCACCGGAGGCGGTGGTGCGACTGTCCGACGCCGACCGTTCCCTGGTCGTCGTCCTGACCCGCGTGCTGGGGCCCCGAGGCATTCGTGCCTACTCCGAACTTCTGCGGAACGCACCTGTCGAGCCCGCCGTCGCTGAGTTTGACAACTTGCCCGACGATGCCGATGAACGGACGCGGCAAGACGTCGCAGAGCGCCTCGTCCCCTATATGCAGGCAACCTATGCGGCCCACCCAGAGGTTCTCCAGGCCCGTGCCGACGCCCCGGGCGGGGAGCGCTTCGCCGCAGATACGATCGCCGAAGCGATGTCAGATCTTTACAACACGGCGCAACTCGACGTGTTTCGACGCGCCCGACGACTGCTGGCTGCCTCGGACGTGGCGGAGTCATCGACGTAGCGCGCGCATTGAGGGTGCGCGTCGGGCTCACCAAGCTATCTGGTGCAATGGGCGCCAGCGGGTGGGGTTCGCAGGTCAATCAGGTAGCCGGCGACGATGTCGTCGACACACTGGTTCTGCCCGAGCAGGGCGATGCCGTGCTGGGCGCCGTCCACGGTGAGCAAGCTTCCCTTGAGGGCGCGCGCGAGGTTGACACCGCCTTGATGGGGGGTGGCCGGGTCGCCGGTGACCGAGATCGTCAGCGTGGGTGGGACATTGACGTTGCCGGTGACCCACCGCTCGGGGCGGCTGGGTTGTTGCGGCCATGCCTCGCACTCGTAGTGCATGTGCGCCGCTGGCCGGCCCGAGTCGACGAAGGGCGCGGCGTCGAAGATCTGTTGGGTCAGGTCGGCTTGCTCCGCAGGTGTGCGCTGCGGGTTGTCCATGCATCGGATCGCGACGTTGCTGTCCGGATCGGTGCCGTAGCGACCCGAGGAGTCTCGGCCCACGAAGTTGTCGCGCAACTTCAGCAGGCCATCCCCGCGCCCATCGGCCAACTCGCGCAGGCCGTCGATGACCTTGGGCCACACGGCGTCACTGTACAAGCCGGCCATGACACCGGCGACGGCGTCGTCGTAGGTCAGGCCGCGCGGATCTGCGGTGGGTGCTGGGTGGTCCAGCAAGGGACGCACGATGACTTGAAATGCCTCGCTCGCCCGGGCCGGATCGGTGCCCAGCGGACAGTCGGGCATTGACGCGCACGCGCTGGCCATCGCGGTGAAGGCTTTCTGGAAGCCGACGTACTGCGACAGGCGAAACTGCGCTGCGGTCATGTCGGGGTCGACAGCGCCGTCCAGCGCGACGGCGCGCACACGCTGCGGGAAGGTCTCGGCGTACATCGCGCCCAGCTCAGTCCCGTAGCTGTACCCGAGGTAGGACAGCTTTTCGTCACCGAGTGCGGCACGCAGCACATCCATGTCCCGCACGGTGTCTCGACTGCCGAAGTTGACCAGCGCCTGCTCACCGCCGGAGCGCTCTGCGCAACGCCGTGCCACCTCTCGGGCCTGCTGTGCATCTGTGACGTTGGGAACGGGGTTGCTCAGGAATCCCTGACCGCGATCGGTCTCGGCGTCGGTGTAACAATCCGCCCGGGGAGTGGAGGCGCCCACACCTCGGGGGTCGAAGCCGATCACGTCGAACCGGTCGCCCACCGGGCCCTTGGTCAACACCTGCCCCACCAAGTCGTTAGCCTCAAGGGCGACGAAACCCATCCCGGCGACGCCGGGACCGCCAGGGTTGACCAGCAGCGAGCCGATCCGATCACCACGCGCCTTGACTCTCAGCAGCGCGATCTCTGCACGCGCCCCGCCGGGATCCTGGTAATCCACGGGGACCTGTACGCGGGCGCAGTCGTAGCGGGCATCGGCGAAGAGCTTCTCGTCCAGCGTCGTTCTCGCATAGGACGCGCAGGGCTCGAACCGGACCTGCTGGTCATAGAACGCCGCCAGCTCAGCTGGCCGCGCGGTGCCGGAATTTCCCGTCGTCGCCTCGATCGCGACCGGTCCGGTTGCCCCGCAGGCGCCGACGAGTATCAACGATGCCCCGCCCAATGCGGCGAGGGCCAAGCGCGCATAAACCACTCTGTCTCCTCAGAAGCAGAAATCTGTCGCCTCCACGGTGATCCATGCCGCTGCGGCACACTCAAGTTCGGTGACGCGGCGCATGCCGTACCCATGGCCTCGTGAGCCTTGACTTGACACGTCAAGTCAAGGCTGGCAGCCTACGAGGATGCCCTCGACAGGTGGTCGGCCGCTTGCCCCGGACGAGTCCGTCACGTGGCGATGCTTCCTGCGCTGGAGCGAAGCGGTGACGTCCAAAGTCGCCCGCCAACTCACCGAGAATGTCGGTGTCTCGCAAGCCGATTACTCCATCCTGGTGCGATTGTCAGAAGCCGGCGGAGCGATCCCGCGCCAAGCGCTCGAGACGAGGCTGTCGTGGTCTGCATCGCGTCTTTCGCACCAACTGACCCGTATGGAGGCCAGAGGGTTGCTGCGACGTGCGGACGCCGGCTTCGGTCGAAACGTCGACGTCACGCTCACCGATGCCGGGAGCGCTTTGTTCAAAGCCGCGGAGGCGGTACATGGTGATGCGGTCCGAACGGACTTCCTCGGCACTCTTCCCGATGCAGTAGTTGATTTCCTTCACCGCGTCGGCGCCGCAGATCAGCTGCACACGGAGACATGATGACCACGACGCCTGCGGTTTCGGCCCGCGCGCACCATACCGGCATCGTCGTCGACAATCTCGATGCTCAAACACGCTGGTATAAAAAGGCATTTGGGATGACAGAGGAAAGCCGGCACCAACCCGACCGGGGTGTTCGCACAGTCCTGCTCGCCACCGAGTCAGGACTGCGGATCGAATTGGTCGAATGCCTGGGCTCGCACCGTCTCCAGCAGTACGACGGTCCACGCGCAGCCGCTGCGGCACAGGGCTACCACCACTGGGCCGTCGAAGTCGACGACGCGGCAACAGCCTTCGCCGCTCTGGTGCACGCCGGCGCGGGCATCGGCGCGCCGCCCTCGGCAGGGCCTCGCGGCTCTGCCTTCGCGTACGTTCTCGATCCGGAAGGCAATCCGATCGAACTGGTCCAGGTTTCGTCCAGGTCTGCGGCCTCTCTGCAATGAGCACTGTCGCCGTTCTGGGAACCGGCAACCTGGGTGCAGCGATCTGCCGGCGATTACTGGAGACCGGTTTCGATGTCCGAGCGTGGAACCGTACGCCGTCGACCGCAACGCCATTGGCCGAGGCCGGCGCCACGGTCGCGAGTAGCGTGGCCGACGCCGTGGCAGGAGCCCCGGTGGTGATCATCGCCGTGTTCGACGCCGCTGCCGTTTTGGACGTCCTGCAACAAATGCGTGACGAACTCGCCGACGGAGCGGTTGTGGCTCAGACCGCCACCGTAGGCCTGGAAATCGCCACGGTGGCACGCACCGCACAGCAGCTCGGGATCGAGCTCATCGACGTCGCCGTATTGGGCAATCAGGACGCGGCGCGCGCTGGGAAGCTGACCGTGTTGGCGGCTGCAGCGGCCGCCGTTCGCGGCAGGGTCTCAACGACTCTTGCTGCCTTGGCGAGTTCGGTCATGTGGGTGGGCGATGCTCCCGGTCCTGCCAGCGCGCTCAAATTGGCGTGTAATTCCTGGGTTGCAGGATTGAATGCGATTCTGGCACAGGCAATGTCGCTGACCCGTAGTTTCGGTATCGATCCCAGCCTGTTCCTCGAAGCAATCACAGGTACCGCGGCTGACAGCCCGTACTTGCAGGCCAAGGCCGCGATCATGCTCGGTGACGGTGGCCAGACGGTGACAACCGTCGACTCGATGCGCAAAGATCTGCAGCTCATCGTTGATGCAGCACGCGCCCATGGCGTTTCCGATGTACTACTGGACGCACAGGCCAACCTCTACCGAACCGCATCGGATCGAGGGTACGGCGGCAGCGACATCGCTTTGGTCGAGCGGGTGTTCGGTGAGGTGTGGTGACCGGCGATCCTCACGTGCTGGCCAACCATTCCAGACGCAGCTCGCCAGAAGTGCCGCGCGGGCGCGATTACCAAGAGTCGAAATGCGTGACCTCGGGGACGGGTCTGCGGTGGACGGCTCGAAACGGTTTCGTCGGCCATCCCACTGCCATGGTGACACCGATGATCTTGTGGTCGGGGATCCTGAGGATCCGTCGGACGCCCTTGGTGTTGAAATTGTGCAGTCCGGTCGGAGCGACCCCTAGTCCCAGTGCCCGGCCGGCGACGAGCATGTTCTGGGTGGCGCCGTAGATCGCGGCGAACTGGTAGCGGTCCTCCTTGGGGTCGCCGGGAACCAGCGAGGACGCGCACACGAAGATGAGCGCTGGCGCGTCGCGCAGCGTGCCCAGGAGGTGCGCGCCGCCCTCGACCATCCTCTGCGCGACGGCGTCCATGTCACCTGACGTCGCACCGTCGCCGGGGACGGAGATGTGGGGGACGATAGCGTCGTGCAGGCGTGATCGCTGCTGTGGCGAGGTGACCACGACGAAGTCCCACAGCTGAGAATTGGCCGGAGACGAGGCCCGGGTGGCCGCCCAGATGAGACGCTCGATCAGCTCGCCGGAAACGGGCTCGTCGGCGAGCCACCGCATGGTCATGGCTGACTCCATGGCGTCGAATACGTCCACGTCAGTTCCTTCCTACCGCCGGCGCTTCGACGTCGGCATTTCGTATGACTGTGGTAATCAACGTCTTCGGCTCCCGCGCGACCGATCCTCGATCCGAGGGGTCATCGGCGGAGGTCGTCGAGAAGGTCAGCCAACGGCTCCAAGACGGCCGGATCGAACGGGGGCCGCAGCACGATGATGGCGAGGTCTGCCCCCTGCTCGCCGAAGGCCGCGGCCGAGGCGGCCGTGGCCGCCGGATCACCGTCGAAGACAATCGGGCTGGACAACAGGATGTCGCCCGGTTCGCGACCCACGTCGTGACAATGGGCGTGCAGGACGTCGCGCTTGCGGGCGAAGTCCTGCGGTGTCCCACCGAAGAAACTCCAGTGCTGGGCGAAACGGGCTGCGGTTCGCAAGGTGCGTCTCTCCCCATTGCCCCCGATGCAGATGGGCGGGTGGGGCTTCTGAACGCCCTTTGGTTCGTTACGTGCCTGGCACAGTTGGTAATAGTTGCCCCGAAAGGTGGTGACTTCTTGGCTCATCAGACCGACGAGCACAGCGCACGCCTCCTCGAGCCGGTCACTGCGCTCAGTGCGGGTGCCAAGGTCAAATCCGTATGCGGCGGCCTCCTTCTCGTCCCATCCGGCTCCGACACCTACTTCCAAACGACCCCCGGAGATGATGTCGAGCGCAGTGGCCATATTGGCCAGGACCGCGGGATGGCGGTGATGAATCCCGGTCACCAGGGTTCCCAGCCGAAGCCGGGTGGTCGCCTGGGCCAGCGCGGTCATAACGGTCCAGCCTTCGAGACAGGGACCGGAACGGTCGGAGAAAATCGGGTAGAAGTGGTCGAACACCCAGCCCGATTCGAACACCTCGATGTCATCGGCGACCTGCCACAGCGCGAGTAACTCGGACCATGTCGTGTTTTGCGGGGCGGTTCGGAAGGCGAATTTCACCAGCCGTTCTTCCTTTCGCAAGGCCGAGGTTGCACGGCTTGTGCGCTAAAGTGGAGTGCCTGTCCGATAATATGGACAGGCTCTCCACTTACGCAAGGGGTCGAGTCCTATGGCGGATCTGGGCCACGCTCGTCGGGCTGATGCGGCGCGCAACCGCGAGCGCATCCTCGCCGCCGCCCGTGCCGCATTCGCCGAATCCGAGGCTGACACGTCGATGGCCGAGATCGCGCGACGGTCCGGAGTCGGTCAGGCGACTCTCTACCGCAACTTCGCCACGCGCCGCGACCTTCTTGAGGCTGTCTTCACCGAAGAGGTCGACCACGTATGCGCCGCGGCTGCCATCCCCGAAGGGGACACTTCCGTCGGCCAATTCACCAACTGGCTGCGGTGCTTCTATCAGTACGTCGCGAACAAGCGGCCTATCGTCATGGGCTTACTCGAACACACCGACACCGCCGACCCGATCTTCAGGACGCGAGCGAGGATGCTGGCCGCCGGCCAGCCCCTGCTGGCTGCGGCCCAAACGGCAGGCGAAGTAAACCCCCGACTCGAGTTGGACCAGATCCTCGACATGGTGATGGCCATCGCGAAGATCAACGGCACCGCCCAGTACCGGCAGCCGATACTCGACGCTGCGCTCGCTGGCCTTCGCTCCCCGAAGTGACCGTTACAGGCCGGCGGCTGCGCCGGTCGCTCCTGCGGGCAATCATCGCTCAGAATCTGAAAGCCACGCATCGCGGCCCACGGGTGCGCTCGGTTCGTCCGCGTCAGTCCGTCGATCATTCATGGCGTGGGCCTACGTCGTCAGGATGCTGAGCTGTATCTACATACTGGCGCGGGTTAGAGGTCGCGGAGGGTGGTATCGGCGATGGTCTCGGCGAAGCGACTCCCGAACAGCTCTGCGGGAGTTTGAAATCCGGGCCTGTGTTCGCCCGCAAGGACGCGCCGCGCCGCCTCTACCGCAGCCGTCGGGGTGAAGGTGTAACCGTTCACAGTGTCGAGCACCGACCGCACAGTGGACCCATTGGCTCCGGTGATCTCGACGCTTGCCTGGTACCTATTGGCCTCGCGTTGTTCGCGGCTCGGACCCTCGGGCAGATCCGACAGCACACCGGTGGGGAAGGCGTTCCCCGACACGTAGACGTAGGTCTCGATATGAGGGATGGCCGTGGCGTGCCAGATGGTCACGAGGTCGGGCAAGGTGACCGGGGTACACGCGACCGGACCCATGCCGAAGTCGAATTCCCGTGATGCGTGGGGATCACGGCTGACCAACACGCCGCCGACGCGCTCCAGGCATTCGGCACTCAGGCTGTTGGCGGCGCTGATGGCCGATCCGCGTGACATGGACCCGGCGACGTGCAGTGCGACGCGCACGTGCTGTGGGTCGGTGATCCGTCGGGCCGCGTGGGCGGTGAGACAACCGAGCATGGCGACGCTGCCGCCGCTGCCGGGGAGCAGCATCACGCCAGCCGCTTCGGCCTTCTGGTCGAGGGTTTCGGCCAGGTGGTAGCTGTCCAATTCGGCTGCGGTATCCAGATAGTGGACACCCGAGCGGATGGAGGCGGCCATCAGGGGCCGGGCTGTCCGGATGAAGGGGCCGGCGCAGTTGAGTACCACGGATACCTCGCGTAGCGCGTCGTCCACGGTGGCAGCGTTGTCGAGGGCGAACGAACGATGCTCAAGGCCCAGTTCGGCGGCCAGGACCGTGAGTCGTGGCGCGTCGCGTCCGGCGAGCACGGTTTTCAATCCGGCCGCTGCGGCGTGCTGGGCGGCCATCCGGCCGGTGTAGCCAGTGGCGCCGTAGATCATCAGTGTGCTCATGGGTCAGTGCTGCCAGCTCTTGTAGGTGAATTCGAGACTGTAGCCGTCGGGATCGAAGACGCTGGCGGCGTAGTAGCGGGGGTCGTAGTAGTG
Source organism: Mycolicibacterium canariasense (assembly GCF_002101555.1). Lineage (GTDB taxonomy): Bacteria > Actinomycetota > Actinomycetes > Mycobacteriales > Mycobacteriaceae > Mycobacterium > Mycobacterium canariasense. The sequence goes on from NZ_LQOL01000027.1 coordinate 43,513, forward strand.
CCGTACCGAAGGTGCACCGTTGTCGGTCGCACCGGCGGCGATCGCGGCGGCGTAGGCGGCATCCACCTCGGCTCTGCTGTCGGCCACGAATCCCACGTGTGCCGCACGACTATCGGCCACACCGGTGCGGAGCCAGAAGAAGACGTGGCCGTCGGCCCCGAAGCCCTTCAGGTCCGGATGTCCTGGAGGCCCGTCTGTGCCGTCGTAGTCGACGCGGGTGGTGATGCCGAGAGGTTCGAGCGCAGCGGTATAGAACGCGACCGAGCGGTCAAGGTCGGGTACGGAAAGAAAAACATGGTCGATCATGGTGTCTCGCTTCCTGCAAGTCAGGAGCCGGGGCGGCTCAGGAATGACGTGGATTTCGATTGCGTCGTCACGACTTGGCCGGCAGCTGAGCGTCGCGCGCCTTCGAGGATGGTGGCGCCTATACCGTGGCTGCCTCCGGTGCTGATGGCGATGCCCATGTGTCTCGCCTCTCACGTTCGTGTGAAGGCGAGTCAACCCTTGTCCACGGTGTTGTGGAATGGCGAGACTTCCTAGGTGCGCTGCACCCACCCGGCCACTACTGGATTTGCTCTTGGCGCCGGGTTGCGTCGAGCGATCCGAGCAGTGTCAGGGCGTCGGCGCTGGCGGTCCCCGGCGCCGCGGTGGCCACCGTCAGCTGTTGGCCGGGGGCGCTGCGTACGTCGAAGGTCTGGTAGCTCAGCTGCATGAGTCCGACGTCGGGGTGGCGGATCGTCTTGTGCGTCACGGTCAGACCTTCGACGTTTCGGTCGTCCCACAGGGTGCGGAATATCGGGCTGTCCCGGTGCAGTCGGGCGATCAGGTCCGCGACTTCCTGGTGGGGTGGGGAGAATCCTTCGGAGAGCCGCAGCGCGCTGACTGATGCTTTGGCCACCTCGTCCCAGTTGACGTAGAAATCCTGGGTTGTCGGGTCCAGGAACAGTGCGGCCAGGACGTTGGTTTCGTGCCGCTGTAGCGGGGTGATCAGCGCCGAGGCCGCTGGGTTGGCGATCAGGACGCGAAACGCCGGGTTGGTGACATAGGCAGCCGCCTGTGGGAAGGCGGCCATCGTTTGCAGTAGTTCGGGGCTGACGCTCTCGGCCGCGCCGGCGCAACTGGGGGACAGCTTGGCGAGGCGGAAGGCGTGCACGCGGGCGTCCGGGTTGAGCCGCAACGCTCGACAGATGGCATCGACGACCGGGGCGGACGGGGTGCGCTCGCGGCCCTGCTCCAGGCGTGCGTAGTAGTCCGCGCTGACACCCGACAAGACAGCGACCTCTTCGCGTCGCAAGCCGGCCACGCGCCGGCTCGACGCCACGGGTAGCCCGACCTGCTCGGGTGAGACTCGTGCGCGTTGGGCGCGCAGGAATTCGCCCAGACTGTTGGTCGGTGGCTGCGACGCGTCAACTGGCACGATGGACCTCTTCGATGTGGGTCGACCTCTGCGAGGGGCGTCAGCGATCGTCGTCGCCAGCGAGCGGGTGACCCGGAGTACACGGCCACGCGCATCACCCGAATACCGGCGGGGGTCATGCCGCGTCGCGGACCCTTCGACTGTAACCGAATCCCCGCCGGTGTCAGGGACAGGGGACTTCGCCGGCCAGACTCCTGAAACAGGGCGTGGCACTCCTAGGCAGTTGCGTCCTTCTACGGCCGTCGGCGCCGGCGTTGACTCGTCTCGGATGGGTAGAGGAGACGGCAATGAGCCGCCGAAGGGAGCGCTGACCGCAGTGGCCGTCTCGTCCACACCATCACGACAGATGGCGACTCGTACCAATTCGCCGCCAGCGCGGCGACCCGTCGCAACCGCAAACACCAGGAAAGCCAATGAAATTCGGAGTAACCACCTTCCTCACCGACCAGGGAATCGGGCCGGTAGCGCTTGCTCGCGCACTGGAAGCTCGTGGATTTGATTCCCTGTTCGTCACCGAGCACACCCACGTCCCGGCCTCACGGCGCAGTCCGTATCCCGGCGGTGGCGACCTGCCAGCGAAGTACTACCGACTCCTGGATCCGTTCCTGGCGCTCACTGCTGCCGCCGCGGTGACCAGCAAGCTGATCCTGGGCACGGGTGTGGCCCTGGTCGTCCAACGCGATCCGATCATCACCGCCAAAGAGGCCGCAACTCTCGACCTGTTCTCGGATGGGCGGCTCCTCTTCGGCATGGGCATCGGCTGGAACCGCGAGGAGATGCAGAGCCACGGCATTGATCCGCAAACCCGCGGTAAGCGCATCGACGAGATCGTCGAAACGATGCAGGCGCTCTGGACGCGCGAGATTGCCGAGTACCAGGGCGATTTCGTCACCCTTGAGCCATCCATGGCTTGGCCCAAGCCGGTGCAACGTCCGCACGTACCCCTCTACTTCGGTGGCGGACCGGCGACCTTTGGGCGTATCGCGCGCTTCGGAGCCGGCTGGTACGCCATCAGTGCGAGCAGCGCTGAATCGACCGCGGCGATTGCCGAACTGCGCGAGGTGACCGGCACCGAAACCCATGTCACCGTCGCCCATGTCGGACCGATCACCGAGGCCGCGCTGCAGGGTTACCCCAGCAGCGGCGCCGAACGTGTCGTGTTCGACCTCGAGACGCTCAACCACGACGACACCTGTACACAGCTCGACGCCTATCTGTCCGTGACCGAATCCTTGGGATGGTGACCATGACTGACCACAACACAACGCCGCTCGGACGTCCGCAGCACCGCATCTGGGCCGATATCAGCCCGACGCCGCTAGGGGAGTTCGGTGAGCGGGTCACCATCAAGGCCCTGACCGCTGACGTAGCGCAAGTCTTGCTCGTCGAGATCGCCGAGGGCACGGCAATCCCGAATCAGGCCGACTCCAGCGAGCAGGAGGTGCACGCGATGGAGCAGATCGACGTCATACTGACCGGCCGGGTGAAGTATCTGGTGGACGGCCAGGAACGTATCCTGGGCCCAGGTGAGGCGCTCGGAATCCCCGGCGGTGTCCCACATTCCGCAGTAGCCCTCGAACACACCACCATGATCGAGGTCTTCACGCCGATCCCGGACTTCCCCACCAACGAGACTCGGACACCATGACCGAGTCATCTCGGCTCGCCACCAGTCTGCGCATAGGAATTGAAGCGCTTCCTGAGACGAACTGCGGTGCAGCCGAGGCCCGCGCCGCTGGGTGGTTTGACCCCCGTCCACGAGGCGTGGTGGGCCGCAGCCCGCAAGACCCACGGCGATGCCGCCGGCACCCCCAAGCTAATCGGTATCCCGATGGCCCACCGGCCACCTACCTCACGGCGTGCTGGTCCTCGGCGTGGCCCGTGCTTTGGTTGCCGGAGCGCTAAACCGCTGATGCCGGGGTGGTGGAGGCACGAAAATCCAGGAAGGACAATGCCACCCCATAAGCACCACCACCTCAGCGAGCACCCCCTGTCGAACAAGCCGCCGACGCCGCGGTCGACCGAGCCTGCCGAATGCTGCGCCTGCCTGCGATGCGCGCCGGCTTCGGCAGCTAGCCGACGTCGAGAAGGGTGTGCCGCTCTGCCGGTAGATATGAACCGATGTTGCGCCAGGCCCGATCGATGTAGTCCTGCTTCTCGCCGACCGGGGCGACGTAATGCAACGCGGCGGCGGCCTCGTCCTTGCCGCACAGCCGCGCGATCACCCAGGCAGCCAGATACTGCGACGCCAAACATCCACCGGCGGTGGCGATATTGCCCTTGGCGAAGAACGGCTGATTCAACACGTCGACACCAGCGGCAATCACCCAGGGTTTCGTGGTCAGATCGGTGCAGGCAGGCACATCGCGTAGCAGGCCCAGCTTGGCCAGGACCAACGCACCGGAACACTGCGCGGCAATGAGTTGACGCTGCGGGTCCAGTCCACGCAGAACCCCCATGATCGCCGGGTTCTGCACAACCTCGCGGGTGGCAATGCCGCTGCCGACGATGACCGCGTCGGCGCTGACCGCTTCCTCCAAGCTGGACATTTGCCCGATAGTGACGCCGTTCATCGACGTCACCTGCGCGGCAGGGGTGGCAATCGTGACCCGCCAGTCATCGCGTTTGATGCGGTTCAGCACGCCGAGCGCGATCAGGGAATCGAGTTCGTTGTAGCCCTCAAACGTCAAAATGGCGATGTGCATGTGTCGGCGTCCTCTCCGTGCGGTTGAGCCACCATAGAAACCCGCATGCATGACAGGCAAAGAATTGTCATGCATACAATGCGGGCGTGCCCGCCGCCCGGTATCAGCGCATCGTCGATGCCTTCACCACCGAAATTCGGGCCGGTCGGCTCAGCTCGGGCACTCAGTTGCCCACCCATCGCCAGCTCGCCGCACAGGAGGGCATCGCCGTGGTCACCGCCTCGCGTGTCTACGCCGAACTCGAAGCGATCGGTCTGGTCAGCAGCGAACAAGGACGCGGCACCTTCGTGCGTGAGCTCGCCCTTCCTCCGGGCCACGGTATCGACCAGCAAGTCCTCGCCGCCGACACGATCGACCTGAACTTCAATTACCCCACCCTTCCCGGCCAGGCCGACCTCCTGCGCCGGGCGTTACGCGAACTGGCCGGCTCCGGTGACCTGGACCCACTTCTGCGCTACCAACCGCACGGCGGACGAGAACGTGACCGGGCCGCGGTGGCCACGCACCTGCTCAACCGCGGACTCGACGTCACCCCCGACCGCATCGCAGTCGTCAACGGAGCCCAACACGGGCTCACCGTTGCCGCACTGGCCGCATTGCACCCAGGCGATGTGGTCGCCGTCGACGCCGTGACCTACCCTGGGTTCAAAGTTCTCGCAGCGGCTCTACGCCTCGAATTAGCCCCCATCCCAACACGTTTGGCCGGCCCCGACTTGGATGCACTGCAAAGCCTATGCAGGCGCCGACCAGTACGCGCGGTGTACACCATGCCCACACTGCACAACCCGCTGGGCTGGGTGATGAACAACGACGACCGTCGATCGTTGATAGCCATCGCCCGCCGACACGGACTGCTGCTCATCGAAGACGGCTCCTACGCCTATCTCGTCGACCACCCCCCGCCACCACTGGCCGCCACCGCACCCGACATCACGGTCTATGCCTCCGGGCTGTCCAAGAGTGTCGCCACCGGTCTACGCGTCGGATTCCTCGTCGCCCCACCAACACACCTGTCCGCCATCGAACGCGCAATACGCGCGACCACCTGGAACACGCCTGCGATCACCGCTGCGATCGCCACCCGCTGGCTCGAGGACGGCACGGTTGCCCACCTTGAAGCCGAGAAGCGCGCCGACGCCACACTCAGGCAGACCATCGCGCGCGACACGTTGAAACCCCTTAGCCAACTGACGCATCCCGCGTCGTACTTCACCTGGCTACCACTACCAGAGAGCGCCCGCGCCGACCGGATCGCTGCCACCCTTGCAACACAACGGATCTCAGTGTCGACAGCCGAGCCTTTCGCCATCACCACCAACCCACCCCAGGCGCTCCGACTCGCCCTCGGCTCCGCCAACCTCAACGTACTTGCCGACGCGCTCACCACTGTCCGAAACACCGTCGAACACGACGCGCACCAGTAGACGACCCGCCCCGAGCCAGGGGCGTGGACGCCGACTCTTTACCCAAGCCGTTATATCCCTGTCTAGATGGGCATCCGACGACGTGGGGCTCCAGCGAATTGGTTGATTTGCCGCTACAAACTGATCCTCATCGACGAAGTGGGCTACATTTCGTTCGACCACGCCTACCGCACGCGCGCCCGCCGCCAGCTACTCGCAAGGACCGCACCGCCGGCTGAGCCATCGGCCACCGCCGCGGCCATACTGAAGAGTGTGGTTGACGAGCATCCCGATGCCGTTCGGGTCATCCAGTTATATGACCGTCACGCTGGAGAATGGTCACGCGACCGCGGTGGAAAGCTGGTCGAACGCACGTGGCTGGATCGGTTCATGGCGTCCTTGCCCGATCAGCGCACGGTCCTGGACGTGGGCTGTGGAACGGCGGTGCCAATCGGTCAGTACTTGATCGACCAGGGATGTCAGCTTCACGGGGTCGATTCATCGAGCGCGATGATCGCGATGACCAGGACGCGTTTCCCAGATCACCGGTGGGATGTCGCCGACATGCGGACGCTGGCTCTGAATGGCCGATTCGGTGGAATCATCGCCTGGGGCAGCCTATTTCACCTATCGCCGCATCATCAGAGACGTATGTTTCCGATCTTCGCGCAACACGCGGCACCCGGCGCGGTGCTGATGTTCAACAGCGGCCCATCAGCCGGCGAGCAAATCGGCACCTACCAGGGCGAGCCGCTCTACCACGCCAGCCTCGACCCCTCTGAGTACCGCACGCTACTCGCCGACAACGGCTTCGCAGTCATCGCACACACCGTCACAGACCCCATGTGCGGGCACCGCACCGTCTGGCTGGCACGGACTGTGTAGACCACACGGCGCGCCAACCCGACATCACCAACAGTTGGGCCCTGCCAACGACCTCTCCGGGGAGATCTCGTTCGACAGGGGCCAATCGCACTTCGTCACAAGCTGTCGTTCAGAATGGCGGCGAGTTCGTGAAGCGACTGGATCTGTACGTCGGCTGAGTCAGCTTCCGGGTCCTGAGCATGCAGGAAGCCCCACGGGCCGCGACGAATGTGTGCAGTCTTCATGCCCGCCCGGTGTGCGGGCAGGACGTCGTTGTCCAACCGGTCACCGACGTAGAGGATTGTGTGTGCCGGTGCGTGGGCGGCGTCGATGATTTTGGTGAAGAACTCCGGATCGGGTTTGCGCACCCCCCACCCCGCCGACGATCCGATGAAATCCGCGCTCACCCCGGCTGCCACTAGTGAATCATCCAATCCTGCAGGCTGATTTCCGGCTATCCCCACCGCGATACCAAGGCGACGTGCAACCCCGATGCAGGCCAAAGCATCGGGGTACAGATCGCGATGTTCGATGCGGAATCGCGGGTCGGCGCGCTCAACTCCAAGCACGTCCCAGAGCCGATGATGACTCTCGCCGCGTTCGATGAGTGCGCCGAGCACCCCGCAGACGGTGGCCACCGATACACCGCACTGCTCGGCGATCGCCTCCCACAGTCGGCTCTCGTCGATCAACGTCTCACCGACGTCGAAGACGACCCACCGAACACCTCGCAGCACGTGTCCCACCACATCACCAGATTGACAGGATCTGCACACTCACACCGGGAGCGGCGTCGATTCCACGGGCGCGGGCGATGATGGTTTGGTGATCGTCTCCGTGGAGGGGCCCAGCGCCGTGGCCCGCCTGCTCGGTTCGTCTTGCCGCCATCACCAAGCATCGGGGCTTCGGCCCAGGCGCCGAAGCTCGCTGCGATGGGAAACTATCAATCATGCCCAAGACCGTCTCTCCGGTAATCCCCGCAGGATCAATCGGAAACGGGCCTCAGCCCCGACTGAACGGCTCGGCGGGCATGGTGCTTCGGCCGTGGGTCGCCGCCGACAGCCAAGGCTTGATGGATGCGTTCGAAGACCCGGCCATTCAGTTCTGGCACACCCGCACGATCTGCTCGATTGAGGAGGCGAAGACGCTCATCGCCGACTACGCCCGCGATTGGCGAGCCGAGAAACGCGCGAACTGGGCAATCGTGTCAAGCGCGGGGCACCTCTTGGGTCGGATATCGCTCAATCCCATGAACGTGGAGGACGGGGAAGCCGAAATTGGGTACTGGGTGCATCCAGGAGCCCGGGGGCGTGGCGTTGCGGTCGCCGCGGTGGGCGTGCTGACGCAGTGGGTCTACAGCGTGGGCTTTCACCGCTTGGTCATCCACCATTCCACAGCCAACCCAGCATCGTGCTCGGTAGCGCTCAAAGCGGGCTTCGAACTGGAAGGCACCAAGAAGAGCGCGCTGCTGCATGCCGATGGCTGGCACGACATGCATCTGCACGCACGCATCAACGAGCAATGAGCCGCCGGCGTGCAGTCGGCCGAGTTGCGCCTCCGGCGTCGGTCGATCCGCGTGTTCAGCAAACGTGATCTGGGCAGTGTCGCTGCCCCGTTGCGGGGTGGACGTGCAACGAAGGGCATTCCCGATCACGGCAACCTGGCCGCGCTTCAGCTACCTGGCGGTTCCCGTTAGGGCGCTGGAATTGCCTGGCGTCAGGTCAAATGGGTGCGGACTCGTAGCTACCTCGGTGCGCGCTGTTGGCTGCCTGCGGACGTGCCGACTTGGTCGCCGGACGGCTCGATCATGGTAGGCCTAAGCAAAGATCGATCGGCGTGGGGTTGACGCGTCAGTCAGCATATGCGATGGTTCCTACAGACTGTGCGTCAGCGTGAAACACCGGGGGTGTTCGGCCGCGGGATGGCGGAACGCAGGGGTTGGGGGCTATCCATGATGACGAATACGGTGCTCTGCGATACGCAGGTGACACCCGATGGTGCAGTCATGGTGATCGAGGATGTCGGCGCTCGTGGCGTGCCGGGGATCTTCGCACACGAGGCCATGGGCTGTGTCGTCAGTCCGCCACGGCCCCTGCATGCAATCTGGGTGCACACGATGAGCATGTTCGACGGCGAGCTTCTCGGTCATCAGGTCCGCGTTCGGGTTCTGGTCGGCACGGATACCAGAGGCCTCGGACAACCGGTGTACCGCGGTGAGTTCACTGTTGCCAGTGGAGTTTTGGCGATCGGTGAGGCCCGCAACCCGGATCGCCAGCTGTTGTTCGGAACGCCCGCGATACTGCAGGTCACTGTGCTGGTGGAGACGACCGACGAGGTGATCCACTTCAGCGATCCGCCGGCGGACTACCCGGTGTCGGGTCCCACCGATGTGACAGTGCTCATCGCGGACAATCCTGGCTTCACCCACGCGGTGAGCAACACCGTCCTGCGCCGGCGGTGGTGGCTTCGATGGCCGGCAATTCGCCGTAGGCTGCACAACAGCTCCCAGCCGCTGGTGTCCCTCCGGCGAGAGGACCGCTGTGCGCCTTCAGGTTTCACCGCTGTGCGCACGCCAGGGGACCCGGGGTGCAGGGGCCGGGTGCCGGACGCCGGGATGCAGAGGGGCCCCGCTGCGGAGGCACGGTGAGCGCCACTACCTGGCGCGTTGTCGTTGTTCTCGTGTGGGCGGCAGCGCTGATAGCGTTCGCCGCCGCGGTGTTACGAGCTCACGAGGGCGAGGCGGCCCACGGTGGACCGTCGGTGCAACCGGCGGCGAGCCCGAACAACGTTGTTAGACCGATAAGTTCAGCAGTCTTGGAGCACATGGATTGGGGATGAGGACGCTGCTCGGGGGTAACGGTGGATAGCGTGGTGCGGCGTGCACCCATTTTCCATGGCGTGGGCACCGAAGGCGTCGACGCACTCGCTGATCAGCTCGTGCCGATCGACTTTGACCAGGGCACAGTGATTTTCGCCAAGGGCGACGGCGGGGACCGGCTCTACATCATTGCCTCGGGCAAAGTGAAGATCAGTGACGCCACCGCAGGTGATCGCGGAAGCATCCTCGCGGTCATGGGGCCCTCGGACATGTTCGGCGAACTCGCGTTGTTCGATCCGGGGCCACGCACCTCCACGGCCACTGCGATCACTGACGTCCGTACCGTATCGATGGATCATGCGGTCTTCCACAACTGGATCAGCGGCCGGCCGGAAATCGCCGAGCAACTCCTGCGCGTCCTGGCCCGACGGCTACGCCGAACCAACAACGCCATCATGGACCAGATTTTCACCGATGTCCCCGCTCGTGTCGCCAAACAACTTCTGCACCTGGCTCGACAGTTCGGCACACAGCAGGGCTCCACGCTGCGGGTCCATCACGGCCTGCGGCAAACCGAGCTGGCGCAGCTGGTCGGCGCGTCCAGGGAAACGGTCAACAAGACTTTGGCCGACTTCGTGTCCCGCGGCTGGATCCTGTTCGACTCCGGAAGCCTGACCATCCTCGACACCCAGCGGCTCGTAGCACGAGCCGCGAAGTAGCCCATGCCATCAACGCGACCGGCGAACCTGGTTAAAGACGAGCTCAGCTCCGTGGCGGTAGGAACGGCGCATGCCCGTAAGGCTGAGGTCGCGGCGATGCTCCGGCTCGCCGGTGGGCTCGCAATCATCGGCAACAAGGTCGTTATCGACGCCGAACTCGATCACCTCCCCACCGCACAACGCCTGGTCAGCGCCGTCTATCACCTGTGCGGCGCCGTACCAGCCCTGCACGCCATGCGAAACGGCAAGCGCAACCGCGACCACTACCTGCTGCGCGTGACCCATGCCGAGAACCTCGCCCGACAGACCGGGCTGATCGACCACCGCGGCCGACCCACCACGGGGATGCCACCGTGGATCATCCGTGGTGCCCGCGACGAGGTCGAAGCTGCTTGGCGTGGTGCAATTCTCGCCACTGGCCACCTGTCGTTGACCGGTCAGCGCCAAGGGCTCACTGTGTACAGCCCAGGCCCCGAAGCGGCCCTGGCACTGGTCGGCTTGGCGCGCCGCCTCGGCGTCAGTGCACGGCGACGCGACGATCGCGGCCGCGACTGTATCGTCGTGCGCCACGACCAAGCCGTGTCCACGCTGCTGGCGCAAATCGGAGCACCAGAGACAAGCACCCACTGGACGAATCGGCGCCACCATCGACCCGCATCCCAGACCCGAACCGGGCGAAGCCCCACCTTCGAATCGGCAAACAGCAGGCGCGCGGCCGCGGCGGCGGCCGAGTCCACAGCACGTGTGCAGCGAGCGATACAAATCCTGGGTGATGCTGTCCCGGACCACCTCAAAGCCGCAGCAGAGCTGCGCCAGTCATATCCCGACCTGACGTTGACCGAATTGGGTGGCCGCGCCGATCCACCAATGACCAAAGATGCTGTTGCAGGACGTATCCGACGACTATTGGCCCTTGCCGATCGAACTGCCACAAGAGCCGGCATCCCGGACACCAGCGCCTCGACGTAAGCGGTGGGACTCGTGGGGTCGTCGTGCGCCAAGTGCGCGCCGGCGAAGTCGGATTCCACCGCGGCCACAGCTCGCCCGGTGCTGCGGTCGGTGACCAGTCCGCCCGCAGGGAGCTATCCCTGCATCCCGTTCTGGCCGGGCTCAGGCGGCGCGTCATCGGGCGGCGGCTGCATTTCTCGCTGTCCGGGTTCGGGCGGTGCGCCATCGGTGCCCGGTCCTTGCATTTCGGTCTGTCCGGGCTCGGGCGGCGCATCGCCGTCGGGGTTGTCGCCGCCGCCGTGATTGGGGTTGGTGCAGATGGTGCCCTCGCACGGGACCATTGATCCGTCACCGTTGGGGTTGGGCATCATCGGCACGCTGGTCGTCGGGGCGGGAAGGCCGGCCCG
>NZ_LQOL01000028.1 GCF_002101555.1 Mycolicibacterium canariasense
TCCGGTCCGGTGATCGAACCAGCAAAAATGCGGAGAATTAAAACCGAGTCCTGGTTACCGATCTCTGACGCGGAAGGTTGTTCTTGCAGTGTCGTGCCTGATTGCCGCGCCGGGAGCGGGGGCTGATCCGCAGGTGATGCCGGATCAGTGGACGCAGTTCGTTACTGATGACGGCTGGGTGGTGGATGTGAACACCACCAATGAGGTGATCGATCACATCGACAATCTGGCGGGTGCATCGAATTCGTGGCAAGCACGGGTGACATTGCGCTCGGAAGCCCGCATTGGTGGCTCTGGTGGTGCGGTGATTCAGGACGCGCAGCTCGAATCGGGCTATTTCGTGGGGTGCCGCACCGATTCCTCCCCAGGAGTGGAGGTCGGTGTGGATGCCGGGATCGATCCGTATCAGCAGGTCAATGGTCAGGTCTATGGCGGCGGGTACGGCGGCGGTGGTTCCGGTGGTGGTCAGGGCGGTGGGTTCGGCGGGGCGTCGGGCGGCGCGACGTTGGGGGTGCAGGAGCATCTGGGTGGGCATATCCGGGTGTTGCTGAAACCTGGTGGCCTAGCGCAGGTTCCATTGGACCGGATCAGCCTGCGCAGCATGCATGCGGTGTCCAATCTACGGGATCAGAACATCGAAGCCGACGGATGCGGCGGCCAGGTGAAGATCCAGTCCTACACCACGATCCGGGTGCGCACAGATAACGGCAACGACACCCAAACCCTCTACGGCGAACCCAAGGACTTGTGATCGTGGCAACCGCATTGCGTTCAGGACACCAGCGGCGGTCCGTCTGTCGGCGCGCTGTGGTCACCGCAGCGATGCTGCTGATGATCGGTAACACCGGCGGTGTCGTCGGCACCGCCGGCGCGGACCCCGCCTCGACCGACCCTTACCGTCCTGCTGTGCCGCTGCCGGTCCAGCGGCCCATGCCCGAAGACCCTGCACGGATCAATCCGATTGGCGGGGCACGGATCTCTTCGAGCACTCCGCGGGGGGAGACAGCCGGCATGGAACGTCCACTGGCCGCCCAAGCTGAACGTGGCGCGGTGACAGTACCGATGTGGGCCAAAGACGGCATCTTCGCCCCGACTGCAGACCCCAACCGGCAGATCGCGATTCACCTACCCGGCGAGCTCAGTCTGGCGCCGGCTGCCTGGACCCCTGACGGTGGTGCCGTGTACGGCTCCAACGACGTCGACTACCAGGTGATCCCGTTCGCCGGTGGTGGGGCCGACGTGGTGATCACCCGTAGGAGCGTGTTCTCGGGTAGCACCTACCCGATCGGGATCAAACTTCCCGCCGCAACGCATCTGCGTCAAGGCACCAACGCCGTGCTGGTCGAAACCGATCCCGCACCGGCGAATCCGTCCCGGGTGATCGGCACGTTCAGCATCCCGACCGCCACCGACGCCAAGCAGGCGCCGCTGTCGGTCACACCGACGTTGGGGCCCGGTTTCCCGCCCGGACAATCCAACCTGACCATCGATCTCGGGCCGGCCAACGTATTCGCGTTCCCCGTCACCATCACGCTGTCGTACCGGGCCTCGGACATCCCGACCACCGGCGCGCCGGCCCCGGACTGGGCCGGCCTACCGCCGGGTACCCGCACCCCGATCGACATCATTCCAAAGCCGGTTGACTATGTCGCCGACCCCACCGGCGCCCACCGGCCCGACGGTGTTGACCCCACGCTGTACGCGCAGCGGCACTCCGGAAACTGCCAAGGAGGCCCAAACCAGTACGCCGCCGCCGATGGCCGGACCGCAGACTTCGTCGCGTCATGCCAAACCCAACAGCTCTGTCTGGCAAGCACTCCCGCACAGACGAGCGTCGACTCCTGCAATGCCCGGCTGCTGGCCAACATGTCCGCTCAATGCGTCGTGATCTTCGGATCTACAGGCCAGGACTACGACGGGTGTATCCGGGCTGCCTCCGACGAAGTGGCATGGGCTAAAGCGAACATGACCGGCGGGCCCGAATGACCACAACGTACGTCAGCACTGCAGCTTCCCCGGGTTCTCCTGCCTGCACGAAGGACTAGAACATGAGCAATACCATCATCGACCCTGGCCACGATCGTGGCGAACCGCTCACCGAGCCGATGTCCACGGTCCCGCCTGCACCACCGCTGACCGGTTTCGCCGCCGGGATTACCGGGGCCGCACTGCTTGTCGCTGGGGTGTGGGGTCTGCACGTCCTCGCACCGGGCGGCAGCCTGTCGGTGGGGGCGGTGGCGCTGCTGCTCGCCGCGTTCACCGCACTGGGTAAAGGCATCACCCTCGTCCAGCGCGCAATCGCCCCGATCATCGCAGCTGCGACCATGGCGATGTCCGGAGTTCCGGCACTGGTGCGGGCGATGACAGGAATGATTGTTGGCGCCGTGGGCATCTGGTGGGTGTTACGCGGACATGCCGCCCTCTGGTGGGCGCATTCCACCGGCACTGCCGCCGGCTGGACGCTCCTCTCGGCACTGGTGCAGGTCGCGATCATCGCTGCCGCCGGAGCATTGTTGTTCGGCGGCGCCACAACGCTGGTGTCGGCGTTCGGGCTGGCCACCAGCGCCCGCCGGGGCGCTGATCGGTGGGCATCCTGGTGGTCCTCGCGTCCGGGGCTGGGGGTGATGCTGCTGGCCGGCGCCGCCGCCCTGGTCGTGCTGTCCGGCTATCTCTTGCGCCGGATATCGGATTGGCTACTGGGCGGTGACCCGAAGGCAGCGTTCGCCGCGATCACGGTGATCCTGACCCTGGGATTGTTGGCGAACACCTGGTGGTGGGGAGCCCTGTCCGGATGGTGGGCCTGGGCACATCGCCCACACACCCCCGGCAGTGGCACCACCCCGATGGGCCAGATGTACGCCGGCGCCGGGGTTGTGGCGCTGCTGTGGTTCTCGGCGACCGCGTTCGGGCTGGCGGTCCCAGACTCCTACACCGGGCCCGGCGCGATGCCCCGGGCCCGTGCTGATTGCCCACCGGACTGCGGTGGCGGTGGTGGATCGGGCTCGTCCGGACCCGACCCATCGCAATTCCAGCCGCCCCAAATGCCCAATCCGCCAGGGCAATACCAGGGCGGCGCCAACTCCGGATACCCCGGCCCCGACCAGGCAAACGGCATATCCATCTACAACCCCGCCACCGGCCAGGGCGGCCCGACACAGGGCGGCTACCCCCAATACCCCTCCCAAGGTCAACCCGGCCCGCCCGCCAACGGCGTCCAGCCACCCAACTACGACGCCCCCCTGCAGGCCCCTGCACCGCAACAGACGGCACCGGCAGGTCAGGAAGTCCCCGCCAACGGCAGCCAGCCGCCGAATTATGATGCCCCGGCTCAGGCTTCCGTGCCTCAGCAGGCACCGTCCGCCCCGCAACAACAGACCCCTGCCGGGCCCCAGCAAGGCCCGGGCCAGCAGCCTGCACAAGCACCACAACAACCGGCGCAGCCACCCGAAGGTCAGCCGCAACCCGGCCAGCCGAACCAACCCCCTCAACAAGGACAACCGAGCCAGCAGCAACCACAAGATCCGACCAACGAGCAGTCCACCCAACAAGTTCAACAGCAGCCGCAGAACCAGAAACCCACCACACCACAGAAGGACCCAAACACCCCCGTCGACCCGACCGACCTAGCCGCAGCCGCCACCCGCCGCGGGTCACAACAAGCAGGACAACAAGGAGCGCAACAAAGCACACAAGCGACGCAACAGGCCACCCAACAAAGCACACAAGGGACGCAGCAGGCCACCCAAGCCGGTGAACGCGGCGCCGAACAGGCTGCAGAACCCGGCGATCAGTTCCCTGCCGATTTCCACATGGGGCAACTCGGTGACGGCCTAACGGCCCGTGCGGAGTACAGCCCTACCGGTGCTCACTGGGGAGATAACGCAAAGAACGTTGGAGCCTTGACCAAGGAAACTGCAGAAACGCTCGCAAAAGCAGGAAAGAGATTCACGAATATTGGCCGAGTGCTGGAAGCGGGACAGGCTGCTGCAGAGTTAGCCAACGGCGCTCCTGTGCCTGAGACTGTCGGCAAGACTGCGGGGTCCCTGTTGGGAGCTTGGGGTGGAGCCGAGGCGGGTGCGCTGGCGGGAGCTGCGATCGGGTCCTTCCTTCCCGGGCCTGGAAACGTTGTCGGGGCCGTCGTGGGCGGCGTCGTGGGCGGGTTCCTCGGTAGTGGCTTTGGTTCCGCTGCAGGAGAAGCGCTCGGCGGAGCAGCGCGGTCCGCCGGATCGGCATTATCGTCGGCAGCGAGCGCTGTAGGAGGCTTCCTTGGTTGGTGACAAGATCTACTCAAACGCTTTAGGTGAGGGATGTTATGAATAGCAGTGATCATAGCATGACGGGCGCTTTCGCGATTGTATTAATCATCAACATGATTGCCGCTATAGCTTTCATCTTCAAAAGTGACTTCCATAAAACTGTGCCGCCGAAGAAGTCATGGATATTGCCGATTTGTACATCACTGCTCTTTTTTGTGGTGGCACCAAACCCTGCAATAGCATTTGGTTGCGTAAGTATCACACTAGGATTCAGGGCTATCGCGATCTTCTTCACAACTGGCATCCAGAAGAAATTATCCAATCGGATCGCGCAGCGCATAGGATATACGCCAAAAAAGACAAATAGATACGAAAAGAAGAAGAAGGATAGTCCCGATGGAAGCAATTAACGACACTGAAAATGCTTGCGAAACATCCGATAGCGACTCTCATTTAACAGGGACGGGGGGGCGGTTAATGCTTACAGTAATGACGGTGGTGGTCGGATTCACCGGGCTGGTTGTCATGCTTGCGAGCTTTCGGTTAAGGGTGCATATGCCGCTGGCACACATCGTCTACCTGGCCACGAGCTGTGTCGTTTTTCTGACAGCGACTACTGTTGGCCTGTACTCGTTAGTGCACTCACAAACGCTAAAGATTGGCACTTTATGCAGCGCCTTGGTGATTTTTGTAGGCATCGTTCGGCTGACAAAGTACCGTTACACTTCCTTGTCCGCGCCTGGCCCGTCATGACCAGGGCTGAGGTAATCAACAGTCTTGCTCTTCC
Organism: Mycolicibacterium canariasense; assembly: GCF_002101555.1. Lineage (GTDB taxonomy): Bacteria > Actinomycetota > Actinomycetes > Mycobacteriales > Mycobacteriaceae > Mycobacterium > Mycobacterium canariasense. The sequence goes on from NZ_LQOL01000028.1 coordinate 5,044, forward strand.
TGGTATCGACTCAAAATAGCGCGGCCACGGCCTTTCAAGTACTAAACCGGAAGAAAGATTCATAAAGACAGGAGTCAGTCGCCCGGACGTCGTCGATTCCCGCCGACCTTGCTGCACCCTTCCTATTACCTCCTCCACGGCCACCTACGGCTAAATTTGAAACTCCCATTTACGCGGTTATGGCAGTGCATCGATGTATGCCGCACGGCAATGAAACGGCTGCAAAAGCGCTCAATTCTGAGGCACTTATTTCAAGAGTCGCAATGAGCATGATACGTAATGAACGCTGGCACATAGAAATGGAAAATAGTATCAGATGAATAATCATCGCCGAATTTCAAGAGCTATATACGGCGTAATTGTAGCCGCGGCTGCGGTCGGATGCGCTTCCCACCAGCCTTCGCCATCGGCGTCAAGCTCGGCGGCCGCTGCGACAACGGCACCGCTATCATCGGTAGCCGTCAGCGCGGCGGGATGCACCGCCAGTGATGTCCCGCTCACTACCTTGGAGCCCAAGGCGGCCGACGAGCCCACACTGGCACTTCCCACCCCATCGGGGTGGGTCTACTCCGCATCGATGAACTCACCGATCATCCGCGGGTTCGTTGCCAACGTAGGCCTGCGGGCCAACGACTTCACCCCGAACGCAGTAGTGACCCTCGAAGACCTGACCGGCAAGGTCCGCAATACCGAGCAAGGCATCGATGCTGAGCTCTCCAGCATCGCGCAGAACGGAATCGCCGTCACGAGCCGAATACCAGGGACCGTCTGCGGACACCCGAGTACAACGATCACGTACACGCTTCTAGGCCACTCGGTGACGGCGCTGATCACCGCAGCAGCGGACGGGCCGAAAGTATGGGCCGCAACCCTGACTGTGCAAACCGCCGAACCGGACAATCCGGCTTACAACGCCGGTAAACAGGCCATTCTGAACAACTTTCAGCTCATTCTGCCCGGTCACGGCTCCTCCCAATAATGTGTCTTGGTCCCATCTGCAGGGAGTATCCGCCAGCGAGAACGTGTCAGCTCCCGTCGATTGGGTACCAGGCAAGTAGTGCTACTTGATTGGTCCAGCACTACCAGTGCTGGACCAACCATTTCGCCGGCATCGGCTCTGTGTACGGCTAGCCCGAAGATCCAAAACCGTTGCAGCGTAAGAAGTACGATACATCGAACCAAACTTTCGGCACGCCGCCAGTCATTCGCGTAAGCCGCCCCGTCGCCCAATCCGGGGGGAGGAGGACGCGGCTTCCCCTGTCGCAACCCGAACAGCGGACAGGCACCGACATGTCCCACGTGATGATTCTGGTCACCAAGGATCCGCGCGGCGGCTTCGATGTGCTCGAAAGCGACCGGCAGAGCGGCCTGCCCGCCGGCATGAACAATGCCGAGTCCCTGCTGTGGAAGGTCTACGGCAAGTAGCGCAGCGCCGACTGTGGGCCGTATGCACGCCAGATCACGATGAGGCGTACGTACGGCCCACAGTCGCGTCGGCGTATCACGCCAACGAGTCCACCCAGGCCTGATGTAACCCGGCGAAATGCCCACCGGCATCGATCAATTCGCCCGGTGGTCCGTCCTCGATGATGCGCCCGTGCTCCAGCACCAGCACCCGGTCCGCGCTGAGCACCGTGGACAGCCGGTGCGCGATGACCACCGCGGTCCGGTCGGCCAGCACCGTCACCAACGCCTTCTGCACCAACCGCTCACTGGGCACGTCCAGCGACGACGTCGCCTCATCCAGAATCAGCACCGCCGGATCGGCCAGGAACGCGCGGGCGAACGCGATCAGCTGCCGCTGCCCGGCGGACAGCCGACCGCCGCGCTTGGCGACGTCGGTGTCGTACCCGTCGGGCAGCGCGTCGATGAACCGGTCGGCGCCGACGGCCACCGCCGCGGCGCGCACCTCGGCGTCGGTGGCCGAGGGCCGGCCGAACCGGATGTTGTCGGCGACGGTGCCCTCGAACATGAAGTTCTCCTGGGTCACCATCACCACATGCCGGCGCAGCTCGGCCTGTTCGATATCGCGCAGATCGACCCCGTCCAGGCTGACCGTCCCGGCCACCGGGTCGTAAAACCGGGCGATCAGTTTGGCGATGGTGGTCTTTCCGGCACCGGTGGTGCCAACCAGCGCGACCGTCTGCCCGGCCGGGACATGCAGCGACAGGTCCGGCAGCACCGGACGGCCCGGCACGTACTCGAATCGCACGCCACGGAACACGACCTCGCCGCGCACCACCGGCAGCGCCACCGGATGCTCCGGGTCACGGATCCCGGGCTCGGTGGCCAGCACCCCGGAGATCTTCTCCAGCGCCGCCGACGCCGACTGGAAGGTGTTGAAGAACTGCGAGATCTCCTGCATCGGCTCGAAGAAGATGCGCAGATACAGCAGGAACGCGGTGAGCGTGCCCAGCGTCATCTGCCCGCCGAGAACCCGGTAACCGCCGTAGAGCAACACCACACCTGTGGCGAGGTTGCCGACCAGCCGCACGCTGGGCATGAAGATCGCAAGCAGTTTGAAGGCCCGCTCGTTGATCGACTTGTACTGGTCGGCAACGTCTTCGAAGATCTCCTGGTTGCGCGGCTCGCGCCGGTAGGCCTGCACGGCCTTGATCCCGGTCATGGTTTCGACGAACTGGACGATCACCAATGCAGCGGCTTCCCGCACCTTGAGGTAGGTGCGAGACGACTCCGAGCGGAACCACATCACCAGCGCCACCAGAATGGGGAAGGCGCACAAGCACATCAGGCCCAGCCGCCAGTCCAGTACGACCAGCAGCACCGCGGTGCCGCACATCGTCAGCACGGCGGTGATCAACCCGTCGAACCCGGTGGCCAGCATGTCCTGGATGGCCTCGATGTCATTGGTCGACCGGGCAACCACCCGGCCCGAGGTGTAGCGATCGTGGAAGGCCACATCGAGGCGCTGGAAATGCCGGAACAGCCTGCGCCGCAACTCCAGCAGCACGTCCTGCCCCATCCGGCCCGACCGCCGCAGGAACACCATCCGACTGCCGCCCTGGACGACCACCACCCCGCACAGCACCGCGAGGATGACCACCAGCTCACGCGCCGAGCCACCATTCACGATGGGCGGGATGCCGTGGTCGATGCCGCGCTGCACCAGGATCGGCACCGACAACCGGGCCGCGTTCTCGACCACCACGATGATCGCGAGGAGGGCGATCATCGTGCGGTAGGGCCGCAGCAGATCGAACAACAGGTGGCGGGCCTCGCGCCGCCGCGAGATGGATTCGTCGATCGGCAGATCGTCGTCGTGGTCGTCGACCTTGCGCCCGCGCCAGTCCGTGACACTCATGACTGCTGGGCCTTCCACGACAGCGCCTCGTCCTCCAGGCGCAGCCGGTCCAGCTGGGCCCGGCACTCGTCGTCCTCCCAGTCGCAGACCCGTTCGGCGCCGTCGTCGAGCTCGTCGTCGGCGGCCAGCAGGTACCGGTACTCGGCCACCGACGCCAACAGCTCACTGTGCGTGCCGATGGCGATGATGGTGCCGTCCTGCAGCAGCGCCACCCGGTCGGCCAGCAGCACCGTCGAGGCGCGGTGGGCCACCACGATGCCGGTGACGTTGCGCAGCACCCGGCGCAGCGCCTCGGTGACGACGGCCTCGGTGTGCACGTCCAGCGCGGACAGCGTGTCGTCGAGCACCAGCACCGACGGGTCGGCCAGGATGGCGCGGGCCAGCGAAAGCCGTTGCCGCTGACCGCCGGACAGGCTGATGCCCTGCTCCCCGATGCGGGTGTCCAGCCCGAACGGCAGGTCGTAGACGAAGTCGGCCGAGGCGACGCTTATGGCCTCGGCCAGCTGGTCCGCACTCGCGTCCGGGTTGCCCAGCTGCAGGTTTTCCCGCACCGACATGGAGAACAGCGTCGGGTCCTCGAAGGCGGTGGCCACCGCCTGCCGCAGCGCAGGCAGCGAGAGGTCGCGAATATCCTTGCCGTCCAGCAGGATCCTCCCCTCGGTGACGTCGTACAGCCGGGACAGCAGCGCGGCCAGCACCGACTTGCCCGACCCGGTGGCACCGACCAGGGCCACGGTCTCCCCCGGCTCGACGGTCAGGTTCACGTACCGCAGAGCCCACGCCTCGGAATCGGCAAATCGAAAGCCGACGTCAACGAGCTCAAGCCGCCCGCCGCGCGGGGTCGCACGGACCGGACCGTCGACGATCTCCCGCGGCGCGTCGAAGATCTCGGTGACCCTGTTGGCCGCGGTCATGGCCTCCTGCGTCATCGACAGCAGATAGCCCAGCGAGGCGATGGGCCAGACCAGCGACAGCATCATGGTGATGAACGCGACCAGGGTGCCCATGCTGACCAGACCGTGCCCGGCCGCGTACGCGCCGAAGCCCAGCACGATGATCAGCGTGATGTTCGGGATGACCTCCAGCAGCGTCCAGAACTTCGCGGACACCGACACCTTGTTGATCTCGGTGCCGTACAGGCCCGTCGCCCGCTCGTCGAAGCGGTGGTAGGCGTACCGCTCGCGGCCGAACGACTTGATCACCCGCAGCCCCAGCGCGGCTTCCTCGACATGCGTGGCGACGTTGCCGGACTGGTCCTGCGACAGCCGCGACAGCCGGGTGAACTCACGCTGGAAATGCAGCACGGTGAGCGTGATGGGCACGATGGACACCACCACCACGACGCCGAGCGGCCAGTACATGCTCAGCAGCAGTGCCGTCACCACGATGATCTGGACGATGTTGAGCATCAGGAACAGCAGCCCGAAGGACAGGAACTGCCGGATGGTGCTGAGATCGTTCATCACCCGGGAGAGCAACTGGCCGGACTGCCACTGGCCGTGGAAGTTCATCGGCAGGATCTGTAGCCGCGCGTAGAGGTCCTTGCGGATATCGGCCTCGACTCCCATGGTGGCGCGGGCGACCAGCCACCGGCGGATGAACCACAGCACCGCTTCGCTGACGCCGACGGCCGTGGCGGCCAGGCCCAAGATCCACAGGCCGCGTTCATCCTGGTGGCGCACCGGTCCGTCGATCACCGCCTTGGTCAGCAGTGGGATGGCGACGGTGGCGCCGAGGCTCGCGAACGCCGCGACCACCATGACGGTCCAACGCATCCGGTAGGGCTTGAGGTACGGCAACAGCCGGATGATGTCCGACGACGAGCGGATGCGCCGCGGTGGCGGCGCGATGGCCGGCGTCGAGCGCAGCCCGCTACCCTCCGTTTGCATTGCACTCCCCACTGAGACTGTCTAACTCATGGCACCGACATCCATGTCGCTGTGGGACCCCCCCGACTCTGATATTCCCACGCCGGACAACCGAATAACCTGACGCTAGAACCTCAACAATTATTGAGGTCAATTCAATTCCGGGCCGCGGCGCCAGCCTGCCGCAATCGTGGTCGTCCATCAGGCAAGATGGCCGTATGGAAAGCGGAGCCAGTGGAGCAGTCTCACCCCGGGTCCTCGTCGTCGACGATGATCCCGACGTACTGGCGTCGTTGGAGCGCGGCCTGCGGCTGTCCGGATTCGAGGTCGCCACGGCGGTCGACGGTGCCGAGGCCCTGCGCAGCGCCACCGAGACCCGGCCCGACGCCATCGTGCTGGATATCAACATGCCCGTGCTGGACGGCGTCAGCGTGGTCACCGCGTTGCGCGCCATGGACAACGACGTGCCGGTATGCGTGCTGTCGGCCCGCAGCTCGGTGGACGACAGAGTGGCCGGCCTGGAAGCCGGCGCCGACGACTACCTGGTCAAACCGTTCGTGCTGCAGGAACTGGTCGCGCGGGTCAAGGCGTTGTTGCGCCGCCGCGGGTCGACCGCGACGTTCTCCTCGGAGACCATCTCGGTCGGTCCGCTCGAAGTGGACATCCCCGGCCGGCGAGCCAGGGTCAACGGTGCCGACGTCGACCTGACCAAGCGCGAGTTCGACCTGCTGGCCGTGCTCGCCGAGCACAAGACCGCCGTGCTGTCCCGGGCGCAGCTGCTCGAGCTGGTGTGGGGGTACGACTTCGCCGCCGACACCAACGTCGTGGACGTGTTCATCGGCTATCTGCGCCGCAAGCTGGAGGCCGGTGGTGCACCCCGGTTGCTGCACACCGTCCGCGGCGTGGGGTTTGTGCTCAGGCAGCAGTAGATGGACCTGAACGACCGTCTCTACCGGCTGCTGGGACTCCCCAAGCGGGCGCTGTCGCTGCGCACCATCGTGCTCGCGGCATCGTTCGGTGTGGTGGCCACCGCCATCACCATCTGCACCTGGGTGTGGATCGGCATCACCAACGAGCAATACAGCCAGCTGGACCGTCGGCTCGACTCGATCGGCAGCCTCGGCGACGTGACCACCCTGCTCAGCAGCGCCCTCAACGATCACGCCGATGAGCCCACGGCCAACGGCGGCCTGGTGCGCACCGCTCGCATCGCCGGATCCACCGTCTCGACGCCGGACGACATCGTGCTGCCCGAATTCCCCGACGGCTTCGCCACCACCACCATCAACGGCGTCGACTACCGGGTGCGCACCTTCAGCGCGGGGCAGGCGTCCGTGGCGCTGGGAGCGCCCACCACCGAGACCGAGCACCAGATCGACGCCCAACACCGGCGGGTGCTGCTGATCGGTGGTGGCGTCGTCGGCGGCACCGCCATCGTCGGCTGGATCATCTCGGCCATCATGATCACCCCGTTCCGGCGGCTGGCCCAGCAGGCCCGGGCCATCAACGCCCAGTCCAAACCCGAAGCGATCCAGGTGCGCGGGGTGTGGGAGGCCACCGAGATCGCCGAGGCCGTGGAAGGCATGCTGGCCCGCATCGGCGACGAGCAGCAGCGCACCAAGGCCGCCCTGGAATCGGCCCGCGATTTCGCGGCCGTCGCCTCACACGAGCTGCGCACCCCGCTGACCGCGATGCGCACCAATCTCGAGGTGCTCGACACCCTGGACATGCCCGACGAGCAGCGCAAGGAGGTGCTCGGGGACGTCATCCGCACCCAATCCCGGATCGAGGCGACGCTGACGGCGCTGGAGCGACTGGCCCAGGGCGAACTGACCACCGCCGACGACCACGTTCCGGTGGACATCACCGAACTGCTCGACCGCGCCGCCCACGACGCGATGCGGGTGTATCCCGATCTGGACGTGTCGCTGGTGCCCGCCCCGACGGTGCTGATCCTCGGGCTGCCCGCCGGGTTGCGACTGGCGGTGGACAACGCCATAGCCAACGCCGTCAAGCACGGTAACGCCACCCGGGTGCAGCTGTCGGCGGTCAGCTCACGCGCCGGGGTGGAGATCGCCGTGGACGACGACGGGGTCGGCGTTCCCGAGGATGAGCGCACCCGGGTGTTCGAGCGGTTCTCGCGCGGCTCGACGGCATCACATTCCGGGTCGGGGCTGGGCTTGGCACTGGTCGCTCAGCAGGCCGAATTGCACGGTGGCACTGCATCGTTGGAGGCCAGCCCGCTGGGCGGGACGCGACTGCTGCTGCGCCTGCCCGGGCCGGTGCCCCAGCCGAGCTGACGCTCAGGGAGCCGTCAGGCAGTAGGTCCGCACCGGCTCGGGGTAGCTGTAGGTGGTGGCGTCGGCCGGGCACTGGGCGGCGGCGGAGTCGAATCGCTGGATCACCTTGTAGGCCTTGTCATCGGTGGTGGTGCAATCGGTTTGTTCGAGGTTCTTGCCGTCCGCGGTGGGGTGATAGCAGTGCCCGGCGGTGAGGTTCTCGACGAGGCACAACCGGCCGACCGCGCGGTGGTCCAAAGTCCAGTCATAGCTGATGTAGTTGGCGTTGGCGCATGCGCGGTCGCTGTCCAGTACGGCGCCGACGGTGAAGCTGGGGTCCACACCACAGTCGGTGCGGTGCACGTCTTTTCCGTCAGCACCGAGCGCAACACAGTCTCCGACAAGGAAACTGGTGATCTCCTGCTTCGCGGCGGTGGTCGCCTGCTGCACTTGGTGCTTCTCGGCCAGGCTGAACTTGGCCAGCAGGATCAGCGACACACCGATGATGGTGAAGGCCAGTCGGGCCTTTTTGGTCCGCCACCAACGCGTTTTGGCCACCGGAGGCGCAGCAGGGGGTTGCAGATCGGTCATGACGTTCGTCCTTCGCTTGCTTGAGCGCCCGCGTTCCGGGCATATGCAGATGTAGTCGCGGAAGATCGGGCGATCCGAACGCCGTAGGACCGTGATCTACGCCACGGCGCACTTTCCTCGGCTACGGCCGTCAGAAGTCGATGAGTCCCAGGGTGTAGAGGATCGCAACCGACACGGGATCCACCAGGCCCTGCCCCAATACCGGAGTCGGGCCGTTGTCGATGACTCGCTGGGCCAGCGCGGCTCGGGTGGCGTACCAGCACGTCGGGCACAGTCGCCCGAGCACCGCGGCAGTGGAGCCGTCGCCGTTGATCAGCGTGTCACCGTCTGCGGCTACGGTCACCGAGTCAGCAAGCAGGACACCGAGTTTCGCGCAGATCAGGTCGCGCACCGCCGTGCCGGCCCGAGACAGCTCGGGTACCGACGGTCGGCCGAGTTCGTTGCGTTCGTCGCGTGCGACCCGCAGGAGATAGTTCTGCCCGTCGGTCAGTGTCGCGCTGTCGCCCAACGGCAGTGCGATGTTGATCATCGCCAGCATCGAGGCTTCCCGTCGCGTCGCATGGAAACGAGCGATCTCGGCTGCCACCCGCTCCCGGTCGAGCCGGGCAGCCTCCGCGTCGAGCAAGTGCCGATCGGCATCCCAGTGCCCGGCGTCGGCGGGCAGGTACGGCTGCAACGCTTCGCAGCTCGCGTAGTCGATGAGTAGCTGGGGAAAGGACACCGTCATCCTGGCGGGCAGGAACAGTCCGGCTTCGAAAGCGTCGGCGGCGCGGCGTCGGATCATCGCCGACACCTCCCCCCTGCAAACACATCCCGCCCGTCAACCGATGACGCGCATCTACAAGGTGTAGTCGGGAACCGAGCCCGAAACCGAACGGTGATCTAGGTCACGGCAACCTGACGAAGTTACGTCAGCGCGCACCCAGCAGGTCGATGACGAAAATGAGCGTCTTGCCGGACAACCGGTGACCGCCACCGACGGGGCCGTAGGCCTGCTCCGGCGGGATGGTGAGCTTGCGCCGGCCGCCCACCCGCATCCCGGGAATGCCGTCCTGCCAACCTTGGATCAGGCCGCGCAGCGGGAAGGTGATCGACTCGCCGCGATTCCACGAGCTGTCGAACTCCTCGCCGGTGTCGTACTCGACGCCGACGTAATGCACCTCGACGGTGCCGCCGGGCACCGCTTCTTCCCCGTCGCCGACGGTCACGTCTTCGATGACCAGCTCCGTGGGGGCGGGGCCATCCGGAAATTCGATCTCAGGTTTTGTAGCCACGCTTGCCCACCGTAGTCGGGCACACTAGGTCCATGGCCACCGATGCGGACATCCTCGCCGAAGTCAACAAACTCGTCGCCGAAGAGCAGGAGCTGCGCTCCGCGCTGCAGCACCGTGAGATCGACGAATCGACCGAACACCAGCGGCTGCGCTCCATCGAGGTGCAACTCGACCAGTGCTGGGATCTGCTGCGCCAGCGCCGGGCCCTGCGCGAATCCGGTGGCGATCCCGATCAGGCGACCGCGCGCCCCGCCGATGAGGTCGAGGGCTACCTCGGCTGACCGCGGCGTGGCCCCGATGCAGTTCGACGTCGTCATCGTCGGGGGCGGACACAACGGACTGGTGGCCGCCGCCTATCTGGCTCGCGCGGGACGGCGGGTGCGGCTGTTGGAACAGCTCGACCACGTGGGCGGCGCAGCGGTGTCCGCGCACGCCTTCGACGGCGTCGACGCCCGGCTGTCGCGCTACTCGTACCTGGTCAGCCTGCTGCCACGGCGGATCATCGACGATCTGGGCGCCCGGATCCGGCTGGCCCGCCGGCGGTACTCGTCGTACAGCCCGGACCCCGGAACCGGTGGATCCACCGGGCTGCTGCTGGGTCCGCAGAACACCTTCGAGGCGATCGGTGCGGCGTCGGACGCCGCGGGGTTCGCGGAGTTCTACCGCCGCACCGGTGCGCTGACCAAGGCCCTGTGGCCGACGCTGCTGCAGCCACTGGAAACCAGGTCGGCGGCGCGGCGGCGGGTACTGGCGGGCGGAGTCGACGCCGCCACCGCGTGGCGAGACATCGTGGAACAGCCGATCGGGCACGCCATCACGGCGGCCGTGCGCAACGACCTGGTCCGCGGGGTGGTCGCCACCGACGCCCTGATCGGTACCTTCGCCTCCACCGACGACCCGGCACTGCTGCAGAACGTGTGCTTCCTGTACCACCTGATCGGCGGCGGCACCGGCGACTGGGACGTGCCGATCGGCGGAATGGGCGCGGTCACCGGGGCCCTGAGCGCCGCCGCGAGCGGATTCGGCGCCGAGATCAGCACCGGCGCAGAGGTTTTTGCGATCACCCCGGACGGCGAGGTGCACTACCGGCACGGCGGCGCCGAGCACGTCGTGTCCGGCGCCGTGGTGCTGGCGGGCGTGACGCCCACGGTGCTGGCCGGGTTGCTGGGCGAGCCGGCACCAGCCGCGGCGCCGGGGGCACAGATCAAGGTCAACCTGATGCTGCGCCGCCTCCCCCGCCTGCGGGACACCTCGGTGTCCGCCGAGCAGGCATTCGGCGGCACCTTCCACATCAACGAGACGCTCACCCAGCTGGAGACCGCCTACACCACCGCCGCAGGCGGCCACGTCCCCGATCCGCTGCCCTGCGAGATCTACTGCCATTCCCTGACCGATCCCAGCATCCTGTCCCCGGCGTTGCGCGAGAGTGGGGCGCAGACCCTGACGGTGTTCGGGCTGCACACCCCGCACAGCCTGTCCGCCGGCGGCGATCCGGACCGGGTCAGGGACCGGCTCACGTCGGCCGCCTTGGACTCGCTGAATTCCGTTCTGGCCGAACCGATTCAGGACGTCATCATGGAAGACGCCGCGGGCCGGCTGTGCATCGAGGCCAAGACCACCGTCGACCTGGACCACACCCTGGGTATGACCGCGGGCAACATCTTCCACGGCGGGTTGAGCTGGCCGTTCGCCGAAGACGACGAGCCACTGGACACACCCGCCCGGCGCTGGGGCGTCGCCACCGCACATCCGCGGATCCTGTTGTGCGGGTCGGGGTCACGACGCGGCGGTGCGGTGTCGGGTATCGGCGGGCACAACGCCGCCATGGCGGTTCTAGAGGGCTAGTTTGCGCAGAACCGTCTGCAGCGCACGCAGATCCGCTTCATCGAGGCCGGCGAGCGCGGCGGGTGCGGGATCCTGCACCGCCTCGACGGCGGCCGCCAGCGCCTGCCCCTCGTCGGTGAGCGACACGACCTTGCAGCGCCGGTTGGCCGGGTTGGTCTGACGCAGCACCAGCCCGCGTTCCTCCAGATCGTTGACCGCCACCGTCGCCGCGGGCGCGTCCAGGGTGGCCGCCTCGGCCAGTTCCTTGACCGTCATCGGGGTACGCGCCAGCCGACGCAGCACCCGGATCCGGCTGAACGGCAGGCCGGACCGTTCGATCACCGCACGCTTCCAGTCGCCGCGGTTCTCGTGCACGAGGGCGGCCATCCGCTGCCACACCTCGTCGGCGAGCGGGTTATCCGACATGGACGGGCGCCTCCTGGCGCCCCTCGATCAGCGGCGCCAGCCGCTGTGCCGAGGCCAGCGCCCGCGGGGCGGTGGACACGAAGCCCAGCACGATGATCACCACCCCGAGACCGACGGACGTGAACCACAGCGGCCGGGCCGCGCGCATGAAGTCCAGGCCGGTGGACGGCAGCGACGTCCCGATGACCGAACCGCACAGCGCCACACCGATACTGACCCCGATCTGGCGACTGGTGCTGGTCACCGCGGACGCCGCACCGGCACGATCCAGCGGCATGCCGCTGACCGCCGCGTTGGTGATCGGGGCGTTGACCATGGAAAAGCCCATGCCGAACACGGCGAACACCACCAGCAGCGCCCACACCGGCGTCGTCGCCGTCAAGAAGGTCAACATCAACGACACCGTCGTGATGAGCACCCCGGCGGTCAGCAGTGACGGCCGTGCGCCGTAGCGGCCCACCAACCGGCCCGACAGTGGCGAGAACACCAAGCCGCCGATGGCGATGGGCAGGTAGATCAGCCCGGTGTGCATCGCCGAATAACCGCGCTCGTTCTGCAGGTACAGCGACATCATGAACAGGAACGCGCCCCAGGTGGCGAAGGCGCTGACGGCGATGACGGTCGCCGATGCGAACGGGACGCTGCGGAAGAACCGCAGGTCGATGAACGGGTCGTGGCGGCGGGACTCGAACCGCAGGAACGCCGTGAACGCGGCCACCGCGACACCGGCCGTGATGAGGACGCGGGGATGGCCCCAGCCCAGCGCCGGGCCCTCGATCAGCGTGTACACCACGCCGAAGAGGAACAGCACGGCCAGGCCCTGACCGATCGGGTCGACATTGCGCATGGTCGCCGATTTGGTTTCCGGCACGAAGATCGCGGTGAGGATGATCGCGGCCGCGCAGATGGGCAGATTGATCCAGAACACCGCGCGCCAGCTCACGTACTCGATGAGCAGACCGCCCACCGTCGGCCCCAGCGCCATCGAGATGCCGATCACCGCGCCCCAGAAGCCCAGCGCCCGGGCGCGTTCCACCCGGCCGGTGAACACCTGCGAGATGATGGACAGCGCAACGGGATTGAGCATCGATCCGCCGATGCCCTGCAACAGCCGGGCCGCGATCAGGGTGTCGATACCGGGTGCCAGGCTGCACAGCAGCGAACCGAGGGCGAACACGGTCAGCCCGATCTGGAAGACGCGGCGGCGGCCGAACCGGTCGCCCATGGCACCCGACAGCATCAGCAGCGAGGCCAGCACCAGGGTGTAGATGTCCACCACCCACTGCAATTGCGCGGGGCTGGCGCCGAGGTCGGCGCGGATGGACGGGATGGCCACGTTGACGATGGTGGCGTCCATCGACACGATGAGCAGGCTCAGGCAACAGGACACCAGCACGATGGCCTTGCGCCGCGGCGTCAGCGTGTCGATGGTGTCATTCACACAACCATTGTGGAACTACAACCTTTAGCTATGCAAACGCTGTCAGTCGCCAGACGTAAAACTCCCGCCCTTTCGCTGCAAGGGCGGGAGTTCTATGTCTGTTCGTGGGACCGCTAGGCGCGGGTGTCGATGCCGGCGTAGTCGCGCTCGGTGTAGCCGGTGTAGATCTGGCGGGGTCGGCCGATCTTGCCGGGCTCGGAATGCATCTCACGCCAGTGCGCGATCCAGCCGGGCAGCCGGCCGAGCGCGAACAGCACGGTGAACATGCGGGTGGGGAAGCCCATCGCCCGGTAGATGACGCCGGTGTAGTAGTCGACGTTCGGGTAGAGCTTGCGCTCGATGAAGAAGTCGTCGGTCAGGGCGATCTCTTCGAGCTGCTTGGCGATGTCCAGCAGCTCGTCGTCGCCACCGAGCTTGCCCAGGATCTTGTCGGCCTGCTCCTTGACGATGCGCGCCCGCGGGTCGTAGTTCTTGTACACGCGGTGCCCGAAGCCCATCAGCTTCACACCGTCTTCGCGGTTCTTCACCTTCTTGACGAAGGTCTGTACATCGTCGTCGCCGGTGCGGATCTTTTCCAGCATCTCCAGCACGGCCTGGTTCGCGCCGCCGTGCAGCGGGCCCCACAGCGCGTTGATGCCGCCGGAGATGGAGGTGAACAAGTTGGCCTGTGACGAGCCGACCAGGCGCACGGTCGAGGTCGAGCAGTTCTGCTCGTGGTCGGCGTGCAGGATCAAAAGCATGTCCAAGGCGCGAACAATTTCGGGGTCGACCTCATACGGCTCGGCCGGGAAGCCGAACGTCATCCGCAGGAAGTTCTCGACCAGGGTCAGCGAGTTGTCCGGGTACAGGAACGGCTGGCCCACCGACTTCTTGTAGGCGTACGCCGCGATGGTCGGCAGCTTGGCCAGCAGCCGGATGGTGGACAGTTCGACCTGCTCGTTGTCCAACGGGTCCAGCGAATCCTGGTAGTAGGCGCTCAGGGCGTTGGCCGCCGAGGACAGCACCGGCATGGGGTGCGCGTTACGCGGGAAGCCGTCGAAGAACCGCTTGAGGTCCTCGTGCAGCAGGGTGTGCCGCTGGATCTGGGTGGTGAACTTCTCCAGCTGCTCGGCGGTGGGCAGTTCGCCGTAGATGAGCAGGTAGCTCACCTCGATGAAGGTCGACTTCTCGGCCAGCTGCTCGATCGGGTAGCCGCGGTAGCGCAAGATGCCGGCGTCACCGTCGATGTAGGTGATCGCGGACTTGGTGGACGCGGTGTTGACGAACCCGCCGTCGAAGGTGGTGTAACCCGTCTTGGCCAGCAGTGATCCCAGCGCGATGCCGTCGGACCCCTCGGTGGCGTGGACGATATCCAGGTCCACTGAGCCACCCGGATAGCTAAGGGTCGCTACTTGTTCAGGGCTGGAGTTTTCGGCCACTGGAACCCCTTCTGTGGTCGTCGGCTACGCGTCACTACTGGACGGTAGTCGCTAACGGTGCGGCGCGCTTGCGTGGGGTACCGGCTGCCGGGATTGCCGCAACCGCTCGACCATCGCCGACGGGGTGTGCACCCCTCCGCCGACTCGATCGACCAGTACCGGCCGGAGGTCCGGAACCGGTGCGATCAGACATGCGCTGCCATGTCGAGGCCGGCCACGAACTCGGCCGCGTGGGTACAGGCCTCGTTGAGCCGCTGCACCATCAGCAGCGGGCCCAGCCGGGCATCGGCGGTATCGGCGACCAGGTCGCCGCAGGCGGCCACCATGATCGACGAGAACATCGACACCCCCAGGCACAGCCGGCGATCGTCGATCGGCACGCCCATGCGATCGGCAAGCAGGGCAAGCACTCTGGGGTGGCGGAACTCGAAGGCGCCGTGGCGCAAGGCGTCCGAACCGTTGATGATGCGCAACATCAGCACGATGCGGTCCTTGGTGAGCCGGCCGACGGTCTGGCCGTCCACGCGGGTGAGCACCTCGACGTGCGCGGAGCGCAGGGCCTCCACCGGGCCCAGATGCGGTGGCAGCCGGGTGATCTCATCGGCGATCTCGTCGGCGAGATCCTCGATGAGGGTGAGGAAGACGGCCTCCTTCGTCGCAAAATACCGGCTGAAGGTGCGCGCAGACACCTCGGCCTGCGCAGCGATCTGTTCGACTGTGGTGTGCTCGTAGCCCTGGCGCAAGCACAGCTCGAGCGCGGCGTCGACAAGTGTCGCGCGGGTTCGTTGTTTCTTGCGTTCACGCAGGCCGAGATCGGCAGCCCCCGCGGCATCAGCCATTACTGGATGGTAACTCTCGGTCACCGCTCATCTTGGCTATACGCCCGGACCCGATAACGCACGAATGCCGGCCCCGCCAACGCGGCCAGCACCACGCCGATCACCACCAACAGACCGCCGCCTGCCGCAGCGACCGTCGTCCCGACAGCGGCGGCGGCCGCGCCGTGGGCCACGTCCGCGATCCGCGGGCCGCCGGCCACCACCACCGTGAACACTCCCTGCAACCGACCGCGCAGGTCGTCGGAGGCCGCCTCTTGCAAGATGGTCGACCGGAACGCCGCCGACACCATGTCCGCCGCGCCGCCGAGCGCCAGGAAGCCCAGCGCCAGCCACAGCATCAGCCCGGCCGTGCCGTGCGCGGCTCCGGCGGCCAGCCCGAACCCGAGCATCGCCACACCCCACACCACGATGGCCATCACCACCGTCAGGCCTTGCCGGCGGATCCTGGGCAGCCAGCCGGAGAACACCCCACCGGCGACCGCGCCGACCGACATGGCCGCCGACAGCAGCGCCATGGTGGTGCCGCCCTCGACCGGCCCGCCGAAGCTCTCGTGGGCCATCTGCGGGAACAGCGCCCGCGGCATGCCGAAGATCATCGCGATCAGGTCGACGACGAACGACAGCAGCACCACCTGGTTGCCGGCCAGGTAGCGGAACCCCTCGAGCACGGCGCGGAACCCGAACTTGCTCGCCCCGTCGCCGGCGCCGGTCGGCGGCATCTTCGCCAGCCGCACCGTCGCCCAGATCGGGGTAATGCAGGTGATGGCGTCGATCAGGTACAGCGTCGACAGGTCGACGAAATGCAGCAGCACCCCCGCCAGCAGCGGCCCGACGATGGCGCCGAACTGCATGACCGTCATGTTCAGCGAGTTGGCCGCGGGCAGCTGCTCGGCCGGCAGCATGCGCGGGATAGCGGCCGCCCGGGTGGGCGAGTTGACGGCGTAGAACACCTGCTGCACCGACAGCAGGCACAGCACCACCCAGACGTTGTTCAGGGCGAGCGCGGCCTGCAGCCACAGCAGCACCGACGCCACGGCGAGCCCGACGGCGGTGATGATCAGCAGCAGCCGCCGGTCCATGGCGTCGGCCAAGGCGCCGCCCCACAGACCGAAGACGATCAGCGGGACGAGGGCGAACAGGCCGGCCAACCCTACGTACGCGGAGCTCTCGGTGAGGGCGTAGAGCTGGACGGGAACCGCGAAGATGGTCAGGTTCCCGCCGATGACGGTGACGATGCCGGCCAGCCACAACCGCCGAAAGTCCGGGGTCTTCAGCGGTGTGGTGTCGGCGAACAGCTTTCTCACAGCAGGGCGAGCGAAGCGACGGGGAATGTCACCAGGGCGAGCGAAGCGACGGGGAATGTCACCAGGGCGAGCGAAGCGACGGGGAATGTCACCAGGGCGGGCGAAGCGACGGTCACGGCTGCAACCGCTCGACAGTGAATGTCGCCGCCGGAGCGGCTCCGGCGGTCACCCGAATCCTGTTGTGCACCCGGTTCTCCCGGCCCTGCCAGAACTCGAGGACCTCGGGCGCGATCAAGTACCCGCCCCAGTGTGGCGGTACCGGCACCACCTCCTGATCGGCGAACCGGGCCGTCACCTCGTCGAGCTGATCGAGCAGTGCGCGCCGGCTCGCGATGGGCTGGGACTGGTGCGACGCCCACGCCCCGAGCTGAGAACCGCGCGGCCGCTTGCTCCAGTAGTCGGCGGTGGCCTCGGCGGACACTTTGGTCACCGGGCCCCGGACATGCACCTGTCGTCCCAGGCCGTACCAGGGGAACGTGGCCGACGCGTACGGGGTCGCGGCCAGCTGCTCACCCTTGGCAGAGTCGTAATTGGTGTAGAAGCTGATCCCGGATTCATCCACGCTTTTGCACAACACCGTCCTTGTGACGGGCCTTCCCCGGTCGTCGACGGTGGCCACCACCATGGCATTGGCCTCGGGCACCCCGGCCGCCCAGGCGTCGGCGATCCAGCTGCGCAGGAGGGTCAGCCAGCCGGTCGAGGGGTCGGGGCCGAGCCAGTCGGCGTCCAGGTCCGGGCTGCCATCCTTCTCGACGGATCCGTACTCGACCCGCATCCTGGCAAGATCCTGATCACCCGTGCTGCTCACGCGATAACGCTACGCCAGCCGACGGTCACCGGCATGTGGCCGGTCCCGGCCCGGGTGCGACAATTCGCGCATGACCGTTCCGGAAAACTTCGTTGCCGGGCTGGAGGGCGTCGTCGCCTTCACCACCGAAATCGCCGAGCCGGACAAAGACGGCGGGGCGCTGCGCTACCGCGGCGTCGACATCGAAGATCTGGTGGCCAGGCGTGTCACCTTCGGCGACGTGTGGGGCCTGCTGGTCGACGGCGAGTTCGGGCACGGCCTCGCCCCGGCCGAACCGTTCCCGCTGCCCATCCACTCCGGCGATGTGCGAGTGGACGTGCAGGCCGGGCTGGCCATGCTCGCCCCGATCTGGGGATACGCCCCGCTGTTGGACATCGACGACCAGACCGCCCGCGAGCAGCTCGCGCGCGCCTCGGTGATGGCGCTGTCGTATGTCGCGCAGTCCGCCCGCGGTATCGGCCGGCCCGCGGTGTCGCAGCGCACCATCGACGAATGCCCCACCGTCACAGCACGATTCATGACCCGGTGGCAGGGCGACCCCGATCCCCGGCACGTCGAGGCGATCGACGCGTACTGGGTGACCGCCGCCGAACACGGCATGAACGCGTCGACGTTCACCGCCCGGGTGATCGCCTCCACCGGCGCCGACGTGGCCGCGTCGCTGTCGGGCGCGGTGGGTGCGATGAGCGGGCCGCTGCACGGTGGCGCGCCGGCCCGGGTGCTGCCGATGATCGAGGAGGCCGAGCGGACCGGCGACGCCCGGGCGGTGGTCCGCGGCATCTTGGATCGCAACGAGAAGCTGATGGGCTTCGGGCACCGGGTGTACCGCGCCGAAGATCCGCGGGCGCGGGTGCTGAGGGCGACGGCGCAACGCCTGGGTGCGCCGCGCTTCGAGGTGGCCTCGGCGCTGGAGCAGGCCGCACTGGCCGAACTGCGTGAGCGCCGGCCCGACCGCGCCATCGAGACCAACGTGGAGTTCTGGGCGGCGGTCATCCTGGACTTCGCGCAGGTGCCCAGCCGGATGATGCCCGCCATGTTCACCTGCGGGCGTACCGCGGGCTGGTGTGCACACATCCTGGAGCAGAAGCACCTCGGCAAGCTGGTGCGTCCGGCCGCGATCTACGTCGGCCCCGATCCGCGGTCACCGGAATCGGTGCCGGGCTGGGACCGCGTCCACACCGCCTGACCGCGCCGCGCTACCCACAAATTTCTCGGTTACCCAAGCACAGCCCGACACCGCCACCACCCCTGACGATGCCGCGCTGCCAGGACACCCTGGCCCAGATGGGCGCACCGGCCACCATGGTGAACGGCGTCGCCATGGGGAAATCGTCTTCGGCGGAGCGTATCTCGGTGTTCCGCACGATGGTGGCCAGGGCCAGGGTGGCCTCCAACATGGCGAAGTGATCGCCGATGCAGGACCGCGGCCCGGCGCCGAACGGCAGGTACTGCCAGCGGTCCATGGACTTCAACGCCTCCGGCCGGAACCGCTGCGGATCGAAGACCTGCGGCCATTCCCACAGCGTCGGATCCCGTTGCACCGCATAGGTTCCGAACAACAACAGGGTGCCCGCCTTGATCCGGTGACCGTCGACCTCGAGATCCTGCACCGCCACCCGGGACACGCCGGGGGCGGGCGGGCACAGCCGCAGCGCCTCCCGCAGCACCTGCCCGGTGTACTCGAGCCGGTCGAGATCGTCGGGCCCGAGCGGGCGGTCGCCGAGTTCGGCGGCCTCGGCCCGGACATTCTCCTGCATCTCCGGGTACCGGCCCAGCTGCCACAGCGCGTAGGTCAGTGCGGTGGCCGTCGTGTCGTGCCCCGCGGCGATGAACACGATGAGCTCGTCGCGGATCTGGGCGTCGGTCAGCCCCTCCCCCGTCTCCGGGTCCCGGGCCGCCATCAAGGCCCGCACCAGGGGTGCGTCCAGATCGGGATCCGCGCGGCAGGCGCGCAGCACATCATCGGCGAGGGTCCGCAAGGTCGCGGCCGCCGCCCTGGCCCGGCTGCGCCCCGGGGTCGGCACCCAACGGGGCAACCGGACCGGCGAGGTCGCGCGATCGGCGATATAGGTGAGCACGGTGCGCAGCGGTTCGTCGATGGACTCCGCCCGGCGGTCCAGGTCGACGCCGAGCACGGAGCGGCCGAGGGCTCGCATGGTCAACCGGCGGCATTCGGTGTCCAGGTCGACGCGCGCCCCCTCGGCCCAGCCGTCCACCACGTCCTGCGCGGCCTGGGCCATATCGCCGGCGAACGTCTGTACATGTTTCTTGGTGAACAGGGGCTGCACCGCGCGCCGGCGCGGCAACCACTCGTCGTGCATCATGTCGAACAGGTTGGCGCCGAGCACGTGCTGCATCTCGCGATGCATGAACGTCTTCTCCAGGTACTGGTCGCTGCGGCCGAGCATGTCGCGGCCACCGCGCGGCGAGGTGACGACCACGACCTCTTCGGTAAGCCACCGCGGTCCGAGCTTGAGTCGTGTCACCGGACCGCCGGCGTCGCGTAGCAGCTCGAAGCCGGTGTGGAAGCTGCGCAGGGCACGCAGCTGCTCGCGATACGGCAGCGGATTGAGCGGCGCCAACGGCAGCTGCTCGACAGTGTCGTTGCTCATATGAGCAGCTTCTTGCCGTCTGCCGAGCAGCCCTAGCGTAGTGGACTACCTGTCTTTGTTTGCTTGTCGGTGCGCGGTGGTTTCATGGCACCGGTCCGCGATGAGATCCGCGGTTGCGGCCGGTCAGTATCATCGTCCGCCCGCCATCTCATGGAGGAGAAACCCATGGCCATCGAAGTCGTTCCCGCCGTGACCCCGCACCTCGTCGTCGACGACGCAGCCGCCGCCATCGATTTCTACGCCCGCGCGTTCGGCGCTACCGAGCTGGGCCGGGTGCCCGGTCCGGACGGCCGTCTGGTGCACGCCGCGCTCACCATCAACGGCTCGACCGTGATGCTCAACGACGATTTCCCGGAGTACAACGACGGCAAGGCGCAGAATCCGAAAGCGCTGGGCGGCTCCCCGGTCACCATCCACCTGACCGTCACCGATGTCGAGGCCAAGTTCGCCAAGGCCGTCGAGGCGGGCGCGGAGGTCGTGATGCCGCTGGAGGATCAGTTCTGGGGCGACCGGTACGGCATGGTGAGGGACCCGTTCGGCCACCAGTGGTCGTTGGGCCAGCCGGTGCGTGAGGTCAGCCCCGAGGAGATCGCCCAGGCGATGCAGGCGCAGTAGGCGCCGGCCGGTCAGCGCCGCAGGCCCGCCATCAGTCGCTGTCCGACCGTCGGTTTGGGCGCCGTCGCGGCGGCCGCCAGCATCTCGTCGATGCCGGTGAACTTGACCCGCGGACGATCCTCGCCACCACGCGCGATCTCCGCGGCGTCGATGGCCTTTAAGCCCGCCGCGTCCACGACCGCGGGCTGACGGCTTCGGACCAGCTTGTCCAGCGCCGCCGGCTTGTGGACCGGGTCGCCGAGCCGTCCACGGTTGTAGTCCTCCACCAGGTTGTGCACCGTCTCGGCGGCACACGACTTGTTGGTGCCGATGAAACCGGTCGGGCCGCGCTTGATCCAGCCGGCCACATAGGCACCGCGCACCGGCACGTCCCCGTCGAGCACCCGGCCGCCGGCGTTGGGCACCACGGCCGCGGCGTCGTCGAACGGCAGATCGGCGATGGCCTTGCCGCGGTATCCGATCGACGTCAGCACCATGCCGGCGTCGATAGTGCGGGTCTCGCCGGTTCCGGTGATCCCGAACTGAATTCCGGTCACAGTTCCCTGTCCCAGCACCCGCTGCGGCGTGAGCCGGTAGGCAAGCCGGATCCGCGGGCGGGTGATCGGCGTCGAATCGGCTTCGGCCGCATCGAGCTTGGACAGGATCTCCAGCTTGTTGCGGGTCAGCGGGTCGGTCTCGGTGGCGAGGTCGCGGATCACCAGATCGTGGTCGGCCGCGTCCAGCACCACATCGCAGGTCGAGGTCAAGCCGATCAGCTCCGGCAGCGTGAACGCCGACTGGGCGGGTCCGCGCCGGGCGGCGATCACCACTTCCTGAACCTTGGACTGTCGCAGGGCAGCCAGGGCGTGGTCGGCGATATCGGTGCGCGCCAAGGCATCCGGGTCGGTGGTCAGCACGCGGGCGACATCCAGTGCGACGTTGCCGTTACCGACGATGACCACCCGTTCGTGGCTGAGGTCGACGGGCAGGCCGACGTAATCGGGGTGCCCGTTGAACCAGGCCACCACCTCGGTCGCGGTGGCGGTGCCGGTCAGGCCCATGCCGTCGATATCGAGACGGCGATCGTTGGGCGCCCCAACCGCGTACAACACGGCATGGTGATGCTCGAGCAGATCGGCGTGGGTCAGGTGCTTACCGATTTCGACGTTCAGGAAGAAGGTGAAACCCGACTGCTGGGCCATCCGGTCGAACAGACGGGTGACCCGCTTGGTGCTCTGGTGGTCCGGCGCGACACCGGCGCGGACCAGGCCGTACGGCGTGGGTAGCTTCTCGAACACGTTCACCCGGACGCCTCGCTGGGTGAGCAACTCGTCGGCCGCGTACATCGCCGCCGGGCCGGACCCCACGATCGCCACCCGCAGCGGCCCGTCGCCACGCGGGTGCACCTTCGGCGCTTCCAGTACCGGCGCCAGCTTCGACGTGGGCGGCAACTTGCCCGCGCGCTTGGGATAGAACGCGGCGTTGAGCTCGATGAACGGCAACTGGTTCTCGGTCAGCCGGGAATCGGGCGCGATGGCGCCGACCGGGCACGCGCTGACGCAAGCGCCGCAGTCCACACACGCATCGGGATCGATGTAGAGCATCTCGGCGGTGGCGAAGCCGGGCTCATCCGGTGACGGGTGGATGCAGTTCACCGGGCATGCGTAGACGCAAGACCCGTCGCTGCAACACGATTGGGTGATCACATGGGGCATGGCGTATGTCGTTTACGTCAGGCCACGGCCACCAGATGCTCGCGCTGCGGCTCGCTGCGGTAACGGCTGGGCGGACCGTCGATCTTGCAGATCTTCCACATCAGCTTGGCCAACGGGTTCATCAAACCCGTGTCGTAGCACAGCATCCGGACATCGGAGAACATGTTGCGCAGCGTCTGCCGCGACGCCGGCGCCCGGAAGAACAGTTCCTTGCGCACCGAGCGCGGGATGTCGAATTCCTTCCAGAACGCGCGCGGCGGCACGATGATCGCCGAGCACAGAACCCGCATGGTCAGCGGCACGAACAGCGACAGCATGAAGCGTTGGCGCCAGCGCAGATTCGGAACACGCTTGTGCAGATACTGGTGGGCGAACGAGATGTGCCGAGCCTCCTCGGCAACGTGGATCGCCATCACCCGCTCCATGATCGGGTGCAGTTCCTTGCCTTCGCGCAGCACGTTCTTCTGCGTGTGATCGATGGGCTCCTCGCCGGCGAGCACACCGAAGAAGAACGGGATGGGCAGCGGACCGGCCACCAACGGAATCACGGGCTGCAGCCATTTGAGCAGGCGCGGCATACCGGGCACGTCCTTACCGATGCGGTTCACCATCTCCTGGAACATCAGGGTGTGGTTGCACTCCTCGACCGCCTCGTGCAGGCAGTACCGGTATTCCGGGGAGCCGTTGGGCACCCAGAACGAGTACTCCATCAAGCCGCGGATCAGGATGTTCTCGAAATGCAGGCCGACCTTCGCGACGTTGGCCTGCCGCCACATACCGATCTCGATCTGGCGTTCGCGGGACTGCGAGCGGTACCACGGGTGGTTACCGATCGGGTCGGTCTCCGGCAGGATCCAGCGGTCGTCGTTCGGCACGACGGCGAATTCCGGGGAGTCCCAATCGATGTCCTGGTACGGATTGAAGTTGCGTCGCACCGACCCCTCGGACAGGGTGGTCAACATCTCCACGTACTGAGGATCGTCGCTGACGTCCATGTTCTTGCGCCAACGCCGGATCATCTTCGTCCTAGCCACTTGAATCCCCTCCACGAGGTTTACAACGAACGGCCTCTTGTCTAGACGGTACCGCAGGTATCGAGTAAATGTCCACACCCTCGGATACCCGTTTCCGCCGACGGCCCAACTCACCAGAACCACCTGTTCAGGGCCCAAAAATCGCGGCCGTGCGATGTTGCTGGACACCCTCGACGGTACGCCACCTGCGGCCACCGCGCCGCAGCGCGTGACCCGCCGTCCAGCAATCGACATCGGCGTCATCTCGATGACGATCACCGCAGATGACGCGCGGATCCGCCCCGGATAGCTACACTCCCAGCTGTCTCACAGCTCGGACCTAAGGATGCGGAATGGCCATCAATCGCAAGGTCAAGGTTGTGGGGATCGGCGCCGTGCTGGTGATCGGAGTCCTGATCTCGGGAACGGTCCTGTCCAGCTGCGCCACCCAGATCGGCCCCGGGCAAACAGCGGTCAAGGTGGACGACTACGCCCTGATTCCCACCGATCCCAAGGTCGAGGGCTGCATCAACCCGGAGACCTCCGAGTTCAATCCGCCCGGCGGCTTCAAGGCCTACCGCTACCCGTCCCGACAGATCAGCTGGGATGCCACCGGCAGCCCCGACTCCGAGGCCGAACCCACCATCGTGGTGTCCAACGCCACCGCCCCCGCCGAACTGCGCGTGCCGGTGGTCATCACCTTCGACCTGACCACCGACTGCGGCATGCTGATGGACTTCCACCGCGACTTCGGCACCAAATATCAGGGCTGGCTGGACGACGAGGGTCTGGTCACCGAGGGCTGGAAGAACCTGCTGCGCTACGTCGTCGGCCAACCCGCCGAACAGGTGCTCATCAGCGTCGCCCAGAAGTACACCTGGCGCGAGATCTGGAACGACGAGAAGGTCCGCATCGAATTCCAGAACGCGCTGCGGGACGCGCTGCCCAGCGCCTCCCGGGCCCGCACCGACGGGCGCGAGTTCTTCACCAACTTCCAGGTGACGGTGATGAAACCGGACCCGGTCGACGACGGCCTCAAGGAGGCCATCATCGCCGAACAGAAGGCCATCGCCGATGCCCGGGCCGCCGAGGCCAAGGGCGTCGCCGACGCCAACGCGGCCAAGGCGAAGGCCGAGGCGGACAAGGCGGCCGCGCAGGCCCAGACCGAACTGGCCCGCCAGCGTGCGTTGCAGAAACAGGCCGAGATCGCCGGCTATCCCGACGTGGACGCCTACCTGCGGGCCATCGCGATCGAGAACGGCCAGAATCCGTTCCAACCCACCTATGTGGTGCCCCAGGCGCCCTGACCCACACCGGCCGTCTTAACCGGTGGCGCGGGCCGATAATCTGAACGCCATGGCAGAGCTGACGATCCCCGCCGATATCAAGCCGCACGACGGACGCTTCGGGTGTGGGCCGTCGAAGGTGCGCCCCGAGCAGCTGCAGGCGCTCGCCTCGGCCGGTGACCTGTTCGGCACCTCCCATCGCCAGGCCCCGGTGAAGAACCTCGTCGGCCGGGTACGCGACGGGCTGCGCCAGCTGTTCACGCTGCCCGACGGATACGAGGTCATCCTGGGCAACGGCGGCTCGACGGCGTTCTGGGATGCCGCCGCGTTCGGGCTGGTGGACAAGCGCTCGCTGCATCTGACCTACGGCGAGTTCAGCTCCAAGTTCGCCTCCTGCGTCGCCAAGAACCCGTTCGTCGGCGATCCGATCGTCGTCAAGGCCGACGCCGGCAGTGCGCCGGAACCGACCTCGGACCCGTCGGTCGACGTCGTCGCGTGGGCGCACAACGAGACCTCGACCGGGGTCGCGGTGCCGGTGCAGCGGCCGGCCGGTGACGCCCTGGTGCTCATCGACGCCACCTCGGCGGCCGGCGGGTTGCCCGTCGACATCCGCGACGCCGATGCCTACTACTTTGCGCCGCAGAAGAACTTCGCCGGCGACGGCGGCCTGTGGATCGCGGTGCTGTCGCCGGCCGCGTTGGCCCGGATCGAGGCGATCGCGGCCGGCGGCCGCTGGGTGCCCGACTTCCTGTCGCTGCCCATCGCGGTCGAGAACAGCCTGAAGAACCAGACCTACAACACCCCGGCCATCGGCACGCTGATCCTGCTGGTCGAGCAGCTGGACTGGCTGAACGGCAACGGTGGGTTGGATTGGGCCGTCAAGCGCACCGCCGACTCGTCGCAGCGGCTGTACTCGTGGGCCGAGGCGGCATCGTTCGCGACACCGTTCGTGGCCGATCCGGCGTTGCGTTCGCAGGTGGTCGGCACCGTCGATTTCAATGATGACGTAGATGCAAGCGCTGTCGCCGCAACATTGCGCGCCAACGGGATCGTCGACACCGAGCCGTACCGCAAGCTGGGCCGCAACCAGTTGCGGGTGGCGATGTTCCCGGCCGTCGAACCCGATGACATCAGCGCCCTGACCGCCTGCATCGACTGGGTCGTCGAGCGAATCTGAGTGCGACTCCCTCCGGTCTGCGTGTCAGCCCGGTAACGGCCGGATAACGCTGTAGGGTGCCCCGCAGGAGGTCAGTATGCGCGAACTCAAGGTCGTCGGGCTGGACGTGGACGGCAAGCGGCTGATCTGCGAAGCGGCGGACGCCGGCGAAAAATTCGTCATCCGGGTGGACAACCGGTTGCGCGCCGCCGTGCGTGGTGACAAGGCCGCTTCCAACCAAACCGAGATCGAGGTCGAGGTACCGACAACGTTGCGTCCCAAGGAAATTCAGTCCCGCATCCGTGCGGGCGCATCGGTCGAGCAGGTCGCATCGATCACCGGCGCCGATATCGACCGGGTGCGGCGGTTCGCCAGTCCCGTGCTGCTGGAGCGGGCCCGTGCCGCGGAGCTGGCCACCGCCGCGCACCCGATCCTGGCCGACGGCCCCGCGGTACTGACGCTGCTGGAGACCGTGACGTCGGCGATGATCTCGCGTGGGCTGGATCCCGATTCCACGACATGGGACGCCTGGCGCAACGAGGACGGCCGGTGGACGGTGCAGCTGTCGTGGAAGGCCGGACGGTCGGACCTGCAGGCGCATTTCCGGTTCACTCCCGGTTCGCACGGCGGCACGGTGACGGCGTTCGATGAGCGGGCGGCCGAGCTGATCGATCCGAACTTCACCCGCCCGCTGCGGCCGGTGGCGCCGGTGGCGCAGCTGGATTTCGAGCCCGCTCCGGCCCCGGCTCCCGCCCCGACGGTGACACCCGAGCCGGCACCGGCTCCCGTCGCTCAGACCGTCGCCAAGGCCGAAGAACCCGAGCCGAAGGCCGCCGAGCCGGCGCCCAAGCCCGCCCGCAGTCGCAAGGCCCGCGCCACGGTGCCGGCCTGGGAGGACGTGCTGCTGGGCGTGCGCTCCGGCACGCAGCGATGAGCGGATGACCGCTTGACTTGGCGGTGAGGGCGACAAAGTCCGAGTGCGGAGCGCCCTGGGCGCCGAGTCAACGAGGCCGGCGCGGACTCACCGGCTGACCAGCAGGGCGATCAGGGCCAACCAGCCGATGGCCACCCCGATCCCGGATCCCAGGACGAACCAGCGCCACACCGGCCGGGTCCGCCAGCCCCACACCGTGGGGGCGAGCCCACCGACGGCCACCAGGTTCAGCCCGATGGCCAGCAGGGGATGCACCCGCGTCAGACCGACGCTCAGCACGACGATCGCGGCCGCGGTCAGCGCCGCGACGAACCCGGCGACGGTCAACCCGGTGCCCCAGGGTTGGGCCGTCCCCCGCGGTGGCGTGCTGTCGCCGGACATCAGCTCACCCTAGCCCGCTCGTAGAACGCCAACGCGGCGGCCGTCGCGACGTTCAGCGAGTCGGTGCCGCGCGCCATCGGGATGCGCACCCGCACGTCGGCCGCCCGCATGGTGTGCTCGGTCAGGCCCGGCCCCTCGGCTCCCACCAGGATGGCCACCTTGTGCTCGACCAATCCCGACATCGCCTCGGCCAGCGTCGCGGCGGCCGGATTCGGGGTCATCGCCAGCACGCGGAAACCGTTGTCCCGCAAGGTGTTCAGATCGCCCGGCCAGGATGGCGCCCACGCGTACGGCACCAGCAGGGCATGCCCCATCGAGACGCGCACCGCCCGCCGGTACAGGGGGTCGGCACAGCCGGTGCCGAACAGCACGGCGTCGACGCCGAGCCCGGCGGCGTTGCGGAAGATGGACCCGAGGTTCTCGTGGTCGTTGACGCCTTCGAGCACCGCGATGGTGCGGGCGCCGGCCAGCACCTCGGCGACCGTCAGCTCGGGCGGGCGCGGGGCGGCGGCCAGCACACCGCGATTGAGATGGAACCCGATGGCCTCGGCCATCACCTCGGCACTGGCCCGGTAGTACGGCACGTCCACCCCCGCCAGATCGGCGGCCAGCTCACTCAACCGACGATCGGTGCCCAGCAGGGCGCGCGGGGCGAACCGGGAAGCCAGCATGCGCTGCACCACCAGCACACCCTCGGCGATCACCAGCCCTTTGCCGCTGGGCAGGTCCGGTCGGCGATCGACACTGTTGAGATCGCGGAAATCGTCCAGCCGCGGATCGGCCGCGTCCGCGATATCGATGACGTTGGTCAGTTCGCCGGGCCTTCGTCCACGATGGCCAGCATGAGGTCGGCGGCCTCGAGCAAGGTCTGGCGTTGCTCGGCGGTCAGTTCGGCCAGCCGCTGCTGCAGCCATTCCCGGCTGGCCTTGCGTTCGGCCTCGATCAGGTCGAGGCCGGCGGGCGAGACCGACACCAGCACCTGCCGCCGGTCGTCGGGATGGGCGGTGCGGTCGATGAAGCCCAGGTCGACCAGCGACGCGATCACCCGCGTCATCGACGGCGGGCGGACCCGTTCGCGGATGGCCAGGGCGCCCGGTGTCATCGGCCCTTCCTTGGCCACCGTGGCCAGCGCCGAGAGCTGAGACAACGAGACCGGGGAATCAGGCCGGCGGAACCGCAGCTGCCGGGCCAACCTGATCACGGCCAGCGACAGATCACTCGACAACCTGGAGTCGACGTCTGTCACAGGGCAAGAGAATACCCAGAGGACAGCCGGGAAGTGGTGAGGCTAGGTTGTGAAGCGATGTCAGAAGACGCCGCCGAGACGCCGCTGGAGCCGCCGGCACTGCCGGCCCGGCTGCTGGAGCCGGTGCCGGTCATCATCGCGATCGCGACCGGCTGGCTGCTCGCGGTGGTGCTGGCTTTCACCGTCCCGGCCCTGCACGACTGGCGTCCCATCACACTCGCCGGGCTGGGTGTCGGACTGCTCGGTACCTCGATCTTCCTGCTGCAGCTACGCGCCGCCCGGCGTGGCGATCGCGGCGCGCAGCGCGGCCTCGTCAACTGAAGGAGCATCATGGGTTCGCCACTACTGCAAGCACAGATCGACATCGATGCACCGGTGTCCGAGGTGTGGGCGCTGATCTCGGACCTGCGCCGGATGCCACAGTGGAGCCCGCAATGCCGGGCCATGAAGGTGCTCGGGCGCACCCGGGTGGGCGCCAAGGCGATCAACGTCAACCGGCGCAACAACATGTTCTGGCCGACCACCTGCACCATCACCGAGCTGGAGCCGCAGCGCTCGCTGGCCTTCCGGGTCGATTTCAACGCCATGCGGTGGAGCTACGAACTGGAGCCGCTCGACGGTGGTGGCACCAGGGTGATCGAGAGCCGCCGAGCACCCGAGGGCTTCAAGACCGTGCCCACCCTGCTCGTGGACAAGTTCATGGGCGGCGTCCCCGGCTTCGAGCAGGAACTGCTGGCCGGGATGAACGCCTCGCTCCAGCGGATCAAGACCGCCGCGGAAAGCGCCACACGCTAGGAGCCGACGGGGCTCGGCGAGCCTTCGGAGGTCTCTGGGGCGCCCTCCGGGGCCTCGCCGGCCGCGGGGATCTCCGCGAGTTCCAGCACCCCGTCGTCGTACGGGTCGTACAGCGGCGAGCCGGTACCGGCCGGGGCGGGGGTGTCCGAATGCGCCCCGCAGCCGTACTCGCCGTCGACCACCCGGCCATCGGCGGACATCTCGTTGGCGCACACACCGAAGACCGTGCCCAGCGAACCGGCCAGCGGCACATAGAACCCGCAGTCCCGGCATACCCGCCGAGTCGCGCGCGCCATCGCCGAGCCGGGACCGAACTCGCCGTCATGCCAGCGCTGCGCGGCGTCCAGCCGGCCCTCCAGGCTCAGTACCTGGCGGCGGCCCAGACCGATCTCGGCGGCCACCTCGTCCAGCTCGTCGTCGCCGCTGGCCAGGTATCCGGGCACCAGACGCGGGTCATCGGCCGGCGGTGCCAGCAGATCGCCGGGGCTCAGGTCGCCGGGACGCACCCGCTCTTCCCACGGCACCCACTGCGGCGCCAGCAGCGCCGTCGGACCGGGGACCAGCACCACCTCGCTGATGGTCACGTGGTCGGCGCCGGGGTAACCGGCCACCACCACCGCCCACTGCCAGCCCTGATAGCCGGGCAGCACGGCGAGGAAGCGGTGGGTGGCGGCGGTCGGGTCGTCGAACACCGCACCCAGATATTCACCGACGGCGTCGGCTCCGCTGAACTCCTCGATCGCGGCGCGGGCGGCCTCGACCGCACCGAGCAGCAACGCCTCAAGCTCGGGTGAGCGCTGCGTCTGCGGTTCTGCCTGCTCGGTCAGATCGGCGACCGTGTCGGTTCCTGTGTCCATCGCGTCCAATATTGCCTGACCATGCCCACCAGAGCCACACCGGTGGGCTTCCCGCCGCAGCCGTCTCGGTAAGGGACAATCGGAGCTGTGCCTTCCCGGGATCCCCGCTACCACCCACCGCGGCCGCCGTCCGACGGTGAGCACCCCGGCATGGCGAACTACCCCTCCGACGGCGATATCGGCCGACGCAAGCATCCGCCGTCCGGACCGAGCGCCAACCGATGGCTGCCCCCACTGGACGACGAGTCCCCCCGGCCGCGGACCGAACCGCCGCCGCGGGCCCGGTCCGGGGTGGGATCGTCGGCCGGTGAGAAGGTCACCGTCACTCGCGCCGCCGCCCAGCGCAGCCGCGAGATGGGCACCAAGATGTACGACTTGGTGCACCGGGCCGCCACCGCCGACGGTGCCGACAAATCGGGTCTGACGGCACTCACCTGGCCGGTGGTGGCCAGCTCGGCGGTCGACGCGGCGATGGCGGTGGCGTTGGCCAACACCTTGTTCTTCGCGGCGGCCTCCGGCGAGAGCAAGAGCAAGGTGGCCCTGTACCTGCTCATCACGATCGCGCCGTTCGCGATCATCGCGCCGCTGATCGGCCCGGCGCTGGACCGACTGCAGCACGGCCGCCGGGTGGCGCTGGCGATGTCATTCGCCCTGCGCACCGTGCTGGCCGTGGTGTTGATCGGTAACTACGACGGCGCCACCGGAAGCTACCCGTCCTGGGTGCTCTACCCCTGTGCGCTCGGAATGATGGTGCTGTCCAAGAGTTTCTCGGTGCTGCGCAGTGCCGTGACGCCGCGGGTGTTGCCGCCCACGATCGACCTGGTCCGGGTGAATTCGCGGTTGACCATGTTCAGTCTGCTGGGCGGCACCATGGCCGGCGGGGCGATCGCCGCCGGTGCCGAATACCTGCTCAACATGGCCAAGCTGCCCGGCGCGCTGTATGTGTTGGTCGCGGTGACCGTGGCCGGGGCGGTGCTGTCGATGCGGATCCCGAAGTGGGTCGAGGTGACCGCCGGTGAGGTGCCCACCACGTTGAGCTATCACGGTGGTGAGACCGAGGCGCTGCGCCGCCCGGCCAAGGAGCGCCAACCGCTGGGCCGCAACATCATCACCTCGTTGTGGGGCAACTGCACCATCAAGGCGATGGTCGGCTTCCTGTTCCTGTACCCGGCCTTCGTCGCGAAATCGCACGGCGACGGCGGCTGGGAGCAGTTGCGCATCCTGGGCCTGATCGGTGCCGCGGCCGGTATCGGCAACTTCGTCGGCAACTTCACCGCCGCCCGGCTCAAACTCGGCAGGCCCGCCCTGCTGGTCACCCGGGCCGCCATCGCGGTGACGTTGATGGCGCTGGCCGCCGCCGTCACCGGCAACCTGTTGGTCGCCGCGCTGGCCACCTTGGTCACCTCCGGCGCCAGCGCCATCGCGAAGGCATCGCTGGACGCCTCGCTGCAGGATGACCTGCCGGAGAAGTCCCGGGCGTCGGCCTTCGGCCGGTCCGAGTCGCTGTTGCAGCTGGCCTGGGTGGCCGGCGGGGCCACCGGCGTGCTCATCTATCCGCAGCTGTGGGTCGGGTTCACTACGATCACGGCCGTGTTGATTCTCGGTCTGGCCCAGACACTGGTGAGCTACAACGGTGCGTCCCTGATACCCGGCTTCGGCGGTAACCGTCCGGTGCTCGCCGAGACCGAGGGTGGCCCGTTGGCCGCCCCCGTGGGGCGCCGATGAAGCGCATCGCCGCGGTGCTGCTGGCGGTGGCGCTGGTTGCCTCGGTGGGCACCGGCCTGCTGGTGTGGCAGCTCGGCCGGCACGCCGACCCCGACTTCCCGGAGATCAGCGCCTACTCGCATGGCGCGTCGGTGCGCGTCGGGCCTTACCGGTTCTGCCCGGTGTTGGATCTGAACAACTGCGAAATCCCGGAAACCACAGGCGATTTGGCAGTGAACTCGCGCAACCCCGTGCAGCTGTCGGTGCCGTCGGCGATCGCACGGGCACCGTGGTGGCTACTGCGGGGCTACGAGGACGCACCCACACCCGTCGTCTCGGAGTTCCGGCCCGGCACGACGCTGGCCGTCACCATCCCCACCGTCGATCCCCGGTTCGGCAGGCTGACCGGGTTCGCGGTGCAGTTGCCGACCTTGGTGCGTGACGAGGAGGGCAACGAGTTCCCGCTGCCGCACGCCGAGTGGTCGGTGCGCACGGTCTGGAACTAGCTCACCGGGGCGGGGTGCCGTCGCCGAACGGCCTGCCGCCCAAGGCTTCCCGGCCGTGTGCGGTGTGCCAGCCGGACAGCTCGGGTCCCTTCGGGACGATCCGGGTGGGATTGATGTCCTTGTGCACGATGTAGTAGTGCGCCTTGATCTGTTCGAAATCGATGGTGTCACCGAAGCCGGGCGTCTGGAACAGGTCACGGGCATAGGCCCACAGCACCGGCATCTCGGAGAGTTTGGACCGGTTGCACTTGAAGTGGCCGTGGTAGACGGCGTCGAACCGGGCCAGCGTGGTGAACAGCCGGACATCGGCCTCGGTGATGGTGTCACCCACCAGATACCTTTGCCCGCTGAGCCTTTCGGAAACCCAGTCCAGCGCGGTGAACAACCGGTCATACGCCGCGTCATAGGCCTGCTGGGTGCCGGCGAATCCACATCGGTACACCCCGTTGTTGATCTCGGTGTAGATCCGCTGCGCCACCTCGTCGATCTCGTCGCGCAGCGGTTCGGGGTACAGCTGCGGCGCCCCCTCGCGGTGGAAGGCGGCCCATTCGGTGGAGAAGTCCAGGGTGATCTGGGCGAAGTCGTTGGTGACGACGGCACCGGTGGGGATGTCGACGATGGCGGGCACGGTGATGCCCTTGGGATAGTTCGGGTCGCGTTTGAAGTAGGCATCCTGCAGCCGCGGGATCTTCAGCACCGGATCCACCCCGCCCGGGTCCAGGTCGAAGGTCCAGCTGCGCTCGTCGTGGACGGGCCCGCAGTAGCCGATGGACAGCGCGTCCTCCAGACCCAGCAGGCGCCGCACGATGATGGCGCGGTTGGCCCACGGGCAGGCCCTGGCCACGATCAGCCGGTAGCGCCCCGGTTCGACGGGATAGCCGTCACGACCGTCCTCACCCTGTTCTGCTCCTCGCGTGCGCGACGTAATCCGGGTGGTGATGTAGTTGGTGTCGCGGTTGAACTCGCCTTGGGGATTCACGTAGGCCATGCCTACAGTCTTCCCACTCTGGCGCCGAAACTACGCTTTCTGGCGCGGGAACGGCCGATCGGCGCCAACAACCGCAGTCTCGGCGCGGCCGAGGATCAGGCGTCGAGCTCGCGAGCGACGGCCTTGACGACCTCGGACACCCGCCGGGCCACCTTGCGGTCGGGATACTTACCCTTGCGCAGCTCCGGCTGGATGGTGTTCTCCAGCAGCGTGATGAGGTCACCGATCATGCCGTGCAGTTCGTCGGGGCTGTGCTTGTGCTCGGCGGCGGCGGCCTCGCGGCGCGTCCGGGACAGGCTCGGCGGCGGGTCGATGAGCTTGACGCTCAGCGCCTGCGGACCGCGGCGCCCGGCAGCCAGACCGAACTCGACCTTCTGCCCGGCCTTGAGCCCCTCAACACCCGAAGGCAGCGCCGAAGACCGGACATAGACGTCTTCGCCGTCCTCCTGGGACAGGAAGCCGAAGCCCTTCTCGGCGTCGTACCACTTAACCTTGCCGGTCGGCACTGCTGTTCACCCGCTCGTTCTCATCGATCACATAAGTAATGCGTCCCGCCTGCGCAGGACGCAATGTGGAAGAGCTTACTAGTTGCTCGGTAGTCTGTAACGACCGCTGGAGGAGACATGCGACTGGTACTGAATATCGTCTGGTTGATCTTCGGTGGGCTGTGGCTGGCGCTGGGCTATCTCCTCGCGGCCCTGATCTGCTTCGTGCTCATCATCACCATCCCGTTCGGCTTCGCCGCGCTGCGCATCGCGCTGTACGCACTGTGGCCGTTCGGCTACACCGTCGTCGACAAGCCCGGGGTCCGTCCCGGCGCGCTGATCGGCAACATCATCTGGCTCATCGTGGCCGGGATCTGGCTGGCGATCGGACATGTGGTGAGCGCCATCGCGATGGCCATCACCATCATCGGCATCCCGCTGGCGCTGGCCAATCTGAAGATGATCCCGGTGTCGCTGATGCCGCTGGGCAAAGAGATCGTGCCCGTCGACGCGAAGCGGGTGCCTGAGTGACCGTCACCGAACTCGGCCTGCCCACGCTGGGCAGCCGGCCCGGCATGCCGACCAGCGGACCGCTGCTGGACACCTACGGCCGGATTGCGACCGACCTGCGGGTGTCGCTGACCGACCGGTGCAATCTGCGCTGCACCTATTGCATGCCGGCCGAGGGGCTGGACTGGCTGCCGGGTAGCCAACTGCTCAGCGCCGAAGAACTGAGCCGGTTGCTGCGGATCGCCGTCACCCGGCTCGGCATCACCAACGTCCGCTTCACCGGCGGTGAGCCGCTGGTTTCCCGGAATCTGGAAGAGGTGATCGCGGCGGCGGCCGCGCTGACGCCGCGGCCGACGATCGCCATGACGACGAACGGGATCGGGCTGGCGGCGCGGGCCGCGGGGCTCAAGCGCGCCGGGCTGGACCGCGTCAACGTTTCCCTGGACACCGTCGACCGCGCGCATTTCACCGAGATCACCCGCCGCGACCGCCTCGACGACGTGCTGGCCGGGTTGGCCGGGGCGGCGGCCGCCGGCCTGGCGCCGGTGAAGGTGAATGCGGTGCTGGATCCGCGCACCGGCCTGGACGACGTGGTGCCGCTGTTGCGGTTCTGCCTGGAGCACGACTATCAGCTGCGGATCATCGAGCAAATGCCCCTGGACGCCGGACATGTCTGGAGCCGGGATCGGGCCGTCAGCGCCGACACGGTGCTGCACACCCTGCGCCGGCACTTCGATCTGCGGCCGGACCCCGCGCCCCGGGGCTCGGCGCCGGCGGCGCTGTGGCGGGTGGACGGCAGCGCGGCCACCGTCGGGATCATCGCGTCGGTGTCCGAGGCGTTCTGCGGGGCGTGCGACCGGACCAGGCTGACCGCCGACGGGCAGATCCGCAGCTGCCTGTTCTCCACCGCAGAGACCGACCTGCGCGGGCTGCTGCGGGACGGTGCCGACGACGGCGAGATCGAGGCCGCCTGGCGCCGCACGATGTGGGCCAAGCCGGCCGGGCACGGCATCAACGACCCGAGCTTCGTCCAGCCCGCCCGGCCGATGAGCGCGATCGGCGGCTGAGATGACCGTGACGGTGACCGTGCGGTACTTCGCCGCGGCCCGGGCCGCGGCCGGAACCGAGACCGAAATGTTGCACCTGCAAAAAGGCTTGACGTTGGACGGGCTGGTCCGGCATCTGTCGGCCCGCGGCCCGGAACTGGCGAAAGTGCTGGCACGCTGCTCGTTCTTGTGCGACGAGGTCGCGGTGCGCGACCGCGACAGACCGCTCCAAACAAATCAGACGGTCGATGTGTTACCCCCATTCGCCGGCGGGTAGCAGTGATTTGTGTCACATAACGAAACGGTCACAATGAGGCCACCTGTGGTTTGACTGCAGCAAACACCTGCGGAAACGCCCGGGCGTCCTGCGCCTTTAAAGTTCTCACAAGATTTGCTGCCTGTGAAAACGCCGAAGACGGGCCGAAGTGACGCATACGCGCCGAACAGTTACCGTCTTGCCCAAGCCATCTGACCTCTATCAGATAGCCCGCTGTGCCCAGTACGCCGAGCTCCATCCACCCAGGGCACTGCCACCGACGAACAACCTTGGATGGAGGCGGGGGACCCACCGGTCCGCCGAAAGCAGACCAGGGCTCGCAGTCTGAGCCCTCGGGGTGAAGCCGGCGTCGGCAACGACGCAGGCCGGGCGACCTCTCCAGCCCGAACCCGACAGCTGACCTCGTAGGCGTTCACGAGAGGACTGTTTTTTTCTATGAGTGGACGGCACCGCAAGCCCACGTCATCCTCAGTCAGCGTCGCCAAGATCGCCGTCACCGGAGCGGTTCTCGGCGGCGGAAGCCTCGCTCTTGCCGGTCAGGCCGGCGCCGCCACCGACGGCCAGTGGGACCAGGTCGCCCGCTGTGAATCCGGTGGCAACTGGGCGATCAACACCGGCAACGGGTACCAGGGCGGGCTGCAGTTCTCGCCGGGCACGTGGTCGTCGCATGGCGGCGGTGAGTACGCCCCCGCCGCACACCTGGCCACCAAGGAAGAGCAGATCGCCGTCGCCGAGCGCGTCCTGGCCAGCCAGGGTAAGGGCGCGTGGCCGGTATGCGGCCGCGGCCTCGGCGCCGCCACCCCGCGCAATGTGGTGAACGATCCCGCCCCGCAGGCGCTGGACAACCCGATCGACAACCCCGCGGTCAACGGTGAGCTGCCGCCGCCGCCCGCTCCCGAGCCGGCCCCCTTCGACGCGCTCGCCGCCCCACTGCCCGAGGC
>NZ_LQOL01000029.1 GCF_002101555.1 Mycolicibacterium canariasense
CCGAGGGACTCGGCGGTGGTATTAGCCCGGATGCCCTCATCCTCGGCGAACTCAATCGGGTCGCCCTTGCGCTGCGGGATCGAAACGGGCACCACCTCGTCGGTGAACACACCGTCCTTCCACGCAGCCGCGGCCTTCTGGTGCGACTGCGCGGCCAGGTCATCCTGCTCGGCCCGGGTGAACCGGTCGAGGTCATTGCGCTGCTCGGTCAACGCCCCCATCGGCTGATCGGTGAACACATCATGCAGACCGTCATAGGCCATGTGATCCAACAACCTCACATCGCCGTACTTGTAACCCTCACGGCTCTTGGGCAGCAGATGCGGCGCCTGGCTCATCGACTCCTGCCCACCAGCCACCACCACCTCGAACTCCCCGGCACGAATCAGCTGATCAGCCAACGCGATCGCATCGATACCCGACAAGCACATCTTGTTGATCGTCAACGCAGGCACATCCCAACCGATCCCAGCAGCGACAGCAGCCTGACGCGCCGGCATCTGACCCGCACCAGCGGTCAACACCTGCCCCATGATCACGTAGTCGACCAGCGACGCCGCCACACCCGCCTTCTCCAACGCCCCCTTGATGGCGATGGCCCCCAGATCGCTACCCGAGAAGTCCTTCAGCGAGCCCATCAGCTTGCCCACCGGGGTCCGGGCACCCGCCACGATCACCGAGGTCGTCATTTCCATCCTCCACGGGAGTTGCTTGCGGGCTGCAGGTCACGGGCGTCCACGATCGGCGCACCGGTGCGGTCGCCGACCTCGTCCAAGGTGATGTCCGGGGCCAGTTGACGCACGTGGATCTCGTTGTCACTCAGGTCCATGACGGCCAGGTCGGTGATGATCCGGTCGACCACTCCCGCCCCGGTCAGCGGCAGATCGCACGACTGCACGATCTTGGGTGATCCGTCTTTGGCGGTGTGCTCGGTGAGGACCACGATCCGGCGGGTGCCGGCGACCAGGTCCATCGCACCACCCATCCCCTTGACCAGCTTGCCGGGCACCATCCAGTTGGCCAGATCACCGTTGGCGGCCACCTGCAGCGCTCCGAGGATTGCGATGTCGACGTGCCCACCACGGATCATCCCGAAGCTGGTGGCCGAGTCGAAGAACGACGCACCGTCGACTGCGGTCACGGTCTGCTTGCCCGCGTTGATCAGATCCGGGTCGACGTCCGCGTCGAACGGGAATGGCCCCATGCCGAGCAGCCCGTTTTCGCTGTGCAGCATGATCCGCATGCCGTCGGGAATGTGGTTGGCCACCAGGGTCGGAATGCCGATGCCCAGATTGACGTAGTCCCCGTCGTTCAGCTCCCGTGCTGCCAGCTGAGCCATCTCGTTGCGACTCCACGCCATGTCACACCACCTCCGCGGTTTGCGATCGAATCGTTCGTTGTTCGATGAAGCCCGCCGCCGGCACCGCCACGATCCGGTCGACGTAGATACCCGGGGTCATCACGTCATCGGGGTCCAGGTGACCATCGACGACCTCTTCGACCTCGGCCACGCACACCCGGCCGCACGTGGCCGCAAGCGGGTTGAAGTTGCGGGCGGTCAACCGGTAACGCAGGTTGCCCTCGACATCGGCCCACTCGGCACGCACCAACGCGAGATCGGCCACGATGCCACGTTCGAGCACGTACTCGTGGCCGTCGAAGACCTCGGTCGGCTTGCCCTCGGCGACCGGGGTTCCCACCCCGGTGCGGGTGTAGAAGCCGGCAATGCCCGCACCCCCGGCACGCATCCGCTCGGCCAACGTGCCCTGGGGACAGAACTCGACATCAAGGACCCCGTCCAGGTACTGGCTAGCGAACAACTTGTTCTCCCCGACGTAGGAGGCGATCACTTTGGACACCTGTCGTTTCTCCAGCAGCAGGCCCAGCCCCTTGCCGTCGACCCCCATGTTGTTGGACACGATGGTCAGACCACACACCGCGCTGTCGCGGACCACTTCGATCAGGCCTTGCGGGATACCGCACAGACCGAAACCCCCCACCGCGATCGTCATGCCATCGCGCAACAGGTCGGCCAGCGCAGCGGTGGGATGGTCACGCAGTTTCATTCGTTGCATTCCTTCGCACGTTGTCTTCGTCCGGTGACTGAACACACCAACTGTGCACAAGGGCGGTGTCATTGACGAGATCTCGTGGCACAATCGCTCGGTCGATGAACAATCACGGTCATAGGTGTTCATTGAGCGGACAGGGAGGCAGTCGTGGCGGAGGGCCCCACAGTCGTCGGCCGCGTTGCGGCGATCTTGCGGGTGCTGTCCGCCCACCCCAACGGTGCCGGAACATCCGAGGTTGCGGCGACCGCGGCCATACCGCGCCCCAGCGCGCACCGACTGTTGGAGGCGCTCGAGGCCGAAGGGCTCGTCGATCGTGATCAGCAGTCCGGTCGGTGGTACCTGGGTCCGGAAACATTTGTGTTGGGGGCGGCATCAGCAGCACGCTTCGACGTCACCAGCAAAGCCGGCCCACACGTGCATCGGTTGGCCGCCGAGACCGGTGAGAGCGCCTTCTTCTCCTTACGCCGCGGCCAACAAACCGTGGTCATGCAACGGGAGGACGGTGACTTCCCCATCCGTTCGCACGTCCTCTACGAGGGCGCCCGATTTCCACTCGGGGTCGTCTCGGCCGGCCTCGCCGTGTTGGCCTACCTGCCCGACGACGTCATCACGACATACCTCCAGGAGGCCGATCTCGCCGCCCAGTGGGGACCAAGCCACAGCACCCGCGCGGTACTCGCACGCATCGAAGACACCCGAACCAACGGGTGGGCAGTCAACCCCGGTCTGATCGTCGAGGGCTCCTGGGGGATGGCGGCAGCCGTCTTCGACCCACATCAATCACCCGTCGGCGCACTGACTCTCACCGGAATCGAACAACGCTTCACCGCTCAACGGCGGCAACACCTGGGCCGACTCCTGCTTCGCGAGGCCAACCACCTGAGCCAGCGCATCGGCTGAGCCGAACAGCCTTCCGACTACTCCCTCGATGGGTTGAGCGGGTAGCACGCCCTACTCGCCGCAGGCACCGGCGGACGGCTCGTCTCGGATTCGTGTGATATCCGACATCGGTGCGACACGGCCGATGAGAGCCCACAGTTGACGCGCGGCCCGTTGGGGACGAACATGACCGCATGAATTATCTCGTTACCGGCGGTACTGGGTTTATCGGCCGTCGTATCGTGTCCCGGCTGCTGCATCGCGACGACGAGACGCAGGTCTGGGTGCTGGTGCGGCGGGGGTCGCTCGGCCGGTTCGAGCAACTCGCACAGTCCTGGGGCCCTCGGGTCAAGCCACTGGTGGGAGACCTGGCCGCACCCGGCTTGGGGCTCACCGACGACGCGCTCGCCGAGTTGGGAACCATCGACCACGTGGTGCACTGTGCGGCGATCTACGACATCACCGCGCCCGCCGCGCAGCAGCGGGCCTCCAATGTGGAGGGCACCGCCGCCGTCATCGAGCTGACCCGGCGCTTGGATGCCACCTTGGAGCACGTGTCCTCCATCGCGGTCGCCGGCAGCTATCCGGGCGTCTACACCGAGGACGATTTCGACGTCGCCCAGGATCTGCCCACGCCGTACCACCAGACCAAGTTCGAGGCCGAACAACTGGTCCGGGCCAGCGGGTTGCGGCACCGGATCTATCGGCCCGCGGTGGTCGTGGGTGACTCCCGCACCGGCGAGATGGACAAGGTCGACGGTCCGTACTACTTCTTCGGGTTGCTCGCGAAACTGGCGGTGCTGCCCCGTTTCACCCCGATGGTGCTGCCCGACACCGGCCGCACCAACATCGTGCCGGTGGACTATGTCGTTTCAGCGATCGTTTCCCTGATGCACTGCCCCGACCGCGACGGCCAGACGTTCCATCTGACCGCTCCGAAACCCATTGGCCTGCGCGGCATCTACCGCGGCGTGGCGAAGGAGGCGGGTCTGCCGCCGCTGCGCGGCGTACTGCCCACCGTGACGGTGACACCGGTGCTCAAGGCGACCGGCCGGGCAAAGATCCTGCGCAACATGGCGGCCGTCCAGCTCGGGATTCCGGCCGAGATCCTCGACGTCGTCGACCTCGCCCCCACCTTCACCGCCGAGCGCACCGCCGAGGCGTTGCGCGGCACCGGAATCGAGGTGCCCGAGTTCGCCTCGTACGCACCGAAGCTGTGGCGCTACTGGGCCGAACATCTGGACCCGGACCGGGCCCGACGGGACGACCCGGACGGTCCGCTCGTCGGGCGGCACGTCATCATCACCGGGGCCTCCAGTGGTATCGGCCGGGCGTCCGCGGTCGCCGTCGCGCAACGCGGGGCGACGGTTTTCGCGCTGGCCCGCAACGCCGATGCGCTCGACGAACTGATCGACGAGATCCGCGCTGCCGGCGGGCAGGCCCACGCCTTCACCTGTGACGTCACCGATTCGGCGTCGGTGGAGCACACCGTCAAGGACATCCTCGGCCGGTTCGGGCACGTGGACTATCTGGTGAACAACGCCGGGCGGTCCATCCGCCGGTCGGTGGTGGCCTCCACGGACCGGCTGCACGATTACGAGCGGGTGATGGCCGTCAACTACTTCGGTTCGGTCCGCATGGTGCTCGCACTGCTACCGCATTGGCGGGAAAGGCGTTTCGGGCACGTGGTCAACGTGTCGAGCGCGGGTGTACAGGCCAACAGTCCCAAATACAGTGCCTACCTGCCGAGCAAGGCCGCCTTGGATACCTTCGCCGAGGTGGTCGGCACCGAGACGCTGTCGGATCACATCACCTTCACCAACATCCACATGCCGCTGGTGAGCACCCCCATGATCGCGCCGTCCAAGCGGCTGAACCCGATGCCGCCGATCACCGCCGAGCATGCCGCCGCCATGGTGGTGCGCGGCCTGATCGAGAAGCCGGCCCGGATCGACACCCCGGTCGGCACGCTGGCCGATCTCGGGACCTACTTCACCCCGCGGCTGTCCCGACGGGTGCTGCATCAGATCTACCTGGGTTACCCGGATTCCGCGGCGGCTCGCGGCGAGGCGCCGGCCGAGCCCATCGGGTCCGGCGAGGCGCCGGCCGAGCCCATCAGAACCGGCGAGGCGCCGGCCGAGCCCATCAGAACCGGCGAGGCGGCGCCACGCACGTCGCGTCGCCCCCG
This sequence comes from Mycolicibacterium canariasense, assembly GCF_002101555.1. Lineage (GTDB taxonomy): Bacteria > Actinomycetota > Actinomycetes > Mycobacteriales > Mycobacteriaceae > Mycobacterium > Mycobacterium canariasense. The sequence continues at coordinate 5,140 of NZ_LQOL01000029.1, forward strand.
GCGTGCGGTCCGCGCCACCCGCACCGCGCGGGTGCCCCGGCCGGTGAAGCGAGCCGTTCGGCTGATACCGGGGGTGCACTGGTAACGGTCGGGTCCTAGGGTGGGCGACGTGACAGGCGCAACGAGGCAGCCGGTGTTCGCCGACGTGGACACCGGTGTCGATGACGCGATGGCCCTGGCTTATCTGTTCGCCAGTGCCGACGCCGAAGTGGTGGGCATCGCGTCGACGGCGGGCAATGTGCCGGTGGATCGGGTGTGCGCCAACAATCTGGGCTTGCTGAAGTTGTGCGGCATCACCGGTGTCGAGGTGTCCAAGGGCGCCGAGAACCCACTGAGTATCCCGTTGCGCACGGCCGAGGACACCCATGGCCCAGAGGGTTTGGGCTATGCCCGGTTACCGGTCGGCGATCAGGCGCTGGCACCCTACGACGCCGCCGAAGCCTGGGTGGGCGCCGCTCATGCGTATCCGGGTGAGCTGATCGGGCTGGTCACCGGGCCGCTGACCAATCTCGCGCTGGCGCTGCGCAAGGAGCCGGCGCTGCCCAGGCTGCTGCGCCGGCTGGTGATCATGGGCGGGGCGTTCGACTATCGCGGCAACACCACGGCCGTCGCGGAGTGGAACATCAGCGTCGATCCGGAGGCCGCGGCCGAGGTCTTCGCGGTCTGGGGTGCGGCGTGGGGTCTGCACAAACCCACCCACCTGCCGATCATCCTGGGCCTCAACCTGACCGAGAACGCGGTGATGACACCGTCCATCCTGGCCCGGCTCGCGGTGGCCGCCGGGGCGCCGTCTGCGCAGATGAGTGTGCTCGACGATCGCGGCACCCGGTCCACCGCGGCCAATCCGTTGGTCCGGGTGCTCGAGGACGCGATGCGGTTCTACTTCGAGTTCCATTTCGACCAGGGCGAGGGTTATCTCGCGCATCTGCACGACCCGCTGGCCGCGGCGGTGGCCCTGGACCCGGACCTGGTGCGCTACCGGCAGGCCACCGTCGACGTCGAGCTGACCGGCACCCTGACCCGCGCCATGACGGTGGCCGACTGGAACGGCCGGTGGGGCCGTGAGCCCAATGCGCACGTGGGGGTGGAGGTCGATCCGGCCGCTTTCTTCGACCGGTTCATCGCGCGGGTGGGTCCGTTTGCCCAGGGGCTTTGCTGAAGCTGCTGCACGGCAGCACTATTCATAGACCCCCTCCACATACCAGCGGCGCTGCCGGTAACACAGCAGCATGGCCGGCCCCGGGTCGGCTCGGCCGCCGAGCAGCACCTGAGCCCGTGCGGTCCGACCGGCCCGCGGCGAGCCGGGATCCCACCACCGTTCGTCGACCGGCCACGGCCCGGCCCACCACTGCAACGGCGCGGAATGCTCCGGTGACCTCAGCCGGGCCGGGTCGGTGGAGAACAGTCCGCGAGCCGTCACCCGTACCGGATTGCCTTCCGCATCAAGAAGTTCCACCGGATCATCGAGCAGGACCGCAGGCGCGGGCTCGGGCAGTTGCCCTGGCCACGGCCGGTCCGGGTCGGCCGCGGGCACCGGTTCGTCACCCAGTGCGGTGAACGTGATGCGCTCGGCCGGCCCACGCCCACCGCTGAGCACCGGCACCTGCACCGCCTCCGGTCCCAGCAGGCCCTGCACCCGCACCAGCGCGCGGCGGGCCCGCAGGCGGTCGTCGTCACCCGAGGATCCCCACAGCGGCAGCTGCAGCGCACCCGCCGACACCACCTCGACCGGATGCAGCCGCAGCGTGGTGACGGGGGCGGTAGGTCCCGGCCCACCCAGCGAGCGCCTGGTGAGCCAGCCGTCGAGTTGCCAGCGCACCCGATCGGCGGTGGCATCCTCGGTCAGCGGTTCGGCGCACCGCCAAACTCGTTGCAGCTCCTCACCGTTGGCGGTGACCGCCTGGACGGCCAGTCGGGTGCACCCCACACCCGCCGACTCCAGGCTGCGGTGCAGCTCGCCGGCCAGCGACCGGCCTGCGAAAGCCGCCGCGTCCACCCGGTCGATCGGCGGATCACAGTGCATCACGGCGTCGAGATCACGTTCCGGTTCTCGCCCCGACGGCCCGCGGGACGGCTCGCCGCGGGCGAATCGGTGCGCGGCGATCGCATCCGCGCCGAATCGGGACGCCACATCGGTGCGGGACAGTTCGGCGAACCGGCCGATGCTCCGAATCCCCATCCGCCACAACAGGTCCGCGAGCTCGTCTCGGCCGGGCGACGCCAGGCTGGGTTCGGTGGCCAATTCCCGGATGGACAGATCGGACAGGAATCGGGCATCCTCCCCCGGTTCGACGATCCGGCCGGCCCGCGCCGCGAACACCGCCGTGGCCAATTGGTCGGCGATCCCGGTCTGGCATTCGGCCCCGGCCGCCGCCACCGCATCGACCAACCGTTCCGCCGCGGCATGCTCGGATCCGAAATAGCGGGCCGCGCCCCGCACCGGCATGACCAGCAGGCCGGGCCGCAGCACCTCAGCGCGGGGCACCACCTCGTCGACCGCCACCGTCACCCCCTCGAAATGCCGGGCGTCGCGCGCCGGGTCGGCGGTACTGACGTACAACTGCGGGCACCGGGCCTGGGCCTCCCGCCGGCGCAGACCGCGCCGCACCCCGACGGCCCGCGCCGATGCCGAACACGCGATGACCCGGTTGGCCAACGTCACCGCCACCGGATCGGTGGCCGCCAGACCGGCGGCCGATGCCGCGGCCACCGCGGGCCAATCCATGCACCAGAGCGCGAGAACCCGGGACACGCTAGCCACCCACGACGCGTGCCAGACCGGGGATCCGGCCGCGGCCGCGGGTCACCAGGCGTACCCGGCCGATCCGCCCGCACCCGGGCACCGGTCCGGCAGTACCCGCGCCGATCACCTCGTATCCGCTGACGGCGGCATCCAGCCGGGCCTGCGCCCCGGGCCAATCCCCACCGGTGACCAACAGCGTGCACCCCTTCTGCCGGGCCCGCGCCGTCACCGCACGGGCCCGGGTGCCGGGAACCACCCGGCCGGCCAGGTCGAGAACCACCAGATCCAGACCGTCCAGCAGGACCGCGGCCACCTCGACCGGATCTTCACCGGGGTCCGGGATGACCGCGATCCGGCTCAGGTCCGCCCCCATCTCGGCCGCGGCCAGCAGACAGGCCCGGGGCTGCCCGACGATCGCGGCATGCCCGCCGGCCGCCGTCACCGCGGCCACCATGCTCAGCGGGAGCGATCGGGCCCCGGTGAGCACGGCCGCGGTCCCGCGCGGCAACGCCACCGGGAGCCTCTCGGCAAGGGTTTCGGGGATCTTCAGCAAACTTTCCGATTCGGGTTCCGGGGCGTCCGCACGTACCCCGCCCCGACTTCGGGAGCCCGCCCTGGCCGAAACTTCGGCTATTCTCCGTCTCAGGTGTTCGACCTGGTCATCGCGATTTACACGATGTGCGCCCAGGCCGGAAGCCACTGTCACAACAGCACCTCCCGCACCATCGGTTCCATTCGAATTCGAACGCATGTTCGATCGCTCGAGTAAACACTTCTCCGGAATCACCGTCAAGCGCTGCCCGACGGCCCGCGCGCACGGCGCCGCGGCCCCGCCGGCCAGCAAAGCGGGACCCTGGGAAATGCCTGTGCGGCACGCTGGACGCTGCGCTAAAGTCTGGGCACCAGAACCCGCTTCGGAATGGGACTGAGGTACGGGAGCACAGCGAATCACCAGGTAAGATGACTGCGAACCGTGCGGAATCGACAACGATTCCCCGAAGGCCGGCTCATACACCACTCGGGGGAGAGGTAAGGACCGCATCATGAATTCACGTCTGACCCGCCGTGTCTCGGCGGCCATCGGGGGCGCCGCCATCCTCGCGATGATCGGCTTCACCGCCGCCTGCGGCACCGAGGAGAAGAAGTCTCCCGAGACGTCGACCACCACGACGACCACCACGACGGCTCCGTCGGTCGAGCCCACCGAGAAGTCGATCAGCCCCTCCGGCGGTAACAAGTTCACCCCCACGGTGAAGGCCCCGCCGGCGCCGACCGCGATCCCCGGGGACAACTGACCCGCCGGTACGAGTGAGCCGGGTCTGCTGACCTGCGGACCCGGCACCTCGGAACGTGAACCGACACCACACGGGCATCGCCCACTGGCTTCCGGCGCTCCTGCTGGCCGGTGCGCTGGTCTTTGCTTCTGATCTGCCGATCAGCCGACATCTCTTGGGGACGAACCTCATCCAAGGTCCCTACGCGTCGCTGCTTGCTGCCTCCACCGACCTCGGTCCGGCCCGTCCGCAGCAGATCCAGCTGACGGCCGCGCTCACCGGTCACCAGCGTCCCGACGATCTCATCGATTGGACGCATGACCGGGGACTCACGGTCTCATGGCGCCCCAGTGACGACTGGGCCATCGTCGAGGGCAACCCGGATGCCATCGCGCGCGCCTTCGACGTCACCGTGCACGACTACCGGGGCAAGCAGGGCCAGCAGTTCTACGCTTCGCCCCAGCAGCCACAGGTACCCGAGGCACTGCGCGGCGAGGTCACCGAACTCGGGCGGATCCTGGGGTACACCCCGCACCACGTGTCCCGGCCCGATATCGCGCTGGACGTCCCCGACCGCGGCCTGACCCCGAACGCCCTGCTGACCACCTACAACGCCGACAAGCTCGCCGCCGACGGCTTCACTGGCAAGGGCACCACGATCGTCATCTTCGCGTTCAGCGGTTACGACCAGAAGGATCTCGACACGTTTTCCGCCATGTTCGGCCTGCCCCAGTTCACCCCGGAGACCCTCGGCGATCCGCTCCCGGTGGCGCACGGCGAGACGACGATGGATCTGCAAGTGGCACATGCCGTTGCGCCCGATGCACGCAAGGTCGTGGTCAATGCCCGGCCGACCGTCCAGGGCGACGGCGCCTACCAGAAGATCGGCAAGCTGTTCGAGGACACCGACCGCGCCTACCCCGGCGCCGTCTGGAGCCTGTCGATCGGCTGGGGCTGTGACAAGCTGCTCACCGCGGCCGATCTCGCCCCCGTGCGGTCGGCGCTGCGGGCCGCCCAGTCGCACGGCACGACGGCCTACAACGCCAGCGGCGACCTGGCCGGCCTGGAATGCAAGGGCGGCACCGACTGGGATTCGGTGCCCGGCCCCGACGACATCGGGCTGGATTCGGTGTCGTCGATCCCCGAGATGACCAGTGTCGGCGGCACCACGCTGTCCACCGACGACCGCGGCACCTGGCTGGCCGAACAGACCTGGTTCGACGTCCCACTGTCCCAGGGCACCGGCGGCGGGCTGTCCGCCTTGTTCGACCTGCCGCCCTGGCAGCAGGCCGCGGCCGCGCAGGTGGCACCGGAACGTCGAACCGGTAAGCGGATGACCCCGGACATCTCGGCGGTCGCCGATCCGTTCACCGGGGTGAAGATCGTGCTGAACGGTGACCTGGTGATCGGCGGCGGCACGTCACAGTCCGCGCCGATCTGGGCCGGGCTGACCGCGATCATGGACCAGTACCTGCTCGCCAACGGGGGCGCCCTGATCGGTGAGATCAACCCGCTGCTGTACCGCATCGCCACCGGCGCACCGCGGCCGGCATTCCGGGATATCACCCTGGGCGCCAATGCCGTCGACCTGGCGGGCCCGGGTTATGACCTGGTGACCGGATTGGGGACCCCCGACATCGACAACCTCGCACGCAATCTGCTCATCGCCCAGCGGATCCAGGCCTGATGACCACCACCGACGACACCGGAACCTCCTCCCCCGCACCGGGCATGGTCGAATGCCCGGTCTGCCGGGTCGACGTCCCCGCCGGCAAGTACTGCGGGCTGTGCGGCGTGCCGCTCGCCGAACACCAGGCCGGCGACGGTCCGCACTGGCTACGGGCCAAGACGTTCAGCGCCGCCCCCGGCCAGCACCTGCTGACACCGTCGGTCACCAGTTCCCTGTTCCCGCACCTGTCCCCGCGGTCCCGCAAGGCATTCCTGCTGGGCCTGGCCCTGCTCGTGGTGGCGCTGACACTGGCGACGGTGTTCCGGCTGCCCGCCGCGCTCATCACCGTGGCCTCGTTGGGCCTGCCGCTGTTGTTCCTGATGTATCTGCGGGAATCCGATCTGGCCGAGGACATTCCGCGCCGCACCCTGGCGCTCACCGCGGCACTCGGCATCGGACTCGGCGTGGTGTGGGTACTGCTGACCGGTGCCGCGGTGGCCCGGGCCTACGGTGTGCCACTGGGCGCCGGCATCGCCGGTTCCCGCATCGTGCGCGACGGTATCGGCATCCCGGTCGGCGCGATGATCATCATGCTGATCCCCGCCGTCGTGGTCCGGCTGACCCGCCCCGGTTCGCGAGAAGCGCTGGACGGCTACGCCATCGGCGCGCTGGGCGCACTGACCTTCACCGGCGCGGCCACCCTGACCCGGCTGGCTCCGCAGTTCACCACCGGTATGGTGGCCCGTGCCCGGCCACTGGACGGCCTACTGGTCGAAGCGGGTATCCGCGGGATCGCCGTCCCGCTCACCGCGGCCGCCGTCGGCGGATTGATCGGCGCCGCACTGTGGTTCACCCGACCGCCGTCCAAGGCCGGCAAGAACCGCGGGTTCGTGCGCCTCACCCTGGTCTCGATCGCGGTGGTCGTCGTCACGGTCTACGCCGGACTGGGCCTCATCGACGTCGCCCGCATCCCGCAATGGCTGCAATTGGCCGTACACCTGACGCTCTCCCTGCTCGCGCTGCTGGCCCTGCGCATCGGCCTGCACCTGGCGCTGTTGCACGAGGCCCAGGACGATATGCACGCCGACGAGCCGCTGCTGTGCAACGAGTGCAACCACGTCGTGCCGGACGCCCCGTTCTGCGCGTTCTGCGGCGCCGCGATGCACGCGTCGTCACGCAAATCCCGCAACTCGCGCCGGGTGGACCGTCCGATCCGGCTCGCCGAGGACCAGACGACGGGCCCGATCGTCGTCGGTCTGGCACCGGGCTATTCGTTGCACGCCGGGACCTTCGCCGCGCCGCCGCCACGCAAGACGTCCTTCCGTTGGCTGGCACTCACGCTGAGCATCTCGATCCTGGTGGTGGCCGGCGGTCTGGTCGGCCTGTCCGGCCTGCTGGAGAAACCGTCGGCGCGTTACGTCTGCCCACCGGACTGCGGCCGCCCCCCGATGGGGCAACCGGTCAACGTCAACCCACGCTTCGTCGCGGCCGACGGTTCCTTCTCGGTGTCCTACCCGTCCCCCGAGTCCGCCTACAAGGTGACCACCTCCGACAACAGCGTGACGGCGGTCTTCGAGGCGAGTGACGGCGGCACGCTGCGGTTGTTCAGCGAGCCGGCCAACGGCCGGTCCCCCCGCGATATCGCCAACGCGTTGGTGAACAAGACTTTTCCCGACACCAAGATCGCCTACGAGATCCCCAATGCAATGGTCGGTTACCAGCCCGGCTACGGCCTGGTCGCCGACTGCTGGCCGCAGGGCGCCATGAGCAGCTACACCCGGATGCGGGTGGTGGTGATCGCGGCGGTCAAGAACGGCGTGGCGCTGGTGGCCGGGGCGGTCGGGCCGTACCACGCGTTCGGTCCCGACTTCGGCTCGGGGAAACCCTCGGCGGTCGGCCTGGAGATCGCCCTGGACATGGGCAAGTACGTCAACAGCTTCAGCTGGCGGGGCGACCCGCCGCGCTGAATTCGCCTGCGGTCACTCCCATTCGATGGTGCCCGGCGGCTTGCTGGTGATGTCGAGCACCACCCGGTTCACCTCGGGGACCTCGTTGGTGATACGGGTCGAGATCCGCTCCAGCACGTCGTAGGGCACCCGCGTCCAGTCCGCGGTCATGGCGTCCTCGCTGGAGACCGGGCGCAGCACGATGGGATGGCCGTAGGTGCGGCCGTCGCCCTGCACGCCGACCGAGCGGACATCGGCGAGCAGCACCACCGGGCACTGCCAGATCTGGTGGTCCAGGCCGGCGGTGGTGAGTTCCTCGCGGGCGATCGCATCGGCGCGGCGCAGGGTGTCCAGTCGCGACGCGGTGACCTCCCCGACGATGCGGATGCCCAGCCCGGGGCCCGGGAATGGTTGGCGCGCAACGATTTCCTCGGGCAGGCCCAGCTCCCGGCCGACGGCGCGAACCTCGTCCTTGAACAGCAACCGCAGCGGCTCGACCAGTTTGAACTTCAGGTCCTCGGGCAGGCCGCCGACGTTGTGGTGGCTCTTGATGTTGGCGGTGCCACTGCCACCGCCGGACTCGACGACGTCCGGGTACAGCGTGCCCTGGACCAGGAAGTCGATATCGAACTCGCTGAGGGTGTCGCGCACCGCGCCCTCGAACGCCCGGATGAACTCCCGGCCGATGATCTTGCGCTTGCCCTCCGGATTGGTGACGCCGGTCAGCGCTTCCAGGAAGCGGTCGGCCACGTCCACGGTCACCAGCTTGGCGCCGGTCGCCGCGACGAAGTCGCGCTGCACCTGCGCCCGCTCCCCCGCGCGCAGCAGGCCGTGGTCGACGAAGACACAGGTGAGCCGGTCACCGATGGCGCGCTGCACCAGGGCCGCGGCCACCGCCGAATCCACCCCGCCGGACAGCCCGCAGATGGCGCGGCCGTCCCCGATCTGTTCGCGCACCGCTTCGATGAGCTGGTCGGCGATATTGGCCGGGGTCCACGACGCCCCGATGCCGGCGAAGTCGTGCAGGAACCGGCTCAGCACCTGCTGGCCGTGCGGCGAATGCAGCACCTCGGGGTGATATTGCACACCGGCCAACCGCCGGGACCGGTCCTCGAACGCGGCGACGGGCGCGCCGGCACTGGTGGCCACGACGTCGAACCCGGCCGGCGCCGCGGTGACGGCGTCACCGTGGCTCATCCAGACCGGCTGTGACGCCGGCAGTTCCGAATGGAGTTGGCCGCCGGAGACTTTCAGTTCGGTGCGACCGTACTCACTGGTGCCGGTGTGTGCCACCGTGCCGCCGAGCGCCTGGGCCATGGCCTGGAAGCCATAGCAGATGCCGAATACCGGCACATCGATGTCGAACAGGGCCGGGTCCAGCTTGGGCGCCCCCTCGGCGTACACACTGGCCGGTCCGCCGGAGAGCACGATGGCCTGCGGGTCGCGGGCCTTGATCTCCTCGACCGTCGCGGTATGCGGGATCACCTCGGAGAACACCCGGGCTTCGCGTACGCGCCGGGCGATCAGCTGGGCGTACTGCGCGCCGAAGTCGACGACGAGGACGGGGCGAGACTGCGATGAGCCGCTGGCGCGAAGAGCGTCTGCCGAAGCGTTTTCCACCTGAACAGTCTAAGAGTTGCGCCGCTGCGCGCCGGGTTGGCCTCCGTCCGCGCCGAGCATCCGGTCCATCTGGGCGTCGACGACGTCCCGCAACTCGGCGTCGGTGATGTCGTCGAGTCCGGTCGACGAGCGCAGGAAAGGCTCGAACAGGCGCCAACCGAGTTGCAGGGCAACGGCATTGGCGACCGCCAGCCGGGCTGACCGGTCGTCGTCACCGTAGCCGGGCCGCACCGCCTCCAGCAGTGATGCGATGTTCGGGAATCTGGTCTGCAGCTGGCCCACCGGATATCCGTCCAGCAGGGCCCTGGCCAGCACACGGATGTGCCGGTCGGTAGCGCGTTCGATATCGGCGGCCGGCGCACCCTGCGACACGAGCGCGATCAGGCCGGCGCCCAGATGGTCCAGCACGGCGCCCACCAGGCGTTCCTTGGTGCCGAAGTGGCGGTATACCAGGCCGTGGTTGACCCGGGAGCGGGCCGCGATGTCGCGGATCGAGGTGGCCGACGGCCCGTGCTGCGCGAACAGGTCCGCCGCGGCCTCCAGCACGGCCGCCACCACTTCCTGTCGGCCGGCCGGTGGCGAGCTTGTAGTCACCCGACTACAGTAGCGGTGTAGTCAGATGACTACACCGCTCCGTCACCCATCCGAAGGACCGACATGACCATCACAGTGACCCAGCTCGGCAGCCGCATCGGCGCCCGCATCGACGGCGTCGCCCTCGGTGGCGATCTGAACGCCGCCACCGTCACCGCCATCCGCGCCGCCCTGCTGCGCCACAAGGTGGTGTTCTTCCGCGACCAGCACCATCTCGACGACGACCGCCAGCAGGCGTTCGCCGGCCTGCTCGGAACCCCCATCGGCCATCACGCGTTCAAGGGCGCCGGCGTCGTTGCACCGATCGATTCCGACTACGCGAAAGCCACCCGCTGGCACACCGACGTCACCTTCCTGCCCGACTATCCGGCCATCTCGGTGCTGCGGGCGGTGACCCTGCCCAGTTACGGCGGCTCGACGCTATGGGCGTCGACCGCGGCCGGTTACGACGCGCTGCCGGATGCGCTCAAACGGCTCGCCGAGAACCTGTGGGCACTGCACAGCAACCGCTACGACTACGCCGCCGCCCCGGTCGACGAGGCCACCGACACCCAGCGCGCGCTGCGCGAGATGTTCCAGAAACCGGACTTCCGCACCGAGCATCCGGTGGTGCGGGTGCACCCCGAGACGGGCGAACGCACCCTCGTCGCAGGCGATTTCGTCCGCGGCCTGCTCGGCATGGACAGCCACGAGTCCCATGCCCTGCTTGATCTGTTGCAGCGACGGATCACCGTGCCGGAGAACACCATTCGCTGGACGTGGGCACCGGGTGACGTCGCCATGTGGGACAACCGGGCCACCCAGCATCGCGCCGTCGACGACTACGACGACCAGCGCCGGCTGATGCACCGGGTCACGCTGGCCGGCGATGTCCCGGTGGACGTTTACGGCCGGACCAGCCGCGCCGTCGGGGATGCGCTGCAGCGCCAGGCCGGCTGACCTCACAGTCTCACCAAGTATGAGACGAGCCCGAAACGGGCATGGTGGAGTAGACCTATCCACTATGCGAAAGCGAGGCCGCGATGCTGGGCCTGCCCGAGGGCGTGCGCGCCTGCCTGTTCGACCTGGACGGCGTGCTCACCGACACCGCCAGCGTGCACAAGACGGCGTGGAAGGCGATGTTCGACGAGTACCTGCGGGATCGGGCCGCGCGCACCGGCCAGCCGTTCGTGCCGTTCGACGTCGACCACGACTACCTGACCTATGTCGACGGTAAGCGCCGCGAGGACGGGGTACGCGCCTTCCTGACCAGCCGCGGTATCGACCTGCCCGAGGGCGGACCCGATGATCCCCCGGACGCCGAGACGGTAGCCGGTCTGGGCAACCGCAAGAACGCCATGTTCCAGCGGGTGCTGCACACCGACGGGGTGACGGTGTTCGACGGCTCCCGGCGTTACCTGGCCGAGGCCGCCGGTGCGGGGCTCGGCGTGGCCGTGGTGTCCTCCAGCGCCAACACCCGCGAGGTGCTCGAGGTGACCGGGTTGGCCCGCTACGTGCAGCAACGCGTCGACGGCGTCACGCTGTGCGAGGAGCACCTGCCCGGTAAACCGGCGCCGGACTCGTTCCTGCGGGCCGCCCAACTGCTGGACACCGAACCGGCCGCCGCCGCCGTCTTCGAGGACGCACTGGCCGGCGTGGCCGCCGGCCGTGCCGGGAAGTTCGGCTGTGTGGTGGGCGTGGATCGGGTCGGCCAGGCCGACGAGTTGCGATCGCACGGCGCCGATATCGTCGTCACCGACCTCGCCGACCTGTTGCGGGACGGCCGATGATCACCCACGACGCGTTTCCCGTCGAACCCTGGCAGATCCGCGAGACGCGGCTGGACCTGGACATGCTGGCCCAGTCGGAATCGATCTTCGCGCTGTCGAACGGGCATATCGGCCTGCGCGGCAACCTCGACGAGGGCGAACCGCACGGATTGCCGGGGACATACCTCAACTCGTTCTACGAAACCCAGGCCCTGCCCTACGCCGAGGGCGGATTCGGATACCCGGAAGCCGGCCAGACCATCGTCGACATCACCAACGGCAAGATCCTGCGTCTGCTCGTCGACGACGAACCGTTCGACGTTCGGTACGGCGAACTCGTCGACCATGAACGGGTGCTCGATCTGCGGGCCGGCACGTTGTCGCGGGTGGCCCAATGGCGTTCGCCGGCAGGCAAACAGGTCAGGGTCGCCTCGACCCGGCTGGTGTCACTGACCCAGCGCAGCGTGGCCGCCATCGAATACGTCGTCGAGGCGCTCGACGAATTCGTCCGTGTCACAGTGCAATCCGAGCTGGTCGCCAACGAGGATCAGCCCGAACGATCGGACGATCCGCGGGTGGCCACCCGGCTGGAGCACCCGTTGCAGGCAGTGCATCACGAGCACATCGATACCGGTGGACTGCTGGTGCACCAGACGAAGGCCAGCGGACTGATGATGGCCGCCGCGATGGACCATGAAGTCGAGGTTCCCGGCCGGGTCGAGATCACCACCGATTCCCGACCGGATCTGGCCCGCACCACGGTGATCTGCGGTCTGCGGCCCGGCCAGAAACTGCGCATCGTCAAGTATCTGGCCTACGGCTGGTCCAGCCTGCGTTCGCGCCCGGCCCTGCGTGACCAGGCCGCCGGGGCGCTGGCCGGCGCCAGGTACAGCGGCTGGCAGGGCCTGCTCGACGGCCAGCGAGCCTATCTCGACGAGTTCTGGGACAGCGCCGATGTCGAGGTGTTCGGTGATCCCGATTGCCAGCAGGCGGTGCGGTTCGGGTTGTTCCACGTACTGCAGGCCAGCGCGCGTGCCGAACGCAGGGCGATCCCGGGCAAGGGGCTCACCGGCACCGGCTATGACGGCCACGCCTTCTGGGACACCGAGGGTTTCGTGCTTCCGGTACTCACCTACACCAAGCCGCATGCCGCGGCCGACGCACTGCGCTGGCGGGCGGCCACCCTGGACCTGGCCAAGGACCGGGCGCGCCAACTGGGCCTGGCGGGCGCCAGTTTCCCGTGGCGCACCATCCGCGGCGAGGAGTGCTCGGCCTACTGGCCGGCCGGTACCGCGGCCTGGCACATCAACGCCGATATCGCCATGGCGTTCGAACGCTACCGCGTGGTGACCGGCGATGACAGCCTGGAACGCGAATGCGGGCTGGCGGTACTCGTCGAGACCGCGCGCCTGTGGCTGTCGCTGGGGCATCACGACCGGCACGGGGTGTGGCATCTGGACGGCGTCACCGGCCCGGACGAGTACACCGCGCTGGTGACCGACAACGTGTTCACGAATCTGATGGCGGCACACAATCTTCGGGTTGCCGCCGCCGCGTGCTTGCGCCACCCGGAGGCGGCCCACACCATCGGCGTCACCACCGAGGAGACGGCCGCCTGGCGGGATGCGGCTGCCGCGGCGCACATCCCGTTCGACAAGGAGCTCGGGGTGCACGCGCAGTGCGAGGGTTTCACCAACCTCGCGGAGTGGGACTTCACGGCCGACACCCAGTACCCGCTGTTGCTGCACGAACACTACGTGCGGCTCTACCCGACCCAGGTGCTCAAGCAGGCCGACCTGGTGCTGGCGATGCATTGGCACAGCCATGCTTTCTCCGCCACCGAGAAGGCCCGCAATGTCGACTATTACGAGCGCCGCACCACCAGGGACTCGTCGTTGTCGGCGTGCACCCAGGCCGTCATGTGCGCCGAGGTGGGGCATCTGGAGCTGGCCCACGATTACGCCTACGAGGCCGCGCTGATCGACCTGCGCGACCTGCACCACAACACCCGCGACGGATTGCACATGGCCTCGCTCGCCGGTGCGTGGACGGCGCTGGTCGCCGGGTTCGGCGGGCTGCGCGACGATCAGGGGATGCTGGCGCTGGATCCGCATCTGCCCGACGGCATCACCCGGCTACGTTTTCGGTTGCGCTGGAAGGACTTCCGGCTGACCGTCGACGCCACCCACCACGAGGTGACCTACGGCCTGCGGGACGGGCCGGATGCCAGGCTGACCATCCGGCACGCCGGCGCCGAACTCGAACTCAGCACGCAGAAGCCGACGACCGTCGACGTGCACCCGCGCAAGCCCTTGCTGCCGGCGCCGCCGCAGCCCATCGGCCGGGAACCGATGCGGCGCCACCTCGTCTCCGAGCGAGCGGCCCAGTGAGCACCGCCCCGCCGAGTACCCCCGGTCAGCCCGCCGAGCCGACCGGGGTGATCGGCAGATGCCGCAACGCACCCGGCGCGTCGGCCGGGACCACCGGATGCGCCGGCGAAATGGGCGAGAGCCGCTGGTAGGGCTGGCCCTGGGCGGGCCGTTGGTCCTGTTCGCCTTTGTTCGGCCACAGCGACGCCGCCCGTTCGGCCTGTGCGGTGATCGAAAGCGACGGATTCACACCGAGATTCGCCGAGATCGCCGCGCCGTCGGTGACGTACAACGTCGGGTAGTTGTACACCCGGTGGTACGGGTCGATGACACCCGTCTCGGGGCTGTCACCGATGGCCGCACCCCCGAGGAAGTGCGCGGTGAGCGGGATGTTGAACAGCTCACCCCAGGTGCCGCCGGCCACGCCGTCGATCTTCTCGGCAAGCCGGCGGGTCACCTCGTTGCCGGCCGGGATCCACGTCGGATTGGGCTCACCGTGTCCCTGCTCGGAGGACAGGATCCGCTTGCCCAGCGGCCCACGTTTGGTGAACGTGGTGATGGAGTTGTCCAGGTGCTGCATCACCAGGGCGATGACGGTGCGTTCGCTCCAGCGCTGCGGATTGAGCAACCGGATCAGCCCGCGGGGATCTTCCCCGGCCTGGTCGAGGAACTGACGCCAGCGCGGCACGTCGGTGCCGCCGGGCCCGGCACCGTCGGTCATCAGCGTCTGCAACAGACCCATCGCATTGGAACCCTTGCCGTAGCGCACCGGTTCGACGTGGGTGTCCTCGGTCGGGTGGATCGACGAGGTGATGGCCACCCCGTGCGTCAGGTCGCGATCCGGGTGCACCGTGATGGTCTGCGCGCCGACGATCGATTCGGAGTTGGTCCGGGTCAGCACGCCCAGACGCTGCGACAGCTTGGGCAGCTTGCCGGTGTCACGCATCTTGAACAGCAACTTCTGGGTGTTGTACGTGCCGGCCGCCACGATGAGGTTGGTGGCGGTGAACGTCTTGCGCCTGCGGCGCAGCTTGCTGCCGGTGCGGGCGGTGTGGATCTCCCACACCCCGTCGGGCCGTTGGCTGAAGCTGGTGACCGTGGTCATCGGGTGTACCTGCGCGCCGGCCGATTCGGCCAACCCCAGGTAGTTCTTCACCAGGGTGTTCTTGGCGCCGTGCCGGCAGCCGGTCATGCATTCGCCGCATTCGATGCAGCCGGTCCTGGCCGGTCCGGCACCGCCGAAGTACGGGTCCGGGACGGTCTTGCCCGGGGTTTTCTGCCCGTCCGGGCCGAAGAACACCCCGACCGGGGTGGCGACGAAGGTGTCGCCGACGCCCATATCGTCGGCGACCTCCTTCATCAGCCGGTCGGCATCGGTGAAGGTCGGGTTGGTCACGACGCCGAGCATCCGCTGCGCCTGCTCGTAGTGCGGCATCAATTCCGACCGCCAGTCGGTGATGCCCGACCACTGCTTGTCGGCGAAGAACGGCTCGGGCGGCACGTAGAGGGTGTTGGCGTAGTTGAGCGATCCGCCGCCCACCCCGGCACCGGCCAGGATCATGCAGTTGCGCAGCAGGTGGATGCGCTGGATGCCGTACATGCCCAGCTGCGGCGCCCACAGGAAGCGGCGCAGGTCCCAGGAGGTCTTGGCGAAATCGGCATCGGCATATCGTGGGCCGGCTTCCAGGACTCCCACCCGGTAGCCCTTCTCGGTGAGCCGCAGCGCGCTGACGCTGCCCCCGAAACCCGAGCCGATGATCGCGACGTCGTAGTCAGGCTGCATGTGACCAGTATGACGCTACCGATAGGTAACTTCTAGACAGGAAGGCCTAACTTGTAAAGGAAAGTCGGTCGATCACGCGACTTCACCCTCCGACGGTCAGGCCGACCTTCTGGAACTCCTTGAGATCGCAATAGCCTGCCTTGGCCATCGACCGGGCCAGGCCGCCGACCAGGTTCAGCGAACCGAACGGATCGTCGGACGGACCGTCGAGCACCTGCTTGAGCCCGGGCCGTTCCCCGAGCGCCACCTGCAGCAGCGCGCCGCGCGGCAACGACGGGTGTGCGGCCGCCGACGGCCAGAACCAGCCACCGCCGAGCGCTTCGGCCGCGGTGGCCAACGGGGTGCCCAGCACCACGGCGTCGGCCCCGCAGGCGATGGCCTTCGCGAGGTCACCCGAGGTGTGGATGTCGCCGTCGGCCAGCACGTGCACGTACCGGCCGCCGGTCTCGTCGAGGTATTCGCGGCGGGCCGCGGCGGCGTCGGCGATCGCGGTGGCCATCGGCACGCTGATGCCGAGCACCTCGTCGCTGGTGGTCACGCCATGGGTGGAGCCGTAGCCGACGATGACGCCGGCGGCACCGGTGCGCATCAGGTGCAGCGCGGTGCGGTGGTCCAGCACGCCGCCGGCGACCACCGGGACGTCGAGTTCGGAGATGAACGTCTTGAGGTTCAGCGGCTCGCCGTCCTGGGCGACCCGCTCGGCGGAGATGATGGTGCCCTGGATGACCAGCAGATCGATCCCGGCGGCCACCAGGGCCGGGGTCAGCGCCTGCGCGTTCTGCGGGCTGACCCGCACCGCGGTGGTCACCCCGGCTTCGCGGATCCGCGAGACTGCGGCACCCAGCAGTTCGGGATCCAGCGGCGCCGCGTGCAGCTGCTGCAGCAGCCGGATGGCGGCCGACGGCTCCGGTTCCTTCTCGGCGGCCTCGAGAACTCGCGCGATCTTGTCCTCGACATCGGCGTGCCGCCCGATCAGCCCCTCGCCGTTGAGCACACCCAAACCGCCGAGCCGGCCCATCTCGATGGCGAACTCCACCGACACCAGGGCATCGGTCGGGTGCGCCACCACCGGGATCTCGAACCGGTAGGCGTCCAGTTGCCAGGCCGTCGACACGTCCTTGCTGGACCGGGTGCGGCGGGACGGGACGATGTTGATGTCGTCGAGTTCGTAGGTGCGGCGGGCGGTTCTGCCCATGCCGATTTCAACCATGTCGCGCATGTGGGAGTCCTTGCGGGCTAGCGGGCGTAGTAGTTGGGCGCTTCGACCGTCATGGTGATGTCGTGCGGATGGCTTTCCTTGAGCCCCGCCGCGGTGATCTGGACGAACTGCGCCTGCTGCAGGTGCTCGATCGTGTCCGACCCGGTGTATCCCATGGCGGCGCGCAACCCGCCGGTGAGCTGGTGGATGACCGTCGACAGCGGGCCGCGGAACGGCACCCGGCCCTCGATGCCTTCGGGTACCAGCTTGTCCTCGGACAGCACATCGTCCTGGAAGTAACGGTCCTTGGAAAAACTCTTCTGCGTGCCGCGGCCCTGCATGGCGCCCAGCGAGCCCATGCCGCGGTAGCTCTTGAACTGCTTGCCGTTGACGAAGATCAGGTCACCGGGCGATTCGGCGGTGCCCGCCAGCAGCGAGCCCAGCATCGCGGTGGACGCGCCGGCGGCCAGCGCCTTGGCGATATCACCGGAGTACTGCAGGCCACCGTCGGCGATCACCGGCACGCCCTTGGGCGAGCAGGCAGCGACCGCCTCCAGGATCGCGGTGATCTGCGGGGCCCCGACACCGGCGACCACGCGGGTGGTGCAGATGGAGCCCGGCCCGACGCCGACCTTGACGGCATCGGCCCCGGCCTCGACCAGCGCGGCGGCCGCGGCCCGGGTGGCCACGTTGCCGCCGACCACGTCCACCCGCTCCCCGACGACAGCCTTGAGCCGGCTCACCATGTCCAGCACCAGCCGGTTGTGCGCGTGCGCGGTGTCGACGATCAGCACGTCCACCCCCGCGTCGACCAGCGTCATGGCCCTGGTCCACGCGTCGTCGCCGATGCCGACGGCCGCGCCGACCAGCAGCCGGCCGTCGCTGTCCTTGGTGGCCAGCGGGAACTGCTCGGTCTTGACGAAGTCCTTGACGGTGATCAGGCCGGTCAGCTTGCCGTGCCCGTCGACGATGGGCAGCTTCTCGATCTTGTTGCGGCGCAACAGGCCCAGCGCGGCCTCGGCCGAGACACCCTCCTGGGCGGTGATCAGCGGCGCCTTGGTCATCACCTCGGCGACCGGCTTGTCCATGTCGACCTCGAACCGCATATCGCGGTTGGTGATGATGCCGACCAGGGAGCCCTTGTCGTCGACCACCGGAAGACCGGAGATCCGGAACCGGGCGCACATCGCGTCCACTTCGGCCAGCGTGTTGTCCGGCGAGCAGGTCACCGGATCGGTCACCATGCCCGCCTCGGAGCGCTTGACCGTCTCCACCTGGCCGGCCTGCTCGGCCACCGAGAGGTTGCGGTGCAGCACCCCCATGCCGCCGGCGCGGGCCATGGCGATGGCCATCCGGGATTCGGTGACGGTGTCCATCGCCGAACTCACCAGCGGAACCTTCAGCCGGATCCGCTTGGTCAGCTGACTGGACGTGTCCACCGCGGCCGGGACCACATCCGAGGCGGCCGGCAGCAGCAGGACATCATCGAATGTCAGCCCGAGCATCGCGATCTTGGTCGGGTCATCGCCGCCGGTGGACACCGGTACGGCGAGCGGGATGCTGCTGCTTTCAGCAATCGACATGGGTGGAGCCTCCAGGAACCAACAGGCGTGGATCTAAAGGTCCATCTTATCGGCACTGACCTCGATGCTCGTGACTACACCCGCCGGGTCTCGCCCAGGGTGAACGGCTGGCGCGGATGTGGCGGGCCTGCGTAGGCTAGATGCGTGCGCGATGACTTCCCGCCGGGGCTGCCGCCTGACCCGTTCGCCGATGACCCGTGCGATCCGTCGGCCGCGCTCGACGCGATCGAACCCGGCCTGCCGCTCGATCCGCAGGAACGAAGCGCCGTCGAAGCCGATCTCGCCGATCTGGCCGTGTACGAGGCGCTGCTCGCGCACAAGGGAATCCGCGGGCTGGTGGTGTGCTGCGACGAATGCCAGCAGGACCACTATCACGACTGGGACATGTTGCGGGCGAACCTGCTGCAACTGCTGGTGGACGGCACCGTGCGCCCGCACGAGCCTGCCTACGACCCGGAACCCGACGCGTACGTGACGTGGGATTACTGCCGCGGCTACGCCGACGCGTCCCTCAACGAGGCCACTTCGGAACCCGACGGGTACCGCTGATCTCCTGATCCACCCCGGCGGCGCGCCGAGTTAGTGTCCGCCGGGCACCGTCGTCGTCACCACGACCTCGGGCGCCCGCTGCGGCGCCGGCGACTCCTTGGTGGCCTGCACCGTTTCCTCGGCCGGCGCCTGGTTGCGCGCCGGGGGCGCGCTCGGCTCCTGCTGTTGCACCGGCGGTGCCGCCGAGGGCGGCTCCTGCACCGCCGGAGCGACCGTCGTCGTGGTGGTGGTGCGCGCCTGGGTCGTCGTGGTCGCCTGGGTCGTCGTCGTGGTGCTCGGGGCGACCGTCGTCGTGGTGGTCGTGGCGGTGGTGGTGGTCGGTGCCGCCGTCGTGGTGGTGGTCGTGCTCGGCGCGACCGTCGTGGTGGTGGTCGTGCTCGGCGCCACCGTCGTGGTGGCGGTCGACGTGCTCGGGGCAGTCGTCGTCGTGCCGCTCGACGGCGTCGGTTCCGACGTCGTGGTGGAGGCGTCGGCACTCGGTGACGTCGAGGTCTGCGACGTCGAGGTCTGCGACGGCGATGTCGTCGTCACCGTGACCTCGGACCCCGTCGTGGTGGTCACGCTCGTCACCTCGGGCGGCGTGGACACCGTCGTGGTGGTCTCGGTGGTGCTCTCGATGACCGGCAGCGGCAGCAGTGTCAACGGCGAGGACGGCAGCTCCGGCAGCGGCTGCCCCGCCGGCGGCAGGGTGGCGGCCGGGTCCTGCTCGACGACCTTGTAGGTCAAGGCATTCCACTGCTGGATGAGTTCGGATTTGCGCTCGACGGTCTCGACGCTCTGCACCTTGGTCGACAGCGCCGCCAGCCGCTCCTGGGCCTGATCCCACTGGCCGTTGTCGATGAGCTGCTGCACCTGCTGCATCTCGGTCTGCGCGGCCAGGACCACCGCGTCATCGCGGGTCTGTCGCTGGTCACCGAAGAGCAGGGTGTGCAGACCGTAGAGCCCGTCGCCGGGATCCGCGCTGTACACCACCGACGCGAAGCCGCCGAGGCACAGCACCGCCGCCGCGGCGGAACCGATGACCGCCAGTGACCGCCGGTTACGTCGCCGCGAGGAGAAGTCCAGGGCGTTGCGCAGCGCGGACTCGGCCTCCAGCGGAGGCACCACATGGTCGATGGGCACCTGCCGGACCTCGTCACGCCAGCCGGATAGCAGGAAGGCCAGTTCGGCGTCGGCGCGGTCGGTCGAATAGACCGGCTGCTCGGAGGCCAGCGCATCCAGGAATTTGTCGGCGCGATTGATGTCGTTGAGCGAGGGATCGCCGCCGTTGGCGGTCCAGCGGCCGAAATCAGGCATAGTCCCCTCCGACCGCGGTGATCTCTGACTTGAGTTTGGCCAGCGCACGATGCTGCGCGACGCGGACCGCCCCTGGCGTGCTGCCCACGGCCTCGGCCACCTCTTCGGCACTCATCCCGACGACGACACGCAGGATGATGATCTCGCGCTGCTTCTCGGGCAGCGTGGCGAGCAACCGATCCATCCGCGCCGAGGCCTCGGAGTCCAGCGCCCGCTGTTCGGGCCCGGCTTCCCCCGAGAACCGTTCCGGCACCACATCGGTGGGCTCGGAGCGGTTACGCGCCGACGCCCGGTGGGCGTCGGCGATCTTGTGCGCAGCGATGCCGTACACGAAGGCCAGGAACGGACGTCCCTGATCCTGGTAGCGCGGCAGCGCCGTGATGGCGGCCAAGCACACCTCCTGCGCAATGTCATCTGCCGATAGACCACTTCGTTCTGCTGACCCGATCCGTGCCCGGCAGTACCGGACGATGATCGGGCGGATGGTCTCCAGGACCACCCGAAGTGCGTCCCGGTCACCGGCCACCGCATCAGCGACGACAGCATCGAGACGTTCTCCCGAAATTGTCATCGTGGGCGATATCTCCAGCGTTACGTAAGGGACACATGCAGGCGGGGTGCGCGTCAGATAAACACTAACGATCCGGCGGTGCCGAACCGCTTCAGCGACGCGTCCACACGCCGCCTCTGCGTCGCACTGTATCGGCGGCTGCGTCCCGAACGGCCGCGACGTGCGCGGGCGGATGCGCCGTACTGCCGATTTCGGCGAGCAGACAGGCCAGCGCCCACCGCAGCGGGATCAGACCGAGCCGTTCGGTCTCGCCGAACGCCTCATCGGCGATGCGGCGGGCGTCCGGAAGACGCCCTGCGCTGCACAATGCGGCCGCCAGCACCACGGCCGATTTGACCGCATGCCGCGCAGACCCGGTCGATCCGGCCAGCTCCGTCGCCCGCTCGGCGTGGCCGACGGCGACCGCAGCATCACCGCCGGCCATGTTCAGTTCGGCCGACACCCAGTGCAGGCGCACCGGCAGCCGGGCGGGCCCGGATCCGTCGATCAGCGGCGCCGCCCGTCCCAGCAATGTCGCCGAGAGCTCGAACCGTCCCACCCCGAGGGCGTCGGCCGCCAGGCCGACGAGCGCGTCGGCCCCGGCTTCGGGGTCCGAGCCGGCCGCTGCCCAGGCCCGGCCGTCCCAGCCGCGGGCGAGGTCGTGCCCGCCGAGCTGGCGCAGGAACGACGCTCGGGTGCTGCACGCCAGCGACAGCAGGGGCCCGCGGCCGGGTGCCCGCGCGATATGGGACAGATCGGCCAGGGCGCTGGCGTAGCGCCCCTGGCCACCTGCCGCGACGGCGCGCAGCCACCGATCGCGCTGTGAGGTCGCCGCCGGCAGCGGCCAGCGGTCCGGATGCGGGCCGAAAGCGGCCTCGGCCAGGCACGTTGTCGCAGAGGTCATCGGACTGCGACGGTATCAACGGCCCGGGCGGGCACCGAGACGGCGTGACGAAAGCAACCTTGGTTAACAATTGGTGGTCGCCATGTTTCCGGCAGATCAACGAAACCCTCGGTACCGGATAAAAGTAATCTGGGCGAACTGCGGAAATGCGCATGAGTACGGACCCGGCGCCGTTTCTTGAACACGCTTCGCGTTGCATGCGGGTCGCAATGATGAACGTGATGTAAATTCTCACGCTGCGGCTATGTGGTTACGCACACGACCTGGCTATTGACCTTTTTTCGGTAGCCCTTCTACGTTGTGTGCACGAGTTGGTCATCGGCGACAAGTGCTCGGATCGGTTCCGCGACTCACGCACCTACGCGTTTCGCGAATTGGGTGTGACGAGAGGGGTTTTCCACATGCCACAGCCGCAGCAACTACCCGGACCAAATGCCGATATTTGGGATTGGCAAATGCAAGGACTCTGCCGAGGTGTCGATTCTTCGGTCTTTTTCCATCCCGACGGCGAGCGGGGCCGGGCCCGCGCCCAGCGTGAGATGCGGGCCAAGGAAATGTGCCGCAGCTGCCCGGTGATCACCCAATGCCGTACGCACGCCCTCGCCGTCGGCGAGCCGTACGGAATCTGGGGCGGCCTGAGCGAGTCCGAACGCGAGATGCTGCTCAAGCGCGGGATCCGCCGCACCGCCTGAAACCGAACTGACGAAAGGCCTCGCCCGGACGCCCGGGCGAGGCGTTTCTGTGCCCGGAGCCGGTGTGCGGTGATAATTCTTGACCGTCCACGCGCCCGGCAGTCAGGAGGTCCCATGCCCACCGATCCATCGACCGAAGGCACCGTGATCGTCACGGAGACCGGCGCGGGGACCTACACCCAGGAGATCATCGCCGGGTCGCACCGGCTGAGGGCCGACGAGCCACAGCCGGTCGGCGACGACGACGGTCCGACTCCGTACGACCTGCTGCTGGCCGCGCTGGGGTCGTGTACGTCGATGACGGTGCGGATGTACGCCGATCGCAAGGGCTGGCCGCTGGATCGAGTCCGGGTGACGCTGCGGCACTCCCGCATCCATGCCAGGGACTGCGCCGACTGCGAGACCACCAAGGGATGGATCAGCCACATCGATCGCGAGCTGGAACTGATCGGTGACCTGGACGACGGTCAGCGGCAGAAGCTGATGGACATCGCCGAGCGTTGCCCGGTTCACCAGACGCTGACCGGGGAGGTCCGGATCGCCACGGCGCTGCGCTAGCAACGTGCCGCGCCGATCAGAACACCCGGCGCGGCACCAGCACCACGCGCCAGCGGTCGGGGTCCTCGAAGGTCAGCGCGCCCACCTTGGTCCAGTACGGATTCTCCGGTTCGACCGGCTCGTGCCCGGCGGCCGCGAGACGCTCGACCACGTCGTACATCGGCGCCTCCCCGTGGAAGTACAACACCAGCAGATTGTCCAGAGTCGGTGCCGGACAAGGACTCCCGTCGATATGCGTGGTGAATTCCAGGTGGTATTCGGTACCGGGTAGCCCCAGCATGACGCCGGTGTAGCCGTCGTGGTCCTCGAACCGGTAGATGACGGGCAGGCCGAGATGTTCGGCGTAGAACCGCTCCACCTCCGCCAACCGATCGGTGGGCCGGGCGACGCGAATCTGGGCAAGCTCGATGGTCATGCACGCCAGTGTCCGACCTCAATGGCACTTGAGGTCAAGTCCGACCCGCCATGATGCGGACGCCGCCGCCCCCCTGGTGCGGAGTTACCGGAATGGGTCCGAAATCTCGGAATGGCCTGGGCAAACTCTCAGTTCCATCTCAGTCACCGCCGGAAGATGGTGGTTAAGCAACTGTGCTCTTTGATGATCGAAGAAAGTGATGCACACACCACGATGACAAACCCTGAGCAGCAACCATTTCAGTCTCCCGATCCGAATGCCCCTCTGACTCAGCCGATTCCACGCGTCCAGGACTGGCGGTACGCCACCCACCAACCGGTCCCGCCGTTCTACCAGCCTGTCCCTCATGCGAATCCCGCCCCGGCGGGTGCACGGCGCCCGCGGGTGGCACTGCTGGCGGCCGGTGCGCTCGCCGTAGCGGTGGCCGGCGGCGGGATCGGGGCCACCGCGGCCTGGATGGCCCATCCGCAGAGCACCACCACCCCGCACGCGGTCGCCGCGTCGGCCCCGGGGGCCCAGACACCGGCGTCCAAGCCCGCCGCCAACGTGCCCGCCGGTTCGGTCGAGCAGGTGGCGGCCAAGGTGATGCCCAGCGTGGTGAAACTGCGGATCCAGATGGGCCAGGGCGAGGCGGAGGGCTCCGGTGTGGTGCTCAGCCCGGACGGCCTGATCCTGACCAACAATCACGTCGCTTCGGCGGGTTCGGACGGGCCCGACGGTGCTCAGCCCGCCGCGATGGGCGGCGGCGCCGACGTGACCCGGACCGTGACCTTCTCCGACGGCCGGTCGGTGCCGTTCACCGTGGTCGGCACCGACCCCACCGGTGACCTGGCGGTCGTGAAGGCCGAGGGTGTCTCCGGCCTCACCCCGATCGCCATCGGTTCATCCAAGGACGTCAAGGTCGGCGAGCAGGTGGTGGCCATCGGGTCGCCACTGGGTCTGCAGGGCACGGTCACCACCGGCATCGTCAGCGCGCTGAACCGGCCGGTGGCCGCCGGTGACGCGTCGGGCGGCCAGGCTGCGGTGCTCGACGCCATCCAGACGGACGCGGCGATCAACCCGGGCAACTCCGGCGGCGCACTGGTGAACATGAAGGGTCAACTGATCGGGATCAACTCCGCGATCGCCACCCTGGGCGCCGGACAGGGCGGACCGGGCGGCGGTGGCGGCGAGAGCGGTTCGATCGGGCTGGGCTTCGCGATCCCGTCGGATCAGGCCAAGCGCATCGCCGACGAGTTGGTGTCCACCGGCACGGCCAGCCACGGAGCGCTCGGCGTGCAGCTGAGCACCAACCCCACGTCCGACAACGGGGCCGCGATCGCCGGGGTGGCCGACGGCGGCCCGGCCGCTGCGGCGGGCATCCCGGACGGTGCGGTGATCACCAAGATCAACGATCAGGTGATCGACGGGCCCGAGGCGCTGGTGGCGGCGGTGCGTTCGAAGGCGCCCGGGGACAGCGTCGCGCTGACCTACCTGGATCCCTCGGGTGCGTCCCAGACCGCCCAGGTGACGCTCGGAAAGGCATGAGCACCAGCTGACCCACCCGACCGACGGCCGCCGCAACGCCCCCTCCCCCTCGTTGCGGCGGCCGTTTCGGTCATACGGCCTGCTGAGCAGCTGGTGCCGGTGCGCCGAGCTGCCGGATCACGAAATCCGCGGCCTGGTCCGCCATTCCGTTGTCCTTGTAGGCGCTGTGCGCGGCCCGGTCGAGGCTGATGCCCGGTGAGCACACCGGGTCGCCGGGCGCGCACAGTTCGAGTGTCTTGGACTGGTAACGACTGCCGATCTCGATGGGCGGCGCCTGGCGATCCGCAAGCCCGAGGAACAGGGGCGACGGGGTGCCGAACAACACCACAGCGTCGACGTGCGGGGCCACCGACGCCGGCATGGGACCGGAAAGGCCGGCCGGCAGCACGAATCCGGCCGGCACGTTGTCGGCGGTGGTGTAGGCGGCGACCGCGGCGCCCTGGGAGTAGCCACCGAGCACGATCTTGGTATTCGGGCAGCTGGCGGCCGTGGACTCGATGGTGTTGGCGGCGTCGGCGACGCCCTGCGCGGCCTCGGCGAAATCCAGTGAGGCCGGGTAGTTCACCGCGTAGGGGCTGACCGATTCACCGGGCAACCCGGCGGTGAGTGCATCGACGAATGCCTGGCCGGTGGCGCCGACTCCCGGCGCCTCGAACGTTCCCCGCGCGAAGACCACCTGCACGTCCGGGCATGAGGGTGCAGCGGCGGCGGTTGCCTGCGGCCCCAGCAGGGCCGTGACGGACAGGCCGGCCGCGACGAGCGTGAATCCGGTGGTGAGCTTCATGGTGAGACCTTCCAGTGGTGGCGCGCGGCGATGTGATGGGCCAAGCATCCCGTGGCCGGGGTCCTGCACACATCGCAGCTGGCAACAAGCTGTGAGTACCTGCTACCCGGTAGTGCAGACGGCGGCCAGCCAGGATGCCACCGGCACCGGCCTGGGTCGACGATGGTCACATCACCGACCATCTCGAAGGAAACATCATGAAAGTCAATGTTTTTCGCGCATCGGGCATCGCCGTAGCCGCCGTCGCGGTGGGCATCGGACTGGCTCCCGTCGCCTCCGCGGCGCCCCAGCCGGTATGCGATCGCGCCGGCACCACTTGTGCCGGCACCGGTGACTACAGCGCCAACTTCAGCGAACCGGTGTCGCAGCCGGATCCCTACGCGTTCCTGTTCTGGCAGCAGCCCTAGCATTCGGAGCCGCCACCGTCAGGCCTTCTGACCGACGCGTCGAGACGCCCCTGGCCCGCCCGGCCGGGGGCCTTTTTCGTAGGGTGATCGCGTGCGGACCCGACGCATCGACCACGGCGGCGCCTCGGTGCTGGTCACCGAGAGCGACGACGTGACCGTGGCTCGCGGCATCCGGTATGCGACGGCGGAGCGTTTCGCCGCCCCGCAGGTGGTGAGGGCCGACGCCGGGCTGATCGACGCGACCGCACGCGGCCCGGCCTGCCCCCAGTTGCCGTCCCGGCTGGAGTTCGCCACCGGCCCGGTGATCGGCGGCCTCCGGATGAGTGAGCACTGCCAGGTGCTCAGCGTCACCGCACCGAGCGGCGCCGACCGGCTGCCGGTGATGGTGTGGTTCCACGGTGGGGCCTACGTGTCCGGCGGCGGCGAGTCGCCGAAATACGATCCGCACGCCCTGGCCGCCGAGGGACAGGTCGTGGTGGTCACGGTCACCTACCGGCTGGGCATCTTCGGATATCTGAACCTGCACGATCGGCGGACCCAGAATCTGGGCCTGCGTGATCAGCTATGTGCGCTGCGCTGGGTTCGGGACCACATCGCCGCGTTCGGCGGGGATCCGGCCCGGGTGACGATCTTCGGGCAGTCGGCGGGCGGCGATTCGGTGCTGGCGCTGATGTTGTGTGAGGAGTCCGCCGGCCTGTTCACCCGGGCCGTCCTGCACAGCGCCCCGTTGGGGCTGCGCTCCGACCGCTCGGAGCTGACCGCCGCCATGCGCGATGCCGCGATGACGTCCCTGGGCGGGGTGCCGGCACTCGAAGCCGATGTCGCTCAGCTGCTCGACGCGCAGGTCACCGTCGCCAAGGCCGCCCAGCGGTTCGGTCGGCTGGGCTTGATGCCGTTTGCCCCCACCGTCGGGATGGCACCGCTGCCGCCGGCCGGCGAGATCCCGGCGCGGCTCGCCGACGCGGCGTCCCGGATCGAGATCCTGGTGGGTTACACGCGTGACGATGGGCGGCCCTTCGTGGCGATGGACCCGCGGGGCCGCCGCCTACGCCGCCTCGGCCCGCCAGGGGCGCTACTCGCCGCGAGTGTCGGGCGTAACCTCACCAAGCACGTGTTCGGCTGTCCTGCAATCGAATTCGCCGACACCTGGGTTCGCGCGGGCGGACGGTCGGCGACCTTCCGCGTCGACTGGGCTCCCCCGCAGGCGCCGCTGGGCGCCTGCCACTGCATCGACCTTCCACTGCTGTTGGGGTCGCCGCAGGCCTGGGCGGACGCCCCCATGCTCGGTCCGACCCCGCACCCGATCGACGGCACGCTGGGGCGCAGGATGCGGGCGCTGTGGGGCGGCTTCGCCCGGGACGGTGTCGACGCCCTGGGCCCGACGCCGCTGACCATCGGGTGATCCGATACTGCCAACCGTCGATCAGTTGCTGCCGCGTGGAATGACACTGGCGGACAGCGGGTTTCAACGATCAGATTCGGTAAACACACCTACAGAAGAAGATGATCGGCATGAAGAAGTTCGGATTCGCCACCCTGATCGCCACCAGCATGACCGCCACCGTGCTCGGCCTGGCGGCCCCCGCGCAGGCCGCTCCCGCGGCGCCGGTCGGACCGCAGTACAGCGTCGACAACCACGACGAGGTCAACACCACCAACGGTTTCGTCGACCAGGCGTTCTGACGCCGGGCGCTGTCCTTTCCGGAAGGCGATATCGCCGGTGATATCGCCTTCGGCGAAACGAGTCAGGAGAACATGTACTCGATGTCGGCGAAGGCGTCGGCCGAGAGGACATAGAAGAACCGCAATGTGTCGGCCCCGGTGTTCCTGATGCCGTGTTCGCCGAAAGCGGGGATGAAGACATTGCAGCCAGGGTTCACCCGGTGCTCGGTGCCGTCGAGCACCAGCGGCTGCGCGTCGGGGGCAAGATCCATGTCGCCAGTACACATCGTCCCGGTGGATTTCCGCTTCGCGCAGGGCCCGAACACCCTTAGTGTTGAACACACATCACCAGGTGCCGGGGGCAGCACCGCGGCGGGGAGAACGGGGGGAACATGCGCAAACAGCTCGCCATGGGAATCGGGGTCGCGGCAGTGCTCGCGGCTGGTCTTGTCGGCACACCGCTGGCCCACGCGGATGATCAGTCGTTTCTGAACGAACTCCGGGCCAACAACTTCCCGGGTCTGTTCTTCGCGGGCCAACAGATGCCGGACGCCGCCGTCGTGGCACAGGGCTATATGGCCTGCAATCGGATGCACCTGGGGCAATCATCCGATGACTTGATCGCACAGGTGAATCCTGCCGACGCCACCATCGGTCGCATGCTGGTGCGGGCCGCCCAACACAATCTGTGTCCGGACACGCTGTGACGTTCGTAGCCGGCGCGGCGGGGACGGCAAGCCGCTAAGGACTCCGCACCGGGTCGAGGCCGAAGACCACGGTCGGGGCTGACTTGCCCTTCAACGCGTGCGATCCCCGGTCGATGAGTCCGGGCGGCCGAGAGACCAGCGCTTCGACGGTCCCCTGGGTGAGCAGGATCGCGTCGCGGGTGGTCTTGGTGAGTTGCTCGACGCGGGCAGCCACATTGGTCGTATCGCCGATCAGGGTGAACTCGAGATGAGGACCGGCGCCGATGGTGCCGGCGATGACCGAACCGGTGTTGATCCCGATGCCGATCCGAAGCTCGCCGCCGAATCGTTGGGCGACGCGGCGGTGGATCTGCACGGCGGCGCTCACCGCAGCGTCGGCATGGTCGGCGAGATCGTCGGGAGCGCCGAAGACAGCCAACGCGCCGTCGCCCAGGAACTTGTTGACGTGACCGCCGGCGTCGACGACCGCCGGCACCACGATCTCGAACAGGGCGTTGAGCCGCGCGACGGTGTCCTCGGCGGTGTTCGCCTCGGCGAACGGGGTGAAGTCGCGGACGTCCACGAACATCACCGTCACCTCGCGGCGCTCGCCGGTGAACACGTCGTCGCCCTGCTCGAGCAGCCGCGCAGCGAGAGCGGGGTCGACGTAGGCGCCGAATGCCGCCTGAAGTCGTTGCCGCTCAGCCAAACCCGCCTGCATGCGGTTGAACGACGCCGCCAGCACCCCGAGATCGTCGTCCTGAACCACCGGTACGCGCCTGCCGTAGTCCCCGGCCGCGACCCGTTCGGTGCCCTCCGCGAGGTCCCGGATCGGCCGCATCGACGGTGAGAAACCGACGCCGACGGCCAACGGGACTCCGAACCCGACTGTCATCGCACCGCCGATCCCGAGGAACAGAAGTGGCTGCGGGCCGGCCCCCACGATCGCGGACGCCAACATCGCGCTCTCGACGGAGAAGATGAACGCAGTCCCCAGCACCGTCATACGTGACCACGCGGCGATCGTCGGGCGAGCGCGGGGCAAGGAGTCCCCGATGCTCGTGTCGCCGGCGATCGCCAGCCGCGCCGGCCGAGCGGTCGCCTCCAGGATGCTGTGCACACTGATCAGATACGTCACGGTCCCGATCGCCGCGCCCAGCAGCCCATACTGCGCAAGTCGCGGTCCGCCCGCTCCGGCGATTGCACCGACGGCGATCGACATCAGTGCGAACCCGACCGCGCCCAACCACAGCACGCGGGCAGCCGCGCTCCTGGCGAAGGTGTATGTGGCCTTCAGCGCCGTTGCCCGATCGACGTCGTGGCCGGCCACCCATTGCTCGACCGGACGGTAGCGCTTGCGATCGGCGAAAGCCGCATACACATTGAGCCACAGCAGGATGACGAGCGTGACGACGGCTGCCTCGACGTAGTGCCGGGACCTTTCGAGGGCGACGATGAGGAACGACCAGAAGAGGTAGACCGGCACTCCTGCCGGCACTACGACGGCCAGCCCCGCCCAGCGATGTCGGGCTCCGAACCGGTCCCACGCCCACTGCCAGATGCGGTCCATGCCCGGAGACTAGAGGCCGAGCGCTCACCGTTGGACAGATTCGCGCTCCGGATGCGGCTGGCCGGTGCGCTGGTCGATCTGCTCACGAAAACACCCCCGGCCCAAGCGGACCGGGGGTGCTTCGCGGAGCTACGAACTAGTGCGCGTGGCCGTGGTGACCGTGCCCGTGATCCTCTTCCTCGGCCGGCTTCTCCACGACAGCCGTCTCGGTGGTCAGGATCATGCGCCCGACCGATGCGGCGTTGAGCACCGCCGAGCGGGTCACCTTCACCGGGTCCACGATGCCGTCGGCGAACAGATCGCCGTAGGTCAGCGTGGCGGCGTTGAAGCCCTGGCCATTGGGCAGCTCGGCTACCTTGCCGACGACGACGGCACCGTCGAGGCCGGCATTGGTGGCGATCCAGAACAGCGGGGCCGACAGCGCCTTGGCGAACACCTCGACACCGAGCAGCTCGTCGCCACTCAGCGAGCTGCGCAGGGCGTCTAGCGCAGCGCCGGCCTGCACCAGCGCAGCGCCACCACCGGTGACGATGCCCTCTTCGACGGCCGCCTTGGCCGCGGAGACGGCGTCTTCGACAGCTTCCTTGCGCTTCTTCAGGTCGGTCTCGGTGGCCGCGCCGACCTTGATGACGGCGACGCCACCGGACAGCTTGGCCAGACGCTCCTGCAGCTTTTCGCGGTCCCA
The DNA here is from genome assembly GCF_002101555.1 of Mycolicibacterium canariasense. Lineage (GTDB taxonomy): Bacteria > Actinomycetota > Actinomycetes > Mycobacteriales > Mycobacteriaceae > Mycobacterium > Mycobacterium canariasense. The sequence continues at coordinate 35,952 of NZ_LQOL01000029.1, forward strand.
GTCCGAATCGGTGTTCTCGATCTCGCTGCGCAGTTGCGCAACGCGGCCCACGATGGCGTCCTTGGTGCCGCCGCCGTCGACGATCACGGTGCTGTCCTTGGTGACCACCACGCGCCGGGCCGAGCCCAGCACCTCGAGGCCGGCCTCGCGCAGCAGCAGGCCCACATCGGGGTTGACGACCTGGCCGCCGGTGACGATGGCGAGGTCGTCCAGGAACGCCTTGCGGCGGTCACCGAAGAACGGGGCCTTCACTGCGACGGCCTTGAGCGTCTTGCGGATGGCGTTGACCACCAGGGTGGACAGCGCCTCGCCCTCGACGTCCTCGGCGACGATCAGCAGCGGCTTGCCGGCCTGGGCGACCTTCTCCAGCAGCGGCAACAGGTCGGGCAGCGAGCTGATCTTGTCGCGGTGCAGCAGCACCAGCGCATCCTCGAGCACCGCCTCCTGGGAATCGAAGTCGGTGACGAAGTAGGCCGAGATGAAGCCCTTGTCGAAGCCGACGCCCTCGGTCACCTCCAGCTCGGTGTGCAGCGTCGAGGACTCCTCGACGGTGACGACGCCGTCGTGGCCGACCTTGGTGATGGCCTCACCGACCAGTTCGCCCACCTCTTCGTCGCGCGACGAGACGGTGGCGACCTGGACGATGGCCTTCTTGTCCGAGACCGGGGTGGCCGCGGCCAGCAGCGCCTCGGAGACGGCATCGGCGGCCTTGGAGATGCCCGAGCCCAGGGCGATCGGGTTGGCACCGGCCGCGACGTTGCGCAGCCCCGCCTTGACGATGGCCTGCGCCAGCACGGTGGCGGTGGTGGTGCCGTCACCGGCGACGTCGTTGGTCTTGGTGGCCACCGACTTGACCAGCTGGGCGCCGAGGTTCTCGAACGGATCCTCGAGGTCGATCTCACGGGCGATGGTGACACCGTCGTTGGTCACGACCGGTCCACCGAAGGCCTTGGCCAGCACCACGTGCCGGCCGCGCGGTCCCAGGGTCACCCGGACGGCGTCGGCAAGCTTGTCGACACCGGCCTCCATGGCCCTGCGCGCAGTCTCGTTGAATTCGATCTGCTTGCTCATAAATGTCCTTCTGAGTCTGAATTCCCCGTCGCTTCGCTCGCCCGGGGGGCTGAATTCCCCGTCGCTTCGCTCGCCCGGGGGTCTGAATTCCCCGTCGCTTCGCTCGCCCGGGGAGAGAAACGCATACCGCCCCGGATATCGCCCGTACGGATACGGGGATCTCCGGGGCGGGACACGAGTGCTTGTTACTTGGAGACGACAGCCAGCACGTCGCGGGCCGAGAGGATCAGGTACTCCTCGCCGCCATACTTGATCTCGGTGCCGCCGTACTTGCTGTAGATGACGGTGTCGCCCTCGGCAACGTCCAGGGGGATCCGCTTCTCGCCATCCTCATCCCAGCGGCCGGGGCCAACTGCGACGACGGTGCCTTCCTGCGGCTTCTCCTTGGCGGTGTCGGGGATGACCAGACCGGAAGCGGTCGTGGTCTCGGCCTCGTTGGCCTGAACGAGGATCTTGTCCTCGAGTGGCTTGATGTTCACGCTCGCCACGATGGAGCCCTCCACTTGTTTGGGTATGAGTCCGGTTTTCCCGGGTCCTCGGTTTTTCAGGTGTTCGGCATACGTCCGTGCCCTCGCTCCGTCGTCGCGGGTGCCGGCGCTGGGGTTGGCCGCTGCCACCTAGCACTCTATACACGCGAGTGCTAGCACTCAAGGATGGGCTCTGATTGCGCGAGCCCGGGCGCCATCGGTCGATTCGACAATCCGGTCCCGCGGCCAAATTCCCAGCGGTCTTCCAGGGAACCCGCCCTACGGTGAAAACATGACGGGGGATGGAGTACTGGGGGTTTCACCCGACGACGTGCAGCGCTTATCAGCGGCCGTCTCGGCGCGCGCGGATGAACTGATCAGTGGACTGCAGGCACTGGATGCCGAGGTCTCCGGGTTCGTGGGTAGCGGATGGACCGGGTTGTCCAGCGGTTCCTTCGCACAGTCATTCTGGCGCTGGCACGAGGGCGCGATGCAGGTGCACGCGGGCCTGTCCGAGATGGCCAACCTGCTGGGCACGGCCGCCACCGCTTACCGGCGGCAGGACGAGGCCGGGGCCGCAGCCTTGTCGGGCGACGCAGGTGAGGTGTGAGGTGTCCGACGAGTTCGGGGTCAACACGGACGAGTTGATGGCGATCGTGGCACGGATCGAGGACTTCGAGAAGCGGATCGAGGTCATGATCGTCGACGTCGATCGGCAGGTCGAGACTCTTCATGTGTCCTGGCACGGAGCGGCGGCAGCAGCGCAGGCCGATGCGCACCGCCGCTGGACCGAGGGCGCGCAGCAGATGCGCGACGCCCTCAAGGACCTACACGAGGCCGGCAGTAAGGCGCACCGGAACTACACCGGTGCCGCCCGGGCCAACATGACCATGTGGTCGTGACCGGCGATGGCACCGCCGATCGTCGTCGACCCGAAAGCACTGGACGGCGCCGGTCAGACCATGACCGCCCAGGCCGGTGACCTCGCCAAGGCAGTAGGTGTTCTCAGCGGAGCGCTGGCCGGCTCCGCCGGAATGTGCGGGAACGATCCCGCCGGCGTCGTCCACGGCCGCGCTTATGACACGTCGGCCAAGTCGCTATTCGAAGCGATGATCGATCTCACCAATGGCATGGCACGCACCGGTGACGCGGTCCGCACCAGCGCGGTGAACTACTCGCTCGCCGAGGTCGCATCCAACACGCACGGCAACGGCGGACCGCCGCTCCCGGCAGTGACGCCGACACCACCGGCCAGTGCACCACTGGCCCCGTCGGCACAGGGCAACTTCGACAGCGCTCCACCGGGCTGGGCACTCGTCGAGCCGTTTCTGGGCATGATCTGGCCGAACGGAGACTCCGGTCGGCTGCGCGCGGCCGCCGAAGCCTGGTCCGCTGCCGGCTCGGCCTTCCTGGCCACCGAGGCGGAGATGATCGGCGCATTCGGCGTCGTTGCGGGGCAGCACATCCCGGAAGGCGCGAAGATCGGCCAAGCCGTCAACGCGTCGAGCACCAACTCGACAACCCTGTTCAATCAGTGCGTCACCATGTCATCGAACCTGGTCGACTACGCCGGGAAGATCGACGCGGTCCACGCCGCGATACTCGATCTGCTATCGCGTGTCGTCAATCCGCTCACCGGGATTCGTGAGGTGTGGGACCTCCTCACCGGCGACGACAACGACGAGATCAAGAAGATCGCCGACGATATCCGCGTTGTGATCGACAACTTCAAGGCCGAGGTGTCGGCCCTGGCTCAACTGCTGGCTCCGATCGTGGCCGCCGCCGAGGCCGTGATCTCGGCGATGGGCCAATACCTGAAGCTGGAGTTGGAGCAGTTCGGCGACGCCGCGTACAACGTGCTCGCCGATGTGGTGAACGGCGCTGCGAGTTTCGGCAACGCGGCCCTGCACAATCCGCTCGATGCGGCCGCGATGGTCGGCGGCGCCGCCATGATGGGACTGGGCGCCGGGCTCGAGGTGCCCGGTGTGCTGCTCGACGCCACCGGTGTGGGCGCCATCGGGGGTGTTCCCCTCAACCTCGCTGGCGCGGGGCTGATGGCCGGCGGAGCCACGATTGCCGGGGGCGGCGCGCTGGACTTGTCTCAGCATGTCGCTGAGAACGGCGTGATCGTGATGCACGCCCACGTCGGGCGCCCTGGCGAGGGCGTCGATCGCGGCGACGGGCGAGACCCGTACGGGCACATCACCGGACGGCAAGGCGGCGGATACGCGCGGCAACGGGAGGCCGAGGGTATCGAGAACTACGAGGATCGCAATCCGGGGCGCTGGGTGACCACAGAGCAACGCAAAGCGACGGTGGAAGGCGGTGCGAGCGGCGGGCGGTTCTACGATGGCTTGGGCCGTCTACCCGACGGCACGTACGAAGGCATCGAGGTCAAATCGGGTGGCGCATCACTCTCGCCGGGCCAACGTGCCTTCGACAGTCAGGTCTCCCCGACCAATCCGGCATACGTCACCATCACCAACGAGCAAGGGGTAGTGGAAACCGTGAAGATCACCAGGGTTCGCGTCGAAACGGTGCCAGGCGAATGAGACTTGAACGACCCACCCACATCCAGAAGACCAACCGAGGTTGCGGATGGATGAGCGAATTCACCGAGGAAATTCCCGGGCAGATCGCCGCGATAATCAAGCGTCTGGGCGACGGCAGGTACACGTCCACATCGATATACCCGCTCCCCCCGGACGCCGCCTATGACGAGGACGTCCACCCCACCGAGTGGATCCAGACCACCGGCGTCGCCCCCGACCGACTGACCGTCGAGATCAAACAACGCGACAACGCCGGCGTGCACCGGCTCTACACCATCGGCCGCCCCGAAGCCGCCACAGAAAACACCGAAACCGAAACCATCCACAACGGCGACAACGAATACCGCGTCCGCCCCGCCGAAGTCCTCACCGCCACCGAAGCCATCGAACTCTTCCAGCACTACTACGACACCCACACGGTCCCCGCCGGCTGGCACCTGCGCGAACAACCAGAATTCTCCGACACCGCAGTCGAAGAACACCTGAAAAACCAAGCGGCGAAAGGTGATGAAACCACGGCGCGGGGGCGGGCACCGGTCGGAGACAAGCGCGCCAAGGCGACGAAGACCCAGGAGAAACCGCGAAAGGGCATATGAGGCTTCCTCGACCCTCGTACATCCGTAAATCGAACCGCTCGTCAGGATGGATGAGCAATTTCACGGAGCAGATCCCGGGTCAACTGGCCGCCGGGATCAATCGACTCGGCGACGGCAAGTACACGTCGTACTCCATCTATCCGCTCCCCCCGGATGCCACCTATGACGAGGACGTCCACCCCACCGAGTGGATCCAGACCACCGGCGTCGCCCCCGACCGACTGACCGTCGAGATCAAACAACGCGATAAGGCGGGCGTGCACCGGCTCTACACCATCGGCCGCCCCGAAGCCGCCACAGAAAACACCGAAACCGAAACCATCCACAACGGCGACAACGAATACCGCGTCCGCCCCGCCGAAGTCCTCACCGCAACCGAAGCCATCGAACTCTTCCAGCACTACTACAACACCCACACGGTCCCGGCAGGCTGGCACCTGCGCGAACGACCCGAATTCTCCGACACCGCCGTCGCGCGGCGGCGCAGCGAAACCGGCTGAGCCGCCGCCGGTTACCGTCCGTACGCTGCCGGGTCGACATTCAGATGGGCGGACACATCCCCCACCATCTCGACATCCACCAGCCGCTGCGTGAAGTACCACCCGCCGGCATCGCGGGCGAAGGCGTCGGCGTAGCGGCCCACCACGATCGGCTGCAGCGGCACCGTCTCGGTGTGCTGAACCACCACGAAGGTGGACCGTGCCGTCGCGACGTCGTCGCTGACATCGATGATCGGGTTCAACACCAGATGGCGGGTGCGCGGGCGGTTGCCGTGCTCGGGATAGCGCCGTGTGGTCGCCGCAAACAGCCGGGCGATGTTCTCGGCCCCCGACACCGAACCGGAGGCCGGGCCGCCGAACGATGCACGCCCCAGCAGTGTCCCGACGCCGTCGAAATCACCCGCATCGATCAGTTCGGCATAGGTGTAGAGCAACTCGGCAATGGCCGATTTGTCCTGCGGGTCCGCCATCGGGCCACCCTAACCCAGGGGCCGCCGCCATGGTCCCGACTTGTCGGACCCCACTGCAATAATGTCGATATGTCCACCACCGCAGCATCTTTGGCGTCTCCGAAGGAGCGCCTGGAGGTGCTGTTCGGTGAGGTCGCCGAGCTGATGGGCCAGCGCAACGCCATCGACAGCCGGTTGGTCGAGATCATCGCCGAGATCGACCGTGACGAACTGGGCGGCATGACGGGCGCGCGCTCCATCAACGCACTGGTGGCATGGAAGACGGGCATGTCCGAACGCAACGCCGAGGTCATGGTCGCCGTCGCGCACCGCCTCGACGACTTTCCCCGCTGCGCCGAAGGCATGCGGGAGGGCAAGCTCTCACTGGATCAGGTCGGGGTGATCGCCGAACGCGCCGCCGACGGATCCGATGAGCACTACGCCGAACTCGCCCTTTCGGCCACCGTCAGCCAGCTGCGCACCGCGATCAATTTCGCGCCCCGCCCGCAGCCGAAAGGCAAGCCCGAACCTGAGCCGCAGATCACCAAGACCGAGCACGGCGAGTACACCACCTATCGGATCACGCTGCCGCGGCTCGACGCCGCCAAACTCGACGCCGCCGTGCAATCCCGTCACGACGCGCTGATCGCCGAACACGCCGCCGACGACGGTACGGATTTTCCGACCCGGGTGGACGCGTTCATGAGCCTGGTCGAAGCCGGCTGGGACACCGACGCCGCAGCCCGCCCACACGGCCAGCACACCACCGTCATCGTGCACGTCGACGTCGACCGGCCCGCCGCCCTGCACCTCGGGCCGATCCTCACCGACCAGGAACGCAACTACCTGCTCTGTGACGCCACCTGCGAAGTCTGGTTCGAGCGCCACGGCCGCCCGATCGGGGCCGGACGGTCCACCCGCACCATCAGCCGCCGGCTGCGCCGCGCCCTGGAACACCGCGACCGGCACTGCGTGGTCCCCGGCTGCGCCGCCAGTCGGGGACTGCACGCCCATCACATCGTCCATTGGGAGGACGGCGGACCCACCGACCTGGACAACCTGGTCCTGCTGTGCCCACGGCATCACCGCATGCATCACCGCGGCCAGATCACCATCACCGGCCCCGCCCACCAGCTCGCCGTCACCGACACCGACGGACAACCACTGCACCGCGGATCACTCGCACACCCCCCGACCACCCCGCCACCAAGCGTCAACCCCTACAAAGGCCCGACCGGGGAACGCGCCCAATGGTGGTGGTACAACCCGTTCCAACCGCAGCCACCACCGTCGGTCAACTAGGCCACCTGCCCCTTGACCACCGGCAGGCCCGGATCGCTGGCTACGGCCAGCGAGGACGGCGGCGCCCCGGCATCGATCAGATGCGCGGCGAACGACGCGATCATGGCACCGTTGTCGGTGCACAGCCGCGGCCGCGGCACGCGCAGCGTCAAACCGGCTGCCGCACAGCGTTCTTCGGCCAGCTCCCGGACCCGCGAATTCGCGGCGACCCCGCCGGCGATCAGCAGTGTCGACACCCCCAGATCGGTGGCCGCCCGCACCGCCTTCGCGGTCAGCACGTCGGCGACCGACTCCTGGAACCCGGCCGCCACATCCGCGGCCGAAAAATCGGCATTGCGCTCCAGGTAGCGAGCCACCGCTGTCTTCAGGCCGGAGAAACTGAAGGTATACGGATCATCGCGCGGTCCGGTCATCCCGCGCGGGAACACGATCGCCGCCGGGTCACCGGTGCGGGCCAACTCGTCCAAGGGCCGCCCGCCCGGGTAGCCCAGGCCCAGCAGTCGGGCCACCTTGTCATAGGCCTCCCCCGCAGCGTCGTCGACCGTGCTGCCCAGTTCCACGATCGGTTCCCCCAGCGAGCGCACGTGCAGCAGCTCGGTGTGCCCGCCGGACACCAGCAGACCGACGCATTCCGGCAGCGGGCCGTGGTCGTACACGTCGGCGGCCAGATGCCCGCCCAGGTGGTTCACCGCATAGAAGGGCACACCCCAGGCTGCCGCGTACGCCTTGGCCGCAGCGACGCCGACCAGCAGCGCGCCGGCCAGGCCGGGTCCGATGGTCGCGGCCACCACATCGGGCCGGCTCACCCCGGCGGTTTCCAGCGCCCGGCGCATGGTCGGGCCGAGCGATTCCAGATGCGCGCGGGACGCGATCTCGGGCACCACGCCACCGAAGCGGGCATGCTCGTCGACACTGGAGGCGACTTCGTCAGCCAGCAGCGTGACCGTGCCGTCCGCCAGCCGGGCAATACCGACTCCCGTTTCGTCACAGGAACTTTCGATGGCCAACACGATCATCTGGGATCTCGCTTCATGGTGTAGGCGTCGGCGCCGCTGACCTTGTAGTACCGCTTGCGCAATCCCACGGTGACGAAACCGACGCTCTCGTAGAGGTTGATCGCCGCGTCGTTGTCGGTGCGCACCTCCAGGAACACCACACCCCGATCGGCGAAGTCCAGCAGATCGGCCAGCAGCATCCTGCCGATCCCGTTGCCCTGGTAGTCCGGGTCCACACCGATGGTGTGCACCTCGTACTCGAAGGGCGGGATCCGGCCCAGCCGGGCGATGCCGGCATAGCCCACCAGCCGGCCGCCGTCGCGCGCGGCCACGTAATGGTTGTGTTTGGCCTCCAGGGCCAGGAGGAATGCCGACGGCGGCCACGGATCGTCACCGGCGAACAGTTGGGCTTCGAGCTCGGCGCAGCGATCCGCATCCAGCGGGGTCAGCGCGTCGATCACCGTCACGCCAAACCCCGTTCGGCCAGCGACTTGGCGTCCGGGCGGCGCAGGTACAGCGGTACCAGCGGCTCGGGTTCGACAGTCCAATCCGCCACCACCGCAGCGAGTTCGGCCGACGACGGGTACTCGGGGCCGATCACCGGTAGACCGAAAGCGGCGGCGTGCGCAGGGGAAGCGGCCACCGCGTCGAGCCCGTCGACGGGCACGTCCGCGGCGGCATGGACCTCCGGGCCCGCGACGCGCACACCGTCGCGGTACCGCGCCCAATAGACCTCACGACGCCGGGCGTCGGTGACCACCAGCACCTCGCCGCGGGTCGCCCGGCCGATGGCGTCCAGGCTGCACACCCCGAACACCGGGATGCCCAGCGCATGACCGTAGGCCGCCGCGGTGGCCATTCCCACCCGCAGGCCGGTGAACGGGCCCGGACCACACCCGACCACCACGGCCTCCAGGTCGGCCATCGATCTGCCGCTGTCGGCAAGGGCGGCAAGCACATTCGGGGTCAGGCATTCGGCATGCGCGCGGGCGTCGACGGTGATCCGCTCGGCCAAGGTCGTGTCCTCGTCGCCGACGAGGACGACGCCGGCGGTGACGGCAGGCGTGGCGGTGTCGATGGCCAGGACCAGAGTCATGCCCTGCTCCACTGCCACGTCGCGGTGCGGGTGTCGGTGTCGGCGTCGCGCTCCAACCGGATGTCCAGATGGTTGTCGGACAACCGCTCGGCCAGCCCTTCACCCCATTCGACCACCACCACCGCATCCTCCAGGTCGGTGTCCAGATCCAGCGAATCCAGTTCGCCCAGAATGTCATCGGTCTGATCCAGCAGCCGGTAGACATCCACGTGGATCAACGCGGGCGCGCCGGCTCGGCGGGCCGGATGCACCCGGGCCAACACGTACGTGGGCGAGGTGACCGGCCCATCGACATCCATGGCCCGGGCTATTCCCCTGGCCAGCACCGTCTTCCCGGCACCCAGCGGCCCAGCCAGCACCACCACGTCACCCGCACGCAACTGCGCCCCCAGCCGCACCCCGAGCGCGATGGTGTCGGCTTCGGTGGCCAGCGCCGCGGTGCCGTCCTCCCGCTCAGCCATACCAGGCCCGCTCCTTCAGCCGCCGGGTCAGCGCGACCAGCCTCGACGGGGTGGCCCGCTCCACCAGGCGCACCAGCGCGTCGTCGATCACCTCGGGCTGCTCCAACTGCACCAGGTGACCGGCGCCCTCGACGATCACCAGCTCCGACTTCGGCAGTGCCATCGCCATCTCCTGCGAGTACTCCATCGGGGTAAGCAGATCATGGTCACCGCAGGCGATCAGCGTCGGGATCTTGGCCAGCGTCGTCAACGCCGCCCGCTCGTCATGCACCTCCAGCGCGTGCAGGAAACCGACCATGGTGGTCATCGCGGTTTCGTGCATCATCCGCTGGGAGAACGCCACGACACTGCGACTGACCTTCTCGTCACCGTACGACGCGGCGCGCAGCACCGGCCCCAGCATCGAGCGCGCGGCACCGCGGCCACGGTTGACCACCGTCGGCGCGTACCGGACGGCGAACCTGGCCGCCTCAAGGGCCGGGTTCTTCAGGATCTCACCCAATGGTGAGCGCGAAACCCCTTCGGCGGCAGAGGCTATCAGCGCAACACCGACGATCCGGCCGCCGTACTGCTTCGGGAATTGGCGGGCGTGCGACAACACCGTCATGCCACCCATGGAGTGGCCGACCAGCACGACGGGCCCGCGCGGGGCCATCACCGCCAACACCGATTCCAGATCCTGCCCCAGCTGCGGCACGGTGAAGGTGTCCTGCGGGGCATCCCCGGACAGCCCGTGGCCGCGCTGGTCGTAGAACACCATCCGCACCTGATCGCCCCACTGCTGCGCCAGCCGCGCCCGCTGAAAGTGGAACGCGCCCATACGCAGACAGAACCCGTGGGCGAACACCACCGTCAGCCGCGCGTCGGGCGGGCCCACCTCACGCACCGCGAGCGGCACGCCGTCGGGCGTGGTGACCACCGCGCTGCGATCGGCGTGCAGAAGTTCGAAATCCTCGTCCGCGTACGGGTCGTCAGCGCCGACCCGCCGGCCCACCGACCGCGCGACCGACACCCCGGCCACCGAGCCGACCGCCGCCAGTCCGGCGAGGCCGGCCAGCCAGGGCACCGTGCCCCGGTCCGGGTGCGGCCGAGCATCGTCGTCGGTCACCGGGGTCAGCCCGCCTCGCCCTTGTAGACCCGGGTGACGCGGCCGCGCGGGCTGGTGACCACCTCGTAGTTGATGGTGCCCAGCAGATCGGCCCAATCCTGCGCCGTGGGTTCCCCGTTGTCCCCGGGGCCGAACAGGATCGCCTCGTCACCGACGGTCACGTCGGGCGCGCCGGGACCGAGGTCGACGACGAATTGGTCCATGCAGATCCGGCCGACGTTGGGCCGGCGGCGGCCGTTGATCAGCACCTCGAGCCGGCCGCTGAGCGGGCGGTACACGCCGTCGGCGTAGCCGATGGGCAGCAACGCCAGCGTGGTGTCGTGCGGTGCCACCCAGGTGTGCCCGTACGACACGCCTTCCCCGGCCGGTACGGAACGGATCAGTGCGACAGGGCATTTCAGGGTCATCGCGGGCCGCAACCCCATGGCACCGAGTGCGGGGATGGGGCTCTGGCCGTACAGCGCGATACCGGGCCGGATCATGTCGTAGGCCAGGTCGTGGCGCGTCATCGCGCCCGGCGAGCTGCACAGGTGCGCAATCTCGAAGTCGACCCCGGCCGCGCGCGCCGTGGCGCGCATGGCGTCGAAGCGCTCGGCCTGCCGGTCGGTGGCCTCCGGGTGGGCCGGGTCGTCGCCGTTGGCCAGGTGGCTCATGATGCCGCGCAGTCGCAGCGCACCGTCGGCGGCTCCGCGGCCCAGCGCGGTCAGCACCGCCGGCAGGTCGGCGGCGGCCACCCCGTTGCGGGTCATCCCGGTGTCGACCTTCAGGGTCGCCACCGCGGGCACCCCGGTGCGCCGTACCGCGTCCAGCACGTCCTCGATCTGTGTCAGCGAGGACACCGCGATCTGAACGTCGGCGGCCACCGCCGGCCCGAAATCGGTGCCGGGCGCGTGCAGCCAGGACAGGATCGGTGCGCTGATGCCGTCGTGGCGCAGGGCGAGCGCTTCGTCGACGGTGGCCACCCCGAGCTCTGCGGCCCCCGCGGCCAGCGCCGCCCTGGCCACCGGCGTCGCGCCATGCCCGTATCCGTCGGCCTTGACCACCGCCATCACCTCGGCGGACCCGGCGTGCTCCCGCAGAACGCCCACGTTGTGGGCGACCGCATCGAGATCGATGAGGGCCTGTGCGCCGAGAACATCGGTTGTCTGCATCGCCACCATTTTCGCATGCCCGCGAACGTGGGCCGGTTTGCGAGGATCGGCGGAGATGCCGATCACATGCCCACGTCACACGGCACACCGTCACAGTTTCAGTGCGCGAACGGTTGCACCTCGTCGAAGTGGCCGTTGGGCTTGAGCTCGTCGAGATGCCGCAGGGCGGTGATGGTGTCCTCCTTGAGCGCGCGGGCCAAGTCGGCCGAGAAGCCTTCCCGGACCACCACCCGCAGCACGGTGACGTCCTCGGCGCCCTCGGGCATGGTGTACGCCGGCACCTGCCAGCCGTAGGCGCGCAGCGCGTGCGAGAGGTCGAACTCGGTGTAGCCCGGTTCGCCCTTGAGCCGGAAACTGATCACCGGGATGGCCGACCCGTCGGTGATCACCTCGAAATGCTCACTGGCCCGCAGTTGATCGCCCAGCCACCGCGCGGTCTGCGACAGGCACTGCATCACCTGGGTGTATCCGGCACGGCCCAGCCGCAGGAAGTTGTAATACTGGCCCACCACCTGATTCCCCGGCCGGGAGAAGTTCAAGGTGAAGGTGGGCATGTCGCCGCCGAGGTAGTTGACCCGGAACACCAGGTCCTCGGGCAGGTGGTCCTTGTTGCGCCACACCACGAATCCGATACCGGGATAGGTCAGCCCGTACTTGTGGCCGCTGACGTTGATCGAAACCACCCGCGGCAGCCGGAAATCCCATTGCAGGTCCGGATGCAGGAACGGCACCACGAAGCCGCCGCTGGCCGCGTCCACGTGCACGGGAACATCGACACCGCCGGCCGCGGCGAGCGTGTCCAGCGCCGCGCAGATCTCGGCGATCGGCTCCAACTCGCCGGTGAAGGTGGTACCCAGGATGCCGACCACACCGATGGTGTCCTCGTCGACGGCCGCGACCACCTGCTCGGGCGTGATGACGTAGCGGTCCCGCGCCATCGGCAGGTAGCGCGGTTCGACGTCGAAGTACCGGCAGAACTTCTCCCAGACCACCTGCACGTTGGAGCCCAGCACCAGGTTGGGGGTGCGGGTCTTCCAGTCTTTGCCGACCTTGTCCCGCCACCGCCACTTCAGCGCCAGCCCGGCCAGCATGACGGCCTCGCTGGAACCGATGGTGGACACCCCGACCGCCGTGGCCGGGTCGTCGTCGCGCAGGTCCTCGGCGTGGAACAGGTCGGCCACCATGGCCACACAGCGCGACTCGATGGCCGCGGTGGCCGGGTATTCGTCCTTGTCGATCATGTTCTTGTCGAACGTCTCGGCCATCAGCTTGTCGGCCTCGGGTTCCATCCACGTGGTGACGAAGGTGGCCAGGTTCAGCCGGGAGCTGCCGTCGAGCATCAGCTCGTCGTGGATGAAGCGGTAGGCCGCCTCGGCCTCCATCGAATCGTCAGGCAGCCGCAGTGACGGCACCGGGTCGGTGGACAACCGACCGGTGTAGGCCGGTGAGATGGACGGTCCTGGCGTGTGCCGTGCTGGCATGGGGGTCCCTTCTAGAGTTGCGCGACGGATGAACGAAGATGGGCCAGAATGCCTTCCGCCGACGTCGGCACCGCGCGCGGTCCGGGGTCGGCGGCGGACAATCCGGCGGCGCGCGCATGCACGTACGCCGCCATCCCGGCGGCCTCGGTGGGCGGCAGGCCGGAAGCCAGCAACGCGCCGATGATCCCGGACAGCACATCGCCGGATCCCGCTGTCGCAGCCCAGGATTGGCCCGCGGGGTTGAGATAGGTGGTCTCGCCGTCGGTGATGACGGTGACGTTGCCCTTGAGCAGCACGGTGGCGCCGAGCCGCTCGGCCAGCTCACGCGCCGCGGCGACCCGGTCCGGCCCGACGGGATGGCCGGCCACCCGTTGATACTCCCCGGCGTGCGGGGTGAGAACGGTTGGTGCGGAACGCCTTTCCACCAGCTCTGGTTGACCGGCCAGCAGCGTCAACGCGTCGGCGTCGACGATCACCGGCAGCTCGGTGGCCAGCGCGAAACGCAACGCCTCGGTGGCGGATTCGTCGGTACCCAGCCCCGGCCCGACGACCCACGATTGCACCCGGCCGGCGGCTTCGGGCCGGGGCGCGGCCACCACCTCGGGCCAGCGGGTCACCACGTTCGCGGCTGCGCTACCGGCGTAGCGCACCATTCCCGAGGTGGCGGCCACGGCCGCACCGGTGCACAGGATGGCCGCCCCCGGATAGGTGGCCGAGCCGGCCAGGATGCCGGTCACCCCCTGGGTGTACTTGTCGTCGTGCGGCCCCGGCACCGGCCACCGCGCGGCGACGTCGGCGGCCTCGAGTCCGCGCACCGCGCTGGGCGGCAGTTCCAGACCGATGTCGACGAGTTCGACGCGACCGCATTCGCCGAGCGCATGTACGGGTTTGTAGCCGCCGAACGTCACGGTCAGCGCGGCCGTGACATGGGGCCCGTCGGCGGCCCCGGTGTGTACATCGACACCACTGGGGATGTCGACGGCGACCACCGGTGCGGCGCTGGCACCGAAGACCTCGGCCGCGGCGGGGCGCAGCGGGCCCCGGCCGGAGATGCCGACGACCCCGTCGATCACCAGATCCGTCGCCGCCGGGATCTCGTCGACGGTGCGCCCGCCGGCCCGGCGGAATGCTGCCAGCGCCGCGGGGTGGGTGTGCTGTGGGTTGAGCAGCACGGCGGTGGCCGCGACACCGCGGCGGCGCAGGAAGGTGGCTGCCCACAGGGCGTCACCGCCGTTGTCGCCGGAGCCGACCACGGCGCACACCCGCCGGCCGCACACCGCACCGGAGCGGGCGCGCAATTCCCGCGCGATCGCCGAGGCCAGCCCGTAGGCGGCACGCCGCATGAGTACACCGTCGGGCAGGGCTGCCAGCAACGGCGCCTCGGCGGCTCGGATCGCATCTGCGGTGTAGTAGTGGCGCATCGGCTCCCGTCCGCTCGATTTGACCGCGCGCCAACACGTTACGCGTCGCGGCGATTGTGCGGGTCCAATCACGGCCGCGCGCGTCGCATCGCCGGGCTAGAGTCACCGCTCATGACGTACGGCTACTCGCCGAACCCGGCGCCCCCGCCGGTGCGGCCGCCGCGTTCGGGTATCGACCTCGGGGTGTCCGTCACCCTGCTGGTACTGACCTATGCCGGCGGCAGCACGGCCGCCGTGCTGGGCGTGTTCATGATGGCGTTCACCGACTACTGCCCGCCGGCCACCTGCGATATCGACGCCGGCGTGACCGCGGCGATGACGGGCTTCGGTGTGGCGGCACTGCTCGCCGTCGCCGGGACCGTGGTGACCGTCGTGGCGCTGGTGCGCCGGGCGCGGGGATGGCCATGGGCGCTCGGCACGATGGTCTTGTGCGGGGTGGCGTGCGTGCTGGCCCTGGCCGGCTATCTGACGGCGGTGGGCGGCTGACTAACCGGCGGCGCCGACGGCCACCGTGCTCGGCTCGACGGTGACCTTGATCGCCTCGCCCTTCTGGACGATGTCGAACGCGTCCAGGACGTTGTCGATCGGGATGTGCCGGGTGATGAGGTCCTTGACCGGCACCTGGCCGGTCGAGATGTACTGCAGGGCACGCTTGTTGTGGATCGGCGCCGAGCCGTTGGCGCCGTGGATGTGCAACTGGCGGTAGTGCACGACGTTGGAGTCGCAGGTGATGGTCGGGTTGGTCTTCGGCAGGCCGCCGAAGAACGAGATCCGGCCGTTGCGGGCCGCCATCGCGATGGCCTGTTCCTGGGTGATGTTGGCGGCGGTGGCGGTGATGACGACGTCGGCGCCGCGTCCGCCGGTCAGCTCCATGACGCGGGCCACGACGTCCACCTCGGCACCGTTGATCACCTCGTCCGGGGACACCGCGTCGGCGGACATCTGCAGTCGGGGGGCGTTCACGTCCACCAGGTACACGGGTCCGCACTTGTGCACGCCGCGGGCGATGCGGATGTGCATACAGCCGATCGGCCCGGCTCCGAACACCACGACGGTGTCCCCCTCTTCGATGCCGAGCAGGTCCTGGGCGTTGATGGCGCAGGCGAACGGTTCGGCGGCCGAGGCCTCGTCGTAGCCGACGTTGTCCGGAATCCGGTTCAGCCCATCGACTTTGAGCACCTGGCGGGGCACGATCATGTATTCGGCGAACCCGCCGTCGTACTGGTAGCCGATCGACGTCTGGTTCTGGCACACCGCCATCCAGCCCTTGCGACACTCGTGGCATTCGCCGCACGGCACGGCGGCGATGACCTGCACCCGGTCGCCGGCCTGCCACTGGCTGCCGTAGGTCGCGTTGACATCGGCGCCGACCTCCACGATCTCACCGGCGACCTCATGGCCGAGGGTGCGCGGCGGCGTCAGGTTCTGGTGCCCGTTGTGCAGGATCTTGACATCGGTGCCGCAGGTGGAGCAGTTGCGCACCCGGATCTTGACCTCGTCGGGCCCGCACTGCGGTTCCGGCACGTCCTCCAGGCGGACGTCCTCAGGCGCGTAGTAGCGCAGGGCTTTCATGACGGTCCTCCTGTGTCGGGGGTTACATGCTGAATCGACTCTAACCGGAAAACGGTCATAACTCCACACATTTTTGTGCCCATTTGCGTCTGATTGCTTGCAATCATGCCCGGTTGTGCGGTTAACTTGCAGCATGTGACCGGCGTCACCCACGCGCCGGCAGGCACCGAGACAACCCGGAGGTCAGCATGTCCCTGGTCGAAACCCCTGCAGCGCCGTCCGGCGGGACACCGCGCGGCGGCGCGCGCGTGCGGGTGCAGAAATTGGGCACCGCACTGTCGAACATGGTCATGCCGAATATCGGCGCGTTCATCGCCTGGGGCCTGATCACCGCCCTGTTCATCAAGGCCGGCTGGCTCACCGGCATCTTCCACACCCTGCAGGATCCCAGTGGCTGGGTCGCCAGAATCGGCGGCTGGGGTGACTTCGACGGCGCCGGAATCGTCGGCCCGATGATCACCTACCTGCTGCCGATCCTCATCGGCTACACCGGTGGGCGGATGGTGCACGGCAACCGCGGTGCGGTGGTCGGCGCGATCGCCACCATGGGCGTGGTCACCGGTGCCGACGTGCCGATGTTCATGGGCGCCATGATCATGGGCCCGCTCGGCGGTTACTGCATGAAGAGACTGGATGCGCTGTGGGAGGGCAAGATCCGGCCCGGCTTCGAGATGCTGGTGGACAACTTCTCGGCCGGCATCCTCGGGCTGCTGTTGGCCGTCTTCGGGTTCTTCGGCATCGGGCCGATCGTCGAAGCGTTCACCAAGGGCGCGGGCAACGCGGTGAACTTCCTGGTCGACAACGACCTGCTGCCCCTGACATCGCTGCTCATCGAGCCGGCCAAGGTGTTGTTCCTGAACAACGCCATCAACCACGGCGTGCTGACTCCGCTGGGCACCACCCAGGCACTGGAGACCGGCAAGTCCATCCTGTTCCTGCTCGAGACCAACCCCGGCCCTGGCCTCGGCGTCCTGCTGGCCTTCATGGTGTTCGGCCGCGGCGCGGCGCGCGCGTCGGCGCCGGGCGCGGCGATCATCCAATTCTTCGGCGGTATCCACGAGATCTACTTCCCGTACGTGCTGATGAAGCCGAAGCTGATCGTGGCCACCATCCTCGGCGGCATGACCGGCGTCTTCATCAATGTGCTGTTCGGTTCGGGGCTGCGGGCCCCGGCCGCGCCCGGTTCGATCATCGCGATCTACGCCCAGACGCCGGCCAGCAGCTTCCTCGGGGTGACGCTGGCCGTGCTCGCCTCCACCGGGGTGTCGTTCGCCGTGGCGGCCGTGCTGCTCAAGACCGACCGCAGCACCGACGAGCCGGATCTGGCGGCCGCGACCGCCGAGATGGAGGCTCTCAAGGGCAAACGCTCCAGCGTGGCGGCCGCACTGACCGGCGCCGACCCCGGGCGGATCAGCAACATCGTATTCGCCTGCGACGCCGGGATGGGGTCCTCGGCGATGGGTGCCTCGGTGTTGCGCAAGAAGGTGCAGGCGGCGGGCTTCGGGGACGTCAAGGTGACCAACCAATCGATCGCCAACCTGACCGACACCTACGGGCTGGTGGTCACCCACCGCGACCTGACCGAGCGGGCCCGGCAGCGGACGGCGTCGGCCATCCACGTGTCGGTCGACGATTTCATGAGCACGCCGCGCTACGACGAGATCGTGGAGTTGCTGCAGCAGACCAACGGCACCGGCACCACCACCGCCGCCGCTTCGGACACTTCGGAAAAGCCCGACGGGCCCACCGAGGCCGGCCACGACGTGTTCGGGCTCGAGTCGATCGTGCTCAACGGTTCGGCGGGCAACGCTCACGACGCCATCACCGAGGCCGGGCAGCTGTTGGTGGCGGCCGGCGCGGTCGACCCGTCCTACGTCGACGCGATGCACGAGCGCGAGCAATCGGTGTCCACCTACATGGGCAACGGCCTGGCCATCCCGCACGGCACCAACGAGGCCAAGGGCGCCATCCGCAAGACCGGGATCTCGTTCGTCCGCTATCCCGATCCGATCGACTGGAACGGCAAGCCCGCCGAGTTCGTCGTCGGCATCGCCGGCGCCGGTGACGACCACATGGCCCTGCTCACCCGGATCGCCCATGTGTTCCTGGACAAGGAGCGGGTGGCCAAGCTTCGTGCGGCCGACTCCGCCGAGCAGATCCGGGCGGTGCTCAGCGCCGCCGAGTAACAATGTCAGCCGTGGATTCAGAGACCCGCCAGAGCCGCATCGTCGAGTTCGCCAGGACCAGGGGTCGGGTCGAGGTGCAACCGCTGGCCGAGGAGCTGGCCGTCGCGTCCGAGACCATCCGCCGCGATCTGAAGGTTCTGGCCGGGCGCCGGCTGCTCAAGCGGGTGCACGGCGGCGCCGTCCCGCTGGAGACGGCGGTCTTCGAATCCACCGTCGAATACCGCAGCCAGGTCGATCTGGCGCAGAAACACCGGATCGCCGGGGCGGCCGCGGACCTGCTGCACGGTGCCGAAACCGTGTATCTCGACGAGGGGTTCACGCCCCGGTTGATCGCCGAGAAGATCTCCGGGCGGGAGCTGACGGTGGTGACGTCCTCGCTGCTGGCCGCCGAGGCGCTCGCGCACAGCGACACCGTCACCGTGCTGCTCCTCGGCGGCCGGATGCGCGGGCGAACGCTTGCCACGGTGGATCATTGGGCGGTGGAGCGGCTGCGCACCCTGGTGATCGACGTGGCGTATCTGGGTACCAACGGGATCACCGTCGAGCACGGACTGACCACGCCGGACCCTGCGGTGGCGGCGGTCAAGCAGACCGCGGTGGCGGTGGCAGACCGGCGCATCCTGGTCGCCGCCCATTCGAAATTCGGCCAGACCAGTTTCTGCCGGTTCGCCGACGTGTCGGATTTCGCATCGATCGTCACCGGATCCGAGCTCGCGGCCACCGAGGCGCACCGCTACGAGGCGTTGGGGCCCAACGTCATCCGGGTCTGAACGACGCGTGTTTGTGCGGTTTCGTCCGCACCTCGCCGGCCCGGGCGTATCAGGACGCACGCACGCGGAGGATCACCGGTCGACGCCGTCCCAGAACCGGTGCGCCCGCGCCGCGATCTCGTCGGGGAACTCCCCGGTGATGGCGTGGGACGCCGACGCCCACAGTTCCACCTGACCGTGCCGCAACGTCATGCGGGCGGTGTCCGCAGCGCGGCGGCCGTCGTGGATGACGCTGCGCCCGGCGATCAGCGCCAGCACCGGCACGTCCAGCGCGGCCAACTGCGTGCGGCTGAACCTGGTGGGCGGCGGCTGGTGCAGCTCGAAATCGGCGGTCCCGGCGGCGATGAGCGTGGCCACCGGGTTGTCCTCGTCGACCGCGGCACCGCCGGTGAGCCAGCGCAGGATCCGGCGGCGCAGCCATTCCGGCGTCCCGGCCAGACCCATCGGTGCGAAGGCCACCATCGTGCGAAACGGTATGGGCGCGAACGTCAGCACCGGATCGAGCAGCGTCAGCGAGGCCACCCGGGCCGGCTGGTGCATGGCGTAGTTGGCCGCACTCCAGCCGCCGAACGACACCCCCAGCAGGTGCACGGAATCCAGCCCGAGACCGGCGAGCAGCTCACCGAACCACCACGCCTGGTCCCCCGGCCCGGTCAGCGGCAGGCGTTGCACGGACAGTCCCGGCTCGCCGAGCAGGTCCACGCAGTACACGGTCCGCCGCGCGAGCAGGCCCGGCAGATTGTCCGCCCACATGGGTGTGGACGCATTGCGGCCGGGCAGCAGCAGTACCGGACGTCCGCCCGGTCCGCCGAAACGGTAGGCCCGCACCGTACCGAACGTGGTTGGTACGTCGAACGTCTCACCGGCGCGCGGCAGCGCTGCCATCGCGGTGTCGTACGCGCGCAGGTAGTGGGCGCGGGCCGACTCGCTGCGCCAGCGGCCTACTGCACCCACCCCGGCCAGCTGCTACTCGACCGTCACCGACTTGGCCAGGTTGCGCGGCTTGTCCACGTCGTAGCCACGCGCCCGGGCCACCCCGGCGGCGAAAACCTGCATCGGGATCGTCGACAGCAACGGCTGGTAAAGCGTTGACACCGCCGGGATCTCGATCAGGTGATCGGCGTACGGGGCCACCATGTCGTCACCCTCTTCGGCGATGACGATGGTGACGGCGCCGCGGGCCTGGATCTCCCGGATGTTGCTGAGCAGCTTGGCGTGCAGGGTGGCCGAGTTCTTCGGCGACGGCATCACCACGATGACCGGCAGGTCGTCCTCGATCAGCGCGATCGGCCCGTGCTTGAGCTCACCGGCGGCGAACCCCTCGGCGTGCATGTAGGCCAGCTCCTTGAGCTTGAGCGCGCCCTCCAGCGCCACCGGGTAGCCGACGTGGCGGCCCAGGAACAGCACCGCGGAGGACTGCGCGAACCGGTGCGCCAGTTCGGTCACCGGCTCCATGCACGTGAGCACCCGGGCCACCCGGTCGGCCATCGCCTCCAGATCGTGGTACTCGCGGGCCACCTCGTCGGGGTACTTGGTGCCTCGCGCCTGCGCAAGGGCAAGTCCGACAAGGTAATTCGCCGCCACCTGGGCCAGGAAGGTCTTGGTGGAGGCCACCCCGATCTCCGGCCCGGCCCGGGTGTAGAGCACCGCGTCGGCTTCCCGCGGAATCTGGCTGCCGTTGGTGTTGCAGATGGCCAGCACCTTGGCCTTCTGCTCCTTGGCGTGCCGCACGGCCTCCAGCGTGTCGGCCGTCTCACCGGACTGCGAGATGGCGATCACCAGGGTGCTGCGGTCCAGCACCGGGTCGCGGTACCGGAACTCGCTGGCGAGTTCGACCTCGACCGGCAGCCGGGTCCAGTGCTCGATGGCGTACTTGGCCAGCAGGCCGGAGTGGTACGCGGTGCCACACGCGACGATGAAGACCTTGTCGACGTCGCGCAGCTCCTGGTCGGAGAGCCGCTGCTCGTCGAGCACGATGCGGCCGTCGACGAAGTGACCGAGCAGGGTGTCGGACACCGCGGCGGGCTGTTCGGCGATCTCCTTGAGCATGAAGTAGTCGTAGCCGCCCTTCTCCGCGGCGGACAGGTCCCAGTCGATGTGGAATTCCCTGGCGGGCGCGTCTTCGCCGGCGAAGTCGGTGACCTTGTACCCGTCGGCGGTGATGACGACGGCCTGGTCCTGGCCCAGTTCGACGGCGTCGCGGGTGTGCTCGATGAAGGCGGCGACATCGGAGCCGACGAACATCTCGCCGTCGCCCACCCCCACCACCAGCGGGGTGGACCGGCGCGCGGCGACGATGGTGCCCGGATCGTCGGCGCTGGCGAACACCAGGGTGAAATGCCCCTCCAGCCGCCGCAGCACCGCCAGTACGGAGGCCACGAAGTCACCCGCGGTCGCGCCGCTGCGGTGCGCCTGGGCCACCAGGTGCACCGCCACCTCGGAGTCGGTGTCACTGGCGAACTCGACACCGCCGGCCTCCAGTTCGGCGCGCAGCGCCGCGAAGTTCTCGATGATGCCGTTGTGCACCACGGCGAACTTGCCGCTGGCGTCGCGGTGCGGGTGCGCGTTGCGGTCGGTGGGCCGACCGTGGGTGGCCCAGCGGGTATGGCCCATGCCGGTGGTGCCGGACAACGCGGCCGGGTCGCTCGCCCGGGCTTCTGTGACCGCTTCTTCCAGGTTGGCCAACCGACCGGCGCGGCGCCGCACCACGAGCCCGCCGTCGCCGTCGAGCAGGGCGACCCCCGAGGAGTCGTACCCCCGGTACTCCATCCGGCGCAGCGCATCGACCACGATCTCGCAGGCGGGGCGCCGTCCGACGTAGCCGACGATTCCACACATGGTTACCCAGGGTAGTGCAGCGCCGGGCCTGCCCCGGGCGCGCGGCCGGTGCCGCGCGCTAGGGTCATCCCGTGGCCGGCACGAAGAAACTGTTCGCAGCGCTGACCAGGCGCGGCCCGCATCGCGTACTCCGCGGCGACCTGGCCTTCGCCGGCCTGCCCGGGGTGGTGTACACCCCGGAGGCCGGGCTGGGGCTGCCCGGCGTCGCGTTCGGACACGATTGGCTGACCGGCGCCGCTCGCTACGCGGGCACGCTGGAGCACCTCGCCTCCTGGGGCATCGTCGCCGCGGCGCCCGACACCGAGAAGTCGCTGGCCCCGTCCGTGCTCAACGCCGCCGTCGACCTGGGCACCACACTGGACATCATCGCCGGGGTTCGGCTGGGCTCGGGCAAGATCAGCGTCCATCCCGGCAAGCTGGGCGTCGCCGGTCATGGTTTCGGCGGTTCGGCGGCCGTCTTCGCCGCGGCCGGGATGCGGAACAGGCTGGCGGCAGCGGCAGCGGTATTCCCCGCGGTGTCCAGTCCACCGGCCGAACAGCCGGCCGCCGGTCTGACGCTGCCCGGGCTGATCCTGCGGGCACCGTCGGACGGCACCGGCATCCGGTCCAATGCCGACGCCCTGTCTGCTGCCTGGACCTCCGCCACCACCCGCACGGTCGCCAAGGCCGAACCCGGCGGGCTCGCCGAGGGCAGGCGACTGGGCAGGGCGGTGGGCCTGCCCGGCGCCGACAAGGGCACCCAGAAGGCGGTGCGGGCGCTGCTGACCGGCTATCTGTTGTTCGTGCTCGCCGGTGACAAGGCCTACCGGGATTTCGCCGACCCGGCGGTCACGCTGCCCAAGACCGTCGCACCCGACCCGGACGCCGTCCCACCGACCCTTGAGGACAAGGTCGCCGCCCTGCTCAAGGGCTGAAGTGCCGGAGCCCTGCTCAGGGGCTGGAGTGCTCGCCGTTGTGCCGTTTCATCCGCACCCGGCGGCGTGTCGCGGACGAAACCGCACAAACCGATGCGAAAGCGGTTGCCGGGCAACGGGATTACACGGCGCCGGCGGCGCGAGCCGATGTGCCGGACCGGAACCCCCGGCCGAACCGCGGCCGGCTCGGACGTGACGCACGCCTCACGATTGGGACACGCGGCGCCTCTTTCGGTAGGCTTTCCCCAGCGGCATCGTCTGTTCTGCCTTTTGCCGCTTCGCTTCGCCGGAATCGCGCAGGCGAAGGTCGAGTTCCTTCGATCGTCACACCGAGCGCCGCGGAAACCACCGCGCCGGGCAGGACGACCACACACGACCTCTGGAGTTCATCCGTGTCCACGTTCGCCGAGCTCGGCCTGCCCGAAGCCGTCGTCAACGCCCTTGCCGCCAACGGCATCACCACCCCGTTCCCGATTCAGGCTGCGACACTGCCGGATTCGCTGGCGGGCCGAGATGTGCTGGGCCGCGGCCGCACCGGATCGGGTAAGACCTACGCGTTCCTGCTGCCCATGGTGAGCCGGCTGGCCGCCAACCCGGCACCGCGGCGCCCCAAGGCTTTCCGCGCACTGATCCTGGCCCCGACCCGCGAGCTGGTCACCCAGATCGAGGCCTCGCTGGCCCCGCTGGCGCAGGCGACCGGCCTGCGGTCGGCCACCGTCTTCGGCGGCGTCAGCGCCAATCCGCAGATCGACAAGCTGCGCAATGGCCTCGACATCGTCATCGCCTGCCCCGGCCGGCTGGAGGACCACGTCAAGTCCGGCCACGCCGACCTGTCCGGTGTGCAGATCACCGTGCTCGACGAGGCCGACCACATGGCCGACCTGGGCTTCCTTCCACCGGTCAAGCGCCTGCTGGACCGCACGCCCAAGGACGGTCAGCGACTGCTGTTCTCGGCCACCCTCGACAACGGGATCGACGTGCTGGTGGACCGCTACCTGCACGACCCGGTGGTGCACAGCGTCGATTCCGAGCAGTCACCGGTGACGGCGATGTCGCACCATGTGCTGCATGTCGACGGCGCGGCCCGGTTCGACGTGCTGACCGACCTGGCCGCCGCGCCCGGCCGCACCATCGTGTTCGCCCGCACCAAGTACGGCGCCAAAGGCCTTGCCCGCAAGTTGAATTCGCGTGGCGTCCCGGCGGTCGAGTTGCACGGCAACCTGTCCCAGAACGCCAGGACCCGTAACCTGGCCGCCTTCTCCGAGGGTTCGGCCACCGTGCTCGTCGCCACCGATATCGCCGCCCGCGGCATCCACGTCGACGACGTGAGCCTGGTGGTGCACGCCGACCCGCCGGTGGAGCACAAGGCCTACCTGCACCGGTCGGGCCGCACCGCCCGCGCCGGCAACGACGGCACCGTCGTGACGCTGATGCTCGACGACCAGGTGTCCGACGTGCGGGGGCTGACCCGCAAAGCCGGCATCAAGCCGACCATCACCAAGTTCAGCGGCACCTCGCACCCGGTGCTGCAGGAGATCGCCCCCGGCGAGCGGACTTTCAGCGGTCCGCTCGTGCTGGCCGGTGCGGAGCCGGCCGCGACGCGGGCGCCGCAGCAACCCGGTCGCCAGCCGGGGCAGCGGTCGGGCCGGCGGGGAAACCGCTCCGGCGCCAATGCCGGTCGCAGCGGTCATGGTTCTTCGGGCGGCAACCGTGCCCGACGCGGCGCCGCCGGGCAGCACCGCTAGCCCTGGCGGGCCAGGCCGATCAATCCGACGGTCGCCGCGGCGATGGCGTCGCCGGTGGTCTTGTCCCGGGGAACCGACCACCGCGCCGCCGACACCACCATGCCCAGGATCAGCCGCGTGGTCAGCTCGGGATCGCCCGCCTCGAGATGGTTGCCGGCCATGCAGTCGCCGACCACGGCGATCCAGCGCCTCTCGATCTGCCGGCTCCAGGTTCGCCAGCGCCGGTGCATATCGGGCGGTAACCCGACGCCGCCGACGACGAGGTCGAGGTAGCCGCGCATCCGGACCGCGGCGTCGGCATGCACCGCGATCATCGCCGTCAACCGCGCGGCCGGGTCGTCGGCGCTCCCGATGGCGGCCTTGATGCGCTCGGACAGGTCGGCGGCACTTCGGTCGAACAGGATCTCGATGAGTTCGTCCTTGCTGGCCACCGTGCGGTACAACGTCGCCCGCGAGACGCCCAGGATCTCGGCGGTGCCGACGATCGTGACGGCCTCATGCCCGCCCGCGGTGTACAACTCGGCCACCGCGTCGGCGACTGCCTGCCGGTCGATGGCCAGCCGGGGCCTGCCCCGCGGACGGCGAGGACACCCGTCGACAGCCTCCCGCACTGCGCCGCCACCCCCGCTCTGGTTCCGCAACCGAGCCGAGCCTAGCCGTGCGCCGAGGCGGGCCGCTCAGTCGCCGGCTTGCGGCAGTTCGTCGGCCGCGATCTCGCACGGCGTGCGCGGTGGCTCCGGGACGTGTTCGGGTACCGGGGCGGTCAGCGGCGCCGGAGCGGCCGGGACCGGTTCGGGTACCGGTGTGGGAGTCGGCGGAACTGTTTGTGCGGCAGCGGGTTCGGCCCCGTCCACCGCGCCGGCGGCCGGCTCCCCTTCCTCTTCGGTCGGCTCCTGCTCACCGTCGCCGACGGCATCGCCGTCTGCGGCCTTTTCGTCGTCCTCCTCATCGGGCTCGTCGGGTTCGTCACCGGGACCGGCCCGGTCCTCGTCCGGCTCGCCGACATCCGGCTCGTCGAGGTCCAGCGGATCACCGGCCGGTGAGTCCGAAGCGGTGTTCAACAGCCCGTCGATGAGATCCGCGATCTGTTGCCCGATGCCCGTCAAACCGGTTCCGCCCGGCGACATTCCCGATCCGGCCAGTCCCGATCCCAGACCGCTCGCCGGCAGCGCGGCGGACAGCGGTTCGGCCGCGGGCGCCGGCACGGGGGCCGGGTCAGGGCTGGGTGCGGCTGCGACGGCGGCGGGGGTCGTCGCCGCAGCCGGCACACCGAACCCCGGTGGATCGGCCGAGATGCCCGCGGCCGCGGCATCGTATGCGTCGCGGACCGAGCGCCGAGTGGACTGCATGACATCGTCCCATTCGGAGCCGATCGCGACCGCCACGAACGGGTTGACCTTCCCGTCGACGATCTCGCTGGCGGTGTCCTGGGCGCCTGCGCCGGTGGCCACGGCCCGTGCGGCCGGCCACCACTGTTCCCGTTCGGCGCGGTCCTCGATGTCCTGGACGGCGGCCACCTTGCCGCTCACCAATTGCCACAGGGTGTCCCGCAAGTGGCCCAGGGTGTCGGCGACCCGGCGCAGCGTGGCCTCCGCCAGCGCCGAGGACTGCGCGTGTTGCCCGACGGCCGCGGCCGCCGCGTCGGCACCCGGGCCCTGCCACGCGCCGGCCAGCGCCGCCCGCGCGGCGTCCTGCAACCGGACCGCCTCGTCCACCGCGCCCAAGGCCGCCGTGACCGCCGCGCAGTCGGCATCCAGCGCACCCAGGTCCATCCCGTCCTCGGCGGTGTACGCGTCGTGCAGTTGTCCGGGTTCCGCGGTGGGATGGCCGAGCGCGCGACAGGCCGCGACGTAGTCGGTGAGCACCTCGACGGCCGGCACACCCCGGGCGAGCGCTCCGTCGACGTCCTGACCGGTCATCGCAGCCGGCCCGCCGCGCGGCTGTCGGCGTCGGCGTAGTTCTGCACCGACGTGCGCAGCAGGACGGCGATCTCCCGCGCCGCGCGCGACCAATCGGCCAGCGCGGCG
The DNA here is from genome assembly GCF_002101555.1 of Mycolicibacterium canariasense. Lineage (GTDB taxonomy): Bacteria > Actinomycetota > Actinomycetes > Mycobacteriales > Mycobacteriaceae > Mycobacterium > Mycobacterium canariasense. The sequence continues at coordinate 62,654 of NZ_LQOL01000029.1, forward strand.
CAGCTGCGTTCGACCGCGAGCCGGACCGCGTCACCGGAGTCCGCATAGGACCGCCCGGCGCGGGACCCGTCGAAGCTCAGCCGCGCCAGATGCGAGTGCAGCGCCGTGTCGAGCAGTTCGGCGGCGGTGTCATAGCGGTGTGCGGCGTCGAGCACCGCGCCGGTGTCGATACGCGTGTATCCCATGCTTGATTAGGACGCAGCGGGCACCGGATCGGTTCCCTGGCGGGGCCGGATTACTTCTGGCCGCTCACCGATTCGGCGACCCGGACGGCCAGCTGGCGGGCGGTGTCCTCGTCGGCGGCTTCCACCATCACCCGCACCACCTGTTCGGTTCCCGACGGACGCAACAGGATTCGCCCGGTGTCACCGAGTTCGGCCTCGGCCGCAGCCACCGCCGTCCGCACCGACGGCGCCTGGGCCACCGTGGCCTTGTCGGTCACCGCGACGTTGATCAGCACCTGCGGCAACGTCTGCATGGGGTGGGAGAGCTCGGCCAGGGTGGCCCGGGTCTGGGCCATCCGCGACATCAACCGCAGCCCGGTGACGATCCCGTCGCCGGTGGTGCCGAACGCGGGCAGCACGATGTGACCTGATTGCTCACCGCCCAGGGAGAACTCGCCGTTGCGCAGCTCTTCCAGGACGTAGCGGTCACCGACCGCGGTGGTACGCACCTCGATTCCGGCCGCGCGCATGGCCAGGTGCAATCCCAGATTGCTCATCACGGTGGTCACCAGGGTGTTCGACGCCAGTTCGCCGGCGTCCTGCATGGCCAGCGCGAGCATGACCATGATGGCGTCGCCGTCGACGATCTCACCGCGGGCGTCGACGGCCAGGCAGCGGTCGGCGTCGCCGTCATGGGCCAGGCCGAGATCGGCGTGGTGGGCGAGCACCGCGTGGCGCAGGGTGTCCATGTGGGTGGACCCGCAGCGGTCGTTGATGTTGAGGCCGTCGGGTTCGGCGTGCAGCGCGATCACCGTGGCACCCGCGGCCCGGTAGGCACGGGGCGCGGCCTGGAACGCGGCGCCGTTGGCGCAGTCGACGACGACGGTCAGGCCGTCCAGCGGGGTGCTGACGGCCTTCTGCACGTGCCGCAGGTAGCGCTCCAATGCGTCACCGGCGTCGACCACCCGTCCGATACCGGCGCCGAGCGGCCGGGCACCGGGGCCGGCGTTCACCAGTTCCTCGATGCGGTCCTCGGTGGCGTCGTCGAGCTTGTGCCCACCGGGGCCGAATATCTTGATGCCGTTGTCCGGCATGGCGTTGTGCGACGCCGAGATCATCACACCGAAGTCGGCGTCGTAGGCGTTGGTCAGATAGGCCACCGCGGGGGTGGGCAGCACACCGACCCGCAGGGCGTCGACACCCTCGGCGGTCAGGCCCGCGATGACCGCGGCTTCGAGCATCTCTCCGCTGGCCCGCGGGTCCCGGCCGACGACGGCGATCCGGCGGCGTGCGGGGTCGAGGTTGCCGAGCCGGGCTGTCGCCGACCCCAGCGCCAGCGCCAGTTCGGCGGTCAGCTCGCGATTGGCGACACCGCGCACTCCGTCGGTCCCGAACAGTCGGCGCATCTTCGTGTGGTCCTCCTCGCGTGCGGCTGCACTCTTCCATGAAATGCCGAAGGCGGGCGTGTCCATACTGCGACACGCCCGCCCTCGAGCAGAAACGATCAGCGCTTGCTGTACTGAGGCGCCTTACGGGCCTTCTTGAGACCGTACTTCTTGCGCTCGATGGCACGCGGGTCCCGGGTGAGGAAGCCGGCCTTCTTCAGCGCCGGACGGTCCTCGGGCTGGACCAGGATCAGCGCCCTGGCGATGGCCAGGCGCAGCGCGCCGGCCTGGCCGGACGGGCCGCCACCGTCGAGGTGGGCGTAGATGTCGAACTGGTCGACACGGTCCACGGTGACCAGCGGGGCCTTGATCAGCTGCTGGTGCACCTTGTTGGGGAAGTAGTTCTCCAACGTGCGGCCGTCCAGGTGGAACTGGCCGGTGCCGGGCACCAGGCGAACGCGGACCACGGCTTCCTTGCGGCGGCCGACGGTCTGGATCGGGCGGTCGATGTAGATAGGCTCGCGCGGAGCGGCCTCTTCGGCGACGACAGCCTCCTCGTAGATCTCGGTGGTCTCACCGGTCTCGGGGGCCTCTTCGAAAACCTCTTCGGTCACTTCGGACTCGGTTCCGGTCACTTCGGTCACTGCGCCACCTGCTTGATTTCGAACGGAACCGGCTGCTGCGCGGCGTGCGGATGCTCCGGGCCGGCGTACACCTTCAGCTTCTTCTGGATCTGACGGCTCAGCTTGTTGTGCGGCAGCATGCCGACGATCGCGTTCTCGACGACGCGGGTCGGGTGCTTCTCCAGCAGCTCGCCGATGGTGCGCTTACGCAGACCGCCCGGGTAACCCGAGTGGCGGTAGGCGAACTTGTTGTTGAGCTTGTCGCCGCTGACGGCGACCTTCTCGGCGTTGATGACGATGACGAAATCGCCACCGTCGACATTGGGCGTGAATGTCGGCTTGTGCTTGCCACGGAGCAGCTTGGCTGCTTCCACGGCGAGCCGGCCGAGCACCACGTCCTGGGCGTCGATGACGTACCACTGACGCGTGGTGTCACCCGCCTTCGGCGTGTATGTAGGCACAGTCCCTACCTTCTCTTCTCGGGTTGGTGTTGCCGGTCCGGTGTGCGCCCGTCGGAATCCCAGCGACCGACGTTGACCTGGGAACCACCTCCCCGACTGGGGGCGGCGCACACCAACGGAGCAGCTTACCGGGCACCGTCACCGCAGGTCAAAACGCCCAACGCGAGCGTGGGCGCGGAACGGCCCGGCTCAGGGCGCCAGGATCGGGCGCAGCGCGTGTAGCACCGCCGGGTCCTCGATGGTCGACGGCAGCGGCTCGTCCTTGCCGTGCGCGATACCGCGCATGGCCTTGCGCAGGATCTTGCCCGACCGGGTCTTGGGCAGTGCGGGCACGACGTCGACCGATTTGAAGCTGGCCACGGCGCCGATCTCGTTACGGACCAGGGCGATCAGCTCCTCGGCCAGGGCGTCGGCCGACGCCTGCGCCGCCGCGTTGGCCTTGAGCACCACCAGTCCGCGCGGCACCTGCCCCTTGATCTCGTCGGCCACCCCGATGACCGCGCATTCGGCCACCGACGGATGGGTAGCCAGCACCGCCTCGATCGCGCCCGTGGAGAACCGGTGCCCGGCCACGTTGATCACGTCGTCGATGCGGCCCATGACGAACAGGTATCCGTCCTCGTCGAGGTAGCCGCCGTCGCCGGTCAGGTAGTAGCCGGGGTATTCGGTCAAGTAGGAGGCCTCGTAGCGGACGTCGTCACCCCACAGGGTGGGCAGGGTCCCCGGCGGCAACGGCATGCGGATGCACACGGCGCCCTCCTCCCCCGGGCCGCACGGCACCCCGTCGGCGGTCAGGATCTGCACGTCGTAGCCGGGCATCGGCACGGTCGGCGACCCGGCTTTGAACGCCAACGTCTCGACCCCGACGGGGTTGGCGGCGATGGCCCAGCCGGTCTCGGTCTGCCACCAGTGGTCCACCACCGGGATGCCGAGCTTGCGCACCGCCCAGTGATACGTGTCGGGGTCCAGCCGTTCACCGGCCAGGAACAGGTGGGCCAGCGTGGACAGGTCGTAGCGCGCCAGGTAGGCGCCGTCCGGGTCCTCCTTGCGGATCGCGCGGATCGCCGTCGGAGCGGTGAACAGCACCTTCACCCGGTGCTCGTCGATCACCCGCCAGAACGCGCCGGGATCGGGGGTGCCGACCGGTTTGCCCTCGTAGAGCACGGTGGTGGCGCCCAGCAGCAACGGCCCGTAGACGATGTAGGAGTGCCCGACCACCCAGCCGACGTCGGAGGCCGCCCAGAACACCTCGCCGGGCGCCATGTCGTAGATGTGCCGCATGCTCCACAACAAGGCCACCGCGTGACCGCCGTTGTCGCGCACCACACCCTTCGGCTTACCGGTGGTGCCCGAGGTGTAGAGCACATACAGCGGATCGGTGGCGGCGACGGGGACCGCGTCCTGCGCCGTGGCGGTGCGCATCGCCTCGTGCCAGTCCACATCGCGGCCGGTCACCAGCTCGCACGGCGCCTGGTCGCGCTGCACGATGACGCAGTGTGCGGGCGGATGGGCCGACGCCTCCAGCGCGGCATCCAGCATCGGCTTGTAGGCGACGGTGCGTGACGGTTCGATGCCGCACGACGCGGAGACGACGACCGCGGGTCGGGCGTCGTCGATACGCGCGGCCAGTTCGTGGGCGGCGAACCCGCCGAACACCACCGAGTGCACCGCGCCGATCCGGGCGCAGGCCAGCATCGAGATGACCGCCTCCGGGATCATCGGCATGTAGATGACCACCCGGTCGCCCTTGCGCACGCCGAGACCGTGCAGCACGCCCGCGAAACGTGCCACCTCGTCCAGCAACTCGCGGTAGGTGTAGGTGCGTTTGGCCCCTGTGACCGGGGAGTCGTAGATCAGCGCCGCCTGCTCGGCGCGGCCATCCGCCACGTGCCGATCCAGGGCGTTGACGCAGGTGTTCAGCTCGCCGTCGGGGAACCAGCGGTAGAACGGCGGGTTGGTGTCGTCGAGCACGCGCTCGGGGGTGCGGCTCCACGTCACCGCATCGGCGGCCTGCGCCCAGAAGGCGGCCGGCCCCTTGATGCTGGCCTGGTAGAGCTCCCTGTAATCGCCCACGGTGGGCAACACCTCCATCGGTTGTCCGGATCTCAGCCGCGACGCCGGTCGGCGGGGTGGAGCGCAGCTCCGTCGCGGGTGTCGACGAGATTGGCTTCGGCGAGCTCGAGCATGCTGCGCCAGAAGCTGTCCCGTTCCATCGACAGTCGCACCACCACCGCATCGCGCCACTGCGCGACGAAGGGGGCAAAGGAGCGGTTCTCGTCGAGCAGGTCGGCGGTGGCCGCGACCAGAGCACGGCCTGCGGGCTCGTCGTGTCCCATCGCCCGCCATATCCGCGCCGCCGTGCGTAACCGGCGCCGGTGTTCGACCAGCGCGGACAACAACCATCGGATGGCCCGGCGTTGCTCGTCATCGATCCAGGCCGCATCGCCGCAGCCCTTGAGAAAAGCCTGCCGAGACTTCGCCGTATCGTTGAGCTCGTCGAGAACCCGCACCGCTTCGGCCTGGATCAGCCCGCCGGCGGGTGTCATGGAGCCACCGCCCGCAGCGGTATCCCGACGACGATGCGGGCCGCGTTGTGCCCCAACGCGCGAGCCACCTCGGCGGGTGCGCCGGGACCACTGAACAGCCCGTCCGTCGCCTCGGTCAGCTTCTGGTGCGCCACGCTGACCCGCCCGTGCACGTCGATCCCGACGCCGACTTCCAGCGTGGACAGCTGGGCGGCCAGCCGGGCGAGAGCGTGGGCGTCCTGGTCGTCGCCGCGGCACTCCACCACGGAGGGCACGCCCTCTTCCTCTATCCCCGCGAGCACCTCGCTCACGACAGCAGGTGTGCCGCAACTGATCACCATGATCGACGGCGGCTCCGGCTGACCACCCTTAAGCATCGGCACCGACCGCCACCGGCGCCGTCCGGGCCGCGTACGACGCGACAAGTCCGGAGGCCACCGCGTTGCGCGGGCCCTCGGTCCCACGAACATTGCCGGTGCCACAGACGATTCCGTATGGAGCGACGGCATCGGCGATCAGTTCCGGGATCTCGAAGTCCAGCGCGCACCCGCCGAGCAGCACCACGAAGCCGATCTGCCGCAGATCGCCACCGGGCGCGATACCGCGCAACGCGCGCAGGGCGTTCACCACGAACACCCGTTCCTTGGCGGTGCGGCGAACCCTGCGGATGCGGTCCAGCGAATGGCGGGTGGGGATGGGGCTCATCCCTCCGTCGCCGAGCGCCACCACTCGCGCGAAAGCTGTAGCGGGCAGGGGCTTTTCGAAGAACTGAACCGTGCCGTTCTCCAGCCGGATGTGAAAGAAGCTCTCCACCTTGCCCAGTGGGCAACGTTTGATCTCCTCGGCGAGTTCCAGGTTGTCCAGTCCCAACTCGGCGTCGATGAGTTTGGTGACGAGGTCGCCCGCGCCGGCCAGATGGGTGGCATCGGTCGCACCGTCGGTGCGGATCACCGCGGCGTCGGTGGACCCACCACCGAGGTCGAGTACCACCAGCGGCTTGTCGGTTCCCGGCGTGGTGAGCGCGCCCAGTACCGCCATCTCGGCTTCGACGCCACCGACCAGCACCTCGACCTTGGCCGCACCGAGTGCGCGCAACTGCTCGGCGACGGCATCGGCGACGGCCTGCATGCCACTCTCCTTGGTACGCACCATCGCCGCGAGCGCAACGGCATTCTCCAGCGCCACCTCGCCGGCCACCCCGCCCCGAACCTCCTGGGGCACAGCGGTATCGATGGCGAGCAGGTCCTGGATGTGCACGTCGGCCAGCGCATGTTTGGACAGATCGGCCATGCTCTGGCGGACATTGGCGATCATGCCCCCGGTGTTGGTGCCTGCCTCACCCTTGACGTCCTGGAGGGGACTGACCCGCTCCACCTCGGCCATGATGTCGGCGGCGCCGCGGGACACGTCGACGGTGGCGTTCTTCCTGGCGCCGATCAGTTCGAGGGAACCCGCCGGGATCGTGCGGTCGGCGACATCACCTGAGGGCGTGCGCACCACGACCGCCGACCGGTTTCCCGTCAACGCCCGCGCCACCGGCGACACGACGCGGGTTTGGTCGGGGTCCAGCCCGAATATGGTTGCCAAACCATAGGCATTGGACAGTGTCCGGATGGATTGACCCGGACCCGCGACCTCGACCGCGGCCACCATGCCCTTGGGCACCAGGTCCACCCGCGATACCTCGTCGATGATCGGGATCTTGATGTTCAGGCGGTTGGCCACCAAGACCGCGTCGTCGTTGCACAGGATGGCGCCGGTGACGTCGACACCGCGCTCGACGGCCGCGTTGATACCGCGGGCGACGACCTCGAAGTCCACACCGCGCGCCACCAACACGATGATCGAGGTTCCCGCCACAACATCGGAAAGGGAGTCGAAGTCGACGATGGTGCCGACGCCGAGTCCCTTTCCGCCCGGGGTGCGCGGATCGTGCCCGATCATCGTCGACTCGGTGATGATGGTCTCGGTGATGGTCTCCATCGCCAGACCACTGATCACCGGGGTCGCCTCGTTGAGGAGTATCAGATCGAGGTCTGTCACCTTCAGCCCGGCGCTTTCCAACGCCCAGACCACCGACTTCGCCACGCCGTCGACGTTCTTGACCGTGCCCTTGATACCCGTCGTGCGCGTCAACGCCGCACCGACGTACTCGAGCGACCCGTCGGCGTCGATGGTGGCGAGACTGGCCTCCGTGGTGGAGTTGCCGATGTCGACCCCGACGACCGTTCGAATTACCAAGTCAACTCGCTTCGATCAGATGGTTGCGGCCGAGAATTCCGGCATCACCTCGACGACCGGCGCACCCTTGCGGACCAGTTCGGTCTCCTTCAGATGCAGGAGCGCCGCCTTGGCCTGCCAGCGGGGGCGGGCCATCTGGTCGTTGAGGGTCGGCACCGGTTCCGGGGATTCGCCCTTGGCGTACTGGGCCGCGTTGGAGCCGATGCTGCGGTAGGTCTCCAACGTCAGCAGCGGGCACTGCGGGAACAGTTCCAGGCTCGACAACCGCGGCAGGTCGCGCTGATGGATCATCGCCGTGCCCCGGGCCAGAATGCCGATTCCGATGCCCGAGCCGGACAGCTTGGCCGCCGTGTGCGCCATGAAGGCCAGGTCCGCGCTGTCTTGAAGTCGGATGATGCGGGCACTGACCTCTTGTTCCTCGATGCCTGCGAGGATTTGCCTGATCACCTCGGCGTGGGGCAGATCGATGATCGTCTGGGTGAACAAGCTGCCGAAGGCCGGCGATATCGCGATCACCACCTCGTCGGATCGCTTGCCACGCTCGGCCGGACCGATCTCGCTGAACGAGAGCGTCCGCTGTCCGTCGTCCGTCTTGGTCGACACGGTCATTCCACCTCCACCTCGGGGTTAGATGCGCTGGTGACGTGGCGCAGCTTCTTCATCTCTTCCCAGCGTGCGCCCGACGGACGGTATCCGGTTCCCGGGCCGGCGTAGTCGTTCGAGTCGTTGACCGCCGACAGGGGTTGCAGATCCTTGGTCATGATCGCCGACGTCTGCAGCAGATCGCCCGAAACTCGCTGGCGCAGAACGGATAGCAGATTCTCCGCGACATCGGAGAATCCGGTGGCCTCCAGCGCCTTCACCAGGTCCAGGCCGGTGATGTTACGGTCCATCACCTGCTGAGCGCCCTTGAGGTCCTCGAGCACATCCCTGGGGATTAGTTCCTTGGATCCGTTCGCGTACACGGCCGCATCGATTTCGGCGTCGGTGATCGACGGCAGGTCCAGATGCCGGAACACCGCCTGCAGAGCCTTGGCCGCGCGTGTGCGCACCGCGAGGATGTCGGATTCCCTGACGTGGCGCAGACCACCGTCGATCTGTAGATCACGCTGGATGGTGTTGAAGTCGTCGTAGTCGTCGCTCTCCAGATTGGAACCCGCGAACATGTTGTCGTAGTTGGGCATCGTGGAGTAACCCGAGCACACGAAATCGGTACCCGGCATCATCTGCGGCATCAATCGCGCCGTCCGGCGCATGGCCGAATGCGAGAACGACTGGTCGTTGCCGGAGGCGCATTCCAGGTCCACCGCCGAGGCGATGAGGTTCTCCGCAGCCACCGCGCGGATGCCTGCGGGGACCGCACCCGGCACCCCGATACAGGAGATCGAGCCGTTCTGCAGGCCCTGCACACCGGCACCCTTGGCGACCAGGATGCACCGGATCTCCAGGTACAGCATGGACTTTCCTTGGGCGTTGCCCATCTGCACCTCGGAACCGGTGCCCGAGGTGAACCGCATCTTGATACCGCGCGACGCGTAGGCGCCGGCCAGAAACGCCTTCGACCACGGAGTGTCGTCACCGTCGACGAACACCGGCTCGGTGCCGTACACCGAGATGGTCTCCGCGTAGCCGGTGATACCCCGCATGCCGAGGTCGAGTTCGGTGGCCTCCTCCAGCGCACACTGCGTCAGCGGGCCGCCGGTGCCCACCTGGCTGCCGATCTGCTGTGCCATCGCGACCAGTGGCGCATACCGCACCACACCCAAAGTTGTTTCCACTTCCGAGAATCCGCGGATCGACGCTTCGGCGGCATCGCAGGCGACCTGCAGCGGGTTGTCCCTCGCGCTGGTGCAGTGCCCTTGGTTGGCCGGGGTCCGGCGGGCCCGCATCTTCTGCATGCCCATCATGATCTCGACGATGTTCAGGTTCTTGGCGACGGCGAGCAACTTGGCCGGCGTCAGGCCGTTGGTGACGGCGATGACCTCGGCGCGCGTCACTGCAGGGTCGACCAGCATGCGCGCGATCTCTTGCGCCGGGATCGCCATCGACTGTTCGGTGGTCGCGGCGTCGAGGGCCTTGTCGGCGATGAACTGGTCGATGAAGTCGAAGTCGGCGCGCTGCACGCCGTCCATCTCGACGATGACGCCGTTCTCGACCCGCACGCTCGGCTCGGGATCGAAGTCGCTGTCCATCGCGACCATGCCCACCTCGGGCCACTCCTCGACGAAACCGTCCAGGTTGACCGGTCGATCCTCCAGGATCTGGGTCCGCAGCGAATGCCGGACCCCGTTGCTCTGGGCGCCGGATGTGTGAAGTGCCTCTGCAGTCATGATCAGCTCCTATTCGCCGGTGGCCAGAATGCCGCGCCGCTCGTACACATCCGCCGCCTCGAGAACCAGTTCGGCGAGCAGCGTCGCGTCGTACTGCGTCCTCAGTTCGTCGGCAATGGCCTCGAGTTCGGCCTTGGTCGAGGCATTCGGCCGCAACGCGTTGTAGATCTCCAGCACCCGCGCGTCGGAGATGGCCGTCATCTCGGCCGCCCGACGCAGATTGGCGCCCAACTGCTTCCGTCCCGCCTTCTCCGAGACCTGTGCCTGCAGCCGCAGCGTGTCCGGGGTGATGCGCAGGTCGGTGGCCTGGACATCGCCGGACACCACGGCTTCCAGGGTGATCTCGTCGATCGACTTTCCGGTCGGCGTGAAAAGCAGATCCTTGCGGTGGATACTCAGCGGATAGTCCACCGCGGGATCGAGGATCGGTTGCGTCATGCACTGCTCCAAGGTCAGGGACGGCTACAGATGGCCACCCGACGTCGACTTTTGTGACACGGACTGCCCGCGACCCGCCCATTGTGGCTCATGTCACGTTGCACCGACGTTGCAGCGCGACGCACAGGCATTTGCCCAGTTCAGCACCATCGGCCGATCGGCCCGACCATTCGGTGAGGTGCCGCACTCCCCGGACGGGCGGCCTTTCGCACCACAGTGGCGGGACCGCCGCACCCGGCGCTAGCCTGACGGCACCATGAACGCCAGTCCGGCACCGGGAGGTTCCCACGACGGCGACGGGCATCTTGCCGAACTGGCAGAACTCGGCGAGTACTTCCGATTGCCGGTTCGCGACGGCACCGAATGGTCGCCACTGCCAGAGCTTTTCACCGAAGCGGCGCTGAACGATCACGTGCAGCGCACCCGCTCGGCGATCGCCGCGGGAGCAGGCTGTCCGACCGAACGGATCCCGGTCCGGATGGCGGCGTCGTCGTTCCAGTTGGGGGTGGCCGCCCGGTTGCTGTCTCCGGTGATCGGATCGGCGGTGTGCTTCGGCGTCATCCCGGTGCTCGACGAACGCTCGTTGTTCTGGCAGCCATCGGGCGGGCATTGCCCGCGGTTCGCCACTGCCGGGCCGGAATGGGCATCGCCCCCGGATGTGCGCGCCGCGGCACGCGTGATCGCGGCGACGGCGGTATCCGCGCTGACGGCTCTCGGCGCCAGGTTGGGTGCGCTGATGTCCTTGTCGCCGCGTATCACACTGGGCAACATCACCTCGGCCGCCAACGGTGCGGTCACGGTGCTGGCGCTGACGCGGCCGAACTGCGAGGCACCGGGCCGCGAGCTGATACGCGCACTGCTGGATACCGAATCCCTGGCCGGCACCGGCTGCCTGAGCTCCGGTCACTTCGTCCGGCGTAGTTGCTGTCTGTACTACCAGGCACCCCGATCCGGGCTCTGCGCGGACTGTGTGCTCGTGGCCCCGGCCACGTCACAGCGGGACGCCCGCGGCTGACTTCATCTCTTTGCAACCTCGCTGCAACGCACCCGCCGCTAACATTCGCCGCTCAGCGGCAGGATGGAGTCAACCATGGGCTGGTCTCAGGCGCGCTACGTACCGCTCCATGCGGGCGGGCGCCGTGCGGATAGCGACCAATCAGCCGAAAAAGCCGACATATCGGCGCCTTTCGATACGCCGGCGCCATTGCGTGCCGTCTTCGTGATGGACGACGAGTTGTTGCGGCACGGACTGATGCATGTGGTGGCCGAATTGGGTGCGGTCCGCCTCGTCGGCGATTTACAACGCGGCGCGGGGCTGGTGGACCGGCTGCGCGAGCTGGCACCCGAACTCTTGGTCGTCGGTGCCGAAGCCGGCCCCGATCTACCCGCGTTGCTGGCCGAACTGAGCCCGGCGCCTCGGGTGCTGGCCGTCATCGACGGGGCCGACCCGCGGGAGCTGGCCCTGCCGCTGATCCGTGCCGGCGCCGACGGCCTCGTCGATCGGCGTTCACCCGCCGATGAGTTGCGCGCCGCGTTCCGGCGGGTGATCGACGGTCGCAGTGCCCTGGACGCGCGCAGCGCCGAGACCCTGATCGTCGAGCTGCGGGCCCAGAACGAGCCGGGATATTCGCGTCTGCTCACCCGGCGTGAGAGCGAGGTACTGGGGCTGCTCACCAACGGACTGGACAATCGCGCGATCGCCGGAACCCTCTTCATCTCGGAGGCCACCGTCAAGTTCCATCTGCACAACGTCATGGACAAGCTCGGGGTGCACAGCCGAGCCGCGCTTGTGGCGACGGTGCTACGAGGACAGCATGTGTGAGGCCCTCGTCGCCGACCTGGCCGTCGACAGCGACGGTGGCGATATCGCGGTACGGGTTCCGGTCCGTCACCGCGAGGTGACGGTGGTGGGTTCCCAGGACCGCGCGCTGAGCGTGGTCGGCGCACTGGTGACGGCAGGCGCAGTGGTCACCGTGATAGCGCCACGTCCGGCGGCCTATCTGTCCGACCTCGCCGAGCGGGGCCTGATCACCTTGCGGCAGCGCGATTTCCATCCAGCCGATATCGCCACGGCCGAGCTGGTGTTCACCTACACCGGTATCCCCGACACCGATCGCAGCATCGCCGAGCTGGCCCGCCGGCAGGGTCTGCTGTGCGTCGGTTCGACCGAGCCGGCATCGCCGCGCGACAACCCGCCAACCGCGTCCCGTGGCCGGGTGATCATCGTCGGTGGCGGCCCCGGTGATCCCGGACTTCTCACCGTGGCCGGCCGCGCAGCGCTGGCCCGGGCCGACGTCGTGGTCACCGACCGACTGGCCCCGGTGAGTGCACTACACGAGATCGCGCCCGGGGCTCAGATCATCGACGCGTCGAAGATCCCCGGCGGCCGGCGGACCGAGCAGTACGAGATCAACGCGATGCTGATCGAACACGCCCTGGCCGGCCGTACCGTGGTGCGGCTCAAGGGCGGCGACGGATTCGTATTCGGCCGTGGCGGCGAGGAAGCCGATGAGTGCGTGCGCGCCGGTGTCACCGTCGAGGTGATACCGGGTGTGAGTTCGGCGATCGCGGCCCCGGCGGCGGCGCTGATCCCGGTCACCCACCGTGGCCTCACCCAGGGCTTCACCGTGGTATCCGGCCACGTTCCTCCCGACGATCCGGAATGCACCATCGACTACGCCGCGCTGGCCCGCACCAACACGACGATCGTCCTGATGATGGCGGTCGGCAACCTGGATGCGATCACCCGCACGTTGATGGATGCCGGCATGCCGGACAGCACACCGGCAGCGGTGATCGCCGACGGGACGCTGGCCGGTCAGCGCGAGTTGCGCGGAGATCTCGGCACCATCGCCACGGTGGCACATGCGGCCGGAATACGACCGCCCGCGACCACCGTCATCGGCGCGGTGGCCGGCTTCGTCGCCGGCCAGATGGCCGGACCCGTTGTCGCCCAGATGAGCGGATGACGTCACCGGCCGAATCGCTGTGGCTGATGCGGCACGGCGAGTCGACCTGGAATGCCGCAGGCCGGATGCAACGTCAGATCGCGCATCCACCGCTGACCGCACGCGGCCTCGATCAGGCGTTGACGGCCGCTCAACGGCTGCGGGACAGCGGAATCGAGCAGATTGTCAGTTCGGATGCGGTGCGGGCGATCCAGACCGCGCGGGCGGTGTCCTCGGTGCTCTCGGTGCCGGTGTCGATCGATGTCCGGCTTCGGGAACGGGGGGAAGCCGGCCCAGGCCTGCTGGAGGATCCCCGTTCTCGGGTGATCGCGGCGCTGCGCACCATCGTCGGGAGCGGCGCTCGGACGCTCGTGGTGACGCACGGCGACATCATCTTCGGGATGCGCGACATACTGGATATTCGGGGTGGGGACACGACCAGCTGGCGGACCGGGTCCGATATACCCAATGGGGTTGTGGTGAGGGCCAATCTGCACCTGCTGCGCGGCAGGCCCGACCCGGTCCCCGGTGGCGGTCACACCGCCGGGAGCAGCCCGGCCACCCCGGCGGCCAAGGCCGCACCGATCAGCGGCGCCAGCACCGGCACCCACGCGTAATCCCAGCCGGCGTCGGCCTTGCCCTTGATCGGCATCAGCGCGTAAGCCAACCGCGGCCCCAGGTCACGGGCGGGGTTGATGGCGTAGCCGGTGGGCCCGCCGAGACCGAAGCCGATGGTGATGACCACGAACGAGACCGCCGCGTAGCCCAGGCTCGTGTTTATCTGCGGGTTGGTCAGTATCCAGAACACCAGCACGAACGTGGCGATCACCTCGGTGACGATGTTCCACGGGATGCGCCGGACGGCCGGGGAGGTGCAGAAGATGCCGCGGGTCCCCGAGTTGTCTTCCATGTTGTCGAATTGCAGTTTGAAAGCGGCCCAGCACAACCAGGCTCCGACGAACCCGCCCAGCAGCTGTCCTGCCCAGTACACCGGGACCGACGACCAGGGCACCCCGCCGGACATGGCGACAGCAAGGGTGACTGCGGGGTTGATGTGCGCCCCGGACGGACTGGCAATACTGGCGCCGGCGAACACCGCCAAGCCCCAACCGATCACGATGACGACCCAGTCGCCGCCACCGCCGTGCGAGAACGAGTTCTTCAGTACCACCGCGGCCACCGCGCCGTTCCCGAGCAGGCACAGCACCGCGGTACCCAGGAACTCCCAGACGAAGATGTCGATATTCGACACGGACACACCCTTCCTCGGCCGCCAAAGGTTCTGCCGCACAGTCTTTGTGCCCGGTGCCGCGAAAGGATGATATCCGTCGGGTACTGCCCGCTTACTGGTCGAAGGGTGAGTTTTTGGTCAGGTTCTGGCCACCGAGCACCGGTCGGGGCGCAAACACCTGACCGCGGTGATGCCGGCCATTATGATCGACGGCGGGCCTCTGCACCCGGCGAACGTGAAAGTCTCTGCAGGAAAACCGATTCGAAAGGTCTCGCCATGACATCCATCAGCCTGCCCGACGCCACCCGAGTGGTCGACGCAGCGATCGAGAAGGCCCGCGAGATCGGGCAGCCGATGAACATCGCCGTCGTCGACGACGGCGGTCATCTGGTCGCGTTCGTCAGGATGGATGGCGCCATCAAGGCCAGCATCGACATCTCGATCCGCAAGGCGCGCACGTCGATTCTGATGAACGCGCCCACCGGCGCGCTCACCGCGATCGTCCAGCCCGGGGCCGAACTCTATGGTCTGGAACAGACCTGCGGCGGCTTGGTCATCTTCGGCGGTGGTATCCCGCTGACGGTCGATGACGTGGTGGTCGGCGCGATCGGCGTGAGCGCCGGAAGTGTCGACCAGGATGTCAGCGTGGCCGAGGCCGGGCTCGCCGCCCTGTAGAACCGGTCGGCCCCGGCGTTCTGCGCCGGGGCCGCTCGCGGCTCAGGACACGTCCACCCAGTCCAGGGTCCGCGCAACCGCCTTCTGCCAGCCCGCATAACCTTGCGCCCGCTGGTCTTCCGACCAGGACGGCGACCAGCGCTTGTCCTCCTGCCAGTTGGCCCGCAGGTCGTACGGATCGCTCCAGAAACCGACGGCCAGCCCGGCGGCATAGGCGGCACCGAGTGCGGTCGTCTCGGCCACAACGGGTTTCACCACATCGACACCCAGCACATCGGCCTGGATCTGCATGCACAACTCGTTGGCGGTGATCCCGCCGTCCACCTTGAGCACCTCCAGGTGCACGCCGGAGTCGGCCTCCATCGCGTCGACCACATCGCGGCTCTGGTAGCAGATCGCCTCCAGCGTCGCGCGCGCCACGTGTGCGTTGGTGTTGAACCGCGACAACCCGACGATCGCGCCGCGGGCGTCCGAACGCCAGTACGGCGCGAACAAACCGGAGAACGCCGGCACGAAGTACACGCCACCGTTGTCGGCGACCTGCCGGGCCAACGCCTCGCTCTGCGCGGCGCCGCTGATGATGCCCAGCTGGTCACGCAGCCACTGCACCGCAGAACCCGTCACGGCGATGGAACCCTCGAGGGCATACACCGGTTTGGCGTCCCCGAACTGATAGCACACGGTGGTCAGCAGTCCGTTGTCCGAGCGCACGATCTTCTCACCGGTGTTGAGCAGCAGGAAATTGCCTGTGCCGTAGGTGTTCTTGGCCTCGCCCGCCGACAAGCACACCTGGCCGACCATCGCGGCTTGCTGATCACCGAGGATGCCGGTCACCGGCACGTCGCCGCCCATCGGGCCGGTGGCCAGGGTGGTCCCGTACGGTTCCGGGGACGAGGACGGCCGGATCTGCGGCAGCATCTGCCTTGGGATGCCGAAGAAGGACAACAGTTCGTCGTCCCAGTCCAGGGTTTCCAGGTTCATCAGCATGGTGCGGCTGGCGTTGGTGACGTCGGTGACGTGCACGCCGCCACGGGGACCGCCGGTCAGATTCCACACCACCCAGCTGTCGCTGGTGCCGAAGATGGCATCGCCCTTCTCGGCCGCCTCCCGCACCCCGTCGACGTTTTCCAGGATCCACTGGATCTTGCCGCCGGAGAAGTAGGTGGCCGGTGGTAGACCCGCCTTGCGGCGGATGACATCGCCACGGCCGTCGCGATCCAGCGCCGAGGCGATCCGGTCGGTGCGGGTGTCCTGCCACACGATGGCGTTGTAGTACGGCCTGCCGGTGTGCTTGTTCCACACCAGCGACGTTTCGCGCTGATTGGTGATGCCCAGCGCCGCAATGTCATTCGGCTGCAGATTGGTGTTGTTGAGCACCGAGGTCAGCACCGACGCCGTACGTTCCCAGATCTCCACCGGATTGTGTTCGACCCAGCCGGCCTGGGGCAGGATCTGTTCGTGTTCGAGCTGATGTCGCCCCACCTCGGCACCGGCATGATCGAAGATCATGGCGCGAGTGCTCGTGGTGCCCTGGTCTATGGCTGCGACGAATTCGGGCAACGCTGCTCCTAACCATTGAGATGTTGAGCCCGAGTCTGATCGGGTCCCAACGCATCGCATGTCGTGCTCTCCAGCCCGCTGACGATGCGGGCCCGCGACAAGAATCGCACGCCTTCCCCGGCTTCGAGGCTAAACCCGGCTCCCCGGCCCGCAACGACGTCGATGACCATCTGAGTGTGCTCCCAGACGGGGTACTGCGGGCCCGATACCCACACCGGGACCCCGAACGGCTGGCGTTCGGAGACCACGTCGAGCATGCCGAGCAGCACGTCGCTGTCGCCGATCGGGAACTCGCCCACCAGGTGACACGTCGGCGACGAGCGGTCACCGCCATCGGACTGGTGAAACATCAACGGGCCGTGGCGTTTCTGCAGGTGGACGATCAGCTCTCCGGCCGGCCGGGTGATCAGGACCCGTGGTGTCATGGCTTTTTAGAAGAAGCCTGCGGCGTTCTCGCTGTAGCTGACCAGGAGGTTCTTGGTTTGTTGGTAGTGATCGAGCATCATGT
>NZ_LQOL01000030.1 GCF_002101555.1 Mycolicibacterium canariasense
CCGAACCCGGAAGCTAAGCCTACCAGCGCCGATGATACTACCCACACGGGTGGAAAAGTAGGACACCGCCGAACACACATTAGAATTACCCCCCACGATTACGTGGGGGGTAATTCTATATTCGGACCCATCCAGACAATTCGCCGCGAATTCGGGCGACTGTCGCGATTCGCCGGCACCCGGCTATCCTTTGCCGGGACACATGATCGATCAGGAAGGCCAGCGTGGCGCAGGACAGGCAGGGTGGCAGCGGTGAACGACGTCCGCGCCGTACCGACGGCGGGCCGCGACGGAACTTCCGGGACCGTCCCCACGCACCGCAGGGCGCACCCGACAGCGATGCCCGGCGACCTGCCGGTCCGCCGATCCCGAAGGAGATCGAGGCCAAGCAGCTGTCGCCGGAGATCCGCAGTGAGCTGATCACGCTGGACAAGTCGACCGCCGACGTGGTGGCGCGGCATCTGGTCGCGGCCGGTGAGCTGCTCGACGACGATCCAGAGGCCGCACTCGCCCATGCCCGTGCCGCCCGTGCCCGGTCCGGGCGCATCGCCGCCGTCCGGGAGGCCGTCGGCATTGCCGCCTACCACTGCGGCGATTGGGCGCAGGCGCTGGCCGAGTTGCGCGCCGCCCGCCGGATGGGCAGCAAGTCCTCGCTGTTACCGCTGATCGCGGACTGCGAACGCGGTGTCGGCCGGCCCGAGCGGGCGATCGAACTGGCTCGCAGCCCAGAAGCCGAACAGCTCACCGGCGACGACGCCGATGAGCTGCGCATCGTGGTGGCCGGCGCACGCTCCGACCTGGGACAGCACGAACAAGCGTTGGCCGTGCTCGCCAGCCCGCCGCTGGATCCGACCAGAACCGGGCAGACCGGCGCCCGGCTGTACTACGCGTATGCCGAGACACTGCTGGCCCTCGGGCGGACCGACGACGCGGTGCAGGCGTTCATCCACGCCGCGGCCGCCGACGTCGACGGCGTGACCGACGCTGAAGAGCGCATCACCGAGCTGAGCTGAGATGGGCACACTGGTACAGGAGCATGACTGCCTGCTCCTGGATTTGGACGGCACCGTCTTCCGCGGTCACGAACCCACCACCGGAGCGGTCGAAAGCCTGGCCGAAGTGCAGCCCCGGGCACTGTTCGTCACCAACAACGCCTCCCGTTCGCCGGCCGAAGTCGCCGCCCATCTGCGCGAACTGGGCTTCTCCGCCGGCTCCGACGACGTCGTCACCAGCGCCCAGAGCGCGGCGCGGCTGCTGGCCGCCCAATTACCGGCCGGGGCCGCCGTCCTGATCGTCGGGACCGAGTCACTGGCCGCCGAGATCGAGGGTGTGGGGCTGCGTCCGGTCCGCACGGTCACCGAGAACCCCGCGGCAGTGGTCCAGGGGCATTCCCCGTCCACCGGCTGGAGCGATCTGGCCGAGGCGGCACTCGCCATCCGTGCCGGCGCCATCTGGGTGGCCGCCAACGTCGACCGCACCCTGCCCTCCGAGCGTGGGCTGCTGCCCGGCAACGGCTCCATGGTCGCCGCGCTGCGGACCGCGACCGATCAGGACCCGCAGGTCGCCGGCAAACCGGCCCCCACCCTGCTCAACGACGCGCTGGCGCGCGGCACCTTCGGGGCGCCGCTGGTGGTCGGGGATCGCCTCGACACCGATATCGAAGGCGCCAATGCGGCCGGCCTGCCCAGCCTGATGGTGCTCACCGGTGTGAACACCGCCGCGGACATGGTGCGTGCCGTCCCGGCGCAACGCCCTGCCTTCGTGGCCCCGGACCTGCGGTCACTGCACACCGACGGTCACGCGCTGCGTATCGCCCCGCAGCCGGCCTGGCGGGTCGACGCCGACGGGCCCATGCTCACGGTCCGGGCAACCGGCGAGCAGGCCACGGACGAGCTGAGCGTGGTCCGCGCCCTGGCGCACGCCGCGTGGGCCGCCGGTGGTGCCAACGGCCGGCTGGAGATCGCGCCGGGCGACGACACGGCCCGTGCGGCACTACAACGCTGGGCGCTGCTGAGCTGACCCGATCGGCTAGCGTGAACTCCTGACATGAGTACCGATCCCGAGCAGATCCGCTCCGATATCGAGGAGCTGCTGGCCGGCCTGCCCGACGTCACCGTGGGCGATGTCGAGCCGGCCGATATCGAGGCCGTCGCCGTGCGCCTCGAGCAGGCGCACGACCTGCTGGTGCGCGCCCTGGAATCGGTGGAAGGCCGGGGCGACGCGATCGCGGAGAATTGAACCGATGACACGGCGGGCACGGGTGGACGCCGAGCTGGTGCGACGCGGACTGGCGCGATCACGCCAGCAGGCCGCCGAGCTGATCGACGCCGGCCTGGTACGCATCGACGGGATGCCTGCCGTCAAGCCGGCCACCGCGGTATCGGTCGATGCCGCGTTGACCGTCGCCGCCGTCGAACGGACCTGGGTATCCCGCGGGGCGCACAAACTGATCGGCGCACTGGATGCCTTCGGCGTTCCCGTGCAAGGCCGGCGCTGTCTGGACGCCGGGGCGTCCACCGGTGGGTTCACCGAGGTCCTGCTGGATCGTGGCGCGGCGCAC
Source organism: Mycolicibacterium canariasense (assembly GCF_002101555.1). Taxonomy (GTDB): domain Bacteria; phylum Actinomycetota; class Actinomycetes; order Mycobacteriales; family Mycobacteriaceae; genus Mycobacterium; species Mycobacterium canariasense. The sequence goes on from NZ_LQOL01000030.1 coordinate 2,561, forward strand.
GTCATCGCCGCCGATGTCGGCTACGGCCAGTTGGCCTGGTCGGTGCGCTCCGATGAACGGGTGAGCGTGCTGGAACGCACCAATGTGCGGGAGTTGACGCCGGAGGCCATCGGCGGCGTCGTCGACCTGGTGGTCGCCGACCTGTCCTTCATCTCGCTGACCACCGTGTTGCCCGCGCTGACCGCCTGCGCGTCGGCCGACGCGGATATCGTGCCGATGGTGAAACCTCAATTCGAGGTCGGCAAGGACCGGGTGGGCGCCGGCGGGGTAGTCTCCGATCCCGCGTTGCGCGCCGAGGCCGTGCTCGGAGTCGCCCGGCGGGCCGCCGAATTGCATTGGCATACCGTCGATGTCACGGCCAGCCCGCTGCCGGGCCCGTCGGGTAACGTCGAGTTCTTCCTCTGGTTGCGCGCAACCACCGACCACCCGCTGCAGGGTGACGCACTCCAGCGCGCGATAGCCCGCGCCATCGACGAAGGACCGCAATGACCAGCGAACGCACCGTCCTGGTGGTCGTGCACACCGGCCGCGACGAAGCCACCGAGACCGCGCGCCGCGTCGAAAAGGTGCTCGGCGACCACGGCATCGGGCTGCGGGTGCTGACGGCCGAAGCCGTCGACCGGGGGGCGCTGCACCTCGATCCCGACGATATGCGCGCCCTGGGCATCGATATCGAGGTCGTCGACCCCGACGAGCGTGCCGCCGAGGGCTGCGAGGTGGTGCTCGCCCTGGGTGGCGACGGCACGTTCCTGCGGGCCGCCGAGCTCGCGCGCAACGTCGAGATCCCGGTGCTGGGAGTCAATCTGGGCCGCATCGGCTTCCTGGCCGAGGCCGAGACCGAGGTGCTCGACAGCGTTCTGGAGAACGTCATCAACCGCAATTACCGCGTCGAGAATCGGATGACGCTGGACGTGGTGGTGCGCGAGGGCGGCAAGATCCGGGACCGCGGCTGGGCGCTGAACGAGGCCAGCCTGGAAAAGGGGCCGCGGTTGGGTGTGCTGGGTGTGGTGCTCGAGGTCGACGGCCGGCCGGTGTCCTCCTTCGGCTGCGACGGTGTGCTGGTCGCGACGCCCACCGGGTCGACCGCATACGCCTTCTCGGCGGGCGGGCCGATCCTCTGGCCGGACCTGGAGGCGATCCTGGTGGTGCCCAACAACGCGCACGCATTGTTCGCCAGGCCGATGGTCACCAGCCCGGACGCCGCGATCGCCATCGAAGTGGAGAGCGGGGGACACGACGCGATGGTGTTCTGCGACGGACGCCGCGAGATGGTGGTGCCCGCCGGCGCGCGCCTGGAGGTGACCCGCTGCGGCACGTCGCTGAAGTGGATCCGGCTGGACAGCGCGCCCTTCACCGATCGGCTGGTGCGCAAGTTCCGGCTGCCCGTCACGGGATGGCGTGGCCAGTAGTGCTCTGCGAGATCCGAATCGAGTCGCTGGGGGCGATCAGCACCGCGACCGCCGAGTTCGACCGGGGACTGACCGTACTCACCGGGGAGACCGGCGCCGGTAAAACCATGGTGGTCACCGGACTGCACCTGCTCGGTGGCGCCCGCGCCGACGCCAACCGGGTCCGCACCGGCGCCGAACGGGCCGTCGTCGAGGGGCGCTTCACCACCACCGATGTGCAGTCCGAGGTGATCGGCCGGATCGACGAGATCCTCGATTCGTCCGGCGCCGAACGCGATGACGACGACAGCGTCATCGCCGCGCGGTCGGTCAGCCGTGACGGGCCGTCGCGGGCGTACCTGGGTGGCCGCAGCGTGCCCGCGAAATCGCTGAGCTCGTTCACCAACGAACTGCTGGCCCTGCACGGCCAGAACGACCAGCTGCGCTTGATGCGCCCCGACGAGCAGCGGGCGGCGCTGGACCGGTTTGCCGACGTGACCACGCCACTGGCCAAGTACCGTGCGGTGCGCGAGGAATGGCTATCGGCCCGCCGCGACCTGATCGATCGCACGCAGCGGGCGCGGGAACTGGCCCTGGAATCGGACCGGTTGACCTTCGGCCTCAACGAGATCGACGAGGTCGACCCGCAACCCGGTGAGGACGACGCGCTGGTCGCCGAGATCCGCCGGCTCTCGGAACTGGACGCGCTGCGCGAGGCGGCGGCCGGCGCCCGTGCCGCGCTGGCGGGTGCGCCCGACGACGACGCCGGTGAGGCGGTGTCGGCGGCCGGCGCGGTGGCCCAGGCCAAGGCGATGCTGCAGGGCACCGACGATTCCGCGCTGCGCACCTTGGGCGACCGGCTGGCCGAAGCGGTGGCGGTGATCGGTGACGTCTCCACCGAGCTCGGTGACTACCTTACCGAATTACCCAGTGACGCAAGCACATTGGAAGGCAAACTGGCGCGCCAGGCCGCACTGCGGGGGTTGACCCGCAAGTATGGCGCCGATATCGACGGCGTGCTGGCCTGGGCGAAGGAATCCCGGGAACGGTTGGCCCAGCTCGACGTCTCGGAGGAGGCGTTGGCCGGGCTGCGTGCCCGGGTCGACGAGTTGCAGGCCAAGCTGGTCACGGTGGCCGCCGACCTCACCAAGGCCAGGACCAAGGCCGCCAAGGGCCTGGCCAAGGCCGTCACCGCCGAGCTCGCCGGGCTCGCCATGAGCGGGGCCGATTTCGGTATCAGCGTGTCACCGTTGCCGGCCCGCGCCGACGACTCCGCGCCGTTGACGCTGTCGAACGGCACCGTGGTGCACGCCGGGCACGACGGTGCCGATGCCGTCGAGTTCGGCTTCGCTGCGCACCGCGGCACCGACCTGCTTCCGCTGGCCAAGAGCGCCTCCGGCGGCGAGCTGTCGCGGGTGATGTTGGCTCTGGAGGTGGTCCTCGCGGCGTCGGCGGCCGGCACCACGATGGTGTTCGACGAGGTCGATGCCGGTGTCGGTGGCCGCGCCGCGGTGCAGATCGGACGGCGGCTGGCCCGGCTGGCCCGCAGCCACCAGGTCATCGTCGTGACCCACCTACCGCAGGTGGCCGCCTACGCCGACACCCACCTGGTCGTCGAGAGCGGCCCCAAGTCCAGCCGGGTGGTGCGGCTGCAGGAGGACGACCGGGTGGCCGAATTGGCCCGGATGCTGGCCGGTCTCGGCGACACCGACACCGGGCGTGCGCACGCGCGTGAGCTGCTGGACGCCGCGCAACAGGAGCGCAGCGCCCCTTAGCCGGACCCGGGCAGCTCGACGACCGCGGTGACCGTGAGGTCGATCCAGCACTGGGCTGCGTCGTCGTCGGTGTGATCCCAGTCGATCCGGGCGGTGCCGGTCAGCTGCACGGTCGAGCCCGTCTGCCAGTCCGGGATCAGCAGTCCGCAGTGGGGATTGACGTCGATGTTGCCCAGCGTCATGAACATCGAGTTGCCGCGGTAGTCGGGCCAGCGCAGCCGGGTCGGGGAGACGACGTGCAGGAAACCCGGATCGCCGCCACGGTGTGAGGCGTCGGCATTGCCGTCGGTGTCCGCCGACCCGACGAAGAACGTGTCGGCGGCGGCCACGACGTCGCGGGTGTGCGCGTCCATCTCGGTCGCCCACCGCGCGCCCGCCGGGCCCGGGCGAAGGCCCGTCACGGTTCTGGGCGTGATGTACTTCGGGCAGTTCGAATACACCTGGTCGGTGTGGATGCGCAGGCCGTTCGGGATCGGTACGGCCGTGCCGTTGACCCGCATCCGGCGCCGGGTTTGCGGTTCGATGGCGATCATCCCGATCCGCTGCGGACGCGTCAGGATCTCGGCCAGGGGGTCGCCGGGAGTGGGGAATGCCTCGAGCACGATGGTCCGCGGATCGGTGGCGTACGCGAAGCCGGGTGGACCGGTGATCAAACCGGTCCACACCCGGCCCTCGCCATCCGCCGCGCTCACCACGACCATCGGCTGCCGGGTGAGGAAATCGGCTGCCGCGGTGGGGATTTCGTTACGGATGATGCGGCCGACCCGATCGGCCACGTGCTGTTGCCCCATGCGCCGCTGGACGGCGATCTCACCCGCGTGATACACGGCCATCGCGGCCGCTCAGAAGAATCCGCAGGTGGGGGTGGAACCGTTGGGGGCGGGTTCGGCGTCCACCCCGCTGAGGGTGTACACCTCGAGCCGGATGCCGTCGGGGTCGGTGAAGAAGATGCCGCCGGAGGCCGCGCCTTCGTTGTGGGCCACCACCCCGTCGTGGGCGAACGCTGCCCCCAGCTCCTTGAGCGCCGCTTCCACCGTCCTGACCTCGTCGATGCTGTCCACCTGGAACGACAGGTGGTGCAGGCCGGGCGTTGCGGTGGAGAACACGCCGTTGCTCTGCTGCCACAGCGTCAGTCGCAGGGCCCCGTCGTAACCCAGGAACGCGTACCGGTGCTCCCCGTCGGTGCTGCTGCCCAGCTGCTCGAAACCCAAAGCCCGCCGATAGAACTCGACCGAGCGCTCCAGGTCGGTGACGTTGAGCCCGACGTGTCCCGGTGTGGTGGCAGTGGTCATGGTGGACCTCCAAGATGTAACCGTTGATGTTTCATTCGCAGGTTAGGCCGGATCGGGTCGTGGCGTCAACCATCTAAAATGATTTAGATGGTTAGTGCGATACTCTGGGATATGCGCGATCCGCGTCCGCACGTCGACGAACCCCTTGCGCTGGATCTGTTGAACACCCGTTGGATGTCGCCCGAGGGGCCGCGGGATCTGCTGGCAGATACGGCCGGACTGCGGTGCTGGCTGCAGACCAACGACTTGGCCGACCGTTGTACCGCCGACGAGCGCACCCGCACGGCGCTGGTGCGGGCCCGAGAGGCGATCCTGCGTGCCCTCACGGACGGTTCGTTCGACGAGGTGAACGAGGTGCTCGAGCACGGGCGCATCAAGCGCCGGCTGACGGCCGCGGGACCGCGCGACGAACCCGAGGTACCGGAGCGGCAGTGGCTGGCCGGCTGGCTGGCCGCCGACGACCTGTCGCGGTTACTCGCCGAGGCGCCGCAGCGGATCAAGCAGTGCGACCATCCGCACTGCATTCTCTGGTTCTACGACACCTCGAAAAATGGCAGCCGGCGCTGGCATTCGATGACCACCTGCGGCAACCGCGCCAAGGCGGCGCGGCATTACGCGGCGAGACGCGATTGAGACGCTGCGGCTGTTGCAGATGTGACAAATGAAAACTTGTGGGGCTGGTGTTACGGCGCGCCTCCACCTCAACTTGAGGGTTGGCCGACAGAATCGCCCCATGAAGATGTCAGCGCTGCTATCCCGTAATGCCAGCTCAAAGCCGGGCGTCATCGGTACCGCCCGCGTTGATCGCGACATCGACCGCCTTCTGCGCCGCGTCGGGCCCGGGGACGTCGTCGTCCTCGACGCTCTCGATCTGGACCGGATCACCGCCGACGCGCTCGTCGAGGCGGGAGTGTCCGCGGTGGTCAACGCATCCCCGTCCATCTCGGGTCGCTACCCCAACCTGGGGCCGGAGGTGTTGGTGGCCAACGGCATCGTGCTGATCGACGAAGCCGGGCCCGAGGTCTTCAAGAAGGTCAAGGACGGCGCCAGGGTCCGGGTCAACAACGGTGGCGTCTACTCCGGTGACCGCAGGATCGCACACGGAACCGAGCGCAACGACCTCGAAATCCACGAGCTCATGGTGGAAGCCAAGAGCGGGCTGGTGGCTCATCTGGAAGCCTTCGCGGGCAACACCATCGAGTTCATCCGCAGTGAAAGCCCGCTGCTGATCGACGGGATGGGCATCCCCGACATCGACGTCGACATGGACCGCAGGCACGTGGTCGTCGTCGCGGAGGGCTCGGCGGCCGCCGACGACCTCAAGGCGCTCAAGCCGTTCATCAAGGAGTACCAGCCGGTGCTGGTCGGCGTGGGCACCGGCGCCGACATCCTGCGCAAGGCCGGCTACCGACCGGCGCTGATCGTCGGCGATCCCGGGGTCATCAGCAGCGACGCGCTGCGGTGCGGCGCCCAGGTGGTGCTGCCCGCCGACGCCGACGGTCACGCCCCCGGCCTGGAACGGATCCAGGACCTCGGAGTCGGCGCGATGACCTTCCCGGCCGCCGGATCGGCCGCCGACCTGGCCTTGCTGCTGTGCCACCACCACGGCGCCGCGCTCATCGTCACCGCCGGGCACAGCGCCACCATCGAGGAATTCTTCGACCGCACCCGGCAGCAGAGCAACCCGTCGACGTTCCTCACCCGGCTCAAGGTGGGCGAGAAGCTGGTCGACGCCAAGGCCGTGGCCACCCTGTACCGCAGCCGCATCTCCGGGGGCGCCATCGCCCTGCTGGTGCTGGCCATGCTGATCGCCGTGATCGTCGCGCTGTGGGTATCGCGCACCGACGCCGTGGTGCTCGACTGGGTGGCCGAGTACTGGAACCGCTTCCTGCTCTGGGTTCAGGGCTTGGTGACCTAATAGTGCCGGCAAGGGGTGCTGCATGATTTCACTTCGCTCGCATGCGATTTCGCTGGCCGCGGTGTTCCTGGCCCTGGCCGTCGGGGTGGTGCTGGGATCCGGGCTGCTGTCGGACACCGTGCTGTCCGGGTTGCGCAAGGACAAGGCCGATCTGCACCAGCAGATCAACACGCTGACCGACGACAAGAACGCGCTCAACGAAAAGCTCTCGGCAGCGGGCGAATTCGACAGCATGATGGCACCCAGAATCCTGCGCGACACCCTCGGCGGCAAGTCGGTGGTCATCTTCCGCACCCCGGACGCCGCCGACGACGACGTCGATTCGGTCACCCGGCTGGCCACCCAGGGCGGGGCGACCGTCACCGGCACCATCTCGCTGACCCCGCAGTTCGTCGACGCCAACTCCTCGGAAAAGCTGCTCTCCGTGGTGAACTCGCCCATCCTGCCGGCCGGCCGCCAGCTGTCCACCAAATCGGTGGACCAGGGCTCGCAGGCCGGGGACCTGCTCGGCATCGCGTTGCTCAGCGGCAGGGAACCCGCCGTGGCCGACGATCAGCGCGACACCGTGCTGGCCGCGCTGCGTGAGACCGGTTTCATCTCCTACGACGCCGAGCGGGTCGGCGCGGCCAACACCGCGGTCATCGTGACCGGCGGCAACCTCGGTGACGACGCGGGCAACCGCGGCTCGACGGTGGCCCGCTTCGCCGCCGCCCTGGCGCCGCACGGCGCGGGCACCGTGCTGGCCGGCCGTGACGGCTCGGCGACCGGTACCGCCGCGGTGGCGGTGACCCGCTCCGACCCCGCCCTGTCCTCCGCGGTGACCACCGTCGACGACGTCGACGCGCAGTCCGGCCGGATCACCAGCGTGCTGGCGCTCGCCGACCTGGTGCGGGGCGGCAAGCCGGGACAGTTCGGCATCGGGCAGGGTGCGTCCTCGGTGACCGTCCCGCAGTGACCGTCCCGCAGTGAAACCACCCGAGTAATCGCCCTCCATCGGCGCGCCAGCGACAGCTTGTCGGGGTCGGTGTTAAGGTGAGATTCCGTGGGTCGGCAGGCCCCAGGTAGCAGTCAGCTACCTTGCCCCATCGCCACGGAGGTTGCCCTTGCCCGGCCAAGCGAAACCGTTACGCAAGCACCCGCACACCGCGACGAAGCACCTTTTCGTCAGTGGTGGCGTTGCTTCTTCGCTCGGTAAAGGCCTGACGGCCAGTAGTCTCGGGCAGCTGCTCACCGCTCGCGGTTTGCAGGTGACCATGCAGAAGCTCGACCCGTATCTCAACGTGGACCCGGGCACCATGAACCCGTTCCAGCACGGTGAGGTGTTCGTCACCGAGGACGGAGCCGAGACCGATCTCGACGTCGGGCACTACGAGCGGTTCCTGGACCGCGACCTGTCCGGGTCGGCGAATGTGACCACCGGCCAGGTGTATTCATCGGTGATCGCCAAGGAACGACGCGGCGAGTACCTCGGCGACACCGTGCAGGTCATCCCGCACATCACCGACGAGATCAAGCACCGCATCCTGGCCATGGCCGAGCCCGACGCCAAGGGCAACCGGCCCGATGTGGTCATCACCGAGATCGGCGGCACCGTCGGCGATATCGAATCGCTGCCGTTCCTGGAGGCCGCCCGGCAGGTCCGCCACGAGGTCGGCCGGGACAACTGCTTCTTCCTGCACGTGTCGCTGGTGCCGTTCCTCAAGCCGTCCGGCGAGCTCAAGACCAAGCCCACCCAGCACTCGGTGGCGGCGCTGCGCAGCATCGGCATCTCCCCGGACGCGCTCATCCTGCGCTGCGACCGGGAGGTGCCCGAGCCGCTGAAGAACAAGATCGCGCTGATGTGCGATGTCGACATCGACGGCGTCATCTCCACCCCCGACGCGCCGTCGATCTACGACATCCCCAAGGTGCTGCACCGCGAGGAGCTCGACGCCTATGTGGTGCGCCGGCTCAACCTGCCGTTCCGCGATGTCGACTGGACACAGTGGAACGACCTGCTGCAGCGGGTGCACGAGCCGCGGGAGACAGTGCGAATCGCCCTGGTGGGCAAGTACATCGATTTGTCGGACGCCTATCTGTCGGTGGCCGAGGCGCTGCGCGCCGGTGGCTTTGCGCACTACGCCAAGGTCGAGATCCGGTGGGTGCCCTCCGACGACTGCGAGACCGACCCCGGTGCGGCGGCCGCACTCGACGACGTGCACGGCGTGCTGATCCCCGGCGGCTTCGGCATCCGCGGTATCGAAGGCAAACTCGGCGCCATCGGCTACGCCCGCCGGCGTGGGGTGCCCGTGCTGGGCCTGTGCCTGGGCCTGCAGTGCATCGTGATCGAGGCCGCCCGCTCGGTGGGCTTGACCGAGGCAAGTTCCTCGGAGTTCGACCCCGACACCCCGGATCCGGTGATCTCCACGATGGCCGACCAGCTGGACGCCGTCTCCGGCGAGGCCGATCTGGGTGGCACCATGCGTCTGGGCGCGTATCCGGCCGTGCTGGAACCGGATTCGATCGTCGCGCAGGCCTACGGCGCCACCGAGGTGTCCGAGCGGCACCGGCATCGCTACGAGGTGAACAACGCCTACCGGGATCGGATCGCCGAGAGCGGACTGAAATTCTCCGGCACCTCCCCGGACGGGCATCTGGTGGAGTTCGTGGAGTACGACCGTGAGGTGCATCCGTTCCTGGTCGGCACCCAGGCCCACCCCGAGCTCAAGAGCCGGCCGACCCGGCCGCACCCGCTGTTCGCCGCGTTCATCGGCGCGGCGCTGCAGTACAAGGCGGGGGAGCGGCTTCCGTTGGGCGAACTGGTGGCCGAACACGCCGAACCCGCACACCGTGGCTGAGCACGAATTCGACACGCTCGAATCCGAAACCGTCTACGTCGGCAAGATTCTCGCCCTGCGCGCCGACGAAGTGCGGATGCCCGGCGGGGGCAGTGCGCGCCGTGAGGTGGTGGAGCACTACGGGGCGGTGGCCGTCGTCGCGCTGGACGACGACGACAACATCGCGCTGGTCTACCAGTACCGCCACCCCATCGGCCGCCGGCTGTGGGAACTGCCCGCCGGACTGCTCGACCTCGGCGGTGAGCCGCCGGCGGTGACGGCGGCCCGTGAACTGGAAGAAGAGGCCGGGTTGGCCGCCAGACACTGGGCCGTGCTGGTCGACGTGGACTCCTCGCCCGGTTTCAGCGACGAGAGCGTGCGCGTGTTCCTGGCCACCGGGCTGACCGAGGTGGACCGGCCGCAGGCGCACGACGAGGAGGCCGACCTGCGCCTGGAATGGGTGCCGCTGGCCGATGCCGTGCGGCGGGTGCTCGACGGTGAGATCGTCAATTCCATTGCGGTGGGCGGAATTCTGGCCGCCCACTCGGTGCCGGATCGGTCTCGGCTGCGGCCCGTCGACGCGCCGTGGCCGGACCGGCCACGGTCCTTTGCCGCCCGCCAAGGCCACCCGTGACCACGGCTGTCGGCGCCGTCGACCACCAGGTGCGGGGTTATCTCGATCACCTGGTCATCGAGCGCGGCGTGGCAGCCAACACCATCAGTTCCTATCGGCGCGACCTGCGCCGCTACACCGAGCACCTCACCGAACGCGGTATCACCGATCTGCGTGACGCATCGGAGTCCGATGTCAGCGAGTTCCTCGTCGCGCTGCGCCAGGGCGACCCGGACACCGGCGCGGCGGCCCTGTCCGCGGTGTCGGCCGCCCGGGCGCTGGTCGCCGTGCGGGGGCTGCACAAATTCCTGACCGCCGAGGGCATCGTCGACGTCGACGTGGCCCGCGAGGTGAAACCGGCGACGCCCTCGCGCCGACTGCCCAAGAGCCTGACCGTCGACGAGGTGGTCGCGCTGCTGGAGGCCGCCGGCGGTGACCGCGAATCGGACGGGCCGCTGAGCCTGCGCAATCGCGCGCTGCTGGAGGTGCTGTACTCGACCGGCGCCCGCATCTCCGAGGCCGTCGGGCTGGACATCGACGACGTCGACACCACGTCGCGGTCGGTGCTGCTGCGCGGTAAAGGCGGCAAGCAGCGGCTGGTCCCGATCGGCCGGCCCGCCGTCGCGGCGCTGGACACCTACCTGGTGCGAGGGCGTCCCGACCTGGCCCGCCGAGGGAAGGGGACGCCGGCCATCTTCCTCAACGCCCGCGGCGGCCGGCTGTCCCGGCAGAGCGCCTGGCAAGTGCTGCAGGACGCCGCCGAGCACGCCGGGATCACCGCCGCGGTGTCACCGCACACCATGCGGCATTCGTTCGCCACCCACCTGCTCGAGGGCGGGGCGGACGTGCGCGTCGTGCAGGAACTGCTGGGGCACTCCTCGGTGACCACCACGCAGATCTACACGCTGGTGACGGTCAACGCGTTGCGTGAGGTGTGGGCGGGCGCCCACCCGCGCGCCCTCTAGTCGTCCGGTCATGCTTCGGTAAATACTTGCGGCGCAACAAGATCAGCGATCCTCTGCGGCAGCACCCCGATAGCGCGACTCCAGCACCAGGTCGGGCAGCAGCGTCTGGTACTCGGCGTGGGTGTGGTGCTCGACGGTCTCCCACAGCGAGCCCTGGTGCTCCTTCATGTACGCCCGGTATTTCGGCGCACCGGGCAGCTTGACGTTGTCGGCGACGACGATCGATCCGGAATGCAGCCAGCCCCGGTCCAGGATGCTCTGCAGGTCGGTGAGGTAGGCGGCCTTGTCGTGGTCGATGAAGACGAAATCGAGGGATCCCGGCGCGAAGCCGAGGGTGTCCAGGGTGGTGCCGCCGTCACCGAGGGTGCCCACGACGCAGGTGAGGCGGTCACCGACGCCGGCGTGCGCCCAGATCCGGCGGGCGATGTCGGCATTGGCCGCGGACAGCTCCACGGAGAACACCCGGGCCGCCGGGGCGGCGCGGGCGATGCGCAGGGCGCTGTACCCGCAGTAGGTGCCCAGCTCGAGCGCCACCGCGGGGTTGGCCCGCTGGACGGCGGCGTCGAGCAGCAGGCCTTTCTCGTCACCGACGTTGATGAGAAAGGACTGCTCGTAGGCGAACCGGTCGATCGTGGCCAGCACGTCGTCGATGTCGCCGCGGCGGGACTCGCGCAACACGTATTCGGCGGCCGCCGCCTCCCGTCCGTCACCGATCTGACCGGTTTTGCTGATGTTGCGGGAGCCCCAGGCCAGTCGCACGAACGACCAGCGCAGAAACGGGGCACGCCGTGTGAGACCCATATCGCGACCTTACCCAGCGGGTCTGCCGTGCCAGGCCCGACTCCACGGCTAGACTCTGCTGCGATGTTCGCCGAGGAGGGAGGGGCCGGATGAGCGACGACGGCAGCCTCCACCTCGGAATCGAACCCCAACCCGAGGTCGGCCTCACCGGCCGGCCCGCCCGCGACATCCCCGAACCGGCTCCGCGGTCCAGCCACGGCCCCGCCAAGGTGATCGCGATGTGCAACCAGAAGGGCGGCGTCGGCAAGACCACCTCGACCATCAACCTGGGTGCCAGCCTGGCCGAGTACGGCCGGCGGGTGCTCCTGGTCGACCTGGACCCGCAGGGCGCACTGTCTGCCGGTCTGGGGGTCCCGCATTACGAGTTGGACAACACCGTGCACAACCTGCTGGTCGAGCCGCGGGTGTCGATCGACCAGGTGCTCATCAAGACCCGGGTCAGCGGGCTGGACCTGGTGCCCAGCAATATCGACCTGTCGGCGGCGGAGATCCAGCTGGTCAACGAGGTGGGCCGGGAGCAGTCGCTGGCACGGGCGCTCTACCCGGTGCTCGACCGCTACGACTATGTGCTGATCGATTGCCAGCCCTCGCTCGGGCTGCTCACCGTCAACGGCCTGGCCTGCGCCGACGGGGTGATCATCCCCACCGAATGCGAGTTCTTCTCGCTGCGCGGGCTGGCGCTGCTCACCGACACCGTCGACAAGGTGCGCGACCGGCTGAACCCCAAACTCGACATCAGCGGCATCCTGGTGACCCGGTATGACCCCCGCACCGTCAACGCGCGCGAGGTGATGGCGCGGGTGGTGGAGCGGTTCGGGGACCTGGTGTTCGACACCGTCATCACCCGCACGGTGCGCTTCCCGGAGACCAGCGTCGCGGGTGAGCCCATCACCTCGTGGGCACCGAAATCCGGTGGCGCCCAAGCGTATCGGTCATTGGCTCGCGAGGTCATCCACCGGTTCGGTTCGTGAGCGCCGAACCCGAGCCGGCCACCGCGCAGACGGGTTTCCAGGTCCGGCTCAGCAATTTCGAGGGTCCGTTCGACCTGCTGCTGCAGCTGATCTTCGCCCACCGCATGGACGTCACCGAGGTCGCCCTGCACCGGGTGACCGACGACTTCATCGCCTACACGAAGGAGATCGGCCGTCAGCTGGAGCTGGACGAAACCACGGCGTTCCTGGTGATTGCCGCCACACTGCTGGACCTGAAGGCGGCGCGGCTGCTGCCGGCCGGTGAGGTGCAGGACGAGGAGGACCTGGCCCTACTGGAGGTGCGCGATCTGCTGTTCGCGCGGCTGCTGCAGTACCGGGCGTTCAAGCACGTGGCCGAGATGTTCGCCGAACTGGAGGCCGCCGCGCTGCGTAGCTATCCCCGTTCGGTGGCCCTGGAACCCCGCTTCGAGGAGCTGTTACCCGAGGTCACCCTCGGTGTGGACGCCCCGCGGTTCGCCGAGATCGCCGCATCCGCGTTCACCCCGCGGCCGGTGCCGACGGTGCGGTTGGACCATCTGCACGTCCAGCCGGTGTCGGTGCCCGAGCAGGCGATGCGGCTGATGGGGCTGCTGGAACAGCGTGGGATCGGCGGATGGTCGTCCTTCGGTGAGCTGGTCGCCGGGTGTGACGTGATGCAGATCGTGGGCAGCTTCCTGGCGCTATTGGAGCTCTACCGGGCCAGGGCGGTAACATTCGAGCAACCAGAACCGCTTGGTGTGCTCCAGGTTTCGTGGACCGGAGATCGGCCTACCAACGAACACCTCGCCGCCGCAGTGGAAGAAGACCAATGACCGACGACATGACCGACACCGAAACGCGTGTCGATCTGGGCACCGAGGTCGCTGAACCGTCCGAACTCGACACCGACCTCAGCCTCGACGACCGGTTGCTCGACGATGCCGAACTGCTCGCGGTGCTGGAGGCGCTACTGCTGGTGGTGGACACTCCGGCGCCGGTGGATGCGCTGGCCGCGGCCGTGGATCAGTCCGCCGAACGGGTCGAGGCCACGCTGCGGCAGTTGGCCGCCGACCTGACCGCCCGCGACAGCGGGATCGATCTGCGTGAGGCCGGTGGTGGCTGGCGGATGTATACCCGGGCCCGGTACGCCCCCTACGTGGAACGGTTGTTGCTCGACGGTGCCCGTTCCAAGCTGACCCGGGCGGCGCTGGAGACGCTGGCGGTGGTGGCCTACCGACAGCCGGTGACCCGTGCGCGGGTCAGTGCGGTGCGCGGTGTCAACGTCGATGCCGTGATGCGCACGCTGCTGGCGCGTGGCCTGATCATCGAGGCCGGCACCGATGCCGACAGCGGGGCAGTGACGTTCGCGACCACCGAACTGTTCCTGGAGCGGCTCGGATTGTCCTCACTGGCCGATCTGCCCGATATCGCGCCGCTGTTGCCCGACGTCGACGTGATCGACGATCTCAGCGAAAACCTCAGCGACGAGCCGAGATTCGCGAAGCTGGATGCGACCGGTTCCGCGCCTGTGGCGCCACCGGCGATAGATGTAGACAAGGACTGATATGACCGAGCCAGAAGGCGTGCGACTGCAGAAGGTGCTGTCGCAGGCCGGGGTCGCCTCGCGCCGGGTGGCCGAGCGGATGATCACCGACGGCCGGGTCGAGGTGGACGGCCGGATCGTCACCGAACTGGGCACCCGGGTCGACCCGGAGAACGCCGAGATCCGGGTGGACGGCACGCGCATCCAGTTGAACGAAGACCTGATGTACCTCGCGATCAACAAGGAACGCGGGATGCACTCCACCATGTCCGACGACCGGGGCCGGCCGTGTGTCGGTGACCTGGTGGAGCACCGGGTGCGGGGCAACAAGCACCTGTTCCACGTCGGTCGGCTGGACGCCGACACCGAAGGGCTGCTGATCCTCACCAATGACGGTGAGCTGGCGCACCGGTTGATGCACCCGTCCTACGAGGTGCCCAAGACCTATGTTGCGACGGTGCTGGGCAGCGTCCCGCGCGGGCTGGGCCGCAAGCTCAAGGACGGCGTGGAGCTCGACGACGGTCCGGCCCACGTCGACGACTTCGCGGTGGTCGACACACTGCCCGGCAAGACTCTGGTGCGGGTGACCCTGCACGAAGGGCGCAAACGGATCGTGCGCCGGCTGCTGGCGGCGGTCGGTTTCCCGGTGCAGGCATTGGTGCGCACCGATATCGGATCGGTGAATCTGGGGGAGATGCGGCCGGGCAGTATCCGGGTGTTGACCCGCAAGGAGATCGGTGAGTTGTACAAGGCGGTGGGGATGTGAGTGACGCGCTGACGGTGGCCCTGGACGGGCCGGCGGGTACCGGAAAGTCTTCGGTGTCAAGGGGTTTGGCGCACGCACTGAATGCGCGCTACCTGAACACCGGAGCCATGTACCGGATTGTCACCCTGGCGGTGCTGCGCGCGGGGGTCGACCTGGCCGACGCCGACGCGGTGGCCAAGGTGGCCGAGGAGGCCGATCTGGCCGTGGGTTACGACCCCGATTACGACACCGCTTTCCTTGCCGGCGAAGACGTTTCGGCCGAGATCCGTGGTGACGAGGTGACCGCCGCGGTGTCCGCGGTCTCGGCGATTCCCGCCGTACGGGCGCGCCTGGTGCAGTTGCAGCGCGAGCTGGCCGCCGGTGAGGAGGCCGTGGTGGTCGAGGGCCGCGATATCGGCACGGTGGTGCTGCCCGACGCCGACGTGAAGATCTTCTTGACGGCCTCGGCGCAGGAGCGGGCCCGCCGGCGCAACGCGCAGAACGTCGCCAACGGTCTGGCCGACGACTACGACGCGGTGCTCGCCGACGTGCAGCGGCGCGACCACCTGGACTCCACCCGTGCGGTGTCCCCGCTGCGGGCCGCCGAGGACGCACTGATCGTCGACACCAGTTCGATGACCGAGTCCGAGGTTGTCACCCATCTGGCCGACCTGGTGGTGCAGCGGGCCGGGGCATACAAATGACCGACATCGAATCCGGTTCGTCATCGGATGGCACCTGGTCCGATGAGAGTGACTGGGAGATCGGCTTCGTCGACGACGAGGCCGGTGAAGCCGAGGCCGCCGCGCCGCCCCCGGTGATCGCCGTCGTCGGCCGACCCAACGTCGGCAAGTCGACTCTGGTGAACCGCATCCTGGGCCGCCGCGAGGCCGTCGTGCAGGACATCCCCGGGGTCACCCGCGACCGGGTGTCCTATGACGCCAACTGGCTGGGCCGGCGTTTCGTGGTGCAGGACACCGGCGGTTGGGAACCCGACGCCAAGGGACTGCAGCAGAAGGTTGCCGAGCAGGCGTCGGTGGCGATGCAGACCGCGGACGCGATCATCATGGTGGTCGACGCCGTCGTCGGGGCGACCACGGCCGACGAGGCGGCGGCCAAACGGCTGCAGCGCTCCGGCAAGCCGGTGTACCTGGCGGCCAACAAGGTCGACAACGATCGCACCGAAGCCGAGGCGGCCACGCTGTGGTCACTCGGGCTGGGGGAGCCGCACCCGATCAGCGCCATGCACGGGCGCGGGGTGGCCGACCTGCTGGACCTGGTGACCGCGGACCTGCCCGAGATCTCCGAGGTGCGCGGCGGGCCCGGCGGTCCGCGCCGCGTCGCCCTGGTCGGCAAGCCCAACGTCGGCAAGAGTTCGCTGCTGAACCGGCTGGCCGGTGACGAGCGCTCGGTGGTGCACGACCAGGCGGGCACCACCGTCGACCCGGTGGACTCGTTGATCGAATTAGATGGCAAGCCTTGGCGTTTCGTGGACACCGCGGGACTGCGGCGGAAGGTCGGCCAGGCCAGCGGGCACGAGTTCTACGCCTCGGTGCGCACCCACAGCGCCATCGACGCCGCCGAAGTGGTCATGGTGCTCATCGACGGATCGCAGCCGATCACCGAACAGGACCTGCGGGTGCTGTCCATGGTGATCGAGGCGGGCCGGGCGCTGGTGCTGGTGTTCAACAAGTGGGATCTGGTCGACGAGGACCGCCGGTACCTGCTGGACCGCGAGATCGACCGTGAGCTGGTGCAGGTCCAGTGGGCGCCACGGGTCAACATCTCGGCCACCACGGGCCGTGCGGTACAGAAACTCGTTCCCGCCCTGGAGAAGTCGCTGGCGTCGTGGGATACCCGCATTCCCACCGGCCGGCTCAACACCTTCATCAAGGAGATCGTGGCCGCCACCCCACCGCCGGTGCGCGGCGGGAAGCAGCCACGCATCCTGTTCGCGACCCAGGCCGCCACCCGCCCGCCGACGTTCGTGTTGTTCACCACCGGCTTCCTGGAGGCCGGGTATCGCCGGTTCCTGGAGCGCAGGCTGCGCGAGACCTTCGGGTTCGAAGGCAGCCCGGTGCGGATCAACGTCCGGGTGCGAGAGAAACGCGGTCCGGTCAAACGCCGCTGACGGTGCCCTGAGTAGGGTTGCCCGAGTGTCTGTTGCGCACATGGTGCTCATCGCGCTGGCCGGGGTGGGTGCCGGTGCGATCAACGCGATCGTCGGTTCCGGAACGTTGATCACCTTTCCGACGCTGGTCGCGCTGGGCTATCCGCCGGTTACCTCGACGATGTCCAATGCCGTCGGGCTGGTGGCCGGCGGGGTATCGGGAACCTGGGGTTACCGCCGCGAGCTGCGCGGGCAGTGGAACCGGTTGAAATGGCAGATCCCGGCATCGCTGGTCGGTGCCGGGTTGGGTGCGTGGCTGCTGCTGCACCTGCCCGAGAAGGTGTTCACCCAGATCGTGCCGGTGCTGCTGATCGGTGCGCTGATCCTGGTGGTGGTCGGCCCGCGTATCCAGTCCTGGGCCCGGCGCCGGGCCGAGGAGTCGGGCCAGTCGGCCGAGCACATCTCGGTGCGGCGGATGGCCGCACTGGTGCTGGCCACCTTCGCCGTCGGTATCTACGGCGGGTACTTCACGGCGGCGCAGGGCATCCTGCTGGTCGGAGCCATGGGTGCGCTGCTGCCCGAGTCGATGCAGCGGATGAACGCGGCCAAGAATCTGCTGTCCCTGCTGGTCAATGTGGTTGCGGCGGTGGCCTACACGCTGGTGGCGTTCGACCGGATCAGCTGGGCGGCCGCCGGGCTGATCGCGGTGGGGTCGCTGCTGGGCGGCTTCCTGGGCGCCCACTACGGGCGGCGGCTGTCACCCAATGCGCTGCGCGCGGTGATCGTGGTGGTGGGACTGATTGGGCTGTACCGGTTGTTGTCGGTGTAATCTGGCCGATGGCTTTGGCAACGGGAGGGCACAGATGGGTGAGCGCGCGATCGCGGCGTCGCCGTCGGCGTTGTGCGCCCTCGAGCCTTTCTGGCCGTCGCGCCGGTTGATGGCTTTCGACGAGTGGTGTTGTCCGCGTCCCTGACGCCCCCACCCGTCCTCCCGGTCGCCGCGCGGTGACCGCACCCCCCGAAAGCAGCCATGCGTTCGCTTCTCATCTTCACGCTTGTCGGTGTCGGCGCCCAGCTGGTCGACGGTGCCCTCGGCATGGCGTTCGGCGTCACCGCCTCGACCCTGCTCGTGCTGTCCGGGGTGGGCGCGGCGCAGGCCAGCGCGGCGGTGCACCTCGCCGAGGTGGGCACCACCTTCGCGTCCGGGCTGTCGCACTGGAAGTTCAAGAACATCGACTGGCCGTTGGTGGCCAAGCTCGGTGGTCCGGGTGCGCTGGGTGCGTTCGCCGGCGCGACCGTGCTGTCGTCGTTGTCCACCGAGCAGGCCGCCCCGCTGATGGCGACCATCTTGCTGGGCATCGGCCTGTATGTGCTGTTGCGGTTCTCGATGCGCACGCCCCTGACGTTCGGGGCGCGCGGTACCAGCCACAGTGCCAAGTTCCTTGCCCCGCTCGGCTTGTTCGGCGGGTTCATCGACGCCTCCGGCGGCGGGGGATGGGGCCCGGTGACCACCAGCACGCTGCTGTCGCAGGGCAAGACCGCGCCGCGCACCGTCATCGGTTCGGTGAGCGCGTCGGAGTTCCTGGTATCGGTGTCGGCGTCGCTGGGCTTCCTGGTGGGGTTGAAGCAGGATTTCCTGGCCAACTGGCCCGTGGTGGTCGGATTGATGGTCGGCGGCGTGCTCGCCGCGCCCCTGGCGGCCTGGCTGGTGAGCCGGGTCAGTCCCGCGCTGCTGGGCACCGGGGTCGGCGGGGTGATCGTGCTGACCAACAGCCAGAAGCTGCTCGCGTACTTCGGGGTGCATGCGCCGGCGTCGACCGTCGTGTACGCCGTCATCGTGGCGGTGTGGGCGGCGTTGGTGGGCTACGCCTGGCGGGTTTCGCGGACGCCCCAGCCCGCCGAACCGGCCCCGGCCGAGGACGCGGCGGAAACCGATGGGGCGATTGTGGTCGGGCGGGCCGGCTGAGGTAGAGTTTCGTCCGCTGCCGGCGATCCCGGCGGCACCGCGGGCTGTGGCGCAGCTTGGTAGCGCACTTGACTGGGGGTCAAGTGGTCGCAGGTTCAAATCCTGTCAGCCCGACAACGAAAACCCCCTCTGACCTCGGTCGGAGGGGGTTTTCTTGTATCCGGGGGTTGTGCCAACTCGCTCCCCGATGACACGCGGTGACACTCAAGCCTCTGTTTCGGTCTACAGTTCCGTGTCATGGCGCGCATCCCGCACTACGTCAAGATCGTCACCACGAAGGGCGGCGAGGCCCGCTACCAGGTCCGCATCGAGACCGGCAAAGTCGACGGGAAGCGCCACCAGGGCAAGCGCAATTTCAAGAAGCTGCAGGACGCCATCGACGCATACAGCGAGGCGCGCGGCGACCGATCCCGCGGGGTGCAGGTGACACCTTCAGGTGTCACGCTTCGTCAGGCCGCCGATGCCTACCTGGATGCGCTAAACGCCCGGCCCAACACCCGCACCGCCTATGCCGCGGTGCTGCGCCCAGCGATCGAACGATTGGGGGACCGTCCGGTGCAGGAGCTGCGCCGCGACGAGATCGAGAAACTTGTCACCGACATCTCGACCAAAGCGGTGCCGTCAGGGGACTGGCGCAAACCGTCGAAGTTGCCGGCGGGGGTGAAAGAGACGTGCGGGCCGTGGGCGCCAGGCAGCATCAAGCACATGCTCTCGCGGCTCGGTGCGGTGTACGGGCGATTGATCGAGGATGGGACGGTGCTGCGGAGTCCGCTCGATCATGTGAAGGGCCCGGCGCGGGTCAAGCGCGCCAAGGTGACGCTGACTGTCGCGCAGTGCCAACACTTGTTCGATCATCTCGAGTCCACCCGGGACCGCCTGGAGCACATGCACCATCTGGCGCTGCAAGCCGGCATGCGTCGTGGCGAGCTGGCGGGCTTGAAGTGGGATGACATCGATCTGGAGGCCGAAACGATGACGGTGGCGCGCCAGCGTGTACACAGCGAGGCTGGTGCCGTGGAGGCCGACACAAAAACCGACGCCGGCCGCCGCACGCTCCCGATCCCTTCGACACTGCTGCCCGTGCTCAAACGCGCTGTGCTGCGCTCGGAGGCAGAACAGAAATTGGTCGGTAACCGGTGGCAGGGCGATGGGACCGTCGTGTGCGACGAGTTGGGGCGCGCCTACTACCCCACGACCCTGAGCTATATGTGGCGCAATGCTCTCGCCGACGCCGGGCTACCTCACGTCCGACTGCACGACGCGCGCCACACCTGTGGAACGTTGATGCATCTCAACGGGGTGCCGATCGCCGTCATCGCAGCGGTGCTGGGCCATACCGACGCCAGCTTCACTCAGCGGGTGTACGCGCACTCGCAGGAGGATGCGGTGACGCAGGGCATGGCGGTCTACGCGCGGGTGCTCGAAACCCGCGAGAAAGCCGCCACCTAGCGGTGCTGTCACGTCCCTGTCGGCAATGGCATGGACAGGAGCGAGATGCATGTGCCGATGCACGCCTGCGATGCATTCATCTGTCTTCGGCGGCGTGTCGTGTGCTCGCACTGGACGTGGTGGCGTTGAGCGCAGACCATGGAGTGCATGGCGGGCAGTGAAGGTGGCAACGACGAACTGGTTCAGGCAGTAGTCACGCTTCTGCGTGCCGTCTCGACGGGGGCCACCAGCGCTCCGCCGCCACGAGCGCGCAAGCTGCTGCGGGTTGCCGAAGCTGCAGAACAGTTGGCCATCTCAGAAGCCCACGTGTACGCACTCATTCGCTCCGGGGAGATCCGCAGTGTGAAGCTCGGCAACGCACGCCGGATTGCCCCGAACGAGATCGAGCGCATCATGGCCGCCAGTGAGGCCAGTTGACCCGGTGACGCCTGGCGACCGTGAGGTGGCTGCAGCTGCATCAAGGAACGCCGGCACGCAGATGTCGCCGTGGGATTGCAGCTTGGCGCAGCCGATCTGGACCGCCGCTGAACCAGCGGAACACAGCGGCGGCGGCGACGACGGCAGGGCTGCCGCCGCAACACACCGGTCCAACTGAAGCGGCTGTGCCTGTAAGTCGTCAGACCTGCGGAAGTGCGTCGACGTCGGAGTGTCGGACTCCCGCACTGGCGCGTATCGCGAGATATGCGCACGATGGTGCACATGCAACTGGACACGCTTCTCGACGTGGTGGCCACCGCGCTCCGCGAGCGTGAGCAGCAGCCGCAGGCGGAGCCCGACACGCTCACGCTCGCAGAAGCCGCAGAGTGGCTGGACGTGTCACGCTCGGCTCTGTGCGCAATGCTGCGTCGCGGCGAACTCGCCAGCATCACTATCGGTTCGCGCAGGTTCATTCAGGCGTCGGCCGTTCACCGACTCTTCGACGCTGCTGCCGGCACCGCGCCGAAGCCGGAACCGGACAACAGCTACCAAACGCATGTACGGGCGCCCAAGAGGACAGCCGTCGCACCGTCGCCACCGTCGCCACCTCCGCTGCCGGAGCAAGCAGGCAAAGCGCGGGCCACGGGTGAACCGCGCCTATCGCGGCATCTTCGGGCGCTGCCCGCGCTGTCGCCCGCCTCGGCTGCCGAAGCCGAGGCGGCGCCGGTGACGGTGCACACCATGGATGAGGCAGCCGAGTTGCTGGCGTGTAGCAAGGGCAGGGTGCGTGCGATGCTGCGCGACGGCCGGCTGACGCCGGTCACCGTGGGTCGCCGCGTGTTCGTCTCAGCGCGAGAGGTCGAGCGCTTGATGGCGCCCACGTCGTAACCCCACGGCGGGTGGACGCGGACTTGGACATCGCCGTGGCGTTACCGGCGCACCAACGCGCGAGCACCGCGAGTCGGAGCTGCCCCGAATGATTCGACTGTGTAGTTGCCGCCACCGCCGACGTCACGGTCGTCGCGGGCGTACTCGTCGTTGCCGACGATGATTCCGCCGCTGCGGGATGTCCACTGAACCGCGTGGAGGTGGCGGAAAAGGGATGCGGCCAGTGGGTGTGCGTGTGCTCGCTCGGGGGCATGGTTGTTCTCGGAGACGTCCCAGGTGACGGTGTTGCCGGCCAGGGTGATGGTCGCGTCGAGGCCGCAGCGGAAGACGGTGTGGGTCTTGCCTGCGCCGTCTCTGTGGCGGGTGATCACTGACTCGCGGATCGCCTTCTGTGACGGCTTGCGCCAGCGGGTCGCCGACGTGTTGCCGCGGCGCTCCCAGTGGCACATCAGAAAGTGTGCCTGTTCGCTCAGCGTGCTCACGATGGGATCGTTGGCGATCCGGGAGTGGTCGGCCCGCTGTGCGGGGGTCATGGTGCGCAGTCGATTCCACGCGCGATCGGTCTCCGCGGTCAGCGCCGCGATCTGCGCATCAGCGGCACGCTGCAGGGCGGCGCGCAGCTGGGCGGGCTGGCCGGTCGGCAGCGTGATGGTTCCGTGTTCCCAGGCGTAGCGGCTCATAATTCCCCTTCGTTGTGTTCTCTAAAACAGAGAATAGACGAGAGGTGTGACAGGTCGCGGGCGGCCGTTCCGCGGTGACGGCGTGGTCACCTATTCGGTCGCGAAGAACACCGGGTCGGAGAACATGGCGATCGTCAACGCCCACAGGCCATCTGCGTCGGCAGGCACAGCCACGCAGGTGTTTGCTTCGGCAACCTCGCCGGTGTGCAGCTCACCAAAGCCGAGCAGCGAATCGGGAATGAAGCCACATTCGTCGCCATAGGTGCGGCTGTCTGAACCGACGAACTCCACCCAGATCTCGAGCGCCGGCCTCACGGGGTCGTCCCCGGTGTACGTCGCGCGCACCGGCACGATCCAGAACTCCATGCCCGGCGACGGTGCGGGATTGGACGGATCCGCGGCGGCCACCTCGGCGGTGGCCTCGCGCGGTGCGCCGAGCGTGACCGTCCACCCCGGCTCGGTGACCGTTTCCCCGATCAGCAGCGGGTTCTCCCGGCTGCCGGGTGGCGCACCGGCACCAGGGCCCTCGCTCGCACTGACGGATTCAGTGGGTGACGGCGGCTCAGCGCTGTCGAAAGCGTCATCGAAAACACCGCGCACCAGATCCATCAACGCGAAGCCGCTCACCACTGCACCGATCACAGCCACGACGACCGCGCCGGCGCTGGTCGCCTTCGGCCGCCCCGGCAGGCACAGCCCCACAACACCGAGAACGAGCGCGACTGGCAGCAACACTGCGCTGACCAGCAGCACAAACGGAGCGGCGATCAGCCCGAGGACCGCGACGGTCAGCGCGACCAACCCGACAGTGTTGCGGCGTTTGGCGTCCAGCTGCGCGAACGGATTCGGGTAGCCCGATGGCGGCGGGTAACCGCCAGGCGCAGGTGTCGTCATGGTGGCCCTTTCCGAGTTGAGGCGTCTTGCGTGCCTGCATCAAACCTGACGCGAATGCTGAGAGTGGTCGGTGGCGCCTACCCGCCCGCGGCGGGGGCTGGGTTGGCGGCCAGCCACAGCTCCAGTGCGGCGGGGCCGATTTCCTTACGGGTTTTCCTGTTGAGTCCGAGCTGGCGTGCCCGTTTCTGCACCTGGTTGATGAGGTCCGGCTCGGCGCTCCACGGCAGGGGTTTTCGGCTGTGCCGCGCCGCCCGCGCGGGCACTGCGAGCAGATCGGATTCGGGAAACATGGTGAGCAGCGCCAGCATCTGTTCGGGCTTGATCGCTGCTGCTTTGCCCTCGGTGAACCAGGTGAGAACTTCTGTCTCGCTTGCTTCGTCGACGATGCCCTTGTTATGGATGAAGTCGTTGCGGATTCGGCGGATGTCGCCGAACAGTGGCACACGAATGTCCCGCGCGTCCCACGGGTCTCCATCCGGCGCGGCGCCGTGCGCGGCAGCCACCCGTGCCCGGAACTGCTCGTCCCACAGCGAGTGCATGTAGGCGAACCACTGACCGTAGAGAAGATGCTGGACCGGCGAGAACCGGTCGAAGCTGACGAACCCGGTCTGCGGTGTCAGCATCGTGATGCCGCCGTGCGTCGCGATTTCGAGATCGCGCATGGCGATCCGGCCGGGGCCCGCTGCCTTCACGATCTGGAAGCGACTGACATCGAGATAGGCATCCGCCGGCACTCCTGCCCCCGCGGAGTACCACTCGTAGAGCTTGGTGACCACCGCGTACTGGCCGCTGAGCATCACCGCCAGCGACAGCGTGAACTCACTGCGCAGCTCTTCGACGATGGCTTCCAAAGTCTCCGGGGCAGCCGCGGGCGCGGTGAGCGCTGCGCGCATGGGCGCGATACCTGCGTAGATCGCATCGAGGGCCGGTACGAGTTCTCGTGCAGTCCATCGTTGACGGCGACCGGTCGTGGCGGCGCGGATCGCCTGTGCGAGCGCGGATGATGTTCGGCGCAATTGCAGGTCGTCGGCCGTGTCCAGCCGGGGGAGGTCGCGCAGATAGTGCCCAGGTGTGGTTTCGCGTAGCGCCTGCGACGGGTCACCGGCGATCCACTCGTCTTGACGCGGGTGATGCCGCATCGCATCGGCGAAGTTCTTGACGACCTGTTCGAGTTCGTCGAGCTGCTGAATCCAGTGCATGAGGTTGCCGCCTGCCATGCGCTCAGACTCCCACGCTGTCCGGCGATCATGCGCCAAGCTCGGGCACTCAGACGTATCGCGGCATCTGCGTCGACAGAACATCTCGACGCAGATGCCGGCGCCTCGGCGTCAGCGGGACCGCGAAATGGATCAGGCCAAGGGGCCCAGGTCGGGAAGATCGGGCGGGAAGGACCAGATCATGTCGCCTTCCTCGGTCAGCACGGTGAAGCCGTTGGCCCGAACCAGCCGGTCCTCGTCGTCGATCGTGCGGGGCCGGAACGCGAAGCCCGCAGCGCCGTCGATGCCCTGATCGGCGGGAATGTTTGGGTCGAACTCGATGACCACGTTCGCGTCGCGGAGCCGGGCGTGAAACGAGTGCACCCGTTCCAGGTCGGCGGTGTCCATGCCCCTGCCGCCTGTTGCGATGAAATCGCCGTGCAGCTGCATCAGCGCGTAGACGGGGCTGGGCTGCAACTCGAGGGGCACGTCCCATGGGAAGTGCAGTCGGGCAATCTCCAGGGGCGTGGGCACGCGGTGGACCTCCTAGACGACGCTTGCTCAACGTAGAAGCTAGCAGTCCGTGAAGGCTGCTCGTGCCCGCGCGTCGGGGAATCTGCGAGGACGTGACAGTTCGATGTGCGGTACGGGATCGATCAGATGGTGAGTCCCCATCTGGTCATCCACGGTTGAATCAGCTCGGCGATGGTGGTGCCGCCGCAATCTTGAGCGCCGGTGTGGTCGACCTGGCAGTCAGCTTGGTCGTCGGGCGTGGCGCTGTTGACCGCGATCGCGGTCACCGTGCCATCACCGTTGTCGCGGTAGACCGGGCCGCCTGAATCACCGTGGCGGTTGAACGCCCCGAAGTGCACCTTGCTTGACGTCACTTTCGTGACCGTCCCGCACGAGATCCCCGAAAAGGAGCCGATCTTGCACAGACGTTGTCCCACGCGCGGGCGCTCGACGGCGGTGATCGGCATGCGGTTCAGCAGGGCGATAGCCACGGGGACCGCCGTGGCGCTGAGCCCGACGAGGCCGATGTCGGGAAGAGTGGCGTTGAACGGCTCCCCGGGCGGGCTTTCGTAGCCGTTGCGGATGAACGACCCCAACGGCTCGAAGTCACCGGTTCCGCGGAAGTAGATCTCTAGCAGTCCACCCTCGTCGCAGTGGCCGGCGGTGAGCATCAGCGGGGTGCCGGCGCTGTCGTGCACGGTGAAGCCGGCGGTGCAGGCGCTGATGACGTTGCCGGAGGGATCAAGCGAAGACACGGGGTAGCCGGGGGCGATGACGTCCACCGGCGGGGGTTGGGAGTCCGCCGGTGGTGAGCTGGCGATGAGGGTGACCGCGGCTGCGAAGAGTGCCGCGAACGTGCGCGGCAGGCATGTAGACGCGGATGAGGTGGTCTCAGACACGGAATCAGTGTCGCAGCTGTGCGCGTCTGCGTGCGGGTTGCCGCGGCGAGGTGACGGTCCCCGTCAGCGGCGCCCGTCACGCAGCGATTTCCCACCCGTGCCCTATGTCAGGAAGGAAACGCTGACCGCAGCCCGAGAACCGCGTCGCGGGCTCCGTCCCAGTCCATCGCAGCGATGGCGCGGTAGAAATCCGCGGCGGCCGGATCGGAATCGTGGTCTGCGACGCACCGCAACATCTCGGCCGCCGCTGGCGGGGTGTGGAGGCCGACCCCGCCGTGCAGAAGAGCATCCCCACCGCCGAGCAGGTGCCGGGCAGCGCAGATGATCCGTCGCCACCGACCGGCAGCCGCAGCATCGATCAGATGCTTGGCGGCGTCATCGAGATAGAACAGCGACTTGTCGAGATCCTGTGCGGCATTGCCCTTGTCACCTCGGCGCCAGACGTACTTGACGGCATTACCGAGATCGAAGCTCAGCAGTCGCGTGACCGTTATGCACTCGATCCCGCTGGGATGGCTGGTGTAGTGCGACGGATGGTTGACCGGATCGTGCGCGGCTTCGGCTGTTTCGACCGGACCGTCAGTGGCTAAACCGGTTACCACCTCGTCCCAGTTGACGCGGACCAGCCACTTGATATGTTCGGCCGCGCTTTTGAGCTCGTTGCCGTAGTTATACGCGGCCATTCTGTCCCACGAGCCGTTGCTTGACGTGAGTCGAGCAGGAGCGGGCTGCCCCAACCGGCGAGCGGCACTGGCGTTCCATCTGTCGGCCCATTCCAGGGTGACATGAAACCGGGTGTCGCATTCGCGCGCCAGCTTATCGACGGCGTATCTCGCACCGAACCGCTGCGCCGCTAGATTGCCGGGCAGCGTGCGCTCGACAACTGCCCACGCATTCGCGTATGCCGTGTCGTAGTCCGGGGATGCTGTGTTCGCACGGTTCGACAGATCCATCTGTGCCGCGGAACCGGTCTCGGTCGCAGCCTCACCGGGGGCACGCTGAGCGGCCAAGAGTCTCGCCAGGGCGCTCATGCGGGGGACACCTCAACGGTGATCTGGGGTGCGAGCAGTCGCAGATCGATGACACTGGCCATGTCGGGGCTGATGAGTTCAGCGAGATCGCCGGCTTTCAGCATCACCGTTCCGTGGGTGCTGGCGCGGAGGATGGCATCGGCGGCGAGGTCGTCTGCGTCATCGAAAGTTCCTGTGTAGACAGGAAGATCGGCAACACGAAGGGTGTAGGTCAAAGACATGGACGCACCGTAGATTCGACAGCTTCGCCCCAAAGGACGCGGCGCGTCAGGGTTCAGCCGAGCCACTGGACCGCGGTTGCGCAAGTGACCGCACCCTGTAGCCGGCGAGTGCAGATATGACAGTGCCCCCATTGCCTTGCGGCAATGGGGGCACTGTCGGTCGGGCGAGCTACGTCTTCAGCTCTTCGATCTCGAAGTCACGGTTGGCAGCCAGTCGCTCCGAACAGACGACCAGCGCCTCCGACTCATCCGGCACGTCATTAACCACGAACGTCACCACGTAGCTGGGCACGCCGGTTACGCCTTCTTCGGAACCCGAATGGTGGCCAGGCCGCGGCTGGCGAGCACCTTCGGGGTGGCCCACCCGGTGTCGATGAGGCGCGCGCTCTCCTCGTTGAACGCGGTCGCCGCCTCGATCACCACGTCGTTGAGCTTGGCGTTCTCAGCGTCGATCTCGGCCTGCAGCGCGGCGATGCGCTCACGGCCATCGGCGCGGCCCTCCTCCAGATCACTGACCGCCTGCTCGTGGAAAGAGCGCAGCTCCTCCAGCCGGTTCAGGCCATCGGTCAGGATCGCGGCGGGGTCCTCGACAGCGGCGCTGTCGGTCGCCACGCCAGACGAGGTGAAGGAGTCGGTGCTGTTGTCGGTGTAGGTGTCGGTCACGGTATTTCCTCTCGGTTCGATTGTCGGCCCCACCGGCGGTGGGATCTAGTCGTCATGTGCCGGGGATCGCGCCGGCGTCGCATCAATCAGGCAGCTTGCTCATCACCTCTGCGGCCAGCCACACGTACGGCAGCTGAGTGGTGCGGTCTACAAGGTCCAGGCTCATCGGCCCGCCCTCGCTGATGTGGGCGTCCCACGGAATGGTCACGACCGGAGTCGAATACGCATCCACGACCCGGGTCCGCTCGGCTGCCACGTCGATGTGGCCCTTGCCCGGGTGGGTCTGCACGAACACCACCACTGCGTTGTGCAGCAGGTCGATGTACTTGCCGCCGAACCGTTTCAGCGTGTTGATCAACACGTGCAGCTCGTCGATCGAGTCGGCGGTGGTCGCAGCGGTCAACACCAGCTGATCCGCCAGTGCCAGCCCTGTATGAAACACCGGTGAGTCGATGTTGAGGCCGAAGTCGATCAGGGTGATGTTGAAGTAGTCGCGCAATACCGCCACTGCGCGCTCCAATTTCTCAGGTGTCAGGAATCCTGCGCTGTCCGCGCTGGAAGCGCCGAGCACACGCAGCCCGGAACGGTCGGTGAGCAGATAGCTGCTGACATCGGAGTCGCGGTGCAGGTTGGGATCTGAGGCCAGTGACACCACCGAACGCGCCGGCTGGCTGTTCACGCCCCTGGTGCGGTCGGTGATGTTGCCCAGCGGGTCGATCGACGCCGCGACGATCTTGAGCCCACGCTGATGAGTGGCCATGGTGGCACCCATGTTCAGCGTGGTGGTCGTCTTACCCCCGGCGCCCTTGCCGGAGAGGACCGCGATCGTCTTCGGGCCACGCAGCGTGCGCTGGATCTGTGCCACGCACCGGTCGTAGTGAATCTCGTCGGCTCCCTTGGGCAGATTGAGGCCGAAGCGGTTGGCCACCGCTCGCCATCCCTGCTGCGGGCCCTCGGTACGTACGCCGATGCGGGCGCTGCGGTTGCTGTCGTTGGGACCGGTACTGGCGGTCCGGGTGTCAGCCGGCGCGCTGAATGTTCCACCACGCGGTGCCGGCTGCCACTGCGGCGCTGGCGGTGCCGGCGGCTGCGGTAGGGGAACGTCGTCGAACCGCGGCGCAGCAGCGGCGGGGCGGTCGATCAGCTCGGCGGGTGCGTTCTGGTACTTCTCGCGCAGCCGCCGTGCCACGTCGTCGTCCTGCACGTTCATTGGTTCACTCCTCGATGTCTGCGGGTGGGCACATGCTGGCAGCGCCAGCGCGTGTTCGCCTGGGGCGGCGCGAGTGCCGCGCTTAGAACGGATCGCCGAATCCCATGCCGTTGGCGCGCACCACTCGGTGGTCCGGGTCGCTACTCAGCCGCAGAGCCAGGCGATTGTCCTCGGGTGGAAGGGTGATCCGTACCGGGTGACCCGCGGCAGCCAATGTGACGCCTACCTCTTCGATCTCGGTTTCGATCGCTGCTGACGCCAGAAAATCCGCCGGCGGGGCAATGTAGGACGCCGGGTTGCGGTTGATACCCGGACGCAAACCCGACGCCGAGCGGTCCTGGTGAACCTCCGCAACGGGGGACGTGACAGCCTGGGACCCGCCGCGGGCCCACTGCAAGTGCTTGCGCCACCCGCGATTCCACGTGGCCTGGTCATTGACCGTCACGGTCTCATCGGCCGCACCGGATGCGGCCTCGGCGGAATGGGCCGTGGCAGCTATTGCATCGGTGAGCACCAGCGCGTTTCCGTGCACAGGCGTTGGCGTGCCGAACGGCACCGGGTCCAGCGGGGCGCCGGGTCTGAACAACCGCAACATGTCGCGCAGTGTGCGCGGCGCCGGCGGGGGCCGGCCCGTCGACACGAACGTCGCGCCGACCATGCGGGCCGCTGCGTCCAGCGCAGGATCGGCGAACTCGTTGCCCTGTACCGCTGTTGTCGGCATTGTGAACGTCATTGCCAGCGTCTGGGCCCCGGCCAGCACAGAGCGGCGATCACCGTCGACGTCGGGGCCGGAGACAGTCGCGCCAGCCGGACTGTCCGCGTTGGTCGCAGATTCACCCGAAACGCCATCGCTCTCCTCATCGGTGACGATCGCGCGATCGTCACCGTCGGCCTCGAAGGCCTGGGCACGGCGATCGGTGAAGTGACCGCGTGTATCGAGCACCGCACCGGCAGCGGCACCAAGCTCGGCCGGGTCAGCATCGGTGGGCTCTGCACGTGACTCAGCGCTACCTGCGACGGTGACATCAATGGGAGTCGCCGTCGGCGCGGCAGCCGTTTCAGCCAAAGCCATGGCGGGTGCAGTCAAGGCTTCCACCGCCGCGGCATCAGCTGCACTGACTTTCTCGGGCACGGTGTCGGTTCCTTTCTTCGCCGCATCGCGCGGTGCGGGAAGGGGTTTGGAGGCAGCCGATTTAGCCTCCTCATCGCGTGCCCACTCCCACGTCTTGAACTGCTTGAACACGGCGTTCATCGACGCTGCCGGGGCGACGCCCAGCGTCTTCTCCAACGTGATGTTGGCGTCAGCCTTGAGCAGACGCACCAGTGCCCCGGTCTCCGCCGTGATCTTCACGATGGCCCACGCCGCCACCGCGAAACCGATACCGAGCCCGATCATCAGGGCGAACGCCTGTCCCGCTGCGTTCTCGATGTTGAGCAGGCCCAGCACGTTGGACGCGAAACCCGAGACCATGGCAGGCAGGCCCACCGCGACCATTGAGGTAACCACGGCCATCACCAGATGGCCGACCGCGCGAGCGAACATCTCCGAGAGCGACTCGAATCCGCGCCGGCGCGGCACCGCGGCTGCAGCCACCCACGCAGTGGCCACCACCGACAACACAGACAGCGACAGGTGCAGCACGTACTTCCAGGCAGCCACCGCCGCGAACACCAGCATTGGCAGTGCCGGGAAGATCAGCATCAGCAATGCAGTGAACAGCGTGTCCGGGCCTGCACGGTTCTGCCCCTCAGCGAAGCAACCCGACGCGACCGACAGCTCCTGTCCCGACATCATCGCCGTCGACCAAGCCGCGCTGCAGCTGTCGTTGAACGCCGCACCGTAATTCAGCGCCAGGGTCGGGGTGCGAATCGAGTTGTCCACCAGCGCCTGTCCGGCGGTCAGCGTGGTGTCAGCTCCGCTGCCGGTGACCGCCGCGGCGATGCTCACCGAGAATCCGTTGGCCAGCTCCATCGTCCGGGTGATGAGCATGAACGGATCGTGGGTGAGCACGACGACGCCCACCACGAGCGCCAGGGCCACACCGATGCGGTCCAACGTCTCGCTGTTGAACAGTCCGCTCGTGGTCGCCGCGGGGCGCGAACGCATCGCGGAGACCGCGACGATGCCCAGGCCCATACAGGCAATCGCCCACGGCGGGACCACCGCGTACAACGGCGCGGTGATCTGCTGATACAGCTCCGAGAGCGGGTCCAGCCAGGACGCCGAGGACAGCACGAGGCCCATCAGCCCGTTGGCGACCACCGCCACGGCTTTGAACGCCGCGTAGACCATCGCAGTGGCCATTCCGAAGATCCACGAGTCGTGGTTGGACATCGCGCTGCCCAGGTAGTGGAGCTGATAGCTGCTCGCCGGTGCGCCGTCAGAGTCGTCGGCGGTGAACAGATCGAGGAACGTTGCCATGCTCAGCGCCCCTGACCCGGCTCAGCCGCGTGACGACCGTTGAGTGGTGGTGCGGGCGCCGCCGGCCGCAGGTCACCAGCGGCGGTGAGGTCACTTTCACGGATCATCCGCGAACTCGTCGTGTCCGCGAAGCGGGCCAACGAATCGGACAGGATCGGCAGGTACTGCACCCGTACGGTGTTGTTGTTTCCGTCGTTCCACCAGCCCTCGCCGTAACGGCCTGCGCGAGTGAGGTTGTTGTTCTCCGGATCCGGTGGGCTGGTCTTGTTGACCATCATGTCCACCAATGAGTCGAGAACCGGCATGTCCATGAGTTCGAGCGCTGCGGCGGCATTGTTCTTGTTCTTCTGACGCAGCGCGGCTTTCTTCTCGATCATCGCGTAGTTGTGGTCGAAGTCGTCGGCGTGCTGAGACGCGGCGACGATGAAGTTGGCGTCTTTGCGGCCGGTTCGGTCAGGTGATCGGATCAGCAGCTCCACCACATCCTCGTTGCCTTTCAGGAAGCTGATCTCGTCACCGAAGAACACACAGGTGCCGCGGATCTGACCGAACCGGTGTGCCGTCATCCGCGCGATCGATCCGTAGACCGAGGCTGCCCATTTGTTCAGGTCGGAGGCAGCAGCGGGGTTTTCTCCGCGGTACACCGGCAACTCATGGGTGCGAAATACCGTGGCGTGGGGGACCTTGCCCGACTCCATACGCGCGGCGAGGTCGGCGATGTCGTCGAACGGCGCGGCGCCCTGGTCGCCGGAGGCGCGTGCCGGCGGATCGATGAACGCCGCGGTGAACGGAAGAGCTGCCCAGTGCTCGAAGTGACGCAGCAGGATTCGTGCTTCCGGATCACCGGTGGTCGTCAGCCACTCCATCAGCCGGCGAGTGCTGGTGATGCCGCGAACCGCGCGGAAGTCGGGGTGCAGGATCTTGGCCAGGAAAGCCGCTTCGGCAGACTTCGTGTCGATCTCGAACAGCGGCAGGTAGTGCGCCATCATCACCGTCTCGGCGACAGGGGAGGGCAGGCACTTGAGGAAGTCCATCGACACCCGACCGCTCGGAGTTTCGCCGGTAGCTGCGTTGACGACCTGCACCCGGGCGATCCGCCGCGCGTAGACCGCCCACTCGCCGTGCTTGGAGTGATCGATGGCGGTGGCATAACGGTTGAGCGCCGTGACAAACAGGAAGATCAGCTTCATCAGATGCGACTTGCCGCCTCCCTGGGCGCCGGTGAGTGCGATAGAGGCGTTGCCTTTGTCGGTGGCATTGAGCAAATCGAGCAAGATGATCTGACCGTTGGCGTTCTCTTTGTTGACTGCGATCGGCATGCCCACCGCATCACCGGCGAAGCTGCGCCGCACCGGCATGGCGCCAGAGAACCAGTACGCCGTCGAGGTCTGCAGCAGATCGTCACCGAGCCGGGTCCGCCGAGACCCCGGCATCATCATCGTCCACAGCTCCTTCTGCCCGCCAACAGGCAGCAGCGGGGTGTAGTTGTTGGAGCGGAACTGCTGGGACACCGCAGAGATTCGGTTCTGCAGATAGTCCAGGTCGTTGGATCCGAATGCAAAGATCGCGGCCACCTGCATGCCGCGGGGTCCGGACTTGGCGCGGATGGCTTCGTGGAAGCGACGCAACTCGCCGCGGCGGTTGTCGTAGTCGTAGGCCTCGAATTCGTCATCGGCGTTGGCCGTACCTTCGGAGACGAGGTCACGTTCGGTGTTCGACATCGCTTTGGTGTCGACGAGATCCTGCGAGAAGCGCATCCGGAGAGTGAAATCCGCGTCGCCGCCGACGGCCTGGTCGACCAGGTAGGTGAAGCTCGACACGGCGTCGGTGTAGCTGCTGGGGTAGCGTGCGATCCCGAACAGCGACTGGTAGGACACGGGACCGTCCGGCATCTCCGCGGTGCGCTTACCCGGATTCGCGATCGACATGATCTTGCCGGCCGACAGTGTGCGAAACCTCCTGAACAGTGACAATTTCCGGTCTGCCTTGGACAGACTCTTGGTGTAGTCGCGGCCGTTGTCGAGGTCGCGCAGGAACGTCGAGTAGAGCGCACTGGCCTCGGCTGCTTCGTCGAAAACGACCTCGGGGTAGGCGTTCTCGGTCGGTGTGGCCGCAGGGGGAGCAAGCCCTGGCATCAGTGGCACGGCCAGTCCCCGCGTAGTGGCGCGATCGAAAGCCCAGTCCACCGCCGCGGGAGTGGTGCGCCGCGGCTTGAACTCGGCTGGGATCGCCGCGAAGCAGCGCTTCTCGAACTCTCCGAGGTCGGCCCAGTCCAGGCCTTCGTGGGGGTCGGTCTCCACCACGGCCGACACAAGCCGCTCCGACATCCGCCGCCGTGACGGCTGGCTGATCGCGAGCCAGTACACCCGGTCGAACTCGACGAACTCACCGGTCACCATGCGCCGGTACAGATCGTTGAGAAGACCCTCCAGATACCGGTAGCGCTGCGGATCCCAATCGGGGATGCCGCCGGTGATGGCGTTCATCGTCTCCAGTGGATCGCGACGGACACGGAACCCAGTCAGCATGATGTCGTCGGACGGGATCTCCGACAGCGCCGCGTAGAGCAGTTCGTGGCTGTCCTGCGCCGAGGCGGCGGTCTCGGGGCGGTAGCTGTTGACGTTGAGTCCGCGCAACAAGTAGTTGCACCAGACGCTGCCGTCCTCGGAGAAGATCAGATTGTCGCGACGGGTGCGCAGTTTGGGCACATGTGATCCCACGAGTTGGTCCCTTTCTCTACAGACCCGGAAGGTCGAAGTTCGCGCTGCGGCGATGTTTGAGGGCTCTTCATGATTGAGGGTGTAGAACGGTCAGCTGCTGTCGGCCTGTGATTGGGGTGTCTGGTTGGCTGGGTGT
>NZ_LQOL01000031.1 GCF_002101555.1 Mycolicibacterium canariasense
ATCGGGCCGGACCAGATGCAGCTGGGCGACCAGATCCGAGACTTCCTGCAGAGCCACGCCGAGGAACTCGGCCTGGAATACACGATCTGGCGCGACCAGGGTGTCTACCCGGGTACCGGCGGCAAGACCGCATTCACCACGCCCGGTCACCAGAACCACATCGACGCCAAGTTCGACGGCACGGGCGGCGCGGCCGGAGCGCTGTCGGCCGCCACCAACGGCCCAGTCCCGGTCAGTGTGGTTAACGGCTCCACCATGCTCAGCGGGTTCAACTGGGACGCCGTCGCGGCCAAGGAGTCCAGCGGCAACTGGCAGAACGCCGACACCGGCGGCAACGGCCACTTCGGCGGGCTGCAGTTCTCGCCGTCGACCTGGAACGCCTACGGCGGCCAAGAGTTCGCGCCGATGCCGCACCAGGCCACGCGTGAGCAGCAGATGGCGGTGGCCGACCGGACCGCGTTCTACGGCTACAACGGCACCCCGCCGCAAGGCCTCGGTGCGTGGGAAGTCATCACCAACGGCTCGACCGCGCCCGCCGGCATCACCGTGAACTCGCAGCCGCCCAGTGCGGGGTGGGGCCAGCCGACCGGCCCGCTCCCGACTGTCGGGCCCGGTGGCGGCTATGGCATCACTGGCGGCCCCGGCCAAGCCGGTGGCCCCGGTATGGGCCCGATGCCGCTCGGGCCCGCCCCGCTTCGGCTGGCCGGTCCCGGCGTCGGCGCCGCAGCCGGAACCCCGCTCGGGGGTCTACCGCCGGTCAACGGGTCCGGCGGCGGCGGTATCGGCATGGCCAGCGGCGGCGTCGCGGACATGGCGATGCAGGCCGGCGGCATGGCGCTCGACGCGATGGCGCCCGGCGCCGGTCAGGCCGCCCAAACCGGCATGAAGCTGATCAACCGCGCAATCGAGTTCGGCACCCAGGCCATCGGAATCGGCGCGTCCGGCCTCATGGAGACGCTGCTGCCGACCGGCGGCTCGCAGCTGGCCAACTCGAACTGGCTCACCAAGATCGCTGGCGGTGTCGCGGGAGCTGGTGCGGCACTGCCGAACACGGCCGGACAGTCCGCCGCGGCTCTGGCCGGCCCACCCTCTGGCGGCGACCAAGCCGCCGCAGCCGGTGGCAACGGCCCCACCTACTACACCGAGATCAACGCTGGCCCGGACCGCTCTGGCGCCGGCATCGCGCGCGACTTCGAATACCACACCGGCGCGGCGAACCGCGGCCCGGGAATGTGAGGCATCTGTGACGCTGCCGTGGCAAATCCCGTTCGAGATCGGCGGAACGTACCAGCCCGACGGTGTCCGTTACCCCGCTTCGAATATCACCGCGGCCGGCTGGTGGATGTTCGCCACAGGACGTCGGCCGCTGATGCAGCTCAAGGCCTACGACGGCAGCATCACGTTCCAGCTGCTCGGTGGGCTCGCGCCGCCCTACCACGACCCGACGAAGCCGGAAGCTGTTGAGCTGAAGTCGCTCAAGGGCCTGATCCCGCCGTGGAAGCACATCCAGCAGAAGGGCGCCACGCAGGACGGCATCACTCACATCGACTCGATTTACGACCCGTGCGAAGTGGAGATGGTCGTCGAGTGCGTCGGTAAGGGCTGGCAAGGCAAGTCGAAGGTGGTCCGCGATCTCATCGCGTCGATCGACGGAAAACGCCAGTCGGAGTTGGGGTTCTTTGACAAGTGGAACGGCTACTGGTGGGCCAACGTCCGCTGGTTCCAGGGCGCTCCGGCCGACGCGCTGGACGTCGTGCACAACGGGCAGCCGCTGTCGCTGCGGCTGCAGGCTGACGACGCGCTGTGGCGCAGCTATGACCACACCTCGTCGTTCTCCTTCGCCTATGCCGACATGATCGACGAATTCGGCATCGATTACGAGGACGACATGGGGCCGCTGTGGCCCCAGTACTACACCGGCAGCGGCCGGGGATACGCCTACACCGAGGGCGGCCTGGCTAGGTGGCAGGACGACCCGGACCGCATGTTCTTCACCGGATCCCGGCGCGTGGTGGCGGGTCCGTTCAAGGACTTCAACGCGGCCGGCGACGACGTCGACGTTGCGTTCCAGGTCAACAACACCCCTGAGTTCACCGTCGGTACTGGCGCCGCCAACGACGCGTGGGCGCGTATGGGGCGCAACGCAGATGGATCGTGGGACGGCAGCGGTGTCCGTGCGCGCATCGGCTGGGGATTCGTTCGCCTGTCGACGTTCAAGAACTTCCGGGAAGTCTGGCACCAGCAGGAGCTCGTCGTCCTCCCACCGGTGGCCGGCGAGCTGTTCACGCTGCGCTGCGTAGGCCGCACCTACTCGTTGATCCGATCGAGTTCTGGCGGCACCTACACCGTCCTGTCGCGGACCGAGTCCGGTGCAGACCTGTCGTTCATCGATGCCAACCACCGCGGCGTCGGGTTCGGCATGCAGGCCGGCGGCGCGCTGATCACTCAGGCAACGCCCGCTGGGGTTCGCCAGGTGCTCGTCGACGGCGCCGTGCTCGACAGCTTCGACTACACGACAACCGACGACCTCGGGGCGAACTGGCCACTGCGCTACTCCGGCGTCAACGACGCCTACGTGCATGCAACCGGGACCTCCGCTGTGTGGGTTGATAATTCGGGCACCGACACGCAGGAAGTCGTCAACGGCCCATACCGCGACCCAGAGACCGGGCAGACGTTCCAGACCGAGACCGACTACCAGGTCGTTGGAATGAAATTTGCCCGCATGCAGGAGTGGTCGTTCCCTGCTGGAGCGGCCAACGATGTGTGGGCTCGTATGGGGCACAAGCCGGACGGATCGTGGGACGGCAACGGAATTCGGCTGCGCCTGGAAAACAACGTCGCGAAGCTGTCCCGGTTCAACAACTTCGTCGAGACCACGATGCGGTCGCAGCTGTTCCTGATCCCGCCACTTCCCTCGGACGACTGGGTGCTGGTCGCTGGATACGAAGGCGACGCGCGCCTGTTCAAGGTGATGCGCAACGGCGTGACCATGATGTCGCACAAGGAGAACGGCACAGCGTCGCTGATGGGCCCGGCGTACCGCGGGGTGGGATTCGGTTTCCAGGCGGGCGCGGCCCTGCTCACGCAGGCGACACCGGGATTCCTGCGCAGGGTGTGGGCCGGCGACAACTCGACGGTGTCGCAGGAAGGGTTTCTCGAGCGCGTCAACATCGGTGATCAGCCGATGTATGACGACTACACCCTGTTTGGGCCAGGCAAGTTCAAGATCTACGACGGCCCTGATTCCACGGAGTTCGTTGAGTTCGGTCCGCTGCTGGACAACCAGATCGTGTTTCTGCGCACCGACCCGCGCGTGAACACCACGCTGGTCCAGGACTTGACTGTGGTACCGCCGAGCCCGCAAGCACTGACCGGTTTTCAACAGGCGGTCAAGCGGCTGGTGTCGTTCTTCTCGGGACGATCGGCGCTGACGGACGCCATCTTCAACAACTTCGGAATCCGTGTGCCTCAGGGGAATCTGTACAAGTACCTCGACGGCCGGTTCTCTGACAACGCGGCGATTCCGCCGAAGTCACCGGGAAATCGGGCCCGTCCGTACTACGTCAAGGTGGCGATCGACGACGGCAACGCCGATTCCAAGATCATCGCGTCCGGCACCCCGAAGCGCAGATACCCGCTGTAGATGGACGGCGTCATTTTCCTCTACCTGGTGCCCAGGTACGAGGAGATGAAGAGTGCGCTGTGGTGCCCAAGCTGTTTGAAACCGAGCGGGTTTGAGCTGGTATTCGATCGCATTTCGGCGTTTGGGGTCACGGCGAATGCGATGACTTTGCGCAAGTGCAACGACTGCGGGAGTCCTCTGTGACGTACCAGGAGCAGCGCCAAAAAGCGGAATGGGAAAAGGTTCTCCAGTCCGGAGACCCCACCAAGATCGCACTGAAAGCCCGGGAACTCACCGAAGCGAAGTCCAAGGTAGACACCGACTTCCGGTTCACCGTATGCGACAAGCTGTGGTCACCGATGGGCGTGATCGGCCGCGATCTGATCGAAGCGTCGGGAACCGACCCGCGCAACGACACCCCAACCGGTCGGATCGTCCTGCAGGGCAGCTCGCCGATGGTTCCGCTGTTCATGGACTGCCGCAAGACCATGGTCGGCGTCATCGTCGAAACGGCTGACCTGCGGTACGCGTTCTACACCAAGAGCCACGCCTACGAGTACGACCAGGGCGCCTGGACCGGAACCGTTGAAATGCGCGGCATCTGGGACATCCTGAACTACTACGTGATCTGGCCGTCGTGGTGGCTGCCCATCCAGGCCCAGCCGTTCTCCCACGCGATCTTCATCTGGGCCCTGCGCACCGTCATCGAAAACATGGTCGCCGAGACCAGCTTCCGGATCCAGACCGGCTGGATGGAGTTCATCAACAACGGCCTGTCGCTCAACACCGACGTCCGGACATGGTTCGGCGCAGTGCTGCAAGGCATCAAGCAGCACGGTCTGTCACCGGCGACGTTCGGCAAGATCCTCCGCACACCTACGTTCGTCAGCCGGACCAACCCCATGACCGATGGGTCACCGCTGGCGGCCCGGACAGTGGGCATGGAGACGTGCGGCGCTGTCATCAAGGACATCACCCGCCCGTACGGCGTCGACACGGCCATGACCCTCTGGCTGCCAGGTGACCCGCAGCCCGACAAGTGGGCCAACCTCACCGACCCGACATACGTGTTCAAAACCTATGACCGCAGCCAGGTTACGGGCCCAACCAAGACCGTGCTTGACTCGGTGCTGCGCACCGTGATTGATCTCGGCGGGTCGCTCGGAGGCATCTTCGCGCCGATCGCACGGCAGATCCCAGGCATGGCAGGCCAGTTCTACAACCCGTCGATCGGTGTCGATTTCGAACAGCCCTACGCCTATCTGGTGGCGCCTGAGTCGGGCGAGGACTCGAACATCATCAAGGCGACGATCACCGATCACACGCCCGATGGCTGGCAGCACATCATAGGCGGTCGTTCGCCAAAGTGGTTGAACGACTTGATGAATGCGGCCTTTGCGTGGCTGATCGACTCCATCATGATCGTGATCGGCTTCACTGGGATCCCGTCCGATCTGCTGGCCGGTTTCCTCAATAACTCGTTCCTAGCCTTCCAGCTCGTCCAGCACTACGGCCGGCGTGACGAGGTGGGGCCGTACCATCCCGCGGTCGAGCGATTCCACGCCACCGCATCCGCCCCCTACAACGTGACGACGATGTTCGACTTCATCAACGCGTTGTTCGACTCGCAGGGCTACACCACAGGGCAGGTGGTCTTCCGAAACGGCGACCAATATGCGTTGGGGCGGGACATCTTCCGAGGCGGACTCATGTCGCTGGTGTACATGTCCCGCTCTCGGATGATCACCGACTACATCGAGAACGTCATGTGGCGGATCACGCCGGACGAACGCGTCGTGATGGTCCAGATGGGCGACGGACGCCGCGACGAGGCCCCCTTGGCCAAGCATCAGCGCTTCATCACCGGCGCGTTCGAAGCGATCAACGTTCTGACGCTCGCTCCTCAATCGGGTTAGGAGACAACACTTATGGCGTGGCCAATTGTCCAGTGGAACGGAGCCCCGCACTATCAGGCGCAGGGCGACTTCCTCATCCCGGTCGACCCGTCCACGGGTGCGGCGGTCATCATGCTGCGCGAGAACGGCGGCGTCGGTGATGGCTTCTCGGCCATCGAGAAGGGCGAACCCGGCGTACCGGCTGAACTCGCCAACCAGATTGCGTTCACCGAGCTGGCGCACGACGACCTCACGCCGGCATCTGCATCCTTCGTCACGCTCGTGCCGCCGAGCACCACGACGCCGGGCAAGTACCAGCTGGTGCTGTCCCTGCACCGAGGGAAGCCCGGCGAGGACGGCGACACCATCCTGGATCCGGCTGACTTTGGTGGCGGGCTTCCGGGCCAGACTCTGGTCCTCAACGACGCCGCGGACGGCTTCATTCTCGTCACGCCGAAGATCCCCGAGGCGTGCTTCCCGGCCACGGTCAACAACACGCCGTCGGGCAACGTGAACTTCACCATCGCCGCCGTGGAGATTCCAGCGCGGCCGTATGCGCGCCGGGTGATCGCGCAAGGCGGCACGGTGGTGACCGGTGAAGGCACCGATGTGCGCGTTGACCTCGTCGCACGGCTGAATGGCGAGACCGGCGGCAACATCATTGGCCGCTGCCCCGGTATCACACAGACCGAACGCCTCACGCTGTGGGGCGGCAAGGGCGCCGGCATGGCGGACGCGTACGACCAGATCCCCGCCGGCCAGGGCGGCACGGTGCACTTCCGGCTGGAACGCCAAGCCGGGACGGTCACGTACACGTCGTCGGCCACTACGACCCGGGTCTGGGCCGAGGTCCTGCCGCTATGACGACACCCGAGCAGCCGCCCGACTGGGCGACCGACATCCCATCGGCCGACGTTCACCGCGGCCAGCAGGATTCGGGGTACAACCGGCCGTTCTCGGCGCAGCAGATGCTCAGCTTCGGTGGGCAGCTGATCGAGCAGTTCCTGCGCCGCGTCGTGCAGGCGCTCGTCGGGTTCTTCATTCCCGGCGGCGGGTCAGCGTTCAACCAGCTGTCCGACTGGGCCGACGGGGTCAACCACGGACTGCAGAACTTCGGCACGCTGGTCACCGGTATCGATTTCAGTCAGCCGCCGCTGGAGGTGTGGAAAGACATCGTTGCGGTGTTTCTCAAGCCCCTCAACGTGTTCGCTGAACTGGTCGGCGGGTTCATCGACTCGATCCGGATCCCGATTCTGGACCCCTCGAAAATTCTGAACCTGCCTGGTGTCATCGGCAATCTCCAGGGCTTCTTGTCCGGGGTAGTCGAGGCGCTGACCGGATCGGCGGGTGACCCCAATGACTACGTCGACCCGGTGAATCAGCTGAAGTACATGGCGGACACCGTGTCTGGACATACCCAGGCGATCGAGGCGCTCAAGGCTGCGAATGCGGGGCAAGAGAACTCGGGCGTCTCCGGTGGTGACGACTTCCAGATCCCGTACAACGGCAGCCTTGGGCCTGGGTGGGCATTGTCCTCCACCAACGGAATCACCACCTACGTCGACACTTCGACCGGCAAAGCCGAGTGGCACAACGCTGGCAACGCCAATCCGATCCTGACCGCCAGGCGGACCGACCCCGCCGACGCCAATACGCTCGGCGAGTACCAGAAGGTCACCGCCACCATAGCGACCCCCCTGGGGGGAACGAACTCGCAGGTACGGGTGTACGGGCGGATGTCCGCGGACGGTTTGCATTACGTCGTCGCCTACGTCTCAAACAGCACCGTCTTCATCGCCTACGCCGCAGGTGGAGCTGAGACTGTCGTCGATTCGGGACCCCTGCCAACGGGCGTCAAGCTCATCAACGGCGCTCAGCTGTCGCTGGAATGCGGGACGGCTGAGAGCCGCGATGAGTATCGCGTCCGGATCAGCGGTGTTCAGGCTCAGTCATTCGACGACACGACGAATCTCGTTACGACCTCGGTGAATTACGCATCCCGTGGCCTAGCTGAGGCGCCGAAGGGCTGGGGCGTCGGATGGCGGCCAGGTCTGAATCTGGGTAGTTGGTACCGTCCGGCGACTCTGTCGGGCTGCACCATTGCCGATAACATCCCCAGCGAGATTCAAGGCCACGGGTTCCGTGTCTACCGGGAAGCAACCACTGGTAGTGGTTCCCTCAGCGTCGGCGACATCCTGGCGCCGTTCTATGACGAGATCGACTACGTCAGTCCAGGTTCCGCATGGTCGGCGAGCGGTTACGTGGTCCCCAAAACGGGAATGTGGGCGTTCTCTCACCGCCTCTTCAAGAGTGGAAACAACTGGTCCGTTGCTGGTTTCACACTGAAGATCAACGGTGTCGGCCGCACGGCGGGGGCGGCCTGGCGTGACCTCAACGTTGCACAGGACTCATTCCTATACCACTGCGAGAAGGGCGATGTGGTCACGCCGGCCCTGGGTCTTGTCACGGGCAGCGTCGCTGTCGCCATGAACGGCTCGTCCAGCGGCCTCGACTCGTATTTCAGCGGCGCTCTTGTCGGTTCGTAGCGGACAACAGAGGGAGAGAGTCTGATGGTTCCCGAGGTGCGCCAAGACCAGGACCCGGAGTCGATGACGTTCGGCGCGATAGCCGTGAAGCTGCCTGATGGGTCTCCGCTGGGTGAGTGGGGCTACATGACGACCAACGCTGGTGGTGGATTCTGCCGGGCCGCTCGCGTCGCCGATTGGGTGATCCTCACCGGAGAGGCCGAATAGATGGTCGCACTGAAGAACACCTGGGAGACAGGCGAGAAGGTCCAAGCAGCGGACCTCAACGCCATCACCACACAGATCAACCTCAACACCCAGGCGATCGAAGACGGCGGCGCTGGCGGCGACATGGTCGCGGCGGTCTACGACCCCACCGGCAAGCAGGCTGACGCGTTCAACCAGGACAACATGGTCAGCGGCGCCAACAACAAGAACTACACCACCGCCGACCGCGCCAAGCTCACCGGAATCGAGCCGAACGCAGACGTCACCGACGCCGCGAACGTCGCCGCGGCCGGCGCAGCGATGAAGTCCGACACCTCCACCACGGGAATGTCGTTCGTCATCGACGAGGACAACATGGCGTCCAACACGGACACCAAGGTCCCCACCCAGCAGTCGGTGCGCGCGTACGTCCTGGCACAGATCGCCGCGCTGATCGGCGCCGCGCCCGCCGAGCTGGACACGTGGCTGGAGCTGGTCGCCGCTATCCAGAACAACCAGAGCGCACTCGCCGGCATCAACACCGCACTGACCGGTAAGCAGCCGATCGATCCGACACTGACCGCGTTAGCGGCCGTGGCCACGGCAGCCAACAAACTGGTGTACGCCGACGGCTCGGATTCGTTCGCCACCACCGACCTCACTGCGTTCGCGCGGACACTGCTCGACGATGCAGACGCACTGACGGCCAGAGGCACGCTCGGTGCGCAGGCGGCCAACGCCACCCTGAACGCGCTCGCCGCCCTGGCGCTGGCCAACGACAACGTGCTGCAGGTGAAAGCCGGAGCGCTGACGCAGCGCACCCCAGCGCAGCTGAAGGCCGACCTGGTCCTCGATCAGGTGAACAACACCGCGGACAGTGCCAAAGCGGTGCTGTCGGCAACGAAGCTCGCCACGCCGCGCACCATCAACGGTGTCCCGTTCGATGGCACCGGCAACATCGCCATCCCGCTGCCCGTCTGGTTCGAAGTGCACGCCGCCTACGGCAACCGGGTCACCGGGTACGGCGACAACACCCTCGGCTTCCTCGTGCCGGCCGCGTTCACCCTGACCGGTGTCGTGTTCCGTGGTGAGACCGCGGACGCATCCGGGTCGACCACGGTGGAGATCCGCAAAAACGGCGCCCAGATTGCTTCGACCGCCAAGACGATCGCCGCGGCCAACCAGTGGGCGTACGGTGCCAACGTCATCGTCTCCGGGCTGACGGAGGCGATCGCCGCCGGTGACGTTCTTCGCCCCTACATCTCGGCGGTCGGCACCACGCCGGGGAAGGGCTTCTCCGCGGTCCTGATCGGCACCACGAGCTAATGCCCGCTGGACTGGTTCACCTTCCCAAGACAGGCGCCGCGGTGTCACCCGTGCTCCTGCAGACGGTGACAAGCCCATTCACCGGTTCGCAGAGCTTCTCCACGAGTGTCAGCTGCAGTTTGGCGCTGGACCTCTCCGCGTACGCCGGAATTCCGAATCTCATGCTCGCTGTCGCGCTCAACTGGTACTCCAACGGCGGCGGAACCACCACATTCACATGCAAGTACAACTCCGTCGACCTGGTGTTCGGAGCCGGCCAGGACCGTAGTGCCGGCGCGAACTACGGCTCCCAACTCTGGGTGATGAGCGGCCCGCCCACCG
Source organism: Mycolicibacterium canariasense (assembly GCF_002101555.1). Classification (GTDB taxonomy): domain Bacteria; phylum Actinomycetota; class Actinomycetes; order Mycobacteriales; family Mycobacteriaceae; genus Mycobacterium; species Mycobacterium canariasense. Next base: position 9,900 of record NZ_LQOL01000031.1, read on the forward strand.
ACGGCAGCCACACCCTGGCGTGCACCCACAACAGCGGCACCAACACCGGCCGAAATATCTGGGGCATGGCGTGGCTGTGGTCGAACGTCGGCAGCTGGGACAGCCCGAGCAGCGCACCCGGCCTGGCTTCCGGTGCCGCGCAGTCCATCGCCGTCGGGACCAATGAGGTTGCGCTCAACGCGATGTCGGCAGGCCAGACGATGAGCAACTACAGCCAGACCCAGCGGCAGGCCAGCACCGTCGCGAGCACGCTGCGCGCTATTGCTGGAGATGCCGCCGGCGACGCGTCCGGATCGAAGGCGTTCTCCACCACCGGCGGCACGTACAACAGTGTCGCCATTCGCCTGCGGCCGGCTGCCTAGACCCCCGAACCATCACTCGCTGGTTCGGTTCCCCGGTGAGAAATGGGGTGCCCCATGCGTGGATTCGCCAAGGCAGCAGCCATCGTCCTGTGTTCAGCGGTCCTCGGTGACCTGATCGCCGTGGCCGCGTTCGTCGCCGCCGCCGAAATTCTCGACGGGCGAGCCGAACTCGGCTTCTGACCCCAGTCCTGCACCAGCCCGCCCGCGTCCCCGGCCGGGCCATCAGTCATGCCTCGGAAGGGCCATAACCATGGTGAACCGTTACTGGCCGCTGGAAGCCGGCCGAATCATCACAAGCCCGTTCGGACCCAGATCGGGCGGATTCCACTTCGGCACCGACTTCGGATTCCCCGGCGGGTCCGGCGGCCGGACCGTCTACGCGGTGCAGTCCGGCACGGTGATCTACGCCGGCACCGCGCAGGGCTACGGCGGACCGGATCCGGCCGGGTGGCTGGTCATCGACTCCACCGACGTCGAGGGTGGCGGCTGCCTGGAGTACGGGCACATCGTCCGCGACGCCGCGATCAAGGTGGGCACCCACGTGACCGCCGGGCAGCGCATCGGAGTCATCAACCCCAACTCGGCGACCAACGGTGGCGTGGCCCCGCACCTGCACCTGTCGGATATGCCGCGCGAATACAACCCCAGCACCAAGCAGAACCCCCTGCCGCGACTGAGCGGCGCGCTGGAGCCCGGCCAGCCCGCACCCAGCACCCCAACCCCAGCATCCGGAGGTACCGCCGTGCCGCTCACCGACCCGTTCACCGGCGCCCTGTGGTCGCCCAGCCGATACCACCCGCGCGGCGCCGGCACGCCGCGGTGGATCGCGGTGCACACCCAGGAAGGCGGGCGCACCGCCCGCGGACTCGCCGAGTACCTGGCCGTCAAGGCCAACGAGGTCAGCTACCACGCCGTCAACGATGACCACGAGGTCCTCAAGGTCGTCGCCGAAGACGACGCGCCCTGGTCGGCGGCCGGCGCCAACAAGTACGCGTTTCACATTTGCCTCGCCGGCAGCTACGCCGCATGGTCACGCGGAAAGTGGCTCGAAACCGACGCCTCCGATGGCAAGAACGAAGACCTCGAGCTCACCAACGCCGCCAAGGTCATCGCCTGGTGGTGCCGCAAGTACAACATCCCCGCCGAGTACATCGGCGGCCATGGGATCCCGTGGGGCCGAGACGGCATCTGCGGTCACATGGACTTCGGCAGTTGGGGCGGCGGCCACCACGACCCAGGACCGAACTTCCCCTGGGACGAACTGATTCGACGCGTGAAGGCGCTCCTGGCCGGCGAGACCCCGACACCGGTGGACCCGACCCCGGTCGGCCCCGGCGGCGGCGCACCGGTCGACCCGGGCACCAGTCCCTACTTCACCGGCCTGTTGTACCTCGGCAGCACCGGCCCGCAGGTGGCCGAGCTGCAGCGCCGCCTCAAGTTCGCGTTCGCCTCGTACGCCGGGCACCTGCCGATCGACGGGGACTTCGGGCCGCTCACCGACGCCGCGGTCCGCGAGTTCCAGCGCCGCTCCAAGCTCGTCGTCGACGGCATCGTCGGCCCGCAGACCGCCGCCGCGCTCAAGCTCAAGAAGGTCGCGTGATGCCCGGCCAGACCGCGGCCGGCGGCCACGTGTGCAACTGCGCCTACGGGCCGGCCGACCCGCGGTGCTGCATCGCCCGGGCCCGGCGCCGCGAGCTCGAAGAGGCCCACCGGCTCGGCCGCGAAGGCAAACCCCTTCCCCCGCAGGGCGCTCCGCTGTCAGCGCCGAACTGGGCAACAGAAACGGCCGACCGACCGCCACGGATGGAAGAACGCTGATGTCGACATTCCCGCTCAAGCGCGGCAGCACCGGTCAGGTCGTCTCCGACCTGTCGGCCGCCGCGCGCCGCCGGTACGCCAGCTACGCGTACGAAATCGACGGGCTGACACCACTCAAGTCCGACCAGTACTTCGGTCGTGGCGAGGAAGCGTTCGCCACGCAATGGCAGACCCGCATGCACCGGCCGGTCACCGGGCAAATCACCGAGGACGAGTTCAACTACATCGTCAAGGGCATCCCCTTCCCGGCCGCCAGTCAGTGGCGGCCGGGACATTGGATCTACACCTGCCCCGGGTCTGGCGCCGATGCCAACGTGGGGCCGAGCTTCGAAGTGGGCGTCTGGGCCGAGAAGGCCTACAGGATCCGGCACCAGCCGGTGAAGTTCATCAAGGGCGGGTATCTCGGGGTGCTCGGTGGCGACGCCACCGCCTCATACGTCGAGGTGACCTACGACCAGTACAAGTCGCTGGAATGGTTGCTGGACAACAACCCTGACGTGCAGCGCGCGATGAGCATGATCGCTGCCGGGGCGACGCCGGAGGCGGCCATCAAGGCCACAGACCTGCATAAGATCTTCTCCGGATACAGCCAGAGTGCCGACGGGCTCGAAGACGCACTCGAGATCCTGTTCGGCGACGGCGGGTTCGTCATACCGGCCACCGGCGAGGTCACCGGCCGCGGAAAGTACGCCGACCTCCGCGGCGCCATCCGGCGGGTCATTCAGTTCGGCAACCCGTCACGCCAGCCGGGCCAGATGTCCGGCCAGCCGGGCTGGAACCCCAAGGGCTGGGGTATCTCTCGCAAGCGCCGGCCGCAATGGCTGCTCGACGTCACGGTGTCGATCACCAACCCCGGCGACTTCTACGCCTGCGTGCCCGACAGCGACGGGATTCGGCCGCCGTTCTACGGCGAGATCATCCATTCCGAGACCAGCCTGCCGTACTTCGTGCACGTGCTGAACCTTGCGGTGCCGATCATCGCCCAGTACTTCGGCATCGCCGCCCAGCTGCTCACCCCGGTCGCGCCGATCCTGATCGCCGGTGTCGCTGGGCTCAACGTGATCCCGGTGTTCACCAAGCTGTTCGGGCAGGCCCAGGAGACCGGGTTCCACACCGACGTCGACGAGCAGCTCAAGGCGCTGCTGTCCCCGATGGGTGTACTGACTCACCTCGATGACCTCGTCGCGCTGGTCGCCGCGCTGCCCGGGCTGCAGGAACACGCTCTGTACCACGAGGTCCGGCCGCAGCTCGGCAACCGCAGCGGAATCATGGTGGGCTGCGACGAAATCCGGCT
>NZ_LQOL01000032.1 GCF_002101555.1 Mycolicibacterium canariasense
ACACCCAGCCAACCAGACACCCCAATCACAGGCCGACAGCAGCTGACCGTTCTACACCCTCAATCATGAAGAGCCCTGTTAGTCGCGAGAACGACAGTCCCGAGGAAGTAGCTCTGTTTCGATTCGTAACTAGTCTTGAGGTCGTTCCAAAAGTCGACTACTTGCTGGCGGTCGTTCTTAGTGTCTGAGCTCGGCCTCTCCTCGATGGTCGACCATGAGTATGAGCGTTGATAGAAAGGCACCGCCAACGATTCGGTACGGAGTAACGCCGCGATACCCGAGGCCTCGTACTTCAGGAACTGCTGTTCGACCATGGCACCTCGTTAGTTGACGCTTGGGACTGCGGTCAGGTTCAACAATCCAATCAGATGGTCGAGTGTCGCAACCGAGGGGATTGGTGACGCGCTTCAAAGCTGCCGCGGACGTAAGCGGACCGCTTGGAGGGCGCGTAATTGACGGCGCGGAACCCCTTTGGGGGTGCTGTTGTTTGATCCCCTCCCCAAACAACCCCGAAACCATCTGCCCGATATTCGTTCTCGGCCACGCCGGATAGCCCCGCCTCGAATGAGACGCGGCTGAGCTGTGGCGCACGGGCGAGGTGATCAATCGTCGCGGGTGCGGCCCGCGGCGCAGGCGGGGGATTGGGCTACTGCGCGCAGGCGGGTTATTGCGTCGAGCTCTGCTAAAACGACGCTGGCCCCCGCACGATGGTGTGCGGGGGCGTGTGTTCGTCCTAGATGTGCGTCGGGCCAGTGAGCGTGTAGGCGATGGGCATGAGCTCGTCGAGCTCTGCGGCGGCGGCCAGCGCCCGGGCGGCGTGACGCCGCAGGCCGGCGGCGTCGAGGTGAACGTCGGCGAACATGGACATTGCGCCACGTGACGCTCTCGGCGTCCTGGAATCCGGCAATGGTCAGCTCGACGCCGGCGGTGCTGCGGCGGGTGCCGCGGAAGTATCGGTCATAGTCGCCGGTGTCGAAATCGTCGCGCCAGTCTCGACGTGCTGGGCGTCGACTGGCGCGGCGATGGCCGCGAGCGTGGCGGGTACGTCGCATTCGGCGGTGTGGTCGCCGATACCCCCGCAGCAATGGCGGGTGGCGCTGTCGACGGCCAGGCTGGATCTGCCCATGCTTCGTCGGTTGCGATTCTGTCCAGAGAGGCCGGTGATTTGGCCATGTGGCGTGGTTCCCGTCTATCGGGAAGCTCGCTCAGGGGCAATGTGGTGCAAATGTGGTGCAAGCTCTATGTAGCCGGGCTATCTACCTTGTTTGACCTGCACGAACTGTGGTGCGCGATACTGGGATTGAACCAGTGACCTCTTCCGTGTCAGGGAAGCGCTCTCCCGCTGAGCTAATCGCGCCGGGTCCAACTTTTGGAGGTGGAGACGGGAATCGAACCCGTGTGCACGGCTTTGCAGGCCGTTGCCTCACCACTCGGCCACTCCACCGCTGGGGTTGATGCCACTGCACCTTCGAGCGGATGACGGGATTCGAACCCGCGACCCTCACCTTGGCAAGGTGATGCGCTACCAACTGCGCTACATCCGCGTGCCTCGGGTGAGATCGTCACCCGGTGCGGGAAGGAACATTAGTCCAACCATGCGAAGAACCACAAATCACTTGGAACCGAAGGGCAATCAGAGTCAAAACAGCTGGTAAATCTCCCGTGAGAGGGAGAACCCGTGGCCGCTGGTCGTATCGCGACAGGCGATCCCGGCCTCGGAGCTGTCGCACGTGAGCCGCCCACGGGTCAGCGAGTCGCCGTAGCCGAGCACCCGTTCGCCGCCCAGGGTGGTGTCGCCGGCGCAGACGAACGCCGCTCGTTCGCCCGGCGCCAGCCCGATGCCCTGGCCGTAGTCGAATTCGCAGTCGGCGGGCCGAGGCGGTGGGTTCCAGTCGCGGTCGACGATGTCGCAGCGGGCGTAGTCGGCATCCAGGACGCAGCCGACGTTGCCGCTCGGGGAGATGAACGTCACCAGATCGTCGGCGTCGGCCGCGGCCAGCGGGATGGACACGGGCAGCAGCGCACACGACCCGACGACGGCGGCGATAACGGCGGGCGTCCGGCGGTTCATCGGCCAGACGCTACCGCCGGGCCGGCGGCGTGGCTGGGTAACGGCTGTGAAGGCAGGTGCTGACGGTGCGATTCGGAGCCGGTGTCGGCGCCGTGCTAGTCTTCCCTCTCGTTCCCCGGTCTCGTAGCTCAGGGGGAGAGCGTCCGCCTCACACGCGGAAGGTCACTGGTTCGATCCCAGTCGGGACCACCACAACAACCCCACTCTCAGGTGGGGTTTCGTGGTCTCAGGCCGAGAAGATCGGCAAATCCACTCGGCCAATATCCGGCCAAACTGGCGGATGGTCGTGGACGGTGGGATCGGTCTCCGTTGCGAGCCGCTCGGGCCGCTTCGTCATTCAGTCACCGCCGGAAAGCTACCCGGCCATCGGAGTCTCGTCGGCTCGACCTTTCGTCCGAGCCCACCCAACTACTGGAGGAGTCTGCAATGACCGCTGCACTGAACCCCGGACGTCCGTTCACCGGTGGTGAGCGTGAACTACTGGAGGACACGCTGGACCTGCATCGTGCTGAGCTGGTGCGTGCGGTCGAGGACCTCTCCGATGCCGAAGCGCATGAGAAGCGGGTGCCCTCGCTCACCACGCCCATCGCGCTACTCAAGCATTGCGCCGTCGCCGAACGGATCTGGTTTCAGCGCACCCTGGGCGGCATGAGCGTCGGGCAGTGCGACGGTCCCGCGGAGGGTGGAGATCCGAGCTTCCGCGTCGCTGAGGGCGAGAGCCTTGCTGCGGCGATCGCCGAATACCGTGCCGCGTACCGACGTTCGCAGGAACTCGCAGCCGGTCGTGAGCTCGGTGACACGGTCGCCCATCACATCGTCGGAGCGGTGAGTCTGCGGTTCATCTATCTGGGCATGATCGCCGAGGTTGCCCGGCACGCCGGGCATGCCGACATCCTGGCCGAGCAGATCAGAGCGGACCGCGCTTATCGCTGAGGCGGCACCCCCGGAATCGACGGTGAGGCCGACAAGTGGCTGAGTTCCCTACCTCAAACCCGGCATGGGTCCGTGGTCCCTGACGTAGTCCTGCACTCCTTGGACGCAGCCGCGACGGAGCTCGCGGTTGCGGCGGAGGCGCGGATTGTCGCCCAGGTTGATCTTCCCGATCAACGCCAATCGACACGCGTCCTCCGGGGCCTGGCCCATTGAACCCAGCGCACCGGCCTTGTGATAGCCAACGTCGTAGCCCTCCTGGTACCAGTCCGTGGAGGACGTGTTCTGCGCCAAGAAGTACCAACCGACCCCACCCGCCAACAGGACGACGGCGGCGATCACCGCGAGCACTCGGGTGCGCTTCTTGTGCCTCGCCTGCGCAGCGGCCACATCGTGCACCCACTGCGGTGGCACGTAGGGTGCAGGCGCGCCGGGTGGATACGGATGTGCTTGCTGCGGAACGGGTTGGCGGTGCTCGGTCCACTGGTGCCCGTCCCACCAACGCACGCCACCGGTGATCGGATCGGGGAACCAGCCTGGGGGAGTGTCGGCGTTTTGAGTCATCTAGGCGTGGCTCGCACGCACGTAGGTGTGCCACCATTCGGCATAGGCCTGGGCCTGTTGCACGTCCTGGTTCAGCTTCTTGCGGGATTGCGAATTGTGAATGAGAGCAACCCAATTGAGAATCAGGATCGACAGGAAACTCCACCAGCCGACGATGAGGTTCTGGGTCTGAGCCGATCGCAGGGCGGCGTTGCATTGGGCATAGGTTCCCTGGACGGTTCGGCGCTGGTTGAACCAGAAGATCAATGCACCGATATGGCTCATCGTGGTGACCTGGAAGATCGGTACCTCCGGCGGCGGTGGATAGCCCGCGTACGGATTCGGCTGATGGTATGGGCCTGCCACGTGATCTCCCCCTGTTGTCGTGCTCCCCGTCTAGCAGCTTAAGGGCACGCCGGAGGTGGTCGAGACACGAATCCGGCCGAGCCGTTACCCCGTGACGGCGCTCAGGGCCGCATCCAACGTCGGCACCACGCCCAAGACACCCGCGAAGCCGATCAGATCGAGTGGGCGGCTGGTGGCCGGTCCATCGGCGACCACCGCGAACCGGATGCCGGCGGGCAGGGCATCGTGCGCGGCGACCAGCACGCCCATACCCGTAGAGGCCAGGAAGTCGACGGCGCTCAGGTCCACGATGATGGCTTGCGGAGTCTCCGCGATGGCCGCCGTCAATGCAGCCTCCAGCTGCGGTGACGTGATCATGTCGACGGTTCCGGTCACGGCCAGCACCGTGACGGCACCGATCCGGCGCTCGTCGATCGTGCAGGTGGCTGGATCTGGGGACATGGCCGCCTCTCGGTTGCTCTGCACTTCTTCAGGCGACGATAGTGGCGGGCGGGACCGGTGTGCTCAGCGGGTCAGTGCCGGCGGAAGGACATGAGTCTGCTTCCGATCCGAAGGAGCGGACAATCCACGTTGGAGCTAGTTGAAATTCACCGGCGTGAAGCCGCTGGCATCAGTGTACGTCGGAGGGAGCCAGGCCGGCTCGTCCGGCAGCACGGTCTCTGGCCGCACGGGGTACTTCTCCTTGCTGAAAATCTGCTCGTTGACCCAGTAACCGCCGCTCGACGTGCAGCTATAGGTACCGCAGCTTGTTCTGAACGGAACTTGGTGCGCGGGCGTCCAGATCATGCGAAAACGAATCCAACTGCCGTCAGCCAACATTGGGCCATCGCAAATGCTGCGCGTTTGACTACCGAGAAAACCCCAAGGCACTGACTGGCAGCCAGGGGTTACGTCGGCATTTGCTGACGCCGGTGAGATGAGCGTGGCTGTGGTGGCCAAGATTGCGGTCAGGCCAAATGTAACTCTCATCGTTCCCCCTTGTGACGTGGTAAAAGACCGTAACAGGGGGGAGTCGGGTGTCGCGGAAGTATGGAAAACTACCCGAGTGGCGCAAGTTGCTGTCGGTACCTGTGTGGTCAGAGTTGGCGGAGGTTCATCGAACTACGTGATAAGGCAACCAATTTGATGTCCAGGGCGATCGCAAGCCGCGATATCCCATAACTCGATCCACCGCACTGCTAGATTGTCGGCTGTGCTGGGCAACCGCGTCCCGGGATGGCTGGTAACACGAAACGCGTTTCGCTTAAGTATATTTGGACCGTCTGGCCAGGGGTGCCCAGTGGCAACTTGATGCGTCAATGTGTCGCGGTGTCAATCGTTGCCGGCCAAGGGTTAGTCAAGGAGGCCGGCGTGATGCCGCCGCAACGCCGCAGTGTCAGTCGTTCGGATGAACTTCAACGGTCGCGTTCGCATAGCGGCGGACGGACTGGTGGCTTTCAGCCGGTGAACACCGGCTCGGACACCGGTGCGGTCAGCATCGCCGCGAGCATGGTGATGATCTCGTCGACGGGCCCGACCGAGTCCGCCGAGCGCTCGCGCTCGGCGAGCAGGGCGAACATCGTGGTACCGAGGGCCGCGATGCGACGGCGCCGCGCCGCGGAATCCGTGGTCGGCACGGCGCGGGCCAGGCGGTCCAGCACCTCACCCCAGGCCGAATCCCGTGCCCCGTCGGTATCGGTGGGCAAGTACACCGCCGAAGCGCGGAGAAACGTTGCGTAGCAGTCGCTCTCGACGGTCGTCAGGGGGAGCACCAGCACGCGCAACAGGGTGTGGACATCGGCGGAAGGGCCGACCGCGTCGAGCATCAGCCGTCGTTCGCGCTCCATCGGCTCGAGTCGACGTCGCACCACGGCATCGATCAACTCCTGGCGGTTGCTGAAGTAGTAGTTGACCGCTGAGTTGTTGCGCTGGCCCGCGGCCAGTGCGATATCGCGCAGCGGCACCTGCGCGCCGCGCGCGGCGATCAGCTCCTCGGCCGCGTTCAGTATCGCGGTTCGGGCCTGCTCACCTCGCCTCATGGTCTGGAATGGTAATGGCGGCTGACAAAATAAGCGACTGTGCTTAAATTGCGTGTGACGAGCTGAGGAGGCGCCATGACGGCCGACATCGACGAGGTCCGGGAGATCGACACGGGTCGGCCCATGCAGCGCTTCGCGCGCGGCTGGCATTGCATCGGGCTGGCCGAGGACTTCCGTGACGGGACTCCGCATGCCGTCAACGCGTTCGGCACCCGGCTGGTGGTGTTCGAGGACTCACAGGGCCGCCTCCGGGTGCTCGACGCCTACTGCCGGCACATGGGTGGCGATCTGTCACAGGGGTCCGTCAAGGGTGATTCGGTGGCGTGTCCGTTTCACGACTGGCGTTGGGACGGTGCGACCGGCAAGTGCTCGCTGGTGCCCTATGCCAAACGCACACCGCGGCTGGCCCGCACCCGGCGCTGGCTCACCGGTGAGGTGAACGGCCAGCTACTGGTGTGGCACGACCCCGAGGGCTCCCAGCCCCCGGCTGAGCTGTTCCCGCCGACCATCGATGGTTACGACGAGGGCCGGTGGTCGCCGTGGTCCTGGAATTCGATCCTCATCGAGGGTTCGCACTGCCGCGAGATCGTCGACAACAACGTCGATATGGCTCATTTCTTCTACATTCATCACGCGTACCCCACCTACTTCAAGAACGTCATCGAGGGCCACACCGCCTCGCAGTTCATGGAATCCAAGGCCCGCCCGGATACCACCAAGCACTACGAAAAGCTCTGGGAGGGAACAAAGCTGCGCTCGGAGGCCACCTATTTCGGGCCGGCCTACATGATCAACTGGTTGCACAACGACGTCGCGCCCGATTTCACGATCGAGGTGGCCCTGATCAACTGCCACTACCCGGTGACCCACGATTCGTTCGTCCTGCAGTGGGGTGTCGCCGTCCAGCTGATCCCGGGTATGCCACCGGAGAACGCCGCCAAGCTCGCCACGGCGATGAACCGGTCATTCGGCGAGGGCTTCCTGGAGGATGTCGAGATATGGAAGCACAAGAGCCGCATCGACAACCCGCTGCTGACCGAGGAGGACGGCGCGGTGTATCAGCACCGGCGCTGGTATGAGCAGTTCTACGTCGACCTCGCCGAGGTCACCAGCGATATGACCGATCGTTTCGAGTTGGAGGTGGACACCACGCACGCCAACGAGTTCTGGCAGCGCGAGGTGGCCGACAATCTCCAGCAGGCCGGGGCGTGATGGCCGACCTGCAAGACAAGGTCGCGTTGGTCACCGGGGCCTCGTCCGGTCTCGGAGCTGAGACCGCCCGGTTGTTGTCGCGCAGGGGCGCAACGGTTTTCGGTATCGGCCGGGATGTCGCTCGCCTGGCGGAGGTGTTCGCCGACGTGCAGCACGGTTCGTATGCCGTCGTCGATGTGACCTCGGCGCAGGCTTGCCGCGACGCGGTCGACGCGTGCGTCGCGCGGTGGGGCGCACTCGACATCCTGGTCAACGTGGCGGGACGGCATCAGATGCGCCGCACGGAAACACTGACCGACGAGGATTGGGCCGACGACATCGCCGTCAATCTGACCGGTCCGGCGTCGCTGTGCCGGGCCGCCTTACCGCACCTGCTCCAACGCGGCGGGAACATCGTCAACGTCGCGTCCATCGCCGGCGTGGAGGGCCAGGCGTACTCGGCCGGGTATTGCGCGGCCAAACACGGCCTCATCGGGCTCACCCGGGCGCTCGCGGTCGAGTACACCAAGGACCGCCTGCGGGTGAACGCCGTCTGCCCCGGTGGGATGCTGACCCCGCAAATCGAGCAGTTCAGCCCACCCGAGGATCCGGACTTCGACCTGATCCTGCGTTCGGCCGCGCCACGCGGATTCATGCAGCCGCTGGACGTGGCCAACGTGATCGCCTTCCTGGCCAGCGACGCGGCGGCCGCCATCCACGGTGCGGTCTACCGGGTCGACAACGGCAAGGGCGCCGGTTAGCGGTCAGCCCACCACGGTCCCGACGAGAAGTCCGATCGCGTAGGTGATGGCCAGGGCCAGACCACCGCCGACGATGTTGCGAAGAACGGCTCGACCTCGCGGCGCACCGCCGAGGCGAGCCGACACCGAGCCGGTGATCGCGAGGGCCACCAGAACAGCCACCACGGTCACCGGGATCCGCGCGCTCGGCGGCGGCAACAGGATCGCCAGCAGCGGCAGCAGAGCCCCGGTGATGAAGGCGGCCGCCGAGGAGAAGGCGGCCTGCCAGGGGTTGGTGAGATCGTCCGGGTCGATCCCGAGTTCGGCCTCGACATGGGCCGCGAACGCGTCATGGGCGGTGAGTTCGGAGGCCACCGCCTGAGCCGTCGACTCCGACAGGCCCTTCGCCGCATAGATCTGCTTGAGCTCCTCCAGCTCGGCCCTCGGGTCGTCGCGCAGCTCGCCGCGCTCCTTCGTCAGGAGGGCCTTTTCTGTGTCACGCTGCGTGCTCACCGACACGTATTCGCCCAGTGCCATCGAGACCGCGCCGGCGGCCAGCCCCGCGATACCCGCCATCAGGATGGGCCCGCGGTCCACCGTGGCCGCGGCGACCCCGACGACGATGCCTGCGGTGGAGACGATTCCGTCGTTGGCGCCGAGCACCCCGGCCCGCAGCCAGTTCAGCTTCGAGGAGACGGAGCCGGTATGCGGCTCGGCAGGATGCGACATAGCCATCAGATTATGCACCGCGGAACCGTTCTGCCAGCAAACGTAGCCTCACCAAAGTGTTGGCGGGCAACGTCATTCGGCTGGCTATGCGAGCCCGCCGACCGGATTTAGTGACTTTGTGCCCTAGTTCCGGCCGCCACCGTTGCCCAGAGTTGAGACGTTCGGGCGCCAGCACCGCGACATGGCTGTGCCGTCGCCAAGCCGTCGTGGAAAGAAGGTCGCGTGGTAGCCGAAGCGCCCCCGATCGGAGAACTTGAGGCACGGCGTCCGTTCCCGCAGCGGATGGGCCCCAAGGGCAATCTGGTGTACAAGCTGATCACGACGACCGATCACAAGCTGATCGGCATCATGTACTGCGTCGCGTGTTTCATCTTCTTCATGGTCGGCGGGCTGATGGCGCTGCTGATGCGTGCCGAGCTCGTCCGGCCGGGTTTGCAGTTCCTGTCCAACGAGCAATACAACCAGTTATTCACCATGCACGGGACGGCAATGCTGCTGTTCTACGCCACCCCGATCGTGTTCGGTTTCGCCAACCTGGTGCTGCCGCTGCAGATCGGTGCCCCCGACGTCGCCTTCCCGCGGTTGAACGCGTTGTCGTTCTGGCTGTTCGTCTTCGGTGCCTTGATCGCCCTTGCCGGGTTCATCACCCCCAACGGTGCGGCCGATTTTGGTTGGACGGCATACACCCCGCTCTCGGATGCCGTGCACAGCCCTGGTGCCGGGGCCGACTTGTGGATCCTGGGGATTGCCGTCGGCGGTCTGGGCACCATTCTGGGCGCGGTCAACATGATCACCACCGTGGTGTGCATGCGTGCCCCGGGTATGACGATGTTCCGGATGCCGATCTTCACCTGGAACATCCTGGTGACCTCGGTCCTGGCGCTGGTGATCTTCCCGCTGCTGACCGCGGCCCTGTTCGCCTTGGCCGCCGACCGCCGGCTCGGCGCCCACGTCTACGACCCGGCCAACGGTGGCATGGTCCTCTATCAGCACCTGTTCTGGTTTTTCGGCCACCCCGAGGTCTATGTCATCGCGCTGCCGTTCTTCGGGATCATCAGCGAAGTGGTGCCGGTGTTTTCCCGTAAGCCGATCTTCGGCTACACCACCTTGATCTACGCAACGTTCGCAATTGGTGCGCTGTCGGTGGCGGTGTGGGCGCACCACATGTACGCCACCGGCGCGGTGCTGCTGCCGTTCTTCAGTTTCATGACGTTCCTGATCGCGGTGCCCACCGGGATCAAGTTCTTCAACTGGATCGGCACTATGTGGAAGGGCACACTGACGTTCGAGACACCGATGTTGTTCTCGGTGGGCTTCATGGTGACATTTCTGCTCGGTGGCCTGTCGGGTGTGCTGCTGGCCAGCCCGCCGCTGGACTTCCACGTCACCGATTCGTATTTCGTGGTGGCGCATTTCCATTACACGTTGTTCGGCACCATCGTGTTCGCCACGTATGCGGGCATCTACTTCTGGTTCCCGAAGATGACCGGCCGCCTGCTCGACGAACGGTGGGGCAAGCTGCACTTCTGGCTGACGTTCATCGGTTTCCACACCACCTTCCTGGTGCAGCACTGGCTCGGTGATGAGGGCATGCCGCGCCGCTACGCGGACTACCTGCCCACCGACGGGTTCACCACGCTGAACGTCGTCTCCTCGATCGGCGCGTTCATCCTGGGTATCTCGACGCTGCCGTTCGTGTGGAATGTGTTCAAGAGCTGGCGCTACGGCGAACCGGTCGTGGTGGACGACCCGTGGGGTTACGGCAACTCGCTGGAGTGGGCCACCTCGTGCCCGCCGCCGCGGCACAACTTCACGGAGCTGCCCCGGATCCGTTCCGAGCGGCCGGCGTTCGAGCTGCACTACCCGCACATGGTGGAGCGGATGCGCGCCGAGGCGCACGTGCGGGCGTCCGGCCACACCGGCGAATCCGGAGCGCCCGATCGACTGACGTCACATCGTCCGGGGTAGCGCCGCAGCGACCGCCTGCTGATCCACGTCCTGGCGCGCGACCAGCACCGCCAACTCAGCGCGATCGGCGTGTGCGGCGCCACCCATGATCGATGCGATATCGGATGAGCGGACGCCCTCGACCACCACGACGCCGCCGATATCCGGGTTGGCATGTAAGAACTGAGCGATCCCGGTGGTGGTGGAAATCGGGTAGATGCGCAATGTCGGGAATCGGTGCTGCCAATCCGACACCAGATCGTCCAGCGCCTTCTCGGGCTGCGCCGCATGCCCATGCGGCGCCACCCCGACCGCCAACACCGGCCAATTCCGGTACCGTGCCTCGGCCGCAGCGGCGACGACGATGGCCGAATCGTCCGTTCGGCCATCCACCGGCACGATGATCCACGGCTGTGGTTCGCCGGCGGGCGTGCCCTCACCACGGCGAATGATCCCCACCGGGCATGCCGCCAACTCGGCGAGCGTTGCCGCCGTCGATCCCAGCACCGACCGGGCCACTCTGCCCATGCCCGACGATCCGACACAGATCATCGCGGCGTCGCGGGATTCGGCGAGCAGCACACCGGACGGGGAGCCTTCTGCGATGGCCGACTGCACCGTCACGCTCGCGTCGAGTCGATCGACGACACGCCGCGCCGATTCCAACGCATCCTTGGCTTCGTCGACTTTCTGCCGGTACTCGTCGGCCGACAGCATGCCCGTCAGATCGGTACGGATCACATAGACCAGCCGAAGAGCGGTGCTCTGGCGTAGCGCCTCCTCGACCGCCCAGCGGGCCGCATTCTCGGCCTGTGCGGAGCCGTCGATCCCGACGATGATCGGCTTGGTGGCGGTCGTTGACATCTGATGTCCTCCCAGTTCGGATCGAATGCGGCGGTCAGCGTGTGGATCCGGCGGATGGTCGTTGCGGCATCCATCCGATCAAGGCCAGGTACAAGCCGAGCACACCGACGAGTACAAAAACGATGCGCCAGAGGGTTTCCGCGCCGATCGTGTGCTCGGCAATCGTGGCGAAGACGGCGGGGAAGGCCAGTAGCAGGATGCCACGCACCACCATCATCCAGCCGAGCAGCGACACCACGATCGCCGCGAAGCCATGCCAGTACGGATGCAGGGACACGACGACGAGTCCGGCCAGCAGTACGAAGGCGCCGACCACCCACGACCAGACCGGCGTGGATTCGAAGTCGTCGAGGAGGCGCTTCATGTCCCAGCTGCGTGCCGTGACGGTGACGGCGACGATGGCGAAGAACGGACCGAGGACGCGTGCGAAGGCGCGGGTGGCGGCGGCCGGCGACGATGCTGTGGACATCATGGCGGGTATCCTTCTGTCCGAAACTCCATCACATGTGAAAGCGGCTTGCGCGGCGACAGGGCGAGGGGCCAGGACGACGAATTCATCGACGTGCCATTGACTTCCGTCCCGGCTTGCCCAACCCTGACGAGAAGCTGCGGGGTGCCGCGCTGGCCGATCAATGCGCGGAGCAGTTCCCTGGGCTGTGCGAGCTCGGTCAAGTGGGACAGCGTGCAGGAAGCGTGGCCGGCCATCGTACATTCGAGCAGAACGGCCGAGAGTGCCTCGCCGCAGCGCAGTAGATCGTGGTGCGAATCTCCTTGGGAGGTGGACAGCACCACGACCTCGGAGCGGTCGCCATCCGGACTCCACCAGGCCACCTCGGACCCGTAGGTGTGGTCGTTGTGGCGGAGTTCTGCAGTGAGCCTCGACATTTCGGCTAGCTGCGGCCGGTCGACAGCCAATACCGTGTCGAACATGACGTGGTAGGGAATGACCGCCTGGCGCAGCCTCACCTCCAGGTCCGGCCAGTCCGCCGGCGCACGGAAGTGGTTCAGGTCGGTTCGGCGAGCCAAGATCGCCTCGGCGCGCGCACACGCCCGGTGCGACACCTCACCGGTCATCTCGTGGACGTGGATGGTCGCCAGGTGCAGCGGCACATCAGGGTTCGGAAATCGCTGTACATCGGCTTCCCACCCCGAAGCCGACAACGCGACCACCAGATGATCGAGGGCCGCACCACAGCTCAGATACACCTCGCGGCCGAGGGGATCGATGTTGGTCAGTGCCCGCCCGATGTCGGCATACAGGTGAATCGTCGATGATCCTTCGGCCACCCAGCGCCAGGGCTGACTGTTGTAGAGCGACGGTGCGCGACAAGCCATCTCCACCGCATCGCACAGGACTCGTGCCTTGAGCTCGGTTCCGATCATGCCGGATACCTCCTCCGGACGTCCGGAAAAGCCCCCCGCGCCCGGTGGCGCAGGGAGTCCAGGTCGAACACGTCGAAGCCGCCAGGTGTCGTGACGAGCCACCCCCGCTCGACGAACTTGGCGAGCGCTTGGCTCACGGCCTCGCGCCTGGCACCGGCAAGCTGCGCGAACTCATGCCTCGTGAGCGAGTGGTACACATGCACGGTCCCGCGAGCATCCTGGCCATCCTGGCCGAATCGGTCGGCGAGACTGACGATCTGCCGCGCAACCCGGGTTGCAACGTCGGCGGCCACCACGCCGGCCATCTCGGCTTCGCGGTTCTGCAATTGACGAGCAAGCGCCTGTAGCCACCGCTGTGCGAGGTCGGGATACCGGTCGGCCAACCGCCGCAGCGACGCGCTGGTCAACCATCCGGTCCGTACCAGTGTTTGGCACGTAGCAGTCTCGCTCCGAGGGCCGGGGTCGAACATCGACAGTTCGCCGACGACATCGCCGGGACCCCTGATGTCGCGGACCACCTCGTTGCCGTGCGCCACCGTGCAGGACATCTTCACCAGGCCCGAAATGATCACGTATACCCGGTCGCCGGGCTCGCCCTGACCGAAGAGCCGATGACCGGAGGGGAAGTCAGCGAGGTGAAAGGCGGTACCGCAGATGTCGTCGAGATGCGTTGCCATCATCGTGTCCTGCCCGTCGAACAGCCAACTGCGCATGACGACGGACTCCCACGTCGCCCGGGGTGTTGCCCGAGTCGCTGCTGGGTGTCGCATCTGGCGTGACATCGGTGCGCGCGGATGCAATCGGGCGACAGCGGTGCCATCGGTCTGGACGCTCATGGGTCGACTCGCTCGGTGGTGTGCTTCACGGCGACCGTCCCTTCGGTGTCGGTTCTCTTCCCGCAAACCATCGTGCATCGCGGGGCGGCTCACAAAGGAGGGTCCAAAGTCCTCAGTCGGGTGGCGGAGTAGCTCTTCACCCATTCGGGACCTTCGCCTCTACGCGCCGGTCGGTCCTGGGCGAAGAGTCGCTGCATGGATCACTTGTCACCTTTGGACGCAGCATTTCTGGAGGCCGAGGACGCCGACCGGCACGTGAGCCTTGCTCTCGGGGCCGTGGCGGTGCTCGAGGGCCCGATGCCGGCCTATGACAGCGTCGCGGATTCGATCGCGACCCGGGTCGCGAAGGTGGCACGGTTACAGCAGGTCTTGCTTACCCATCGGCTGGATCTGGCCGCGCCACAATGGAAAGCCGATCCACACTTCGACCCGCATCACCACATTCACCGCGCGGCACTTCCGCATGGTGGTGATGACGGGGCGTTGTTCCGGTTCGTTGCCGACGTCATGGAACGCCGCTTGGACCGCGATCGGCCGCTCTGGGAATGCTGGATCATCGAGGGTGTCGAGGACGGACGCTGGGCATTGTTGATGAAGATGCACCATTGCATCGCCGACGGAATCGCCACCGTGCACATGCTCTCCGGTCTGAGCGATCAGGGAAATCGCGGCACCTTCGCCACCGAGATCCGTGCCGCAGCGGCGACAGCCGACGGCGATCCGAAGGTGGCAGGCGTGAGCCTGAACCCGTTGGTTTGGGTGAATGCGCTGTGGCGGGGCGCGGCAGCGCTGCCCGGTGCGGCGGCTACGGCGGTCACGGGCGCCGCGCAGCTCGCGATGGGACTGCTGGATCCAGCCGCCGGGTCGTCCCTGAGGGGGCCGGTCACCACGATGCGGCGCTACAGCGCCGCGCGGGTTCGGCTGCGGGATGTCGAGAAGATCGCCGGTGTCTTCGACGTCACGCTCAACGACGTGGCCTTGGCGGCCATCACTTCCAGCTACCGCGACGGCCTTCGGCGTCGTGGCACCGAGCCACAGCGAACGTCATTGAGGACGCTCGTACCGGTATCCGTCCGTGGCAGTAATGCGTTGGACAGCACCGACAATCGGGTGTCATTGATGCTGCCGCTGCTTCCGGTCGAGAAGCAGGATCCGGTACAGCAGCTCCAGTCGGTGCATCGCCGACTGGCGAGATCGAAGAAGACTGGCCAGCGGGAAGCGGGCAGCATTTTCGTGGGTGCGGTCAGCGCGCTGCCCTTCCCGTTGACGGCTTGGGCGGTACGGGTGCTCATGCGATTGCCGCAGCGTGGTGTCGTCACCTTGGCAACCAATGTGCCGGGCCCCCGGCGCCGGCTCAAGATCATGGGCTGCCGGGTGCTGCGCATCTTGCCCGTTCCGCCGATTGCCCTGCAGCTGCGCACGGGGATCGCGATCCTGAGTTACGCCGACGGGCTGTACTTCGGCATCACCGCGGATTATGACGCGGCCTCTGACGTCGACGAGCTGGCACGGGGCATCGAGCTGGCGGTGCAGCGGCTCAGCGCGCTCGCAGCACATCGGTAGCTGGCACCGGCACGATGACCGAGAGGGGGACCATCGGCCACCGCAGGTTGGGACTTTGGTCGCTATTCCCTTATGGGAGCGGTCAATACCGTTGGCCACGTAGGTAAGTCCACTTTCCGAAGGAGACACGATGACCCAGACCACGAAATCCCAGCCACCGGCGACTCAGCCGGCCGATCTGTTCGATGAGGTTCGAGAATCAGCCCGGGCGGGCCAGCACGCGGCCGCTGAGGCGCTGCGCAAGTTCAGTCGGACCCTCGACGAGGCGATTCCCGAGGCGGTCCATCCGCTGCGGACCAAGATCATCGACGCGGCAGTCGACTTGGCCGATACGCTGGCGGCCGCGCAATACCAATTCAATCGCAAGCTCATCCGCAGTGCGGACCGTGCGTTGACCCGCACAGATGGCGACGAGAAGTAAACCGCGCCGGGGCGAGCCGTGACCCGACGCGGCTCGCCCCCCGGCCGCTCGGGATCGCCAGGGAACAGGACGTGCCGTGACCACCTTTTTGCGCAACAGTGACGCGTTCATCTGGTCCATCGGTGCTGATCCCCGCATGCGATCGACGATCGTCTCGTTGATCCTGCTGGACCGATCACCCGACTTCACAACTGTTGTCGGACGTTTCCAGAATCTGAGCCGCAGCGTGCCGATGTTCCGTGGCCGCGTGGTGCCCTCACGGTGGCCGCTACCACCGCGCTGGCAGCCAGACCCCGAGTTCGATCTCGCCTTCCACGTTCGCCGGGTGGGTGCCCCGGGCGCCGGCGACCTCGATGCGGTCCTGGAGCTTGCCCGGGTGGCCGCGATGGCCGATTTCGATCCGGCCCGTCCGCTATGGGAAGCAACGCTCATCGACGAGATGGCCGGCGGGGGAGCAGCGTTGCTGTGCAGGATGAACCACGCGCTCACCGACGGCGTGGGTGCTGTCGAGATCAGCCGGCTTCTTTTCGATGATCCGCAACAGCTCGGGTGCCGGCCGCGGTGTGCCGCCACCGTTCCGCTCGAATCCGCCTGGCCTCCGCTGATAGGCCCAATCGGCGAGGTTGTTTCCGCGTCGGCCGGTGCAGCGGTGCGGGCACTGCAAGGTTCGTTGCGAACAATGCCGGGACTGCTCGTTCATACCACCCGGCATCCGGCCGGCTCGGTACGGTCGGCCGGCGCGACCGCCGCATCACTGTGGCGCGCCGCCGGCCCGCACCGGCGCGGATCGTCGTCGATGTGCCGGCGCGGCAGCGTTCGCGCGATCTTCGTACACGAGGTTCCGACTCAGGCGCTGCACCGGGCCGCGGCGATCGCCGGTGGCTCGCTCAACGACGCCTTCCTCGCCGCCGTCACCGCAGGGTTACGGCGCTATCACGCCGACCGTGGCACGGTGACGGAGTTCATGGTGACCATGCCGATCAATCTGCGGAACGCGACGGATCAACTGGGCGGAAACCGGACAACGTTGATGCGGTTCCGCATTCCCGCCGGACCGGCCGATCCCGCGGTGCGGATGCACGACATCCACCGGTTGACCGGCGCCCAGCGCGCGGAGAAATCTCTGGCTTACACCTCGGTGCTGGCCGGCGCGGTAAACCTGGCACCGCGCTGCTACATCCGATCCCAGTTCGGGAATGTCGATTTCATCGCCAGCAACGTGCCCGGCCCGGCCGCGCCGGTGAGTCTTGGCGGTGCCACCGTGCGGCGTCAATACGCCTTCTCGCCCACGCTCGGGTCGGCGTTCAACGTCACGCTGCTGTCCTACAACGAGGTGTGCGGCATCGGGTTCAATGTGGACACCGCGGCGATACCGGACGTCGAGTTGTTCCGCGGGCACCTCATCGCTGGTTTCGCCGAGTTACTTGCGCTGCACAGGTGAGCCTGCGACTCGATTCACCAATAGCCAAGTTCGTTATCAGCCGGCGCTTCCCGAGCCAGGTGGACCGCGGTCACCTTGTATTCGGGCGTGTGCGTCGTCGGGTCACGGCCCGTTCCCAGCAGTGCGTTCACCGCGACGTCCGGACAGCCGAAAGTGGTGAACACCGTTGCAGACGGCAGGCCGTCGTCGAGACGGCACGGCATGGTCACGGTGCCGTGGCGGCTGCGGATGCGGACCGTTTCTCCCTGGACCAGGCCCAGGGCCGTCGCGTCCCCGGGTGATATGTCCAGAACCGGTGTACCGCTCAATGCTGCCGTCGCGGATCGGCTCGTCATGGTTCCGGCATTGAACGTGTATAGCTGGCGGCCCGTGACGAGGGTGAACGGGAAGCGTTCGTCGCTCATTTCGGCGCTGCGTCGATAGTCGACGCGACGCAAGCTGGCGCGTGTACCGATTCCGGGGAATGCGTCGACGTGCAACACCGTCGTTCCGGGATGTGAGCCGTCCGGACACGGCCACTGGAGGCCGCCGGGGTGGTCCAGGCGGGCGTAGGTCATGCCGGCGCCGGCCGGCCAGACACGACGGATCTCATCCCAGACATCCGCGGGTTGCCGATACGAGAATGCCGGCCCCCACCCGCATGCGGCGGCCGCTCGGCTGATGATCTCGGCGTCGCTCTTGGCCGATCCCGGCGGCCGCACCGCAGCGCGGAATCGTTGGACACGGCGTTCGGAGTTCATGAAGGTGCCGTCCTTCTCGAAAGCCGAGGCCGCCGGCAGGAAGACCGTGGCGCAGTGCCGGGCGGTCTCGTTCAAGAACAGATCCTGTACCACGAGCACGTCCAACTCGTCCAGGGCCTGCCGCACGACGGTGGTCTGGGGTTGGGTCAGCAGGATGTCCCATCCGATCACCCAGAGGGCCTTCAGCGTGCCGCTACCGGCGGCATCGAGCATCTCCATGGCGTCCAGACCGGTCGCGTCGGGAATCGGAGCCCCCCAGATGGCGGCGGTGTGATCCTTGGCCGTTTCCAGGGGGACGGAACCGGTCAGGTGGTGCGGTTCGCATCCCATCAGGGCGGCGCCTTGGACATTGTTCTGGCCTCGCAGGGGATTGCACCCGGTACCCGGCTTCCCGATATTGCCGGTGAGCAGGGCCAGATTGGCCAGGCACATGACCGCCTCGGTGCCCTGCACCTGCTCGGTCACGCCCAGGCCGTGAAACTGCAGCGACGGGCCCTGCTGGGCGTACAGGCGTGCGGCGCGCCGGACGTCGGCGGGATCCAGGCCGGTCACTTCCGCGGTCCGCTCGGGCAGATAGGCCGCGATGAACGCGCCGAAGTCGTCGAACTGGTCCACCCGCCGAGCGACGAAATCCGCTGCCACCAAACCCTCGTCGAGAATCGCGGCCGCCATCGAGTTCAACACCGCCACCGAGGTTCCCGGCCGCGGCTGGAGATGGACGTCGGCGGACGCGGCAAGCTCGATGCGACGCGGGTCGATGACGATGAGGTGCGCACCGCGCAGGACTGCCTGCTTGATGCGCGCTCCGACGATCGGGTGCGCCTCGGTGGCGTTCGAGCCGCACACCATGATGGTGCGGGCCATCTCGATGTCGTCGAATGAATTCGTTGCCGCACCGGTGCCGAACATCGACTTCAGGCCCGCGGCGCTCGGCGCATGACATACTCGCGCGCAGCAGTCGATGTTGTTGGTACCCAATGCGACCCTGGCGAATTTCTGGGCCAGATAGTTCTCCTCGTTGGTCGCTCGTGCCGAACTCAGCACTCCCACCGCCGCCGGGCCCCTCCGGTCGAGGACCTTCCGGAAGCCGGCGACCGCCGCTTCGATGGCTTCATCCCAGCCGACAGGACGCCACCGACCGGCGGTGTCGCGCAGCATCGGCGTGGTGATCCGATCCGGTGCGTGGGTGAAGCCGTACCCGTAACGTCCCTTGACGCAGAGGTGGCCCCGATTGACCGGCGCGTCGACGAGCGGGCGGATCTCGGTGATCCGACCGTCACGGGTACCGACCGACATCTCACATCCCACCGCACAGTACGGACACGTGGTGCGGGTCCAGTCGGTCGGCGGCGCTTCGGACGCCGAACCGCTATCGGTGAGGGCCTCGGTCGGACAGGTGTCGACGCACGCTCCGCAGGAAACACACGAACTCGCAGCCAGGGTGGTGCCCGAGTCGGGCACGACCTCCGATTCGATTCCACGGCCCTCGATGCGCCAAGCGAATTGGCCTTGCAGCTCGTCGCAGATCCGCACACAGCGCCAACAAGAGATACAGCGGTTCAGGTCGACGTGGATTGCCGGATGCGAGTGATCGATCAGGTCGATCACCGCAGTGCCGGTCGGGACGACAGTGTGGTCGGCGAGAAGCCGATGGAACGGCAGGTCGGGGGAGTCGGACACCGCGCTGGCCGGATAGCGCCCAACCAGCATCTCCAGCAGGGTCTTTCGGAGTGCGTGCAGGGTCGGGGTAGCGGTACGCACGACCATCGCGTCGGTGACGGGTGTGGTGCAGGCGGCGGCCGGCCGGTGCGCACCCGCGACGTCGACCACGCAGAGCCGGCATGTGCCGGATGGGCGCAGTCTCGGGTCGTGGCACAGGGTGGGGATGTCGATGCCCGCCGCGTCCGCTGCCGACAAGATCGAAGTGCCGTCGGGACAGGTCACCGCGAGCCCGTCAATGGTCAGTCGGGGCACCGTAGAGCTCCTTGCCGTAATGGGTGATCACGCTGAGGGCGAACTCAGCAAGGCCGCCGCCGTGCCCACACAGGCTGGTAGCGGCCAGTGCTTGCACGATGGATTCCCATTCGCCGCGCTCCGAGCGGGCCAGCGGCCGGCTGAACAGGGTTTCGATGCGGGCCGTGCCCACCCGGCAGGGGGTGCAGGCACCGCAGGATTCATAAGCTCCGAACCGGAACACGTGGTGTACCAGATCAACGATCGAGGTGCTGTGGTCGAAGGCGATGATCCCACCGTGACCGACACCGGCACCGATATTGCGCAGCGGGTCGAACGCGAACGGCACGTCGAGACTCCCGGGGGGCACGACCCCGGCCAGCGGACCGCCGACGATGACACCGCTCAGTTCGCCGGCCACGCCGCCACCGAGACGTTCGACTATCTCCCGCAACGGGATTCCGAATTCCACCTCGTAAAGCCCGGGGCGTGCGAACAGCGAATTCAGTGCTACCGCCTTGGTGCCCCGGCTGGATCCCGATCCCATGGCGGCGAACTCGCGGCCACCGTGGCGCAGAATCCACGGCACCCCGGCCAGGGTCTCGACGTTGTTGACGACGGTGGGCAACCCGAACAGCCCGGACTGCGCCGGATACGGGGGGCGCGGTCGGACCATCGGCCGCCGGCCTTCCAGGGCGTTGAGGAGCGCGGATTCTTCACCGCAGACATAGCTGCCGTGACCCTGGACAACGGTCACCGTCAGACCACGCGCGGGGCCGAACACCGCCGGGCCGAGGATTTCGGCGTCCTCGGCCTCGGCCACCGCGGCACGCACGGCCGCCAGCGCGCCCGGATACTCCCGCCGGACATACACATACGCCAGTTCGGCGCCCGTGGCGAAGGCTGCGATGGCCAATCCCTCGAGCATCGCGTGCGGGTCGTTCTCCAACAGGATGCGGTCGATGTAGGCGCCGGCGTCGCCTTCATCCGCATTCACCACGACCACCCGCGGGCCTGCCGGGCCCGTCCGGGCGGAACGCCATTTACGGCCGGTCGGGTAGCCGGCTCCACCCCGCCCGCGCAACTGTGATTCCTCCACCTCGGCCAACGTGGCCTCGGCGCCGATGCTCAGGGCACGTCGCAGCCCCTCGTAACCCCCGTCACGGAGGTACGCCTGCAGTTCGGGAGCTCCAACCGTTGCGCAGCGGCCGAGGACAACAGCGGTGCTACAAGCGATCTCGACGACCGGCTCGGTCGTGTCATCTCCACGTGCGGGAGCGTCATAACAGCGGCCCAGACAGTACAGCCGTGGGTCGGCCGACTCCGCGCCGACCCACCGTTCGGGATCTCGGTGGCGGGCCACAAAGCACGCCGTTCCCTGACAGGGCTGGGCACCGATATCGACCGCCGAAAGGTGGTAGAACGATCGCGCCAACGGCGGGCGGCGGTCGTCGTGCCGTGGTGTCGCCACACCGACGAGTCTCGGCCTGGCCCGCCCGGCCCGCTAGGGGCCAAAGTCACCTCACCATGGGCCGTACCGGGGAGCGATGAGCACCGAGCAGTTCAGGTCGGTGAGTGCGGCATAAAGGCCTGGGTCGCCGAGTTCGGTCAATTGATTGGCGGTGTCATGACCCAGTACGACCAGCCCGACGGTATCGACGTGTTTGGCCAGGTAATTGATGGGGCTGCCGGCCACCGCGACCGCCTCGATATCGACTTCCGGATACAGCCGGCGATACCGGTCCAGCGCGTGCTCCAGGTTCAGTTTGGCATGCCTGGTGCCCTCGGCAGTGGCGTGACTGTCCTGGATGTCGGTGAATCGGGGTCGCCAGCCGGTCACGACTCGCAGCGCGGCGTGGCGTAGTCGGGCTTCGTCGATCGCGTGCCCGAGCACGGTGGGACATTCCGGGGAGTCGGTGAAACCCGTGACAATGGAACGATTCCGGTGTGCGGGTTCCTCTCCGTTGACGATGGCGACCAGGCAATGGGATTGGTCGAGCAACTGCCCAAGTACCACGCCACGGTGTGTGCTCGGAGCTTCACCGAAGCAGGCAGCATCGACGCAGAGCATTGCGGCCGACTGCGATGCCTTCGCCAGTGCGGCGAGCAGGCGTTCGTAGACGATCTCGACTTCGATCTTCACCGGGCGGTTGGTCGATTCGATGGCCATTGCCGCGTGCCGTACGGCGCTCTCGGCGACGGCGAAATCGTGTGCGGTGCAGAGACTGTCGAGCTGAGCCGGCTCATGCGGCTCGATCGCGTACAGGAGCCGCAGCGGAAGGTCTCGGACCAGCGCCTCGTCGACGGCCCACAGGGCAGCATTGAGCGCTCGGCGTGACCCGTCGATGGCGACGACGACGGCCGGGGATGGGGGTGCGATATCGCGCATCTGGTACTCCGTAGCGGGCTTGTTGGTGCTTGCCCTCGAACCTAGGTTCCCACGCCGCGGCGGGACGAGGGCCGAAGGTCCCTTCGAGGTCGCCGTTGATCACCGCGATGGCGGCACCGATGGGTGATTGATGACTTTGGGCCCTCGTGGCCCGGTCCACCGGGGACCAGAATGCTCCTCAAAACGTACCCGCGCGGACCGGAGGTGCTCACCATGAACCGTGCTGACCAAGTGACCGGAAAGCGGTTCGGCGTCATCGTCGGAGCCGACGGATCACCCGCTTCCCGGGTCGCGGTCGACTGGGCGGCCCGCGAGGCCGAGTCACGCCGCAGCACACTGACCGTGGTGCATGTGGTCCCGACGGGCACGATGGTGTCCTGGATGGACGTGCCGATCACCGAGGGCTACTGGGCCGAACGCGACCGACGCGCCGAGAAGGTGATCACCGACGCCCTCACGCTGGTCGCCGACGCGATCTCGGATCGACCGGCCATTACGGTTGCGCGCCGCATCATGGAAGCTCCCACCATCCCCACATTGGTGCAGATGTCCGCGGCAGCCGAGATGGTCGTGGTCGGATGCCGTGGTCTCGGCGGCGTCAGCCGACTGCTGCTCGGCTCGGTCTCCACCGGTTTGGTGCACAGGGCACACTGCCCGGTTGCCGTCGTGCGCGACGAAGATCCGTTGATGCCGGATCCGGCGCATGCGCCGGTGGTGGTGGGAACCGACTGCTCACCGGCGTCCGATTTGGCCACCGACATCGCATTCGACGAGGCCGCACGCCGCGGTGCGCAACTCGTCGCCGTGCACGTCTGGAGCGACCAGATCGACGATCTCGCCGATTACCTCTGGACCGACGGCGAGCAGTCGGCCCGACGTGCGCTTGCCGAGTACCTCGAACGCTGGACACTTCGGTATCCGAAGGTGGCGGTTCGTGCCGTGGTGGAGCGCGACCACCCTGCACGACGCCTGCTCGAGCACGCCGACAAGGCGCAGTTGCTCGTCGTCGGCAGCCACGGCCGGGGAGGCTTCGAAGGCATGGTGCTCGGATCGGTGAGCTCTGCGGTCGTGCACGGGGCACGGATGCCGGTGATCGTCGCCCGGCGATCGTGATCTCCCCGCGCACCGCTTCCCGCTCAGGTGTAGCCGCCGCCCTCCTCGGGATCGGCCGCCCACAACCGTTCGTCGTCATCGTCGACGGTCGTGCGCTGTTCGAGCACATCGGCCGGATCGGCCTCGATGCTGCCGATGGGCTCGTCGGCGAACAATGTGGGCGCAACCATCCCGTCGGATTGCTCGGCGAGGTCGGCTTCGTCGGCGCGGGGGATCGCCTCCATCAGGTTCGGGCGCGGCTGAGGGTGATGTCCCGGCTGCGAAGTGGGCAAGGCCGTCGGATTCTTGGTGCCATTGCCGGCGTAGCGTCTGGCGAGCAGCGTGCCCCACGACTGCTCGGCGGCGGCCAGAACCGCACCTCGTATGCCTGGCGTGATCGTGTCGTCCACCATCGCCATGAGCGCTTCGGCCAGCTCGATGACCGAGACGTTGTGACGTTTGGCCGCATCGACAAGCTCGGCGAACGCGTCATCGCGGTGGCATTGTCCGAGCGCGACGAGAACGCCCTCGGCAGCGCCGAGGCTGCGCCGTGGGTCTCGCACGGTATCTCTGTGAGAGCTGCGATGTCCCGATGATTGCACGTTCGCTCCGTTCCTCGTGTTAGTGCGGTCGCGTCAGTCGTTGCGCGCAACGATCAGTGGCGTATCGATTTCGTGGGCGATCACCGAACTCACCGACCCGAGCAGCATGCCGGCGAAACCGCCGCGGCCGTGACTGCCGAGGACCACGAGCTGCGCCGTTTCCGACTGCGCCAGAATATGTTCGACTGGGTGGTCGCGCACGAGGATCTTCCGTACGGCGACGTCGGGGTAGCGTTCCTGCCATCCGGCCAGCCGTTCGGACAGGATCTCACCGGCCTCGGCTTCGACCGCCGACCACGGTACGGGCATCACCTCCGGCCACTCCACATCACTGAAGGCATGCAGTGCGACCAGTTCGGCGTGCCGCCACGAGGCCTCGTCGAAGGCCAGCGCCGTCGCACGCTCGGATGCGGGCGATCCGTCGACACCGAGCACCACCGGCCCGTTCTCGTGTGCCGCGGCAACGGTGCCGCGGATGATCGCCACCGGGCAATGCGCGTGGTGCAGCAGCGCGGTGCTGACCGATCCCAGGAGCGCACGGCCCACCGCGCCCATCCGTCGACTGCCGACCACCACCATGCCGGCTTGCTTGGTCAGGTCGATCAGCGTGGGCACCACTGCGGCAACCGGTGTCTCGGTGTTGATGTGCAGCTCGACGCCGGGCACGCTTTCGCGGGCGATGCGCACGGAGTCGGCGATGATCTGGTCGGCTTGTTGTTGCTGCCAAAGGCCGAATTCCTCGCTGATCGGTGAACCGAACATCCCGGGACCGGACCAACCGGCACTGAGGGTGCTGATCACGTTGACGATGGTCAGGTCCTGGCCACGCCGGGCTGCCTCGGTGGCCGCCCAGCGCACCGCGTCGTCGGAAGCTCCCGACCCGTCGACCGCGGCGAGGATGCCCTGCTGGAGTTTGGTGTTGAGGCTCATGAACTATTCCTTTCATTGTGGGGATCGATGGTGTGCTCGGTGGAAGTCAGCGTGGATATCACCGCACGACCAGAACCGAGCACCGGCCGTGGGGGAGAGGTGAATAACTCTGTGGGCCAATAATTGTGGCCACCTTGTCGGCGTCATCCGCACCGAGTACGGCCAGTTGGATCTGTCCGTCGGCGTTGTCGGCGAGGAACCGGGGCAGGTCGGCCAGTGTCGGCACCGGGTAGACATGCACATCGGGGTAGCGGTGCGTCCACTGCTCGACGCACT
This sequence comes from Mycolicibacterium canariasense, assembly GCF_002101555.1. GTDB lineage: Bacteria > Actinomycetota > Actinomycetes > Mycobacteriales > Mycobacteriaceae > Mycobacterium > Mycobacterium canariasense. The sequence continues at coordinate 25,026 of NZ_LQOL01000032.1, forward strand.
GCTCGAGCGCCGTGTACGGGGTCTTCCCGAAGTCGTCTTGCCAGACTCCCACCGCTATCAGCGGTGCGTGCCGATTCCTGGCTTCGTCCAAGGCAGCACGGAAGACGGCATCGTCGCGCTGCGCGCGTCGGAAGCCGACCACGATGACCCCACCGTTGCGGTTCGTCGTGACGGCATCATCGTGCCGTACGACGGCCACCGGGCAGTCCGCGTGTTCGGCCACCGACTCGGCCGTGGAACCGAGCACCTTTCCGGCCACCCAGTCGATCCCGGTCGATCCGACGCATACCAGGGCCGCATCGCGTGATTCCGCGATCAGCGCGGCCGCGGAATGCCCGCGCCGGACCACCGGGTAGGTGGACACCGGTTTGCCCGTTGCCGCAATGGCTTCGACGGCGTGCTGCAGCGCGCGCTCGGCGGACTCGTTCTCGATCTGGGTGTCAGCGTGAACGGTTCCCGGCAAACGTTCGTCGTCCACAACATAGACCAGTCGTAGCGGCGCGTCCCGCCTGATCGCTTCGTCGACACCCCATAACGCCGCATTCACCGCGGCGTCGGATCCGTCGATGCCCACGACCACCGGTGGGTTACCGGAACGCCGGCGCATCAGGAACTCCGGTGTCCTTGCGGCAATCGGTGACTCGACCACCGTCGAGGACGGTCATGGGCGTCGGTGGCCAGGTGCGGTGGTCGCCGCACGGGTGCACACCACGGGCCGTCCGCGGCCGGTGATGGGCGCGGTAGAGGACCGCGACGCCGACCGTGGCCATCAGGCCGGCGAGAACGGGACGTTGTTTGCCCATGGTGACCCCGTACCTAGAACGACATGTTCACTTCGACGATTCGACCGTGACCCGCTTCTCGGGTGTCGCGGGTTCCGTGAGCGGAACCGACACGCTGAGGATGCCTTTGTCGTAGCTGGCCTTGATGCCGTCCTCCTCGGCCCCGGCCGGCAGCGTCACCGAACGCGTGAAGGATCCATAGGAGAACTCCGAGCGGCCGTTGGATTCCTTCTTTTCACTGCGCTCGGCCTTGATCGTGAGTACTCCGCCCCGGACGGTGATCTCCACGTCCTTGTCCGGATCGACCCCGGGGAGTTCGGCCTGCAATTCGTACTTGCCGTCCGCGATGGCGTCTTCGACCTTGATGATGTGGCCGTTGAACATCGGTCGAAGGGTGGACCAGGACGGGAAGCCCGACAGGAACTCGGACAGATCCGGCCACGCCGGCCGATGGTGCTGCGCAACTGCGACGTTGTTCATGGTGTGCTCCTTGTATCGATTGGCGTTCTGCCATCACGAATTCGACCACTGGGCGCAGTGCCTGACTAGGGACCGAAGTCCCTGGCCTGGAGGCCGTTTGTCGGGCGAATAGGGTCTGCTGCACCAGTCGGGAATGCCCTTCCAGGCGGTGCCGGCGTACTCGCCGGTGACCTTCGGCCCTAACGATGCGGGCACGTAGGGCGTACCAACGAAGGCATGACTGACGTGCCGCAGGCCGCACCTACCTTCGACGTTGAGATTTCCACCGACGGTGACTTTCCGGATGTCGGTGACTACGCCCGCACCAAGTTGGGCAAGCTTGCCCGGCTCACCCACGTACCGGTGTCTCATGCTCGGCTCAGGCTGAGCAGGCACCGCGACCCGGCCGTCGACCATCCTGTCGTCGCGCAGGCATGCCTTGATGTCGGTGGGCGGGTCATCTGCGCCGAGACGGAAGCAGCAACGGCGGGCGCGGCCATCGACGAGCTGGAATCGCGGTTGCGGGTCCGGCTGATGCGCGTGTTGGAGGCCAGAGGCTGGCGGCACCGTTCCCAGGACGCTCCGCCGTGGCGGCGGCCGACCGAGCGTGTCGATGCGCCTTCCGAATCGGTTCCCGGCATCGCCCGGCGCAAGTCCTTCGCGATGGCTCCGTGCACCGTTGACGTCGCCGTCGGTGAAATGGAGTTGCTTTCCTACGATTTCCACCTCTTTCACGAGATCGGTTCCGGCACAGCGGCCCTGGTGTACCGCGGCGGTCCGACCGGTTACCGGCTGGCCTTGGTGGCACCGGGGCTGGCTGCGCAGGTGGCCGCGTACCGACGGCTGGTGACGATCAGTCCCCATCCGCTGCCGTGCCTCACCGAGTGCGAGGCACGCGATCGCCTGACGCAACTCGATCTCCCCTTCGTGTTCTTCATCGAGGCCAGTCAGGGGCGCGCCTGCGTGCTGTACCGCCGCCACGACGGTGACTACGGGCTCATCACACCGGCGGGCCAGCAGCAGCCGGTCGTCTTCAACACGAAAACATCTATGACGAAACGGAGTGACTCATGACCACTGCACGGGCTCTGGGCGGGCATCAGCCCAGGCGAATGTTCCGGGATCGCCGCGAGGCCGGTCGTGTCCTGGCCGAGTTGCTGGGTAGCTACCGCGGCAAGGAAGGCGTCGTCGTGCTCGGCCTGGCCCGCGGCGGCGTGCCGGTGGCATGGGAAGTCGCTGCGGCACTGGGTGCTCCGCTGGACACTTTCGTCGTCCGGAAGTTGGGTGCGCCCGGACACAACGAATTCGCGATGGGTGCGCTGGCCACCGGTGGCCGGGTGGTGGTCAACGACGACGTCATCCGGGCGCTGCGGGTCACCCCACAACAACTGCGTGACGCCGCGGAACGAGAAGGCCGCGAACTCGCGCGGCGCGTCGGCGCCTACCGAGCGGGCCGGCCACCGGTGGAATTGGCGGGTAAGACGGTGATCTTGGTCGATGACGGTCTGGCGACCGGGGCCAGCATGTTGGCCGCCGTCGAGGCACTGCGCGAGATGGATCCCGCCGAGATCGTCGTCGCGGTTCCCGCGGCCCCCGAGTCGACATGCCGCGAGTTTGCGGCGCTGGTGGACGATCTGGTCTGTGCGTCGATGCCCACGCCGTTCCTCGCCGTGGGAGAGTCGTTCTGGGACTTCGAACAGGTCACCGATGACGAGGTGCGTGAACTTCTCGCCACGCCGACCGTGGGCATCGCCACCGCCAAGCTTCGGATCGCCGAAACACCGGCAGAGATCATCGCCCGCTGCGCTGTCGATGCCCCTTCGGGTATACCGCCGACCGAGGCGCTCGAGGAGATCATCGGCGATGCCAGGGTCGTCCTGATCGGCGAGGGCTCACACGGCACCCGCGAGTTCTACGAGGCGAGGGCGGAGATCACCAAATGGCTGATCCAGGAAAAAGGCTTCTGTGGTGTCGCCGTGGAAGCCGACTGGCCGGACGCGTATCGGGTGAATCGGTACGTCCGTGGCTACGGGGCTGACGCCTCTGCAGACGAGGCTTTGAGCGGGTTCGAACGCTTCCCCGCCTGGATGTGGCGCAACACCGTGGTGCGCGACTTCGTCGGATGGCTTCGCTTGCACAACACCGAGCGTCGGGCGCAGGGCCGGCGCGAGGCCGGTTTCTACGGGCTGGACCTCTACAGCCTGCACCGGTCGATGGACGAGGTCATCAACTACCTGGAGAATGTGGATCCCGACGCGGCCCAACGGGCCAGGGAGCGATACGCCTGCTTCGATCGCACGTCCGGCGACGACGGACAGGCCTACGGTTTCGCCGCCGCGTTCGGCGCCGGCATGTCGTGTGAGCGACAGGTGGTCGAGCAGTTGGTCGAGCTGCAACGTGCCGCGCTGCAGTACGCGCGTCGCGATGGTCTGTTGGCCGAGGATGCGTTGTTCTATGCGCAGCAGAATGCGCAGACCGTCCGAAACGCCGAAGTGTACTACCGGGCCATGTTCGGCAGCCGCGTCACGTCGTGGAACCTGCGGGACCAACACATGTTCCAGACCCTCAAGACCTTGCGTGCCCATCTGCACCGACACGACCATGATGAGCCGGTCGGGATCGTGGTGTGGGCACACAACTCTCACGTCGGAGACGCCAGGGCGACCGAAGTCGGTGCGGACGGGCAGCTGACGCTGGGTCAACTGGTGCGGGAGAGTTACGGTGAGCAATCCCGGCTGATCGGCTTCACGACGTACAGCGGCACGGTCACCGCCGCCAGCGAGTGGGGCGGCGTGGCCGAACGCAAGGTGGTCCGGCCGGCGTTGAACGGCAGCGTCGAAGAACTCATGCACGAGGTCGACAGGCCCGAGTTCCTGGTGTCGTCACAGATCACTCGTGACGTCGCCGAGCCGCTGGACGCCGTCCGTCTGGGGCGGGCGATCGGCGTCATCTACCTGCCGGCCACCGAGCGGCAGAGCCACTATTACCACGTGCGGCCCGGTGACCAGTTCGACGCGATCATCCACATCGACCGGACCACCGCGTTGGAGCCCCTCGAGCCCACCAGCACGTGGGCCGCCGGAGAAACACCGGAAACCTATCCCACCGGCCTCTGAGGGATCCGGTGATTCTCACCCTGACGATGAATCCGGCACTCGATGTCACCGTCGAGGCTGGTCATGTCCGACCTACGGACAAGATCCGTTGCCGTGCAGAGCGATACGATGCCGGTGGTGGTGGCGTCAACGTGGCCCGATTCGCCCACGCCCTGGGCGCCGACGTCCTGGCGGTCCTCACCGCGGGTGGGTCGACGGGGACACACGTCGTGGAACTGGTCGATGCGGCGCACGTGCCCAATCTGCCCATCGCCGTAAACGGGATCACCCGGCAGAGCCTGACCGTGAACGAGTGTGCAACGGGACAGCAGTACCGTTTCGTGTTGCCCGGGCCCGTTCTGACTGTCGAGGAACAGCGGCGGTGCCTCACCCTACTGGCGGACGCCGCGGTGTCGGCCGACTTCGTCGTCGCGAGCGGTAGCCTGCCGCCCGGCGTCCCGCCCGACTTCTATCAGCGGGTGGCTGACATCTGCCGCCTGCGGAATGTCCGCCTGGTCGTCGACACCTCCGGCGGAGGGTTGACACACATCACCTCGGGCGTGTTCTTGCTGAAGCCGAGCCTGCGGGAGCTGCGCGAATGTGTCGGTCGTCCGCTTGCCTGCGAAGCCGATCAGGTGGCTGCGGCGCAGGAACTCATCGACGCCGGCAGGGCCGAAGTGGTTGTGGTTTCGCTCGGCGAGGAGGGCGCGCTTCTGGTGACGGCACACGACAGTTCACGCATCGCTGCCATTCCGGTGTCCGCGGTCAGTGGGGTGGGCGCCGGAGATGCGTTGGTCGCGGGTCTGGTCGTCGGGCTGGCCCGGGAATGGCCGCTTCCTGCGGCGGTGCGCTACGGGATTGCGGCGGCGACGGCGAAACTACAGACACCGGGCACCTCGGCGTTCAGCCGGACCGAGGTCGACTGCCTTTTCGATGGTTTCGACGCTACTGCGGGGCGCTGAACGCGATCGCAATCACGGTTTCCAAGGACCATCAAGCCGCCACGGCGACATCGATCGACAGGGCATCAGCCAATGCGTGCGCCGCGGCCCAGTTGCCTTCGCACACCGTGCGGGCGAAGTCCGAGGCGATGCTGCTGTGCACCCCGAGTTGTGCCAGCCAGTTCGCCACCGTCGTGTCGAGCTGATCGGCCGATACGCAGACACAGCGTTCCCGGTGCAGGCGATCGGTGAGAATGTACCTGGTGGCCGGAGTGGTGCCCTTGCGCCGGCCCAAGCAGATGAAGGTCTTCATCGGTAGCTCCTCGGTGAGTCCGTCTCCCAATCACATCAATTCGGATCGCCGTCGGATACGGCCGTATATCCCTGCCTTGGAGAGCCTTTGGTCCCTGGTGTCGGTGTGGCGACGGGACGGGCGCCGTCGTCGAGACCGCAGACCCATAGCGGATCGGGCCGGCCGGTTCAGGACGTGGCGACGCCGACCAGGTGGCGGATGAACCAGTCCCGGGCCAACAGTGCTGCCTGCTCCAGGGTGCCGGGCTCCTCGAAAAGGTGTGTTGCGCCGTCGATGACAGCGATGCGGCATTCGGCCGTCATTGCCGCCTGGGCGCGGCGATTGAGTTCCAGCACGATTTCGTCGCGTCCGCCGACGATCAGCAAGGTCGGTGCGGTGACATCGGCCAGTCGCGGGCCTGCGAGATCAGGACGTCCTCCGCGGGACACCACTGCCGCGATGTCGATTCGCTCGTCGGCGGCCGCCGCCAGCGCCGCACCGGCTCCCGTACTGGCGCCGAAGAACCCGATCGGTAATCCGGCGGTGTCCGGATGGTTCGTGAGCCAGCCGGTGACATCGATGAGCCGGTGCGCCAGCAGCCCGATATCGAAGACATTGGCGCGGTCGGCTTCCTCGGCTCGGGTGAGCAGGTCGAACAGCAGTGTCGCGAACCCGGCGTCGTTCAGCACTCCTGCGACGTACTGGTTGCGCACACTGTGCCGGCTGCTACCACTTCCATGTGCGAATATGATTGCGCCGCAGGGGTTGTCTGGGATGGTCAGGAGACCATCGAGTTCGGCCGTGATGGTTGTCACCCGCACCTGCGCGGTTGTGAAAGCGTGGGACTGCTGCATGTGAGTGCTCCCTGGTAAGCCCGGTCCGAACCGGATCATTCATCGACCACAAGACTTTGGTCGGCGTTCTCGATCACGTGCACGGCGGCCTCCTCCGCAGACGCGGCTCCACCGCAGATGCCGACGTCCGTTGCGACGAGTTGTGCTTCGGTATCCTCACCGTGTCCGAGGTCGGGGGCGACGAGTCGTCCGGCACGGGCGCGTCCCACCTCCTCATGCCGGGGGAACTCGGCCTCCTGCTCGGCGGCATCGGAGCGGTGCAGTTCGGCCTCGTCCAGCGGCACGTTGAGGCGTGCTGCCGGATCGGGCTCCTCCTGCGCAAGAAGACGATCCATATCGCCCGACGGTATGAGGGCGGCCGTTCCGACCGGCCGTTCCGGCGCCGAGAACCCCTCGTCGAGCGCGTCGGTGACGCCGCGGTCCACCAGCGTGTCCTGGGGCTGCAGCTGATCCTCCATGTCAGTGGTGTCTGGGCCGGTGACAGGAGCGCCTGTCAGTTGCGAGTCACTCATCTGCCGTTCCTCGTGTGTACGTGTCATGACTGGTTGTTGCCGATCCTGGGCCGTTGGCGAGGCGCCGCTCTAGGGTCCTTGGACCCTCGATGACGCGGCCCTCGGATAGCGCAGCAGCGCCCCCACTCCGTCGGTGAGCGACGGTCCGTCTGGTACCCGAACCACAGATGCGCCCGAGAGCACGGCCAAGAAGGGCAGGGCTTCATCGGCCGGTGCTACCCCAACAGGCGCTTCGCCGAACTCGGAAAGGGAGTCGGCATCCGGAGCGATGATGCCGAGATCGTGTCCGGTGACCACCGTGGCGCTACCCAGCGGCCCGACCATCAGCGTCTCCACGGCACCGTCGGACAACGCCGCACATACGTCCGGCAACCCCTGGACTGCCAGCCCCGACCGGCGCGCCGTCTCGGCCTCGTATCGGGCCACCGCGTCGGCGACCCGTTCCTGCTCCAGGCGTGCGAATTCCGCGGCCACTCGTTCGGCGACCTCCCGTTCGGTGGTGCGGCGGCCCTGTGCACCGCCCGGAAGGGGGACGGCCAGCGTGCCGACCCGGGCTGGCAGCGCCGAGATGAGCTCGGTGCGGGCCCGCACTTCACCGCAGACGAAGACGATGGCGGCATCGCAGCCATCGACGGCGGCGGTGACCTGCTCGGCGACGAAACGGATGTTCATCCGCACCGCCTCCTCGGCGGAATGTTCGACATCGCCGTAACCGTGCCAGCCGGCGGCGGCCGGTTTGTGGACCGGAAAGCCCGGTCCCTCGACGGTTTCCGTGCGAGTTCCGTGGTGTCCGTGCACTGCGAGATCGGCGCCGAGATGATCGACGGATACGAACACGTACGGCCGGTGTGCGGCCGAAACGGCCAGCACGGGCAACAGATACGGGTAAGAGGACACCCGCAGTATCGTGGCCACCGGCACCGTGGCGAGCTGCTCGTCGAGCAGCACGCCGTCGGGCCCGGCGATGATCAACCGGCCCTTTCGGCCCGCCGCTGGGAGACTGCGCACGACGGCCCGTTGCAGGGTGGCGATCACGTCTGCGGACACCGCGTTGTCCTCCAGTTCCCTGGCGATGACCGTCCAGCGGGCGTGTGCCTGTTGCGCCGCGTCGTGTGTTTCGTGGCTGTCGTCGACGAGCAGCGAGACGAACGGCCCGCGTGCCTTGGTGATTGCGTGCAAAGCGTTATCGGTCATGTCCGGCCTCCTTGGTCTCGGGCGCCAGGTCGAATTCGGCGAACTGGTCGATTCCGAATCGTTCGAATACCTGCCGACGTCGCTCAGGCAGCGCGGCAGCGGCCACCGCACTGTCGACGACGCGTGGGCTGACCACCTCGCAGCGTTCGCCGCCGGCGGTGACGGTGGCGGTTCCGGCGGCGCGGGAGTTGAGGAACCAGTCCGTGTCGGCGCCGTAGGGCAGCGGGATGAGTACGCCCGTCGCGGTCCGGATCGCCACGACCGGGGTCCGATGAACGATGCCGGTGCGGCGCCCGACGTGCTGGATCACCGCGGCGTACCAATGTTTGCGACCCGCCAGTTTGAGCATCAGCGGATTGAGTAGATGTTTGTTGAACCTGCGCATCGTCGAATGGCCTGGGCGGGTGGAGTTGTTCGGCATCTCTCGATGGTGATCGAACGTGGCTCCCGTGAGCAGGGGTAAAGGGCACCCGCCGTTGAGGACCAAAGTCCCTTCGGTGCACTGGTGACTTTGGTCTCTATGCCCCGTTCGGTCCACCGGAACACGATGGATCAGCACCGGTTCCGGAGGGAGTGACGATGGGTACCGCGACCGCCAGAGTCAGCCTGACTCGAAGCCAGCTCGACGACGTGGCCTGGCAGTTTCTTCGGTCGGAGTTCACCGACGATGTCTATGCGCACTGGCCCATCGACCGTCGGCTCGACGTTTTCCTGCTGCATCGTGGCTACCGCCAATTGCACGACGACGGTTCGGCGTGCAGCGCATTGCTCGACCGGGTGATGGACAATTTGCCGGTTGCCGCGCAGATCGGTGTTCTACCGGTACGCAACGCCGGACAATCGTCGTGAACGTGGTCACCGAAGAGGTCAAGGACTTGGCCGTCACCCCGAGTCTCGTTGACCACGGCGCCAACGACGACCACACGGTCGAGCGGCAGATCGACCTGGACTGGTTGAAGGTCCTTGGCGGGGTACACCCGCGGTTCGGCTTCGACATCCCCGAGTTCGACCACGACAGATTGCAGAGCCTGGCCGACATACTCGGGTACGTATTCAGTCGAACGGAACTTCGCCCGAGGTCTTCCCCCGCCTGAGGCGTGCATCCGCGGCGCGCTGACGTGCCGCGAGGGCGTGCAGGCGGGTTTCGGTGGCCTGCTTGCGTGCTTTCCGCGCGCGGGCGACGGTGCGCCGGGCGAGCACTTTGCCGTCGCCGGGATCTCCCTGACTCCGCCTGCGGTAGGCCCGCTGCCTGCAGGCGCTGCCGCAATATTGCGCGTCGGCACGACCGTAGAAGGTGGTGCCGCATTGCCAACAGTGCAACCGCTGCGCGGGCATAGTCCAATATGTTACGGCTATCCGTAACGGCACCTCATCGTTCGCATTCTGTCTGCAATTGACGCCGGCGACTCTTTTCCGGGGTCGATTTGGCTGGCACACTCCAGAAGGGAGTAATCCAGCACCGCAGGGGACCGGATGACGGAGGACAGCAGACCGAGCTCGGCTTTCGCGTGGCGGCGGCCGGACGAGCTGCGGCGCATCCACGATCAGCTCGACGAGCTTGCGGCCGACCGGGATCAACTGGGACTGCTGCTCCAACTGGCCATCGAGATCAGCTCCGATCTGGAGCTGGATCCGACACTGCATCGGATCGTCCACGCCGCGCTCACGCTGACCACGGCACGCTACGGCGCGATCGGGGTGTGGGGGCCCGATAACCTGCTCACCTCGTTCGTGCACGAGGGTATGGACCCGCGCACCGTGCAGCGCATCGGTCACCTGCCGGTCGGCAAGGGGATATTGGGGGCGCTGCGGGAACGGACGGATCTGTTGCGCCTGGAGGATCTCGCCGAACACCCCGCCTCGGCCGGCTTTCCGGACGGTCACCCGCCGCTGCGGTCTTTTCTCGGCATGCCGATCCGGATTCGGGGTGAACCGTACGGCAGCCTGTACATGGCCGATGACCGGCCCGGGCACCGCTTCACCGCCGCCGATGAGCTGACGGTCCGCGCGCTGGCGTCGGTGGCAGCGGTCGCGATAGACAATGCGCGCTTGTTCAAGCAGATGCGGATGGCCGCGTCGTGGACGAATGCCAGTCGGGAGATCACCGCCGCAGTGCTCTCCGACGACCATCCCGAGTTGCTACGGCCGCTGCGGCTCATCGCCGAACGCGCTCTCGAGCTCACCGACGCTGAGCAGGCCATCGTGCTGATCCCCGATGACCCGGATGCCGTCGTGGACGAGGTGCAGACGTTGCTGGTGTCCGCCGCCGTCGGCACGTATGCCGACGACGTGCTCGGGCAGCGCATCCCGGTGAGCGGCTCCACCACCGGAGAGGTCTTCCGCTCCGGTGAGCCGATGATCACCGAGACGTTCCGCCGGCCGATCGAGGCCTTCACCGATGCCGGTGAACGTCCGGCGATCGTCGCACCGTTGCGGGCCGAGCAGCACACCCTGGGCGTGATCGCCGTGGCACGCAACGCTTCTGCGCCGCCGTTCGACACCTCCTATCTCAGCCTGGTGCGCGACTTCGCCGGCCATGCGGCCATCGCGCTCACAATTGCCAGGGCCCGGCGCGACACCGCGGAACTCAACCTGCTTTCCGACCGAGAGCGCATCGCCCACGACCTGCACGACCAGGTGATCCAACGCGTGTTCGCGGTGGGGATGGATCTGCAAGGGGTCATCGCCCGCATGCGTAACCCCCAGTTGGTCCAACGGGTTTCCCGGTCGGTCGACGAACTGCAATCGGTGATCACCGATATCCGCACCACCATCTTCAATCTGCAGAAGTCGTCGGCAACGCACGAGGGTTTCCCGTCGCGTATCCATGACCTGTTCGAAAGCCTCACCGAAAACATCGATGTGGCCGCCTCGCTGAACGTCAGCGGTCCGCTGAGCGTCGTCACGGCCACCCTCGCCGACCATGCGGAAGCCGTTTTCACCGAGGCGCTGAGCAATGCGATCCGCCACTCGGGCGCCACCGAGATCATCGCGAGCATCACGGTCGATGACGAACTGTCCATCACGGTCTCCGACAACGGCAGAGGCATACCGCCCGACAACCGGCGCAGCAGCGGGCTACGCAATCTGGCCCGGCGGGCCGAGTCGGCCCATGGCGAGTTCACCGTCGGAGATCGCGCGGGTGGCGGTACCGAAGTCGTATGGAGTGTGCCGCTCACCGTGGAATGAATCCGCGCCGGTGCGGCCCGCGGCGTCCGGGGTTCGGTGAGCGGTCGTGGGACCAAGGTCCCCACGCGCACAGACCAAAGCCAGTCGTGATGGACCCTCACGCGGTCATAGCCTCAGGTGATCACTGACGTGTTCGGATGACCGAAAGTCTTGCCCATGGACGCCTCCACCCCGCCGGTCGTTGCCTACGTCGACGGATCGTCGTCCTCGAAGGCTGTTGTACGGTACGCGGCACGGGAGGCGACCGGCCGCGGAACCGGCCTATTGCTGCTCGCCGCGCTGCCGGTTTTGGACGGCACCCGTACTACCCGCGAACGGCAGGCCGCGGAGGTGCTCCGCTCGGCAACGACGGAGGCTCTCGGTGCGGCGGGTGCCGATCTGCGGGTCGGTACCCGAGTCGATTGCGGCGCTGAGGCAGACATTCTCGTCACCCGCCCGCACCGGGCAGCGCTGCTGTGCCTCGACGCGCAGGACGCGCGAGCATCAGCAGTATTGGGTGCGGCGCGGTCACCGGTGCTGTTGTTATGGAATCCGCAGCGACAGCGGTGGGCGTCCGAGGACGGATGGGTGGTCGCGGTCATCGCAACGGAGGCGGCTGCGGCGAGGGTGCTGCACGCTGCGATGCGCGAGGCGCGGCTGCGCGACAGTGCCGTGATGGTGCTGGCTCCGCACGGAACAGAACCCGATGCGTATACGCGCGAGGCCCGATCGGTCTGTCCGGAGGCTGATCTCGATGTATGGGTGATGCCGCGGCCGACGGACCTGATCGCGATGGTGTTGCAGCATCCCGATCTGGATCACCTGATCGTCACCACAGCCGATGACACGGCACTGCTGGCTTCGCTGGTCGGAAACCGGGAATTGGACGCGATGCAGGCGCGGCTGGAGGTACTCGTGCTGCCACGGGCAGAGAACGATGACGAACGATGCGACGACGACAAGTCAGGGCCAGAGATGACATTCGGCCCTGTTCGACGCGAGTTCAGCGGGATTACCGTGCATGACAACCGAATAGAAGGGCTGCGACGATGAACGATTCGAACCAACCGGGCCGAGATCGGGCTGTCGGCGTGTGCGTCGACGAGCACGTGCGGTCGTCGCGCTGAATCATGACCACGATTCGCGCGTCCCGGCGTCGTTGGTATCGCTCGGTGGCGGCGGTAGCCGCTGTCACGTTCGGTGTCGCCGGGCTGGTCGTCGCGGCGATGGTGGTGATCGGTCGGTCCGGCGCCCCGCAGGACACGGGCCATATCACCCGGTCCGAGCGTGCGGCGTTCGTGCAATGGTGGTCGGTCACGTACGGCGAGGTGACGGCGTTACAAAATGCGCTCGACGAAGCGCAGCGTTCGGTGCAGCGCGGTGACCGGCCCGGACTCACCGCGGCATGCCAGAGGATGCATGACATCGCCGCCGTCGAACTCGTCGCCCATCTGCCCGCACCGCAACCGGATCTGAGCGCCGAACTCGAGGCGGCGGCCACAGACGCTCACGCCGCGGCGCATATGTGCCTGTCGGTATTGGAGCAGACGCAGAACAGCTACGACGCGGAGTTCGTGTCCGATGTCGATCAGGCGGATCGGCAGTTGAGAGCCGCGGTGGAGAACGCCGACAAGTACCTTGCCGGGGAGTCCACAGAATCGGCCGGCCAATGACCGTCGATGGTGTCGTGTCCGGATCGGGTGGTGACCGAGTGCTCCTGCGTCCGGCCAGTTCTCGCGGATAGCGTCGACACGATGAGATCGCCACTGCACGGAGTGCTCCGACCGCTCACCCGGACCGGTGGGTACTACGCACGGTCCTGGCGGGACTACCTGTACGGCGACTCACCGGATCTGCCCGTCGCCCGGCCGACGTTGGCCCTGACGGCCGAGGCCCTCCGCGATGAGGTTGCGTTGATCGGTCTTCGCGCCCGCCGCCCACTCGGCGACGAGCATGAGTTCGAGCGGATTCACGGCGAAGTTGTCGCCGCGCTGGAGTTCTACGGTGCCCGCGGGTGTTTGGCCGAGCCCACCAGCTTCTTCACCGCGCCAGGTCCGTTGGCGGATGTCGAGGTGACCCCAGTACGGCGCGGAAGCCGGTTCTACGCCCGGATGCGCTGGGAAAGCGGCTTTGCTCCGGGCCCAGGTGAGCCCGGCGGGACGCGATGGACCACGTATCGCGCGAACGCCAGGGCATATGGACTTCTGCTGCGCCACCACGAGCCGCGTCCGTGGTTGGTGTGCGTGCACGGAACCGAAATGGGCCGGGCGGCCATCGATCTCGCATTGTTCCGGGCCTGGTATCTGCACGATGCACTGGGGCTCAATGTGGTGCTCCCGGTGCTTCCAATGCACGGACCCAGGGCCAAGGGATTGCCCAAAGGTGCGGTCTTCCCCGGCGCGGACATTCTCGACGATATCCACGCGACAGCGCAGGCCGTATGGGATATCCGCGGTCTGTTGGCCTGGATCCGCCAGCAGCAGCCAGGGGCCGCGGTCGGACTGTACGGACTGTCACTGGGTGGTTTCATCGCCGCGCTGGTGGCAAGCCTTGATCGGGACCTGACGTGTGCGGTGCTGGGCGTGCCGGTCGCCGACCTCATCGACCTGCTGAGCCGGCATTCCGGTCTGGGCCGCGATGATCCGCGACGCCGAACAATCCTGTTGGCCACCGCGCTCGGTCGGATGATCTCACCGCTTGCCCTGTCGCCACGTGTCCCGCCCGCCGGGAGATTCATCTACGCGGGTCTGGCGGATCAGGTGGTGCACCCCCGCGAACAGGTCACCAGACTGTGGGAGCACTGGGGCCGGCCGCAGATCGAATGGTATAGCGGTGGGCACACCGGGTTCTTCCACTCGCGCCCGGTGAACCGCTTCGTGGTCGATGCGTTGGTGCGGTCCGGCCTTGTCGCGCAGGGCGTCGGTCTGCCGGGTCCCGCTGAGTTGGCCGACTCTGCCCAGACGACAGTCAGCGCGAGCGCACCACCACGATCGGTGCCTTCGCCGCCTGGGCCACGGTGCCGCTGACGGAGCCCAGAAGGGCTCCCGTCACCGCCCCGTATCCATGACTTCCGACGACGACAAGTTGCGCGGTGTCGGACAGTTCGACCAGTCGTCGGGCCGGCTGGTCGGGAACCACCACGCGCTGCACGTTCACCTGTGGGTAGCGGCGTTGCCAGGAGGCCAGCTGTCCGGCGACCTCGGCATCGACGTCCGGTCGCAATTCATCCCAGTCGAAGCCGGGCAGCTCGAAGGCCCCCGCGGACCACCACGCGTGCAGGGCGACGAGATCGACACCGCGGCGACCAGCCTCCTCGAACGCCAGGGTGGTCGCTTCCTCGGACGCGGTGGACCCGTCATAACCCAGCAGGACCGGGGCACGGGAGCCCGACGGCCGGTGTCCGTCGTGAATCACCGCCACGGGGCAATGGGCGCGATGCACAACGGCGGTGCTGACACTGCCCAGAACGGTACGGGCGAGCGCTCCGCGGCCACGTGCCCCCACCGCGACCATTCCGGCCGTGCGTGACGCGTCGATCAACGCGGCGGCCGGCGCTGCCTGCGCGTACTCGCTGACCACGTCGACGGATCCGTTCGTCGCCTCGCGCACGGTGCGGGCAGCCGCGTGCAGAATGTCCTTGCCACGGTCGAGCTGCCATTCCAGATATCCGCTCGGCGCCGGTGCCACCGGCCAGGCGGCGATCGGCGGCGCGGCGGCGTGCAACAGGACCAGCGTTGCACCGTGCAGCGCCGACTCGGCGGCGGCCCACTCCAAGGCGACCTGTCCGGGATCCGAACCATCCACGCCGACAACGATTTTCTCGATCTTCACGTGTTGCCCTGCCGTCCTCTCTCGGTTCCGGGAACGAGCGGCTGCCCAGGACTCTAGTCGTAGCGCTCGACCGCGACCTAGAGCCATATGTCCCACATGCGACCGCGCCCGTGAAGGGACTTCAGGCCCTAGTGCCCGGGTCACACGGGGTGATGTGATTCCCCGACGTCCCGCGACACGCCGGGGACGAGCGAACAAGGAAGTGGGCTGATGGATACTTCGACTGGCGTCTCGGCGGAGAAATCTGTCTCAGAGCGGCGCGGCGGAAGCCCCGTGTGGCTCAACTGGCTGTTGGCGCTGTTGACCGTGCCGGTTGCGATGGCGGTGATGCTGTTCGCTTTCGCCGCCGTGATGGGCCTTGCGCGATGCACCGAGGGTGCGTGCCCCCATATGGGTCCCGGGGAATTCTGGTTCGGGATTCTCGGGTACGGCCCGCCATTCGTGGCTTTGGCGGCGATCGTCGCATCATTCTTCACCGCATCGCGCAAACACGCGGTCTGGGTCCCGGTGGTGGCACTCGGACTTCTGGCCGCCGATCTCGCCGTCCTGGCGATCACCTTCCGGGCATAGGTCCCTTGCCCCGACGACCTCCGACCCTTGACGGCGCCGCTCATCGAACGCGCATAGTCGAAGGGCAGCACCATTCGAAGCAGAGGTACGGCCATCATGTCCGGTTATCGTCTCGACGCCGAAACGGCGAATGCCGCGTTGTCACTGGCAACGCGCGCGCCATCGGTACACAATTCACAACCCTGGCACTGGCGCGTCGGACCGCACAGTGTGCACTTGTTCGCCGAGCGGTCATTGCAGCTCGAGCACACCGATCCTGATGGCCGCGACCTTGTCGTCAGTTGCGGCATCGCGCTGAACCATTGCACCGTCGCGCTGGCGGCACTGGGCTGGCAGGCCAAGATTCATCGGCTTCCCAACCCAGAAGAGCCGGATCACCTCGCGTCGCTGGAGCTTCACCGCAGCCCGGCCGGGGAGACGGATATCTCACTGGCGTCGGCGATCCCGCGCCGCCGAACCGACCGGCGGCACTTCAGCGCGTGGCCGGTACCACCGGGGCACGTCGCCATGATGGGTGCCCGCGCAGCGAGAATGGGTGTCACGATGCGGCGCATCGATCCCGACGAGGATTTCCGCGCAATCCTGGAGCGCGCCCGGCGCCGGCACGGCGAGGACGCCGGCTACCTGAGCGAACTGGCGGCGTGGAGTGGGCGTTACGGTGCGGTGGCAGGCGTTCCTGCGCGTAACACCCCGGAGCCGGACCCGGCCGCCCAGGTGCCCGGGCGTATCTTCGCGGGTGCGGCGCTGTCTCAGCCCGAGGATTCGACCGCCGCGGACGATCACGGCGTCGTGCTGGCACTCGGGACCGCCGCGGACGATGCGGTGGCGCGTCTGCGAGCCGGTGAAGCGACCAGTCAGATCCTGTTGACTGCAACATCCATGGGACTGGCAAGCTGCATCTTCACCGAGCCGTTGGAGCTTCCCGAGACACGTGATCAGTTGCAGGCCAAAGTGTTCAGCGGTAGCCATTTCCCCCAGGTGTTGCTACGCATCGGTTGGCTGCCGCCGAACGCCGACCCGTTGCCTGCGACCCCCCGGCGCGCGATCGGTGATGTTGCGGGCCGACTGGACGGCGAACCGTTGGACTAGCACCCTGGCCAAAGGTCGACCCAGGCGGTGACCTTGGACCCTAAGCGTTTTGGCCAACGTCGGACATGCTGGGGACATCACTACCGGTCGGCTATTGGAGGAGCGGACGTGGACAGTTTCATCATCGGTCTCGGCGGCGTTGCCGGAGCCCGCTTGCTCAGTCGTAATCCGCTGGTGCGAATCAGCGACCGAATCGAGGATCTGGCCATGGTTCTCGCGATGGTGTTCGTCGTTTTGGCTACACCGGTTGCGGCGGCCGTCGGTACCGCGGTCCACGACACCCAGGCACACCGGTACGCCGACCAGGCGGCAACCCGCCACCTGGTGCAGGCCACCGCCCAAGACGACACCACGGTCGTTCAGCAGCGCACCCAGAGCACCGAGAGCACCGAGAGCACGTACGCCGCGCGGGCTCGCTGGACCGCCGCCGGCGCCGAACACGAGGGCGTGGTGCCCTGGCCGGGCCCGGCCGAAGCCGGTGCACAAACTGATATCTGGGTGGATTCGGCGGGCCTGAACACCAAGGCTCCGACCGATGTCCGCCAAGCGGTCTCCGACGCGGTGGCGGTGGCCGCGCTGCTGTGGGGCGGCACCGCCGCCGCATCGGCCGGCTCCGTTTGGGTGGTGCGGCGGCGCCTCGACCGGGTCCGACAGGCAGCGTGGGATCGGGAGCTCGCCGCGGCGCTGGACGGACCCGGCGGCCGGGCACCACATCGGTTCGACAGCTGATGAGTCTCAACACCACGGACCACGGTCCGGCACCGTCGCTGCTGGGGGACGAGCTGGACGGCTTGGTATCCATGCTGGCGACGAGGTTTCCCGGGCACTCCCGGATGGAGATCACCCAGCTGGTGACGACGACGTATCACCGACTGGCGGGCGGTGCGCGCATCACCGCCCATCTCATTCCGCTCACCCTCAACGTCAGTCGGCGAGCGCTGACCCGGCAGCAGCGGTCGCCGGCTGGCTCATCGGATATGGATGGACTGCCCCGAGGCCAAACGCTGAACGTGGCCCCGGCATTCGACCTCGATAGTGGGTGCCCCGGTGGGATCGGCGGTGACGTCGGCTTCCCGCCCGCTGATCACCAGATGCAGACGGTGGCCGCGGTACCACAGTGAGCACGTCAGCTGACCCTCGGCCTCCGGCCACATCGGGCCCAGCACCAAGCGGTCACCCCGGGTCTCCAGGCCGGTAAAGCAACGCTGCAACAAATCGACGCTGCCCGCCATGGCCGCCAGGTGAATGCCTTCGGCCGTCGAACCGTGTTGAACGTCGGAGATATCGGACTTGAGCACCTCTGCGAAGTACCGCATGGCCTGATCGCGGTTGCCGCGCGCCGAGACCCAGGAATGCACGACGGCGCTCAAGGTGGACCCGTGCGACGTGCGGGCCGCGTAATACTCGACGGTCCTGGGAATCTGCCACGGGCGGAAGCGGTAGCCCAGTCGGGCGAAGATGTCACGGAGCTCGTCTGCGGACAACAGGTAGAACAGCATCAGCACGTCGGCCTGCTTGGCCACCTGATACCGGTTCACATCGTCGTTCTCCGATTCCAGAATGCGGTCCAGCCGCCCGATGTCGCCGTAGCGCCGGCGGTAGGCGGCCCAATCGAGCTCGGCCAGATTCTGATACCCCTCGAACTGGCTGATGACCCCGTCGTGGAAGGGAACGTACATGCGCCTGCTCACCGCGTCCCACTGCGCCAATTCCGCCGCGGTGACGTGTAACCGCTCCAGCAGATCCAATCGGTCCGGCAGCGGCAGCGCGTCGAGCGCATCGAAAGCGCGCAGGATCACCCACACCGCCATGACATTCGTGTAGGCGTTGTTGTCGATGCCCTGGCCTGGCGCATCCGGGTAGCCGGAATGGAACTCGTCGGGTCCGATCACACCGTCGATCACGAACCGGTGCCGCTCGCCGTCATGCCGGGCGCGGCTGGCCCAGAACCGGGCAATCTCCACGATGATCTCGGCCCCGTGGTCGATCAGGTACTGGCGGTCGCCGGTGATCTGGTAGTAGTGCCACGCGGTGTAGGCGACAGCGGACCCGATGTGATGGGCCAGGTGACTGCTGTCCGGAATCCAGCGTCCAGACAGCGGATTGAGGTGCAAGCGCTGGCTCTGCTCGCTACCGTCGCTGCCGGATTGCCACGGGAACATCGCACCCACGTACCCGGCGGCGGCCGCGGCCCGGCGGGCGTGCGGCAGCCGCCGACTGCGGTAGGCCAGGGCACAGCGCGCTGTCTGGGGTAAGCGCAGGCTGAGTAGGGGGATGATGAACAGCTCGTCCCAGAAGATGTGGCCTCGGTACGCCTCGCCGTACAAACCGCGCGCGGGTACCCCGGCGTCCAGGTCCACGACACTGCCGGGAACCGATTGCAGAAGATGCATGATGTGCAGGCGCAATATCGTCTCGGACTCCGCCGCGGCCGGCATGCCGAAATCGAACTTGTGCCACAGCTGCGTCCAGACGATGCGGTGGTCATCGAACAGCTGGGCGTACCGGCCGAGATCCGGCAGCCGCTCAGCGGCAGTCTCCCCGGGAACCGATATCGCGCGGGCGCGACCGGTCACGATGACGGCGCACTTCTCGACGGTCAGCGGGCGGCCGGCGACGATGTCGGTGGTGATGTCGTGGCCCGCGCCGGACGGATCGTTGCGGAATGCAGACGTCATCTCGGCCGCGCGGTCGGGCTCCCACACGGTGGTGCGGGCAGCCACCGCGATCGGGATGTGCGACTGCGTCGTTCGTGCCTCCACGAGCACTGCATGACGGGGAAGTTCACTGATCGAGATGGCTTCGAGATGCCGGCCGGACAGCGCCCGGTAGCGCGCTACACCGGAATTGGTGGTGGTCGAGTCGATGGTCGAGCGGATCTCGACACTGCCCGACCAGTTCTCGGCGACCAGTGTCATCTGCAGCGCGCAGACGTGCGGGTTGTGCATGGACACGAACCGTCGCTGGGTTACGGAGGTACGACGACCCGCGCCGTCTTGAAACCGTAACTCGCGCCGGCATTCCGCGTTCCGGATGTCGATGGTTTGACGGTAGGAGAGCAGCTCGGCGGTGTCCACGTCGAACCATTGCCCGCCGTCGATGCGGAAGGTCAAGGGCAGCCAATTGGGGAGGTTGACGATGCTCTCGTTGCTGACCGGTACGCCGTCGACGACATCGGTCAGCCGGTTGTACACACCTGCGGCGTAGGTGCCGGCGTAGTGGGCGGCGGAATGGCCACCATCGGGTGCGGTGGCGCGGCTCGCCAGAGCGCCGTTACCGACAGCACACAACGCCTCACGCAGTCGCTCGGTCTGCGGTTGATACCCCTCGAAGGAGATGAACCAGCCTTCGGCGGCCGACCGCGCAGGGGACAACGCCACCGCCAGGTGGGTGAGCAGCCGGGTGGTGCCGTCGACCCCTTTCAGGGTGAATTGAGCTGCGGTACAGCGATCGCCGTCTTGGTGCCGGACCAGGATGCCGATGCCGTCGCGTCTGACGGCGTCGAACGCCACCTCGTCGGTCCGTCCGTCACCGATGTAGATCGGCAGAATCCCGTGGTCGGCGGTGAGTTCACCGACGATCGACCGCACCGCTCCCACAACATCGGCGATCTGGTTTCGATGGAGGAGGCCGTTCGGGTCGAGCACTTCCGAACCGTGTGAACCGGCGTACCACAAGCCGGGTATCCGCACTGCAGCTCTGACGTCGGACAGGGTACGGCCACTGATGACCGTGACGGGGCAGACGGCGCTCAGCGCGCGTACCGCGTCGGCGGCTTCCGGACCCAGCGCCGCGGCGGTGGCATCTCCGCCGGCGTGCGACAGCGCGCCGTCGAAATCGAGGAAGACGGCCGGTCGTCGGCCGGCCAGGACCGAATCGATCTGGTGCAGGCTGTCCAGGGCGTCGGGCAGCGTGCCGATACGGCGATCGGTCCGATCGGTGCCGACGGCAGCGGCGTCTGCGATCACGCCGTCGGCTCCCGCAGCGGGTAATTCTCGGTCATGATGGCCGTGCTCACTCCCGTACGACGATCACCGGTACGGAGGACAGCTGTGCCACGGTGGAACTCACCGAGCCCAGAAGCATCCCGGAGAAGCCGCCTCGGCCCCGGTTGCCGACGATCACCATTTGCGCCGTGCGTGATTCGGTCACCAACCAGTGCGCGGGACGGTCACACGGTAGCCTGCGCTGAACGTCGACGTCCGGATACTGCTCCTGCCAGCCGGCGAGGCGCTCGGCCAGGGTTTCGTGTGCCTGCTCCTCGTAGAGGTGCCAATCCATCTCCACCGCCGGGAACACGGCGGTGTCGCTCCACGCGTGCATGGCCACCAGATCGACACCCCGCAGCGACGCCTCTTCGAACGCGAGCCGGATCGCGGCTTCCGACGCGGGCGACCCGTCGACGCCGACCAGGACCGGGGCGGTGGTATCGGTGTCGACACCGGCCCGCACGACGACGACGGGGCAGTGGGCATGATGAAGCAGGCCGGCGCCGACCGATCCGATCGGCAGATGCCGGTGCGCGCCGGTCCCGCGATTTCCCACCACCATCATCATCGCGTCCTTCGACACCTCATAGAGGGTGGGGATGACCGGCGAGGGTACGGACTCCGTGCGCACCGGGGGCACATCGGCATCACCGGCGGCCGCGTGGAAGATCTTCTGCGCCTGTTCGAGGACCTGTCGTGAGTTGTCGTCCTGCCATTCGGCGATCTCAAGCTGTGCCGTGGTGATCGGCCAGGTCACGATGAGCGGTGCGATGACATGAAGCAGCGTGACCGGGGTCTGGCGCAGCGCGGATTCCCGTGCGGCCCATGTCACGGCGGCCTCCGATGCCGGCGAACCGTCGACGGCGACCAGGATGCCGTATTTCTTTGCTGGCGTGGACATCGAGGTGCTCCTTCGCTGGATGACGCTGTATAACCCTGTCGCAGTTCATCGTTTCGCGGATCGGCACCGGTCGATAGGGCAGAAAGTCATCACCGCGGAGCGGTCGTCGTGCCTTGCAGCAGGGTGAAGTAGTTCTCCTCTTCGGCGATGAAATGCACGGCCAGCAACTCGTCCAAGCCGTACAGGCAGGCAAGCAGGTCCTCGTGCTGAGCTTCGCCGATGCCACCCCGATCGTCGGCCACGGTGACGTGGGTGTGTAGCCGGCGCACCAACCGGTCGATCTCGGCGTGCATCCGGCTCATCGTCGCGGTGGCTTCCGGTCCACCCAGCGGGGCGGCCAGTGCGGGATACAGGCCGCGGTCTTCGGCGCGCTCGTGCGGCAAGACGACCTGTTGGGCGAAGGCGTCGGCGCGCCGCACCATCGGCAACGCCCCTACGAGGTCGCCGTCGGACAGGCGATGTGCCGCCGCGCGAAAGACGCCCAACTCCCCGCGCATGCGGTCGTGCTCCGCGGAGAAACGACGAAGTAGTGCTTCGGTGTCAGGCGCCAAGGCGGGTCCGCCGACGCCCGGCGTGTTCAGCGCCCGCAGTGCGTTGAGGATGACCGCCAGATCGATCATCTCCTGTAACAAGGCACCGATGGTGGGCGCCAGTAGCCCCAGCGCGGCCAGACCCATGGCCAGCAGTGATAACCCCATTCCGATGCCGGCGCTCTGGATGGCGATGCGCCGTGCTCGGCGCGCAATCAGCATCGCATCGGCCAGTCGGTCGATGCGCCCGGTCGCCAACACGACGTCGGCCGCTTGTGAGCTCGCCGTCGATCCGTATCCGCTGAGCGCGATTCCGACCGAGGCCGCCGCGAGGGCCGGCGCATCGTTGACGCCGTCACCCACCATCGCGGTGACGGCTTTGTCCCGCTCGGCCCGCACGCCCGCCACCTTGTCGGCCGGGGTTTGCTCCGCCCGCAGTTGATCAAGCCCCAGTACCGCGGCGATGTGTTCGGCCGGAGCGAGGCGGTCACCGGTCAGCATGACCATGCGGTTGATGCCTGCGGCGCGCAATCGACGAAGGGTGCGGGGTGCGTCCACCCGCAACGGGTCCTGCAACAGGATGGCACCGATCAACGCGTCATCCGCCGACACCCACGCAATGACTGATCCGTCGAATGCCGCACGGGTCAATGCGTTACCCGCCCACTGGGGTGGGCTCGACGGCAGCGACCGGCTGCCGACCGTCACTCGCGTCGCCTCCACGGTGGCCGCCGTGCCGGTCCCGGCGCTTTCCACGACGTCTTGCGGCATACCGAGGACGATTCCGCGGCTGTGGGCTGCCTCGACGATGGCCTGGGCCAGTACATGTGGCGAGAACCGGTCAGCGGTGGCGGCCAACCGCAGCACCTCGGTCTGCGTCCACCCCGGTGCGGTCAGGACGTCGGATCCGATCGGCCGGCCGGTGGTGAGTGTGCCCGTCTTGTCCAGCACCAACGTGGTTGCTCGCCCGAGGTTTTCCAATGCACCACCGCTGCGGACGATCACTCCGATCCGGGCGGCCCGCGACAATCCCGACACGATCGCCACCGGAGCCGCGAGCAACAACGGGCATGGTGTCGCGACCACCAGGACAGCGACGGCACGCTCGGCCGATCCGCCGAGCAACCACGCAGCACCGGCCACCGCGAGCGTCAACGGCAGAAACCAGGCCGCAAACCGGTCCGCCAAGCGGACCACCGGTGCACTCTGGGCGGCCGCTTCCTGGGCCAACCGTACGATGCCCGCATAGGTGCTGTGCTCGGCGGTCGCCGTGGCCTCGATCTCGATCGCCGCACCGGCATTCACGGCTCCGCTACGCACCGCGTCACCCGATTGTCTTTCGGCATAGACGGATTCCCCGGTGAGCACCGACTCGTCCAACGTCGCCGCATCGGAGGAAATCAATCCGTCGACGGGCACCACCTCGCCGGGGCCGACGATCAACCGATCGCCGGCCACGAGGTCCTGCAGCGGTACGGTCGTCACCCCGTCTTCGTCGACTCGTCGCGCGTGATGTGGCACCCGCTCGGTGAGTGCGCTCAGGTCGCGGCGGGCGCGCCGCTCCGCCGCGGCATCCAGCGCGCGGCCGGTGGCCAACATGACGGCGATCAACGCGCCGGCGAGATGCTCGCCGATCGCGAGTGTGCCGAGCAGACTCAGCACGGCGATCACGTCAGCCCCGAACCGGTGCCGCCTCATCGCGGTGATCACCCACCACGTCGCCGGCACCAGGGCCACCAAAGTCCCTGCGCTCCAGAACCGCTCGGCGAGGCCGCGGTCGCCCAGCCACCGAGCGAGCCCACCGCTCGCCAGGGCGGCGAGCGTGAGCACCAACAGTGCGGCGGGAACACGCCGGGCGACCTGGTCGGCCACCGCCTTCCATCGCATCGTCACGGCACGACCGCCGCCACCGCGGCCGGCTGCGCCGATCGTTGTTCGGCTGCGCGTTTGACGGCCAACAACAGCCGCCGATTGGCGGCGGAAATCAGCGGGCCGGCGAGCGCGGTCACCAGAAACTCGGCCGGATGCCGCAACCCCACCCGGGTCCGGACGAGCAACCGGCACCGGTCATCCCAACGGGGCGCCAGGTGGATGGACCACACCACCTCCCAAGGCACCGACGGTGGGGCTCCCTGCAGCACGATCACCGCATCGGGGGTCACGTCGACAACCGGTAACGCGATACCGTCGCGCGAACCGAATCGGCCGGGCGGGACAAGCCACGCCACGTCACCGACTGCGAGTTTTCCTTCGCCATCGGCGCGCAGCAGCCGCACCACCGACGGCCACACTTGGTCCACGGGCCGGTCGACCCACACGCCCTCTGTCGACGTCACCCGCGGAGCATGCAGTCGCTCGTCACCGGTCAGCGCCGTCCCGCATTCATCCTTCGTCGTACCCCAATTGCGCCAGTAGCGCCGCGCCCCGTAGAGCACCGCCGCCAACGCTGCCAGTCGCACCACGCAGATCCTCATGGGTACACCATGGCGCTGGGGACCGGCCCGGCACTAGGGCCACTGGTCCCCACACTGGAAGCCACGCTGGGAAGGGACTTCAGTCCCTAGCGCAGTCGCCGCGGGTGTAGTCGGATGGAGCTATGAATCCGCCCGGCGCGTTATGCCCGCACACCGATGGCGAAGACAGTGGCAAGCACTGGACCATCGACGTGCGCTTCGACGAGTACCAGGGACAAACCCGCGCTCGAGCGGAACTGCGGCGGTTGGGCAGGACATCGACCGGCGTCGGGTTCAGCCGGGTCGGAAACCGTAATCCCAGAGTTGTCGCCATCGTCGACGAACTGGCTGCCGCCCGTGCCCTGGCTGATCTGGCCAACCGGTTGACGGCCGAAGGCGCACACGACATGGATTCGGTCACAGGTACACCGTGAGGGCGTCGAATCGACGGGTGCCTATTCTGCGTCTTCGTGCCTGGGCTGATCGAGCTTGGAGATGAACACCGCTGCCTGGGTGCGTCGTTCCATTCCGAGCTTGGTGAGCAAACGTGACACGTAATTCTTGACGGTCTTCTCGGCCAAGAACATCCTGGCGGCGATTTGCTTGTTGGTGAGCCCTTCACCGATCAGTTCGAGCAGCACACGCTCCTGCTCACTGAGCTTCGACAGGGGATCGGAGCGTCGCGTCGTGCCGCGCAGCTTGGCCATCAGCACAGCGGCCGCGCGATTGTCCAGCAGTGAACGGCCCATCCCGACGTCCTTGATCGCCTGGGCCAGTTGCATGCCCTTGATGTCCTTGAGCACATAGCCGCTCGCGCCGGCCAGGATGGCGTCCAACATGGCCTGGTCGGAGGTGAAGGATGTCAGCATCAGGCAGCTGAGTTCGGGCAACTGCGAGAGCAGGTCGCGGCACAGCTCGATGCCGTTGCCGTCCGGCAGACGCACGTCGAGGACCGCCACGTCGGGTCGGGTAGCGGGAATCAACGTCATGGCTTGGGCCACCGAACCGGCCTCGCCGACGACGCGCAGTTCGGGGTCGGCGCTGAGCAGGTCGACCAACCCGCGCCGGACCACCTCATGGTCGTCGACGAGAAAGACCCGCAGGGCCCGGTCCTCCGTGGCGTTGTCCGCACTCATGGTATCGACGTTAGCGGGCTTCCACGGGTGCGGCGGCGGAATATGACAGGCGGTGATCATGACGCTTTGCCAGTCACCGAACCGAGACGCGTTCGCCGGTCACCAACTGGATCTCCGAAGCGGTCGCGGCGTAGAGCTTGCCCGCGATGTCCGACAATGCCCGCGCGATGGCGAGATTCTCGCCGACCTCTTCCGGGAAATGATCTTCCGGATCGAGGGTGGTCCGGCCTCGGCCGACCAATTCGCCGTCCTCCCAGTCCATCCGGGCGACCGCTGTGGTGCCTTCGCCGACCCGGTCCACGTCGATCTTGACGGTCAGCTGGGCTATGTGCTTCTTGGAGTGCTTGTGGCTCATGGCGTTTCCTTTCGAGTGACTGGCCCGCGGGCTCAGCGATTGACAATCAGGACTTCGGCCAGCGGCCGGCGCGGGGTCGGGGAAGGCGCCTGGTCATCGGCGGGTGCGGTGCCCACCCTGATCAGCACTTCCGGCAGCGGGTGGCCGGTCAGTGAGCTGACGATGTCGCTGCCGGCCGGCACCTCGGTCAGATGGGTCAGTGTGCACGTCGCGTAGCCGTCCATGGTGGCCGTCAGCAGCGCCGCGGATAGTGCTTCGCCGCAGCGGAGTACGTCTTGGCGGGTGTCGTCATAAGCGGACAGCACCACAATCAGCGAGCGGTCCTGTGGCACTTCGCGCCGTTGTTCTTGGTGGTGGGTGACCGGGAAACGGCGGCCCAGCTCGACCCGGTCCCGCTCTGCTGCTGAGACCAATGCGCTGTGCGGGATGCCGGTGGTGGGATCGAGAGAGGAAGTCCACCAATCCAATTCGGCATGGTAAGCGGAGTCGTACAGTCGTGCCGCCTCGGTGCCGGCCGCTGCTCTGACGAGGGCCGGTCGGGCGTCGTCGCCTAGGACGTCGAGGATGGCGGCATCGGCCACGGCCTGCCGCAATGCCGTCGCGATGGCATCGGCATTCGTCGGTGCGGCGAACGGGAGCCGATCCGTGCGGCGGCGGCCGATGGCCTGCGCCCGCAGGTGGTGGCCCTCGGTGACGTATTCCAGCGGGGCGAAGTCGATCGAGGCGAGATGGCGGTGGTCGTTCGGGTTCGGATAACGGTCGACGAACGATGTCCATCCGGCGGCTGCCATCGCCACCTGCAGGTGGTCGAGCACGGCACCGCAGCTGATCAGGGCCTGACGACCCGAGGAATCGGATCTGACGAGCCGGCTGGCATCGAGATGCAGCTCCAGCGTGCCCGATTCGGCGACCCAACGCCACGGCTGGCTGTTGTGAATCGACGGAGCCCGGCATGCCAGGTGCACCGCCTCCTTGAGGACGTCGGTGCCCACCGTGGTCTGCGGCATGATCGCTCCCTTCATCGTCGCTGTCGGCACGTCTCCACCATGGCGTCGATGCGAACCGCGCGTAAGGGCCATAGGTCCCACAAATCGGTGAACCCGGCGGCAACCCCGTTGAAAAGAGTCTTTGTGCCCTGAACAACGAGGACCATCGGCGCGCTACGCGGGCCCCTGGACCGCTGTCGTTGGCCGGTGCCGACGGCCAGCATGGTGGATATGCAAGCAGCACCGGACGCCGCGGCCGTTCACGAAACACACACCGGTGTGGTGGTGTTGGTGGGTGACCGAGCTTTCAAGGCGAAGAAACCGGTGGTCACCGATTTCCTGGACTTCCGGACCGTCGAGGCGCGCGAAAACGTCTGCCAACGCGAGGTACAGCTGAACCGCCGACTGGCCCCGTCGAGCTATCTGGGAGTGGCGCACCTCAGTGGTCCGCAGGCCGGCACCGCGGAGCCGGTCATCGTCATGCGGCGTCACCCCGACTCGGCGTGCTTGGCCACCTTGGTCACCGGTGGCCGATCCGTGACCGCGGAGCTGGACCGCATCGCCGCGGTGCTGGCGGCGTTCCACCGTGACGCCGAGCGCGGCCACGCGATCGACGCCTGCGCGACGGTGGATGCCGTCGCCGACCGCTGGCACGAAAACCTGACCGAACTCACCCGGTATACCGGCGACATCCTGGCCCCTGACGCCGTCGTGGAGGTCGAGCGGCTCGTCCAGCGGTTCATCGCGGGTAGGCAGCATCTCTTCGCGCAGCGCGTCGCGGATCGGCGGATCGTCGACGGCCACGGCGACCTGCTGGCTGCCGACGTCTTCTGCCTGCCCGACGGTCCGGCGCTGCTGGACTGCCTGGAGTTCGACGACCACCTGCGCTACGTCGACGGCATCGACGACGCCGCCTTCTTGGCGATGGATCTGGAGTTCCTGGGCCGTAGAGACCTCGCCGAGCATTTCATCGCGCAGTACAGCATGCTCGCCGGCGACCAGGCACCGTCGGCGCTGACGGACTTCTACATCGCCTACCGCGCCGTGGTACGTGCCAAGGTGGACTGCATCCGGGTACACCAAGGGCGGGAAGAGGCACGTGCCGACGCCCGCCGGCATCTTGCCATCGCGCTCGCGCATCTGTTGGACGGTGCGGTCCGGCTGATCATCGTCGGTGGCGGTCCGGGCACCGGGAAGTCGACGCTGGCACAGTCGTTGGCGCGTGAGATCGGAGCGCACGTGGTGTCGACCGATGACGTTCGCCGGGAATTGCAGCGTTCCGGACGCATTGGCGGGGCCACCGGGGCCCTGCATGCCGGCCTGTACACCACTGAGAACGTCGATATCGTCTATGACGACGTGCTCCGGCAGGCCCGGCTGTTACTGGACAACGGTCAGACCGTGATCCTCGACGGCACGTGGCGCAATCCCGACCACCGCGCGCAGGCCCGCCGGCTCGCCGCCCGCTGCTCGGCGACGATGCTGGAATTCGTCTGCACCACAACGCTCGACGATGCCAAAGCGCGAATCTCGGCACGCGGTGTCACGTCGTCGGATGCCACGGCAGAGATGGCGGCTCCGTTGACCGTCGATGCCGACTCCTGGGCCGGTGCGCACCGCATCGACACCAGCAGACCGATACAGGACAGCATCGCCGAAGCGCGAAAGCTGTGCTGTGTCACCATCTGACACCCAGTCCGTCGAACGCGTCAGTCGGAAGGAGTCCCACACATGAAAGCTCTTGTCTACCAAGGCCCTGGGCAACGGTCGTGGCAGGAGGTGGCCGATCCGCGGATCGAGAGCCCGACCGACGCGATCGTCCAGGTTGACGCGGTCACCATCTGCGGCACCGATCTGCACATCTTGAAGGGGGATGTCCCCGAAGTCGAGCCCGGCCGCATCCTCGGCCACGAGGCGGTGGGTACCGTCACCGCCGTCGGCTCCGCGGTGCAGAACCGCAAGGTCGGCGACCGGGTACTGGTGTCCTGCATCAGTGCCTGTGGGCGGTGCCGCTACTGCCATGAACGGCACTATGGGCAGTGTCTCGGTGGCGGCGGCTGGATCCTGGGCCACCTTATCGACGGCACCCAAGCCGAATATGTCCGAGTTCCGTTCGCCGACAATTCCACCCACCCGGTCCCGGCCGGGGTGTCCGACGATCAGATGGTCATGCTCGCCGACATCCTGCCCACCTCCTATGAGGTTGGGGTCCTCAACGGGACTGTCCGGCCCGGGGATGTCGTCGCCATCGTCGGAGCCGGCCCGATCGGCTTGGCCGCCATCCTCACCGCACGCTTGTACAGCCCCCGCACCATCGTCGCGATCGACGTGGCCGATTCGCGATTGGACGCGGCGCGCAAGTTCGGCGCGGACGTCGTCGTCAATCCTGCAGCGAAAAGCGCACGTGCGATGCTTGATTCACTGACCGACGGGCTCGGCGCGGATTGCGTGATGGAGGCCGTCGGCACCCCCGGCACGTTCGAGGAATCGGTCCGGCTGGCCCGGGCGGGCGGGCACGTCGCGAACATCGGGGTGCACGGCGCCCCGGCGACTCTGCATCTGGAAGACATCTGGATCAAGAACCTGACCATCACGACCGGGCTGGTGGACACATACTCCACCCCGACGCTCATCGACCTGGTCGCGGCTCACCGTATCGACACCGCGCCGATGATCACCCATCGATTCGCCTTCGACGAATTCGAGGCAGCCTACGACGTGTTCAGCCGGCCGGCCCAGACCGGTGCCCTGAAAGTGCTCTTGGCGGCCTCGAAATGAACACATCGATGAGCACGTCACCCGCGCCGGTGCGAGATGCGACGGAGACCTGTGCCCCGGTCCGGGACCTCGCCGACATCCGGCTCACCGATGCCGATCAGGCCGGTGGAAAGGGCGCCAATCTCGGGGAGCTCATCGCCGCCGGCTTGCCGGTGCCGCCCGGATTCGTCGTGACGTGTGACGCCTACCGGGCCTCGATGCGCGCCGGTGGTGTCGACGCCGAACTGGCTGCCGTGCACCGCGAAGCACTGGGAATCGTCGACGACCCGGCACGTCTGGACGAACTGTGCAGGCGCATGCGCGAGTTGGTGCACAGTGCAGACCCGACCCCGGAACTCCGCGACGCCATCGTGGCGGCCTACCACGCGCTCGGACCGCATGCGCTGGTGGCCGTCCGTTCTTCGGCGGCCGGCGAAGACGGCAGGGATGCCTCGTTCGCCGGCATGAACCGGTCGGTCACCAACATCACCGGCGAGCACGACCTCCTCGATGCGGTGGCCGGCTGCTGGGCGTCACTGTTCACCCCGAGAGTGCTCACCTATCGGGCCGCCCGCGGTTTCACCGAGGCGCCCGAAATGGCGGTCGTCGTCCAGCGCATGATCGCCGCGGATCGGGCGGGCGTCGCCTTCACGGCCGATCCGAGCACCGGAAACCGCGGTCATCTCGTCATCGAAGCCGCATTCGGCCAAGGCGAAGTCGTAGTGTCCGGGAAGGTCCAACCCGACACCTACGTCGTCGAGAAGGCCACCGGGCGGGTCGTCGACACCAACATCGGTATCAAGCCGTTCAAGATCGTGCGCGGCGACGACGGGCGTGACGCGGTGGTGGAACTGGATCCCGACCATGTCAACGCTCAGGTGCTCTCCGATGAGGATCTGCACCGCATCACCGAACTGGCGATCGCCGCCGAACGGCATTACCGGGACCCGCAGGACATCGAATGGGCCATCGAGGGTGAAGCCGCATGGCTCGTGCAGGCCAGGCCGATCACCACGCTGGGTTCGGCACCGACGGCAACGGTGGCGCCCGATGAGCGTCCGTCGCGTGACGGTGTGCTGCTCAACGGTCTACCCGCTGCGCCAGGTACCGCCGGCGGCCGGGTGCGGGTGCTGCGCACCCCCGCAGACGGTCCGTTGTTGCGGGACGGCGAGGTTCTGGTGGCACCGATGACCAACCCGGATTGGCTGCCCACCATCCGCCGCGCTGCCGCACTCGTCACCGAGAGCGGCGGCATGACCTGTCACGCGGCGATCGTGGCCCGCGAGCTATCGGTGCCCTGTGTGGTGGGGGCCCGCTCGGCGACCACGCTGCTGAAGACCGGTGCCCTGGTGACGGTCGACGGCACACACGGCCAGATCCTGGACAGCGCCGTGGCCGCACCGGTCTCGGTGGTCACCGCGCCGCCCGGCGGTTCGGCAGCGCCCGTCACCGCGACCCGGATCTACGTGAACCTGGCATTTCCGGACACCGCCGAGGCCGTGGCCGCCGGCGATGTCGACGGCGTCGGATTGCTGCGCGCGGAGATGATGCTCACCGACGCGCTCGGCGGTCGGCACCCGCGCACCTTGATCGCCCGCGGCGAGCAGTCCACTCTGGTCACCGCGATGACCACGTCGATCGGCCGGATCGCTGCTGCCTTCGCGCCTCGCCCCGTCGTCTACCGGGCCACCGACTTCCGCAGCAACGAGTTCCGTAACCTCGCCGGCGGCCAGGACTTCGAACCCGTCGAGCACAATCCGATGATCGGCTACCGCGGCTGCTACCGATATGTCAAAGAGCCCGACCTGTTCACGTTGGAATTGACCGCGCTGGCCGAGGTACGGGATCAGTACCCCAACGTGCACTTGATGATTCCGTTCGTGCGGACCCGCTGGGAACTCGACGAATGCCTGCAGCTGGTGGACGGCTCCCGGCTGGGCCGGCAACGCGGGCTGCATCGCTGGATCATGGCCGAGGTGCCGTCGGTGGTGCACTGGCTTCCCACCTACATCGGGATGGGCATCGACGGAGTGTCCATCGGCAGCAACGACCTCACCCAGCTGATGCTGGGGGTCGACCGTGACTCGGAGATCTGCGCAGAGGTGTTCGACGAAGCCGATGCCGCGGTGCTGGACGCGATCGGCAGCATCGTCGCCACCGCACGCAAGTTCGATATTCCGTCATCGCTGTGTGGTCAGGCGCCGTCCAGCAATCCGGCTTTCGCCGAACGTCTGGTGCGGATGGGTATCACGTCGATCTCGGTGAACCCGGATGCCGTCGCCAAGACACGTCGTGCGGTGGCGGCAGCCGAACAGCGGCTTCTGCTCGACGTGGTCCGGCACCAGGACGACAACTCGAAAGGAAATCAGCCGAGATGACCGATCTGGCAAGTCCTGTCGTGGTGGGTGTCGACGGTTCGATCACCTCCCTGCATGCCGCACGCTGGGCCGGGGCGCTCGCCGCCAGGCTCGGTGCACCGCTGCAGATCGTGCATGCCAAACCTTATGCCGCGCACAATTTGACCGATGCGATGGCCGCCGTTCGCGCCGCGTACATCGACGTGCAACAGGAGGCGGCACCGAGAATCCTGCAGTCCGCCGCCGGCCGGGTCCGCAACGCGCATCCCGATCTGGAGGTCACCACCACCGCTTCGAGCGATCCGGTCGAGGAGACGCTGCTGACCCTGAGCAGGCACGCGCGGCTGTTGGTGATGGGCGGTGATGACGTCGCACCGGCGTCGGCCCTGTTGGTGGGTTCGCTCACCCTGGAGATGACCGCCCGCGCCGCATGCCCCGTCGTGGCGTGGCGGGGCGAATCACTGCACCCCACAACACAACCGATCGTGGTGGGCGTGGATGGGTCCAGCTACGGCGCGCTTGCGCTCGCGTTCGAACTGGCAGACGTGCTGAGCGCCCCGTTGCGGGTCGTGCACGCCTGGTCCACCCGGATGCCGCCCGGTGAGGTGTCCATTCCCTTCCTGATCGACTGGGAAGCACTGGAGAATCTGCAGTACGAGGAGCTCGGTCGCGCCGTCGAACCGCACCGCAGGCTGCATCCCGACGTCGAGGTCAGCCTGCTGGTCGACCCGTCGAAGCCGCGCCGGGCCCTGTTGCAGCGGCTGGACGACGCGCAACTGGTCGTGGTCGGCACGCGCGGCCGCAATACCCTGACCGCGACGGTGCTCGGATCGACCAGCCTCAACATGCTGCACCACTCGCCCGTGCCGGTGCTGGTGTGCGGCCCGAACAGCAACGCCCGGTGACCTCGCTCTCGACTCGGCGGCGAGGCGACGACGTCGCCGCGCCGCCCGTGTGCCAGCTAAGTGCCGACCAGGCCGCCGCGCAACCGCTCGAGGCGGTGTTCGTCGCCCTGGCCGGCAGCGCAACGGGGCTGACCTCGGGCGAGGCGCTGCTGCGGCAAAAGCGGTTCGGCCCCAACGCGGTCCGCACCCACCGGGTGAGCGCCGTGGCCGTGCTCATCCGCCAACTGCGCAGCGCCCTGCTACTCCTGCTGGCCGCGACCGCGGTGATGTCCTTCTTTCTCGGTGACCCCACCCAGGCAATCATCATCGGGGTCATCCTGTTGGCAAGCATCGGCTTGAGTTTTGTCAACGAGTACCGCGCCGAACGGGCCACCGCGCAGCTGCATTCGCAGGTGCACCACTTCGCGTTGGTTCGCCGCGACGGCCAGTTCGTGAAGGACAGCGTGACGCATCTGGTGCCGGGGGACGTGGTCCGGCTGACCCTGGGCGAGGTCGTGCCCGCCGACATCCGGTTGATGGACGTCGATGGGTTGGAATGCAACGAGAGCATCCTCTCGGGTGAATCCACCCCGGCGCAGAAGTCCGCCGTGACCATCGAGGGCGCCCGCGGCTTGGCTGATGACGCGAACCTGGCACTGATGGGAACCGTCGTCACCGCCGGTGAGGCGGTGGGCGTGGTGTACGCCACGGGGGAGCACGCGCAGTTCGGTCGGCTCGCGGCGGGACTGGGGGAGCGGCACCCCGAGACGGATTTCCAGCGTGGGCTGCGCAGGTTTTCGTATCTGCTGCTCTGGGTGGCTCTGACCCTCACCGCTTTCATCTTGGGCATCAACATCATGTTGGGCCGCCCGCTCATCGATTCGGCCCTGTTCGCGCTCGCGATCGCGGTGGGCATCACACCGCAGTTACTGCCCGCGGTGGTCAGCACCAGCCTGGCCACCGGGTCACGCCGGCTCGCCGCGCTGCACGTGCTGGTGAAGCGGTTGGTGTGCATCGAGGACCTCGGCGATATCGACGTGTTGGTCACCGACAAGACCGGCACGCTCACCAACGGGCGCATCACCTACATCGGTGCGCTCGATTGCCATGGGGCTCAAGATCTTTCCGTGTTGCGGTACGGTCTGCTGGCCAGTGATGTCGATGAGGCCGGCGGTGCCAGCGGTAATCCGCTGGACGCCGCCCTGGCCGAGGGTGCTGTCGGTTCCGTGACACTCGGCGATGTGCGCCGCGTCGCCGCGCTGCCATTCGACCATGCTCGGCGGGCGACATCGGTGCTCGTCGATGACGACGGGCGACGGCTGCTCATCGTCAAAGGCGCCCCGGAACAGGTACTCGCCCGCTGCGCGGTGGTGCCCGACGGTGCGCAAGCCACCCTCGACGGACTCTTCGGCGACGGCCGCCGCGTGGTGGCCGTCGCGAGCCGGCCGGCTCCCGAGCTGAGCCTGCTGACCGCCGCCGACGAGTGCGATTTGACCTTCCACGGCTTCCTGTGCTTCGCCGACGAACCCAAACCCGCTGCCGCAGAATCGCTCCAGGCATTGGCCACGCTGGGTATCGAGGTGAAGGTTGCCACCGGCGACAATCCCCGGGTCGCCGAGAAGGTCTGTGCCGAACTCGGATTACCCACTCGCGGCACGATCACCGGAACCGAGCTGCAGAACCTCGCTGCGGACGACTATGCCGCAGCCGTGCAGAACAACACCATCTTCGCCAGGGTCTCACCCGAGCAGAAGGCCGCACTGATCGCCGCGGCCCGGCGCACCGGCCGATCGGTGGGCTTTCTCGGCGACGGGGTGAACGACGCCCTTGCACTGCATGCCGCGGATGTCGGCATTTCGGTCGACACGGCCAGCGACGTCGCCAAGGACGCTGCGGACGTGGTGCTGATCGAGAAGGACCTGAGCGTGCTGGCCGCCGGCGTGGCCGAGGGACGCCGTATCTTCGCCAACACCATCAAGTACGTATTGATGGGCACCTCAAGCAATTTCGGCAACATGTTCAGCGCAGCGGCGGCTTCGTCGATTCTGCCGTTCCTGCCCATGCTGCCCAGCCAGATCCTGCTGAACAATCTGCTCTATGACAGTTCGCAACTGGCCATTCCGACCGACCGGGTGGACGCCGAACAGCTGCGCGCCCCGTCGCATTGGAACATCGCCTTCATCAGGCGATTCATGCTGACGTTCGGCCCGGTCAGTTCGCTCTTCGACTTTTTGACCTTCGGTTTGATGCTGGGCGTGCTGCACGCCGCACCGCCGGAGTTTCGCACCGGGTGGTTCGTGGAGTCGTTGGCTACCCAGACCCTCATCATCTTCGCCATCCGCACCCGACGGATTCCGTTCACCCGCAGCAGGCCGGGCGGGCTCTTGACATTGTCGACGGCGTCGGTCATCGCCGCCGGCATCGCCGTCACCTACTGGCCGCCGGCACGACATCTCGGATTCACCCCGCTGCCCTGGCAGTACTTCGCGGCGCTGGCGGGTCTGACCGGCGCGTATCTCATCCTGGTCGAGGTCACCAAATCGGTGTTCTACCGGGAGCCCGTCGGTGCGCCGGCCGGCCGGACCCGCGGAGCCGAGAACCGGATACATCGCCGTGCCGCCCGGTTCAGCCACCACGGCCGGTTGTCGGGGAAGGACTGATGCTCTCGGGTTGAGGACCAAAGACCGTACCGGGGCGTTCGATGCGCGCTTAGCGTGGAAGTGACCCGCAGTCGTCCAGCCAGCCGGAAGTGCACCATGACCTCTTCATCGCAGTCCGCATCCCCGTCGTCTTCGCCGCTGCCCATTGTCGTCGGGATCGACGGATCCAAATTCGCTCGGCGGGCTGCCTTCTGGGCTGCCGAGGAAGCGGTGGGTCGTCAGGTTCCGCTGCGATTGATCTATGTCGTGGAGTCCGATGACCCCGACTCGGACGCGGTGGCCGTGGAGGCCGCCGATGCGTTGCGGTCGGTCGCCGAGGCGCTGAACGCCAGCGGACTACAGGTCAAGGTCGAGACCGACATCTTGCAAGGAGATCCGGTCGACGTGCTGGCCGAAGCATCACGTTCGGCCGGGCTGATATGCCTGGGCTGGAAGGGCACTCACGATTCCGGGCCGGGACGGCGAGGGTCGACCGCTGCGCTGGTGGCGCAGGCCGCAGAGTGCTCCGTGGCGGTTGTGCATCGCCGGCATGCGCGTGAGGCCCCGGGACCGCACCGGTGGGTGGTGGCCGTCCTCGACGACCGGCCACACCCGCGGGCCATTCTGCAGAAGGCGATCGAGGAAGCCGGCCTGCGGGACGCCTCGATCCTGGCGCTCACCCCATGGCCCGCGGAGTCGGAGCGGTCCGAGAGCATCCGGGCCGAGATCAAGGCCTACCTCGGCGATCCGGACCCCGACAACCCCGACGTGCTGGTGTGCGTGCTACCCCGGCCCGCAGATGTCCCCAATCTGCTCGCCCAGAGCGCCGACATCGACCAGCTGGTCATCGCGCAGGGCGACGATCCGCAACTGATCGCCCAACTCGTCGACCCGGCGACGGCGGCGATTCTGCGCGGGACCGATTGCTCACTACTGGTCTTGCGTGATCAGGTCTAGATCGACGTCCACGTTGAGGACGGACTCGCACCGCTGAATCGAGATCGGTAGGTGCGACTCCGTGAGCAACCGCAGCATGGCGTTGTTCTCCGCCAGCACCTCGGCCACGAAATGCCGGACCCCGGACTGCCTGGCAATCCCGATGAGCCGGCCCAGCAATGCCGTTCCCACACCTCGATCGTGTT
Source organism: Mycolicibacterium canariasense (assembly GCF_002101555.1). GTDB lineage: Bacteria > Actinomycetota > Actinomycetes > Mycobacteriales > Mycobacteriaceae > Mycobacterium > Mycobacterium canariasense. The sequence continues at coordinate 61,942 of NZ_LQOL01000032.1, forward strand.
GGTAACGCGCCACCAGAACCGCCACCTCCGCGCGGTGTGGCTCGGTCGTGGGGATGTAGTTGGCCACGCCGACCAGTTCGCCATGGTCGTAGGCGCCCAGCGCGATGGCGCCCGCCGGGGGATCAGTCAGTGACTTGGCCCAGTCGGCGATGTGGGAAGGGTGGAGGGTGAAGAAGCGGAGATAGCGTTCCTCGTCGCTGAGCGTATCGGCCAGCTCGACAACCGCATCGAAATCGTCGGCGTTCAGCTGTCGCACCATCGCCGTTGCGCCGTCGTGCAGACAGACGGCTTGGCTCTGCATTCACCCGCCCCTGGTGACGATGACCGGAACATCGGAACGCTCGGCCACCGCGGTGGCAACCGAGCCGTTCAGCAATGCCGATACGACTCCTCGGCCATGACTACCGACCACCACAAGACCGGCATGCTCGGCTTCCTTGACGAGCCAGTGAGCCGGGCGGTCGCAGAACACCTTTTCGGTCACCGTCACATCGGGATATCGCGCCCGCGTTTTCAGCAGGGCGGCGCGTAGCGCCGTTTCGGCGTCCGCGCGGTAGCGATCCCAGTCGGCCCCGATCAGCTGGAGGACATTCTCGTCGCTCCAGGCGTGCACAGCCACCAACTCGACGTGGCGGCGGGCAGCCTCTTCGAAGGCCATCGATACGGCGTGGTCGGAGGCCGCAGAGCCGTCGACTCCGACGACGACCGGGGCGCTTTGTCGTTCGTGATCATGCGTGTGCACGATGGCTAGCGGGCAGTGCGCGCGGTAACTCAACGCGGCGCTGACCGAGCCGAGCCTCCGGCCGCCCCACGATCCGTGGAAGCGGCTGCCCACCACCAGCATTGCGGCGTGTTCGGAGATCTGGGTGAGAATGTGGACAGGCTGGGCCGCCTGTAGGACCGTCGACACCGCGTCGGCGTCCAGCGGTGTGCGGTCCACCAGGTGGGCCTTGATATCGGCGAGAAGTTCTCTGGCGCAATGTATGCGCCACCGCTGGATACGTGCGCGCAGGACGGGGTCGTGGGTGTCCACGTACACCGGCGCGACGGCGTGCACCAACGTCAATGGCCGCGCGTGTAGGAGCGCTTCCTCGGCTGCCCATTCGATCGCCGCCCTGCTCGCCGGTGATCGGTCAACGGCGACGACGATCGCCGGCTCGGCGTTCGACGGTGACACATCAGTTTCCGGGCACGGGGCCGAATGTGAAGCGCCGACCGGTGATTCGCAGCGGTCGGATCCGCACGAAATGCGGCTTCGGGGTGGCCGTCCAGGGATACAGTCCGGCGCGTTCGGCATCCCGGATATCGTCGTCGGTCCGGGGCGTCCGGGCAGTGCCTCTGAGGACGACACTCCAGCCTTCACTGATCGTCGTATCGTCGGCCTCGAACAGCACATTCCTGTTGATTGCCGTGCTCGACAGCTTGGTACCTTCCGCCGTGCGGAACAGCACGGTGCGGTGTTGCACCACGAAGTTGACCGGGAAGATCTCCGGCTCCCCGTCGACAGTGGTGACGAGGCGGCCCAACGTCACACCGCCCAGCAGGCTCCAGCATTCGCTCTCGGACAGAATCGTCACCGGCGTGGTCTCTGACATCATGGTGGCGACATTACGGATCCGGGCCACGGTGCGACCAGGGTCATAAGTCCCCAGTAGCTGGGCTTCAGCCGATCCGCAACACCGCCGCGCCGGCGATCCGGCCGGAGCTCAGGTCGTCCAGCGCGGCGTCGGCCCGATCCAGCGGGTATTCGGGTCCGCTCACCGCAAGGTGGTGGCGCCCGGCGAATGCCAGGAACTCGCGTGCGTCGACACGGGTATTCGACGTCACCGACCGCACCTGTCGTTCCTGGAACAGATGACGTTGGTAATTCAGCGGTGGGATATCGCTGAGGTGGATACCGGCGATCGCCAGGGTGCCGCCGCGGTCGAGCGCCTCCAACGCGGGGAGCACCAGATCACCCATGGGCGCAAAGAGAATGGCTGAATCCAGCGGTACCGGAGGACGGTCGGCCGGGCCCTGGGCCGAGGCGGCGCCCAAGGACAGGGCGAGGTCGCGGGCCGCGTCCCCACGGGTCATCACATGCACTTCGGCTCCTTGGGCCAGGGCCACCTGAGCGGTGAGGTGCGCGCTGCCGCCGAAACCGTAGATGCCCAGGCGCCCGCCGGGCGGGAGGTCGGCGCGCAGCAGTGAGCGATAGCCGATGATGCCCGCGCACAGCAGCGGCGCGAGTTCGGCGTCGGAGTAGCCCGCGGGTAGCCGGTGCACATACGGTGCCGGCGCGGTGACATATTCGGCATAGCCGCCGTCGGCGTCCCATCCGGTGTAACGCGATTGCGGGCAGAGGTTTTCCCGGCCGGCCAGGCAGTAGCGGCATTGCCCGCAGGTGTGCCGCAGCCAGGCTACCCCGACCCGGTCGCCGACGGACAGGCCGGTCGCTGCTGGTCCGAGGGTGACGACTTCACCGACGACTTCGTGCCCTGGTGTGACACGAGGTCGATGCACGGCCAGATCGCCCTCGGCGACGTGCAGGTCGGTGCGGCACACCCCGCAGGTGTGTACGGCGATCAGGACTTCGTCGCCGTCGGGTTCGCCGACGGCGGTGGTGACCAACTCCAGCGGTCGGGTGTGCATGGGTCCTGGCGTTCGGACCCGCCAGGCCCGCATGGTGGGTGCAGCCATGGCCACACGTTAGCGCTGGGCGTGGTCCCGCAGCGCGGTAATGCGTTGCCGGTACTCGGCCTCGTCGATCTCCCCGCGGGCGAATCGGCCGGCCAGGATGTCCTCAGCGGTCGGCTGATTCCCCTTGGCGGAGGAGGCCTGGCGTTCGCCGATGAGATACACCGCGGTGACGATGACCCCGAACAGGACAGCGGCCCAGAACACCGCCATGCCCACACCCATTCCGGCGAAACCCCACCAGCCCATATCGTGGTTATAGAACATCATGCTCCTCCGATTCGCTTGTGCCGCAGGACTAACCGGCCAGTAACAGGAGATTGCCCAGCCGCCGTGAGTGTCGGGCGGCCGCGGCGATGGACACCACGTGCGCCACCCCGGCCTCGATTCCACGAGCCAGTTCGTCCGGGCCGACGGGACTGTCGACGTCGGCGATCACCCCGAAGACCAGCTCGTCGTCGTAGCTCAGGATGGCGATGCCGGTGCGAAGATGCACGGCGATCGGCGGAACGGGGAGCAACGCCCGAATCTCGCACCCCGCGAACCGCAACCGGCGATGCGGTCCGGGCACATTGGTGGCGACGGTGACCACCCCGCGTTGCGGCAGCCGGCTCAGCAGCCGCACCACCGGCGCGGTGACGGCGTACGGCAGCAGTCCGGCCGCCGCCACGGCCAGCGCACCTGCGCCGACCTGCCCGCCCGATTTCACAGCCGTCATACGCTCGTGGACCGCCTGCAGCCGGCGCAGCGGGTCGGCATACTCGACCGGCAATTGCGGCAGCGTCACAGCGATCCGATTGTCGGGGATGTGCAATGCATCCGGGGTGCGCAGCGAGACCGGCACCGCCGTGCGCAGGGAGTGGGCCCGCGGCGTCTGGCCGCGCCGCAGCATCGCCGACCGAAAGCTGTCGGCAATGGCAGCCAGCGCCACGTCGTTGACCGTGACCCCGAGCCGTTCGCTGACCATGCGGACATCGGCCAGCCGCACCCGCGCGGCGCTGTAGCTGCGCAGGTCACTCAATGGGCCGGTATAGGACCGCGGTGTCGAGGCGAACAGGGCGGACGCCAATTCGGCTGCACCGGACGCCACCCGCAGCGCGGTGCGGGACGCATCCGTGGAGACCTGCATGGCCGTTCGCAACCAGTCGACCGGATTCAGGCTCCACCCGGGGGTGCCCTCGGTCCCCGGTCGCGGATGCTCCATCCCCGACACCACCGACGCACCGTCGTCACAGATCCGCTCCAGCATCGCGGTCGCCGCGATACCGTCGGCGATGCTGTGGTGAATCTTGATCAGGATCGCCCACCGGTTGCCGGCAAGGCCGTCGATCACCCAGCATTCCCACAGCGGTCGCGACCGATCCAGTCGCCGTTCCATCGCCTGCCCGACGACGGCGTACACCGCGGCGTCGTCGCCGGGTGAGGCGACGGCCACGTGCCGAACATGGTGAGTGATGTCGAAGGAGCGGTCGGGGACCCACTGCGGCGCGGCCAGGCTCATCGGCATTTCGTGCAGCACTTCCCGGCAGCGGGGAAGCTCCGCGGTGCGTTCGTCCAGCACCCTCAGCAGGGTGGCCGTGTCGGGGGCGGGGCCCTCCAGTACGGCAAGCGCAGCGAGGGCCAGGCTGACGTGGCCATCGGCATCCTCGGCCTGCAGGTAGCCCGTTTCCAGGACGCTCAGGCGGCGACCGGTCATCACTTCTCCTCGTTCTCCAACACCCCCAGCTTGAATCGGGCCACCACCCACGGCTAGGGCATTAGGTCACCCGTTCGGCCGCAGGTCTCTCTCCCCGTCGCTTCGCTCGCCCGGGGTACTTTCTCCCGTCGCTTCGCTCGCCCCGGGTCCTATGCTCGTCGTGAAGGGAGTGAGCGGTGCGCAGAGACCGAGGCGATCTGGAGAGCGCGGTGATCGCTGTCATGGCCGGCGGAGCGGCGATGACGGTGGCCGAGGTGCGCGCCGAACTGGATGCCGACCTGGCGTACACCACGGTGATGACGGTGCTCACCAGGCTGGCCGACAAGGGGGCGCTGACTCGGCAGCGCTCGGGCCGATCGCACCGATACCGGCTGGTAGCCACGCCGGGCGACCTCCCTGCCCTGCAGGCGGCGTTGCGTATGCGCCGCGAGCTCGATGGCGAGCATGCCCGCGCGGATGTGCTGTCCAGTTTTGTGGCGACTCTCTCTGCCGAGGATGAGGCCTTGCTTCGAGAAGTACTGTCCCGCAATGACACCGGTGGTGAGAAGCGGTGAACATCGGCATATTGCTCACTGCGCCGTGGCTGGTCGCGGCGGTGCTGACCTGGCAGTTGCCCCGGCTGGCGTCGCGGTTTCACCCCGACTGGCAGGTACCGGTGGTGGCCTGGCTGGCGGTGACGTTGGCGGTGAGCAGTTGGGTGTCCCTGGCCGCGGGCGCCACGGTGCTGTCGAACCAATCCGATATCGCGGGCCGCGCTGCGGGTTCGGCGTTGGTGGTGGCTGCCGCAGCCGGCGTATTCAGCGCCGTCCGGCATGCGCGAAGCGTACGGACGTCGGTGCGCGTGAATCGTGCCTTCCGTGCCTCCCCTGGCCGCATCGGCGATGAGTCCGGGGTGCTGGTGCTCGACGATGCCCGCCCTGATGCGTTCGCGGTGCCCGGCCGCGCCGGGGGACTGATCGTGCTCACGACCGGTCTGGCGGGGGCGTTGACGGCCGATGAGCGCCGCGCGGTGATCGACCATGAGCGTGCCCATCTTCGGCACCGTCACCATCTGCATGTGCAGGCGGTCGAACTGGCCAGCCGGGTCAATCCGGTACTGAGGCCGTGGCGCCACGTCGTGCGGTTGGCCGCCGAACGTTGCGCCGACGAGTTCGCCGCGCGCCGCGATCGCCGTGCCGCCGCACAAGCCGTTGCCCGCGCCGCGCTGCTGTGCGCGCATGGGGTCACGCCGGACGTTTGTCGCATCACCGGCCGCCCGAGTGACGCACGCGCGCGCGTGGTGGCCCTCACGGGTGCGCCGCCGGCGCGCCAGCGCCCGCGTGCGGTACTGGCCGCCGGCCTTGTCGCCCTCGCGCTCAGTGGCCAGAGTTACCTGGCGGGCGATGTCATCCAGGATCGGCTGGTACCGGAAGCCGGCGAGTCGCCCGCGACGGTAATCGGCTGAACCTCAAGGCGATTCACTTCCCGGACGTGTCCGCCACCGCGTCGCCCCAAGCCGATCGGGCGCCCGAGTCGCCGATCCGAACCACCTGAACCGTGGTGGCGACGGCGGTGATGACGATGACCGCCGCGAGGATCCAGCCGAGAAGCGGTTTGACCGGGCGTTCGCGATGTTCGCGCACGTGGACAACGGCGAGCAGCACCGCCGCGACCAGCAGCGCCACCGCGAAATACACCATGGTGTCCCCGAGTTCGGCGTGTTCATGCAACAGCGGTGTGCGTTGCGTCTGGTGTTCGAGCCATTCCCCGGCCTCGGTGGTGAGCGGTGTCAGCACCGTGGTCGCCGCGGCCAAGACGACGACCAGCCAGACCAGCCGCCGGCGCGCCGCGGGCCATACGGCGCAGACGATGGCCAGCAGTGCGGTGAGCGGGGCCAGCACCACGATGAAATGCACGAACAGGACGTGGGCGGGCAGCCCCTGAATAGTCGACAACCTTTGCCTCCGTATGACTGATCTGATGCGCTGATACTACACAGTTAGTAGTAGTTGGGCCTGTGACGTCGCTGGCGTGATACTGGCCGCACTGCTTACACGCGGTGGTGCGCTGCACGGTTCGAGACGTCCGCCCGGGACAGCGCGGAATGGCAGTGGATGGGGAAGAGCAGTCTCTCCGGCGGTCAGGCTGCCCTGCGGGAGGCGTCGATCGAGCCACCACGCCTGCGAGTTGGCGGCCGTCGCGTGCTATTGGGGATGCGTCGCCAGATAGTCAGTCACGGGCATCGGTGCGTCGGCGGCATAGCCGATCGGCAGCACCACGTCGCCTGCGGTGGTGAAGTAATAGACGTCCCAACGGTAAAAGGTGAGGAATGCCGCAGGGTCCGCGCCGATCAGCGCGGCATAGTCGGTCACCGCCCGCACATACTCGTCGGCGTTGTTGTACCGGAACAGCGCGTGGTCGGGGTCGTGCGCGAAGCCGTTCGCGGCCAGATAGCGCCCGGCGGCCATGATGCTGTCGCGCGGAGAGCGGATGTCGCCGCCGTTGCCATACGCGGCAAACGTGGCGGGCATGAATTGCATGGGACCCTGGGCACCCGCCGCGCTGTCGCCGGAGATGCTGCCGAAGTGGGTTTCGATCAGGTTGATCGCGGCCAGGTAGTTCCAGCCGACGCCGGAGGCCGCTTCCGATTCGTGGTAGGCAGCGAGCAGCTCCTCGGCAGCGGGTGGCGCCGCGATACGCCAGGCCGGCAGGGTGTCCTTGGGATGGGCCATGGCGGCGAGTTGGCGGCGGGCGTCGACGTTGCGGTCGTAGGTCTCCAGGAGATCATCCGGGACCCGGGGGCGGATGAGTGCATCCCATTCGGGGTGACGGCCGACGGCGCGGTAGGCCACCTGCTGGCGGCGCGCCGCATCGACCAATGCCGGCTCCGGCGTGGTCGGGTCGCGCAGCGCGCGCTCATCGGCGACCAGGTCGTCGGCCAATTGCATCGGGTCGTCGGCCAGGCGCGGCTGTGCATCGGGCACGGTGGTCGCGTCGAGCGGGGCGGCGCTGGGCGGTCGGATGGCCGATGACGACTCCGCGGGCGGCGGAGCGGTAGGGGTCGGGGAGGGTACTGTGCATCCGGCGAGCACGACGAGCACCGCGGCGAGTGCCGGCCTGATCACCGGCGAACGAGCGGGTCGGGGTCGCGGCCGGTGAGCAGCACCTCCGCGCCTTCGGCTCGGGCCCGGCGCGCGATGGCAAGGCCGATGCCCGCATCTTCGCCGACGAGCAGGACCGTTTGTCCGGATTGTCTCTGCGACATGATCAACCCGCGGCCCACCTCTTGGCCTCGGCCAGCCGGTCGAGGGTGAACAGCGCGAGCTCGCCGGGGACCATCCACGCCAGTGCATGCAGTGTGTGGCGCACCCATTCCTTGTCCGACACCACGGCGATGCGGTTGAACGCCGAATGGTGCTGCAGTAGCGCACCGAAGCCCAGCTTGAGGTCGGCCGCGAGCCCGCCGGGGCCGAAGCCTTCGTAGTCCGGCGCGATGACTTCGACGATCCGGATCTCGCCCGATCTGCCCAGTCGCTCCATGGTCGGGGTGAACGCACGCAGATCGTCACCACTGATCCGGCCCGATACCCGGATTCCGGTCACGCCGTCGGGCATATCCGACATCACCTCGATCATCAGACCTCCCTGTCGGTCATCGGGCCGGCCGCCTCGACGATGTCGCGAAAACCTCGGATACCAAAGCTATCTGGCGGGTACTCCGTCGTATCGGCTGACGTGGCGCCGGGCGGGCCGGCGTAACGCACATCGCCGGCGCAGCGAAGAAGCACGGGGGACGTCACGGCGAGCGCGGTACCGCACCTGCCGAATGATACGGACGTTTCTCGCGTCCCGGGCTCGGTTATAACGATTCCCGCGCCCCTTGGTTGCTATTCGATAAGCGAGACCGCAAGGAGAGTGTTGGCAAACTATGTTCGCCAAGTGGATCGTCGTACCGCCCTCAAACTGCCCCTTCTACTGGCCGCCGGAGCGGCGCTGACCCAGACCCCCTTCGCCTCGGCAGATCCCGGGCGGTGGCCGGCGGAGCGAGCCAATGCCTGGTACAAAGCTCAAGATTGGCTGGTAGGCGCCAACTACATCCCGGCAAACGCCATCAACCAGATCGAAATGTGGCAGTCAGGCACCTACGACCCGCGACGCATCGATGGCGAGCTACGGGTGGCGCGGCAGATCGGGTTCAACACCATGCGGGTGTTCCTCCACGACCAGCTCTGGACCCAGGACCGTTCGGGGTTTGCGCGCAAGCTGGCCCAGTTCGTCGGGATCGCGGCCGGCCACGGGATCAAACCGCTGTTCGTGTTCTTCGACTCCTGCTGGGATCCGAACCCCAAGCTGGGCCCACAGCACGCTCCGGTCCCCGGTGTGCACAACTCGGGCTGGGTGCAGAGCCCGGGGGCGGCCTTGCTGGGCGACGAGCGTTACCGGAAGGTGCTGTACGACTATGTGACCGGTGTCATCAGCCTGTTCCGCAACGACAACCGGGTGCTGGGCTGGGATCTGTGGAACGAGCCCGACAACCCGGCGAAGGTGTACCGCAAAACGGAGCGCTCGGACAAGATCGCGTTGGTGACGGCGCTGTTGCCGCAGGTGTTCCAGTGGGCGCGTGCGGTCAATCCGGTCCAGCCCCTGACCAGTGGGGTCTGGCAGGGCAGTTGGGCGCCGGGCAAGCTCAGCGCGATGGCCCGCATCCAGTTGGACAATTCCGACGTCATCAGCTTCCACTCCTACGGCAAGCCGGCCGACTTCGAAGACCGCGTCGATGAGCTCATGCCCTTGGGGCGGCCGTTGCTGTGCACGGAGTACCTGGCTCGCCCGGAGGGCAGCACGATCGAGGCCATCCTGCCGATCGCCAAGCGTCGCAACATCGCGATGTACAACTGGGGCCTGGTGGCCGGTAAGACACAAACCTATTTCCCATGGGATTCCTGGGACCACCCGTCTGCGGCCGAACCGAAGCTGTGGTTCCACGACCTGCTGTATCCCGACGGACGCGCGTACCGGGACAGTGAGATCCAGACCATCCAGTCGCTGACCGGACGGGTCGGGCAGACCTAGCGCAAGTGGTCCAGAATGGCTGCGGTAACCGCCCCCGGCTGGTCCACCTGCAGGAAATGCCCTGCGCCAGGGATGATTTGGATCTTGCTGCCGGGCGGAAGCAGGTCCAGTGCGCCGTCGAGGTAACCGACCTGCATGCAGCCATCGGTATCGCCGTGCAGCAACAGAACCGGGACCCGCGGCAGCCTCAGCCGGTAGCGGTGCAGCTGCTTGTAGGGCTTGGATGCCGGCGTGAACCGGATGTTGGCGCGGTAGTAGGCGATGGCAGCCCGGCGGTGGGCGGGCGTGGGCAGCGCGGCGAGCGTCCTGGCGACATCGCCGTCGACGTCGGTGTCCGGCGGGGACCAGTCCTTCCACAGCCGAGGGATGACGCGGTCCAGCACCCGCTCCGGCACCAAAGGGGTCTGGAAGAACAAGATGTACCAACTCATTCGGAGCTGGCGGACTCCCATCTTCGTCGCCCGGGCCAGTCCGAGCGAGGCATTCGAGATGGCCCGGATGGGCGGCAGTGCCAGCGAGATGTGGGCGGCGAAGGGGGATTCCGGGGAGGCGGCCAGCGCGTTGGCGGTCCAACCACCCCAATCGTGGCCGATCAGCACGGCGTCGCGGGATGCTCCGAGCGTCGTGTGCAACTCGACGAGGTCGGACATCAGCGCGCCCAGGTGATAGTCCCCGTCGGGTGCGGGACCGGTGGGTGCATAGCCCCGGGTGAACGGCGCGATCACTCGGAAACCCTTATCCGCCAGCATCGGAGCTACATGGCGCCAACTGTGGGCGCTGTCCGGGAAACCGTGCACGCACAGCGCGAGACGGCCATCCGACGGGCCCCATTCCAGAGCGCTCATGCGCAGGCGGGGCAGGTCGAATTCCAGGACACGGGGGTCGGCCACTTCCTGACCATACAAGGCTGCTTTTTGTGTAGTGTCAGTTTGAGCCGGTGGGTCCTCGTGGCCGCCGTGCTGATTCGCAGGTTTCTGCCTGCATGTTTCACTTTGAAATGGCATCTTTTGGCATAAATGCCAGATTAAAGGGGAATGTGGATAGTCAGGCTATCTGGAAGCGGTGCGAGGTGTCAGATTAAAGGCGATTGCGCGGGCGACGGGTTGCCCCTGGAACAGCCGCGGCCCCCGCTACTTCGCCGGTTTGACTCAGGTCCGTGCGACAGGGCGACCGGCGCATTTTGACGGCGCCTAATGTGCGGCTTCGAATGCCTCGACAACCTCAGCCTTGATCCGTCCGCGGTCTGAAACCTCGTAGCCACTCTTGCGAGCCCATTCCCGGATCGCTGCCAACTGCTCTCTCGAACTTGCGCCACGCGGTGCCCCCTTGGTGGCCGTGCTTCGGCGACTCCCGCGCACTCGCGTGCCTGCTTCGATGAACGGCTTCAGCGCTTTGTCGAGCTTGTTGGCGTTCGTCGGCGAAAGGTCGATCTGGTAACTGATACCCCGGATTGAAAATTCAATCCGCTCGCCCTTATCGATCGGAATCTCTGAACCGTCGAGATCGTCAATAAGTTGGTGGATGATGCGCTCTGCCATGATTACTCCTCGGTGAGTCAGAATCTGGCTTCACACAGTACCAGTCCTCAACAACGCAAATATTCATCGATCTGGATTTGTTTGGGGGTAATCCGTCGGGAATCGTGCGGACGGCATTGACCGCGAGTGCGCTGGGGGCGGCCGTGTTGGGGTGGTGCGTCAGAAGGGCACCGTCGGTAGGTATTTGCCGTCGAGCGTGATGACGGCGCGTTCGCCTCCGGTGGGGTCCGCCACTTTCTTCACGTCGAGCCGGAAGTTGATGGCGGAGATGATGCCGTCGCCGAATTGCTCGTGTATGAGTGCTTTGAGGGTGGTGCCGTAGACCTGCAGTATTTCGTAGAAGCGGTAGATGGTTGGGTCGGTCGGTATGCCACCGGGGATGGAGCCGCGAGTCGGAATGGTCTGCAGCAGCCGTACTGCGTCCTCATCCAGCCCCAGCAGAGCGCCGACGGCCTTCGCTGATGCTTCCGGAAGCGCGTGCTGACCCAGAATGGCTGCGGTGGTGAAAGCTACGGACAGTTTAGCGGCGTCGGCGATCTGCTGCCACGACAGGTCCTTGCGGGTCTTGGCCTCGACGGCCGTGGCGGCCAGGAGTTGGCGTGCGGTGGGATCGAATTGGGCGTGAATCATGATTTGGGTTCCTTCCTGGGGAGTGATGCGTCGAACGGGAGGCCGAGGAAACGAGAACGGACAGTCACAGACCGAGTTCGGACAAGCCTGGATGGTCCACCGGCCGAGGCGCATTCCGGTCCCAGAAGAACTTGCGCTGCCCCTCCTCGATCGGCACATCGTTGATGCTGGCGTGGCGGTGTGTCATCAGGCCGTGCTCGTTGAATAGCCAGTTCTCGTTGCCGTAGGCGCGGAACCATTGTCCCGTGTTGTCGTGGTACTCATACGCGAAGCGGACCGCAATGCGGTTGTCGCTGTGCGCCCAGATTTCCTTGATGAGGCGGTACTCGTGTTCGCGGTCCCACTTGTCGCTCAAGAACTCGATGATCTGCGCGCGGCCTGTCACGAAGACGGAGCGGTTGCGCCAGACGCTGTCGACCGAGTACCCCTGCGCTACGCGCTGTGGATCGCGGCTGTTCCAGGCGTCTTCGGCCAGCCGGACTTTCCGTACAGCAGACTCGTCGGTGAACGGCGGAGTCGGAGGTTTGACATCGATGGCAGAAGTGACGGTCATAATCGTCGTCTTCCTCTCGGAGAGTGGATCGAGTCGCCGATCCATGTAGACGGATCTGTCTACATGGGCAGTACGGTAACGCATGTAGACGGACCTGTCTACCCGTATCCGTGTCGATGTGTACCGACCTGTCTACAATGATGGGCGTGAGCATCGCCCAGACCCTCGATCCACAAGTCGATCTGCCGACCCTTCCAGCTCGGGAACGGATACTGACCACCGCATACCGGCTCTTCTACCGCGACGGAATTCGAGCCACCGGCATCGACAAGGTGATAGCCGAAGCCGGCGTCACCAAGGTGACTTTTTACCGTCATTTTCCAAGTAAGGACGCACTGATCTTGGCGTTCTTGGACTTGCGGCACCGGCGCTGGATGGACTGGTTTGTCGACGCGCTCGATCGCCACGCTGCCGGCAAGCGCCGCCGGCCAGCGGTGGTATCCGCCATCGAAGAATGGCTGACCGCGGAGTCGTTCCGGGGGTGCGCCTTCATCAACAGCGTCAACGAGATCGGCGCCGAACTGCCCGAGGCCCACGCCATCACCGCCGGACACAAGGCAGACATGGTCGCAGCCATCAAAGCGACACTTCCCCCGGGCGCGAACCGAACCCGCACCGCACAAGCGCTCGGCGTGGCAATCGACGGTGCCATCGTGCAAGCGCAGTATCAGCGCGACGCCACTTCAGCGGTGAAAGCGCTATCCACGATCGCGTCAACGCTGCTGGCGGCGAATCTATGACGCTGTGATCGCCTTATCGTGGCGAGGCCGGTGAGTATGTCGATGAGGGCGACGATCGCAGGTCGTTTGGCGGTACTGGTCCGGTTGATTGCTTCGACGTGGGGGGCGACGTTGACCGGTCACGAGATGATCGAGAACATCACGATGCTCTGATCGCGGTGCGGGTCGCGCAACATGTCGCAGGCCAGGGCAAGTGGGCCGAGGGTGTGGTGGTTGACGTACTTGATCATGTGCGTGCCTGCCACAGCCGTTGCGTCGTTCCACAATTCGACGAACTCTGGGCTGCTGTTGCACAGGTCATTGATCAGCTTCTGCGTCTGTTCGTCTCGTGGATACCGGGCCAGCGTGGCGCGCAACTGGCCTGCCACCATGCGCGAGAACTCCTCGGCGTGGGTCATGCCGTAGTGCGGTGTGATGTGCCCCGGCGGCAGAAAGTGCCGCCGGGCGACATTGCGCTCCGACGGAACGATGGCGCCGAAATCCTCCATCAACAACTCTGCCTGCGGATTCCACGCCAATACGTCGAACCGGGCGCTCAACACAATGGCCGCCGTCGAACCGAGGCCCTGGACCAGCTTGGCCACACTGGGGGTGACCTCGGTGCTCGGCTCGCTACCCCAGGGAACTGCACGTCCGATCAGTTCGAACAGGTGCCGTCGCTCGTCGTCGTTCATCCGCAGCGCGTCGGAGATGGCGCTGACCACCTGATCCGACGGTCCCGCACCGCGGCCGCGCTCCAGGTTCATGTAGTGCTCCACCGAAATGTGCGCAAGCCGTGCCACCTCCTCGCGCCGCAGCCCCGGTGTCCGGCGACCGCGGTCACTGAATCCGAAGGCGCGTGGATCACGACTGTCGCGAACTGCCCGTAGGTAGCGGCCTGCCGCCTGTCCGTCCATGTATCGATACTGGCACTCTTCTCACCAGGGAACGAGTTCTCCCTCGTCACTGAAGAACCGGCCGGTCGGGAGCGGCTCTGAGAAAGCAACCCCGATGATGCCCGCGGCGCCGTCGGCTGGGTCGCCCGCGCCCTCCATCGGTTCGCCGTTGCTGAGCCCGGTGGCCCGGTAGCCGGGGCTCACCGACACCACCGCAATGTCCTCTCCGGCAAGCTCTTTGGCGTAGAGCACGGTCAGCATGTCCAGCGCACTCTTGGACGCCTGGTACGCAGCGGCCGCCACGCCGCTGAACGGCCACTCGGGGTCGTTCACCAGCCGGGTGGACCCCAGCTCGCTCGACACGTTCAACACCCGGGGTCGAGACGAGGCCCGCAGCAGCGGCAGGAATCCGTTGGTGACAGCGGCGACGCCCGCCACATTGGTGTCGTAGGTCCGCAGCAGGGATTCACGGCTGACGCCCGACGCGGGCCGCAGATCACCGGCGATAGCCGCATTATTGATCAGCAGGTCCAGCCGTCCGTGGCTCTCGCCGACTCGACGCACCGCTTCGGTGATGGTCTGGTTGTCGGTGACATCGAGGGTCAGCTGCACCACCTCCAGCCCCTCGGCAGCGAGCTTGTCCGCAGCTTCGGTACCGCGTCGGGGATCGCGGCTGCCGAGCAGGACCCGGACGCCGGCTTGGGCGAGCTGACGTGCGAGATGGAATCCGATTCCGGTATTGGCCCCGGTCACCAGGGCGACGGTGTTCTGTGGAGTGGTCATGTCTCCAGTCCAGCCGACATCGGGCCGGCCTGGCAGGGACAATCTCTACACCCATGGGACGGGAATAGATCACGAGGTGCAGATCACGCCGTTGTGCGGTGAGGACTTCGCTGTGCCCACCAGTGGCGGGGCTTGTATGCGAGTGCCGGCGGGGGAGTTGCCGTGCCCATGCCCTGCTGGAACCTGCGAGGTCGTTCACCGGGGCGCTGTGTCCCGTCACCCGGCGTCGTTGCCACGATGGCTAGCGTCCCGCCGTCGAGGCCCAGGTGGGGGTGAAGGTGGCCTCCAAGGTGATGGGTACCTGCAGCGCCTTCGAGATCGAGCAGCCGGTGCGGGCTTCCTCGGCGATCTCGCGGAACCTCTCTTCGGTGGTGTTCAGGCTGGCCGCGACGATCAGGTGTACGCCGTCGACGGAGTAGCCGCGGTCGTCGGTGCCCATCGTGACGCGGGCGGTTGTGGTGATGGTGTCGACGGCGATGTCGTTGTGCCGCGAGATGTTGGCCAGGGCATGGTTGTAGCAGCCGGCGTGGCCGGCGGCGAGCAGCTCCTCGGGGATGGCGCCGGGGGCGCCTTCGAAGCGGCTGGCAAAGGTGTAGGGGGCGGCGGGCAGTGTGTCACTGCTTTGGGTGGATAGCGTCCCGGTGCCCTCGGTGAACGATCCGTGCCATTCGGCGTGACCGTCGACGGTGCGTGCCATGGTGGTTTCTCCTTCTGTCCCAAGCGGGGTGGGGTGGGTTGGTGGGTTAGTGCAGGGGGTTGTTGGGGGCGATATCGGCGATGTCGGCGCCAAGGTGGTATTCGAGGGGGCTGCGGTCCTGCAGGCCGCCGTCGAACAGGGCCTCGGCCACGGCCTGGAACCGGGGTTGTCGGGCGGCGCCCCAGAACGCGTCGGAGTGCAGGGGATACTCCGCGTCGGGCAGGCGGGTGTACTTGTTGATGAAGGCCTTGATGTCGGCTATCGCCTGGTGGTCCCACCGAGCCACCCGGTGGGCGTAGGCGTCGACGAATTCGACGAACTCGTCGTCGGGGACCGCCCGGTTGACGTAGCCGTAGCGTTCGGCCGTCTCGCCGTCGTAATCGCCTCCGCCGAGCAGGATCTCGAACGCCCGGCCTCGGCCGACCAAGGCGGGCAGCCGGCCCGAGGCACCGCCGCCGGGGACGGCGGCGAACCCGACCTCCATCTGGCCCAGGATGGCCTTCTCGCGGCTGGCGAAGCGGATGTCGGTGGCCAGCGCGAATTCGCTGCCGGCCCCGCGGGCGATGCCGCGGACGGCGCTGATGGTGACGGCAGACAGGTTGGAGATGCGGACGGTGACGTCGACCCAGGCGGCGTAACCGGTGAGGCTGGGCAGTGCCTCCGCGACCGAGGGGTCGGCGGCCAGGTCGTAGTGGGCGAGGTAGAAGTCCTCGTCGGCGCTGTCGAAGACGACGACGTTGACGGTGTCGTTGGACTCGAGCTCGGTGAGCAGCGTCTTGAGGTCGGAGATCATGTCCGGCCCGATCACGTTGACCGGCGGGTTGTCGAACGTCACCCGCCAGAAGGTGGGCGACTCCGCGGTGAGCGTCAGATGGGTTGGGGCGAACTCCTCGATGAAGGTCATGTCACACCCAAACACTCTAACTACGAAAACACAAGTGTGATGAATGGGATCGGCACCGTCGCGCGCTCCCTGGTGGACCGCCGGCGCCCCTGGCGATCGCACGGAATCTTCGCTCATGGGTAAGGAACTAGCTCGGCTTCCAGCGCGGGTGGGCTATCTGACAGCCGTCGCGATGGTCGACCGATTGGTCGGGCACAGTCCGTGCTAACTCGGAAAATCCTAGTTAATAGCGATAGCGCGCCTCATCGCAGCGGACCGCCCGGCGCTGATGGAAAAGGGCAGCCCGTAACAGTCGCGGGTTCCGGCTGGCACTCGCAGTGTCCGGGAAGCGGGCACCGAACGGACATCTGAATGCAATAAATGAAGTCAGGCCGCGTAGAATCCGGAGTCATGGCGCGCAAGAACGTCGATGAATGGAGTTGCTCCGTCGCTCGTAGCCTCACGATTCTCGGTGAGAGATGGACTCTACTGATCCTTCGGGAGGCGTTGTTGGGCACTACCAGGTTCGTGGATTTCCAAGCCAACCTGGGTATCGGCCCTGACATACTGTCCGACCGGTTGGCGACGTTGGTCGAGTACGGCGTGCTCGCCAAACAGACCTACCAGGAGCCCGGGCAGCGGCAGCGCCCGGAATACGTGCTCACCCCGGCGGGGCGTGAACTGCACGTGCTGATCGGGGCGCTTCAGCAGTGGGGCGATCAGAATCTTCCTCGTCCGCAAGGCCCGTCGATGGTGCGCCGAGCGCGTCGCACCGACCGGCCGGTCCACGTCGCGTTCATCGACGACTTGGGCTACGAGGTTCCTGCCGACGACGTGGCGACCATCTCGACTGGGAATTGAGTCGATTCGCGTCGCGGCTGGAATGGGGTCAGTGACCGACCCGTACGGGAGCCAATTCCAGCGCCAGTGCCGCCGTGAGCGCCGGCATCGCATTGGTCAGGGCCGAGGCAATGCCCAGTCCCGGTGCGACGCGGCCGGCGCCGGTACCGCCCATCAACACCACTGACCCGCCCGCACGCGGTGCACGGCGTGGCGCGCTACCCGTCACCGCGAGCGCCGCGTGATCACCCTCGCGTGGCGTACGGCGTCTGCATCCATCTCCAACAACGGCCCGTAGCGCGGAGCACCCGCGGTAAGCAACACGTGATCGATCGCCGATAGCCCACCAAAGAACGCGCCGAGTGCAGCTTCGTCGGTAACGTCGAAGGAGGCCGTGTGCGCGACTGACACCTCTGTGGCGGCACGGGCCAGACGCTGTGGGTCACGCCCGGTCAGTATCACGCGTGCCCCTGCCACGTGCGCGGCCGGCGCGGTCTCCAATCCGACACCGGCACTACCGCCCAGCACCACCACGGTCTGATCGGCCAGCGCCCTACTGGGTGGCCCGCCAGGTTGCTCCATCGTGGGATCCACAACGTGGCGACGGTCCATGCCGATCTCCCTCTGTGTCCGCTCGGCGGTATCAGATCGTGGGCGGTGACCTGTGGTCACGGTATCCAGGGGCCGGTGCCGCCGACCTTCTCGATGTGGACGCGGGCGATGAAGCCTGGCGGCGCATCCGCCGGCGGGAAGGTGACGTCGGGGTTGCCGACGACCCTGTCCAACTCGGTCAGCAGCTGCGGTGCCCCGCCTTCCTCGATGACAGCGGTACCGGTCAGCTTGAGGTAGGGGCGCACGTAGCCGTGGAAGTGTTCGTGATCAAGGATGGTGAGCACCACGTGCGGGTTCTGCCGAAGGTTGCGAACCTTGATGTGTTCGCCGAGGTGCCCGGACAGAATGTCATCCCCGGTGTCGGTCGTGTCCAAGGCCACCCACACCACGCTGACATTGGGAGTGCCGCTGGGGTTGGTGGTGACGATCGTGGCATTGGCGCCCTTGCCGATCAGATCACGGGCGGCTCGGTTGAGTTTCATCGGGTGCGTGCTCCTACGGTCGACGGGTCTTGCAGGTGAAAACTGTTGTGCAACAGCAATATAGGTTGGACCGAGGCGGGTCGATCGATCGCGAACCGATATCGGGAGTCGCGCCCGGCGGCAGGAGTCTCACGCAGCCAGGACGGGCGTGCGGCCCTCCAGCAGGTGCAGGTAGGCGATCGCGTACTCCGAGGCCGACTGCTGGTTTTGCCCGGTGATCAACTTCCCGTCGATGACCACGCGCACACCCCACGGCTGAACGTGAACGAAGTCGATACCCGCGGCGATCATCGTCGGCTCGGGGAAGTGGGGGATGAAGTCGACACCGTAGATCTGCTCTGCCTGCGCGTCCTCGGCGCGCGAGAACCCCGTGGCGCGAAGGCCTTTGACCAGGTCCGGGATGTTGGCCAGCACGATCGAGCCGTGACAGATGGTGCCAACGACCTTGTCTGCCCGCCAGAAACTCGTCAGCAGACCGGCCACCTGCGCGTTGGGGTACATGTCCACGGCTGGACCAGCTCCTCCGACCACGTGGACACCGTCGTAGTCGGTGACGTCGACCTCACCCAGTGGCAGGGTCGCCTTCAGTTTCGCGGCGAGCGTGTTGCTGGACAGGAAACCTCTACTGACCAGGTCGTCTGCCTCCCAAGAGCCGTCGCTGTCGGGCAGGCTCATAGGATCTGGTCGCACCGCGCCTCCGGCGGGGCTCGCGATGTCGACCTCGTACCCGCGTTCGGTGAAATGCCAGTAGGGATGGGTTAACTCGGCCAGCCAGAACCCTATGCGGGCGCTGCTGACGAGACTCAAGATCCTCACGCGAAACTCCCACTGGTGACTTGGAAAACAAAAGATAGAGTGCTACTTGCACAGTAGGTGCGCGGTCCTGCGACGTCAAGGTGCTCCATTTCCGCGCCAACACCGAGGAGTGGTCGCGCCCTGGTGTGCCGACAGCTGTACTCGCACGTTCTGGTGGCCGATCGGCCGAGCAAGCACCGTGAACGAGATAACGGCGGCCCGCGTCAACGGAATCAGGCTGTCGAACAACAGAACTCGATCAGTCTGGATCCCCAGCGACAACAGCATGCAAAGAGTCGACCCACGCCGTGCTGGTCGCCAGGGAACTCGGGCTGCGTGCGGCGAATGCCGGCAACCCGCGCTCATTGGCGCCGCGGGGGTTCGCCCCGACGGTGGATCGACGTGTGAGTCCAGGGGCAAAATGTGATTGCCGCCGCGGCCGAGTGACTTGGCCCAACCGTGGGTTGAAAGACGGCACAGCGAAACGGATTCATTTGACTTGGAGATGACAAGGCAGTAGCGGATGGCTACTGTGTTCCATTTCGCGGCGGATCCTGTCCGGCGGTCGCCTAAAGCGGTCATCCAACGGCCGCCATCAAGCGTCGCGTGCCATTCCCGTTGTCCTACCGACGATCAGTTGCGGTGTCAGCACGGAGACGATCGCCTCGGTGCGGCCCGAATCGAGCTGCTCGGTCAGGGCGGACACGGCGCGGTCGGCTTGTTCGAGTGGTGCCTGGCTGACGGTGGTCAGATCGAGGTGGCTGAGCCGGGCCAACGTGCTGTTGTCGTAGCCGGTTACGGAGACCTCGAGCGGAACTTCGACACCGGCTCGCCTCATCGTGTCGAGAATGCCGATGGCTATGCGGTCATTGGCGGCGACCACTGCGGTCGGCAGCTCGGCTGCCGTGAGGAGCGCTTCGGCTGCGACGACGCCCGATGTCTCGGTGAAGTCGAGTCGACGATGTGGATCGCGTCGCCGCTGCAGTGCGCGAAGCCGGCGACACGATACTGATGGAACGGTTCACCATCGCCGGTGTCGGACACCTCATCTTCTTCGGTGATCCAGCCGGCAACGCCATCGGAGCAATGGAGTACGACGCTGATGCCGAGTGAGTGAGGTCAGCGCACCAACGATGAAACTTCTTCGGGTGTATCGGAATCACCATCGCGGTCGGTCAGGCGACTGCCTTGTGGAAGCCGGCGCCAGCGCGGACGAGAGCGACTGGATGTGGTGCGTTGACGGCACGCCGGCGAGCTTGCGCCGCGTCGATCAACTTGCAGGAGATGGCGACACTCGCCGCGCGCGAACCGAGTCCCTTCGTGACTGTTACGTTCGGCGAAGGTGAAGCTGCTTCGATAGGAAGCGGAGCGCCTCGACCAGCATCCCGAGGTTGAATGCGAACCGTTGCACGGTCGCCCGGCGGAAGCGAGCTGCCCGGCCAACCGTCGCCCATAGTGCGCCCCAGATGGCTGCTTGAACTGCGACCAAAGCGAGGCCGGGAACCAGCAGTCGCGGGCGGAACTTCAGCGCGAGAATGGTCTCTCCTCGCCCAAAGTTGAAGTATTGCCGGAACGCGGTGGAGAGGTCGGTGTGCTGCAGCTTGTCCACCACCGCGTCGGGCACCAAACGCATCGTGTATCCGGCCCGCTGGGTGCGGCAGAAGAATTCCACTTCGTCGGCAGTGCCTATCAGGTTCTCGTCGAAACCGCCGACCGCGTCGAATACCTTGCGCGTAAATCCGCAGTTCGTCGCGTTCGCGTACTGGGCCCCACCCACCTGCGACCAGTACAACTTCGACTCCCGGCTCAGGACCGTGCCGTCGGCCAACACGCGGTTCAACCCACCGCCGACCGTGTCGGCGCCATTGAGGAACGCTTCCCAGTACGCCTGGATCCAGCCGGGGTGCACTACGTCATCCGCGTCTGTCAGCAACACAAATTGACCATGGGACACGGTTATTCCCACGTTGCGGGCGATGTTTGCGCCGGGGCCACGTGACGCGTCGGCAATGCGGACCCGCGGATCCCGCAGCAGGAACTGTCGAGAAATTGCCACAGTTTCGTCGGTTGATCCGTTGTCCGCGACGATGACCTCGAAAGTCGCCTGTGTCTTTTGGTTGAGCAGTGCCTCCAACTGTTTGCTGATGAACGCCGCGCCGTTGCGGACGGGTATCACGACGCTGACGTCTACGGTGCTCACAGGAGTGAACCTAGCAGCGCCCGCCGAGGTCGGGCAATATGATTGTATTGCCCTACGAGCTAACACGGCGGGTGATTCTCTGGGCGTCGCGGCCATCCGAGACGAGAGCGGCCGCCGGCCATCTCTGTTGGAATCTGGTCCGGCGGGATCGTTCGATCAGGTGGCGAGATCGAGGGTGGTGAAGCGGTGGCGGGACCAGAGTCTGCGGGAGGCCTCTTCTGGGTAGGGCTGGTCGGTGGGCTCGGTGGCGTATACGCGTGTTGTGCGGGCCGGAGATTGGTGGTGTGACCATCGGGATGGTCCGTCGGCGGCGAAGCGAACCCAGTCGGTGCGCATGGTGCGGGAGAGGCGCTCGTATTCGGCGATGGTGTCCGGGTGGGTGGTCGGTTGCCTGGTGATGTCGGCGGGGGTGAGTGTGCCGAAGATCAGCAGCATGTCCAGACTGTGAGAGGAGCCCTCGTCGGTGTTGAAGTTCCAGGTCAGTTCGTAGAGCCAGGCGGTACCGCCGCCTGCATGCTGCGCGGCGGCCAGGTGCTGGCACGGCATGCGAAACAGCCAGTCGGCGTTGACCGTTTCGTAGAGCTGCGACGGCCCCGCCGCAGGGTAGGCGGCCCGGTAGTCAGCGAGGCCACACGTCCTTGGTGCGAGCAGGTTGATGGTGTCGGTCAGCAGAGAGTCGGGCAGTGGTTTTGCGCGCCAGGGATTGAAGAGGGAGTACTCGTCGCGGGTGTGTCCGATGAGCACCGCGCCGTTTCTGAGATAACTAACCAGTTCGGGGTTCTAAATGTCCTCATCTGAGCTGGTGGGCTTGGGGTGAGTGT
>NZ_LQOL01000033.1 GCF_002101555.1 Mycolicibacterium canariasense
CGTACTACCCTCACCACCAGATCGGGAAGCACACCGGTCACACGAAACGAGGTGTGCATCAAACCCGGGATGCTTCAGTAAACACCTCGCGAATGCGGCGTCACCTGGACCAGCACCAGGGGCGCCGCATTCGCGTCTCTACGAAGCCCATCGACGTGGCCGACAAACTCGTGCGTAACACGGTATCCGCCACGTTCTACGCTCGAAGAGGGCCGCGCACAGCAGCTCTCACTACATCGAGGGCGAAATGAGCGAAACGAATCTGCCGGCGCCGCGACCTTTGGCGCGATGGACAGCACCCGTGCTCGCGATCGCGGTCGGCCTGTCCGCGGCCTCCGGTGTATGCCGGCTGATCGCACAAGCGCAGAAGACACCGTCGCTGCTGCTGCTGGCCGACCGCGCCGCCGTCGTCTCCGTGTTTTCGCGCAGCGCGGCGGTGGGTGCGGCGATGCTGGTCGTGCTCGCGGCCTACGCATTGTTGGCGTTCTGGCGCACCGGAGACAGCACGCGTGACACTGCACATCGCCGCGCCGCCCTGCTGCGGTATCTGTCTCCGACCGTGGCGCTGCTCGGATGTATCGGATTGTGGTGGCGGGTACAGGATTCCAACATCCAACTGTTCGGCACCGCCCGTGACCAGCAGTCTGCTTTGGACGGTGTCGATGTGGTCGGATTGACGTCCATCGCCTGGGTATGTTCGTGCTTGGCCGTGATCGCGCTGGCCGGTGCCGCTGCCGGCGCCGACGGTCACCGTCGCAAGCGGCACTCGCCCGGGCCAGGGGTGCTGATCGTGGCGCTGACGATGTCGGCGGTCGGCGGCGCCTCGGTGCTGGTCCTGAAGAATCCGACCGCGCACCACGTGAACGCCGCCGCGGCCGAAACCGCCACCGTCGATGTCGGCGGCCCCGTCGCCTACGAGATCGCCGACAACAGCGACCCGGACACGTTCATGGTGGCCGGTGGCCCCGGGCTGATCCGTAGCACCGGTTCAGGCAGCACTCCAGACGGCGTGGAAGCGATCTCCGGGGCTACCGGCGAGAGGGTGTGGGCGTTGTCGTATCCGGAGCTGTGGGTGCTTCGCGCTGCAGTCAGTGAGCCCGGCCCCGGCGGCGTGGTCGTGCTGCAAGCACGATTTGATGAGGATCCGGTCCTGATCGGGCTCGACGCCGGCACCGGGACGCCGCTGTGGACACAACCCGAAGTGGGTGCGCTGACCCGTGACCGCCACATGGCCCCTCTCGTGGACGCGCAGCGATTCCTGAGCGTCGAGCAGGTCCGTTCATCCCCGACCAGCGCGCAGCCGGCGTGGAAGTGGACGGTTCGGGAGCTGCAGACCGGGCAAGCATTGTGGTCATTTCACCTCCCCGCGGGCTGCCACAAGCTGCCCGGCCTCTCCGCAAGTGTCGTAATCGTCCCGCACTGCGACGGTCCGGACACGCTGGCAGAGATACGGAGCGGCCTAACCGGTGCGGTCCGCGCGGTACTGCGCACCGCAGACGTGGGCTTCGATGTCGTGGACACCGAAAACGCTCATGTCACGGGCATCCCGGGCACCGATGTCCTGCTCGTCAGCGAAGTCGGCGCGATCTCCCCCACGTCGCGGACGTCCTCGCTGATCGACGGGGCCACAGGTGCGGTCGTGTACCGCCTTCCCGACGACGCCCGCGTGCAGGTGCCCGATACACGCACCCTGGTGCTGACCGGCCCGGCCGGCCGCCAGACGATCCTGGACCTCGCCACCAGCACCACCATCGAGACCGGACTGGCCACCGACACACTGCGATTCACCGAGGGGTTGGGAGCCGTCTGGGCCCGCGTCGGTGAGCAGTGGGTCACCCTTGTACCCATCCCCGGTCAGGCCCCGACGCTCAAAGTGCTCAGCCACGAGGAACCCATGAAGACCTATCCCAGCCCCTGCACGAGTGCGGATGTGCCCAGGGTGGCAGCGATCAACGGCGCGTTGCTGGTCAACTGCGGCGACCGTATCGTGGGTGTGCGCTGATGTCACAGCACGACGAACATCCCGGTGTTTCGGACCGCGAGGGCGGGCCGTGGCCACCGTTCATCCCTCGCAGCCAGCAGGACCGACCACCACCGCTGAGCCGCGCGTTGGTCGCCGCGGGCATCGGCACCAGCCTCGGCGCGCTCGCCGTCACAGCCTACGGCTTCACCATCCGTGTCCCGCGCGGTGGCCGGGCCCCCGACACCCTCGCGCCGGTCACCGAGTTCTTTGTCTGGTACCTGATTCTGGGATCACTGACCGCCGTGGCGGTTCTCGGTATCGGCATCGGCACCCTGGTGGGCCGCACCGTGAGCCGTTGGGCGGCCACACTGCTGGCATTCACGGTCGCGATGACCGCCTGGACCTACGGCTCGTCGGTGCCCGCCTCGATCGTGGTGCGCGTGTCCGGATTCGGGGCGCAGCCGGCCCCCGAACTGGCTCAGCTCGGGTGGCCGCTGCTCGTCGTGGCCGCGGCGCTGCTGTTGGTGGGGTCGGTATGGGCGATCAACACCCGGCAGTCTGGGGTACGGTCCCTGCTCACCTTGCTGTCCCCGTGGACCGCAGCGGGTGTCGCGCTGTCCCTGGTCGCTGGCGTCGCGGTGGCCGGCTGGTGGTGGCCACGCACCCAGACCCCTTCCGCGACTGCTGATCGCGTCGCCGTCGCCCCGTTGCCCACCGCGGTGGGAACCCGGGTCGCGTACTCGATACCGGTCTTCGACACCGAGCATGTTCTGGCCGCCGGTCCGGGATACCTGACCTACGAACGAGACGGGGCCATCACCGCCTACGATGCGGCCACCGGTGTGCCGCGCTGGCACATCGCGGCGGAGGTGTTCCCGAAAGACTGCGGACTGGAAGCGGTGCGCTCCACCGGCGTCACCGCCGGGTCTGTCGTGATCGCCCAGTGCATGCGACCGCAACTGCACGAAATCGCACCCGTGAACCCCGACAATGAGCCGGTTCTCATCGGATTCGATGCCAACACCGGCGAGCAGCTGTGGCTCAACAATGCGGGTTTCGAACTCGCCCATGGCGTAGGAGCGTCGGACACTGTGGTTGCGGTGGTCCGCCGTGCCGAGGAAGTCGGCTCGCTTGATCCGCAGACAGGTGTGGTGCGCTGGGTGAGGCCTAGCGATGAAGGCCCGTGTGAAAGCACCGCCCATGTGATCAACGATCAGGTGGTGACCGGTCCCTGCTACGGCGTCGACATCCGCGTGGCCGACGGGTACACCGGCCAGGAGCGACTGATCTCCCTTCCCGTGGCGCTACCGGTCGTGGCCAGCGATCTAGAGGTGTCATCGCTGGGCGCCTACGACAGCATGCTTCTTCTGCAGACGCGCAGCCGGGGGCGTACCGAGCCCGGGGCGGCGGGTAGGGAGCGGATCGGCGTCTTGTCAGTGGATATCGACACCGACGCGGTGGCTTTCATCAACAGCGCTTCGGAGTCCAGCAGGCGGGAACCCGTTTCGGGACCGCTTGTGCAGTTGGGTGTGGGCGGTCGAGACGGCGAGCTGTGGGTCGAGGTGTACTCGCTGCTCTCGCGCACTGTGACACGCGTTGAGGGGTTTTCGGTATCGACCTCACTCATCGACGGTTTGGCATGGGCTCAGATCGGGGACCGCATGGTCACCGCAGCGGCCCGCGACTCCAAGGACATCTTCGTCGCCTCGGTCGCCCCGGACGGCACCGTCATTCGTGCACCGTCGCCGTGCCCGCAACGTGTGTCCGGCGGTCGGGGTGCCGGCATCATGGCCGTGCGCGGTGCGACGCTGGTGCTCTGTCCTCCGCTCGGCGAGGACATTCACGGCTGGGACATTCTGGGGATGCGTTGACCCTGTTGGTCGGTCGCGAAGTAGAACGGTTCCCAGTAGCCCATCTCGGCCACGGCCATGACGCCGAGCACCCGTGTACGCGGCTGTCCAGCTGGGCAGTGCTGCTCGACTGTCATGTCGAATTGGTACGTCGAGTTCTCGCCGTCCAAGCCCGGAATGCGTTGGCGCCCCTGGTCGCCGCGATCGCGCACCGATACCAGCTCGTAGCGGCACCCCGGCGCCGGCAGGGCGACCTCGATCGTGCGGGCCTGCGCCGCAGCTAGTTTCCCGCCCACATACAGAACGGGAACCTGTGCCGCGTCGTGGGTGTTCAAGCCCGTCACCAGCTGCTGTGCCCAGTTACGCTGCTTGCCGGGCCCGTAATCGCCCATCTCCACACCGTCCACGCTCGACGACAATGTGCACGTCCACGTCACGGCACCCACAGCTGCGGCGGCCGTGAGGACAGCCGCGGCGGCCACGGCCGGACGACGTCCCGCGACACCGGTGCCTCTCATTGTCCGGGCAGCTACCGCGGCGCGGACGCTGAGGTGGGCTTGCTCTTGCCGGAGTGAATGTCGCGCACCTCGTCGGGCGAGGCATCCGATGACCCGCACGCCACAGCAGCGAATGCGACAGCGCCGGTCGCCACCGCGATCACTGCCCGCCGGACAAAAGCTTTCACAGGTCCCGGGTGCGTGTCAGCGCCGCGGGAAGAGTGAACGGAGGCGGTGGTGATGGTGATGTCCGCAGTCATCGTGACATGTCCCCCTGAATGTGTCGGATGCCGCTGTGCACGGCCTACATTCAGCCTAAACCGGGTCACAGACCCTGGTGCGCAACAATTTTCTGCCCGCCAACCTGCACAGTAGGCGACGTGACAGCCGCGAGACGCGCGTTGCCCGACCGGCTTGGCCATGGCATCAGCACGGTCTCGACCTCAGCCGCAGCGCAGCCTGCATGACCGACGACGACGACGCGCTCAGAGGGTGTACACCGAGATGTGCACGTACGTCTCGTCGGGTGCGCGCTTGTCGATGATGATCTCGCGGACGAACGCGCCGTTGGTCGAGTCGATCCCGTTCTGCAGGTACTGCGGGTCGGGCGCGGATTCCAGTGCCGGCCCGGCGATCACAGACATTGACTTCGGTATGTCGGAGGGCTGCGGGCCGAGGAGAAACTGAGACAGGAATTCCTCGAGTTGCCCGTCATCGAGTCGCATCGCCATCCGGTAGCGGATGTCGGCACCTGAGTCGGATTCGACACCGAGGATCTCGGGCCAGACCGGAAGCCCGAACTCGCCGGATGTCTGGATCGCTTCGAGCACGCTAACCGTCGGCTCGGCAGGATCGGCTCGGGTGCCCTCGACGGGTGAACAGGCCGTGAGCACGCACGCCATCAGCAGCGCCAGCGCTGCCTGGGCGCTGTGACGCCGGAGGATGTTCGCCCTGTCAACGTCACTGGCTGCCACGACCACCGGCCTTTCTGTGAGGTCGGCTCTTTCAGCCGAGAGGGTCAATGGCGCGCACAGGGGTTCGGCGGCTGCTGCGGATGCGGATGCTGCCAGGCCGACCCACCCCAGCGCGCTCTGGAAAGAGTAACCGCCGCGGTGAGCAGACAACGTCACGTCTTTTTCACACCCTGGATGCGACTATGTGTTCACCGCCGGCTCCGAGTACATGAAATGCGTTCGGACGCTGATGGTCGCGGGCGCGGTCCGGCCACGGACGCGGCGGTGCTCCGGAACGGGTCGGTACTTCTGGTCGATTGCCATCAGCGGTCTCCTCTCGAAGCGCATCCCAGGTCGTCGGGCGCAGGCGGGAAGCTCAAGCGAACAGGCTCCACACCCAGAATCCCGCGGCGATCAGTGCCGGCCACAGGATCGCAGCGGCGGCCATCGCGCACAGAACGCCCCGTGCCGCACTGGCGCCGGGATTGTTGGCACGCCACCACTCGTCGCGAAGCCAGTCGTCACTGATCCCGTCGCCGCCCTCGACGTAGACCGGCTGCTCGGCATCGTGGCGCTCGATCTCCACGGCTGCCCACCTCCCTGCTGCACCCGGACCACCCGGGTGGGCGCTCATACTGCGGCTCCCAGGCGAAACTGGCGCAGCTCGGCGCGTGCCTGGTCCAGCCCGTTGAACGGCGCACCGCGGTGCTGGGGAGCGTGCGCCCAGGGACGAGCGGCGCAGTACGCCGCGATGGCGTCGATGTCCCATCCCGTTCTCGGAAGCCGGTACGCCTGGGCGCGGTGCTCGACGGAGTGCCGGTGCAGCTGCACAGGTGAGCCGTCGGCCCCGCTGCGGTAGGACTTGATACGCCCGTCACGGGTGACGGAAACGACCACGCCGACGGTGACGCTGACCCGTTGCGCGTTCGGGGCACCGACGGTGTGTGTCGTCTGGGCGCGCACGAACACCACCGCGTCGCCACGCTGAAACTCCGGGACCATCAGGCGCCCAACCTGGGACGGCGCCAGAACGTGGGCGCGGGGTTGGCAGCCGGGCGCCAGGTTCTGTCAGTGATCGCCCGGATCTCTTCGACGGCTTCGTGGCGCACCTCGTCGGCGCCCGCGGTGGTGACACACCTGGCGCTGTGGTGCTGAGCGATCCACAGGTCGTCGAGAACCTCACGAATCGCCTCCAACCGCTGCGCGTCGCACAGACGCTGGTCATCGCTGGTCACGATTGTCGCGTGCGCCTTAGCCACTGTCTCCTCCTACATATATTCTCTGTTTTAGAGAATAGTACGCATCGCTCGACGATCACGTTCGACGAAATAAACAGGGGGACAACATGACGCAGACAACCAACGCCGTCGACGCAGCCGAGAACCCTGACACACGCCCTGCTCCGCCGCTGATATTCCGTCCGGTCCCCCACCCCTGCGGCACCCTGACGATCCACACCGCAACCACCGACACCCACACCA
This sequence comes from Mycolicibacterium canariasense, assembly GCF_002101555.1. Lineage (GTDB taxonomy): Bacteria > Actinomycetota > Actinomycetes > Mycobacteriales > Mycobacteriaceae > Mycobacterium > Mycobacterium canariasense. The sequence continues at coordinate 6,745 of NZ_LQOL01000033.1, forward strand.
TCGAGCTGTACCGCGTCAACGACGCCGAAGGGGCGCGCACCCATGGCGCGTGGTTCATGCGAATCCGTGTCGCCGGCGGCGTCTTGGCCGCGCATTCGCGGCATACCACGATGGCAGCCGGGCGCCAGTTCGCCGCAGCTGTGCTCGCCGCGGTCAACGGCCCGGCCCACGTCGACTTGCTCGCCGCTCACGATCTTGTCGCGGCCGGAGTTGCCGAACACGCTGAACCCGCTGGCATGCCCGACGCGGAGCCGATCGTGGTCCTCGCATGTGGCGCGGCCAAGTTGGAACGGCGCGCGCCAGCAGCCGAGCTGTACACGTCACCACATTTCGCGCTGATGCTTCGCGCAGCGCGCCGCGTCGCGGGCGAACATGCGGGGCGGGTGTTGATCCTGTCCGCGCTTCACGGCCTGGTCGAGTGCGAACGTGAGTTGGAGCCTTACGACGTGCAGATGGGCGACCCCCGCTCAGTTACGCCTGCCACGATCGCCGAACAATTGGCCGGTATCGCTCCGCGGTCGATCACCGCGCTGCTCCCGCGCGCATATGCAACCGCGCTCGATGAAGCGGCGGGCATCGCAGGTGCTCCAGCACCCACGGACCTGCTCGCCGATGCGCCCGGTATCGGCTATCAGCGCCGGGTGGCCTCGCGCCTGCTCGCAACTGGGTGATGCGGGCTACTCACCGTGGCGCGCACCCGCAACTGCAGACCACACGCAGTGCCCGCGCCGTAGCCGTGACTTAACCGACCAACGTGCCAGCCTCCGGCCTCCCGGAGGCCACAACGGGTGCCCCCGGGGAGATCTATCCGCACCCACGAAAGGGCACTGCTCCATGTTCATCTGCGAGTTCCAGCGAATCAGCAACCGTGAGTATTTCGGCAAAGCGGAGTTTCCGGACCGCCCTGCCGCCGAGAAGTACGCGATCGCGGAGCTGACCAAGCTCGGGGAGGATCCCGAGAACATCCGAGCCGCGGTGGCGGTGGCCGGCTACGGATGCGCGGACACCAGCGCTTTCGGCTACGGCGTCCGCATCTTCGAGTCCGACTAGCGGCCAGGCGTTGGGGGCGTGTCACCAGGTCAGACGGCCAGTGTCACGTCCTCATCGCCGTTGTCCGCGAATCGCGCGCCCATCGCGCTAGTCTCTGTATTGGAGAATCCCTGGAAAGGACCGACATGCCCGTGCACCCGCAGCGCACATTCACCCTGGCAGACACCGCTGTCGGCGCTGTTGTACGCGCCGAACGTCTGCGTGTCGGGCACAAGCTCCACGATCTGGCCGACGCCGCCGGGATCGACTGGCGGGTGCTGTCCCGCATTGAACGCGGCGACCGCCCGTGCCGTGTGACCGAGCTGGTCGCGCTGGCACACGCAAGCGGCTCGAAACCGGAGAAGTTGCTGGAAACGGTGATCAATCGTCGCACCGAGCTGCACGCTGTGTCACGTCCCTGACATGGCACGCGCGGCTGGACGCTAACCTCTCTGCGCTGGAACTTCACCCGAAAGGACTGAGCATGCCTGTGCACCCGCAGCGCAAGTTTGACTTGTCCGATGAATCTGTCGGCGAGGCGCTGCGCGCTGCGCGGCACGGCGCGGGATACGAGCTACGCGACCTTGCGGAGGCGGCCGGTATCGACTGGCGGGTGCTGTCTCGGATCGAGCGGGGCGAGCGCCCCTGTCGGGTGACTGAGATGGTGGCGCTTTCCGCGGCGACGTACATCGATCCAGAGACCGTGCTGCAAGCCGCGCTCGGCGACAAGGCCGCGATGCGCAAGCTGAACAACTACCCCGCCAGCAGCTGAGCGCGCTTCGACACCGCATGTGCGACCACGAAACGCCGGCACTCGCGCCGGTGGGATCGCTGAATGTTCCCGTGCTCGCCGGTTCGCGCGCCCGCGCCCGCCAAATCCTCGCGGCGGTAGACGGCGACCTGGCCGGCTGGACCGTGCACCTTCGGTGCGATTACGTCGTCGCCGCGACGGCATCGTTCGCCGATGAGATCGTGCGGACGATACTCGTCGACCGCTGCGCCGCGGCGCTGAGCGTCACCTCGTCGGCGCCAGCAGAGCTGGTCGACCATCTGCGTGCACGCGCCGCTGCATGCGGAGTCGCCGACAGGCTCCAGCTGGATCTGCTCTGACCCGTTCCTAGCTCGGCTGCCCGGCAACGATCCATGCGCTGTCTCTTGAGCTGAGCGCTGAGGCCGCTTGTGAGCGCCATGCTGAGCCGCGGATTGATCTACATCCTGATCACCCCGCTGAGCATGGATGTGATCGGCCGCTTTATTGCACTTTTGAGCGTCGCTGTGATCGCGCCGTTGAGCAAGTGATTGAGCACTGCTTTGAGCGCATGATTGAATGCGCCGCTGACACCGCTGATCGGCCATCAGTGCCGGAATATCCGGTGTGATGTGCGCACATGCCGTCCACAGTGCACGATCGCCGCGCCGATCGCCACCGTGCTCCGGCGGGCGCCCGCCCGGCGCCGGTCGGCCGCCCACCTGCCCACGTGCGCGCCCCGGGCCCCGGCGACGGTCAGAAGCTGCCACAGTCGCGCGCTGCAAGCCCCGAACATCTGCTACTGGAGGAGCACGCGTGGACCGCTATATCTACAAGGGCATCAACTACACCCCCGGCCGACTCGTCGAGGAGCTGATCCGGACCGGAGTTGCCTCCCCTGGCGCGCGTGGCATGGAGATCGAGGACGCACTGAACCAGATTGCCGACGCCAACGGAATCGATCGCGCCACCGTCTCCCCCGACGAGTTCCCGCGGCCCTGCGCGGTCTGATGGCCGGCATCGAGATCACCGACTCGTTCTCTCCCGAGGACTACACCGACAATTACGACTGCACCGCGCCAGATCCGCTGTGCGGCAGCCGCCGCCGGGTGTATGTCGATGGGGTCTGGTACCGAGAGGGTCGCCACGGGATGCAGTACGCCGCGCACCGGGGATGCCTGCAGTTGCCGGCGGAGCCAGCCCACCGGCACGCAACGATCGCCGCACTCGCACCCCCTTAAGAGGTACGGGTACGACAGGCGCGGGAACCCGCCAGCCCACCCGCCCTCTCACCGATGGGATCGACACATGGGACGACGAGCACCAGAGCATGACTTCATCTGCCGCCGCTGCGGCTGCGCCTGCGACAGCGGCGGGCGCTGGCACCTCGGCGGCGGCAGTAGGTCGATGCGTGCCTGCGCAAAGTCGCCTGATCCAGTGCTGCGCAGCGATTTCAATGCCGATGTGAAAGCTGCGATGGCCGGGATTCGAGACCGGTGCCGCTGATCGATTCCGTGCTGGTGCAGTCAGATCGGAGCGTTGCCGATCGCGGCCACCGCGTCCGATGGCGTTACTCCCGCCTTCCAGTGCGCGTAGAACGAATCGAGCGAGTATCGGTCTGCACGCAGATCTCCGTCGGGGCTGTGCCCCAGCAGTGCCTCAACCTGGTCGATCCAGCGCTCCCACGCGCTGGCCTGGCAGGCAGCGGATTCGAGCGCCCAGATCGCGGCGTGATCGTCGTCTGCGACCATCACAGGGTCTCTGTCTGTGCTGCGAACTCCAGTGCCGCGCGGCCAGCAGCGGTTAGTTCGACTGCCGCCTGCCAACCGTCGTCGGCGGGCGCCTGGTGCTCGGGCAGGTCGCGGGTCATCGAGCCGCTCACGGTCCCGTAGGTTTTCGTCTGCGCCGGTACGGTCTTCGTCGGCAGCAGGTCAACCCGCTCGACGATGAAGCCCAGCTCCGACAACCGCGAGAACGTGGCGTGCTGGCCGCCGTAGACACCGTGACCGTCGATCAGAAACACCGGACAGACAGCGGTGCCGTGACGGCGGGCCATTCGGGGATACTCCGCGCCATACTGCACCCGGCCGGCTGCCACTGCGGTCAGTGCCTCAACCTGCTGTCTGCTGAGCCTGCGCGGCTGACCGCTCACACTCACGCCGCTGCCGTTTCCGGGTGCAGCACCGTGAACTTCGACGGGCGCGCGATCACCGTCTGATCGATGCCGTTGAATTCACCGTGCTCTTTGACGGTGGCAGCAGCGATGGTGAACCAGTCACCGACCGCGACATCGAGACTCTTGCTCGCACCCCACACGAGTGTGTGGCCGGTGTCGGTGATGGCGACCAGGAAAGTGGTGGTGCCGTACATGCCCTCGGTGTAGACCACGGTCTTGGCGCGGGCGGTGATGTTCTTGATGCGTTCGCCAACCTCGCCGATAAATCCTGACGCCAGGACCGTCGCGGCGCGCTCCACCTCGAGCTGCTTGGCCCGTGCATAGACCTTGACCAGGGAGGCCAGGATGCCGATGTTGCGCCCGGTGACGGTCTCGGCGCCGAGGATCACCCGCAGGTTGCGGCCGTAGTCGCTGTCGACATCGGTCGTGTCCACGCTGGATTTGATGGCACCCATCAGCGTGGTGTCCGCAGCGTAGCCCGCGGATTCTGCGGCCTTGGCAACATAGTAGGCGCGGTCGGCATCTTTGAGCCGGTGGATGGATCCGAACAGGCTCATCCGGACCTGTCCGCCGGTGGACACGCCCCACCCGGTCGCAGCCTGGTAGGAGCGCCCCTGATCGGAGTGCGCGTACGCGTAGGCCAGTACCGCGTTCACCGATGCGCCGAGCGGACGCCGTGCCGGACCACCGCGATCGAGCGCGATCTCGGCCAACGTGTCGTCGTAGGTCAACGCCCACAGACCTTTCGGGGACACCCCGGTGTACATCTCGATGCAGGTGTGGCCGAGCTGGATGATGGCGCCGGTGCGCTCGTCGCGGACGAGGTAGAGCCGTGTGCGATTGCGCGCGACACCGCAGTGCTCGCACGCATTGTCACCGCGCGGGACGAAGCCGTCGAGTTCCTGACCAGGGGCCGAATGCACGGTGATACCGGCCTCTTCGGGCACCAGTGCTGCCACAAAGGTGAAGTGCCCGTGCGCCAGGCTCAGTGGCCCGCTCATTTCGGCACGCACCCACGGCTCAGTGACGAACACCGTCTCGGCGGTCGTGGCGGGGATCTCCGCTCCGGAGGTGAGTCCGAACCGCTTCTCGAAGTCGGTGTAGGTCACTTCGAAGCGTGCGTCGAGTCCGGCGCGCTCCAGCTTGCGGTTTGCCTGCTCGATCTTGGACTTGAACACCTCGACGCGTTCGGCCCGGATCTCCCAGGCGTGTGCCGTGACGTCGGGCTCGGCGGTCAGGTCTGCGTTGTGCATGTCTACCCCTCGCGATTGGTTCTCTATTTTAGAGAATAGACCGAAGGTGAGGCAGCCGCAACGCACACGCCGTGCAGATGGCCGCTGAATCAGCCCGCCACGGAGATCAGCACCGCCTCGGGCCGCGTCACCGCGGCGACAGTCCCACCCACCGCGAGCACTGCGGACCGCGACCGGCGCCGGCGCACCGCCTCGGCGGTGGGCACAGTAGCGGGATCGCCACCGGCGAGGTGGTGCAGCAGCGTCAACGTCGCGGTCAGCGATCCGACGGTGACACCGTGCCCCACCTCCGTCGAGACCAGCGCCCCGGCCACCGCTGCGTCGACGAACACAGTGTCCAGCGCCCGTGACGCCGCTGCCGCCAGCATCACGTTGTGTCCGAACGGCATCCGCTTCGGAAATCGGCCACCAGTGCGTACCAGCACGACAGGACTGCCTGTTTCCGGCACACGGACACGGGTCAGGCACACCAGCGACACCGTGTGTCCGCGCTCGTCGCGTTTGGGATCAGACACCACGCTGATCGGGAACGGCACCGTGCCCGGCACCACCTCGGCGTGGGCGCGCTCAGCTGCGATCCATGCCGCGGTCTCGGCGACCGTCTGTCCTTTGGTCGGGTCCATCACCGCTCCGGGCAGCGTCAGCTTCCCTGCGTGCGGGGCCCTCTCCCTGCGGTAGAGCACCAGCGCCGGATCGTTCGGGTCGTCGGTGATGGCCACCAGGTCGACCGAGAGCCAGGTGCGCCTCTCGGCTGGGGGCGGCGGCTCGGGGTCTGGCACGAACCAACCATATTCATGCCCAGGTGCCTCGCGGCGTGAAAGCATCCGACCGCCGGTCACGCCGCACCCCGCCGGACCGCAGTGTTCACCCACAAGTCCCAGCTCTCGCGCAGCTGGGCGCGCACGCCGGTCAGCGCACGCGGCGTGCCGAGGAACCGCCCATCGTCGAAGACGGTGCACAGCCGCGAACTTGCCTCCTGGTCAGTCGTGGCCTGCTGCACCAGCGCCATCGACCCGTCCATCCCCCCGAGCACCGCCAGCCGACCTTTCGCTGAGCGCTTTCCGGCACCGGTGGCGGGATCTTTGAAGATGTCGCGGCCCTGCCCGTCGACCTGCACCCACGTTGCTTTCACCGCCAGCGAGAAAGTGTCGCGGGTGACGAACTGGTATGTGAAGCTGCCGAATCCGAAGACGGGGACCGTCGAGGCATAGCCCTGGCGCATCAGATTCGCCGTAATCGAATCAGCGCGCTCGGTGGTGATCGAGTCGCCGTAGATGGCCCCGACGTGCGGATCCAGCTCTTTGAAACCCGCCGCGTTGGGCCCAGTGGTGCCGAACGTCTCGGCGAGCAGGTTGATAACACCCTTACGCTGCGGGCTGCCCGCCGCGGCGGCCGGATCACCGCACAGGATCAGCTCCGGGTCACCGGAATCCGGGCGGATGACCAGCTTCCCGTCGCGAGCCATGATCTTGTCTTTGAGCTGCGGCAGAAACTCAGTCAGCACCTGGAACAGATCAAACGAATCCGAGACAACCGAGACGATGCCCGTGGGGTACAGGTCCAGCAACCGCTCGAAGGTCGCCAGCTCTCCGTCACGGCCGCCCGCTGTCATCACACTGTGCTCGGTCGCCGGTACCGATCCGCCGATGATCGTGCCCGCCGGCGAACCGGGATAGAACCGGTCGATCCAGCCCAGAGCCGAGAGTGAATCGGTGCCGGTGAAGCTGAGCAGGTGCGCGGCACCGGAAGCTGCCGCTGCTGCCATCCCCGCCATACCGCGAGCAGAGAAGTCGTGGCCCTGCCAGTCCACAGCTGCGGTGTCGACACCGCTGGCGAGAGCGCGCTCGTCGAGCAGGCAGCGGTTACGCCAGGCGATGGTCGCCGAGGTGATCGGCTGCCACAGCGCGGCGGACATGTCGGTCTCGATGTAGTTGGTGAGCCAGAAGAACCGTTCATCGGTGTTTTCGACGGTCAGGTACGGGATGCCGATCGGGGTGACCGTCCCCTCGGGCAGTGCCCGGAACCGCAGCGGCAGGCGACCGTAGCCGTGCAGCTCCCGGATGTGCTCGGAGCCAACACCGTTGGGGCCGACGATGTCGGTGACGCGCTCCTCGTAGGCGCGGCACACGGCGTCGATGTCCCCGGTGAAGAACCGGTCCCAGCGCTCAGCGAGGTCGAGCAGGTAGGCCTGCAGGCCGAAGAACACGGTCCAGTCGAGGTCAGGGATGCGGCTGCTGCGGGCCGTCAGGTTGGAGTAGACGAACTGGGTGCCGGTCTTGTACTGGCGGCGGTGATCCAACTTGTAGGCATCTGTGTCCATGAGAACAGCCAGTGCAGCGCGGGTTTCGGCGGTGTAGTCGGCCGGGATGTAGGTCATGGTGGGTCTCCTATTCAGTGAGCCGCGACGGGTGCGGCGAAGTGGATGAGGGCGTCGAGTACAGCGGGAAGCAGCGGGACTGCGCGCACCTCGGGCGGCAGAGCGGCGGGCTCGCTGGGGGCGGCGGTGTCCGCCGCGGTGATCGAGACGTAGTGCGGGGCCAGGTTTTCGCGCCAGCGGCCGGTGAACAGCCCGTGGGTGACCCACAGGTGCAGCTCGGCTTTCGGCACCGCCGCGGCGATCACCTGCGCGAGTCCGGCAAAAGTGCCGCCACCGTCGCAGATATCGTCGACGACAAGGAACCGCCCTGCCCCGATTCCGTCGGGTGCGGTGAAACCGGAGAGCTTGCCGGTGGCGGCGTCGCGTGCCTTCCCTGCGGTCAACAGGGGCACCCCGAGCACCCGGGCCACCGCGCCGGCGCGGTCGACGGCGCCTTTGTCGGGGGCGATCACCGCGTCCCATTCCCAGTGCGCGCCCATCAGTGTGGATCCGCCGATCAGGTCGGCAGCAGTGATGGTGTGCACAGCGGTGTCCCACCCGGTGTGCTCGGCCCATATCGGTGAGTGCGGGTCGGCGCAGATCACGTGACCGATCCCGGTAGCCGCTGTCAGCCGCGCGGAGACCTGCGCGTCCGCGGTCGGGTCGTGGTCGCCGCGAGCGGAAGGCAGGTATGGCATCACCAGGATCGGCGCCGCGATGCCGCTAACAGCGGCATGGAACGCCACCCACTGTGCCAACGCCGCGTAGTCAAGGGTGCCGCCGGCATTCCAGGCGACCGGAACAGAACCAGCCGGGGCGGGCTGCAGGTGGCGCACCGCGATGTCACCGCCGGGATAGGACTCCACTGCACCCGCTGCGGGGTAGAACTGCCGTGTGTCCCGATTGAATGTGTGGAAACTGAGACTCATTGCTGCAGCGTATCAGAGATACGGGCAGAATTGCCCGTATCTTCGCCGGATCGCCACGATCGCCGGCACTGCACCGACCCGGGTTGCGCACCTCGCCCCGCACCCTGATACGGATCAGGAACAATCCACCGGCATGAGTTCCCCCTACGACACTGCCTGGCTAAAACTCCGCCACGTCGGCGCCCATGGCGGAGCGGTGGCACACCGTCCGGAGCTGACAGACCTCGGCCTCGATGGTGTGCACAGCGTCTGTGACCGCGTGTGGGCCTACAGCCGGAGCGATTTCGAGCCCGACCCGTTCACCGATCTTCACACCAGCCAGTGGCGCGAGACGTGCGCGCTCGCAGGATCCATGGCGGAATCACTCATGATTTGCGCAGCGACTTTGGTCGAGGCGTCCTGGCACGCGAAGCTGATAGAGCAGGAACGCGAGCCAGCGGGCATGGCGATCGCGCAGCGATTCCTGGCGGACGCGGTCCTCGACACCGCCGTCAGCATCGGGCATCGCCTCGTGAACTTCGTCGTTCGAGTAGCGCGGACTGACGCTGAGATCCAGGCTGTGCTCGGTGGTATAGCCCGTTTCGAGCAGCTCGGCCCCACCTACAAGCCCTTTGTCACTGACGATGAAAAGGCGTGGCTCTCCATCAGCGAGAAGACGCTGGCCTCCCTCCGGTCGAACCTGCCGGCTATTCACCGACCAGCTGTTGACCGGCTTGATCGGCTGCGGAAGTCACCGGAATGGTCAGCTGTGATGGACATCCGCGGCGAGAACGCCCACCGTTGGCGCAAAGAGCACGAGGCCGTGCGCGGCGTTGATGCGCAGTCAGGATTCGCGGAGAACACGTACGACCACGCCGGCAATCCCAACGGGATTCGAGTCTCGGCGACGGCGCGCCGCCATGTGGCTGGCGACGGCCTGACCGCGCGCACCACAGACGTGGCCCTTCGCGCCATACCAGTAATCGCCGCCGCCGTGGACGAGACCGTCGCTGAGACGGCACAGAACCTCTCTGCGCTCACCGGCGGCCGGATGGAGTTGCGCATCGACCCCCAGGGGCGGAGCCGAGAGATTCGTCGGCTGATGTAACCCAGCCGGGCCCGTGCGCGCCGCAGGCATCGATCGCCGTTGCGTCGCCGAATACTCCGCGCGGTGTCCATCCCCACAGCTATGCCCCAGCAGCCCGCACTCCTGCGATATCCGGGGGCGAAATGGACGCTAGCGCCGCGCATCGTCGCGTGGCGGTGACAGTCTGATTCGGGACCAGTGTGACGGTCTGATTCGGGACCCACCCGGGCTTCGGCGTGGCGTCGTGACGGCTTGATCTGGACCCACTTCCGTGGCGTCAGGAGGACCCGCATCCAGCGGTCCTCGCGGCACCGGAAGTGGGTTTCGGGATGAGGGTGCGTGTGGAACTGTTCGCTGCGATCCGTCGGGACGCCCGGGTCGAGGGCATGTCGATCCGAGCGCTCGCACGCAAGCACCAAGTCGGACGCGGCACCGTTCGCCGGGCCCTCACGTCCGCGGAACCACCGCCGCGGAAGACCCCGGTGCGTTCCTCGCCCCGGTTGGATCCGTTCAAGTCGGCCATCGACGACATGCTCCGCGCCGACCTTGAGGCGCCGCGGAAGCAACGGCACACCGCCCGCCGGATCCACGTCCGCCTCATCGAGGAACACGACGCCATTGAGGTGTCGTACTCGACGGTTCGCGACTACGTCCGCATCCGCCGCACGCAGATCGGCCTCGAAGCTGGCCGCCGGGTCGAAGTCATGATCCCCCAGGAGCACGCGCCAGGCGCAGAAGCAGAAGTCGACTTCGGCGAGCTCTACGTCATCCTGGCCGGGGTGAAGACGAAGGTCTTCCTCTTCACATTCAGGTTGAGTTACTCCGGGAAGGCGGTGCACCGGATCTACGCCACCCAAGGCCAAGAGGCGTTCCTCGAGGGCCACATCGCCGCGTTCAACGAGATCGGCGGCATCCCCGCCCGGCACGTCCGGTACGACAACCTCACCGCCGCAGTCACCCGGGTCGTCAACGCGCGCGGTCGTGAGCGGGTAGAGAACGACCGCTGGGTGCTGTTCCGCTCTCACTTCGGGTTCGACGCGTTCTACTGCCAGCCGGGCATCGCCGGGGCACATGAGAAGGGCGGTGTGGAAGGCGACGTCGGCCGGTTCCGCCGCCAGCACCTCGTGCCCATGCCCGTCGTCGACTCGCTCGACGAGCTGAACGAGAAGGTCCGTGCCTTGGACGCCGCCGACGACCGCCGACGGATCTCGTCGCGGATCCGGACCGTCGGCGAGGACTTCGCGACCGAACGCGAGAACCTCGCGCCGCTCCCGGTCGAGGGGTTCGACCCCGGGCTGATGCTGAACCCGATGGTCGACCGCTCCGCGATGATCACCGTCCGCATGGCCCGGTACTCCGTCCCGGCGCGGTTCATCCACCGCCGCGTCCGCGTCTCCTTGCGCGCATCCGAGGTCGTCGTGTTCGACGGCCGACTCCAGATCGCCCGGCACGCCCGCGTCATCACAAGGGGTGGCCAGTCGGTGAACCTCGACCACTACCTCGAGGTGCTCAAGGGTAAGCCGGGCGCATTGCCAGGCTCCACCGCGTTGGCGCAGGCCCGCGAATCGGGGGCGTTCACGCCTGCGCATGAGGCGTTCTGGGCGAACGCCCGCAGGCGGCTCGGGGATGCGGTCGGCACCCGGGAACTGATCGACGTGCTCCTACTGCACCGCGCCATGGCCGCCGACGAAGTCGAAGCCGGGCTGCTCGCCGCAGTGAGCGTCGGTGCAGTCTCAGCTGATGTGGTCGCGGTCGAAGCACGCCTGCACACCACCCTCGCAGCGCCCACCGGGGCCAGTTCAGACCGTCATCCCGTTGCGCAGCCCAGCGATGGCGAACGACGAGATGGCGACGCCAAGCGCAGCCGGAAGGTCGTGTCCCTCACCGAACGCCTGCTGCTCGACCCGGCCGCGGTCATCGCCGGCCTCCCGCCCGACACCCGGCCGCTGCCGTCGATGGAGAAATACCAGCAACTGCTCGGCCGCCGCACCGGCACCGACCACCACCCCGACCCGATGAGTCCCGATGAGAGCGGAGCACCCCGATGAGCACAGTCACCAGCGTGACCACCACCTTGCGCCGCCGCCGCGGCCTGACCGAGGAAGCCGCCGTAGCGGCGGTCGACCAGGCCTGCCGGAGGCTCCGGCTCCCGACCATGCGGGCCCTGCTTGGCGACGCGGTCGCGGCGGCGAACAAGGACCAGTTGACCTACACCGGATTCCTCGCCGAGCTGCTCCTGGCCGAGTGCGACGACCGCGACCGTCGGTCCACCATCCGGCGCGTGAACGGCGCCGGGTTCCCGCGGAGCAAGTTCCTCGCGGACTTCGACTTCGACGCCAACTCGAACATCAACCCCGCCACCATCCACCAGTTGGCGACCGGCGAGTGGGTGCGGAAGGGCCAGCCGCTGTGCCTGATCGGGGATTCCGGCACCGGCAAGTCTCACCTGCTCATCGGCATGGGGACCGCAGCCGCGGAAAAGGGATTCCGGGTAAAGTACACCCTCGCCACGAGGCTGGTGAACGAGCTTGTAGAAGCAGCCGATGAGAAGCAGTTGGCCCGCACGATCGCTCGTTACGGCCGCGTCGACCTGCTCTGCATTGACGAGCTCGGCTACATGGAACTGGACCGCCGCGGCGCCGAACTCCTCTTCCAGGTCCTCACCGAGCGAGAGGAGAAGAACAGCGTGGCAATCGCGTCCAACGAGGGCTTCGCCGGCTGGACCAAGACCTTCACGGACCCGCGCCTGTGCGCGGCCATCGTCGACCGCCTCACCTTCGGCGGCAACATCATCGAAACTGGTACCGACTCCTACCGGCTGGCGTCGACCCGGTCAGGGAACGCGTCGCGGTGACGCAATCAACCGAGCCTGTTTCGTGCGCACGCCGCACCCGGTGGGCTGTCACTGCGTGCTGTCCCGCGTGGTCATCGGGCGCCCCCGAAGGATCCGGCGGCGTCGCTGGAGAACCCCGAGCGCCAGCACTACCAGCGCAGACGCGGCAGCGAGCGCGCCGATGAGTGTCGCCCGTGTCTGGATCCAGCTGGAGACCACCGCGGAGACGTCAGTGAGTCCGCCACCACGGCCCGCGGCGACCGGGGCGTCGCTGGTGGCCGCCGGGTACCAGTACCAGGCCAGATAGGCGCCGGTGAGCAGCAGGACGACAGCGGTGACCCGTGGGCCATGGCGGGCCAATCGCGCGACGTGGCGGGTGAGTCCGCTGCCTGCCGCGGCGGTGGCCAGGGCGAGCAGCAGCAGGACGGTCGCCGAGCCAGCAGCGTAGACACCGAAGACGAGCAGGAGCCCGGCATAGCTGTAGGTGGCCTGCGCCTGCGCGATGACCGCGAGGATCACCCCGAACGTGCACGACAGCGAAGCCAGCGCGTAGCCGACCCCAAACGCAGCCATCCGGGCAGTGGGTGGGAGTCCCGCGGCTGCCCGGCCGGGGATCCGAGGCACCCGCACCGAGACCGAGCGTCCGGCTAGCATCCACAGGCCGAGAACCACCAGCAGGATGCCGACGGCCAGGCCAAGCGACGGCGCGGCGCGAATCAGCCCTCGGGCGCCGGCGCTGACTACCAGGCCAGCTGCCGCGAGGGTGCCGGCGAACCCCACCGCCAACACGAGACCGGCCCGCAGCGCCCGCAGCAGCCGCACCGGGACCGTTGAGGCATCGGTGTCGCCGAGGGTGTGGGTGATCCAGGCCGGGAGTAGCGCGAACCCGCACGGGTTCACGGGCGCGACCATGCCGGCCGCGAAGGCGAGGGTGAGCAGTCCGCCCATGGGTCAGGCTCCGGCCTTTGCCAGTTCGGCGGTGATCGTCGCGGCGTCGGGGTCGGTGGCGCGGAAGGTCACCGTGCCGTCGGCGTCGACGACGATCAGGGTGGACAGAGCGGCCACCTCGAATCGCCGGGAGAGTGCCGCGCCATCGTCGATTGCGGCCGGTACGTGTTCGGCGTCGACGGACTCCATGAAGTCGCCGATCAGGGCCTTGGATTCGCCGGGGTCCATGTCGACGGCGAGGAAGCTTGCCACGGTGCCGGCGTTCTCGGCGGTGGTGGCGGCCTCGCCGAGGGACCGGACGCCGTTGACGCATTCGCCGCACCCGACGGAGAAGAAGAACACCGCGGTGGGCTTCCCGTTGGCGGGCAGGCTGATCTGCTGGCCATCGACGCTGGTCACGGTGGCGGGTGAACCGGAACCGGCGGTCGCGGGGTCGGCACTGTTGCCGCAGGCGGTCAGGGTCAGCGATCCGGCGGCGAGTACGGCGGCGATCGAGAGCGCGGCGTGGTGGCGGCGGGTGATTCTCATCGGTTCTGCTCGTCCTTCGGGTCGACGTTTTCGTTGGTGGGCATGGGCGGGCAGCAGCCGTGGCCGGCGGTGCCGCCGCCGCGGCGGGAGATGGCAATCAGCGCGAGGATCGCCAGGGCGATCCCGGCGCCGATGACCCACGGGTTGCGGAGGAACGCGCCGATACCGGCGATCGCGCCACCGGCGATGAGGATGGGGAGCAAGGCGCAACAGGCGACCATGAGCAGCGCGGCGCCGGCTCCGAGGAGCAGGCCGCTGCCTCCCGGGCGATCGTCGTGGTTGGACATCATCGGTGTTCTCATTCCCTTCAGTGGGTATGGGTCAGCAGCAGCTGTGGCTGTCGTCGGCCGCGGCGGGCGCCTGGAGGCGGTTGAGCAGGCCGGTGGCGAGGGCGGCCCCGATCCGGCACGCCTCGGCCACCGGGACCACCTCCGCGCCGGGGTGCTCGGCCAGCCAGCCCGCGGCGTCCTCGGGGGAGGTGAAGTAGTGCACCTGGTTGCAGAAGGAGGAACGGATCGAGGTGATCTGCTCCGGGTTCACCAGCGACACCACCGCGGTGGGCGGATCGACGCTGGTTGCACCTTCTGTGGGGTCGACGTTGACCCGAACCGGCTCGCCGCTGACCGGGGAGGCCGACTCCACCTTTGCCGGGCGGTCCAGCAGGGCGGGGAAGATCAGCGTGTCCAGCGCACACCAGGTGTAGAGCTCCTCACCGGCCACGGTGAACCGGTGCGGGGTGGGGCGCAGGGTGAGGCCCTGGCCGATGATCCGGCCCTGATCGTCGTACTCGGTGTCCGGCACCGCCGCGAGACCGCGCCGTACGTCATCGAGGGTGCGGCTCGCAGCCGCGGCGAGTTGCTCGACGGTGACGGGGTCGCCGTCGACGAGCAGCCGCAGCAGCGGGATCAGCAGGCCGGCGTCAAGGCCGGTCTCCTCGGGTCGGGTGAGTCGTTGGGGCAGTTGGGTGCTGAGGTCCGACATCGCGGATGCCTCCTTCGTTGAGTGGGGTGGGTGCGGGTCAGGCGCAGCAGGAGAGCTTGGAGACGTCGGTGGTGAAGGCCTTCGCGACGATCCGGATGCCCTCGGTCATGGTCAGGTAAGGCGCCCAGGCGTCGGCGACCTCGGCGATGGTCTTGCCGATGATGTGGACGCCCGCGGCGGCCAGTTCGCCGGCGTCCTTGGCGACCGCGGTCAGGCCGAGGATCTCGCCGGTGTCGGCGTTGGCGACCATCTTGATGAAGCCGCGGGTGTCCCGGTTGACCAGCGTTCGCGGCACGTATTCCAGCGGGAGCACCCGGCAGTCGCAGCGGATCCCGGCCGCGAGGACTTGGGCCTCAGTCATCCCGACTGCGCCGATCGCGGGACTGGTGAACGTGACCCGGGGCAGCCGCATGTAGTCCACCGACCGCTCGGCGTCGGTGAAGGCGTTCTCGGCGACCACGGTGCCGTGGTGGGCGGCGACATAGACGAACTCGGGGTGCCCGGTCACGTCACCGGCCGCCCAGATCCGCGGGTTGGAGGACTGCAGCTGGTCGGTGACCACGATCTCGCCGACCTCGCCAGTCTTCACCTCGACCGCGTCGAGGTTGAGCCCGTCGGTCACCGGTCGGCGGCCGAGAGCGACCAGAACCTCGTCGGCGCGGAACTCCTGCGCGCCACCGGAGACGTCCGCGGTCACCACCACCTGGCCGGTGGCGGCGTCGCGGGTCACGCGGGTCGGGACCGCTCGGCGGACCACCCGGATGCCCTCATCGGCGAAGACCTCCTGCAGCGCCTTGGAGACCTCCGACTCCTCCTTCGACGCGAGCCGGGACCGAACCAGCAGGGTCACCGTCGACCCGAGCCGGGCGAACAGCTGCGCCTGCTCCAGGGCCACGTAGCCACCACCGAGCACCAGCAGCGAGTCGGGGACCTCGGTCAACTCCATCGCCGTAGTCGAGGTCAGGTACCCGGCCTCCTCCAACCCTTGGATCGGCGGGGCCCAGGGACGGGACCCGGTGGCCACCAGGTACTGCGCTGCCTCGATGGTCTCGACGCTGCCATCCGCCGCGGCGACCTCGAGCAGGGGCGAATCCGGAGTGCCGGCGAACGCGGCGTTGCCGCGGCGGACCTGCCAACCGTAGGAGTCGGCGACGTCGACGTACTTCTCACCCCGCAGGGCCTCGACGAGATCCTGCTTTCCGCCGATCAGGGCCGGCATGTCCACCGCGCCCGCGACGCTGGCGATGCCCGGGAACCGGGTCGGCGCGTCCGCGGCCACGTGCCGGGCCTCCGCGGCTGCGATCAGTGCCTTCGACGGCACGCAGCCGGTGTTCACACACGTGCCGCCGAACGTGCCACGCTCGACCATCACCACCGACTTGCCCAGAGAGGTCGCACGAATGGCCGCCGCGAACGCACCGCCGCCGGATCCGATGATCGCGAGGTCGTACCTGGTCTGCATCCCGATTCCTCCCAGAACTGTTGGGAAACGCTCCTGATGCAGCGATACTGGACCTTCCAGTAAAGGGGAAGGTCAAGCGAGACCTGCGACACGATGGAGGCCGGGATGCGGATCGGAGAACTCGCCGAGGCGGCAGGCACGACCACCAAGACTCTGCGGTTCTACGAAGAGCAAGGGCTGCTGCCCCCGGCCGAACGCACACCGGCCGGCTACCGCGACTACACCCCCGACGCGGTCAGCCGGATCGACTTCGTCCACCGCGGCCAAGCGGCCGGGCTCACCCTCGCCCAGATCAAGCAGATCCTCGACATCCGCGACCACGGCCAAGCTCCCTGCGGCCACGTACGTGACCTGCTGGACGCGCGCCTTGCCGACATCGACGCGCAGATCGCCGACCTCACAACACTTCGCGACAACGTGGCTGCGCTCCGCGACGATGCAGCCCTCCCAGAGCCCGAAACCTGTAGCCCCGATCAGGTCTGCAGATACCTATAGCCCTCGCCACTCGGCAGTGACCACCGAGACCAAGGGCGTGATTAGCCGGTGCCAGGTGGGTCCCAGTCAGGCCGTCATCGTGGTCCCAGATCGGGTTGACACAGCCAGTCGCGGAGTTCGGCCAGCACAGCCACTACGTCGAGCCCTATCTCGGGTCTGGAGCGGTGTTCTTCACCAAGCCACCGTCGCTACACGAGGTTTTGAACGACATCGATGGGGAGGTGGTCAATTTCTGGCGAGTGCTGCGCGAACGCACCGAGGATCTGTGCTGGGCGCTGGAGACCACGCCGTGGTCGCGCACCGAGTACGAGGCCTCCACAGCGGCCGCTGATGCTCCGGTAGAAGCAGCGCGGCGGTTCGCGGTGCGGACCTGGCAGGCCCATGCCGCTGTCCGCTCGAAGGTGACCGGATGGCGCAACCGCGGTCCGGCGCAGGCTCGGGCAGGGATGTCGCAGCGATGGCGCAAGGTTCCCGCGCAGCTGCAGGCCGTCGCTGCTCGCCTGGCCGACGCTGAGATCGAGAACCGTGACGCGCTGGAGGTCATCGAGCGGTTCAACCGCCCTGATGTGCTGCTTTACGTCGACCCGCCATACCTGCGCCAGACACGCACCGCGAAGCTCTATGCCCACGAAACCGATAACGCCCATCACGAGCAGCTGTTGGCGCAGCTGCGAGAGCATCGCGGCGCCGTCATTCTCAGCGGGTACGCGAGCACCCTGTACGACACTGCGCTCGGAGATTGGGAGCGGATCACGCTGCGGGCGCCGAGAGTCGAGAAGGCCGCGGCTCGCGACGAGGTGCTGTGGGTGAAACGCAGCTGAGCATTCGCGCCGCGCACCGGATCCGACGCCTCGGACTGGCACCGTCACGGAACCGAACCCCCGTCTGTGAGGAGCCAGCAGTGGTCGATGTGTTCACGTTGAAGGTCGGCGACAGAATCCGTGAGGTCGGTAAGGAGCATGTGCTCACCGTGTCGCGGATCGACCCACCGGGGTCGGCCGGCCGGGCGCACCGCCACGGCCCGAGCATCAGCGCCCATATCCGACCCGGCGGCTACGGCACCTCGCTCGACGCCGAGACCGCGGACCGTTTCGAGAACGCCTGATGTCGCACCCGACCTACGACGAGGCGCTGACCTCACTGCGGCGGATAGGGGCGGCGCACGCTGACACCGCGGGTCAGATCGCAGGGCTGTGCTCCTCGACCCTGCAAATCACGTGCGGGGCACTGTCGCCCAAGCTGGTCTATGAGGGAGCGATGAAGCGGGGGCTCACCGTCAAAGAGTTCGCGACGATGATGTCGACCGACCCGCACGCCGTGTCCGAGTTGCAGTGGCTGTGAGCGCCACGGGTCGTGTCACGCCCCCTTGCTTGGCTGACCTGACCCACGGACAAACACCCGCGGTGCATGACCACCAGCCGGTGAGGCCCACGGTGATTCACCGGCTGGTGCGCGCGTCAGTGCCCCGGTGCAGTCGCCCTGCATGGTGCACCGGCGCGGTTCATCGTCCGGTTGCCCTGGTGCATCGGGGCAACCGGGGCGAGTCAGACGGAACAGTCCTGATTCACTTCCCGCGCGGCGCGGATGATGCGCTGCACCGTGCTGTAAGACAGACCGACCTCCGCAGCCACCGGCCGGCTCGATGCACCAGAGGCTGCGCGCACCAGCACCAGGTGCACCGCTTCCAGTGGTGCAGTGGTGCGCCCCATCTCGATCAACTGATGCGCGATCTGCAGAGCCCCGTCAGCACCCAGAATCGCCGCGTCGACCGATTCATCAGTAGCTGACGCGCGCACCATCTGCGGTGCACCGGGTGAATCACCGCTGGTCAGCGTGGTTGCACCGCGGGTCGATGCCGAGTTTCCGTGGTGCATGGCTGCAGCCGGCGCACCAGCTGATGCGCCACCTGGCAGCTGTGCCGGCGCACCCGGTGCAGCCAGTGACGCACCGTTGACACCCGCTGGGGCGCCCAGCGCAGCTGGACTTGGTTCACCGGTGCGCACCGCTGATGCACGGGTCGACTCCTGTGCGTCACGGTGCGCGTCATCGGCCTGCACCGGTGCAAGGGTCGGTTCATCGGTGCGAGCGAGCACCACCAGACCCAACGTCGCCACCGCGATGAGCCCGTCGAGAATCAGTGGGAAGAGCGCTGCATCAGCGCGGCTGTATCCGTACTGCACCGCCAGTGCTCGCTGCGCCTCGAAGCTGAGTCGGAACGCCGCGGTGGTGATCGCAGCGACCGCCACCAGGAAGCACCAGTAGACGATCCCTCTGGTGGTGATGCGCGACCACATGCCCGTGAGGTGGGTCAGGCTCAGCAGCGCCAACGGCGGCAGAGCCGCTGCGATTACCGGTCCGCCGGCCTGGAGCACCCCGTGGTGCATGGCGGCCTGGGCGATGTTCCCCGAAATGCTCGCGGCTGTGGCGCACACCAGGATCGTCCACAACAGCCTTTTGGTCCGGCGGCGGTGGGACACCTCGGGATCCATGGCACTCTCCTTCCCACCCGTCTCACCGAGTGCAGTTGGGACCAAAGTTCCACATCCGCGCGAGAGAGTCCGCTGCACGCGCCGACCTGTCACGTCCTTCACCGTGTCGGCCCAGGAATGCTCATTGGAGCGCGTCACGGGAGGGTGCCGCGGTGCCCGCTCTGTCCGCGTGTCCCCGCGCCGCCGACGTCCGGGCGGCGGGTCTCACCGCATCCTGTGCACTCCCCGACGGAAACCGACCAGGAGTGCAGCAGTGGGCGAACGCTACGAACGCAACGACATCCCCGACCTGTCAGCGATAGGCGGACAGTGGGACCCGCGAGAGCCCCGCAACCACGGTGGCGACTACGTAGTGCCGCGCAGATTGGTCGCCGTGCTGCCTGGCCGGAACTGGCCCAACACTCCCGAACAATGCACGGCTGGGCACCTCGACACAGAATGGATCCACGACGGGCAAGTGCTGCTGTGCACCGGCTGCGGCATCGACGCGACCTGATCGTGAGCCATGCCCGGTGCGACAACTGCCAGTTCAGTTGCGACGAAACGCAGCTTAACGACGTCCGCGACCACAGCTTGCGTGTCGATACTGACGGACCCGAGCCGGCCGGCGAGTGCCCGCGGTGCGGCGCCCTGGCCTACACCGACTGATGGCTCCCGGTCGGTGCGGACCCGGCAGCTGCGGGTTCTGGAACCCCGCGGTGAGTCCGCAGGTCCGTGCGTCGTCAGGTTTGAGCCCTAACCGATGACATGGGCAGCGGCCCATGCGCCGTCGCGGGTGCGGGCTTCGCACACCGCGCCGGTCTCGTCGAAGCCGAGAAACAGCAGCCCCGCCTGATCATCCTCATCTGCTGCGATGACGCTGCTGCGGCGGCCGTCACCGGTGACAGCCGAATCGTCAAGCACGGTGTAGATGCATCCGAGGTGCGCAATCCGGGAACCCGCCAGCCCGATCTTCCGCGGCGGAGGCGGAGGTGGCGGCGGCGGTGGGGGTTGCGGCGTGGCGGGGGCAGATGCCGGCGCGGTCCTCGCGCGCTTGATCAGCCATCCGGAGGCACCGAGTGCCACGGCTATGAACGGGGCGGCCTTGCCCCACGAGTCACGGTCGCCATCGACGAGCTTCTGCAGAAATGACTGATTCTCGTGGCGCTCATACTTCGCACGCTGCGACCGGCACAGCTGCGAAGCGGCGTCGGTCGCCCCGCTGATGGCATAACACTGCGGGTCTTTCGGCGACGGCGTGCAACCCGCAAGGCACAGCAGTGCCGCTCCCGCAGCGATCACAGCGGCGATCCGCAGCGGTAGCAGCACGGTGCTCATGAGCGCGAACGCTACCGCGACCTGTCCACGTCAGCCGCAGGGTGTCACGTCCCGACCGGCTCCGAATCAGGCAACGACGATATGCGCAGCTGCCCACGGCTCAGCGCCGGTGGCCGCCTCAAAGATGCGGCCGTTGGTGTCGAACCCGACGAACAGCAGTCCGACCCGACCGTGGGCGTCGAGGGCCGTCACCGCGGCCCGACCTCCGAAGCGACGTGCCGGATCCATTGCTGGCGCGCTGTCATCGAGCACGGTGAACTGTTCTCCGCGCAGGGTGACGTGTGTGCCGACCAGCGGCAGCAGCGGGCGCGGCGCGGGGCCGTCGTCGGTGCGCGCAAACCCGGCCGTGGGATGCCGCTCATCGCCACTGCTGCCGTGGCGCCCGGCAATCAGACCGAAGAGGCCGACACCAAGCAGAGCTGCGCCGAACAGCGTTTTGGACGCTGCGATCCACTCGTCGCGATCACCATCGAGCAGCTTCTGCGCCGTCGAGCGGTTCATGGCTTCGACGTAATCGGCATGCGCGAGCCGGCACGGTAGCTCCGCGTAGTCCGCGATACCGGGCGTGGGCTCGCACATCGGCCGCTGGGGCGCGGACGTGCAGCCTGACAGGCACAGCACGACGAACCCTGCACCGACCGCGGCGGTCAACCGCGCCAAGAGCGGCCTCGTTGCTTTCATGGCGGCGCACGGTACCCATCAACTACGCCGACGACCGACGACGACGCGGGCGCTCAGCGGAACTCGCACAGGTGGGTGAGCCGGATCTGCTCGGTGTTCCACACGACCATCTCGTTGTTGCGCACCCCGCAGTGCCCGCCGCGGACGAACAGCGAGTCGAAGCCGCGGCCCTTGTCGTCCTTACCCGTACGGGAGCGGGACACCAACGCAGAGCCGGAAAGGGTGGTTTCAGAGCGGCATTCGCGCCCCATCACCACATCGGCCAGGAACATCATCGGGTGTCCGGCCCCTGCTCGGCTGCGCTGACCGGGGGCGCAGCCGATCGCGTAGTTCAGACTTTTGGTCGACTGGTCCGAGAAGTAGACGCCGTCACCGAACATGCGCCCGGTGGTGTTGTAGGCGCCGGCAGTCGAGGGCGGGCAGATCAGGCCGGTACGCAGGATGGAGAGCACGTTTCCGGCGGTGGTGCCGTGCCAGAGGACGCGGCTGTGCTTGAGCGCGGCCTTACGTGCATCCCAGGCCGGTTTCTGCTCATCGCGCAGTTCCCACACCCGGTGCAGCGTCAGCCGGTTGGCATCGTGCATGGCGTTGCGTGACTTCTCGAAGCGCGCGGCGATCTCGGCGAAACCGGGTTCGCCCTTGTTGATCTCTACCATGCTGTGCCGGAAGTGAATCGGCTGCGCGTCGGCGGCTGTGTTCGTGGTGGTCGCCGACATGGTGACTGCCGACTCAAGGGCGTCGAGCAGGTCATCCTGGTCGCGGCACCAGCTGCGTGTGACCCAGTCTGTGGCCCGCACGCTGGCGATCTTCTGCGGGATGAGCGTCAGATAGCTCTCCACGGCTGGGCGGTCGTAACCCTTGCGCAGGGTGGCCAGTTCGCGCCGGGCGCGGGCGATCTGGGCCAGCGAGACGGGTCCGAGCGCGGTGGTCACTGCACCGGTGTCGGACACCGCGATCCGGCCGCCGGTGGCGGTGTCGATGGCGTGGCGGTTGGCGCCGATCAGGTGGGAGACCAGATCTGCCGACCCACCCGCCACTCCGAGCAGCGCAGCTGTCACCAGCTTGTGCAGGTCAGGGCGGTTGGTGGGAGCAGCTGTACCGGCGCGATCGCTGGTGCCGAACTCGACGTAGCCTTTGGCCAACTTCTCGTTCCGCTTAGCGGTGAAGCTGTGGTGGCCGGGGTAGACCCGAGACTGGGCTCCAGCACCGACGCGCCCCCATCGAGCCAACGTGTTGCCATCGGGCAGCTTGGACAGCTCGTAGAACTTGTTGTGGTTGACCCGGGCATCGACCTGAATGAGCATCACTGTTTCCAGTGCGTTTGCCGGTGCTGGGGTGGTCATTTCAGCGGTCTCCTTGCTGCCGTCGATTCTCTGTTTTAGAGAATACAACAGAGGGGTGACAACCTCCATCGACGCCCACTGGGGACCGGAACTGCTCACATCACAACATCATTCGAAACACGGCAATCGAACGGGTGGGCGCGACGCCCACTCCCCCGTCGCGTCAACCGACAGGAAGACCCACTCGCGCGCCGGTCAGCTCCAGCACATCCTCGAGCGCCGACGCAGCGGAACGGATCAGCTCTGCGCGCGTATCAGTGGGGCCGTCGCTTCGCGCCAGGGCATCGATACGCCCTTTCGTCTCCTGCACTGCCATCCCCGCCAACCGCAGCGCAGCGGCAGTGTTGGCCCCGCCCACCTTCGCCACTGGCCGGACGCTGCGGGCGTGCAACCACTCCTGCACATCGGCGTCCAATACCGCCAGCACGCCGGTCGCGGCACCGTTGCGCGGAGCGTCGGCGTTCTTGGCGTCGAGCAGCTCGGCCAACTCGATCAGCCGGCGGCCATCGGCCACCGGCCAGTTGCCGTCTATCACCTCTCCCACTCCGGCCGGTTGAGCCGGATCAGGAGAGACAACCGCGAGCCCCGGAAGCACGGCGGCGCCAGGCACATGCGCTTCGCCCGCGCAGCCTGTGAGGCATACCAGAACTGCGGCGATCGCCCATCCCGTGCACGTCGCCTGCCATCGGCTGCTCATCACGCAAACCCCCCGGAGTGTTCGTTCCTCAGAAATTTCGGCACGTAGGCCACCGCGTAACCGCGGCGTGTAGCTGGTCCGCCTGGGCGCCACACGCTGCGGGTCCGGTCAGCAGCGGAGGTGAAGCGTAGACCGGCCCGGCGACAGGCCGATGCTAGAACGTGAAGTCATAGAACTCATCACGGGCGCCAATCATGAGCACAGCACCTTTGCGCATCGGTTCGCCTTTACGCACCCAATTACCGTTGCGGCGCAGCGTGTAGATGTCGCTCCGCGCGTCAGGATCGGGGGTGTATTCGTAGCGCTGGCCGCCGTCGGTCGGACCGCCACCGTCCACTCGGCGGGCGAGGTCGCGCTGGACGCCCACCTCCTGGCCGTCCCCCGATACCGACACCACCGTTGCGGCATGGCGATCGGTCCAGCTCAGCATCGTCGCTCCGATGCCGACTTCGGGGCGATGACTGCGCGAACCAGCGGCGACCAGGTTACTCAGGCTTCCGAACTGCATACTTACTCCCCCGTAGAATTCTCTATTTTAGAGACTGTCACACCGGCGAGCGGTACACAACACGCCGAAGAGCGCCGCACCGCTGAGCAACGTTGACGCCGACCCTCCGCGCTACCGTGCGCCGGAGGGGACCGTTCCCCGCCTACATCACCTCACCGACGGAGGAGAAGCCCATGTGCCGCATCGGAGGCCGCCGCTGCCCACGACACCGATCCGCCCAGCGTGACCGTGAACGCCGAGTCGCCATGCGGACCTACCGCGCCGATGTCAGCGCTGCTGCTGCTGCTGCCGAAGTAGCTGGACCACACACGCTCGAAGTGATTGCCACGGCGCCCACCTCGGCGCTGGCCGCTTTGGCCACCGAACTGGGGCTGAACCCGCACACCATCTCCACTGTGTCCCCCGCGGCCCGTGTGAATCACGACATCGCCACGACACTGCGCGCGTTCACCGCTGCGCGCAAGGCCGACCTCGCCGAATCCGCTGCGACCGTGGCCGCGACTGTCACGTCCTCGACTACGGGAAGTTTGCCAGTGCGGGTGCCGGCCCCCGGACAGGAGCCGTCGGTCGCCGTGCTGGCCAAGGTCGAGCTGGACACGTTCGCCGCACCCAACCTGGCCGCGCAGATCAACGGTGCCGGCGGACCGCATGCCAGCGCAGACGAACTCGACGCCGTCGATGCCGAGGTCGCCGACAAGCGTCGGCACTACACCGGCCTGTGCGTCGCCGCGGCCCGTGCTCAGCGCCGCGATGTCGACCCCGACGAGCTGCAGAGCTGGCGCGACCACGAGGCGGCCGCGCTCGCCGAAGCCGAAGGCCCTGGCCAGTCAACATCGCAGTCAACCTCGCGCTCAAAGTCACGCTCAAAACCCCGATCACATGTCGACTTCCGCACCGTCGACGGCGATGAACTCTCCCTGCCACTGAGCAACGTGCGTGAAGTAACCGCCGCCTACGGCCGTCTCACAGGCACCACCGACATCGGAGCGACCCACTTCGCCGACCCGGACGCCGCCGATGCTGCAACGGCTTTCGCCGCTCACCTCGGAAACTGCTACACCCCCGCCGAGGCGATCGGCGCCGACAACTGGAACAGCTATCTCACTCGCGCCAAAGGGGACATCGAAACAGCACGTCACGCGGTCGCTGAGGATGCTCTCGAACTGTCGGAATCCGCCGCGCTGAGCTATCTCACTCGGCTTCCCAGTGATGATCCGAAACATCGCCCACTCGAGTACCGCAACTCCCGCGGCCTGGACAAGGTGTGTTCCCCTGATCTGGCACACCGCATCGAGGTGGTCGCCAACGGCTGGATGGCCGACACCGGCGCGGCGTGGGCGGAGTTGCCGGCCGCAGACCCCGGGCCCCGCCGGATTCTGATGGACACACTGCTCGAACCGCGCCACATCATCACCGGCGACCCGTTCGATCACTACGACCTTCCCACAGGCGTCCCCGGATCGGGCGGCGTCTACGGCCCCGAACAAGGTGCCGTCGAAGAGATCTCACGCGGGGTGCGCGAGCTGCGCAACAGCTCTGCACCGGTCGCCGAGGCCGTCGCCGATGCCATCTGCGAAGCCGCTCACCGCACGCGGGAGTTGCCGTCCGGGACGCTGGCCCAGCGCACCGAGCGGCAGTGGCGGCTGGTGGAGCTGGCCGAGGCCGCCGAGCGGATGGCACTGGACCCGGACAACATCAAAGACGTGACAGTGGTGCCGTTCGACGACCCCAACCAGATGGCGCTCTTCGATGGCGACGCCCAGGGCGCGGCATGACCGGCGTGTCCTCGCGGCGCAGGCTGCCCGGCACCAGCACGACTGGCATGGTGCCCACCACCGCTGACACACGTTGACTGGGAAGGACTACCGCAGGTGAGCTACACCGCCTCCGACATCACCGAACTCGACGACGTACAGCACACGCGGCTGCGCCCGGCGGTGAACCTCGGCCTCGACGCCCTCAACACCGCGCTGCGCGAGCTGGTCGACAACGCCATCGAAGAGGTCTCCGTGCCGAGCCATGGCGGATCGACGGTGACAATCACCCTGCACGCTGACGGCTCGGTAACCGTCGCCGATGACGGTCGCGGGCTGCCTGTCGATTCCGACCCGGTCACAGGAAAGAACGGCATCGTCAAGACCCTCGGCACCGCTCGGGCCGGCGGCAAGTTCTCTGCTCATGCCGACGCGGCGGCCACCGGCGCTGGCCTCAACGGCATCGGTGCCGCAGCTGCGGTGTTCATCTCCAAGCGCGCGGATGTGACCGTACACCGCGACGGAAAGGTGTATCTACAGAGCTTCGGCGGCGGCTACCCTGGTGTGTTTTCGGGCACCGGTTTCGACCCGGACGCCGATTTCCTGCGTGTCGATACCCAGAAGTTGCGCGGCAGCGGAACCGCGGAACACACCGGCCACGGAACCGCGGTGCGCATCCTGTTCGACACGGCAGTCGCGCCGGACTGCTCCATCGACATCGCCGAGGTGTTGCTGCGGGCCCACGCCGCGGCGCGCATGTCCCCCGGTGTGCGCTTGCGCGTCCTCGACGCAGGCTGGCCGCTGGGCGAGATTCCGCAGGCGCTCGTCGCACCGTTCGATGGCCCGTGGGGCACCGATGCGCTGCTGGACCTCATGTGCACCGCGTCAGGCGGCGTGCGGCCCGATCCCCGCATGACGATCGAGGGACGCGGCGACTATACGACCGGTCGCGGGTCGACACCGTTCCGGTGGTCGTTGACCGCCGGTCCCACCGAGCCGCCCGTCGTGTCCGCCTTCTGCAACACCGTGCGCACCGCCAACGGCGGCTCACACCTGTCAGCAGCCGTGAAGGGAATCTCCGAAGGGCTGGCCGACCGCGCGTCGCGCATACGCGACCTCGGTCTGGCCAAAGGCGAAGACGGCCCCGAAGCGCAGGATTTCGTCGCGGTCACATCACTGGCCGTGGACACCCGCGCCCCCGACGTGGCCTGGGATTCGCAGGCCAAGACTGCCGTTTCGTCGCGCTCGCTGAATCTGGCCATGGCGCCCGATGTTGCCCGCGCCGTAGCGGTGTGGGCGGCCAATCCCGCCAACATGCCGGCCATCACGGTGTGGGCGAAGATGGCATTGGAGGTCGCCCGCGCACGCCGCAGCGCCGAAGGCGCCAAGGCCCGATCCCGCGCCGCATCGAAAGCCAAGGGGCTGGGCACCAACCTGTCATTGCCGGCCAAGCTGCTGCCCAGCCGCGAAAGCGGTCGCGGCAGCGGCGCCGAACTGTTCATCTGCGAGGGCGACTCCGCACTCGGCACCGTCAAAGCTGCGCGTGACGCCACGTTCCAGGCGGCGTTCCCGTTGAAAGGCAAGCCGCCCAACACGTTCGGCTGGACTGCGGCCAAGGCGCGCAGCAAAGACGAGTTCGACGCGATCGAGCGAATTCTCGGCTGCGGGGTGCGCGATCGCTGCGATCCCGAGGAGTGCCGCTATGACCGCATCCTGTTCGCCTCCGACGCCGATCCCGACGGCGGCAACATCAACTCCAGCTTGATCTCGATGTTCCTGGACTTCTACCGGCCACTGGTGGCCGCCGGCATGGTGTACGTGACGATGCCGCCGCTGTTCGTGGTCTCCGACGGAACCCGCCGCATCTACTGCCAGGACGAAGCCGAACGTGATGAAGCCGTGGCCGCACTGCGCACAACGTCCAGGGGCAAAGTCGAAGTGCAGCGCAACAAAGGCCTGGGCGAGATGAACGCCGACGACTTCTGGAACACCGTGCTGGACCCCACACAGCGCAGCGTCATCCGCATCCACCCCGACGCCACGGCTGCGGACCTGCACCACGTGCTGTTCGGAGGACCGCCGGAAGGCCGCCGCGACTGGATGGCGGCAGCAGCGGCCCGGATCGACACCGCCGCACTGGATCTCGACTAAGGAGCCGTCACAACCGTGAGCACCACACTTGAGCAGAACCCGGATCTGGTCCACGACCAGTCAGCCGAGGACTACTGGAACCGCTACCAGCTCAGTTTCGCGCTGTACAGCGTCAGCGACCGCGCGATCCCCTCGGCCTACGACGGCCTCAAGCCTGGCCAGCGCCGACTGCTGTACCAGATGTTCTCCTCGAACCTGTTGCCCGGAAACAAGCCTCAGAAGTCATCGAAAGTCTGCTCCGCTGTCACCGGCAACCTTCACCCGCATGGCGGTGCGGCGATGTACGGCGCAGCGGCGCTGCTGGCCGCAGAGTTTCAGCGCGTCAAGATCATCGACGGACAGGGCGCATTCCCGCGCATTCAGGGCGACATTCCCGCGGCCGACCGCTACACCGAGATGCGGCTGTCAGCCGCCGGCGCGGCACTGACTGCGGAATTGTCCGACCATGCGGTGCCGATGGTGTCGACGTTCGACGGCGAATGGACCGAGCCCGTGGTCCTGCCGGCACGTTTCCCGGTGCTGCTGTGCAACGGCGCGGTAGGCATTGCCGAAGGCTGGGCGACCAAGGTTCCGGCACACAATCCGCGGCAGGTGATGGCCGCGTGCCGGGCACTGCTGGCCGACCCGGACCTCTCCGATGACGCGCTGATGGAACTCCTGCCGGGCCCCGACTGGGGCTGCGGAGCCTCGGTGGTCGGCTCGACGGGCCTGCGGGAGTACGTGACCACTGGACGCGGCTCATTCACCGTGCGCGGATCCCTGACCGTGGAGGGCCGCAATGTGGTGATCACCGAACTGCCGCCGGGCGTGGCCAGCTCCACCGTGCAGGAACGCATCCGCGCACTCGTCGACAGTGGCGAGCTGCCCGGCGTGGCGGACCTGTCAGATCTGACCGACCGGCGCAACGGCCTGCGGATCGTCGTCAGCGCCAAGCGGGGACATGACCCGGCCGACGTGGCGACTGCGCTGCTGTCACTCACACCGCTGGAGTCAACGTTCGCCGCGAGCCTGGTTGCGCTCGACGAGAACCGGGTGCCGCGGTGGTGGTCCGTGCGCGAGCTGGTGGCGTCATTCCTGTCGCTGCGCGACTCGGTGGTGGTGCGCCGGAGCGAGCACCGCCTGGAGAAGGTCGCCGCGCGCCGGCATGTGGTGGCCGGCCTGTTGTCGGTGCACGTCGACATCGACGCGGCAGTGGCGGTCATCCGCGGATCCGACACTGTCGACGCCGCTCGCGATGGGCTGTGCGCGCGGTTCGGCATCGATTCCGGACAGGCCGATCACGTGCTGGCGATGCAGCTGCGGCGCCTGACCAGGCTCGACGTTCTGGAGTTGCAGACCGAGGCCGACCGGCTCGCGGCTGAGGCAGCGCGGTTGGAGCTGCTGGTGTCCTCCCCTGTGGCGCGTCGCGCCGTCATCGACGCTGAACTCGTCGAGACCGCGAAGTTGTTCGATGGGCCTGAGTTCGATCGACGAACCCGTCTCGAGTTCGATGCGGTGCCGGTCTCCGGTCACAGCGGCGACGAGGACGGCCCCCGCGAACGCAAGCTCAACCCGAACTGGCGTCTCGATGACCGAGGTGTCTTCTCCGACAGCCACGGCGATCTTCTCAGCGGCGGCACCGGGTGGGCCGTGTGGTCAGATGGCCGAGTCAAGTTCACGACGGGCGCCGGCCTGCCGACCAAGATCCGCGACATGCCGGTGGCCCCGGACATCACCGGGCTGCTGTGCTCGGGGGTGCTGCCCGAGGGGGTGCATCTGGCGCTGGTCACCCGGTACGGCAAGGTGCTGCGGATCGACCCGGGGACGGTGAATTCCCAGGGTGCGGCAGGTAATGGCGTGGCGGGGATGCGGCTGAGCGCCGAGGATGTCGACGACGCGGTGATCGCCGCACTGCCGATCCGCGACTCGGCTGGCGCGGCGCTGCTGTCGACTTCGGAGAAGGGCTGGAAAGTCACTGCGTGCACTGACATCCCGGTGAAAGGCCGCGGCGGGGGCGGAGTGGGTTTCCATCCGTTCGTCTCCGGGGAAAAGACCTTGGTCTCGGTGCAGGTTTCGGCCGCCGGGTTCGTCCGCGATGGAAAGGCGGTACGCGCCCAGCCCCGCGCCAAGGCGACCGTGAAGGGAGTCCCTACCGGTGTCGAACCCGCGAACTGACGAGTATCCCGGCGGGAGAGTGACGTGACCCGCGCAGGTAGCGGCGGCCGCATTCGCCCAATTCTCGGCCCTCGCCGGGGATTGGCCGCCGCGGTGCTCTCGATGGCGGTGCTGCTGGCCGCCGCACCGACGGCGCACGCGGAGTCTACGATCGCTGCGCTCACCGATGAGGCGTTCGCGTTGCAGGCCGCCGGCGACTCGATCGGCGCCCAGGCCGCCGTAGACCAGCTTCCGGTCGAGCATGCACGCCGCACCGCCGCGGTGATGGGTGATGTCGCGCAGGCGCTGAGCTTCCCGCTCACCGACCGGGTTCCGGTGGGCATCGCGCCGGGGTCCGTGGTCGTCGTGCTCGGGTTCGGACTGCTCGATGACGGCGGTCTGCGCCCCATCTTGGTCGAGCGACTGGAGAAAGGCCTGGCAGTCGCCGCCGCTTACCCGCACATGCCGGTGGTGGTCTCCGGCGGCAATCCCCGCGGCGGGCGGACCGAGGCCGAAGCGATGGCAGCCTGGCTCATCGACCGCGGCCTAGATCCTCTACGGATACACCAGGAGTCGACCTCGGTGTCCACGGCCACGAACGCATTGCAGACCGCCGAGCTGCTTCGCATCGCCGGTCTGGGCTCCGGTGCGGTGCTGGTTACCTCGTCGAATCACCTACGCCGCTCGGTCGCGGATTTTCTCACCGCGGGGATCACGCTGCAGGCGGTGCTGGCTGCTGATGGCGCTGCCCATGGACCGCCGAGCCCGCAGGAGCTGTCGGGAATCTACGCGGATGCCCGTTCGGTGGCGGGGATCTAGCACCCGGTTCGCCCCTGTCGGCTCGTCACGCTATTCTCTATTTTAGAGATTAAGGAGTCGGGATGATCACGGATCGAACTCGTCTCGCCGTATCCGGCGACCTGAGCACCAACGGCGTCCGTACAGACTTGGGCGCAGTGACCACCGACGCGCTGTTCCACCCGCAGAAGCCGTACCGCAACGGAATCGTCGTCTACGCCAAGTCCGTCTGGGGCGGGAACGGTTTCGGCAACGACATCGCGCGTGTGGCCGTGCGAGACGGCAAGGTTGTCGCGGTCTACGAGTCAGCATTGACC
This sequence comes from Mycolicibacterium canariasense, assembly GCF_002101555.1. Classification (GTDB taxonomy): domain Bacteria; phylum Actinomycetota; class Actinomycetes; order Mycobacteriales; family Mycobacteriaceae; genus Mycobacterium; species Mycobacterium canariasense. The sequence continues at coordinate 37,737 of NZ_LQOL01000033.1, forward strand.
CACCAGATCGCTCGGGTGGCCGGACACGGAGACATCATCTCCGACGGACAGTTCTACGGCCACGGCGCCAACCGCCGCAGGGTCGTGACGACCACGGCCCTAAACAAGTGGATCGCCGCGGTGAAAGGACTCTGACATGGACGCACAGACCTGGATCTTGGAGATCCACCACCGCCACGGCAGCGACATCTCGGCACACACCAGCGAAGCGCGCGCACAGGCCACACTGACGGCCTATGTGGACCAGTGGTGGGCCGAAGTCGCCGGCGGCGAGTACGACGATGACGGCCACACGCTCGTCGTTCCTGCTGACCCGCCGGCCGACGCGGACAAAGCAGTGGCGATCTACTTCGGCACACACCCCGGCGAGTGGTTCGACCTGCACGAGAATGTGCTTGTGGGATGAACCCGCCTTGCCGCCGATGCGGACATCTGGGCAGGTGCCGAATGTGCCTGGCAGATCCTGAATTCGAGTTCGACTCCGTCTCCGACCCGGCCGACAACCACCCCGCCGAGAGGCAGTAAACATGTCCAGCCCGTTCTACGACGAAGCCGCATTCGACGCGGCGTGGCACCGGGGAGTCCAGCTCGCCGGACCTCGGTACTTCTACGCCTCACACCACAGCGGCGAGCGCACGTCGAAGTGGAACTTCTGTCCGAACTTCGACCGCATCAGCGACGCCCTGGGCGTGCTGTCGACCGGCGAGGCGGTGTTCCTGGCCGCCATGTACAGCTTCTACAACGCCGACGACGGCGCCGCGATGCTGACGCGCCTCGGTGCCGACAGTCCGGGCGCGGTGGCCGCCGCGCTCGATGAGAAGCGCCGACGCATCATCGCGGATCTGACCATGTGCTACGCGGGGTGGTGAACATGGCTGTCGCCTTGCGGCTGTCCAACGACAAGACCCTGGTACCCGTGCGGCTCGCCGCCGGTGAGTCTGTTCGGGAGTCAGCCACCGTGCACGCCGCGAGCGGCTTCGTAGTGCTGGAGGCCGGGTCCACAGGCTTCACCGTGGCCGGCCCGGCACGCACCGAGACGACGCGGACCCTGTTGCGCTTCGAGCGCATCACTGCTGTCGTCGAACTGCCCGCCATCGTTGACACCGAGCAGCAGATGGCCCGACTGCGGGCCCAATGGGAGAACGTCGATGCGTTCTACCGCCGAGTCGAGGACAGCAACCGCACCACGCACACCCCGGAAACGGTCTATGACCTGGCGCAGATGCGCATCCTCGGCGTCGACACCGACGACATCCCGGCAACCGCTGCGGGATGGGCGCCGGCCCCGGACTACCTCGGCATCCTGTCCCCGCTGTCGGCCCTGGTCCCCGGAACGCTCAGTGGCGTACCGGATCTGGTCGCTGGCCAACTCGACATTCCCGGTGTCCGCGTGCAGGTGCACAAACCCGCGTGGAGTGCCACGGAGACCACCCTGCTCGTCAACTTCTCGGTCCCTTTCGCCGATGCGCGCACGAAGCTGGTGAAGAAGGATCCGCTCAACAACCGGCGCAACGCCAAGCGCATCCCGGTTCCCGACACGAAGTATGTGCAGCTGTCCGAGCAGGTTCCGGTGGTGCTGACCGCGCAGACACTGGCCCAGGCCCACGAGCAGGTCGAGCAGATCGCCCAGAGCATCCGAGCCCGCATCGCTGAGCCGGCAGCCGTGTGCAACCACTGCGCGGGCGCGGGACTGGTCCTCGCCAATGGCGTGCGGGAGAGACACTGATGGCCACCCTCGCGCAGGCCCGCCGCTTCATCGCCGAGCACGGCGTGTGGCTCAACGCGATCGGTGACACCACCGGGGGCTGGACAGCGGTGGCCCGCGAATACACCACTTTCAAGCACAGCAACGTGTACTTCACGATCACCGTCGTCGACCCCGACGGCGGGCTGTGGCAGTACCTGGTCGGTGAATCCACCTACGACGGAGTCGAAGTCAGTGGTGACCCTTACCCTGTCACCGCTGTGACCCAAACCAAGAACGTAGTCACCTTCACACCCCGTCTCGTCCCCCGAACCCAGGAGAGCACATGACCGACCGCATCGGATTCACCGGAACCCGCAACGGGATGTCAGCTGCCCAGCACGCCTGGCTGCCTTCGGTCTTCTCGCCGGGCACACTGCTGCATCACGGCGGGTGTGTCGGCGCGGACGCGCAGATGCACGCGTTCGCATTTGAGCGGACTCCAGACACTGACGCCGTGACGGTACATCCGCCGATCAATCCGCGCCTGCGCATGCCGTATGACCCGCGGGCGCTGTGGCTGCCGGCCAAGGACTACCTGGACCGTGACCGCGACATCGTCGATGCATCCACGTTGCTGCTGGCCACACCCGACGGTCCCCGCCGCAGCGGATCGGGCACCTGGTACACCATCGACTACGCCGTATCGATCAAGCGCCCGGTGCTGGTGTGCTACCCCGACGGCAAGGTTGATCCGCTGTGAGCGGCCATGTGCTGGTGATCGGTCTTGACGACCACCGGCCCGGGCCGGTACATCCGGAACAGCACATCTTCCCCGAGCATCCCGACGAGCGCGACTACACGATTGTGTGCACTGATCCGCAGCGCTGCGAAGGCTGGACCGCATGCCCTGAGCCACACGAGTTCGACGGCATCTCGGCGGCGTGCGGCCCGCACAGCTGCGACTGCCCAGACGGTCACCCGAACTGTCTCGGCGAGGGACCCGGCGAGGGCGGAAACCGGCCGCGCCCACCATGGTTCGACCAGGAGGAGTTCGACTTTCACGGCGTCACCCATACCTGGCGCAACGGGTGGGGATGGACGGTCCCCTACCGCGGCTGCATCGTCGCCGGAATTGATGCGGAGTGGCCCGAGCAGATCGAACAGACACCGATCGGAGCCTGGGAGATCGACGAAGAGTGGGTTGACGAATCTGACTGCTATCTGAGTTTCACCACCGCGCCGCCCACCGCGGTGGATCTCGCCACGGTGGTCTGACGGTGGCCGAAGCAGCGTCCGAGATTCCACACCGGCAGCAGCCGTGTGCCAACTGTCCTTGGCGCCGCGACTCCCCCGCCGGCGAGTTCACATCTCAGCGCTACGAACAGCTGCGCTCAACGGTGGGGCGGCCGGGCGCGGAAGCCGGTCTCGACGCGCCGATCTTCGCCTGCCACAAGACGGTCCCCGGCCGCGACCGTGCCTGCGCCGGCTGGCTGGCGGTAGCCGGCTCCACACATCTGGGAGTGCGCCTGGCAGTGGCGATGGGCCGGTTGCCTGCCACGTCGCTGGCCCAGGGCCCGGACTGGCCCGAACTGTTCAGCAGCTTCGACGAGATGGCGGAAAGGAACCGGTAGTGCATCGCTACCGTCTAGGTCATGCAGCTGCGGCACATCTGTGAGGTCTGTGGCACCGACGCGGTGCTGGACTGCGAGGCTGCGCACGCCGCTGGCTGGGACTACCCGCCACATATGGGGGCGTTCACCATCGTCAGCGCCCGCACCTGTCCGAATTGTCCGATCCAGCAGACTGTCTGGTGGGCACTGGTAATTGACGGATTCACCACAGACATGTTGACCGACGCCCAGCGCACAACTGTCGCACGCATCCTCGGCGAACCTGCCTCGATCGCGGTGCCTGAAACAGGCGACGAAAACGGGACGTGACACTGCCCCGCCGACAGCGCCGTGCGCGCCGCGCGAGCCCACCGTCAACGCAGACGTCTACCGTGCCGCCCATGAACCTGACTCGCCGCTTCATCCGTCCGGTCGCTTCGCTGTCGCTGGCTGCAGCGGCACTGCTCAGCTCGGTGTCCACCGCCGCTGCAGATCCCGGCGACCTGGCCCCCACCGACGCCCCATTCAGCGTCATCGACACCGCTGCGCTGCCGCTGAATGACACTGCACGGTGGGAAACCGTGCTCGGCCACGACAGCAGCGCTGAAACCCTGCGCGGAATCACGATCTGCTCGATCAACCATGTCCCCGCCCCTGTGGACTTGGACCCGCGGTCACGGGCCGCCACACCGGCGTTCACCGCGCAGCTGCGGCCCGGGGGCGATCCGCGGGGATGGGCGGCCACCGTCTCGGCTGCCGGCTACAACGGTGTCGCCGAGGCCAGTTACGCGCTGGCGTCCTACCGCCGCTACCTGGACGCCTGCCGGACTGCGCCGGAGACAGTCGCCCCGTACGTCAACGCCGCTGTCGGAACGTCCGTGCTGGACCCGACCGAGGCGCACGCCCTGATCGAGACCCACGACGCATGGATGGAGGTGTTCGCCGTGGCCACCAACGATGCACTGGTCGAGACGGTCTTCACCCACCCCAAGGGCGGCCCGATCGAGTTCACCTACAACCCAGCGGCGGTGTTCGGAGCGCTCAAGATGGCCGATGTCGGCGCGCTGGCCCGGCCGGCCGTCAACCCGCTGTGAGCCTGCGGTTCACCGTCGGTGACCTTGTGGAGGTCGCCGACGAGTTGTGGAACCGCGCCGCGATCCGCGTGGTGGGCATCTCCGGCGGCGACGAACCGTACGTGCTGCAGCAGATCGACTCAGATACCGGCGCAGCGATCGGTGTTCAGTTCACCGCTTCCGACAGCGCGTTGATCCCTGCGCGGGCCGATGTGCTTGCCGAGTACAAGTACCTGAGTTGAGACCCGCAGCGGCGCAGTCGATCCGGTTGCGCTGCTGCATCTCACCACCCGAGGACCGCGGCCTGTCCCGCGCTGCGATCGGCGAACCAGTTGATCTGCTGCTTGGGTACCGCGACGCCGGCGTCTCGTAGCACCACCAGCCGCTGCAGGCAGTCGTGCACGGATGCCTCGGCGAAGCGTTCGCCGGAGTGGGCCAGGCCCGGCCGGCGCACAACCTGGATCGTGTATCCGCCGTTGCCGTCGGGCAGCACCGCGACGTCGTTGGTGTTCACGGCGCCCCCTTCCCGGCGCCGTGGCCGGCGTCCGCGTGCGCATCCTGGCGCAGCGGCGGCACGGCCAACACGACGCGGCGCGGCTACCAGCCCGATCGACCGGTTGCTTGTGCGTACAGCGTGTCCGGCGATATGTCGGCTTCGTTGGGCCAGGTCAGTGCTCCGTTCACGACCCCTACGCGGTCGAAGAACGCCCGATCCCGCAGCGGGTGGAACAGTGGACCACGCTCGAACAGGGAGCTGAGATCGAACCGGTGGGTCGTTCCGTCGGCGAAAAGCACTCGAACGCTGGGAAACTCGGGTACCACCTGCACGATCTTCCACGCGTGCTTCAACCCATACTCCACTTTTGGTTTCCTCCCGTCAGCTGATGCGCTCCGGCGCTTGCCCGCTCTCACACAGATCCCAATTTCGGGAGAGCTGCTCGCGGTGCGCTTGCGCCCATTCTCGCACCTTCTTGTCCTGCGACTTGGGCAGTTCTCCCTCGATCAGCTGCCCGTCGGAGATGGCGTACCTCGCCTCATCGCCGGCGTACGTCGCATGAAAATGCGGCTCCGAAGGTTCTAGGCATACATGTAGATGACGATCCCGAAGAACTCGGCAATGCGCGGCATGGGACGGGAACGTAGACCGCCAGCCCATTCTCGCCCTGCCGAGACGCGACCGCGGCGGTCAGTCAGCCATCACCGTCAGCGTAGGGACGTGACATCGGCGTGCTCCGCGCCGCGGGCGGGCGCTGCTGCTTTCGGCGTGCAGCATCTGCAGCCATGACCTACAACGGATGGACCAACGACCACACCTGGGGAGTGGCCGGGGCCTGCGACAACACCGGCAGCTTCCAGGACACCGTCGCGCGGATCACCGCGGTCGCGCTTGGAGGCGACATCGCCGGTGCCGCAGATCAACTGCGAGACTCGGTCGCCGTGCGTGGCGCGGTGGCCTCGACGCTGCCGAGCTGGGTCGACCTAGCCGCCGTCAACTGGACCGAACTGGTCACGTCCTGGGCCCAGGACGCCGCGTGAGCGCCCCGAAGACGCTGACCGTCACCAACCTCGCCGGCCAGGTGACCGCCACCTACCCGGATTTCGACCCCGGCCAGCCGGTGCGGGTCGCCCCAGATCGCCACGGCTCCAACGTCACCGCGGCCGAGGACGGCTGGACATTCCGGGGCCCGTCGCGGCATCCGCAGTACGCCATCGTCGAGCACACCGCCCACCGCGCCACCGTCGAGGTGGAGCGCGCCCGGCTGTCACTGCGCGCCTGACCGGCACACCCCACGACTGGAGAAGCTGATGACCACCCCTGACCCCTACACCAGCAGTGGTTTGCCGCACGGTGTCCCACCGGTGCCGCATCCGGCGCCTCCGGGTCTCGGCGGGCCCTACCCGCCGGCGCTCCCCCTGCCCAGAGACGCCGACACAGTTGCCGCCGGAGATGACCCAGATGCACGTCCCTTCGACACCGCAGGTGGTGTACGGGCCCGCGCCGCAGGTCCCGATGCCACCGATGCCGCAGGTGGTGAATTCGACGCACCCGGCCCCCGGTCCGGTGATGTCGCCGACACCGGGCCATGCGCCTGGCTACCCGCCGCCTTACCCGCTGTCCCCGAAGACGAACGCCGCCGCGACAACCAGTCTGTGGCTCGGCCTCTCCGCGGTGTTCTGCCTGGGTTTTCTCACCGGCATCCCCGCGATCATCATCGGCCTCAAAGCCCGCAAGCAGATCGCTGCATCCCACGGCGGCGAGTCCGGCGACGGCATGGCGATCACCGGCATCGCTCTGGGCGCCCTGATGACGCTGGTATCAGCGGTGGGCTTGGTCGTGCTGCTGATCACGCTGGTGGCGGGCGTCATGGGGACAAGCTCCTCGCCCGCCTACATCTACTGAGTGCGCACGCGCAACGCATCTCACCACCCCCACGAACGGAGCCACGCACCATGTCGCTGTACACGACCACCATCGCCCTCGACGGAGACAAGCGTCAGATCATCGTGCACTGGGACGACAATGACCCCAACACGCACATCACCGCCCCGGTGACTGTGCCGGCCGCCGATCTGGATGAGTCCCGCCTGGAGCACGAGCTGGGGCGAATGGGTTTCCGGATCGCCTCCACGGGTTCGGACAACGTGGGGCGCGGATGGGCGGTCGTCTCGCGCCTGCACACTGACCGCCCGTTCTACAACCCACTCGACAGCAGCTGGTATGCCTACCTGTCCTCCGACGCCAAACGCGAGATCGCGTCGAAGTATCCGGGCTCGCGAGTCCCGGGCGTGTGACGCGCGATCAAAACAACAGACAACCCTGAAAGGTGCGACATGTCCGAATGGACCGCTGAGGACGCCGAGCAGGCGAAGGCCGAGGGATGGGGCCTCTTCGAGTGCTCTGGATCTGAAGATGGACCGTGGCAGCTGCAGAAGTTCGACGACCCGGACCAGCACCTCGGCGCTCCCTCGCCGTACCCCTTCGTCGCCGACGTCGATGTCTGGGTTCACGTGCGCACCGGCAAGACACCGCTACACCGAAAAGCGTTGGCGTTCCTGGCCGCGCACAACCCGCAGGAGCATGGCGCCATCTCCGCATGGAACGCGTGACACCACAGCCCGCACCCTGTCGCACCAATCCGAAACCGTAAGGAGAACCCCGTGTCCAACCCGCCCAACAACGAGTACCGCAAGTTTTACGCCGGCGAGCAGGTGAAAACCGCCGACGGCGTAGTCCTCGCCGACGGGCTGCGCGTGTTCACCAACAACCTTGACCGCGGTGTCGTGGATCTGCACCGCGCCGAGTACGAGTGGAACAGCGCCGAGAACCGGTACGCACTCTGGTTCGACGTCCGCGTCGATACCACCTACGACGGAAAGAGTGTCGACCGCGAGGTCCAGCAGTCCGACGACCGCGTGGCCACGCACTTCGAGGGGCGCGCAGCGTGAACTGGTTGCAGATCGATGACCTTCGGTGGACCGGCGGCGACACCTCCGGCAACACCGCCGAGCTGACCCTGATGGTCGGCACCTGGGTGGTAGCGGTGAACGGGAAGCAGGTCGGTAACGCCACGGCGCTGGTGGATGCCCAGCGCCTCGCCGAGTTCAACGCCAAGCTCCGCGTGTAGTCGCTCGACGAGAAAGGAATCGACATGTTCACCAAGGGCACGCAGGTCGAGGTGTACAGCGGACCCAACGTCCGCGACGAGACCGGGAACCCGTTCTGGTACCCCGCGGTAGTGTCCAGCGGCCCGATCCCCCTCAACGCGGGACAGCAGGGCTACTACGTCCTCGGCGTCGGGCCCGCGGCGTACCCCTTCGATCAGTACGCGAAGAACGAGTCCGACCTTCGCCCGGCGAGCGCTGCGCGGGCCGACCTCGATGAGCGATACCGGGCGTTCTGCCGCTGGGCCGGAGTGAGCTGACCCCTGATCGTTGACCGCGCGAGCCGACTCAGCCGGTCTGCGCGTCAACGCTTCTCGTGCGGGCGATGGCCGCGGCGACACGTGAGTCCACCGGCACATGTGTCGCCGCGCGCCGGCGACGGATAAGCTCCGCCCGTTCCGGGCTCAGGTAGCCGATCGCGACGGCGCCGGCGGCCAGGGCCTTTCGACGCATCGTCTCGTTGACCTCGTAGTGCGCGATCGGTGATTCCAGCTCACGGGCCGAGTGCCGGCCGAGTCCCAGTCGGGCCGCGAAGACGTGCAGTTCGATCTCACTGTCGGCCAGCAACTGCGACCAGTGCACCTCGTGTTGGCCGGTCCGCACCGGCAGGCGCATGTCGTCGACGTAGACGGTCACTGCGGACCAGCGCTGTCGGTGTCCGCGCACAGGACGGCCCAGCTGTCGTCGATCAGCTTACGGACGTTTACACGGCCTTCGCGACCGAGTTCAGCCGCTGCTGTGCGCACGAGAAACGGTGCGGTGTAGTGGTGCTCAGGGGATTTCGAGTCGCTGCCGATCGTCAGGCGCAACATGGCGTAGGCCGCGACGTAGATCATCGCAGCTATAGATTGCATCGGGCTGTCGGCCAACAGGTTGTGCGCCCGCCAACGGACCAGGACACACTGCAGTGCAGGTATCGCGGTTCCCGCGTTGGCCGCGGCGTATGCGGCCACATCGCGGTCGTTCCAGTCGATCATCAGATCCAGTAGCAAAGCGCACGCCTGCGCGTCGGTATCGGGGTTCATGCGTCAGGTCCCGTTCAGGACCAGGCGCGGGTGCGCAAGAACCGGCCGTCCTCTACTTCGATCACGCCGTCGGACACAAGATCCTTCGCGGTGCCGGAGTCCGCGGCGCTCGCCCCGGTGGCGTCCGCCCACTGCGCCACCACATCGTCCCACGGCACGGCGCAGAGCGCGTCGATGCGCGCCGCCTCGTCGAGGTTGTTGAACCACGAGGTCAGCGTCTGAGCCACGCGGGCCTGCTCGGCGGTTACCTGGGGCATGAGTCTCCGTTCGATTCGCTGCTGTCAGTGTGCCCGTTCGGCGCTGGCTCGGTTGCTCGTGGCGCTGCAGGTTCCAGTAGCGCATCTCGGCACGAGGCGCACAGCCAGTCGCGGGTGGTGCCGTTGAATTTCAGTGGCTCGTAGCGCTTCTGGTGATCGCCGTCACAGGCATCACAGACGCTGAGCGGCGGTGCGGGACGTGACAGTGCGGGTGCGCTCATTGGGGGACCACCGATTCAGTGTCGTGATAGACGCGTCCCACCATTCCGACACCTCCGCCTTCGGCGAAGAACTCCACCTCGTCCGCGCGCGGCCAGATGATGTGACTTGGGGTTCTGGGTAATTCCCGGTATCCCGGCTGTTCCGGGTACACGGACTGCGGGTACGGAGCCCATCCACCTTCCGGTTCCGGCTCAATGGCGATACTCGGCGGCGCCATTGGTGTGTACCCGCGCGCCCGCGCGGCAGCATCGATCAGTCGAGCACGCGTGAGCCATTTGCGAAGCAGCAGTTCCTTGTCGTCGAGGCGCATCACGACGCGGTGCACCGCTCCAAGCTTGCCTGGGTCGATAACGAGTTCCTGTTCGGGATCGGTGATGATCCCCTGCCTGGCGCCGTTGTTCCCGCGAAAGTCCGCGAGCACGGCGTCCGCTGGAACAACTGCCCGGTAGACCTCACCGATGAAGCCCCTCGACCGCTGGCGCATGGCAAACCACACAGCGGTGAGGAAGTCGCTTGTCCAGGACAGACCTACAGCGTGTTCGCGTCGGCAGCCGCGGAATACCTCGACGGGCCCGGCATCCTGCGGGTAGCCGAACCCGGCGGAATGAATCTCATTCTGCGCCAACTTGAATAGGCTCAGCCAGTCTCTCGCACCCATAAACGCACACGGCGCAGGATTGACCCGCCATGCCTCCACGAGTGCGGCCGCACCTCGCGCCCTGTTGAACGTTCCGTCCGGCTCAAAGAACCACTCACTGTTCAGCGCATCGACAAACGCAGCAACCGCCTCGTCCAGCCCGAGAGGCGGCAGTAGTCCGGACTCCCGCAGGCCCATGCGAAAGGTGGCGATCTTCAGCAGTTCCGGGATGGGTTTTCCAGGCACGTACACCGGCCAGAGCTGGTTAGCTATATCAGCGGTCACTGCCGCCTCCCCCGCCCTGGCCGTCGGCCAGGGCTCTGTCGTGGTGCGCCGACCGCACCGGTCGAACCGCCGAACTCGACTGCGCCACGGGTGGCTAGCTTGTCAGCAAGCTCGTTTCCTTCGTGTCCGGCATGGCCCTTCACCCACCGCCAGTCGACGGTGAAGCGGCCGGCCAACTCGTCGAGCCGGCGCCACAGGTCGTCGTTCTTCACCGGCTGCCCGGCAGCGGTCTTCCACCCTTTGCGTTTCCAGCCGGAGATCCAGCTGGTGATGCCGTTGCGGACGTACTGGCTGTCGGTCCACAGCTGCACCCGCGAGCCGGGCACGGTGAGGACGGCCAGCGCTTCGATCGCTGCGGTCAGCTCCATGCGGTTATTCGTCGTGTGACGGTCCCCGCCCAGGATCTGCTTCTCGTGCTCACCGAAGCGCAGCACCGCTCCCCAGCCGCCGGGGCCGGGGTTTCCGTGGCAGGCGCCGTCGGTGTAGATGACGACGGTCTCAGCAGGTGCGATAGCCACCGCACTTGGGTCAGCCAATGACACGGCCGACCTCCACGGTGGACGGGACCGCCACGTCAAATACGGCCGTGCGCAACACGATGCGGGATCCGTCGCGGTCATGACCGATGACCTCGACCGGTCCCTCACACGCCGCCACGCGCTGCTCCCGGGTGGTCTCGGTGAGCGCGTAACGGGTCAGCGGTGCCAGGTGGATCCGGTCCCCGGCACACAGTTGCGCCGGCAGCGTCGGCTTAACCTCGGACATCTGTTCTCCTCTGTAGCCTGCCCGGATCGTGTCAGATCCCGCATCACTGGTGGGTCCACACGCGACGCCACGCCGAACACCGCGGCGAGTTCCGTGTCGGAAGCAGTCAGGGGTTGCGCGCGGCGTCAGCCGCGAGCTTCGCCACGTGTAGCGACGGATAACCGGACCCGACCACCGTCGCAGTTCCCTGTCGGTCGTACACGCCGGCGACCCATTCTCCGGCGTCGTTGCGGGTGACATACGCCGCACGGTGACCGCCGGCCACTGTGGCGATGTGGTACTCGCAGTCGCCCTGCTTCTGGACGGCCCAGCCGCCGTATCCGGGCCAGGTGTTCACGACGCGAAGCCGTCGTGTTCGCCGGCATCGAACTTCGCATCCCAGTTCGTGTCGCGGTCGACGTGCCCAGAAGTGAATCCGGAATCGACCTGCCGCAACACCTCTTCGAGGTAACTGCGGGCGTCTTTGGCCGGGACGTTGATGGTGATGGTCGCCACTATGTGACTCGCTTTCTCGGTGCGGATACCTGCGCCCACGCTAGAACCGGTGCCGCTCAGGCCGGGTGCCCGGCGCGGCAGGGGTCAGGACGTGCACCTCTGGCCAGCCGGGACGTGACAGTCGCGCCGCGGGCCCGGTGCGCCGGCATCGGCGGCCTAGCTTGCGCACGTCACTGCTGCTGCACCGAAAGGCATCCCATGAGCCGCCGACGCGACGATGACGACGACTACGGTTCCGACGACCCCGACTTCGAGCAGATGCGCGAAGACAACTTCGACGAAGAGGCCGCGACCGAGCGCGCCGAGCGCAGCTACGAGCGGGCCATGTTCGGCGACTGAAAACACCTGTGCCGCAGCTGCGACCAAACACGACTGCAGCACACGCGGCAACAGCATCAGGAAAAGACGTAGCTGCACGGGATGTCGACGAGCGGACCTTCGAAAGCCTCGCCGGCGATCGTGACGCGAAAGTAACCCCGGGGGCAGTCCTGTCCGGGCTCCGCGCTGTCAACACCGATCGGCGCTGCGGCCAGCAGATCGCCGAACTGCTGACCGATCCGCGATTCCGCCCCGTCCGAGCGAAGATCGTCGACCACTATTTCGGCGAACACCGCCGCGGGGTCGTCTTCGTCAAGCGGGTCATAGGCGCCGCGGGTATCAATCACGCAGTCGAGAATGATCGCCTCCAGCGCATCGCGGGCGGGAACACGGTAACGGCCGGTATCGACGAGCGCATCCCAGTCGACCGCGAACTCACGCTGCGTGTCCCCCGCGCGTTCTTCGGGGGTGCATGACCGGCGCAGGGGCTGATTGTGGCTCGCGGACCAGGCACGCAACACGTCCCGCTGGCGCATGTCGAACGTGGCGTTCGGGCCGCGGTCCTGGGGCTCGCAGCGGTAGCCGGCCAGCAGTGCGGCAAGGATGAACGTCCCGTTGGTGATGTACTCGCCGGCCAGGCGCTCGTAGACGTGCTTGAGACTGTAGGAGTATGCGTTCGGGTTGATCCGCGTTCCGCGCGGATATGTCGCCACGAGATGATCGACCACCCGCTGTACCTGCGCGTGGGCAGCATCGCCGCTCCACGGTGTAGGACTCGGGTCCTCACGGAAGCCGTGCCAAGTCAGCTGCGGGTACTCCGAGAGCACAGCGGCGATCGCGTCTGGTGTGATCTCTACACGCGACATGAACTCGGGTTCCTTTCGACGGTCTGCGCGCTACGACAAGCACCCGCGCAGAAGCTGATTGGTGTCGATTGCGACGAGTGTGAGGCGCCGCGCCGTCGAGGTCCACTAGCGAGTGCCGACACGCGGACAAGCAGGGTCAGAAGTGCGCGAATGACGCGTGACCCGACTCGTGTTCAAGATGCTGGTACAGCGCCCCGTGGCCTGCTCGAAATGTCAGACCACCGGAGCAGCGGTGGCTCAGTTCAGCACCGCCAGCACCACCACTTCGTCGTCGGCGTAATCCCAGGCGACCGGGGATCCGGTAACGAGATCGCGCAGGTTCCAGCGCCCGGTGCCGGCGCGACGTGCTCCGTTGTACTTCGATACCTGCCCCGCAGAGTCCCAGTGATCCCAGTCGTCGTCTTTGAGTGCGACGACGTAGCGGAACGTGTCGGGGGTCGCGGCTGCCGGGTCGATGACCGAGTCAGGGATGTCCATGACGGCTACAGTCCTTCGATCTCGCGCTTGGCCTCGGCGATGCGCGCGGCGTCGGTGTGTGCCGTGGAGTCGAAGCTGGACAGCGCGCAGTCGTCGGGGCCGTACACGGTGAGGGTGTCCGAAGACTCGTGGTCGCCGTAGTCGTCGATCTCCAGCCGGTAGGTCTGGCCCCGGTGGTCGAAGTGAAGTTCACGCATCAGGCGATCCAATCGTCGCGGTCGTTGTCTTTGACGCTGTAGCGGTCGGTGCGGGCGAGAACGGCGATGGCGGCGTCGATCTCGGACTGGGTGGGTTCGTTTCCTGCCACGGTGATCAGCTCCCTTCCCTGCGGTACACGTCGCCCTCGACGTATTCGATGTGGCTGCCGTCGACCTTCGACACGGCCTGCCAGTGGTAGTCAGCTTCCACCGAGTGCACCTTCCAGTAGGTGCGGTCCAGCGCACCGATCAGCTGATGGTCGCCGCCGGATCCGGCGAAGAACGCAGCGCCGCTGCTGGGCGGGTGCTGTTCGTTGAGTGCTGCGATCAACTCATCGGCGGTTTTCGACCGCCGTGCGCCAACCAGCGCCGCGTCGACGCTCTCCCAGAATCCCACGGTTCCCCTCGTCTTACGGTGTTCGGGCAGTGTGCCGCTCAGCGGCTGATCAGGTCGGCGTAGCCGAAGTAGCCCAGCGCGTCTTGCCAGCGCGCGAAGGTACGTGTCATGTCCTTGTCCGGCTCGGCACCGTAGTCGCTGGCCCGGAACTCCCACTGGCCGTCGCTGCGGCAACCCACCGCGAGCAGCACCAGGTCGGCGATGTCCCACACGCGGACCTCTGTGGCGTCGTCTTCGCAGTGGATTTCGGCGGTGATGTCAGTGTCGCCGTGGATGAATTGCAGCCGGTCCGGGGTCGCCATGGAGTCTCCTTCATGTTCGGTCGCGATGCGGCGATCCTGCTCTGCGTCGGCCGCCCAGAGCGAACGCGGCGCGGGCGATGTCGCTCGGCGTGCCGTCAGTGCGCCCATCCCGGCACGACGGTCGTCGGGATACCCAGCTCCCGCCACAGCGCGACGATGCTCGGGTTGTCATCGATGGCTTCGACGATGCGGTAGTCGTGGTCTCGCAGCAGGATCTCGTGGATTCGTCGCTTGACCTCAACGTCGGGACGCACGTCGTCATCACCGCGCATGAACGGCCCGACGAACGGCACAGTCAGATGCCGTTGCAACCAGGCGCGGGTCAGCCCCTCCCACTGGTAACGGCGCGCGGTAACGACCACGATGGTGCGTCCGGCCCGGTGGTGACGTTCGACGAAATCCAGTGTCTGCGCGATCGGCGGGCACTGCGCGGACGCGGCGTGGAAAGCGTCGAAGTTCTTCGGGCGCTTCGCGATGTGGTGGCGCACGGTCGAGACATCGCACAACGTGCCGTCGACATCGACGATGACCGCCTCGGCCATCAGCCCTCCATCTTTGCCGCGACCCACTGCCAGTAGCCCAGCCGGGTGTCGCCGTTGGCGACCTCGTACTTCCAGTCCGCCGACGGGTACGACGGCGACTCGCCCCACACCCCGAACGTCGCCTGCAACCCTTGCGCTACGTTCTCCAGATCCATCTCAGTCTCCTTGCTTCTGTTCGCGTGCTGTCGCGCTGCGCAGCATCATCTCGGCGTGGTCCCTGTGCTTTTTCAGCGCGACGTAGCGCTGCAGGGCCGCGTCCATGCGCTTCCGATGCCTGGCGTTGCGCTTCGGTCCGAGTCCGACACCTCCGGCCGCCGCACGGTCCCCGAGATCAACGCTCGCCGATACCGCGGCCATCTGCGCGTCGAGCGCCTGGACCCGCCCACGCCAGAACGAAGCAGGACGGTAGCGCCGCGGGGCCGGCACCCGCTTCGGTGGCGGCTCGGGCAACTCGACCAGATCCTCGTCGCCGGCACGCACGAACGTCTCCAGCGTCGGCGCCAGGAGCGCTTTCGCGCCCGGTCGCGGCTCGTACTGCGCCATGAACTCGGCCTGGCGCGCCAGCAGCAGTTCCATGTACTGGTCGCCGGTCAGCTTGCGTGCCGGTGCCCCCGCCGGATCGGTGGGGGCGCCCTGGATGGTCGCCGTCACGGCTTGTGTCCCCGGAGTTTGTTGGTGGCGGTCAGGGTGGTGTTCTGACCACAATGGCTGCACGTGCCGTAGTTGCCTGCGGCATAGCCCATCCGGGCTGTCTCGCGTGGGTAATCCCGGGTTCCCGACCCGGGGCACCGGGCGGCCTTCTTCGCTGCGGCCTGGGTCTCGTAGAAGTTGGTCCACTCCACGGGAGCGCTGGGGAAGCACACTGTGCACAGCAACGCACCGTGCGTGGTCACCGCGTCGGCCTCGGTCAGCGCTGACAGGTCGGTCAGCCAGCCGAACTCGGTGGGTGTCTCGCCTTTGTTGCAGGTTGAGCAGGCGGTGCTGGCGTGGATGTGTCCGCCGGAGACGAGAAAGAACCGCGACCAGCCGCCGTTGGCGGCATAGACATCATCGAGTGCGGCGCGCTCAGCGAGCAGGTCGGCCAGGGATTCCTCGATCGTGGCGATCTCGTTGCACCGCAGCGCGATGCGGGAATCCTCGCCGCTGCAACGATGTGCCTGCGAAAGCACGTCCTCAGCGGCGGTGTCTTTGTGTACACCGAGAAGGTCGCGCAGCCTCGCGATGTGGCCGGTGCGGGAACGCTGATGGCGCGCGATCTGGCTGCCGACCTCGGCCAGCTGCCGGTCAGTCTGGCGTGCCAACTCGCGCAGCGTGTCGGCGACGGCGGTGGTGGTCATACGAGCGGCTCCCCAATCCTCTGTTCTCCATTTTAGAGATTAGCCGTACATGTCGACAGCGCGCAACGCAGCGCCCACCGGGAGATGTCACGTCCCCCGTCGGCCACAAGCGGCGTCGCCAGCATCGACGATCTGCCGCGCCCGCGCCGGATCAAGAACGGTGACCGATCCGCTAAGGCCAAAAGCCCCAGTACCCGTCAGGGACATTCACCGCCGTGCGCGGCTGTGCACCAGAGGCCGTTTCACGAAGAAACGCACTGACGCCGCTCAAGATCGCGTTCACTTTCCCCGCCTGTCGCTCGCTCAACGGACGCCGCTGGTTGAACATATCCAGAAGGAAGTGGTAATCGCGGCGCGGACGCCCCCCATTCCACTGAGTCGCCCTGAACGCGCCGTAGCGATGCAGGCTCTGCAACGCAGATCGACTGACCCCCTTCGAGGTCAACGTCAGACCTCCGGAACGACGGACCTCCTCCTCCAGCTCAACAATGTTTGTGAGATCCCGGAGCTGGTCGCGCATCGCCGGCACGTCGAATCGGTGAATGCAAACCGATCCAACCGGGTACAGCTGTGCGCCGTTGCGATGATTGTGAATCGTGAACAAGTAACGCAGACCCGTGTGCGTGCAGATGCAGGTGTGCACGGGTTCTCCGGTGTCCTCAACGCGAATCACCTGCCACTCATGCCGCGCTTGGTCCCACCCACGGCTATCCGAGCAACTGAGAACTCGCGCGATGAGCGCATCTTCGGCACCTGTCCGGCTCACTCGAGCTCACACTCGATGCAGTCGCGTCCACATCTCGGCTCGCCGGCACAGGTACAGCCGTGCAGGGGCTGGCCGCACGAGCACCGTGGGCGAAGTTCACGGATCAGCCGGCATTCTGCACCGGGTTCAGTGCCGGGCGCATGGTTCCGGGTGCTCACGCCTGCCCCAGCACGATGATCTCGTCGTCGGCGTAGGTCCAGTCGATGGGCGTCCCGTCGAGACTGCGCACCTGCCAGTGACCCGACGCGGGGTCACGCACGCCCAGGTAGGTCGCCCACTGCTCCGGGCCGGTCCAGTGATCCCAGTCGTCGTCGTGGAAAGAGATGCGATAGACACGGCCAGCAGCGGCGCTGGCGGGTTCGATCACCGATGTGGGTGTGTCCATGGCTCAGTTCCCGTCGCTGTCGCCCAGTGGGGCGAAGCGTGCCCGAAATCGTGCGTTGGACAGCACTTCGAACCCGGCGGACAGCGCGACGATCCAGTCACCGTCCAGCGCCGGGACCGGACCGGTGCTGGTGGCGACGATGACCCAGCGCAGATCAGCGCTGTCCGGGTTGTCGGTGCAGCCACCGACACCGACGTTGGCCGACGGACACAGCGCCAGGATGTCGGCTTTGGTGGTCACGCCGAGCACGACGCGCACAGCATCGACGTCGACTGCTCGTGCACGGAATCGGCCGGCGACCGCCGGTGTCGGTGGTGCGGGCAGCCGAAGCGACGGGATCGTCACAGCCGGTACCTGTCATCGAGCAGCACCAGTTCGTGAACGCCGTCGGCGGCGCGCTCGAATCCGATGATGACCGGCCCGTCGTGGCCGTAGCGGGCGTAGTAGACCACCTTGTCAGCGCTGACGCGGTACTGCCCGCCCCCATAGCCGGGCAGCGGCGTATCGATCTCGGCGCTGTAGGCCTCGGCCAGCCAGGCACCGTTACGCACATCGTCGGTCGGCTCCGTCGCACTGCGGTCGTAGAACGCCCTGTGGGAATGCACGTTTCCGGAAAGTCCACGCACCGGCGCGTCACCGAGTTCGCGAAGATGGGCGACCAGCTCCCCGAGCGTGAGCGGGACGTAGGTGGTGCTCATCGCCGCGCCAGGCTCTCGCGAAGCCGGTGCATCGGCGACCATCGACGGCGGTAGACGCGGCAACTGCAGAAGGGTGCACAGCAGTCGGTTCCGGCGCGGTGGTGCTGGTGGGAGGTGTAGCTGTGCCCGCAGCGGCGGCAGTCTGTGTGAAGCACTGCTATCTACTCCCCTGCTCCGCGCTTGCGGTTAGTCCAGGCCCGCGTCACCGGTCCGATGAACGAACGTGCGCGCGGGACGAGCGGGACAACATCGCGGACAACGGGCTCGGCTTCCGTTGCCCGATCAGCGGTGTCCTCATCAGCGCCGCTGTCATCGTCATCGTCATCGTCATCGTCATCGTCATCGTCATCGGACCCTCCGTACTCCTCGTTGTCGAGGTCGTAGTCGGCGGGCCAGTCGGTGTCGTCATCGTTGTCGCTGTCGCCGTGGCTGTCGTAGTCGTCGCCCCAGTCCGTGCTGTCGTCGTCCTCGTCGTCGGTGTCACCGATGCCCGCCACGGCGAAACTGCGACGGGGCGGCTGGTTCTCCTCGCGGCTGGCGTACTCGTCGGAGGCCTCGAAATCGGGAACGGTGCGGATGCGCTCGATCACCACGTCCGAGATCTGCTCACCGTCGTGGCGCGCGGCCACAGTCAGCCGGCACACACGCATCTTCTCGGCGTTGTGATCGGCGGGCACCGACACGACATCGGCGGGGTCGACGAGCACCACCAGCATCTGATCGCTGAAATGGCTTGCATAGCTGTAGGTGCCGACATGCAGGCCGACCGAGCAGGCGGAATGACGGTCAGAGTTGACCAACCCGCGATCCATCCACACCGTCGCACCGACCGGGTAGGGCACGTTGCCGGTGATCGTCTCTCGCGTGCCATCCTGGTGCAGCACGGTCACCGCCTCACGACCGGCGTGAGCCGAGAATCCGTCGTTGCGCACCGACTTGTAGCCGACGATCAGACCGTCGGTGGTCAGCGTGAATCCGCCGGCCTTGAGCCAGCCGAACAGCTGTGAGCGCGACGCCTCGGAAGGGTTGCGCTCCAACCGGCGCAGAAACTCCCCCAGCGGTGCCAGGTCAGAGTTCTCCCGGGCCAACCGCAGTGCGGTGGACAGCACCGTCTCAGCCACCGGGTCGCCGTGGGTGATCCGGTAGGCATTGTCAGCGTCGTCGGCGTTTCCGTCCACCACCGATACCGCCTCGGCGACAGCCGCTTTCACGGTGACTCGCACCACGTCCACCATGGTCTTGATCGTGGCGAAGTCCTGGCCGTGGTCATCGACCAGGTAGGACCGCACGCTCTGGTAGGCCGGGTCTGCAGATCCGACCATCACGGTGTCATCGCCCTCTGTGACGATGATGGAGCTGGCGTCGATGAATGCGCGCATGATGTGTGTTTCCTTGTCTTTCGCGGCTTGGTCGTCCGGGCCGGTCAGGCGGCGTCGGCGGTGGAGTTGGGCGTTGCGGGCATCCGCGGCGGGGTGTGCACGAGATAGTCGATGAAGCCCTGCTTCTCGTTGTCGAAGGCAGAACCGCGCAGATGCTCCAGCAGCGGGTACGCGCGCCGAATCGCCGTCAACAGGTCGGTGACCTCGCGCATGTACTGGCCCGCGAGGCCGATGCTGCGTGCGCGCTCCATCACCGCGGTGTGCGCCGCTGGTACGGCCTTGCACGCAGCTTCGATCTCCGCCGCCCGGGACAGCACGGCGCGCAGCGGGTGGGTCGCGTTCACCTGCGACGCGGCGGTCGCGGCCAGCGTGAGGCGAACGCGGTCGCCGTGCCAGTAGGACTGAGAGTCGATGGCAGCGGCGACCAGTTCGGTCTCAGTCCACCCGGCGGTCTCGACGACGAACCGCGCCTTGGCCCATTCGTGGTAGGTCTGTGCGGCAGGCACTGCGGCCAGCAGCGGCCCCGACTTACGGCGACCGAGGTATACGGCGACCGCGTTGGACCCGGCGATGCGCTGGTCGTAGGTGCGGCCGCAGTCCTCTTCGAGGTAGAAGACCGGCAGTCCCAGCGCGGCGATCTCCGCTCCGGTCAACAGCTCCTGGTGCTGCGGACGGTCATCGCTGATGACGCGCATCGTCATGTATCCGGCCAGACCGCTGCGCGGGGCGCGCGTGGTCGCGGTAGCGGCCAGCCACTCGGTGAAGCTGTAGACGGTGACGCCGGGGGTGTCGGCGCTGATCGGCCATACCTGTCCGGTGGCGGTGTCGCCCTCACCCAGGATGGGCAACTCGACACGATCCTGGCCTTCGACGATAGGGACCACCCACCGAGCCTCGGGGTGTGTGTCGGCCATCATCGTGGCGAAGCTGCGCAGGCCGCGCCGTGCTGGCACACCGGTCACCACCACAACGTCTTTGAGCGCACGCTCAGCCGAGAGCGCGGTGAACACCACCTCGTCTTCTCCGGCGATCTTCCAGCGGCGGCGCTGGGTGCGCCGTCCCTTCTCCGACCCGTGCCGCACACCCGCGCCGGCGGGCACCGCCGCGTGGAACGGGACCGGCAGCAGATCGGCGCGGGCCACGTCACCCAGGACGCTGGCGCGCAGGGTGGCCGCAGCGTGCACGTCGGTCAGCGCCAGGGTCGCCACCTGCTCAGCCAGGTCGGCGTAGAGGACGGCGAACTCGGCCAGCGCGGCGTCCACCGCGGCCATCGTGCGTTCGGTGGCGACCACCGACTCACGGCTCGGGGTGTGGTCGAACGAACCGATGGGCAGTTCGATGACCGCGCCCTGCAACTTGGTCGCGCCGAGCACCCGATTGGTGACCTCGGGGACCGCGCTGAACAGGGTGCCGCCGGAAAGCACGGCGACGGTGCGCGCACCGGCGCGCAGGCAGCCGACCGGGCCGATCCAGCGCAGTCCGCCGGTCAGGCTCGCGACCGGCTTGCCGTCCACCAACACCGCCCCTGCGGGGTGTGCGGACGCCACCTCGGTGATGACTGTGTTCCACGTGTCGAGCTGGCCGGCGACCTCCACTGCGATGGTGATCGTGGTGCCGTTGGGCAGGTCGGAGGGCGAGTCGGCCAGCAGCACCTGATGGGTCAGGTCACGTGCGGCGCGCACCAGGGTGCGCCGTCCGGCCTTCACTGTGTCCACAAGGAATGATTCAGCAAGGGTCAGAGCGGATTTCGCGCCGACACCGAGTCCGCCGATCTGGTCGTTGCTGTCGCGCTTGGTCGAGGCGGCGAACGCCAGGAACGTGTCTTCGACCTCGGCTGCCGACATGCCTACCCCGGCGTCGGCGACGACGAGGTTGGGTTCCAGCTCGGTGGGGCTGGTGATGCGCACTGGCGCGGCGCTGCCTGCGGCGCGGGTGGCGTCCACGGCATTGGAGACGTACTCGCGGACCACTGCCAGTCGGCGGTCGGCGTAGAGGTTGATGAGGATGTCCATCATGCGCCGCGCGCCTTCGGGGTCCACGCGACTCGCCATCGTCGGCGCGGCGTCGGCGGCGTCGCCAGCGGTGACCAGCGTGGAGGCGGGGGCGGGAAGGCGCATCGTCAAAACTCCTGTTTGGGGTGTGGATCGTTCTCTGTTTTAGAGAATACATGCGACCACCGACAAGTGCGAACACTCATCCAACGGTGCTGCTCATCCGTCGTTTTCGGCCAGGATTCCGTCGTCGACGAGCCACTGCACGAGGTTGGCCGCGACCGTCGGAGTGTGCGGCCAACCCAACGCGCGCAGGTCGTCGTGGGGACCGGGAATGCGGCGCTCGATGGCCGGCTCCAGCACCTCAATGCACCATGTGACCGGATCGGTGCCCCACTGCTCGGGACCGAGACCGGTCAGCACCGCCGCGGCGAACTGCCGTGCCACACAGTCGCGGTCGGGCCAACCGAGATCATCGGCACTGCGGCCCTCCAGAAACATCGCCGCCTGCGCAGCCGCTCGTGATGTGGTGACAGACATCGCTTCTCCTCGGGTAGGCCGGGCGCGGTGAGTCCATCAGCCGCCGGTCCCGCGCACCTACCCGCGCGGACCGACACGCCGAGACGAGCGGGGACGTGACAGTTCGCTCATCAAACACAGTCCTGGTGGACCGTCCAGGCGGGCAACCATCCCGGGACCGTCGCAGGCAGCACGGGCACCAGCGGGTCCGACTCAGTCCCGGTCACAGCTGGGGAGCACGTCGCCGATGCAGCATTCGCGCAGGTGGCCACCACAGGCTCAGCTGCGCAAACCGACTCAGTCTCGGTTGCACCGGTTTTCGCCTTGGAGGCCAGTGCCGCGGCGAAGTCCAAGATTGCGGCGCGGTCACCGGCTGTCACATCACCGATCGCGCACAGTGTCACGTCCTGCGCGTAGCTCGGATCGGCCATCGCTGGGTTCGATGTCCACCCCCACTGGTCGTGGGCCATACCTTTGTCACGCACCGGGCGATACCAGGTGTTGCCGTTCGAATCGGTGCGCGCAGGGAACTGCGTCGCGACACTGCTCATGCGACGCCGCAGCGTTCACGCAACTCACGCCACACCGAGCACTCTTGGAGATGCTGCTGATCGACCACCGCGCCGCACCCCTCGCAGTACAGGTCGTCGGAGGCGTACATCACGACGCCACGATTCGTTCGACCTGCATCCCGGCCCCCAGGCACGCCGTGTCCTGCCCGCCGTGCGGAGACACCACCCAGCCGGCGCCGACATCGAACGCCGACACCTCCTCCCCGCAACAGGGGCACACAGCAGTGCCCTGCGGGTAGTGCGACAGATGCCAGTGAGCGGCGTCCGGGCACAGGTACGGGTGCAGCTGCTCGTACCGGTCCCCACGCGCCTGGACGGCGCCCCGGATGGTCTCGGCGCCGGCCAACGCCGCGTCGCTGGATTCGAACCGCCGCTTGGTGACGAACCGGCACGGGGCGGTCATCGGTGCGCTCACCGGTCCAGTCCCGCGATCACGGCGTCGAGCCAGTCTTCGGCGGGGTCGCGGGTGCGGTCCCATTCCCAGCTGTCGAGCGTGCCGGCCATCGGCAGACCGCCGCGTGGCGGCAGCCGATTACCGCTGATCCTCAGCACCACCACGGCGCCGGAAGCATCACGCCGGGCGCTCACCGTGTGTGGGCGAAAGCGGATCTCAGGGGCATGCCTCGGTGACATGTCGGCCACCTGCCCGGGTTGTAGTGGACAGGCCTCCCAGTCGCTGAGCATTCGCGCACCCCGTCTGTCGTTCCGCGGGCCATGTGCCCGAACAGGCGCATTTCAGCCGCCGTTGCGCTGTTCGACCAACCCGCACGCACCGACACGCCGACCGTGCCCGCCGCGGTAATGCCGCGGCTCACAGGTCTCAACGGCGCAGCGGCGCCCGGCACGTCGTGAACAACAGCGGACTGGGCCTCCAGAGCCACCGGTCCGGCACATCGCGCTGCGAGGCGGCGACCGTGGCGCACACCGCCGCCATGTCGTCGGCCAGGTACCAGTCCGACGACCACGCAGCATTCGCCTCGACGATCTTCCACCCGGGCGGCCCCGTCGCCGGCGCAGCGCACCAGCCGATGTCGAGCACCACCGCGGGCGGGACATCGAGTCCGGCGTCGAGCACCGACTGCAGCCAGCCGCGACCTTCGCGATCGCAAGTGCGCATCTGCCGCTGCGGCCACACCTGCCGGTCGACGTCAACGAAGTACGGACTGGACGCGACCACCTGCCCGTCACGGACCCAGCACCGCAGCTCGTAGGCGAACTGCACCGGCGTGGACAGCTGGACGGGCTCGTCGACGGGCAGTCGCGCACACGCATCGGCCAGCTCCCGCGGGGTGCGCACTGCTGCCGCGAAACAGTCGTGCTTGGACTCCGGCAACTTCGCGAACACCGACGACCCGACACCTGTTGCCGTCTCGGCGACGGCACCTGCTGTGCGCGTGACTATTTCGCGCCCGGTCACCGCGACAGGCAACGTGTCGAGCCAGCGCGGCCCCGCCGAGGACAACCGCAGCTGCGGGTAGCGCGTCGTCGCCGCTGCGGCCCAGGCCCCCGGGCACCAGAACAATGCGCAGGGATCGTCGGCACCATCGAGGTCCATGCCGAAATGCTGACGGGCTGCGGTGTGCTCGCACAGCTGCTGCACGCGCCAGTTGGCGTGCGTCACCACTGTCAGCTCTGCGATGACCGGCGCGGGGATGGGCACGGGATCGGGCTCCTCTGTTCGGCGCGGACGGTAGCGCCGTGGGCAGCAGTGCCCGCAACCGGGCGCGGAGATGGGCGAGGACACACTCGCTCGCACAAAAGGTCAGAGGTGCATCCGGTGATGTATTGGTTCAGATTTCAGGAGAGTCCGGTATTCGATCTTCGCGGTCGACACGGCTCTCTGCTTTCGAGCGGCCGGCCGGCGCCCGCCGGCGTTTTGAATCGGCGGGACGTGACAGCAGCAGCAGCGCTGCCGTCAGAGTCAGGTGAACTTTCCGGAAAGTTGCCCCTCACGCGCCGCGCACCCGCGGACACCGGACCGGCTGACACCGTGTCGGCGCACAGCCGCCCACAGCGAAAGGACCCATCCCATGCAGATCACCGTGGACTTCACCGATCTCTATGACGGCAGCGAGTACAAGCGCACCGAAACCTTCGACGTGGAACCACCATCCGGGGATCTCGACGACTGGGCCTACGACAACATCTTTCCCCGCACCGGTGACGGCCGCGCCCACGAACGAGCCGCATACTTCGCCACGATCACCGTCTTCGCCGATCGCCCCGACCTGGTGGGCCGCGAATTCGAATGGGGCCTGTGATGCGAAAGACCACAGTGTTCGATCTGTGCGAGACACACAGCAGCCTCGGAGGAGGACGACGCACCGCCGAGATTGTCTGTGAGGGAGGACCCGCCTACGCCGGTCCGTGCTCCCCGCAGCTGTGCCGCGTCCTGCCCGGGACCGACTTCTACGGCGACCACTGCACCGACGAGGAATTCACCGATCTGGTCGCGAAATGGGAAGTGAACGCGAAGTGATCGCCGACACCGACACCTACCCCGGATACGTCTTCGTCCGCGACGCCCAGGCAGAGTTGAACGTCACCCTCGACGCGCGGCTGACACCGGACCAGGCGCGGGTCATCGCCGGCAACCTGGAACGCGAGGGCAAGCACACCGTCGCTGCTGAGGGACTGCGCCGCGCCGCTGACGAAGCGGAGCGCAAAGCCTGATGCCACTCCCCCGCTATCCCAACGATCTTCACCCCGATTACCCGGTGGCCACCGTCTACACCGCCGACGGTCAGCCCTACGACTACGTCGACCACAACGAGCCGGCACGGTCCTACGCCGCGTGCGGGTACCACGTGAAAGTCCACTCCGGCCATGGCAACTACAGCCGAGAGGAGCTGCAGGAGGCCGTCGACCACGAACTGGCCGGATCCCGCCTGCGCCGCTGAATACCGGCGAGATCCCGGGACCGAGAGACCGCCGGTGCACCAGCCGTGTTAATCGGGGCGATGCGCCGGCCCCAGCCCCAGCAGCAGCAGCAGCTAGTCCCCCGTGGCCGAAGTGGCGCAACCCATCGACGCGACGGGGGCGGCGGTGAAGGTGCCGGCGCCGCGCATTGCAGCAGCCGTGCGATGAGGATCCGGAGCCCGCGCGGGGAACGCGCTCAACTCGCGACTTAGCTGCCGGGCGAACAGGTTGCGGGCGCTACAGGCACCGGCGCTTTGCGCAGCGAGTTGTCAGTTAGCCAGGTAGCGGTCCAAAGCATCCTGCAGAGCTTGCTCCAGGCTCACACCTTCACGCTCTGCGCGAAGTCGTAGCCGCGCCGCTACTTCTCCTGGAACCCAGACTGGGCAGCCGGATGGCACGCCCACTTCTCCCGCGGCGGGTCCCCACTCCAGTTCCCCGACTGTGTATTCGTGGTTCTCTACTGCGCGGCTGAATTGTGCGTAGTACGCGTCGTCGCGCACCGGATGATCAGAACTCGTTGTCACCGCTGAATCCCTTCTACCCGAGTGGCCAGTCGATGGGCTCGGTCTGCGGGCCAACGTACGGACGCTGCCCCGAGAGCATTCCCCGCAAGTCTAGCGATCCGCGGCTGATCCGAAACAGGTCTTCGGCCACAGCCTTGGTCAACAACATCGCATGAAAAACTTCCACCCGCTCGGTCTCTTCGGTCGCAACCTCAATCCATGGTTCGCCCCCGATCCGTCCCACATACATGTATGCGTTCGCAGTGGGGTCGAAGGCGGCATTGATCGGGTACCGGGTGATGAAGTGCTCGATGACCGACCTGATCTCGGCGTCCGTGACACTGTGCTGCCGCGCTGTCGGCTTCACTACGACCTGCATGGGCGGCAAACTAAGCTCACGCACCCAACACCGCTGCGCCGCGGCGCGACGCCACTTCGCGGCATGGGTGTGCCGCCCAGTCGTGCGGCCGCTTATTCCGAAGACGCGGGAGCCACCACCGACAGCACCAGCGACGCGCCGCACGCGGTGAGGTACTGGCGCAGCTGCGAGAGCCGCGGGTCACTGTCCAGGCGCTCCATGCCGGCCACGGTCGTCGCGTCCGCGCCCATCAGCGCCGCCAGCTGC
The DNA here is from genome assembly GCF_002101555.1 of Mycolicibacterium canariasense. Classification (GTDB taxonomy): domain Bacteria; phylum Actinomycetota; class Actinomycetes; order Mycobacteriales; family Mycobacteriaceae; genus Mycobacterium; species Mycobacterium canariasense. Next base: position 64,249 of record NZ_LQOL01000033.1, read on the forward strand.
GCCTGACTGAGTCCGGCGGCGGCGCGTGCCGCGGCGAGGTCGCGGGTGAACGCCACCTGCGCGCGTGCCGACAGCCGAGCTGCGCGCCGCGCCACCGAGTCCAGCACAGCTACACCCCGATCAGTGACTCACCGCGAACTGCTGCCACGGCATCAGCTGCGGAAGATGCTCGCTGCGCACCTGCGACGCGGTGACCGGCACCGGGTCACGCGGAACCTTTCCTTCGACCTGTCGGGCCCGGCGGGCGGCCTCCACGTGGCGGTCCAACAGCAGCAGGCCGCCGCGGTTGATCGGCACGCCGATCTCGATCCAGGCACCGTTCGGGAACTGCTTCCACTTCGGTTTGGTCGCGGGCCCGCCGGCCAGTGCACCGCGGCGGTACCAGCGCTGCACTGTGCGCTCGCTGACCTGTAGCCGGTCAGCCGCCTCGCCGACTGTCAGCACCCCGTCCCAGCGGTCGACTCGCAATCGCGGGTAGTGCCCCGCGGCGTATTCCAGTTTCTGGCGGCCCAACCCCAGCAGTTCGCTGGCGTGGATGCGGTGCACGGTGCCGAAATGCACGCTGTGGAGCTTGCGCGCCCGAATCAGCTGCTTGACCTGTGAGAGCGGGCGGTTGAGGAACCGTGCGGCGAAGTCCAGGGCCAGAAAGTCGCGGGTGATCGCCCGGCCATGATCGGCGCCGGAAGGCCGCAAGTTTGGGCACAGCCGAGCAACCCGCGCCGAGAACACGCCGGCGGCGTACAGGTCACCGTGACGGATGCGCAGCTCATGACCGTCGCGCATCGCCGGGATGAGCCCTTCACGCACCAGGGTCTCGATGGTCGACTTGCGGCAGCCGGCAAGCAGAGCGGCGGCGCGGCGGGTGTGGATCCACTCCGAGGGGCGCTCGAGCTTCATGGTCTCTTCCAGCCAGGCCATGTAGTTGTTCATGTGTTCGGCGGTCAGCGCCGCACCCCGCTTCGGTGCGGCCTCAGCATGGGCCTTTGCCACCCGGTCGTTGTGTTTGTCGATGCGCAGCGTGCGGCGCAGTGCCACAACGTCATCGGCACGCACCCACAGTTTGTCGGCGCGGGTGATCGCCTCGATGCGCTTAGCCGCGATCCAGCGCCGCAGTGTGCGCACCGTGACCCCCAGCCTGCCCGCAGCTGTGGGCAGGTCTATGTGGTTCGGGTCGTCAGGGTCGACAGGAGGGCGGCCCTGCTGCTTGGCGTACAGCTCCTGGCGCAGATAGATCAGGTGCATTACGTCGTCGGCGCGCACTCGGGCCACGCCGCCGATGACCTGCGTGCGGATCCCGGCGGCGGCCACACGCTTCCGCGCCCCCGACAGCGACAGCCGCAGTGTCTCCGCGACTTTGGACATCGGCCACAGCGCATTGCCCGCCGCGGTGTCGAAAACCTCGTCGGTGCGGCGCACTTGGTCGGGAGTGATCGCAGGTGCCATCACACGCAACGCGTTGAGGTAGGCGCGCTTGGCTTCCGGTGTCTTCCGTTTGGCCAGCGCGATTTTGGCGAAATCGATCAACTGCAGCTGCGAAGACTTGAACGGCACCGTGTGCGTGGCCAGCAGCGAGGCCTTGATCAGCGCGTGCGGGCCCCGCCCCACGATCGGCAACGTGAACGGGTCCTGGCGCGACCAGCGGCGCACGGTCTCCTCGCTGACGCGCATGGTCTTGGCGACCTCTGCCAGCGGCACGCCCAGGTCACTGTCGACGGCAGGGGCGGTGGGCCGGTAGGCGGCGGTGTCGGTGCGGAAGTAGACGTCGGCGCCGAATTTCAGGTCGGGACGATGTGTCAGCGCCCACACCAGATCCGAGCGCACCCGCACCGTGCGCCCGAACGTCACTTTGGGTAGGCGTCCGCCACTGATCAAGCGCCGTACACCGCTGGCGCTGGTGCCCAGTGCCGTTGCGGCTTCGGCGATCGTCAGCATCCGGACCTGCTGGCTGTAGACGGGGCCGTCGATCTGGCGCACACCGCCGGCCCGTAGTGCAGCGGCTTCCAGTTCGGCCTGCTGCTGCGCCGGCAGAGGGTGCAGCTGGATGCCGGGGTGCCACGGCTGGCCGAACATCGAGGCGGCGGCTTCCAGCGCGGTGGCGCGCGGTGGGTCCGGCGGGGTCGGCAGTTCCTGTTCGCGCCAGCGCTGTGCTTCGGCTTCCTGATGGCGGCGACTGGCCTGCAGCTGGCGCAGAATCTCCTGCTGCCAGTGTGGAGGCCGGGACCAGAACGATGGCAGCACTTCGTCCGCGTAGTCCGCGGGGTCGATCCAGTTGCTGTCGGCGTCGGTCATGGCGCACACGGTAGCGGATGCATCGCGCAGTGCAGCCGCTAGATGCACGTGCATCACCGTGTCGCGGCGAAGACTCTGCCGATCGCGTGACTCATCTCACAGGATTTCGTAGACAGTTGTCGGACGCCAAACCGCTGGCGTAGAACGCACGAGTATTCTCGATTGACGCACCTTCGACCAGCGGAAACTGTCAGCACCGCGTGCAATCTCCGAGCTACCTGCAGCGCAGCATCCATGTCGCCAGAAGGGGGAGGGGGTCGTCAATCATGAAGAAATTCAATGAAACACTTTTCGCTACAACAACGGTCTTATTGTCGGATGCGTAAAAGTAGAAGTGCCTGATAGATACATATAACTAGATACACTAACTAAAAATATGAACGAGTAAGAGAAACTGTCACCATTCACCGCCCCGATAAACCGCTGTGAGCCACGCCACAGGCCACGGTGTAGAGACGGTTACCGTCAGACCCCCTCCCTCCTCTGGCGACACCAACGCACCTGTCCAGCTCACGCCGAGATCACCGAAAACTCTGACACTTTCCACAGGTCAACGGTGCGCCAACCGGAGAAGTTCGTGCGATCTGCGCCAGCGGAACCCCGGCGCTGCCTCGACCGCTGAGGGGTGCGCAGACCGGCCCGCATGGGGTTTCATGATCAGCTGACGAAAGGGGGACGTGACAGTGAAACCGTGGAAAGGCCTTTGCTGGGAGGCGGTGCAGGTGAGCGTGGAGGAGGCTGCTGAATCCGCAGGTCAGCGGGCCGTGACCGATGCGTAAACCGTGGATGATTTGCTTTCAACGCTACCGCCGCGACAAAAGTGCAGGTCGCGGCGGTGATCGCATATTTGCCGAGTTGTCATCCCCGTGTGACCATGGAGGTATGTCCACCCGATTTGCGCAGGTCACGAGGCTGACGGCAGCTGTCGCAGCTGTCGCGGCTTTGGCTGCCTGCTCGCCGGGTGACGGGATCGCCGTGCAGTCGACCGCTGGGACTGCGACGCCCTCCCCCGAGCTTCTGCAGCCCGAGACGAAGCCGTCCAACGAAGAGCCGCAGGGGTACGTCGATGTCAGCGACGTACCCCTCGCTCTCACGTTCGATACCTCCGGCTTGCCCGCCCAGTACGGCGACCCGGCCCCCGGCATCAAAATCACACGCAGGGATGCACAGGATGCCCCTCAGCGCTGCAGTCTGGGTCCTGCAATCATCACGCATGCTGGTCGATCAGGTTTCGTAACCGCCGGCCATTGCTCGGACAACGGCGCTGACCAGTACGTGCAGATCGGAGACCGAGATTTCGCTGACGACTCGCTCGGCGCTGTCGTCTCCGTCGAGGTCGCTGTCGATGCCCGGCCTGTGCGTGACAGTGGAGTGATCTGGACAGATGAAGCAGCAGATGACGGCTGGGTCGCCGGAAAGTGGCCGGTCCTCGACGCGATGACGGTCAGTGATGTCCAGGGCCTCCGTCCTGGCACACCTATCTGCGTCAACGGCGCAGTCTCTGGCGTCAAGTGCAGTCCCCTGATTCAGGCCGATGAGCAGAGCATTCGGTTCCGGCCGATCACTACAGGGGGCGACTCTGGGGCTCCGGTGTTCGTCGTGGACCACGATGGGCGAGCCCGACTGATCGGAATCCTCGGCGGCGAATGGGTGGTTGACCGCCCTGACGGACGTACTGTCCCGCAATGGAGCGAGGCGATGTACCTCGCACCCGTGCTTGCCGATCTTTCTGCGCAGCCCGTACTCCCGCGCTGATCGATGCGTCTCGTCGGTGGAACTGACCTCCGCGATGCCATGCTGGATGCATGCCAGCAGCGCCTGACCTAGACGTATCGCGACCCACAGCCGAAGAGGTCGCCGCGGCTGCCGCTATGGCAGCGGCCTTGGACAATTTCGGCCGCGGCGTGGAGGCGAGCAGCACGCATTTCGGTTCAGTGGCGACCGGTGAGGCACTTGAAGGTGCGCTCGGCGACATGGCCGGAACGCGTGACACCGTCGACGGCGGTGCGACGTCTGCGGTCGCAGCCGCGCAGACGATGCGCGGTATGCGCGCCGGCGGCGATGCCTGGTTGCGGGATGCCCCCAAGCAGGCCGATCTAGAGCGCGCCGAGCAGAAGGTGGCGTCGGTTCGCGCAGAGATGCAGCTGGCGGCGCTGTCGGGGCTGCCGGCGAGCCTGATTCAGGAGCGGTTGGCCGCTGCTCAGAATGAGCTGCGGGAGTTGGAGTCTCGTCGTGCCGCAGCGGACGAAGCCTACGAACGTGCGTGTCGCCGCGCAGCGGAAAAGCTGGGCACTCGAGGCAAGTGCCAGCTACCCGAGGGTGGTACTCCGCGGCGTGTTCCGCAGAGCAGCGAAGACACCGATGCCGACATTCCACGTACCACGGCCAACAAGCTCGATACCCCGCCGGCCGCCGCCCCGTCGACACCTGGTGCTCCAGCGCCCGGTACTCCGGCACCGTCCGCTCCGCCGGCGACGCGTCCGTCATCGGCACCGCCGGCCACCGCGCCCAGTACCAGCTCCTCCTCCCCCGGCTTGAACGCGGATGCGCTGAAACTGCTGGCGAGCCAGGCCCAGAACCCGCAGCAGCCACAGATGGCAGCACCGCCCCAGCAGCCGGCGCCGCAGCCAGCCGCCCAGTCCGGCGCGCCGACAGCGGCGGGGCCGGCGCAGAACGCGAAGACCTCCGGCGCGCTGACAGCCGATGACTTCGGGGGCACCATCGCCCCCGCACCGGTCGGTCTGGGCCTGGCCAGCGGCGGATCGCCTGCGGCCACGGTGAGTCCGTCCACCCCGGCACCGGCTGCCGCCGCCGCCGCGCCGGTGTCGCAGACGCCGGGTACCTCGGCCAACAACCTGTCGACGGCCGCAGACACCTCGGGGCGCTCCGAGCCTGCACGCACGGCCTACAACCCGACCACGACAACCTCGCACGCCACTGGCTCAGCGGCTGCTCCGGCGACGCCGCTGGCCGGCCGCGGCATGGGCGTCGGTGCGGGGATGCCACACATGCCGATGGTCCCGATGGGCGGAATGCCCGGCGGTGGGGCCGGCGGCGGCGGATCCCGCGGCGGTGACGGATCGAAGGTGACCGCCTATGACAGCGGCCGCGACCACGGCGCCAGTTCCATCAACGAAGCGGTGCGGGGCGGCACGATCGCGCAACGTCGCGAGTTGGACTGACAGCCCAGGTCTTCTAGCTGCAGGTTCGCTGCTTAACCCGCCCAGTCTCTCGGCCATTCCCGCGTCTGACCTGCGACGCGCCGCAGTGCGATTCACACCCGTGAATGTGGTCGCATGCGCGCGTGAACTCACGTAAGCAGCCTGACCGTCCCGCACTGAGCCCTAAAGTTGCAGGTCAGAAGTCCCGCGATCAGGCCCGACATGTCTCCACCACGACGGGCGTACCCACCCCCCTCCTGCGGGCCAAGCTCGCCGCGGGCACCGTCGCGGCCGTCACGCTGGCCTCGGTGCTCACCGCTGCGCCCGCAACGGCAACCAATGATCTGTTGCGGCCGACTCACCGGGTAGCTGTCACATTGCTGTCCGAGATCAGCGACTCCGCGCCGGTTTTCGGTGTCGCCGACTCTCACCTGTACAACCTTGGCCCCGAGGAACTCACGGCGCGGCTGACGGAGCTGCGTGGCCTCGGCGTGACCGACCTGCGGGTCGCGGTTCCGTGGGTTTACATCGAACCTGCGGCCGGCACATACGACTGGTCGAAGATGGACGCCCTGGTGGCCAAGGCCAGCGATATGGGGTTCACCCTGACAGGCGCAGTCACCGCTACGCCGACCTGGGCCGGTCTGCCGTTGGCCGGCGCCCCGAATCCGGACACCTACGCCGCATTCGCAGGCTCGGTGGCGGCACGGTACGGCTCGCAGATCGCGAGCTATGAGATCTGGAACGAGCCGAACGGTGTGATGTTCTACGCCCCGGTCAGCGCCTCCGGCTACACCGAGATGCTCAAGGCCGCATACACCGCGATCAAGGCCGCCAATCCGGATGCGGCGGTCCTCGCCGGATCACTGGGCGCGACCACCAACGTCAACGGAATCTCGGTGACTCCGCAGCGTTTCCTGGAACAGATGTACGCCGCCGGCGCCGCCGGCTACTTCGACGCGCTGTCCTATCACCCCTACCACTACACGCTCCCTTTCTCCGCGGGCACGGGTACCGCCAACACGCCGCTGGAGCAGGTCAAAGCGCTCTACGAGCTGATGGTCGCCAACGGCGATGGGGGAAAACAGATTTGGGCCACCGAATACGGCACCGCCACCACTCCGGGCTGGGGCGTCACCCAGACCGAGCAGGCGGCGCTGCTGCGGGACTTCCTCACCGCCTGGTCCAAGCTGTCTTACACCGGGCCGGCGTTCGTGTACACGTCCCAGGACGCGCAGACCGGAATTCTCAACCACGAGTACAACTTCGGACTGTTCACCTCCTCTGGTGCGCCCAAGCTTGCCGCGCAGGTGCTCGCCGAGCTGATTGCGGCGAGCGGCCTCGGTGAGCTACCCGACTACACCGCGCCCAAAATGGGTGCCGCACGGGACCTGTACTTACAGTTGGCATCGGTCGGATTCGGGCTGGCCAATACCGCGCTGATCATTCCCAACGCAGCGATCGCCGTGATCTACAACCTGATGCCGGGCCCGCTGCGCAAGGCGTTCACCGCGGTAGCCAACGCGGTCTCGGCGGTCGTCGCCCAGGTCGCGATCGCGGTGACCCCGGCCGTGCAGGCAGCGCTGGGCCTGGTAATCCGCGCTCTGCCACAGACTCCCGCTCCCGCTACCGACGCCACCGAGGACGAGACAGACGACAAGACAACCGCCCTGGCGCAGGAAGAGGCCGACAACGACGACGCGGGCGAGGAGACTGGTAACCCGACGAGCGAGGCCGCCGCGGTGTCCGACGACATCGATGCTGCACCAGTCGGGGCCCCGACCGCCGATGCTGTCGCCGGTGAGCTGGTCACCATCTCCGACCCCGACACTGCACAGGAGCCGGCAGTCGAGCCCGCCCTGGTCGAGGATTCCCTGACCGAACCAGTCGAGGAGACCGAACCCAGCTCCGACCCAGCTCCGATCGAAACCGACACCGAAGCCGAAGTCGTCGATTCCTCAGCCGAGACGGAAACGGTCGGCTCCGACGAACCTGCGGGCGACACCGAGACCGAGGCTGAACCCGCCACGAACGACGCCACGGTCACCGGTGAGGGCACTGACACCGAGGCTGAGTCACAGCGAGCGGAAGAAGCCCTTGGCGAGGGCAGTGCCGCGAAGTCTGAGCGGTCCCCGCGTCGGGCGCCGCGCACGGCCATGGCGCCATCGGCTGACAGGTCGACCTCGCCGGCGGCCCAACGCGGCCATCGCGGGGACGATGCGCGGTCCGCGCCGCGGGAATCCGGGCGCGAGGGCAGCCGGTCGAATTCCAGGGCTGGCGAATGACGGCCGCTCGGGCCCAGCGAAGCCGCCGACACACGCACCGGACGAGGCGGTGGATCGGGGCGACAGTGTGCGCAGCGCTGATCGTTTCGCCCGCGGTGGTGATCAGCCCTGCACCTGCGCAGGCCGCTGATTCGGTGTTCCATCTCTCCGGGACCCGCGACAATCCTGCGCCGCAGCAGATGGTCGATCTGGCCGACATCGGTGCGGCCTTTACGTATTTCGGTGAGCAGGCATTGCAGATCGGTTATGCGGCGGCGCTGTTTCCGTTCCAGGGCGCGACCGCGTTGAACGCCTCGGTAGCCGAGGGATTGGCGAACCTCGTGGCGGCGCTGGAGGCCGCGCCGGCCGGAGATCGGTTGGTGCTGATCGGGGTCTCGCAGGGCGACATTGTGCTGAGCCTGTTGGAGCAGGCGCTGCTCGCGGCGGGCGAGGCCCGCGACGTGCTGTTCGTGCGGATGGCCGGCCCGTCCGGGGACACCGGGGTGATGGGCCGCAACTGGGGCTTCAAGCTCCCCGGGCTGTCGTTCGTCACGCGGCCGGACGAATCGCCGTTCGATCAGGTCGTGCTCAACCACGAATACGACGGTCTCGGGCACTGGCCGGTCCGCCAGCTCAACGTGCTGGCGGTGCTCAACGCGGTCATGGGCACGTTGACGTTCCACAACCCGAACGCCTACGCAGTGGACCTGTCGGCGTTCCCGGAATCCGACATCACTACCACCGTGAACTCTCTCGGGGCCACCACGACGACCTACCTGATCCGGGCAACGGGGCTGCTGCCGCTGCTGCGGCCACTGCAAGCGCTCGGAGTCAGCGCCGGCCTTCTCGACGACTGGAACCGAACCCTCAAACCGATCATCGACTCCGCCTACGATCCCGGCCAGGCGCCGATGGTGGCGCGGGTCGTGCAGTCGATGGTGCGGGTGGTGGTCAACCAGATCACCGCCATGGCAGACGGGATCGGCTCGGCACTGCGCCGTATTGACGCGGCACACCGGGCCCGCACGACACCGGCGGTCGAAGCGGGGGCGGACACCGGCGAGGAGTCGGCGGCGGGCCCAGCAGAGCATGACCCGCCACCGCCGTCACTGACACAGGTCGTGGCGGTATCAGACTCGCGGGAACCGCGCCCTGCTCCGGCAGTAGACACCGATCACGTAGTGCTGCAGCCGAATACGGAAGCAATCGGAGATGCCGGCAGCCAGCCGGTCCCCGCACCGGCCCCACCGGCCGAACCGGACATACCGGCAGAACCGGCCACCGTGCTCACCGACGATCTGGATGCCGTCGCCGATAGCGACGACCTGGCAGCCACGGACTCGGCCGGTGCGCAGGAATACGCGACGAGCATCACCGACCGCGGCGACTCCACCGAAGGCGACGACGGCGCGACGGTTGCGCCCGCCGACGCCGGCGTGACCGCCAGCACGCGTACGCGGCTGCACACCCGCCAGGTCGGCGGCGGCGGCTCCGAAGCCGTGTCGCGGCCGCGGGCACCGAAGACGGCCAGGACGGCGATCCGGTCCGGCTCCCCCGATCGCGGTAGCGGCCGCAGCCTCTCCGGATCGTCACCGCGCAGAGACTCCTCCCGCACCGCGAAGGATTCAGGAGCCGAGTCGTGACTCTCACGGCGGTGGGCTGGCTGGTCGGCGCCGCGGGTGTTCTTTTCCTGTGCTGGGAGGCGCGGCGCCGCGTCCGAGCGGCCTCGGCCCACATCCGCCACTGCACCGACACTTTCGAACCCCGACCAGCGGCCGGTACGCAGGCACCAACAGCCGGCCCTGATGCCAACCCGTGCACCACGCCCGCCGCCCCTCACGGTCGCACCCCGTGATCGGGCCGGTCAGCTTCCTTCTCGCTGTCGCCGCAGCCACAGCGCGGCACCGTGTGCTGGCTCCGGCACCGAAGGGATTCGCTGTGAACGGCACAGCGTTTGCCAGTGGCGTGGGGCCGTGGCTCTCCGTGGTGATCCTCTCCGTATCAGCGTTCTCGGCGATGGCGATCCTCGCTCGCTACGGTCGCCACACCGCTGTTCAGCGCCCCGCCCTGCTGGCCTTGCCGATCGCCGTCACGGGAGCGGTACTGGCGCTGCTGGTGATTCTCGTGCCGTATCTGATCGCCAGTCCGCCCATCGATGACCGGGCGCTTGCCGCATCTATCGGAACCGGACGGTGGCTGTGGCCAGCAGTCCTAGCCGCGACCGCCTGGGCATGGGTGACCGCATATTCCGTTCGCGCCGCCCGCCTGTTCCACCGTCAACAGCCGCCCTGGACGACCATCGCCGGTTACCAGAGATGGGCACACCGTGGCTGACTCCGATGACGCACGTCCGCCGTGCGAACACCGCCTGCTCAGCGACCGATCCAAGCCCGCCGTCATCGCGATCCGAACCCACTTCGCGTACCACGCACCGTCAGGGGCCGCCAAAAGTGGCCCGCTGCCACAGCGACATCACCGATCCCGGCGAATTCGATGCACGCACACCGGAATACAACCGCGTCGGCGATGTCATCCAGCGGATGATTGCCGCCTTCGGCGACGACGCAGACCTCGAAGTGGTGATCCGGCGGGCCGCCCCATCACCGCGGTGAACGACAGCGCAGCGCAGCACAACAGGTAGACAGACAGGGGACTCACACGATGACGACAACAAGCGCGGCGACCTACAAGGGAACCTTCGGCGTGCCGGATGGCTTTGCCGCACAACTCAATCAGCTGTTCGAGACGATCTATCCGCCAGGTCGCGGTCCATTCACCAGTCAGGAACTCATCCAGTGGGTTCACGCCGGCGGTATGCGGCTATCGGCACCTTACTTGTCCCAGCTCCGCACTGGAGGCCGTCAGCGGCCTTCGCAGTACATGATCGAACTGATCGCCGAGTTCTTCGGGATCGGCAGCGAATACTTCACCGATCCCGAAGGCAACTATAGGCAACGGCTTGACGCCGAACTCGAGTGGCTCGCCCTCGCACGCAACCCCGACGTTCGCAGGCTCACCACCATGCTGACCGACCTGGACACCGACACCCGAGAGCGGCTCATGGCCGACGTCGGGATCTGAACACCCCTGCCCACCAGCCCCAACACCCTTCTAGGAGCAGCATGTCCACCACCTCGCGCCGCTTGGCCACCACCGTCGTGGCAGCGGCCACCGTCACCGCGCTGACCACAGCGGCAGCCGCCCCCGCACCTTCGCCCGCCCCGGTGTCGGCAGTCAATGCTCAGGTGCGCCTGGCCGCGTCGACCGGGATATACCCGATCGGACCCATCCCGCAGGCCTTCCGCACCATGGGGATGGGCACCGCGCAGGACTTCCTCAACGGCATGGCCGGGCTGGCGCAGATCGTTCCCGGCGATGCCGGACAAGGGCTCAAGCAGACGGTGGAGAACCTGGCTGCCCTGGTCGCCGCGTTGCAGACCGGCATCAACCTGCCCCTGCTGGGCAACATCTCGATTCCCGAGATGGCCGTGCCGCCGATGGGACCGGCCGGAACCATCGACCAGATCAACACGCTGCAGTGGTCGACGCTGACCCAGGGCACGCTGTCGGCGCTCAAGACCGCACTGGCCGCCGGTGACGCCGCCGCAGTCATCATCGGACTACTCGACGACATCACCGGCATCGACACCGACATCATCGAGACCCTCGTGGCCGACCTGCCCCTCAACGTGCCCGGCGCCTGGGACGGGCCGTTCTTCTCGAAAGCCGGCAAGCTCGCCATCGTGCCGGCAATCGGCCTGGGCGGCACCAACTTCGCACTCGCCTCACCCACGTTCCTCAACGATCCCGCATTCGCTCAGACCGCTATCCTGGCGATCGCCCTGCGCAACCCCAGCCGCACCGGTGGCGGCATTCTCTCGCTGCTCAACCCGCTGTCATCCACAGTCGGCTTGAATCTGTCGAACGCCGATGGCACGGCATCACACCGAAGCACCAACGGATTTGGGGTGCCGATCACGGTCATGGACGGCAACGTCACCGTGTGGGACTTCGGCGCCGCCTACGACATCGTCTCCGACGCGCCCTCAACACTGCTCAATCCGCTGGCGTGGCTGAACAGCGGTGTCGGCATGGTCATGCCGACCTATCTGCTGCCGCCGAATGTCGACGCGTTCTTCGAAGTGATCGGCGATCTCACCGGTGGCACCCTGAGCGCCGGGACGATCAACCATCTGCTGGAGACCGTGGACGTCGCGAGCCTGTTGCACGTCGACGTCGGCGGGGACGGCAACCTGTATGTCACCTACGACTCGGGTCGGCTGCCCCTGCTGGAGCCCATTCAGTTCATCCCGCGGACGCTGAGCTACCTGCCGGGATTCGGGTTCTCCACCACGGTGTCGGATTCGTTCGCCGATGTCTTGACCCAGCTGGTCGCCCAGGGCTACCAGGACGTCGGTATGGCCGTGGACGCCGAAGGTGTCGCCACCTTCACCCGCGGCTGGGACATGGCCGGCACACAGGCGAAATTCTGGCAGAATCCGGTCTCCTGGCAGATGGGCTTGGAGACCCCGCAGACCGTGTTCAACTCGGTGATCTCGGGGCTGCAGGACAACCTTCTCGACCCGGCCAAAGGCGAGTTTGAGATCTTCGGCAACAAAGAGATCGGGAACCTGGTCTACCGCAACGCGGTCAGTGTCGCGGCCGCCCAGTTCATCTCACAGGCGCTGGAGCAAGTGCGCGATGCACTCAACCCGCTGATCAACGACGCGCAGGGCGCGCTCAACCCGATCGCCAAAGCACTCGACGACGCCACCGCCGAGGTCAACCGGGTCATCGACGACGGCCTGGGCGCGGTCACCGATCTCGGGGTGGACCTCAACGGGCCGATGCTCGACGCCAACCGTCTCGCCAACCAGGTGGGCGACGGCATCAACAACGGCATTCGCAGCATCTTCAATTTGAAGCCCATCGACACGCCACCCGCGCTGCGGTCGGCCGGCAACGGGGCCCAGCTGCAGACGGCGGCCACCGCGGCGCATCAGGTCCCCACGATCACCGACACCCTGGGAGCACCGGATTCCACGATGCTCCCTCTGGACGCAACCGCCGAACAGGAGGAACACGCGCCCGCCGACGCCGACGACGCCGGAACCATCCCCACCACCGATACCGCGGCGACCACAGCGGAGGTGAACGCACCCGAGGACACCGCCGCCACTGAAGACACCGGGAAAGCCACGGCCCCGTCGCCAGACAGAGCTGAGTCCACCGCGGCAGAGAAGAGATCCGCCCCGCGGGAAGTCCGCACGACGGCTGATCCCGATGCAGCCGCGGACGCACCGGCAGCGGTCGCCGACTCGCCGGTGACCAGCCGCACCGACGCCGTGCGAACGCGCACTGCGCGCGACACCCAGCGGTCCACAAGCGCTCCCCGGGTCTCGTTGCGTCCGGATCGTGACACCGACGCGACGTCGTCGAGCCCGCGGTCCGCACGCACGGCCGCCGAACCGAAGGGAGCACGCTCAGGTGCGGACGCAGGCGGCAGCCGTTCCGGTGACGCATGAGCGGCCCAGTGCTCCTCCTGGTCGCCGTAGCCGCTCTATCAGCGGTGGCCACCGTGATCGCCCCGCGCCGGTCCGCACGGTTGCTCAGTCTGCGCAGGCACCGACTCCCCGATCCGCCACCGCGCTGGGTCCGGTTCCTGCCAGAGCGATGATCGCAGCGGCGTTCCCGCTCAGTCAGCGTCACGTCCAGCACGCATCCGGCGCCCGTGCATTTGCATCGGCATCCGATGCGTGCACTTAGACGCGTATCAGCCGTCGATGCAGCGCTCGCGCCCATACACTGCCCAGAGAGGCCGTGCATTTCATGCGGCAAAAGAGATGGCACATGTGCAGGCCGCGGGAGGAGAGATAGTGGGCAACAGTCCATCAGGGACCACGATCGAGATCGCCGACGCCGACGGTTTCCCTGCCAAAGTGACACGTATCCGCGAAGCCGCGGCGGGCCTCTCCGCCATCGCCGGGGAGCTGGGCACGATCGCGGATACCGCACGCACGGAGACCATGCAGTTCACTCGTGATGGCATGCCGGCGCCCATATACGCCCAGACACTGGAGGGCCTCGACGCCTGGGCCAAGGCCGCGGCGGCGCTCACTCGCTCTGTCGCCGACCAGGCCCAAGCCGCGGCCGACACCATCAGCGAGAAGTTCACCGCCATGACCGGCACCGACATCACCGCTGCTGCCGACATCCACCACACCTAGACCAGGACGTGACATGACCTCTCCCTCCACGATTTCCATCACCTCGCACGAGAGCTACCGCGCCGGCCTGCAGGATCTGCGTACCTTGCAGGCCGAGGCGGACAAACTCACATCCGAGGGCACCAAGCTCACTGACGCACTCACGGCGGCGGCCAGTGCGGGCGTGGTCTCCAGCAGCGGCGCAGCGGCCGCAACCGGCGGCAAGACGGTGGCACCGGCGGCTGCCGAAACCCTCTCCGCCGCCGGCGCTGCCATCAAAGCGGCAACCGACGCGGCCCGCGCGGCATCGCAGTCGCTCTCGGCGGTGATCACCGATCTGGGTGCGCTGCAGGACGGGATCACCGGCTCGGACAACCGCGGCGAATCCGGAATTCAGGGGGCCTAGCCCATGACCTCATCGATCAGTACCGACGACGGCGCGATCCAGTCCGGGTCCGGACAGGCTTCGGCCGCGCTGGAAAGCGCACGCACCGGTGGCGGACGGGCCAACGCCCCGGGTGTCGACCCGCGTCTGGCCGTCGCCGTGGACGACACGGCTGAGCAGAACCGCCGGGGTGGAGACAAAGTCGACCGCGGCATCGACACGACCAAAAGAGACTCCACCGGCAAGACCGGGATCGACGCCGAAGGCTCCGACGGTATCAACAATATCGGGCCTGCTCTTCTGGCCGGACTCGGTGGCGCCGGTAGTGGTCTGATGGGCGCACTCGGACAGGGCGGCGGGGGGCAGGGCGCCCAGATGCCGCAGATGCCACAGGTTCCCGCGGCCTCAGCCGGCCAGTCACTGCCCGGTCTGCTCTCGGGAGCCAATCCGTCACAGGCGCTGGCCTCACTGCTCAGCGGTGGGGCGGGCGGTGGATCGGGCGCGGGAGCCGGAGGCGGTGTCGGCCGCGCGCTCGGCCGCGGCGGGGCCGGCGGCGAGGGCGGACCGACTACACCCGGGCAGAACGAGTACGAGCAGCGCATCATCGATCTGGCCAACGAGGTGGTCGCGGCGGGTATCCCGTACGCGTGGGGCGGCGGCACCATCGACGGGATCAGTCAAGGTATCCACGACGGGGGTGCCGCCGACGCGGCCGGCGACTACGCCAAGCAGGGCTTTGACTGCTCGGGCCTGGCGCGATACCTGGTGTATCAGGCCTCCGGCGTCGAGATCCCCCGTGTCTCCGGGGACCAGTACGGCGCGGGGTACTTGGTCAGCGCGGCCGACGCGCGCCCGGGCGATCTCGCGTTCCACAACAACCCGGGGCAGCACGTGATGGTCTACGTCGGTGACGGAAAGGTCGTGGAGGCACAGCAATCCGGGACCAACATCATGTTCAGCGACGCTGCACAGCGCGGCGTCACTCAGTACGTGCGCGTGGTTGACGCCGCGTGATCCGCGCCGCAGGCGTGACACCCCGACCCTGGCAGCCACGATGAGCACACCCATTACCGCTGCGGGCACGCGGCGCTGACAGAGAGGACACCCGAGATGCCGCCTGACCTGCCTCCGGTGACCACCCCGCATTCTGCGCAGATCATCGGGGCCAACTACCCGACCACCTCGGAGACCGGCACGGTGGCATCGGTGATCGCGCTGTTCGAGCAGGCAGCCGAGTCGGTTGGCACAGGCAGCACCGCTGAGGTGATGCATGCCCTAATCGAGGCGAATGCCACGGGCCAGACCCCGACCGCGCTGCTCGGGGAGTTCACCGAGGACCAGCGTGCGGCGTTCGACCGCTCGCTGCGGCAACTGAACATGGGTCAGGGCGCTTCGGTGATGGCCCAGGACATCCTCAACGCCAAAGTGGCATTGAACGGGACTGCACTCAGTTTCGAGGCTGCGGTCGAGGAGCTGATCTCTTCCTACGCCGGATCGGGGGGTCCCAGCTCCCCGCAGAACCAGGCCGAGTTCCAGCAGCGCTACCAGGAGCTGTTGCAGCAGGCCAAAGACCAGGCCGAGAAGATCGGCAAGGATCACAAGTCCACCCAGGACCAGCTGGTGTCCGGGGTGCAGAAAGGTGCGACTCCGGAGGTTCCTTCGACGATGGCTCCCACCTCGTCATCGAACCCGATGGTGCCGGGGATGCCGGATAACGCCATGGGGTCGCTGCTGCAGAACGTGGCCGGCCAGATGATGAAGCCACCGAATCTGCCGATGCCCAACCTCGGCCAGATGGCCCAGCCGATGGCGCAGTCCGCGCAGCAGGCGATTCAGGAGCTGATGAAAAAGGCCGGCGGTGGGGGCGTTCCGGTCACCGACGACGCACTGAAAAAGCTGACCACCGCCGCGGGGCTGACAAACCAGGGCGCGTCGCTTTCCAGTGCGCGGGGCGAGTCTTCGGAAGAGAGCCGTGAGGAGAGCCCTGCTGCACGCACCTCACCGCTCAGCGGCGGCAGCACCGCCGGCGAGAACGGCGGACGATCCCCCGCGGCGGGGTCCGAGACCGGCGAGGATCAGGATCTTGCGCCCTATCCCGGCACCGAGGCCGGTGCCGCTGCCCTGTCGACGGGCGAAGCCGGTGTGCCGACCACTGCCCCGGCGACGTCGTTGCCTTCGTCGGGCTCGGTGGGCACGACACTGTCTTCTGGTGGTGGCGGGCTGGGGTCGGACACACTGGCCTCCCCGCAGACGCGGGTGTCTTCCGGTGAGGCCGCCACCCTCGCCGCGCCCCTGAGTTCAGCCGCAGCCCCCACCGGTGCGGCTCCCGTCGGGGCAGCGCCGATGATGGGCCCGATGATGGCGCCGATGATGGGCGGTGCTGCGCCCGGCCCCGCCGCGCAGCCGGCCAGCGGCGGTTCGGCCGGGCAGGGCGCGGGTGGAGGTTCAGGCACTGACGTCGAGGACCGACGCCCCGGTTACCGGCCGGAACCTCCCGCGGACACGGCGCTGGTCGACTTCGGCGCCGAACGGCGTGGGCTCGTCCACGCCACCGACATGCAGCACATCGCAGCCTCGATGGCGGCATCGCTGGTGCACGGCCATCAGCGCAGCGGCGAACCGACCACGGTGGCCGTTGGTTTGAGCGGTTCGCAGGCGGTGTTCGCCACCAGCGACGGGCTGAGTTTCCTCGCGCCGGGGGTGAAAGCACCTGCGCACCTGACACCGCTGATCACGGCGGTGCCTGACCGGTTCGTCGATCGCTGGCTGGGATGTGCCCAGCCGTGGCGTCCGCTGCTGGCGGCAGCCGAGGTGGGCTTGATCGCACCCCTGGATTCGCTGGTGAGTACGGACCTGTCGGCGTCCCAGCTGGGCGTGCTGGTGCTGTCCGCGGCCGATGTCGACGAGGTGAACACCGCGCCGGCCACCACGGAACGCCACGCGTTCGACGCCATCGACACCGGCGACATCGAGGATGTATTCGACTACCTGTGCGGTGTGTGGGGCAGGCCGTCGGTGGCACCGGCAGAGCTGCTCGAGCGTGCCGTGACGGCGCGATGGAGCGGTGACGGACTGGGCCGTGAGCGCTACGCCCAGACATGGGTGCGCTACCTGCTGTCAGCGGCGCTGGTCGACCTGCAGGCCGGAGATGTCGACAACGCCCGCTACTGCCTGCGCAACGCGCTGCGGGTGCCGGCGGCAACGCAGGGGCAGCGATGACCCAGATCGATGTACGCGTGGTGGGCGGGCTTCCGCTGGTGCGGCTGGCAGGTCCGGTGACCGAGCGCACCGGGGCGGAACTGGCCGCGGCTGTCATGTCCTCGATTCACTTCATGACCGAGGATCCCGCGGAGTTCCCGCGTCCGCTGAGCCTTCCTCAGCCGCGCGCGGTGGGCTGAGATCCACGCTCACGCGGGCGGCACCGCAGCAGAGTCCGGCAGCGGTAGCGGCAGCTCAATCAGGGTGCCACCTGTCCGTTCGGCGTACTGCTCGGCTTCTCCGCGCTCCGGTTCGGTGAAGGCACGGAAACTGGCCGGCTTCCCGGGTACGCGCACCAGCATGGTGAAGTCGGCGACGGTCTCGCCTGCGGGTCGCCGTCGTGGCGTTTCGCGGGTGCTGAACGAACTCGCATCGGTGCTCACGGCGTCTATGGTGGCCTCTTCCATCGGCGACGCTGACTCCGGGGTCTCACCGCGCCGGCTCGCTGTGTGCAGCGATTTGCGATGCAGATGTCGTTGCACATGCATCTGGTGCGCGACTGATGAGACAATGGGGTACTGCATCATCCGACCATGGAAGAGAGAACACAATGATCACCGGAGTTTCCAGCTTCGCTGACGTGGTGAGCCAGGTCGCTGGCCTGGTTGCCGAGACCACCGGCTTCGCGACGGCATCATCCACCGCAACCGCTGCCGCAGCTGCGGTCACCCCGCCGGGTAACGACGCCGACTCGTTGCGAGCAGTGGCGCAGCAGGGCACCACTACCGCGGAGTTCGTCTCGATGCTGGCGGCTGGCCTGGAGCAGCTGGGCGAGCGCGCAGCTGAGACCACCAGTGAGAACGTCACGTTCGACACGCTGCAGGCGTTGGGGTCCTCGGCGATCCTGGCTGTGTAGGCCTGTCTGCCGGCCACCGCGCCGACCACACCGACAAACACCGTCGGCCCCGGTTTCGGGGCCGACGGTGTTTCGTTGTCTGCGACTCAGCAACTGCGCGCCGCAGCACGCCACCGACCGCGGTGCACGGCTACGTTTCGCGCGAGATCCCCTGGGACGGGGCTACATGCGGAGAATGGAGCCGAATAGTGCGCGAGATGTGGGAGCTGCCCAGCTCTACGGTGAAGACCAAACTGATCCGTTCGGGTGTGGTGCTGGCACTGGTGTGGGCCCTGGTGGCCGCTCCGTTGACGGTCTGGCTGGCGGTACGCACCGAGCCGGCACCTCCGCCGCCGCCGGACCGGGAGCTGACCGTCACCGAGAAGCTGGCCGCGACGCTGGTCTCCGAGCGGCTGTCACAGGGGTACATCACCCTGACCCATCAGGTGACCACGCCCGTGGCCAAGTTCGAGGTGACCGAGGCGGTGCAGGCCGCCAGCGGAGACTCGATCGGCACGGTGAAGTCCGGGTCCGAAACCGCTGAACTTCTGGTCGCAGCGGGTTCGACGTTCCTGCGAGCCAATTCGGCGTTCTGGTCGACGATCGGGGTGCCGACGTCCTTCGTGGGTTGGGTCGACATCGGAAATCAGCTGGGCCGGATCCAGTTTCCGCTCAAAGAGGCAGTCGCGGGCATCGCCCCGTCACCGCAGTCAAGGATCGAGACGGCCACCCCCGATCCGTCGATCGCGGTCTACCGCAACGGGAACGTGACAGCTCAGCTGGTCGACAAGGGCGTGGTGCAGCTGTCGGTGGCCGAGCGCACGGCGACCAGTTCGCGTGCCGAGGACACCACCGCGCGGCTGCAGACCGCGATCACCGAGGTCGAGGTACCCGGGCGTCTGGAGGGCACCTCCGGCGGATTGACGGTGTCTGAGCCCGCACCTGCGCCCCCTCCTCCCCCGGCTCCGTGACCGGACGAGCAGACCCGCGGCCCAACGATCCAGGCGCGCAGTTGGACCGCGAGATAGATCGACTGACCGAGGCCAACACCGAGAACACCTGTCCGCAACTCTGCGGGGCGCCCGGATGCGCCTCGTGGGGTTGCCTGCACTGACTCTTCTGCTGGCTCACAACGTTCGAGAACGGAGCGACGAACTCACCATGTCCGCCTTCACCACCGTCACCATGTACACCAAACCCGCCTGCGTACAGTGCACCGCTACTGCCAAAGCACTCGACCGGGCCGGTGTCGCCTACGAGACGATCGACATCAGCCGCGACAGCGATGCCCGCGACTATGTGACGGCCCTGGGATACCTCAGCGCACCCGTTGTCGTCGCTGGGGACGAACACTGGTCCGGATTCCGTCCGGACAGGGTGAAGGCGCTGGCGGGCCCGCGCACACTGTCGGCGTGAAGCTCTGGGTCGACGACGAACGCCCCGCACCCGAGGGCTGGGTGTGGGTTACCCGGCCCGCCGAGGCGATCAGAGCGCTGGCCACCAGAACCGTCACCGATCTGAGCCTGGACCACGATCTCGGTATCGACCCGGAAACCAACGAGCCGCAGACGACACGTCCGATCGTGCTGTGGCTGTGCGAGATGGACGCTGCGCACACGCGGCGACGGTACTGGCCCGACCAGGTGCGCGTACATTATCTGTAACGGGAATCGCTGTGTGTAAGACAGTGACCGCCCTTGGTTTGAGGGTGCGGAATCAACGAGGAACACA